>JBJEIY010000017.1:0-540369 GCA_051877515.1 Lachnospiraceae bacterium | reverse complement strand
ACATCTTTAAGGGGTACCTTACTTATTTCCAACCAACAACAACTTTACGCTATCATTCCAGATTGCGAAGTTGCAAAGAAATGTCAGGGAAGATATAATAAAAAAATGAGAGATGTTCACGTTACCATCACTTTCTAAAAGTAAAGTTAAGAAAGAGAATGAGGTTGGAAGAAGGAGGATTAGCGTGGCAAATCAGGTTTTAGTGGTAGATGATGAAGCCAGGATCAGAGAATTGATCAAAAAATATGCAGAGTTTGAAGGTTATGAGATCACGGAGGCAGAAAATGGGCTGGAAGCAATCCGGATCTGTAATGAACGGGATTTTGACCTGATCATTATGGATGTGATGATGCCGGAGCTGGATGGTTTTTCAGCGGTTCGCACCATTAAGGAGAAGAAAGACATTCCGGTTCTGATGTTGTCTGCACGAGGTGAAGAGTATGATAAGATCCATGGATTTGAAATTGGGATTGATGACTATGTGGTGAAACCTTTTTCGCCAAAGGAACTTATGATGCGAGCAAGAGTGATCATGCAGAGAAATGAAAAAAGTGAATCTCCGGGGATGGAACATAAGATCTTTAAAGAAGGCGGACTGGAAATTGATTTTACTGCCCGGACTGTCACCATCGACGGAACACGGGTGGAAATGTCCCCCAAGGAGTACGCTCTTTTATTTTATCTGGTAGAAAATCGCAATATTGCCCTTTCAAGGGAGATGATCATAACCCAGGTTTGGGGATATGATTATTATGGAGATGACAGGACTCTGGACACGCATATAAAACTGCTTCGGAATTCGCTTGGCAGATACAGAGATCATCTGGTTACATTAAGAGGAGTTGGATATAAATTTGAAACGAAGCAAAATTAGTGCAAAATGGCAGATCTATTTTTTCCTTATGGTGTTTTCCGGCATTCTGATCGGAATTCTGTGGCTGTTCCAGATCGTGTATCTGAATTCTTTTTATAAGCACATTAAAACCCTGGAATCAAAAAAAGTCTATGCCCAGCTTACCAGAATGGTGGAGAACGGGGATGAAGATCTGCATGCCAAAATTAATGAAATCGCCGGAAAACACAACATATCCGTACTGCTTGCCAACGAGAACTTAACGAATCTGTTCTACGCAGACTACAATGCGGTTTCTTCCTTACTGAATATGCCAACCTCTATGTTTCGCGAACTGGTGTCAGCAGCCAGAGAAAACTGTGGAAACTATAGTATTACATTTATTGGGGATGAAAATGTTACCGGGGACGATGACACCATTACACCGGGAGATGAGAAGAATAAGGGCTTTCATCAGAACCGGGGACAGGAGCAGGGAGAAAGTGTGATTTATGTTGCACTGGTATCTTCTCCAAATTTTGAGGATGAAATGGTACTCATGGTCAACTCGGTCATGACACCTATTACCTCAACGGTAGAGACACTGAAAATCCAGCTGTTGGTGATCACATTCGTACTGCTTTTACTGGCATTGATCATTGGATACATTGTTACGAATATTGTTTCTAAACCCATTATCCAGATGAATGAGTCGGCAAAAAAACTTGCGGAGGGAGATTTTTCGCCCAATTTTACCGTGAGACAGTATAAAGAGATTGCAGAGTTGTCGGATACACTAAACTATGCCGCAGAGGAGCTTGGTAAGAGCGAGGAGTATCAGCATGAAATTGTTGCCAATGTTTCCCATGATCTGCGAACACCTTTGACCATGATCACCGGCTATGCAGAAGTTATGCGGGATATTCCGGGTGAAAATACACCGGAAAACATCCAGGTGATCATTGATGAAGCAAACAGGCTTACAAATCTGGTAAATGACTTGTTGAATATTTCCAAACTTCAGGCAGGCGTTTTAGAAAAAAGGGATACAAGATACAATCTTACACAGAGTATCCGTCGGGTGTTTGACCGTTATAATAAATTGCGGGAACAGGAAGGTTATGTGATTGAGTTTGAAGCCTCTGAGGATGTTTATGTGATTGCGGATGAAGATAAGATTTTTCAGGTGGTATATAACCTGATTAATAACGCCATCAACTATACCGGTGAAGATAAAAGAGTGATTGTTCGGCAGAAGCTGCTGGAGGATTATGTTCGCATAGAGGTGTCTGATTCCGGTGAAGGAATCCCGGAGACAGAATTAAAAAATGTATGGGAACGCTATTATAAGGTAGATAAAACACATAAGCGTTCGGTACAGGGAACGGGATTGGGTCTTTCAATTGTAAAAAATATCCTGAAGCTTCACAATGCCCGGTTCGGTGTGGAAAGCCAGATTGGAAAAGGGAGCACGTTCTGGTTCGAATTAAAACGTGGGTAAACAGATCCGGATGGAAAATCAAGGGAAGGGTTGCATCTGCAGCGGAAACATATTATAATGTAATCAGATACCTGGGATGTACGACAACCCTGTAATTTTTGAACCTACATTTACTTTTATGGGATTCCTACATTGCTGATCGGATGTCAGGCCACAAAGAATCGGTGGAAGGCAGAAGATTATGCTGCGGTCACCCACCTAGCTTGGGCTAGGAGTCAAAAATGCAGGAACGGCACCTTGGGTTATACAAAGATACGGATAAACAAGGTTTCAGAGTACGACAGAAGTAATAAGGTACCAAGGAGCTGTTTTTGAAATACAAATGAAATAAAACAAGTTGAGTCTGTAAGCAGTCTCACTTGTCACGGATCTTAGAAGCTGCATAGGAGTTCTATGCAGCTTCTTTAGAATTCTCTGATTTGACAGTATCGATTTGGAAAGAGTATAGTATATGGGCGAATACAGAAAACATATGGCAGGATATCAAAAATCAGGAATGGGAAAAAGGCAAAAAAGAAAAATCCTTTTTTTGCTTACCCTTCTGGTGTTGTTCCTGCTCGTGCTGGGTGTTTTCCTGATAAAGTATAAAAATGAGGACAGGATCAGTGAACGGGATCTTACATTGAAACAACTAAGCAGTTTCATGAGTTTCTATGAGTATGATGAACAGCAGTGGTTTCAATATATGCAGGAACTTGATATGCAGGAACACGTCTCCTGGGATGAACTGGAATTGTATCTTAAGAATCTTGGAGTGAAAGATTATCTGGATTATGACCGCCCAAAGGCGGATCGTGTTGTGACTTATGGAGAGTTTCAGCCTTTGTATGAGCAGATCTTATCCCTTCTGGATCCGGATGATCAGGTGACGGAACAGACGATTACGATTGAGAAAGTTTCATCCGATCATAATGAATGGGAAAGTGGCACTCTTGTGTCAGACGGTAAAGACTATCAGGTAGTAACAGGTATTCAAATGTTTCGAAAGGGACTCACCTGTTCTTTATATCTGCTTGATCATAAGATCCTGGGCATTGTGAAGATCATTGGTGGCAAATCAATAGAGAAATTGAAAACACAGGATTTTTCCTTTCAGGATAAGGATACGGTAACCGTTCTTTTGAAAAATGCTGATGCAGCATACCGAAAGAAGGTATATCTTCTTTTTGAAGGAGATTATACCAAAACAGAAGTGAATGGAAAAGAAAAGAAACTGGAAAGCGGTTATTTGCTGAAACTGACCAATTGCAAGGAAGAAAAGGAACCGAAAGAGGAGCAATATATGCGCTTGAAACCTGCGGATGATTCAGGACGGATCTATTTCGCGGATCAAACCGGGAAAAAGCTGTCAGAAGGATATCGAGGAGACTTTCGGATTTATCGTTATCCCCAGGGTTATGTGGTGGTAAATGTTTTATCAATCCGGGAATACCTTTATGGTGTCGTTCCCAGTGAAATGCCTTCTTCTTATGAGGAAGAAGCTCTCAAGGCACAGGCTGTATGTGCAAGGAGTTATACATATAAACATCTTGAACAAAAAGGTAATGCAGGATTCTATTCCGATCTGGATGATTCTGTACAGTATCAGGTTTATAATAAGTCCAAAGATTCTGAAAAAACCAGAAAAGCAGTGGATGAAACATTAAATCAGGTACTTGTATACCAGGGGGATCTTGCGGTAACATATTATTATTCCACCTCCTGTGGTATAACCCAGGGTTATGATCTTTGGGAACTTGATGGAGCAGACTTTGGGTATATACATCCACAGTCGCTTCATGAAGATGGGGAAGAACCTTTCAAAGAGTTAGATCTTTCAAAGGAAGAAGATTTCAGAGCAT
Organism: Lachnospiraceae bacterium; assembly: GCA_051877515.1. Classification (GTDB taxonomy): domain Bacteria; phylum Bacillota; class Clostridia; order Lachnospirales; family Lachnospiraceae; genus XBB1006. The sequence goes on along the minus strand of JBJEIY010000017.1, from coordinate 536,195 downwards.
TTCTTGATCTTGACACGGACGGATTTTACGAGAAGGACTGCCGGTATTTTCGCTGGAAGGCAACCTTGAATTATAAGAATCATGCAGAGGCTTTAAAAAGAGCTGTTATGCAGCGGAAAAAAGCTGCCGCAAAGTCCGTGAAAATCAGAAATGAAAATGGAAAGACAGTGTCGGATACGGATGGATTGGGTAATCCGGAGAAGATTTTGGCGAAAAGCAGGAGCATTGCAGGCGGAATCACCTGCCTTCTTATTCAATTTGAGCATGGCACTGTGGAACTGAATACGGAATATACCATACGATACTGCCTGGGTGCATGCAGCCCGACAGTCAGGCTTGCGGATGAGAATTCTGTCACAATGCAGAGTCTTCCCAGTGCTTGTTTTGTAATTTCATCCCAGAAAAACGGAAAGATGGTACTTTCAGGCGGGGGATTTGGTCATGGCCTTGGAATGAGCCAAAACGGAGCTGATAAACTGGCACAGACCGGTTGGAATTATCAAGATATTCTACTGTATTTTTATCAGGATACAGAGTTAGTAAATACACTTAAGTAAAAGAATGAATGAGGGGTTTTCATGTTTTACAGAGGTTTGGCAATCGTTAAGGATATTATGCGTGAGATCAAAAAAGATAATGTGGGCGCTTTTGCTGCCCAGTCTACCTTCTTTATGGTGGTCTCGGCAATACCTTTTCTGATTTTTTTCATTTCCATTCTCCAGTATACCGCATTTTCCGAGGAGGAATTGGTGGGAGTGATTGAATTATACTTTCCGGAGTTCGTTGCACCATTTATTGTGTCTATCGTCAGGGAAATGTATACAAAGTCCGTAGGGGTCTTGTCAGTGGCCATTGTCGGTGCTTTGTGGTCCTCGGCAAAGGGAGTACAGTATCTGTCTAATGGACTGAATGCGATATATAATATTGAGGAAAACCGCAATTGGCTGGCACTCCGTATTCGTGCGATCGGATATACTGTTGCCTTTGTGTTCAGTATTGTGCTGAGTATTGTGTTTTTAATGCTTGGCAAAGTGTTACGCCGACGATTCTTGCCCAGTGTTCCGATTGTGAATCATTTTATAAGGTTGTTGCTAAACCTAAGACATTTTTTACTGTTTTTGGTTTTGTTTGTACTGTTTTTGTTTATCCTGAAGTTTTTGCCTAACCGGAAGACAACTTTTAAAAGTCAGGTTCCTGCCTCTATTGCAGCGGCTGTTTGTTGGGTGGTCATGTCAATTTTGATTTCTGTATATGTTAATATTTTTGACGGATTTTCCATGTACGGAAGTATGACTACTATTATGCTGATTCTGATGTATGTATATTTTGGAATGTATATTTTGTTGGTGTGCGCGGAAATTGATTCCATGTATGAGTCCGGGATCCTGATCTGGGTTAAGAAACAAAGGAGCAAAGAAGAATAAAAGTATCTTGTGTTTTTTGATAGAATATGTTACTATTCCTCTATGTGAAAAGGCGTTGATGGTGCAAAGTAGATAAACAGCATCCTCAAGAGAGACGGGATCACGGGCTGAAAGTCCTGTCAGGCACTGTTGTTTTTTGAAATTCACACCGTAGCTTTCCGGTTGAAGATAAAGTAGACCGGAACGGTTCATATCCGTTATGTATGAGTTAAGTGTCTGCGATCTATGATTGCAGGAATTAGGGTGGTAACGCGGAGAATATGGCTTCGTCCCTTTGGGGGCGGAGCTTTTTTTATGACAAGTTAGGCTGCATACAGGCATAACTTGCTTGGAAAGAAAGGAGTTTATATGAACGACAGATTACAGCAGATCAAGGAAGAGGCAATGAAGCAGATCCGTGAATCGGACGGATTGTCCAAGCTAAACGAAGTCCGAGTAAATGTTTTAGGAAAAAAAGGCGAATTAACCCAGATCTTAAAATCCATGAAAGATCTGAGTGCAGAAGAAAGACCGGTTTTTGGACAGATGGTCAATGAAACCCGTCAGGCGATTGAAACCATGCTGGAAGAAACCAGACAGAAGCTGGAGGCAGCGGAACTGGAACTTCAGATGAAAAAAGAGGTTATTGACGTTACGCTTCCATCTAAAAAGAGTAAGTTAGGACATACACATCCCAATACACTGGCACAGGAAGAAGTGGAACGTATTTTTATAGGTATGGGATATGAAGTGTTGGAAGGTCCGGAATTGGAATATGATTATTACAATTTCGAGGCATTGAATATTCCGGCAAATCATCCGGCAAAGGATGAACAGGATACATTCTATATTAATGACAAGATCGTACTCCGTACCCAGACTTCTCCAATTCAGGTAAGAGCAATGGAAACCAAAAAGCTTCCGCTTCGTATGCTGGCACCGGGAAGAGTGTATCGCTCAGATGAAGTAGATGCAACACATTCCCCCTGCTTCCATCAGATCGAAGGACTGGTTATCGACAAGAACATAACCTTTGCTGACCTGAAGGGAACATTGGAGGATTTTGCAAAAAAACTGTTTGGAGAACAGACGAGAGTAAAATTCAGACCGCATCATTTCCCATTTACGGAACCAAGCGCTGAAATGGATGTAACCTGCTTCAAGTGTGGAGGTAAAGGATGCCGTTTCTGTAAAGGATCCGGATGGATTGAGATCTTAGGATGCGGAATGGTTCATCCCAATGTATTAAAGCAATGTAATATCGATACAGAAGAGTATTCCGGATTTGCATTTGGTGTCGGTCTGGAACGTATCACCCTGTTAAAGTATGAGATAGATGACATGCGTCTCTTATACGAAAACGATGACAGATTCTTAAATCAGTTCTAGGGAAGGAAGGGTAAAGAAGTATGAATACATCATTATCATGGATTAAAGAGTATGTGCCGGAGCTCAATGTGACTGCACAGGAATATACAGATGCCATGACATTAAGCGGAACAAAAGTAGAAGGATATGAATGCCTTGCAGATGACCTTAAGAATATTGTAGTTGGACAGATTCTTTCTATTGAACGTCATCCGGATGCAGATAAGCTGATCATTTGTCAGGTTGATGTGGGAGAAAAAGAACCAATCCAGATTGTAACAGGTGCACCCAATGTGAAAGAGGGAGACAAGGTGCCGGTGGTATTACATGGAGGCAGTGTGGCAGGAGATCACGATGGTCACAGAACTCCCGGGGGAGTGAAGATCACACGTGGCAAACTTCGCGGAGTACCCAGCGAAGGGATGATGTGCTCCATTGAAGAATTAGGTTCTTCCAGGGATATGTATCCGGAAGCACCGGAATATGGAATCTATATTTTTGATGAGGATGTGAAAACAGGAGAAGATGCAGTAAAAGTACTGGGGCTGGATGATGTAAATTTTGAGTATGAGATCACATCCAATCGCGTAGACTGCTATTCTGTTATCGGAATTGCAAGAGAAGCGGCAGCAACTTTTGGAAAAGCATTTCATTATCCGGAAATCAAGGAAACGGGAAATTCTGAGAATGCATCGGATTATATCAGTGTAGAGATTGACAACACACAACTTTGCTCACGGTATGTAGGAAGAGTTGTTAAAAATGTTAAGATTGGGCCGTCACCGAAGTGGATGCAGAGAAGACTGGCCAGTGTGGGAATTCGTCCAATTAATAATATTGTGGATATTACCAATTATGTGATGGAAGAGTTTGGACAGCCAATGCACGCTTACGACCTGGCAACCATAGAAGATCGTAAGATTGTTGTACGTAATGCCCAAAAAGGAGAGAAGTTCACAACTTTAGACGGTCAGGAGAGAATTCTCGATGAAACCATGTTGATGATCTGTGACGGAAAGAAACCGGTAGGTCTGGCAGGAATCATGGGAGGAGAAAACTCCATGATCACAGATTCAGTAAAAGATGTTTTGTTTGAAGCTGCCTGCTTTGACGGAACCAATATCCGTCTGTCCAGTAAGAAATTAGGCATGCGTACAGATGCATCGGGAAAATTTGAAAAAGGTTTAGACCCCAATCAGGCAATGCTGGCCATCAATCGCTGTTGTCAGCTGATGGAGGAGTTTGGAGCCGGTGAAGTTGTAGGTGGAGCAGTAGATATTTATCCTACAGTTCGGGAAGGAAACCGTGTGATATTTGAACCTGACAAGATCAATAGATTACTGGGAACCGATATTTCTCCGGAGGATATGATCCATTACTTTGCTATGGTTGACCTTGGATATGACAAAGAGACCAATGAAGTGATTGTTCCATCCTGGAGGCAGGATGTGCATGTTATGGCAGATCTTGCAGAGGAGGTGGCAAGGTTCTACGGATATGACAGAATTCCCATTACACTTCCTCATGGCGGCACAACTACAGGAGGTAAATCCAAAAAGCAGCTTTTGGAGGATAAGGCAAGAACGGTAGCGCACTATAATGGTTTTTCCCAAGCCATGGTATATTCATTTGAGAGTCCGAAGGTATTTGACAAGCTTTTGTTGCCGGCAGACGCACCGGAGAGAAAGGCAATTACCATCATGAATCCGCTGGGTGAGGATTTCAGTATTATGAGAACTTCTTCCTTAAACGGAATGCTCACGGCTTTAGCTACTAACTATAATCGTCGCAACAAAAATGTGCGTTTATTTGAACTTGGAAACATTTATCTTCCTAAGAGCCTTCCATTAGAAGAATTACCGGATGAGGATATGATTCTGACATTAGGCATGTATGGTGAGGGAGACTTCTATGAAATGAAAGGTGTTGTGGAAGAAATCCTGTCCGAGTGTGGTGTACGTACCAGGTTGTCCGTGGTTCCTGATGAGAAAATTCCTTACATGCATCCGGGAAGATGCGCGCAAGTGTTTGCCGGTGATAAAAAGGTTGCGATGTTAGGAGAGGTTCATCCTATTGTATGTGCAAATTACAATATTAAGGAAAAAGTTTACATTGCAATCATAGGCATGCCTGCTATCGTGGAGCTGTCTAACTTTGATTATAAATACGAAGGTGTGGCAAAATTCCCGGCTGTGAACCGTGATCTCTCCATGTTGGTTAGTAAAGAAGTTCTTGCAGGTGAAATTGAAGAGTGTATCCGTAAAAATGGCGGAGCTTATCTGGAAAATGTGGAACTGTTTGATGTTTATGACGGAAATCAGATTGCTTCCGGATATAAATCTCTGGCATATGCTCTTACGTTCCGTGCAAAGGATAAGACCCTGGAAGAATCGGAGATCACAGGAGCGATGAATAAAATCGTTTCGTCACTGTCTGATATGAACGTAGAATTGAGGCAATAGTATGGAAACAATGAGTGTGAAGGATTACTGGTTTGATCTGCCACAGGAGCAGATCGCCCAGGATCCTTTGGAAGACCGCAGCGCTTCCCGTCTGATGGTATTGGATAAAGAAACCGGCGAAATCTCCCATCGGATCTTTAAGGATGTGATTGATTTTTTAAATCCGGGGGATTGTCTGGTTTTAAATAATACAAAAGTGATACCTGCGCGCTTATTTGGTGTAAAGGAGGATACTCAGGCCAAAATTGAAATCCTTCTTCTGAAAAGAAGGGATAATGATATTTGGGAGAGCCTTGTTAAACCGGGTAAGAAGGCGCGACCGGGAACCAGGATCGTTTTTGGCGAGGGGATTCTTGTGGGAACGGTTCTGGATGTGGTTGAGGAAGGTAATCGCCTGATTCAGTTTGAATATGAGGGAATTTTCGAAGAAATCCTGGATCAATTAGGTCAGATGCCCCTGCCTCCGTATATCACCCACCAGTTAAAAGAGAAGGACCGTTATCAAACCGTTTATGCCAAATATGATGGTTCTGCAGCTGCTCCCACGGCAGGATTGCATATGACGAAGGAACTGTTGGAACAGATCCGGCAAAAAGGTGTAAATGTAGCAGAAGTGACACTGCATGTGGGACTTGGTACGTTCCGGCCGGTCAAGGAAGAGAATCTGCTGGAGCATCATATGCATTCAGAGTACTATCAGGTAACCGAGGAAGCAGCAGCAATCATGAACAAGGCTAAGGCCGATGGGAAAAGAGTGATCTGTGTGGGTACTACCAGTTGCAGGACGATAGAATCTGCCGCATCGGAAGACGGAACCATCAAAGCATGTTCCGGATGGACAGATATCTTTATTTATCCCGGATATCGTTTTAAAATGATGGATGCCCTGATCACGAATTTCCATCTTCCGGAATCCACATTGATCATGCTGGTTTCTGCATTGGCAGGACGGGAGTTTGTTTTAGAAGCCTATAAGGAAGCCGTTAAGGATGGATACAGATTTTTCTCTTTTGGAGATGCCATGTTGATTCATTAATGCCTAAATTGTGCAGATATGACAATGTGTTTTGTATGAACCGTTGATGAAGGAGAAGAGAATATGGAAGAAAGAAGAAAAAGTAAGCGCCTTGAAATTGAAGTTTCTGTTCAATTGGAGAGACTGGATCTTGATGATATCACAACATTAAAGTATCTCAAAGTGAATGTGACAGACATCTCTAAGGACGGTATTGGATTTGATACTACTCAGGAATTGGTCATTGGTTCCTATTATGATGTAAAGATTCAGATCTGGACGAAAGAGATCATTAATACTGTCATTGAAGTTGTCAGAGTCAGTGAAGAAGACGGATCCTATCATTGCGGAGCCAAATTTGTTGGACTAACAGAGAGGGATGCTTTAAAAATAGAGGTTTATCAGCTTTTCAACGATTTATAAATTGTGCGAATTATTTGTATATTATGCTCAAATAAAACAAATATAAGATAAAAGCATACAAATATACAGTTTGAAAATGGTAAATATCCACAAAATGCAAACAATATATTGTAAAAGACATGAATATTAAGTAAAATAAAACTATCAAACGAAAACCTGACAGGAGGAGCTTAATATGAATGTTTTTACGACGGACAAGATAAGAAATGTTGCAATTCTTGGCCATGGAGGCTGTGGAAAGACTTCCTTAGTGGAAGCCATGGCTTTTCTGGCAGGAGATATTAGCCGCATGGGAAAAATTGAAGATGGAAATACCATCAGTGACTATGATAAGGAAGAAATCAAACGATTATTCTCTATCCAGACCACATTAGTACCTATTGTTTGGCAGGATACGAAGATTAATTTTTTAGATACACCCGGATATTTTGATTTTGTCGGTGAGATGGAAGAGGCAGTTTCCGTGGCTGATGCAGCAATTATCGTTGTTTCCGGTAAGAACGGTATTGAAGTGGGTACAAAGAAAGCATGGGATCTTTGTGAACGATTCAATATTCCGAGAATGGTTTTTGTTACACAGATGGATGATGATAATGCATCTTATCGTGAAGTAGTTACATCATTGCAGGATTTATATGGAAAACGGATTGCACCTTTCCATATGCCCATCCGTGAAAACGGTCAATTTGTTGGTTATGTTAATGTGATCCAGCAAAAAGCAAAACGTTGGAATGAAAAGGGTACGGTAGATAAATTTGATGTTCCGGATTATTCCCAGGAAAATTTAAAGATTTGCCGGGAAGCATTGCTGGAAGCTGTCGCGGAAACCAGTGAGGAATTCATGGATCGTTACTTCAGCGGTGATGAGTTCTCAGAAGATGAAATCCGTCAGGCTCTTCGTGTGAATGTGTTAGATGGTTCTACGGTACCGGTACTGATGGGATCTAATACCATGGCCAGAGGAATGTATACTCTGATGGCGGATATCGTAAAGTATTTTCCGTCTCCGGCAGAAAGAGAGTGTATTGGAGTAAACGTTAAGACAAATGAACGTTTTGAGGCAAACTTTGATTTTTCCAAGTCAAAGAGCGCTTACATATTCAAAACCATCGTCGATCCTTTTATTGGAAAGTATTCACTGATCAAGGTTTGTTCCGGTGTTATTAAGACAGATGATGTGTTATTTAATAAAGATCAGGATTCCGAGGAGAAGATCGGAAAGCTCTATGTATTGAAAGGAAATAAACCTTCTGAAGTTTCAGAAATCCATGCAGGTGATATCGGAGCCCTGGCAAAACTTTCCAAGGCAGCTACCGGGGATACCCTTTCCACCAAGGCTAATCCGGTTGCCTATGGAAGATGCGAATTGTCTACACCGTATACCTGTATGGCATACAAAGCGGTTAATAAGGGGGATGATGACAAGATCGCCCAGGCGCTTGCAAAACTGACAGCAGAAGATCTGACCTTAAAGAGTGTAAACGATGCCCAGAATCGTCAGACCTTACTATATGGAATCGGCGAACAGCAATTAGAGGTTGTTGCCAGCAAATTGAAAGAGCGCTATAAGGTAGAAGTTTCACTGGGAAAACCCAAGGTTGCATTTAAGGAAACGATCAAGAAAAAATCTGACGTTGAATATAAGTATAAGAAGCAATCCGGCGGACATGGTCAGTATGGTCACGTAAAGATGACATTTGAACCGTCCGGTAATCTGGAAGAGCCGTATGAGTTTGATCAGATCGTAGTGGGAGGCGCTGTGCCAAAGAACTATTTCCCGGCTGTAGAGAAAGGTGTGGCAGAGTGTACGCTGGCAGGTCCTCTGGCAGGCTATCCTGTAGTTGGTGTGAAGGCTACCTTATATGATGGATCTTATCATCCGGTAGATTCTTCAGAAATGGCATTTAAGACAGCAGCCAGCCAGGCGTTTAAGAAGGGATTCATGGATGCAGCACCCATTTTATTGGAGCCGATCCTGTCCCTGAAGGTCCTTGTAGATGATAAATTTACCGGAGATATAATGGGTGATTTAAATAAAAAACGAGGCCGTGTATTAGGCATGAATCCTGTGAATGGCGGAAAGCAGGAGATTATGGCAGAGATCCCACAGGCAGAGATGTATGGATATTCTACCACACTTCGTTCCATGACCGGTGGAAGCGGAGAATTCTCCTATGAGTTTGCAAGATATGAGCAGGCTCCATCCGATGTGCAGGAAAAAGAAGTTGCTGCCAGAGCGAAAGAGGCAGAGGAATAAGTTTTTTAAAGAAACTCCCTGAGGTGTGACTACCTCAGGGAGTTCTTGTTTTGTTTATTTTTTGTGTTTTTCGAACATGTTCAGGATCATATCAACTTTTTTTTGTTCCTCCGGGGTCATATTCTGTTTCATGATTTCAATGATCAATGAAACTTCAGAATTGGAAAAATCAATACCATTGCTTCTGGCTGCCTTGGAGGCAGCTAAAAAGAAGGGAATCATATCCTTTGGATTACGATTTTCGTTTTTTTGGGCAAACTCAAGCAAGAATTGCATTTTTTCCGGAGAAATATCTTTCAACCCCGGATTATTCATGAGAGATGAGATGTTCATAATCGGCTCCTTTAATTTAGAATTGCTTCGTAAGTGCCATACATCTGGAGAAGATCAATAAAGAAATCCACGTTTTCTTTCTCTTTCTCCGAGCAAAAAGGCTTGATTTCCTGAAGCATGGAAATTGTAGTTTCTTTTTTGTCATCTGTTGAAGCGGAACACATACACAGTGCCGAATTTTCATCGGAACTCATCTGGATGGTTCTGGTCAGTTCTAGATATTTTGTTAAAATGGAAAGTGTTTTCCGGGAGTTACCGGACATATAAGGGATTGCGGCCTTTAACATTTGCAGTCGATTGCTCTGCAAAAGGCTGTCAAAGGTTGTCATTGTTTTTAAAGCATCAGTATCCATGCAAAAACCATTTTTCTTTATATATATGTTTGACTGTGCAGGATATGAATCATTCCTGAAAATGATCTTAAAAGTCAATACACCAAGATGCAGGATGGAACATAAATTAAAACGTAAGAAATAAAGAAAGAGAAAGGAAATGGGAAAACTGATCGTAAATGGAAACAGTGTATATGAGCTAGATGAGAACTGTATCAAAAAAAGAAAACGGAAGAATAAAGAAATGCCTTCTAAAGGACAAGTTAAGGAAAAAGAGAATAAAAAATAGTATAAGTCAGAAAAAAAAGGGGTAAACCCCCTTTTTTAATTTTGGGAGCATCATTAATCTGCATACAACATTTTAAGATGCTCCCGATTGGATGTCTAAAAGACATCAGCGGTATTTTCTTTATACCTTAGAAAATAGAATTGCAACCATTATTACATAACAGTAACAGAAGGATGATCCAGCAGCAGTTGTTGTCCTGATCACAGGAACCGCCCATTCTGGAGCAACCATTGTTGCAGCAGCAAAGAAGAAGAATAATGATCCAAATCCAGGAATTATTGTTCTCACATCCGCAGCCACAGTTTGTTGCAGCTAATTCGCTCATATATATTGCCTCCTATAGAATCTTACAATTCATAGTATGCAAGGAAAGAAAAAGTGTGCTATAATAATTCCGAATTATTTTTGAAAGACAACTGTCCGCATACAGGAAACAGGGTTATGTGTGAAAGGAAAAACCATGATACTATCGTGTAATCATATTGCAAAATCATATGGCGTAGATACAATTTTAGAAGATGTTTCTTTTTTTATAAATGAACAGGAAAAAGCTGCTATTGTTGGAATGAATGGTGCCGGGAAAACGACACTTTTAAAGATTATGATTGGTGAACTGGCTCAGGATGAAGGGGAAGTGATTCTTTCCAAGGGCAAAAAAATCGGATATCTGGCCCAGCATGATGATTTTTCCATGGAGCAGTCCATTTACAAAGAAGTGGAAAGCGCAAGACAGGATCTTATTGATATGGAACAAAGACTCAGAGACATGGAACGGGATATGGATACCGTTCCCCACGAGGATTTGGAAGTTTTTATGCAACAATATCATCGTTTAAATGATGAATTTGAACAGCTGGGAGGTTATACCTTTCGTGGAGAGATCACCGGTGTGATCCGTGGACTTGGGTTTTCGGATGAGGAATTTGAAAAACCGGTGCAAACTCTTTCCGGCGGTCAGAAAACCAGAGTGGGATTGGCAAAACTTCTGGTCAGCAAACCGGATGTGCTTTTGTTGGATGAGCCTACCAACCATCTGGATATTGCTTCCATTGAGTGGCTGGAGGGCTTTTTGAAAGGATATAAAGGCGCCGTCCTTATTGTATCCCATGACCGCTATTTTTTAGATAAGATCGTTACGAAAGTAATAGAGATTGAAAATCGATGTTCCAAGGTATATCGTGGAAGTTATACGGATTATTCACGAAAGAAAGAAGAACAGCGTGCCATTTATTTAAAGCACTATTTTGAGCAGCAGGATTTGATCAAACATCAGGAGCAGGTTATTTCTACCATCAGAGGTTTTAAAACAGAAGCGGCGCTTATCCGGGCCAAGAGCAGGGAAAAACTGCTGGATAAAGTAGAACGGTTGGATAAGCCTATGGAAATCCGCGCAGACATGCATTTTAAACTGGAACCAAGTGTGGAAAGCGGAAAAGATGTATTACATGTGGAAGGATTAAAGAAGAGTTTTGAAGGGAGGACTCTGTTTGAGAATATCCAGGTTGATATAAAAAGAGGTGAAAGGGTTGCGTTAATTGGTTCCAATGGGACCGGAAAAACAACTTTTTTAAAAATATTAAACGGTCTGTTAAAAGCAGATCAGGGCTCCTTTCGGTTGGGCGCAAAGGTTAGTATAGGATACTATGATCAGGAACAGCAACAGTTTGATGAGCAAAAAACTCTGTTTGATGAGATTGGTGATGCGTATCCTGATATGACAAATACCAGGATCAGAAATGTATTAGGCGCATTCTTGTTTACGGAGGATGATGTCTTTAAGTATATCAGGGATTTAAGCGGAGGAGAGCGTGGAAGACTTTCTTTGGCGAAGCTTATGCTTTCGGAAGCAAATTTTTTGATCCTTGATGAGCCTACAAATCATTTGGATATTACATCGAAGGAAATTCTGGAAACAGCATTGAACGAATATACCGGAACGGTTTTATTCGTTTCTCATGATCGATATTTTATCAATCGGGTTGCCACCAGAGTTCTGGAATTAAAAGAGGAAAGCTTTGTAAACTATTTAGGTAATTATGATTATTACATAGAAAAGTCAAGACAATTAAACGATCTGCAATGTGCAAAAACAGGGAAAAAAGAGGGCGGTATTTCCGGTCAGACTTCCGGTATATTACAGGAGAAAAATCCATTGTCTGACGGGCAGGCAGATTGGCAGGAACAGAAAGCGAAAGCGGCGGCAAAAAGAAAAAAAGAGAATTCCATTGCCCGGATTGAAGAACAGATTGATAATCTGGAGAAGGAATTAAAAGAAATAGAAGAAAAACAGGCAGATCCCAACATCGCGACGAACTCCGCAAAACTCAACGAATGGCTGGTTAAATATGAGGAGGTCAAAAAAAAGCTGGAACCCTTATATGAGCAATGGGAAGAATTGACAAGTGAGTCTTGATTGCTCTATAATTAATTGGATTTAGAGGAGGAACGAATCGTGAAAAAAGAAATATCTCAAGTTGTTATTAAAAGAATGCCCAGGTATTATCGTTACCTTGGAGAATTATTGGACCAGGGTACTGAACGAATTTCTTCCGGAGAGCTAAGCAAGATCATGAATGTTACAGCATCACAGATCAGGCAGGATTTAAATAATTTTGGTGGTTTTGGACAGCAGGGATATGGATATAATGTTCAGTATCTGTATGATGAGATTGGAAAAATACTTGGACTGGACAGGATACATAATATGATCATCATCGGCGGAGGTAACATGGGACTTGCCCTGGCAAGTCATTCAACCTTTGATAAACAGGGCTTTGTGGTAACAGGAATTTTTGATATCAATCCTCAGTTAAAGGACAAGCAGGTTAATCAAAACCGGATCATGATGATGTCGGAACTGGATGAGTTTGCAAAGAATAATCGGATTGATATCGCGGCATTAACGGTTCCTAAGGATCATGTGCAGGATATTGTTGATCACCTCCAGACTCTGAATATTAAAGCTTTTTGGAATTTCGCCCATAGCGATCTGAAAGTGAATGAGGATGTTGTTGTTCAAAATGTACACTTATCTGACAGTCTCATGCGATTATCATTGAATATGATGCAGCATCAGGAAAAGTATAAAAATGAAGAATGAATCGTTGAATCTTAATTTAAAAACAGAAAATGTAGACTTTGTAAAGGCACTGGAAGATGTTAAAGTGCCTTTGCTTGTTTTAGATGAAAAATGGCATCATCTGTTTGAGGGAATGAAGAAAACAAAAGAAATCAAACAGTGGGAAGAGAATGTGAATGAACTTTTAAAACTGCAGGGTAAGCTTAATACGGAACTTAAGGATCTCAAAAAGGTTAAGCAGAATCTCATGAGCAGTATTGTAGAGAACATGGATGATGAGGATTCCCAGGGCGAAAAGACACGTCAGAAAAAGATGGATGAGAATAAACGCCTTATTGATGAAGTAAACGATAAAATGGATGAAATCCAGGACAGACTTCTGGAATTGCCACGGGATCTGGATGAAGCCAATAAAACACTGATGGTGTATAGCATGGATCTGTGCTACAAAAAACTTCGGGATAACGCAGCGCAAATTCAGGAGATCGGAAGCTGGATCAAAAAGATGAGGATTGAGCTGAAGAAGAACATTCTCATAAAACAGGCAGATGAACAGAAGAATGAGGAAATCTATGCATATATGCACGATCTCCTTGGGGCGAAGGCAATAGATGTTTTTGATTTAAAATATGAGGAAGATGGGGAAGTGTTAGATTAGAATGGGACAGTTAAACAGTACCTACGTATCGATAAATCTTGATGCAATCCGTCATAATATCAAGAAAATAAAAGAATCCCTGGAGGAAGGGACAGGAATCTGTGCTGTAGTAAAGGCAGATGCTTACGGACACGGAGCAGTGGAGGTGACCGGTGCCCTGGAAGAGTTTGATTTTGTGACTTGCTACGCAACAGCTACGGTGCAGGAGGCAGACCGTCTTTATGATGCCGGCAGAAGAAAACCAATACTGATCATGGGTGTAACATTTCCGGATCAGTATGCCCATGTGGTAAACAGAGGTTACCGGATCCATGTGTATCGTTATGATATGGCCAAAAAGCTTTCAGAGGAAGCCGTAAAACAGCAAAAGACGGTTTATATTCATATTGGTCTTGATACCGGAATGCATCGCTTAGGGTTTGCCATGAATGATGATGTGATCGATGTGATTGAGGCAATCACGAAATTACCGAATCTGGTGATAGAAGGGATTTTTACAACCTTCACTAAGGCCGGTGAAGGGGATAAGAGTTTTACCTATGAGCAGATGTCTCACTATAATAACGTTGTAGAAGGGCTGGAGTATAGGGGAATTGATATTCCCATCAAGCATTGTGCAAACAGTGCAGCTACCCTGGACGTGAAAGAAGCCCAGTTGAATATGGTAAGGATCGGCATTTTGCTGTATGGAGTTTATCCTCCCGGTGAAGTAAGCCATGATCTTCAGCTGATGCCTGCGCTTGAATTAAAGAGTACGGTCTCTTTTGTGAAAAGTGTCAGGGCAAATGAAAAGATTGGTTACGGTGGTACCTATAAATTACCTGATGAAGAAATCATCGCAACGATTCCGGTTGGATATGGGGATGGATATCCCCGCAGTCTGAGTAATAAGGGATATGTTCTTATCAACGGACACAAAGCGCCGATCAGAGGAATGATCTGTATGGATTTGTTAATGGCAGATGCAACCGGAATTCCGGATCTGACGGAGTGGGCAACGGTTACGCTGATTGGAAAGGATCAGGAAGAACGGATTACGATAGAAGAATTAGGTGAATTGTCAGGGAGATTCAGTTATGAACTTTTATGTGATCTTACAGGCCGCATTCCAAGGATCTATAAGCAGAGTTCTGGAGAAATACAGGATTTATAACAGTTTGATTTTTTGTTAGAATGATACGCAACTGAATAAAACGATTTTTTTCGGAAACAATACCAGTAAAGAAAAAAGTCGGAGGCAAGTATCTTGGTAATCAAACGTGGAGATATTTTTTATGCAGATTTAAGACCGGTTGTTGGCTCCGAACAGGGAGGCATACGGCCGGTTTTGATTTTACAGAATGATGTGGGTAATCGTCACAGTCCAACGGTGATCTGTGCTGCAGTGACTTCAAAAATGAAAAAAGCAAAGCTGCCCACACATGTTGAGATTAGTGCCAGTGAGTACAATATGGAAAAAGATTCCGTGATCCTGTTGGAACAGGTGCGGACCATTGATAAAACCAGATTAAGGGATAAAGTCTGCCATATTGATGAATGGATGATACAGAAAGTAGAGAAAGCTTTGAAGATCAGCCTGGACATCAATACATAAACTTGACGATACCTGTGTTGATATGGTATATTTTCAAGAGATTGTTTGTCTGATTTTCTAGAAAGAAAGGAAGTAGAAAAATTATAATGGATAGTGGCGATAGTCCCCTTATAGGGACCATAGTTTTTTTGGCGTTACTGGTTTTGAATGGATTGTTGCATGCATTTTGCAGTGCATTGGACAATTTAAATGATTCCAGTATGGAGGAAGCGGCCGAGGATGGAAACAAGAAAGCAGAACGGATCTGCTATTACTTGGATAATCCGACTGTGCTTTCAGACAGCCTGCAGCTCATATCAGGGCTCTGTTATCTGATCAGCGGAGCATTCTGCCTGCCCTGTATTGTTGCAGGAATCACCAAGGCTACGCAGGTTTCCGGTTCGGGAAAGATTCCGGATGCGGTACTTGGTGTTTTGGTGATTGCGGTCGGCTACATATTGATGCTTGGTATAGGCTTTGCCAGTGTGAAGATCGGAGGAGCCAAGGAAGAAAAAGCGGCATTCCGTCTGTTTGGGATCTGTAATCTGCTGATTAATCTTGTAATGCCTTTTCGTGTTCTTGTAAAAGCATTTTCCGGATTATTTGTGCGCATTTTCGGTGTGGATCCAAACAAGAATCTGGATGAAGTTTCGGAAGATGAGATTATTTCCATGGTGGATGAAGGTCATGAGCAGGGATTGATCGAGTCCAGTGAAGCAGAGATGATCCATAATATTTTCGAGTTTACCGATAAAGAAGCCCAGGATATCATGACGCATCGGAAAAATATGGTTATGATCTCCGGAGATCTGAGCTTTGGAGAGGCCTTGGACATCATGTTGGAAAACAGTGTATCCAGATTTCCGGTTTACATGGATGATACGGATAATATCATCGGCGTGGTCCATATTCGTGACTGCATGGTAAGGATGAAAGAAGCAAATATCTTTCCGTGCAGGCTGTGTGATATTGACGGGCTGATCAGGGAGATTAGTTTTATACCTGAAACAAGAAATATCAGTGATCTGTTCCACAGTATGCAGGATGAAAAGAATCATATGGTGATTGTGGTGGATGAGTATGGACAGACATCCGGTTTGGTTACCATGGAAGATATACTGGAAGAGATCGTGGGTAATATTTTTGACGAATATGACGAGGAAGAGTTGTCTGTTACAACTCTGGCTGACGGAAGTTATCTGATCAAAGGAATGACCCCACTGGAAGAAGTTGCCAAGCTGCTTGATGTGGATCTTCCGGAGGATGAGTATGATACTCTGAACGGATATCTGATTTCCTTAATTGATCGGATTCCAACCCAGGAGGATCGGATACAGGTTAGGGCAGAAGGATATCTTTTTGTAGTGACTTCTGTTGAGAATAAGATGATTCAGACCGTTCACGTTTCCAAATTGCCGGAAGAAGGACAGACTGATGAAATACAGAATAAGGAATAGAAAAGAGGAAAAAATATGTCAGGACATTCCAAATTTGCAAATATCAAACATAAGAAAGATAAAAATGATGCTGCAAAGGGAAAAATATTCACCGTTATCGGAAGAGAAATCGCGGTTGCCGTAAAAGAAGGGGGACCGGATCCGGCGAATAACAGTAAGTTAAGAGATGTAATTGCAAAAGCAAAGTCAAACAATATGCCGAATGAAACCATTGAACGCGGTATCAAGAAAGCGGCCGGAGATGTAGGCAGTGTAAACTATGAGGCTGTTACATATGAAGGATATGGACCAAACGGAACAGCAATCATTGTGGATGCTTTAACGGATAATAAGAACCGGACAGCTGCGAATGTGAGAAGTGCGTTTACCAAGGGACACGGTAATGTTGGTACACAGGGATGTGTATCCTATATGTTTGATAAGAAAGGTCAGATCATTATTGCAAAAGAAGACTGTGCCATGGATGCGGATGATCTGATGATGCTGGCATTAGATGCCGGTGCAGAGGATTTTTCCGAGGAAGAGGATAGCTATGAGGTTATCACTGCTCCGGAAGATTTTAGTACCGTACGTGAAGCATTGGAAAAAGAGAATATTCCAATGGCGGATGCTGAAGTAACTATGATTCCGCAGACTTATGTTACACTTACCAGTGAAGAAGATATTAAATGCATTCAGAGAACCCTGGATCTTCTGGATGAAGATGATGATGTGCAGATGGTATATCATAACTGGGAAGAATAAGAGGATGATAGGATGAAAAAAGTATTGTTTGCGACCTCAGAATGTGTTCCGTTTGTTAAAACAGGCGGGTTGGCTGATGTTGTTGGTGCCCTCCCCAAAGAATTTGACAAGCGATACTGGGATGTTCGTGTGATCATGCCCTACTACAGCTGTATCAGTAAAGAGTTTACAGATGAATTTGAATACATCGGGCAGTTTTATATAGGTTGCGGACCGGAGATCCAGAACAAGTATGTGGGTGTTTTTAAGTTTGAATACCAGAGTATCACCTATTATTTTATTGATAACCGGGAGTACTTTTTCCAGGATTATGTCTATAGTGATTTTTATTTTGATATAAAACGCTTTACTTATTTTGATAAAGCTGTCCTGTCTGTTTTACCGCTGATTGATTTCAAACCGGATCTGATCCATTGCCACGACTGGCAAACGGGCTTGATCCCTGTTTATTTAAAAACGGAATTTGCTTCTTCTGATTTTTATCACGGTATAAAGACCATGATGACGATTCATAATTTAAGGTTTCAGGGCATGTGGTCCAAAAAGTATTTGATGAGTGTCAGCGGATTGCCTGCAGACCTTTTTTCCAATGATAAGCTTGGTCTTTTTGAGGATGGCAATATGCTGAAAGGCGGGCTTACTTATGCAGATTATATTACTACGGTAAGCCAGAATTATGCCGTAGAAATACAGACACCTTACTATGGCGAACAGTTGGACGGTCTTCTCTATGCAAGACGTATGGATACAAAAGGAATCGTAAACGGTATTGACTATGAGGTGTTTAACCCTGCAAAGGATCCCTATTTAGAGAAACCATATTCTGTCGATGATTTTCGAAGAAAAAAAGTTTATAATAAGCTGGCTCTTCAACGGGAACTTGGACTGGAGGAAGATAAGAAGAAGTTTGTTATCGGAATCGTATCAAGACTGACAGATCAGAAGGGATTTGATCTGGTACGTTATGCTTTTGAGCGTATCATGGATGAGTTTACCCAGTTTGTGGTAGTAGGCACAGGTGAATACCAGTATGAGGAAATGTTCCGCTATTATGCAAGTAAGTATCCGGGACAGGTCTCTGCAAATATCTGTTATGATGATGTACTGGCACACAAAGTTTATGCCGGTGTGGATGCTTATCTGATGCCTTCAGCATTTGAACCATGCGGCCTGTCGCAGCTTATTGCGTTGCGGTATGGTACCGTTCCCATTGTCCGGGAGACCGGAGGATTGAAGGAAACTGTTTGCGCATACAACGAGTTTGAACAAAGCGGAGTAGGCTTTTCCTTTACGAACTACAATGGTGATGATATGCTTTATACCATCAATTATGCAAAAAAGATTTATTTTGAAAAGAAACGGGATTGGAACAAGATCATTGAGCGCGGAATGAGCGTGGATCACTCCTGGAAAACATCCCGGAGCGAGTACGAAGATTTATACAATTATCTGCTGGGTGAAACCTTTGAATAATTTATAGGAAACCTCACATACTAAAGGGAAAAAGTATGTGAGGTTTTTTTATGGACGAAATGAAACAATTGGATCAGCAAAAGGATGAAGAAAAGGAAAAAAACGTGGATGGAAAAGAGAAAATCCAGGATGAAGGACAGATCACACTGGAGAATTCATCAAAGAAACACAGGATTCATCTTCTTTCCATCATTGGTGAGATTGAAGGACATGAAGAGGCATCTTCCACAACAAAAACCACAAAGTATGAACATGTTTTACCCCGACTGGCAATGGTTGAGGATGACAAAAACGTGGATGGACTGTTAGTGCTTTTAAATACGGTGGGAGGTGATGTGGAATCCGGACTTGCTATTGCAGAAATGATTGCTACCATGAAGAAACCCAGTGTTTCTTTGGTTTTGGGCGGCAGTCATTCCATTGGTATTCCTCTGGCTGTTTCCACGGATTATTCTTTCATTGTACCCAGTGGAACTATGGTGGTCCATCCGGTCAGGATCAATGGTCTTGTCATTGGAGCACCGCAAAGTTTTGACTATTTTAAGCAGATGCAGGATCGGATCTCAAGATTTATTACTTCCCATTCTTTTATAACGGAAGAGCGTTTTTTAGAGTTAATGATGGAAACCGGAAAGATGACCAAAGATCTTGGAACCATTCTGGTTGGACAACAGGCCGTGGAAGAAGGCATCATCAATGAAGTTGGAGGGATCAGTGATGCACTGAACCGTCTTCATGTTATGATAGATGAGGAAACCTGCCAATGAACAAGATTTGAATAATGACAGCAAGATGAAATTGTGTTAAAATAAAAAAATGTAAAATGATTTAGGCCTGACAGGAAGGATTGTTTAGGAGGCAGCTATGGCAAACAGTAGAAAAAAGACATCCGGTACGGAAAAGAAAACAACAAAGCGTACCGCTTCCAATAAAAAGGGTACGGTGAAAGGCATTTCCGTACAGTTGGAATGTGCGCTGATCCTGTTTATCATGGTATCAGTTTTTCTTTTTGCAAGTAATTTCGGAGTGTGTGGAAGAGTTGGAGCAGTCATCAGCGGTGCGATGTTCGGGATTTTTGGTATTCTGGCTTACATTGTACCGGTTTTGTTTGCCGTTGCATGTTTTTTTGCTGTTGCAAACAAAAATAATCTGCCGGCTTTAAGTAAGCTGCTGTTTGCATTTCTGGGATTTTTATTTCTTTGCGGATTTGTGACTCTGGTTTTTTCCGGAGAGCAGGTGCCGGGAATAAAAAGCGCCTACGCTGCAGGCTATCTGCTTAAACGAGGTGGAGGTGTATTAGGCGCTTTTGTGTGCGGATTGCTTGTTCCGAACCTGGGTATGGTTGGCTCTTATCTTGTAGACATAGCTGTGATTTTGATCAGTGTGGTATTTACAACGGAATATTCTTTTTATGAGTTTCTGAAAAATCGGGGAAGAGATGTTTCCCAATCAAAACAAAACATAAAAGAAAAAAGGCTATCCGAAGGAAAGATGCATACTGAGTATCCACCTGTAATGGATAGTAATGGCGGACGCAGTAAAGAAAGTTTGCTGCGTAGAAACAGAAAAGTTTCTGGTGTGTCATTAAATACCAGGATTGAACAGGGACAGATTCATTCTGACGATATGTCAGAATTACATAGTAACGAAGAATATAAAACATCACCTATGATCCATTCCATGGATGCATCGGTGCAGATATATCCGGACAGGAATTTACAGATTGACTCTGGTGTAAAAAAAGAGGATAGTCGAAAAAAAGAGAGAAGAACGGGAAGTTCCCTGACGGAAAAAGAAGGTGCTTTAAAACGGTTGGAGACACCGGAAGAAAAAGTGGAGCCCATGATCGCACCGGTGGAGAATCTATCGGGTGAACAGTATCAGTTTCCGCCACTTTCCCTGCTTAAGCCGGGTAGAAACCGCAGATCCGGAAATAATCAGAATGAGTTACTGGAAGTTGCGGATAAGCTTGAGAAGACCCTGCGTAATTTCGGGGTTCGTGTTTCCGTAACGGATGTCAGTTGCGGTCCAACCGTTACCCGGTTTGAGTTACAGCCTGAGCAGGGAGTGAAAGTCAGTAAGATTGTGGCATTGGCAGATGATATAAAACTGAATCTTGCTGCAGCGGATATTCGGATCGAGGCTCCGATCCCCGGAAAAGCTGCTGTCGGTATTGAGGTGCCTAATAAAGAGAATGTAACGGTTAGCTTGAGAGAGCTGTTTGAGACACCGGAATTTCAAAACTGCAAAACAAAGATTCCCTTTTCTGCCGGTAAAGATATTGGAGGAAAAGCCATTGTGGCCGATATTGCCAAAATGCCCCATGTCCTGATTGCCGGTGCCACTGGTTCCGGTAAATCTGTATGTATCAATACCATTGTAATGAGTATCCTATATAAGGCAAGACCGGACGAAGTGAAATTGATCATGATCGATCCGAAAGTCGTGGAATTAAGTGTCTATAACGGCATTCCTCATTTAATGATCCCTGTGGTCACAGATCCCAAGAAGGCTGCAGGAGCATTGAACTGGGCCGTGGTGGAAATGACAGAACGATATCAGCGATTTGCCCAGTCGAATGTCAGGGACATAAATGGATATAATGATCATGTAGATATGTACAACAGGAAACATCCTGAAACGAAGCTGGAGAAAATGCCACAGATTGTGATCATTGTGGACGAGTTGGCTGATCTGATGATGGTGGCGCCGGGGGATGTAGAGGATGCCATTTGTCGTCTTGCACAGTTGGCAAGAGCTGCAGGGATCCATCTTATACTTGCCACCCAGAGACCATCGGTTAATGTTATTACCGGTCTAATCAAAGCGAATATGCCATCCAGAGTGGCCTTTGCTGTATCCAGCGGAGTAGATTCCAGGACCATTCTGGATATGAATGGTGCTGAGAAATTGTTGGGAAAAGGCGACATGTTATTCTATCCACAGGGTTACCAGAAACCTTTGCGTGTTCAGGGAGCCTTTGTTTCAGATGAGGAAGTATCTGCAGTTGTGGATTTTCTCAAGAAGTCTTATCAGCCGGGTGAGGAACATCAGAATCAGGCGGCGGATATTGAGGAAAAAGTAAATGCCATGACGCTATCGTCGAAAACAGGGATAGCAACCCCCGGAGCAGCCACAGATGATGGAAGAGATGTGTATTTTGAAGATGCGGCAAGGCTTTTGATTGATAAAGAGCGCGGATCTATCGGAATGCTTCAGCGTATGTTTAAAATTGGATTTAATCGGGCGGCAAGAATCATGGATCAACTGGAAGATGCCGGGATCGTTGGCCCGGAAGAAGGAACGAAACCCAGGAAGATCCTGGTAACCTTAGAAGAGTTTGAAGAAATGATGGCACAACAGGAAAGTGAGTAGTTGCACTTTATAAAAGAAACCGATATAGTATAAGTAGAAGTATTTTTGAAAAAGCAAGGAGATATTCTGATGAAGTGTAAAAAATGCGGTAACGAAGTAAAGGCCGGAGATGTATACTGCCCAATCTGTGGGAAGGAGATACAGATCGTTCCTGATTATAATGTATTTGATGAGGATTTTTCAAGTGCATTACAGGAAGAACGGACGGATCTGCCAGGGGATGATAAGAAACCGGTGGATGTTAAAAAGAGAGCTCTGCTGATCACAGTATTTATCATTGCAGTTGTCGCAGTTATTTTCGGTATCTCCGTTCTGATCACAAATAATCAGAAGAATAAGTCTTTTTCTTATCAGTATGACAGAGCAAAGGAGTATTTGGAAAATGATCTTCCGGATAAAGCTTTGGTGGCCATTCAAAAGGCTTTGGCGGTAGATGGTGACAATGAAAATGGTTTGATCCTGTCGGCGAAAATCCAGATGGCTTTAGAAGAACAGGATGAGGCCATTCAAACCTTGCTTTCTGTGGTTGAATTATATCCGGATAGTTTTGAAGCTTATAATATGCTCATTGATCTTTATGCGGATAAAAGAGATTATGACGGGATTGTTAATCTGGCAAAAGATGTGAAGAATGACAGGATTCTCGCACTGTTTTCAGGTTATGTGCCACAAACTCCCGTGTTTAATAAAGAACCGGGTACCTATGATTTCGGTATCCTTCTGGAGATTCAAAGTGATTCCACAAGCCAGATTTATTATACTACTGACGGAGCATCACCGGTTACGGATGGAATGGTATATACAGATGAAATTCCTTTGGAGGCCGGAACAACCGTAGTCAAGGCGGTTTCAACCAATGAGTTTGGCGTTTACAGTGATGTGGTGGAGGGTACTTATCAGATCGAACTGGCAGTTCCGGATAAACCGGTTGTTTCCTTAGCCAGTGGTACCTATCTGGAAAGCCAGACCATCACCATATCTGTTCCGGATGGATGTACGGCTTATTATACCTGGGACGGATCAACTCCGAATAAGAGTTCCATTAAGTATAAAGGACCTTTTGAAATCCTGGAGGGAAATAATGTTTTAAGTGTTGTGATCATGAACAAGAATGATCAGGCCAGTGATGTGGCGCGGTTTAATTATATTTATTTTCCGTCTGAAGAGGAAGTAGAACAGTAGAAGTATAAAGCGGTGTATCTGGGAAGGATGCACCGCCTTTTTATATCTTATTTATTGGGATCTGCAGATGAATCTGTCTGATCGGGATATAATTCGTTGTAGACGATTTCTACAAGATATTCGAGATAAGAATCTGCCAGCCCTTTATATTGGCTTAAGATCAGCTTTCGAAGATAGGTTTCCCGTTCAAAATAGCGATCTGTTTCAGAAGAATCTTCAGAAGCAGGATCCTGATAGTTTTTCATACAGTATTCTAAGATCTCTTGAGTTAAAGCAACTTCGCGATTGGAAGTTCCGGAAAGCTCCTTAGCCCGTTTTATGGAATATAAGGCGATGACCAGGAAAATCACAGTCAGAATCAATAATACTGCTACATCAAGAGCCTTGGCAAAAACAGAACCGGTGGCAATCGGGATAATATCCAGATATACCAGAACCGTTAAGACAGCAAGAAGAATTGCAACAATGAAAAAGGAAATAGAACTGGATCGCATTTCTTCTTCACGATAGGATGCTTCCACATAGGTTTTGACAGGTTCCGTTGGATTTAATGGTTCCGTTGTTTCCGGTGGTTCCGTTGTTTCCAGTGGTTCTGTTGTTTCCAATGGTTCTGTTGTTTCCAATGGCATTTCATGGTTGTCTGGACAACTTGTCATATCTTTACCTCCTGACAAAATAGTTTTATTCACTCTATACATTATAGAGGAAAATCATTTATAATAAAAGTATGAAGATTACAATTTTATGCGTAGGAAAAATTAAAGAAAAATTTTTTTCCCAGGCAATTAACGAGTATTCCAAACGCCTGGGCCGGTACTGCAAACTTGAGATTGTGGAAGTTACGGATGAAAAAACTCCGGATCATGCATCGGAAAAGGAAGAAATGCAGATTAAAGAAAGGGAAGGGGAGCGTCTTCTATCCAAGATCAAAGAGCAGGATTATGTGATTGCATTGGCGATTCGCGCAAACCAGCCGGATTCTATGGCTTTGGCTAAGAAGATGAAAGAGCTGACCACCTATACAACCAGTCATATAACATTTGTGATCGGAGGTTCACTGGGATTGTCAGACGCGGTTTTACAACGGGCTAATGAATGCCTGAGTTTTTCAAATCTAACGTTTCCTCATCAATTAATGCGAGTGATCCTTCTGGAACAGATCTATCGCAGTTTTCGCATCCTGTCAGGAGAGCCATATCATAAGTAATGACATTTCATAAAAAAAAATACGAAAGGAGCATTCATTGACAATATGAGAGAAAGAAGATATATGCTGTCAAAAGGATTATTTGCACTGCTTTTTATAGTACTGTTTTCGTGCTTATCATCCACGATTACCTTTGCAGCTGAGAATGAATTCAAGTGTAAAACATTATATAAATCAGGAGAGGACAAAGAATGCATCGTCTTTGTGATTATGGGAGATGGCTTTACAGAGAAGGAACAGGATTTATTTGAGAGCAAGGCAGAAGAATTGATGGACTATATTTTAGCAACAGAACCTTTTAATGAAATGAAAGAATACATGAATTTTTATTGTGTAGATGTCATTTCAAAAGAGTCCGGTGCAGGTATGGACCCTCAAAAGCCTTTGGATACCTATTTTGGCAGCTGTTTCAACAGTTGGGGGATTGAGCGCTTGTTGTGTCCCACAAAAGAATATAAGATTAAAGAAGTGTTGAATGATTATTGCTCGCTATACGATGCCGGATTGGTTTTAGTTAACAGCACCAAATATGGTGGAAGTGGCGGCTCTTATGCAACGGCTTCGATTAATGAATCTTCTTATGAAATTATGATCCATGAAATGGGGCATAGTATTGCGGATCTTGCAGATGAGTATTGGGCTGGTGATGTTTATGCCGGGGAATATGTAAATATGACCAGTGAAGATGATCCGAATTCTGTTTCGTGGAGTGACCTGATCGGAGTTGAAAATGTTGGAGTGTATCCTTATGAGGAAAGCCCGGGATGGTATCGACCATCGCAAACATGCAAAATGCGTTATTTGGGAAAAAAATATGGTTTTTGTCCGGTATGTCGAAGAGCAATGACAAAGAGATTGTCAGAACTTCGATACACATGTGCCAGTGGAGCAATCAAGTTTCAAAAGCAGAAACAGGAAATATCTGTTTCAACTATTTCAAAAAAGATAAGCGAAAGACAACTTAACAAGCGTAGCATTTCTTTTTCCGTAAATGCAAAAGCCCAAACGGATTTGCAATATGAGAAAATAAGTGGTAGTGAAGATATTAGTGTTTCTTCAGAGGGATACATAACGGTCAATGAAAAATTACCGAGAGGAACACATATGATGAAAGTTAAGATTATTGCAAAAGAGAACGAGATTTATGAGAAGGCTGATAAGACGATAACAATAAGAGTTCATGTTGTCAGATTACAACCTGAGATCCCGGGTTGTTTGTTACAGTGAGTCATATCATAATTCATGATGCTAACTCATATTAATGGAATATGAGTAAACAGGTATTTTCTTTCCATGAACGAATCACAGACGGATTGCAGCTTCCTACAGATATTTTGTTGGGGGCTGCAATTTTAACATTATCGGACAATCGTCTGTTAAAGGTAGAAAACCTAAAGGGTATTATTTCCTGCGAGGAATCTATGGTTCGTTTGCTGTGTACACATTTTCGTATTGATATACTTGGTACTAATTTGAGAGTAGAATCCTATTCCAGAGATGAGGCATTACTCACCGGTCGTATAGAAGAAATCCATTATATTGCCAGAGGTGAGAAATGAAGGCACAGAATTTTAATCGCATTTTTGGCATGTATGACCTTACACTAATTGGAAACCGGCTGGAACGATTTTTAAATATCGTCACCTTTCACGGAGTAGATCTAAAGGGGATTCTGTATCAGGAGTCGGGAGAAGAAGAAGGAACAATTCGTGTATCATCTTTTCAGAAAAAGAAATGTCGAATCAGGATCAAATGGGAAGACTATGAAGAAGTTATACTGCTGTGTAAAAAATATAATATTCAGGTGGAACAGCAAAAGGAATTAGGGCTTCCGGCTATCATAAAATACTATCATAACCGGGTAGCATTTATTTTGGGTGCAATCTCATGCTTTCTGTTTTTATTGGTAATGTCAAACTGTATTTGGGAGATTGAGATTAAGGGAAACCGTTATTATACCCGGGAATATCTGCTGGATTATCTGGAAGAGAAGCATATATCCTATGGCTGCCTCCGACGCTCTTTTTCCTGCGAAAAGCAGGAGCTTGCATTACGCAAAAAACATGACCGAATTGCCTGGTGCAGCATGAGTGTAGAAGGATGTAAACTGATGATTACCATCACAGAGAATAAGGTATTTGAAGAAAAACGACATGAAAAGAAAGGCTGGTCCATTGTTGCGGATAGGAGTGCAGCCATCAGTTCCATTGTGACACGTACCGGAACACCCATGGTGAAACAAAATGAAAAAGTGAAAAAAGGGCAGATCCTGGTAGCCGGCTACCTGATTTATAAAGACGATTTTGATACAAATACCGGAATTAAAAAATGTGTTGCCGATGCGGATGTATATGCTGTTTATGATCAAAAGGTCTCGAAAACAGTCCTGCGAAATCAAAGCATTCAGGAAGTAGAAAAGCAGGAACACTCTACAGCTTTTCTTGATCAGGATAAGTTTCTGGGACGACATCTTCCATATAAGAAAAAGGCAAGTGAGGCTGTGTTGACAGAATACCTGCAGAACCCCTATTTATCACGCATATTTCCTAAATTCTACCAGCTAAAACGTACGATGTTTAATTTTAAAGTCACCAAAGTAACCCTTAGTGAAGAAGAAGCTGTCTTGCAGGCAGAAAATGAGATGGAGAAGGAATGCAAAAAAATAGAAGAAAAAGGGTGTAAAATCATTGAAAAAAAACTTCATTTAGAACATAATAAAAGTGAAGTCGTTTTATCAGGAACCTTAACCGTTCAGGAACGGTTCTGCACCTATAAAAAGACGGAATTACCGGAAATTGGAAAGGAACAAGATGAGTTTAATTGAACTGGAAATGAGCGTAGAGACCAGACATATTGCAAATGTATTTGGTCAGTTAGATACATTTTTAAAGAAGATTGAGCGCACCCTTCATGTGACCATCGTAACAAGAAATGATGGCCTTAAGATTATCGGAAAAGAATCTGATTGTAAAAAAGCAAGTAAAGTAATTGAACAGTTGGTACTGCTGTCACAAAGCCATAAAGAGATTACCGAGCATGATGTGGATTATTGCCTGGCTTTGTCAATGGAAGATAAACAGGATGAGATGTTGAAGATGGATAAGGAGCTGATCTGTCATACCATACTCGGAAAGCCGGTAAAGCCAAAGACATTGGGACAGAGGGATTATGTGGATGCCATCCGTTCAAATATGATCGTTTTCGGAATCGGACCGGCAGGAACGGGAAAAACCTATCTTGCTATGGCCATGGCCATTACCGCTTTTCGAAATGAAGAGGTTGGGAAGATCATTCTTACCAGACCTGCCATAGAGGCAGGTGAAAAACTGGGTTTTCTACCCGGAGATCTTCAAAGTAAGGTGGATCCTTATCTGCGTCCGCTTTATGATGCACTTTATCAGATCATGGGAGCAGACAGTTTCTTAAAGAACATGGAAAAAGGGCTGATTGAGGTTGCCCCTCTGGCCTATATGAGAGGCCGTACTCTGGATAATGCATTTATCATTCTGGATGAGGCGCAGAATACCACTCCGGCCCAGATGAAAATGTTTCTTACACGTATCGGCTTTGGATCCAAAGTGGTGGTAACAGGTGATGCAACGCAGAAGGACCTGGCGCCGGGTACCGTATCCGGATTGGATGTGGCTTTAAAGGTTTTGAAGAATGTGGAGGGCATCAGTACCTGTACTCTGACCAGCAGCGATGTGGTTCGTCATCCATTAGTGCAACGTATTGTAAAAGCTTACGAGGAGTATGAAGCAAAACATCCGGGTTCCATGAATGGTACAAATAGAAAGAATACCCATCGCAAACCGGAGAAAACAAAATGAAAGTATACGATCTTCTAAATGGTAAAGATAAGCGGAAGATTATTTATATGTGGCTGTTTACCATCCTGTGTTGTTTATTGACTACAGTGTATGGGTCAGCAGAATACGATAATCTTCCGGTGGCTGTTTGCTTGAGCTTGGTGTTCTTTGCGGTCTTTTTTCTCATGGTAACAAATGATTATGTATTAGAGGAAAAAGAGAAGTATGTTCATCAAATGCTGCAGCGCACATGTTGGATCTATTGCTGGAATATGTTTTTATGTACACTGGGAAGTCTGTTACCGTTTCCTGTGCATTTTGTTCTGTCAGCATCAGTGCTCCTTGGCATGATACTTCCTGTTCACTATAGCATGATTTTGTCGTTGCTTATTAGTGTTGTGATTAGTTTAAATAGTGCGGACAGTTATTATGAGCTGGCCTATTTTGTTTTTTTGTGTCTGATGGGGGGAATGTTTTCCGGAATCATTTCCAGGAAAAAAATCCGGTTACAGACATCCGTTATGCTTTTTGCAATCTATATTTCCATATATTTTATCTTTCATTACATGTCCGGAAATGAACCATCCGAGAAAACATTGTTTGCAGGCTGTCTGGAAGGAATCCTGAATCTGTTTCTGATCCTTGTACTGGTTCCGGTGTGTGAAAGGAAGGAAGAGCAGATTGAAGTAGCGGAATACGGGTTTGCATTGGAAAAAGAGTTTCCATTGATGGTTCTTGTAAAATCTTTTCCGGAAGAACGTTATAAGCATTGCCGTATTTCTGCCAATCTCTGCCACCTGTGCGCAAAAGAGGCCGGACTGGATGTGAATCTGTGTTGTTGTGCGGGTTTCTATTATTCGCTATGCGATAATGATGAAGAGAATCCTGTTTTTTCTGCAGTGAAACTGGCAAAACAAAATGGTCTCCCAATTCAGGCGGTGAGGATCCTGAACCAGTATCGCGGAAGGTCGCAGAGTATCTTAACAAAAGAAGCTGCTTTGGTGGATCTTGTGGATGAAACACTTTGTGAGCTGGAAAGGGTAACCTGCGGGGATAATCAGGATGTTATTCAGCGTGAAATGCTGGTCATAAAAGTTTTTAATGATCTGTCTGTCTCGGGACGGTATGATGACAGCGGACTTGGAATCAATTCTTTTTTGAAAATACGTGATTGTATATTACATGAGGTAAGGCTAAATGACAGTGAATATTTTGAATGAGACAGGGAAAATATATGACTTTTCTTTTGATGAAATCGGAAAGCAGGTTGTTCGGGCTGTATTGGATCAGGAAGGGTTTCCCTTTGAAGCTTGCGTAGATATCACGTTGGTAAATTTGGACGAAATACATGCTATGAATCTTGATCATCGGGGAATTGACAGGCCAACCGATGTTCTCTCTTTTCCTATGCTGGAGTATCCGGCTGCAGGAGATTATAGTGAAGTAGAACAAAATGATGATAATTTTGATCCGGATAGCGGCGAAGTGGTACTGGGAGATATTGTAATCTGCCTGGATAAAGTTGAACAGCAGGCAGAAGAATATGGACATACCAGAAAACGGGAATATTCTTTTCTGATATGTCACAGTATGCTCCATCTTCTGGGATATGATCATGAAACAAAGACGGAAGAGACGGTTATGTACGGGAAGCAGGAAGCAGTCCTGGAAAAACTGGGCATTCGTAGAGAACAGTAGGGGGATAATGGAAATGAAAGCAAACAGGATTTATACACTGGTGACATTGATTATTATGGCAATATTTCTGGCTTCCTGTGGTAAAAAACAGGATGAGGATACAAATATATCTGTTGTAGAGGAACAGGAACCGACAGAGATGGTAGATTCCCATGAGGGACAGGTGCCAAGTAAATTGACCGGTTTATATATGGATGAGGAACTTGCAGAAAACAGACCTCTGGCTATTATGATGGGTAACACCAGTGAAGCTTCTCCACAGAGTGGGATCGGAAGTGCCGGTGTGATCTACGAAATACCCGTAGAAGGGGGGATTACAAGACTCATGTCCATTATTGAGGATTATCAATCTTTGCAAAGAATCGGAAGCGTGAGAAGCTGCCGATATTACTTTGTGCATTATGCAATGGAATATGATGCTTTATATGCCCACTTTGGACAATCCAAATATGCGTTGCCGGTACTGGGGGATTCCAGGGTTGATAATATAAACGGACTGGAAGGAGAAACAAATAGTGTATTTTATCGGACCAGTGACAGGAAAGCTCCACATAATGCTTTTGCAGACGGGCAGAAGCTTTATGAATATGTAGAGAACAAAGGTTATTCTGTCAGTTACCATGATGACTACCAGGGTCATTTTCAATTCGCGCAAGAGGAAGAACCAAATATGCTTATTGATGGGGAAGATGCAGGATATGTTCGCCCCGGATATTCCATTGATAACCCATGGTTTGTTTATCAAGAAGAGGACGGATTATACTATCGTTATCAGTACAACAAAGAACACCGGGATAATGAAACAGGTAAGCAGCTATCCTGCAAGAATATCATTATCCAATATGTTCCCATAAGTTTACTGGATGACGGGAAAAGCTTAAATGTGAATACTACAGCAGGCGGTAACGGTGTTTTTATCACAAATGGAAAAGCTGTTAATATCACATGGAAAAAGAGCAGTGAGTTTGATATTACGCATTATTATGATACGACCGGTGAAGAAATCTCTCTTAATCCCGGGGTGACCTGGGTGTTGTTGGTTGACCGGAATAAAGAAGAGAAAGTGGAAATCAAATCTGTTTCTGAATAAAGTTTTATAAGGTTGAATGGAATGAACAAGAACAATCTGACAAGTAAGAACTCCAGTTTTCTGGTGCAGGGATCAATCCTGGCCATTGCATCTATTTTTTCCAGGATCATAGGACTGATTTATCGGATCCCTATGCAGCATATTATTGGTGATCTGGGAAATGATTATTATAGTACTGCATATGAAGTATATAATATTATGCTTTTGATTTCGTCCTACAGTCTTCCTACGGCTGTTTCGAAATATGTGTCGGAGTGCAGGGCCAAAGGAGATTATAAGTTAATACATAAAGTCTTTCGGACAGCCATGGCGCTTTCTCTGTTTAGCGGTATTTTGGCCTCTTCACTGATTTTTTTTGGAGCGCCCTATATTACACAGGTTTTAAAAACACCTTTGGCTGTTTACGCGCTTTTGGTATTGGCACCTGCACTGATCATTTTGTCTGCAATGGGTGTACTCAGAGGATTGTTTCAGGGAATGGGAACCATGATGCCAACGGCATTTTCACAGATCGTAGAGCAGATTGTCAATGCGATTGTCAGTGTCGCGGCAGCCTATGGATTGTTCCGCTATGGATTAAAAGTTGGAAATGTTCTTGGTAACAAAGAAGAGTATAGTGCAGCTATGGGGGCCGCAGGTGGAACCATGGGAACCACGATAGGTGCTTTTTGCGGGTTACTCTTCGTTCTGTTTATTTTTTGCCTGTTTCGTCCCGGTCTGATTAAGATGGAGCGAAAACAGAAAAGAGTCTCTGATGAATCATACACAACATTGGTAAAAACACTAATCCTTACCATTGTTCCGGTGTTGCTAAGTACAACGATCTATAATATCAGTGGAATCATTGATCAGTTTATTTTCAAAAACGTTGCCACCTATCAAAACTATGATCCAACACAGATTGGAATCTGGTGGGGTGTATTTACCGGAAAGTATAAGGTTCTGATCAATGTTCCGTTGGCCATTGCATCAGCGATGGCAGCATCTACCGTGCCTACACTGACCGGCGCATTTGCGGCCAGAGATTATAAAACGGCAAGAAGAAAAACCTATCAGGTAACCAAGTTTGTGATGGTGATTTCGATTCCCTGTGTGATCGGTATTGGTGTTCTGGCATCCCCCATCATGCAGCTGCTGTTTCGCGATAGCTCTGCCCTGACAGCGAATCTTCTTGTTGCGGGGTGCATGAGTGTGGCATTTTACTCTTTGTCCACATTAAGTAATGGTATTTTACAGGGGATCAATCGTTTGGGAGAACCTGTCAAAAATGCGGTGATCGCTTTGGTATTGCATGTGGTTTTTCTGCTCATACTGATGTTTGCAGGTAAATTGCATATCTATGCAGTGGTATATGCCAATGCATTTTATGCGTTGGTGATGTGTGTACTGAATGCCCGTTCTATACGCAGGTATTTAAGGTATCGTCAGGAAATCATGCGAACTTTTTTGATTCCGGTGTTATGCTCCTGCCTTATGGGTGGATGCGTTTATGGTGTTTATCATGGATTCATGGCACTATACAGTAATAACACGGTTTGGACGATTGTGTCCATTTTGACTGGTGTTGTGGTATATGCTTTCTTATTGCTGTTATTCAGGGAGCTGTCGGAAGAGGAATTGCGTGCTTTTCCTAAGGGTGCCTCATTAGTGCGCATTGCCAAAAAACTTCATTTGATGTAATTTTTTCTAAAAAGTGAATAAAAAGATATAAAAAAGCGGATACTGACTGTAGGTGATGAAAATGAAAAGAACAGTTACGATCCGCTTTTTATTTGCGATTCTTTTAGTTATAGTGATCTTGATTTTGTGCTGGATCTATGTGATAGAAGCCCGCGAGCTAAAGCAAGAAAAAAATTCAGATTCTGTTAAGACCAATATAGAGCAAACTTCACAGGAAGAAAATCTACAAAATGATTCGGAAGAAATCCTGGCAAAGGATGTGCTGTATATTTTAAAGTTGGAGCAGGAACGTGTGGTAATATATCATGCAAATAGTGGTGAGATTTATGATAAAACAGATATTACTACGGATGTGATTCCGGAAAATATACTTCAGGAATTATCCAAGGGAATACCGGTCTATAGTTTGAAGGAACTGTATGATTTTCTGGAAAATTACAGTAGTTGATTTTTATTTCCTATGTTATAATTAGAAAGAAAAATGAATTTACACAGGGGATGGATTGGTTGAACTACGATGTGATTGTGATCGGAGCAGGAGCATCCGGATGTATGGCGGCCATTCAGGCTGCAAACAGGGCGAAAAGTGTGCTTTTGTTGGAACATCTTGATAAGATTGCTAAGAAAATCCTTTCTACAGGAAATGGAAAATGTAATTATACCAATAAAGCGCAGGGTACGTGTTATTACAGAGGAACGCACCCTGCATTTGTTGTGTCCGCAATGGAACAATTTGATGAAACAAAAACAATCGATTTTTTTCGGGAAATCGGAATCTATCCAAAAGAAAAAAACGGATATGTATATCCCTATAGTGAACAGGCATCTTCCATGGTGGAAGTATTGGAATTGGCTTTAAAAAATTCCGGTGTCCGCGTATGCTTAAATTGTGAAATAAGTTCAGTAACCAGGCAGGGCCGGTTTGTGATTGATACAAATCAGGGAACATTTACCGGACAAACCCTGATTTTTGCCACCGGATTGAAAGCAGGCAGAAAGGCAGGATGTGATGGAAGCGCTTTTCAATATCTTGAACAATTCGGTCATCGCTTCATAGATGTTGTGCCCGCGCTGGTTCAAATGAAGTCCAAAGATTCTTTTTTGAAAAAGCTTGCAGGAATTCGTGCAGAAATTTGTCTAAAAATGTTAGTTGATGGAGAGTGCGTATTTACCGATAAAGGAGAACTTCTGCATATTGAAGGGGGACTATCCGGAATTGTATCTTTCCAGGCAAGCCGGTATGCTTCCTATGGATGCCTCAGAGGTCAAAAAGTCATTGCGGAAATAGATTATTTCCCGACAGGAAGTGAGAAAGAACTGATTTCGGAATTTTCCAACCGGTTTTATGTATATGGAAAAGGGAAAACCATATTGGAAGCCATGGTGGGATTCTTTCCCTACAAGCTGTGTCTTGCATGGCTACAAGAACTTTCCATTGATCATACATTACCTGCATATCGTTTGACGGACAAACAGTTACAGATGCTGGCAGGAATGATCAAGCATTGCAGGGTTACCATAACGGGTACGAAAGGATTTGAAGATGCACAGGTTTGTGCGGGTGGAGTTGATACCACGCAGATAAATCCTGAAACCATGGAATCAAAACTTGTGCCGGGATTATTTATTTGCGGCGAACTTCTTGATATTGATGGTATGTGCGGAGGTTATAACCTTCAATGGGCATGGTCCAGCGGATATGTAGCCGGGACACATGCAGGCTGATGGGAGAAAAAGAATGATCAAAATCAATCAGGTAAAGATTCCGGTATCATCCGGTAAAGAGGCTCTTGAAAGCAAATGCGCAAAGCTTTTGGGGATATCCGTAAAGTCCATAAAAGAAATGACAATCCTTCGACATTCCATTGATGCAAGGAAGGATCAGGTATTTGATGTTTATCAGGTTGCGTTAAAGGTGGATAGAGAAGAGAAGATCCTGTCCAGGACGCAGAAGAAAAATGCGCTTCAGATCAGCCGTTATGAACCTGTGAAATACGATTTCTATTCCCGTAGAAGGAAGCAGGAATCCAAGCCATCCATTTTACGGTGCAGACCGGTTATCATTGGTGCGGGTCCGGCCGGATATTTTTGCGGACTTATGCTGGCGGAGCATGGATACAGGCCGATGATCATTGAGAGAGGTAAACCGGTGGAGCAGCGTCGGAAGGATGTGGAACAGTTTTTTTCCACAGGAAAGCTGTTGTCTGATTCCAATGTGCAGTTCGGGGAAGGCGGCGCAGGTACTTTTTCGGACGGTAAGCTGAATACGCTGGTCAAGGACCAGGAGGGACGCAGTCAAAAAGTTCTTCAGATTTTTGTGGAGTTTGGAGCTGCCCCGGATATCCTGTATGAGAGCAAACCCCATGTGGGTACAGATGTTTTACATAGGGTATTGGTGAATATGCGAAAGAAGTTCCTGAGTCTGGGGGGTGAAATCATTTTTGAAACCCGGGTGAAGGATTTCCTGATTCAGGATGGAAAAGTGACAGGAGTTGATCTGTCAGACGGAAGACAGATTTCGACAGAGGTCTGTGTTCTTGCTATTGGACACAGTGCAAGGGATACGTTTGAAGTTTTAAATAAAACAGAAGTTGAAATGGAAGCAAAATCCTTTGCGGTGGGATTGCGGGTAGAACATCCCCAACAACAGATCAATGTTTCCCAATACGGAGAAAGATTTGCGGAGAAACTCCCCACAGCCTCCTATAAATTAACGGCAAATACCCAGGACCAAAGGAGTGTATACTCTTTTTGTATGTGTCCGGGTGGCTATGTGGTCAATGCCAGCAGTGAAGAAGATTTGCTGGCGGTTAATGGTATGAGCTATCATGCACGGGATGGAAAGAATGCCAACAGTGCACTGATCGTTTCTGTAACGCCGGAGGATTATCCTGAACAGGGTCCTTTGGGTGGTGTGCGATTTCAACAACAGCTTGAAAAGAAAGCGTATGAACTGGGACAGGGGTGTATTCCCCAGCAGTTGTTCGGAGATTTTGAAGCCAATCGTTTGAGCAATTCCTATGGGGAATTTGAAAGTCAGACCCGGGGAAAAGCCATTTTTGCCAATCTGCGAGAGCTGTTGCCGGAACAGTTAAATCTTGATCTGGTGGAAGGTATGCATCTGTTTGGAAAGAGAATTCATGGTTTTGATCGAAAGGATGCGATTCTTTCCGGAGTGGAATCCAGGACTTCTTCTCCGGTGCGGATCAAACGGAATGAACAGCTGCAAAGTAACATAGAGGGTCTTTTTCCATGTGGAGAAGGAGCAGGATATGCGGGCGGTATCATGTCTGCAGCCATGGATGGCTTAAGGATAGCCGAACAGATAGCCGCATTATATGACCCACAAGAATAAAGGCAGAAAAATGCATGGATGAAACGCTTTTTTAAGCGAATGGAGATTTAGGATAATGGAACAAGTAACACCAATGATGCAGAAGTATCTGGAAACCAAACAAGAGTATAAGGATTGTATATTGTTTTACCGGTTGGGGGATTTTTATGAGATGTTTTTTGAGGATGCAATCACGGCCTCAAAAGAGCTTGAGATCACATTAACCGGTAAAAGTTGCGGGCTTGAAGAAAGAGCTCCTATGTGTGGGATTCCTTATCATGCAGTGGAAGGATATCTTAATAAACTGGTATCCAGAGGATACAAGGTTGCAATCTGTGAGCAGGTAGAAGATCCAAAACTTGCAAAGGGATTGGTGAAACGGGAAGTGGTTCGCATTGTGACGCCGGGAACCAATACCTGTATGCAGGCACTGGATGAAGGAAGAAATCATTATCTGCTATGTGTTGTATATTTGTCCGACAGTTTTGGACTGGCTGCCACAGACGTTACAACCGGAGATTTTTATGTAACCCAAATTGATGAGCAGAAACGCCTTATGGATGAAATTGCCATGTTTGATCCTGCGGAAATCGTTTTTAACGAGGCATTTCATGTCAGTGGAGTTGATCTTTCCGATTACCTGAAAAGAAACTGCGTGAATGTTTCCGATCTGGATTCCTGGTATTTTGATGATGATACGGTAAAAACAATACTAACGGAGCATTTTCGTGTAAAGAGCCTGGATGCATTGGGTCTTTCTGATTACCCCATTGGTACCGTTGCAGCGGGGGCCCTGTTAAAATACCTATATGAAACA
Source organism: Lachnospiraceae bacterium (assembly GCA_051877515.1). Taxonomy (GTDB): domain Bacteria; phylum Bacillota; class Clostridia; order Lachnospirales; family Lachnospiraceae; genus XBB1006. The sequence continues at coordinate 499,137 of JBJEIY010000017.1, read as the reverse complement.
CAGAAGAATTCATTGTCTCATATTACGAATCTGAATCCTTACTCCAATAATAAATATCTAATCATAGATGGCTCTTCCAGAAGAAATCTGGAACTGGTGGAAACCATGCGGGATAAGAGCAAGACAGGCTCCCTTCTGTGGGTTCTTGATAAGACTAAGACAGCAATGGGAGCAAGAATGCTCCGTAGTTATGTTGAACAGCCATTGGTGGATAAGGAACGGATCAATGAGCGTCTGGATTGTATCGAAGAACTAAATGCCAATTTAATCATCCGTGATGAGATCAGGGAGTACTTAAATCCAATTTATGATCTGGAACGTCTGATCGGTAAGGTTGCATATGAAACAGCAAATCCAAGAGATCTGATCGCTTTTCAGAATTCTGTGGGTATGTTGCCTCACATCAAAACACTTTTAAATGATTTAAGCTGTCCTCTGTTAAACTCCATCAATGATAAGATCGATCCATTGGCAGATATTTATGATTTGATCCGGGAGTCTATAACAGAAGAGCCGCCGATTTCAACCAGGGAAGGGGGAATTATTCGTTCCGGCTACCTGGAGGAAGTTGACAGATTACGAAATGCAAAAACGCAGGGTAAGGACTGGCTTGCAAAACTGGAGGCAAGTGAAAGAGAGAAAACAGGGATCAAGAACCTTCGGATCAAGTATAATAAGGTGTTTGGCTATTATCTTGAAGTAACCAATTCTTTTTTGAATATGGTGCCGGATTATTATATCAGAAAACAAACCCTTACCAATGCAGAACGGTTTATTACCCCGGAGCTAAAAGAGCTGGAAGATACGATACTGGGGTCAGAAGAACGGCTTATCAGTCTGGAATATCATTTGTTTTCGGAAATCCGGGAAAAAATTGCCTCCCAGGTTAGCCGCATTCATGAAACCTCAAAAGCAGTAGCAGCTTTGGATGCATTTTGTTCTTTGGCTTATGTCGCAGAACACAATGATTATGTCCGTCCGGTTATCAATACGGAAGGAATCATAGATATCAGGGAGGGCAGACATCCTGTGGTAGAAAAAATGACTACCAGCCAGTTGTTTATCTCCAATGATACTTATCTTAATAATCAGGACAAGCGGATTTCCATTATCACCGGTCCCAATATGGCGGGAAAATCCACTTACATGAGACAGACAGCACTGATCGTCCTGATGGCACAAATGGGTTGCTTTGTTCCTGCAAAAAGTGCGGATATTGGTATTGTAGACCGGATCTTTACCAGAGTCGGCGCTTCCGATGATCTGGCAAGCGGACAAAGTACCTTTATGCTTGAGATGACGGAAGTAGCCAATATTCTGAGGAATGCAACATCCAATAGTTTGTTGATCTTAGATGAAATCGGTCGTGGAACCAGTACGTTTGACGGATTAAGTATTGCCTGGGCTGTGGTGGAATATATTTCTGATCCCAGAATTCTGGGAGCCAAAACCTTATTTGCCACACATTATCATGAATTGACCGAGTTGGAAGGAAAACTGGATAATGTACATAACTACTGCATTGCCGTAAAGGAAAACGGAGATGATATTGTTTTCCTTCGAAAGATCGTTCCGGGAGGAGCAGATAAGAGTTACGGTATTCAGGTAGCAAAACTGGCTGGGGTTCCGGACACTGTGATTGAAAGAGCAAAAGAAATCGTGGAACAATTAGCGGAAAATGATGTTGCCATTCATTCAGAGCAGATTATGGCCAAACTCCCTTCCGGCCGAAAAAAGAAAAAGGATGAACTGGAACTTTCCCAGATCAGTCTGTTTGATACGATAAAAGACGATGATATTATCAGAAGTATTGAACAGATGGATCTTTCCAACATGACACCAATTGATGCATTAAATCAGCTTAACGAGCTGCAGAATAAGATCAGGAACCGGTGGTAAAATGGGTAAAATACAGATATTAGACAAATTAACAATTGATAAAATCGCCGCCGGAGAAGTGGTTGAGCGTCCGCTGAATGTGGTAAAGGAGTTAGTGGAAAACGCGATTGATGCCGGTGCAGACAGCATTACGGTAGAGATTAAAGACGGCGGGATCAGTTTGATCAGAGTTACGGATAATGGTAGCGGGATTGCTTCAGATGATCTTCCGACAGCATTTCTCAGGCACTCTACCAGCAAGATCCGTACTGCACAGGATTTGGAACGGATTTATTCGTTAGGATTCCGCGGAGAGGCTCTTTCCAGTATCTGTGCCGTTTCCAAGATGGAAGTGATCACCAAAACTTCTGCGGAATTAATGGGAAGCAGGATCTGCATAGAGGGAGGAGAATTGGGATCTTTGGAACAAATTGGTGCACCGGATGGAACAACCATGATCGTCCGGAATTTGTTTTATAATATCCCTGCAAGAAGAAATTTTTTAAAAACTCCCCAAACAGAAGCCGGATACATTTCCGGGATTATGGAGCATTTGAGCTTGTCTAATCCTCATATTTCCATGCGATTTATTGTGAATGGGCAGACCAGGTTACAGACGGCGGGAAACGGTAACGAGAAAGATTTGATCTATCGGATTTTTGGGCGTGATATTTTGAGTGATCTGATGCCTTTCTCCATTGAGGAAAAAGATCTTGGGGTGGAAGGATTTATTGGTAAACCTTCTTTGTCAAGAGGAAATCGAAACTACGAGAATTTTTTTGTGAACGGAAGGTTTGTAAAAAGTACTCTGCTTAGCCGGGCGGTAGAAGAAGGTTATAAGAGTTTTATCATGCAGCATAAATTTCCTTTTGTTTTGTTGCATCTAAAGCTGGAGCCTTCTTTGGTGGACGTGAATGTGCATCCTACTAAGATGGAGGTTCGTTTCCGGGATAGTGCCCGGATTTATGATGAGATTGTAAAACAGGTCCGTTATATTTTATCCCATCAGGATCTGATTTCATCTGCATCTTTGTCTGAAGAAAAAATAGTCAGAGCAGAGCAAAAGCAACAGTTAGAGGACAGTTTAAAGCCGGAACCCTTTGAAGCGGAAAAGCTGAAAAGGTTAAAACAGTTTGTCCGGGAAAGTTCTCCTTATGAGCCCAAATTTAACCGACCTGTGCAGCCGGTACATCATTCCGATATCGTAAAACCTGTATCGGATGAACCGAAACAGAAAGACAGAAGGCAGGATGCGCAGGAAAAGTCCGATCCGGATCCTTGTATTACAGGAACCCAGCAGACATTGTTTGAGGAACAGTATCATCTTCTGGACAAAACAAGCGGACCGCAGTATCGCATCATCGGAGAAGTTTTTGACACGTACTGGCTTATGGAGTTAAAAGACAGTCTGTATATTGTTGATCAGCATGCTGCCCATGAAAGGATCCTTTATGAAAAAACAATGAAAAGGATAGAAGGCCAGGAGAGTCTTTCCCAGCAGCTTTCTCCACCCCTTGTTTTAAATCTGAGTGATAAGGAGATGGGTCTTTTACAACAGTATCAGGATGCTTTTCAAAAAGTGGGCTTTGTATTTGAAAGCTTTGGCGGACAGGATGTGATGATCACAGAAGTTCCGTATAATATGCTGGAGGTAAATGAGAAAGAACTGTTCCTAAATATGATTGATGAGTTGGAAGATTTTGGGAGAAACGAAACGCCGCAGACAATTCTGTCCAAGGTTGCCATGCTTTCCTGCAAGGCGGCAGTAAAAGGGAATCAGCGTTTGTCAAAGCAGGAAGCCGAGCAGATTATGGAACAGTTAATGGAACTGGATAATCCATATCATTGTCCTCATGGCAGACCCACCATCATAGAAATGAAAAAATCGGAATTCGAACGTCGTTTTCATCGATAATTTATATGCGGGAGTATTTTAATGTTATCTAATCTGGAAAATAAGCCAATGATTATTCTTGCAGGGCCAACCGGAGTTGGAAAAACCAAACTGTCCATTGATCTTGCAAGACAGATCCATGGTGCGGTTATCTCTGCTGACAGTATGCAGGTTTATCGATATATGGATATTGGCTCCGCTAAGATCAAAAAAGAAGAAATGAAGGGAATACCACATTATCTTGTGGATTGTTTATATCCGGAAGAAGAATTTCATGTGGTGAGATTCTGTGAACTTGCAAAGCAGGCACTGAAGGAGATCTATTCGGATGGAAGGATTCCTATTGTTGTGGGAGGTACCGGCTTTTACATTCAGGCTTTGCTTTATGATATCGACTTTCATGAGGGAGAGTCAGATGGAACATATCGTGCAATGCTGGAAAATAAAGCGCTAATGCCGGGTGGAAAAGAGGAACTGTTTGAACAGCTGAGATTGGTTGATCCGGCATCTTGCAAGTCCATCCACTGTAATAATGTTAAGCGTATGATCCGTGCACTGGAGTTTTATCATGAAACAGGGAAACCGATTTCAGAGCATAATTTCGAGCAGAGACAGCGAGTTTCCCCTTATCGGTTTGCGTTTTTTGTGCTAACAGATGAAAGGGAGCTGTTGTATCAGAGGATCGATCAAAGAGTAGATGAGATGATGAAAGACGGATTACTGGATGAGGTCAAGGCACTGAAAGAGCGCGGATACACAAAAGATATGGTCAGTATGCAGGGGCTTGGATATAAAGAATTGTTATCTTATCTGGAGGGAGACTGTACATTGGAAGATGCCGTTTATACCATCAAACGGGATACACGTCATTTTGCCAAGCGACAAATCACCTGGTTTAAGCGGGAACAGAATGTCAGATGGTTAAACCGCAGTGAATACGGGCAGGATGAGAATAAAATCCTACAATCCATTTTGAAAATATTGAAGGAAGAGCAGATACTATAGAGAAACCATGCTGGATTGTTAGTATTTGTTTTAGGAAGGATATAGAAAGGAACGAAAGAAATGACTGAACAAACACTGAAACTGCAATATAGGTCCATGGGAATAGATGAGGATGTATATGAGTATGGGGAAGCTATCCTTACTTCTCTTAAAACCCGGTTTGAACAGATAGACCGTGTAGCAGAGTATAATCAGCTTCGTGTCGTGCAGGCCATGGGGAAGAACCGGGTTAGTGCAGAGTGTTTTAACACGGCTACCGGATATGGTTACGATGATGTAGGAAGAGATACGTTGGAAAAAGTATATGCGGATCTGTTTCATGGGGAGGATGCTTTAGTCAGACCGCAGATTACCTGTGGGACCCATGCATTGGCTCTTGCTCTGATGTCTAATTTAAGACCGGGGGATGAGTTGTTATCTCCCGTGGGTAAACCTTATGATACACTGGAAGAGGTGATCGGAATCCGACCTTCCAAGGGTTCTTTGGCAGAATACGGTGTTTCTTATCGTCAGGTAGATCTGCTGCCGGATGGAGGATTTGACTGGGAAGGGATCAAATATGCCATCAATGAAAAAACCAGAATGGTAACCATTCAGCGATCCAAAGGTTACGCAACCAGGCCAACATTTAGCGTAGAGCGAATCGGAGAATTGATTTCTTTTATTAAAAAAATAAAACCGGATGTGATCTGTATGGTGGATAACTGCTACGGAGAATTTGTGGAGACCAGAGAGCCTTTGGATGTTGGTGCAGATATGATGGTAGGTTCGCTGATCAAGAATCCCGGAGGCGGATTAGCTCCCATCGGCGGTTATATTGTTGGAACAAAAGAATGTGTGGAAAATGCAGCATATCGTCTTACCTCTCCCGGGCTTGGCAAGGAAGTTGGAGCGTCTCTGGGGCTGATGCAATCCTTTTACCAGGGACTTTTTCTTGCACCGACTGTGGTGGCGGGAGCTTTAAAAGGCGCAATTTTTGCTGCTAACATCTATGAGAAATTGGGATTTGATGTTTATCCCGGTGCGTCAGAAATCCGGCATGATATCATACAGGCCGTAACCTTCCGGAAACCGGAGGGACTGCTTGGCTTTTGTGAAGGCATTCAGGCTGCGGCACCTGTAGATAGTTATGTAAAACCGGAACCCTGGGATATGCCCGGTTATGATTCCAAAGTGATCATGGCGGCAGGAGCCTTTGTTCAGGGTTCTTCCATTGAATTGTCAGCCGATGGTCCGTTACGTGAGCCATATACCGTATTCTTTCAGGGGGGTCTTACCTGGAATCATGCCAAATATGGAATCCTTATGTCCTTACAAAAATTAAAGGAAAAAGGTGTTGTTTCTCTCTAATTTGCTTCTATACATCAGTTGGCAAGTATGCTAAAATAATAGGAAACGTATTTGGATTGAAAATGGGTTAATTTATCTAAAAAAGGAAGGTAAAACCCATGAAACAAGAAAAAATGAAAACATTACCCCAATCAGAACAGCCCTATCTATTGTGTTGGGAACACGGTGCCGAAAGTCTTACGGATGCCCAGCTTCTGTCTGTGCTTATCCAAAATGGAACGAAAGGCTATAGCGCTCTGTCTCTTGCGCATGAGGTGCTGAATTACTATGATGGTGGATTATGCAATCTGGCTACCATGTCAAGAAAACAGCTTATGCAGTTAAAAGGTGTAGGACGTGTTAAGGCAATGCAGTTAGAGTGTGTAGTAGAACTGGCAAAAAGGCTGTCCCGGGTGACCAGAAAACAGAATATGCTCATCAGGGAAGCAGAAACTGTGGCGCAAATGTATATGCAAAGAACAAGGTTCCTTACAAAAGAGCATCTGTACTGTCTGTTTCTGGATGGCAAAAATGCAGTTCTGGGAGAGTCACTGCTAAGTATTGGAATTGTCAATGCGGCATTGGTTTCACCAAGAGAAGTTTTTATAGAGGCCTTGGAATACAAAGCAGTTTATATTATTTTACTGCATAATCATCCCAGTGGAGACCCAAGTCCCAGTCAGGCTGATATTGATGTGACTGCTATGGTGAAAAACAGCGGAAAAATGATTGGAATTGAGTTGTTAGATCATATTATAATTGGTGATAATAAGTACGTAAGCATGAAAGAGCAAAATCTGCTTTAGGAGGAAGAAGAAAAATGGCAAATAATTTATTTGGAGTAGACCTAGGTACAGCCAATATTAAAATGCTTTCAAAAGGAGATGACAAGGTCCTTATTGAAAGGAATACAATTGCGATCAGGAATAAGACAGAGCTTTATGCTTTTGGTGATGATGCGTATGCAATGTATGAAAAAGCACCATCTATTATCAAGGTTTCCTTTCCGGTAGTGAATGGAGTGATCGCAGATTTTAATAACATGCAGCGCCTGGCAGAAGTTTTTCTGGACAAGCATGTTAAGAATCATACCAAGAACTGTGAGTTTATCGTTGCTGTGCCCACGGATATTACGGAGGTAGAGAAACGTTCTTTCTATGAGCTGTTTTTTAAAAGCAAAATGAGACCCAAGAGTGTCATGTTATGTGAAAAACCCATTGCGGCAACTGTTGGGCTGGGCTTGGATGTAAATGAACCCACCGGCGTGATGGTTGTTGACCTGGGTGCAGATACTACAGAAATCTCCCTGCTTTCTCTGGGTGGACTGGTTTTAAGTGATCTACTCCATATCGGAGGAAATCATCTGGATGAGGCGATCATTACCCATATAAAACGAAAGTTCAGTCTTGTAATTGGGCAAAAAACCGCACAGTCTCTGAAAATGGAACTGGCCAGCGCAAACGGAAGTGATTATGGTTCACAGGTGATTGTCGGCAGAGATGTGATCAGCGGCCTGCCGGTAGAAATGGAAATCTCTTCAAAGGATGTGAACGAGGCGATTACAGAACAGTTAAATGCTATTTGCACTTCTATAAAAATGATTCTGGAAAAGACACCACCGGAACTTGCAAAGGATGTGATCCATTCCGGAATTTATCTTGCAGGCGGTTCCTCGAATCTCCATGATATTGATAAACTGGTTTCACAGGTAACCAATATCAACGTGAATTTGTGTGACGAGCCGGATCTTTGTGTAGTCAGAGGTCTTAACACCATTGTATCGGAAAAGAAATATCATTCTTTGGCATACAATCTTAAAAAGCGGGTTTATAACTAAAATAGATAGAGGGTAAGAAGTTGAAGAAGAGAAAACGTTCCGCTAAGAAAAAAGTATATCTTTCCACAAAGAATTTGTTTATTACACTGAGCTGCTTCTGTGTTTGTGTGATCTTTTTGAGTTTGACTTTTAATATTAACGGCGGACCGGTCAAAACGGTGGCGGATTATGTTTTTGTTCCCATGCAGAGAGGATTAAACAAGATCGGTTATGATGTCAGCAGTAAGGTTGAGGAGTTAAAAACTCTCCGGGAAGTAATGGCAGTGAATGAGGAGTTGAAAAAGCAGGTGGAAGAACTTACTTTTGAGAACTCCACTTTGAAGCTGGAGCAGTATGAACTGGAGAATCTCCGTCAACTGTATGAACTGGATAATAAATATCCCAGCTATAAAAAAACTGCAGCTCGGGTTATCGGAAAAGATGCAGGTAACTGGTTTCACACATTTATTATTGACAAAGGAAGAAAAGACGGCATTGAAGTAGATATGAATGTGATCGCAGAAGGAGGACTGGTGGGGATTGTTACTTCTGTCGGCAGGCATTCTGCGACGGTTTCCACCATTATCAATGACCAGTCCAATGTCAGTGGAATGATGATTTCAACATCGGATTATTGTGTGGTCCGGGGATCTTTAAAATCCATGACCGAAGACCAGGTTATTGAGTTTGATACATTGAAAGATAATAAAAATCAGGTTACCGAAGGTGAGCAGGTGGTAACCTCCAATATCAGCGATAAGTATCTGGAAGGTATTCTGATCGGTTACGTGACAACCATTAAGACAGATCCAAATAACCTGACAAAATCAGGAACCATTACTCCGGTTGTTGATTTTGAACATTTGGAAGAAGTTCTTGTGATTATGGAAAAGAAAGAGTATGACTAAGGTTTATGGTTAGAAAAATAATTGAAATCCTGATGAGTATTATATGCTTTGTATTACAGATCACACTTTTTAAGCGACTTCAGATTGCTTCTGTTTCGCCGAATCTGTTGATCGTACTGGTGGCCTCATTAGGTTTTATGAAGGGAAAAAGAGAAGGGGTGATCCTGGGATTTATCAGCGGATTCTTTGTGGATCTTTATTATTCTCAGGTTATGGGAGTATACACCCTATTGTACATGTTGATCGGATATCTGAATGGATTCTTTAAGAATGAGTTTTTTCCGGAGGATATCAAGTTACCCATGCTTCTTATTTCCATGAGCGATTTTGTTCTAAACTGTTTAACTTATTTGATCTTTTTCGCATTTCGCACAGAGGCTGCTTTTACTTATTATCTTGTAAATATTGTGATTCCGGAACTGGTTTATACTATGCTGGTTTCCTTTGTATTGTATTTACTTATTCTGAAGATCAATCAGGAAATAGAAAGGTATGAAAAGAAGAGTGCTAGTAAATTTGGTTGATGCTATAAAGAAATTTGTTAAACGACTTGGTAAATCCCGATTGTTTACAGTATCTGTTGTGCTGATCCTTATGTCAGCCATTATGCTGCAAAGATTGTTTGTTCTTCAGATCGTAAATGGGGAAAGTTATCTGACAGATTATACTTTAAAAATTGAAAAGGAAAAGGAAATTGCTGCAACAAGAGGTAATATCTATGATCGTAACGGAAAAGTGCTGGCTTATAATGAGCTGGCTTATTCTGTTGTAATCGAAGATAACGGAACGTATGATTCTTCCCAGGAGCGTTCCGATGAATTAAATTCTGTCATTGCTAAGACATTGGAAATCCTTGAATCAAGGGGGGATGTGGCAGACAATAATTTTAATATTGTCTATGAAAACGGAGAGTTTGATTATACGGTAAATGGTACAGCCAGATTGCGTTTTCTGGCAGATATCTTTGGCCTGGCAACCATTGATGAACTTGGCGTAAATAAAGAACTTGGTTTTAATGAAGCGACTGCTTCAGCACGTCAGGTCATGGAGTATTTGATGTATGACCAATATGAAATCTCCGGGGAATATGATGAGAGAACGGCCTATGAGGTTGCTGTAGTCCGTTACGGATTATCTGCAAACTATTATCGAAAGTATATATCTACAACCATTGCAACCGATGTCAGTGAAGAAACGGTTGCAGCCATTAATGAAAATATGGCGCAACTTCAGGGTGTTTCCATTGAGGAAAGCACCATGCGGAAGTATGTAGATAGCGAAGCATTTTGCCACATTACCGGATATACAGGAAAGATCTCACAGGATGAATATGAAGAACTAAAGAAAGAAGACAGCAGTTATTCCCAGAATGATTATGTTGGAAAATCCGGAATCGAACAGGTTATGGAGTCCGAGCTGAAAGGTACAAAAGGAAGTGAAACCTTTTATGTGGATAACGTTGGAAAAATCATTGAGGTGATAGATCATAAGGATTCTGTTCCGGGAAATAATGTGTATCTTTCCATTGATAAAGATCTCCAGAAAGCCACATACAATCTGTTAGAGCAGGAGATTGCGGGAATCCTCTATCGGAGTATTGCAAATATTAAAACCTATCATGCAGGGGCAGACAGTACGGCTTCCGATGTAGTGATCCCTATTTATGATGTTTATTTTGCACTCATTGATAATAATGTCATTGATATTGATGAATTTGCAGATGAAGATGCTATGGAAACGGAGTCTGTATTGTATAAGTCTTTTTCCAAAAGGTATAAGTCTACGATTTCAGGTTTGAAAAAAGAGCTTGGCAGTGGGGCTACGAATTACAATGATCTGAACGACCGAATGAAAGATTATGTGGATTATATTTCTTCCATGCTGAAGGATAATAATATTCTTATGAAGGATTCCATTGATAGAGAAGATGAAACTTATCAGAAATGGTATCAGGGAAAAATCAGTTTTAAGGAATATCTAAAGTACTGTATTTCAAAAAACTGGATTGATATTACCACCCTACAGGATGAGGATTCCCAGACATATTCTGATTCCGATGAGATTTATAATGCACTGGTGGAGAAAGTTTGCCTTCTTTTGGAAGGGGAAAAAGAATTCCATAAACTCATCTATAAATATATGCTTATGGATGATGTGATCACCGGTCGTCAGATCTGTCTTGTTTTATTTGAACAGGATGTTCTCGCAAATAATGAGTCGGATATCTCAAAACTAAAAAATGGTTCCATTCAGGCTTATGATTTTCTGAAAAAAAAGATTAAAAAACTGGAGATCACTCCTGCACAACTTGCATTAGATCCTTGTTCGGGTTCCAGCGTCATCATGGATCCCCAGACAGGAGAAGTATTAGCCTGTGTTTCCTATCCGGGATATGATAATAATAAAATGGCGAATGTTGTGGATGCAGAATACTACAATGACCTGTTGACAGATAATGCAACGCCACTTTATGATTATGCGACACAACAGGAGACGGCACCGGGATCCACGTTTAAACCCCTGATGTCGGTTGCAGGTTTGCTGGAGGGCGTTATTTCTGTTAATGATACCATAACAGATAAGGGTGTTTTTACAAAGGTCAGCAATGAGCCGAAATGCTGGTTGTACGGCTCCAGCCATTCAACACATGGTAGTATTAATGTATCCGGTGCATTAAGGGATTCCTGTAACTATTTCTTTTATGAAGTTGGTTATAGGCTAAGTACTTATGGTGGTTTATACAGTGACAGCCGGGGAATTAAAAAAATCACGAAATATGCCGAGATGTTTGGTCTGTCCGATAAAACCGGTGTAGAAATCACAGAGAGTCAGCCCTCGGTAGCGACAGAGTTCCCGGTTATGGCGGCAATTGGCCAGAGTAACCATAATTTTACCACCATTGGTCTTGCAAGATACGTAGCAGCGATTGCTAATTCCGGCAAGGTGTTTGAACTTACACTTTTAGACAGGGTGGAAACACCATATAAAGAAGTGGTGAAACAGTTTGCACCGAAGGAAAAGAATAAGATTACAGAAATTTCCGGTTCGGAATGGGATGCGATTCATTATGGTATGAAAATGGTTTGCGAAAATTCCAGCGCGTTTAAAAGTGTGGAAACTACGGTGGCAGGAAAGACCGGTACGGCGCAGCAGGTAAAAACCAGACCCAATCATGCTTTATTTGTAGGGTATGCTCCGTATTCTGATCCGAAAATTGCGGTTGCTACACGAATTCCTTTTGGATATTCATCGGCTAATGCCGCTGAGGTTTCCGCAAATATTGTGAAATACTTCTTTAAGGAAGGTAAAGTGGTAGATGGTGAAGCTGCGGATGTAGCAGGTGGCAGATCATTGGATTAGGAGGCATCATGAAAGAGAGTGTAATGATTAAAAGCAGCCCAAACGGGCTCACCATTACTTTAGATAAAGATCGATCTTTTGAGCAGTTGGTTCAAGATACTATTTCCAAATTCAAAGAAAATGAGGCTTTTTTTTCGGGAAGCAAATTTGCTGTTACGTTTAAAGGGAAAAAGCTAACAGAATCCCAGGAACAGGAACTGGTAGCTCAGATCACGGCTAATACCGGAGTCTCTATTGTCTGTATTGTATCAGAGGACGAGAAAGAAGATGAGAAATTTCTTCATGCTATCCATAAGTTTGAAGAAGAAAACAGTACGAATACAGGGAAGTTTTATAAAGGTACGTTACGCTCCGGACAGGTATTGGAGGCAGAGAGCAGCATTATTATATTAGGAGATGTCAATCCGGGGGCAAAAGTGGTTGCAAAAGGAAATATTGTGATACTGGGCTCTTTAAGAGGAAGTGCATATGCGGGCGCAGCGGGTAATTCTGAGTGTTTTGTCGCAGCGATGCACATGGATCCCATACAGATTAGGATTGCAGATACAATAGGCAGAAAATCTGATGGTATGATGATGTACAAAAAGATCGATAAAAACCTTGATCAGCCGATGATCGCGCAGGTTGAGGATCAGGTGATCAGCCTGAATGTGATTACAAAAGGCACAATGTCTAGTTTTTAAGGAGGAAATAAAATGGGTGAAGTAATAGTAATTACCTCTGGAAAAGGAGGCGTAGGAAAGACTACTTCTACCGCAAACATCGGATGTGGTCTTGCTGCGTTAAATAAAAAAGTTGTTCTTATTGATACAGATATCGGACTGAGAAATCTGGATGTGGTTCTTGGTCTGGAAAACCGTATTGTTTATAATCTGGTGGATGTGATTGAAGGAAACTGTCGTTTGAAACAGGCTCTGATCCGGGATAAAAAGTATCCGGAATTGTATCTGTTGCCTTCTGCACAGACCAGGGACAAGACTTCGGTTACCCCGGAACAGATGATTAAATTAACAGATGAACTGCGGGAAGAATTTGATTACATAATCTTAGACTGTCCGGCAGGAATTGAGCAGGGATTTCAGAATGCCGTGGCGGGTGCTGATCGTGCAATTATTGTTACAACGCCAGAGGTTTCAGCGATTCGTGATGCTGACCGTATTATCGGTCTGCTGGAAGCTGCTGAAATGAAAAAAACAGAACTGATCATTAACAGAATCCGTATGGATATGGTAAACCGGGGTGATATGATGTCTATTGAAGATGTTGTTGATATCCTGGCCATTGATCTGCTGGGTGCGGTTCCTGATGATGAAGAAGTAGTGGTTTCTACCAATCAGGGTGTTCCATTGGTTGGAAATGGATCCATGGCAGGAACGGCATATCAGAATATCTGCAGAAGAATAACCGGTGAAGAAGTAGCGCTTATGGATATGAATTCTAAAACGGGTGTGTTTGCAAAACTGGCCGGACTTTTTAGAAAATAGGGAGGTTAAAGTATGAGTTTATTTGATTTTTTTAAGAAAACCTCATCCAAAGATGTTGCGAAAGACAGACTGAAACTACTATTGGTTTCGGATAGGGCGAATTGTTCTCCGGAGATCATGGAAGCCATTAAAAATGACATCATCCATGTGATAAGTAAGTATATGGATATTGATGCATCCGGTTTGGAAATACAGATCACCCAGACGGAATCAGAGGGAGGGAATGGTTCGGTCCCTGCACTTTTGGCTAATATTCCTATTAAGGATATGAAGCATACATCAAAGTAAGTGAAAAAGGGAATGTCATGTTAAAATATAAGTTAAAGAATTACAAGTTCCGTCTGATCATAGAAGTTATGATCCTGAATATTTTTGGGATTATCGTTATAGGAAGTGCCAATGGAAACTATCAGACGAAACAGATCTTAGGAATGGTCCTTGGTGTAGTAGTCATGGTCATTACTTCTTTGATTGATTATGAGTATTTTATGAAACTAAGCTGGCCCATCTATGCTTTTACCGTTATGATGCTGGCGATCATTATGCTGCCGGGTGTGGGGGATAATTCCAAAGGCGCCCAGAGATGGATTGAGATTGGTGGATTCCGTTTCCAGCCTTCAGAGCTTGCTAAAATACTGCTCATATTGTTTTTTGCATATTTTATGGCAAAGAATGTGGAAACCATTAACAATTTAAGAGTTCTTGCAGTTTGTTTTTTCCTTGTAGGAATTCCGCTGGTATTGATCTTAGAACAACCGGATTTGTCTACAACAATTGTGACTGCAGTGATGTTTTGTGTAATGCTGTTTGTGGCGGGCTTAAGTTGGAAGATTGTTGGCGGTGTTGTCGCGATCCTGGTTCCTTCCATAATCATACTTTTGAATGTCATTCTTACAAAAGGGGAAACCTTTTTGCGGCATCACCAGTATATCCGTATTATGGCATGGCTACGGCCGGAAGAATACCCGCAGGAGGCATTGCAACAGCAGAACTCTATTGTGGCCATTGGTTCGGGTCAGGTTTTCGGAAAAGGACTTTTTAATTCCCAGGTGGCATCTTTGAAAAACGGTAATTTTATTTATGAACCCCATACAGACTTTATTTTTGCGATCATTGGTGAAGAAATGGGATTTGTAGGATGCGCTTTTGTAATCATTCTGTTACTTTTAATCACACTGGAATGTGTCTGGGTTGCAAAGAAGGCTAAAAATATGCAGGGACGGTTGATCGCAGTAGGAGTTGCAGCCATTATTGGTGTACAGAGTTTTGTTAATATTTGTGTGGCAACCGGTCTTATGCCCAATACAGGTTTAACCTTGCCGTTTGTCAGTTACGGACTTACTTCACTGGTCTCATTTTATATTGGAATCGGTCTTGTTTTAAATGTTGGTTTACAGCCAAGAAAATACAAAAAAATGGGGGAATATGAATGAACATAGGATTAATTGCTCATGATTCAAAAAAGAAGCTGATGCAGAACTTTTGTATTGCATATCGCAGTATTTTAAGCAAAAATTCTTTGTATGCTACCGGAACAACCGGCCGCTTGGTGGAAGAGGTTACCAATCTTTCCATTCATAAGTATTTGGCCGGTCATCTGGGTGGAGATCAGCAGATGGGAGCCCAGATTGAGCACAATCAGATGGATCTTGTGATTTTTTTAAGAGATCCTCTTTCTCCCAAAATGCATGAACCGGATGTGAATATTATTGTACGTCTATGTGATATGCATAATATTCCGTTGGCGACCAATCTTGCAACGGCTGAATTACTGATCAAATCCCTGGATAGAGGAGATATGGAGTGGCGTGAGATATATAAATAAAAAAATACTTTTGCTGGTGTGCATTTGTTTGCTCAGCTCTGTATTTTACGGATGTGCAGAAACAAAGCAGCTTTCGGATCCTTTTGACCAGACAAGCATAGCAGCATCGGGAAACGCTAAGGCAGACAGTTTTGAAGCGAATGGTACAAGCTTTCTGTCGGAAGAGTACTGTACGGTTACAACAGAGGATGTATTGATTGACTCTGTCAGTAATTCTTATATAAAGAGTGCGGGAGCATTTAATGTTACCACAGGGGAGACTCTGTATTCTTATAATGCTCTTAAAAAATGTTATCCTGCCAGCACCACAAAGGTTTTAACTGCGTATCTGGTACTGAAATACGGAAAGCTGTCAGATAAAGTTACCATTAGTAAAGAAGCAACACAATTGCCCTATGGAGCTGCCACGGCAGGTCTTACGGAAGGGGATGTGGTTTCGGTAAAATCCTTGCTTTATGGATTGCTTCTGGCCAGTGGAAATGATGCTGCAAATGCTTTAGCTGAATATGTAAGCGGTTCGGTGGAGGAATTCGCCAAACTCATGAATTCTGAAGCAAAACAAATGGGTGCCATGCACACAAATTTTGTGAATCCAAACGGAATTCATGATGATTCACATTATACTTGTGCATATGATCTATATTTGATTTTCCAAAATGCCATGAAGCAGGAAGATTTTATGAAGATCATTCATACCAAGACAAAAACAGTCAGTATCCGGCATGAAAACGGGGAGGAAACAGAACAAAAATACGTATCTTCCAATGGTTTTCTGACTGGGAAGTATGAATATCCAAAAGAATACAAGGTTTTAGGCGGAAAAACCGGAACAACTTATGATGCCGGAAAAT
This sequence comes from Lachnospiraceae bacterium, assembly GCA_051877515.1. GTDB lineage: Bacteria > Bacillota > Clostridia > Lachnospirales > Lachnospiraceae > XBB1006. Next base: position 482,787 of record JBJEIY010000017.1, on the reverse strand, counting down.
GTATGATCCTGCTGGCAGATAATGCAGAAGGAGAGAGCATTATTTTTGTTGCATTAGGAAGTGATACCAGGGATCATTTATATCTTTTTCTGGACAACCTTATGAATGGTGTCATGGAAAAACCTTTGGAGTAATTAAGCTTTCTTTAAAATTTTCTGCTTTTGAGGTTGTATTATTGCAGATAATACAATATAATAGAAACATAAACAAAAGTTGTATATCAAAAAGTTTTGTTTGGAATTTGATTCTGACAATTTTGATAACAACAGAGCCGGGAGGAAAACGTCATGATACAGATTATTTCAGGTGAAAAGGGTAAAGGAAAAACAAAATTCTTACTGGAAAAAGTGAATAAGGCAGTGCCAGCAGCAAATGGAAGCATCGTATTTTTGGATAAGAATTCGAAGCATATGTATGAACTGAACAATAAGGTTCGTTTGATCATTGTTCCGGAGTTGCCGGTGGATAACTCGGATGAGTTTGTTGGATTTATATGTGGAATCGTTTCTCAGGATAATGATCTTGAAGAAATGTATCTGGACAGTTTTTTAAGTATCGCACACATTGAATCAGAGGAAGAATTATGCAAGGTACTCAAGAAACTCAATATTTTAAGCGATAAGTATCATATTAATTTTGTTTTAAGTGTATCAAAGAATGAAGCGGATCTTCCCGAATTTGCGAAACAGTACATAGAAATCTCATTGTAGATTACAATATTTGAATGGATACAGGAATCATATAGTATCAGATAAAAGAGATCATCTCCAAGATGGTCTCTTTTCTTGTTTAATATGGGAAGGAGTGTTATAATAGCATTTGGAGGACCAGCCTATGGATAACAATGTGATTCGATTCAGAAAACCATTTAAGTTTAATGTCGGCACCGTCATATTTGCAGTTTTATTTATATATTTGCTGATTGTGATCGTGTCATTTGTTATACAGAAAAAAGTAGCGACCTATGAAGTGACCACAGGCGATTTGTCTTCCTATTATTCTTATCAGGCTCTGGCCATTCGTAAAGAGAACGTGATACAAACATCCGGTGAAGGATACGTTACATATTTTGCTGATGAGGATACCAAGGTCGGATCCAAAAGTGTAGTTTATGCGCTGGATCAATCCGGAAATCTGTTTCAAGACATTGTTGAGCAGAAGGAAGATTGTAAGGAAGAACTTTTTTCCCAGGAGAAAAAGGAAGAACTTCTTTCTCTTATGGATGATTTTTCCTATTCCTACTCGGATGATCTGTTTTACAATACTTATGATTTTCATGATAATCTCAATTTAAAAATTGTAGAGACCATAGCTGAAAAATCAGGTGGAGCAGCTTTTTTTAAGGGCATGAGTGCTTATTATGCTTATGAGCCGGGTGTTGTCCTATATGAAACGGATGCGTGCGAGGATCTTACTATCAATACGTTTACGAAAGACGATGTACTTGGAATTAATTATGTGAAAAAAAGTCTGAAACAGGACCCTTATGTAAAAAAGGGACAAGATATATATAAGTTGGTAACGGATGAAAACTGGTATCTGGTTGCCTTGATCGAAGATACATTGAAAGAGCAGCTGACTGACGAATCTTATGTAGCTCTAACAATTAAGAAAGATGATTTTTCTGCGGAAGTCCCTTTTACACTGGAGGAAAGAGACGGAGATACCTATATTATCATGGAATTATCAACCGGAATGATACGATATGCCACAGAGCGTTATCTTGACGTTGATATTGTGGTGAATCGTGATAGGGGATATAAGATTCCGAACTCTGCCATCTGTAATGTGGAATTCTGTAAGATTCCCAAGGAGTATCTGGCAGAAAGCGGGAACTCCAAGGGATTTATGAAGGTTCAAAAGGACGGGAAAGGAAGAGAAAGTGTAAATTTCGTGGCAGCTGATCTGTATACTTCGGATGAAGATTATTATTATATACATGAAGAAGAGCTGACTGTAAATGATCAGATCCAGGAACCTGACTCTACACAACGGCTTAAGATTAGCCTGACGGAATCCTTACCCTGTGTTTTCTGTGTTAATAAGGGATATGCACAACTTCGCAGAATAGAAACCATTAGCAGCAATGAGGATTATACGATTGTTAAAATGAAGACCCCCTATGGGGTTAGTAATTATGATCATATTATTTTAGACAGTGAAGAAATTGAGGAAGGTGAGCTGATCTTTTGAGTGGTTTTACTTTCATCATGATAAATCCGGAGGTAAGGAATGAGCGAATTATTATCAAATCTGGAGATGGTTCAGAATAACATTGAGAAAGCTGTAAGACAATCTCACAGGGACCCTTCTGAGGTGCTTCTTGTGGCCGTAAGCAAAACAAAACCGGCTGAACTTATACAGGAAGCATATGATGCCGGCGTTCGCGATTTTGGAGAAAATAAGGTACAGGAGCTTTGTGAAAAAATGGATATTCTTCCTTCTGATATCCGTTGGCATATGATAGGTCATTTACAGCGAAACAAGGTGAAATATATTATTGGAAAGGTTGTTCTTATCCATTCGGTTGATTCATTACGCTTAGCGGAAGAAATCAGTAAACAGGCAGTGAAAAACAATATTACACAGGATATTTTAGTAGAAGTAAACATGGGAAGGGAAGAAACAAAATTTGGTGTCTTGCCGGAGCAGGCGGAAGAACTGCTAAGAAACATTTGTGTACTTCCCGGTATTTGTATCCGCGGTCTTATGACAAGTGCACCATATGTTGTTGATTTTGAAGAAAATCGTGAGATTTTCCACAAAATGAAGCAATTATTTGTTGACATCAACAGTAAAAACATTGATAATATAAGTATGGATATTCTTTCAATGGGTATGTCACAGGACTATGTGGCAGCAATTGACGAAGGAGCCACCATAGTAAGGGTTGGCAGTAAGATTTTCGGTCAACGCTACTATGATACAAGGCCAATACAGTAGTGTTAGGAGAGATATGAGTATGGGACTGATGGATAAGATTCTTGATGTTATGAAGTTGGATTCGGATGATGATTTCGAATACGATAATGATGATTTTAATATAGATGAAGAGCAGAGTGTGCGTTCTTCTTTTAAGGATAATAAAGCAGATGAAATTGACTTTGAAGATCGTAAGAAGAATCGTGAAAAAGCTCCTGTAAAAACAAATAATAAAATTACTCCCATGCGCTCTGTTAAGAGCAGGAGTAATATGAATGGCATGGAGGTTTGTGTGATCCGTCCTTCTACGATTGATGATGAACGGGAGATAACAGATACCTTGCTGGATGGAAGAACGGTTGTATTAAATGTGGAAGGTCTAGCAGTAGATATTGCACAGAGGATTATAGATTTTACATCCGGAAGTTGTTATGCCATGGGTGGTAATCTTCAGAAAATCTCAAATTATATTTTTATAATTACACCTGCAAACGTGGAAATATCCGGAGATTTTCAGAATTATGTAGATGGCTTTGATATTAATTCTTTTAAGAGTGAGTTCTAATCCATGATAGCAGAAGATGTACTTTTCTTAAAGAGATTAAAAGATCTGGATCGTTTGGCAGATAGGAAGTATATGGTCTGTTATAGCGATTTTATGGATGCAACGGAATACAGTTTATTTCTGGAACATCAAAAGGAGTTTACGTGCTCTTTTTGTGTTTTTGATCAGATAAAATTTTTAGAGCGTCAGATGATAGCATTTATCCCTGATGCTCTTACTTTTAATAAGTATTTCCCTATCAAACTTCTTGAAATTCGTCCCAGAAATCCCAGATTTGCGCAGGAAAAAATCTCTCATCGTGACATTCTCGGAACGCTTATGGGGCTTTCTATTGAACGGAAACTGGTAGGAGACATCCTGTTTTCTGAGGAAGGGAAATGTTATGTTCTGGTGAAAGAATCTATTGCTTCACTCGCTTGTGAAGAAATACACCGAATTCGGCATACCGAAGTCGTGGTTTCTGTTTGTGAGCAAAAGGAGATTTCTTTTGAAAGAAAGTTTGAAGACAGGAATGGAACCATTGCCTCGGCCAGATTAGACTGTGTAGTATCTGAACTGGCTAATCTAAGTCGATCACAGTCATTAAAACAGATTCAGGATGGTTTGGTTTTTGTAAATCAGCGTCAGGTTTTTCGTAATACGTATCTGTGTTCTCCCGGTGATATTATTTCTATCCGGCATGTGGGAAAATATAAAATCGTGCAGTTGGGTGAACTGTCAAAGAAGGGAAAAACGAAAATTAGCTACCAGATTTACTGTTGAAAGATAAAATAGTAAGATACAAATACAGATAGTTTAAAGCGGAGATAAACTTCAATATTTACAGCGCTTTATTATATGATCTTCGTGGTATGTCATATTAATAACAAACTTTGATGCGTAAAAACATCTTAATTTATGAGAAAGATTTACAAAATTAACTTTTGATATAATTAATTGGAGTAAAGAAGATATGAAGAAAAAATATGTGATCATGGGAGCTCAAATGTTGTCTGTTTTGGTTTTGGTGGCTATGGATCAGGTTACCAAATATCTTGCAGTGAACTATTTGAGGGGGACAGATGGAATTGATATTATAGAGGGTGTGCTGCGGTTACAGTATCTGGAAAACTTCGGAGCAGCCTTCGGAATTCTTCAGAATGCAACCTGGCTGTTTTTGGTTTTAACCATGATTCTTCTAGTTATGTTTTTATGGTTAATGTATAGGATACCGGATCAAAAGAGATTTTTACCTTTGCATGTTTTATTGGTATTTTTTATGGCTGGTGCTGTGGGAAATTTTATTGATCGTATTGTACATGCTTATGTCATTGATTTCATATACATTTCTCTGATCGATTTTCCGATTTTTAATATTGCTGATATATATGTCACCTGCGCCTGCATTGTGTTTGCTTTCTATATTATATTTATCTATAAAGATGATGAATTTTCATTTTTAAAAAGGAGTAACGGATAAGTGATGGATGAATATAGAATATATGTAGAGGATGATCTTGTAGGGCAGAGAATCGATAAATTTCTCGCCGGGGAGCTGGAGGAGTTTTCACGTTCTTTTATACAGAATCTGATTGATCAGCAGTTGGTATGCGTGAACGGAAATGCTGTCAAAGCAAACTATAAATTGAGAAGCAAAGATGAAATTTCGCTTTCCGTTCCCGAAAGAAAAGAGATAGAGGCTGTTGCGCAGGATATTCCTTTGGATATTTTATATGAGGATTCTGACGTTCTAATTGTGAATAAACCGAAAGGAATGGTGGTTCATCCAAGCGCAGGACATCCGGATCATACATTGGTTAATGCAGTTTTGTATCATTGTCATGGTGGTTTATCCGGAATAAACGGGGAAATCCGCCCCGGTATTGTGCACCGTATTGATATGGATACTACCGGTTCCCTTATCATCTGCAAAAATGACCAGTCGCACCAAATCATTGCACAACAGATTGCCGAGCATAGTGTAAACAGGATTTACGAAGGAATTGTAAGCGGTGTTGTGAAGCAAGATGAGGGAACGATTAGTACAAGGATAGGACGCAGCTTGAAAGATCGTAAGAAAATGGCTGTTTTTAAAGATCAGGGTCGGGAAGCGATTACCCATTACAAAGTTTTAGAACGTTTTTCAAATGCCACTTACCTGCAGTTTAAGCTGGAAACGGGAAGGACCCATCAGATCCGGGTTCATATGGCATATTTAAATCATCCACTGCTGGGAGATGCTGTATACGGTAATTCCAGGAAGTTTTCCGATCTACAGGGACAGACATTACACGCTAAGATCATTGGATTTGTTCATCCAACAACGAATAAATACGTGGAATTTGAGGCACCTCTGCCGGAGTATTTTAATGAGTTACTTGATAAGTTGCGTAAAAATCCTTGAAATTTCTGAAAATTCTGATAGAATAAGGGTAGAAGAGGCTGAAAACCATTTTAATATATGCTTTGGGAGGCGATACTTATGAAACCATTAGTGATAACAATTGGAAGGGAATTTGGAAGTGCCGGAAAACAAATTGGTATTTCATTGGCTAAACGCCTTGACATTCCATGTTATGACAAGGAATTGTTAGAACGTGCGGCACAAGACAGTGAATTTTGTCAGGAAATATTTGAACATAATGATGAAAAACCGTCCAATAGCTTTCTGTTTTCTTTTGCAACAGATTCCCATTCTTTTGGCGGATGTTCTACAGCACCCGGCATGTTAGATATTCCATTGAATCAAAAAGTTTTTCTGGCGCAGTTTAATACGATTAAAAAGATTGCAGAACATGAATCCTGCGTTATCATTGGTCGATGTGCTGATTATGCTTTACAGGATCATGAGAATATGGTTAGTGTATTCATTAAAGCAGAAACACCTTTTAAGGTGAAGAATCTGATGGAAAGATCATCTGAAGAGATTGATGAAAAAACTGCCATAGAACTTATGATGAAAACAGATAAAAAACGTGCAAATTATTATAATTATTATACCAGTAAGCGCTGGGGAGATTCAAAAAGCTATGATTTATGTTTAAATGCCAGCGATCTGGGCATTGAGGGCTGTGTAGATGTAATTATGAAATACATTGAAACCAAACAAAAGAATCTGGAAGGTTAAATACTTTGGGAAAAACACCCATTACATTTCGTTAAAGTTGACTTTCGCGAATAGTTATATATCGCATAGTCTATCCTATCTAGATTTTTTTCTCTCTATTGCATCGATGCAGGGTAAAAGAAAAAGGCTGTTATCTTTATGGATAACAGCCTCTTTTTTTAGAATGCTTTTAAAAATGTTCACGAAATAGCTACTAATCAATCTTAAATCTGCTGATCTCTTCATGAAGATTCTTTGCAAGGTTTGCAACATCCTGACTGGAATTGGAAACTTTTTCAATTTCTTCGCCCTGTGACATAACGGATGCAGCGGCTTGTTGCATACATGCAGCATTTTCCTGTGAAAGTGAGGATAAACTGGTAATAACATCAACCACGGCTTTATCATTTTGCTTCATTTCATCAGTGGATTGACCAAGGATCATACACTTTTCTTCCATGATCTGTACATTCTTCATGATCTGTTCGAATTTATCCTTTGTATCATCCACACGGTCAGCCTGTTCCATGGTTGTCTGTTCCATTTTTTCCATGGTCAGTAAAGCTTCTTCAATTTTTCCGACCAGATCATTGATGATGGAATCAATATCGCTGGTAAGTGCATCTGTTTGCTGAGAAAGGTTTCCTATTTCAGAAGCAACAACAGCAAAACCACGACCTGCTTCTCCTGCTCTTGCTGATTCTATGGATGCATTTAATGCAAGCAGATTTGTCTGACTGGCAATATTCTGGATCTTCACACTGGCCTCTTTGATCTTCTGTGCCTGTTGACCAGTTTCATGCATAACACGGAATACCTGCTTGGAGTTTTCTGTGTTTTGCTCTGTTTTCTCAACCAAAGCATCCAGACTATCTACACCCTCCTGCTTGATCTTTCCTACTTCTTTGGTAGCATCATTTAAACTGGACATATTCTTTCCTACAGTGTCTACAAGATCATTCAGATCAAGCATCTTCGTATTGCCTTCTGTCGTCTGCTGTGCTTGTACCATTGCTCCGTTTGCTACTTCATCTACCGTTACGGAAAGCTGTTCTCCGTTTTGCTTAACTAAGCTGCAGACATTGGATAAATCCTCCGAATAATGTGATAATTCTTTTGCAACATGATCAATGTTCCGGATCAAATTGGTCAGGTTTTCCTGCATGGTAAAGAAACACTTACTAATAACACCGATTTCATCGTTGCGATTCCTGTATTTGATTAATGCCCTATTCTGACTTGACGTAAGATCAAAATCAGAAATACGTTCAATTTCGTTACCCAATTCTTTTAACGGCTTAAGTAAGAGCTTATTCATAATGAATAATACAAGGACAATCAGCGCAATTACGATGATAATACTTGTAAGGGAAAGTTTTAAAACGGATGAACCCCAGATCTGTTTCATACTGGCATCATCAATGGGAACACCAATATTAAAAGCGCCTTTCAGATTACCGGCATCATCATAAACGGGTGTTAATACATCCAGAGTAAGTTTTCCGGATGTGGGATCATCGTAATATCCAACGTATTCCTGCCCATCTCTGGCTGCCGCAATACTTCCGGCATCCTCTAAAACAATGCCGATACGCTCATGATTACTGTGGGCAAGTGCAGTTACCTGTCCGTCTACATCCTCCATGTAGAGAACGTATACAAATTCTCCGTCAGAATTCAGATAATCAATGTACTGCTGATATTCCTGGATGCTGCTGTACATTTTTAAGCGATCCGCATATGCCACTACAAGATTATGGTCTTTTACCTTCCACTGCTCCATGATTTCATTTTTAAGAATGTTAACAGAGATCGTATTAAGGATTAAAAAAGTAATGGCTAATGCAATCGTAACAATAATACCCAATTTGTAGTTGACACTGTTTCTTTTTTTCATATGTGCTCTCCTATGTATATTGTTATTTAATTATCTATAATTATAGTATTAAAAAATGTAAAAGTCAAACTTCTTATGGAATTCACAGAAATTTTGAAATTATAAAAAGTTGAGTCTGTACGCTGCTTCGTTGAGCATGAAAAAGGCTGATGCATCTAATGCATCAGCCTTATCTTGATACGATTTTATTCTTTGATACAAATATGCACATCCCGCAACTGTTTTTCATCTACTGTTGCAGGCGCACCCATCATGACATCCTGGGCATTCTTGTTCATTGGGAATGGAATGATCTCGCGGATGCTCTCCTCTCCTGCGATGAGCATAACCATACGATCCACGCCGGGAGCAATACCTGCATGTGGAGGTGCTCCATAACAGAATGCATTATACATGGCAGGAAACTTGGATTTTACATCTTCTTCACCAAGACCAACCAGTTTGAAAGCTTTGATCATGATCTCAGGATCATGGTTCCGGACAGCACCGGATGATAATTCCACACCATTACATACAAGGTCATACTGATATGCAAGGATATCCAGAGGATCTTTGTTATCCAAAGCTTCTGCCCCACCCTGCGGCATGGAGAAAGGATTATGACAGAATTCCAGTTCGCCGGATTCTTCTCCAATCTCATACATGGGAAAATCGACGATCCAGCAGAATTCATAACAATTCTTTTTCATATAACCTTCAAAATTGTTTCCAATCAGTTTACGGATCACACCGGCGGTTTTTTGTGCAGTCAGTAATGCACCTGCGGATAATGCAACAAAATCACCGCATTTAAGATTCAGTATATTGATGATTTCTTCCTTCTTTTCCTGAAGGAACTTGGAAATTCCACCAACAAGCTCTCCGTTTTCGTCCAAACGGAACCAAAAAGCTTTCTGACCGGTAATAACTTCTACATCGGAACAAAGTTTATCAATTTGTTTTCTTGTACCCTTAAAATCAGAAGCTACAACAGCTTTGATATTTTGACCTTTGAAAGCTTCAAAACCGCATTCCGCCAAAGCAGAAGTGACATCCTGAACAAGAAGATCAATTCTTAAATCTGGTTTGTCAGAACCATACTGCTCCATTGCTTCACGATAAGGAATCCGTTTAAAAGGAGGTTTAGAAGCCTCTGAATAGATGCCATATCTGGAAAAAATAGGAGGAAGGACATCCTCTAAAATTTCAAATACATCATCCTGACTTGCAAAAGCCATTTCCATATCTAACTGGTAAAACTCACCAGGGGAACGGTCTGCTCTCGCATCTTCATCTCGAAAACAAGGCGCAATCTGAAAATAACGGTCAAATCCGGAAGCCATAAGAAGCTGCTTAAACTGCTGTGGTGCCTGAGGAAGGGCATAAAACTTTCCGGGATGGTTTCTTGCGGGCACAAGGTAATCTCTCGCTCCTTCAGGCGAAGAACAGGTTAAGATTGGAGTCGTGATCTCCATAAAATCATGCTCCATCATAGCGTTACGAAGATCAGCAACAATTTTGCTGCGTAACACAATTTTTGATTTTACTTCCGGATTACGAAGATCCAAATAACGATATTTTAACCGGATATTCTCATCTGCTTCTTTAGAATGATTGATCTGAAACGGTAGTTCATTATAGCGGCATTTTCCAAGCACTTTTAATGAACTGGGGACTACTTCTATTTCTCCTGTCATCAATTTATCGTTTTTAGAACTACGCTCTCTCACAGTTCCAACAATTTCCAGAGTAGATTCATTGTTGATGCCGGATAGTTGTTCCATCATTTCTTCCGTTTCAACGACAATCTGTGTTGTTCCGTAAAAATCACGCAGGATCAGGAAGCCAAGGCTTTTGCTGACTTTTCTGAGGTTATCATACCAGCCCACAAGCTTCACTTCTTCTCCTACATTGGTAAGACGTAACTGATTACAGTTATGTGTTCTTCCTTGCATGTTTATTCTCCTTCTCATGTGATCATACATTCTTTACCACATTGTTTTTTATATGAAAATCCATAAAAATTGTAACACTAGGCCAAATACAGGTCAACCTATTTTTGGATTTCTACAGGAAATAGAAAAACCGGGAGTAATTGTATGATCAAGGAAGATCTTTGGAGTCCAAAATAATGGTAAAGGGTCCATCATTTAATAGTTCCACTTTCATATCAGCGCCAAAGATTCCGGTCTGAACATCGGAAATTTGTTTTTGAGATTCGGATACAATATATTCATAAAGTTCATTAGCATGTTGAGGATCCCCTGCTTCAGTAAAAGAAGGACGATATCCTTTTCTGCAATTTGCATATAAGGTAAATTGAGAAACCAGAAGTAAAGAACCTCCCACGTCTGCAAGACTCAGATTTGTTTTTCCTTCACAGTCTTCAAAAATCCGTAGTCCGGTCATTTTTTTGACCATTTTATCGGCAATTTCTCGGTTATCAGAGTTTTCCACGCCTATGAAAACCAGAAAACCCTTGTTAATTGCACCTGTGATCTTTTCTTCCACTGTCACAGATGCATGATTTACACGTTGAATTACAAAACGCATGATATTTTCCTTTCTGCAATGATTCTACAATTCTTACATTTAAAATAACGTGGCTTTCCACACTTTTTTATTGTATACTACAAATAGTGAATTAGTAAAGAAAGACGGATGAAAAAGATGGAATTACAAAGATTATACAGCTTGGTTCGTAAGGCATTGGAAAACTATGATATGATACAGGAGCACGATCATATCGCTATAGGGATATCTGGAGGAAAAGATTCTCTTACCCTGCTGTATGCTTTGGCAGGCTTGCGGAATTTTTATCCAAAACCATTTACATTATCCGCAATTTCAGTTGATCTGGGATTTCAGGATATGAACTTTGATGCGGTGGAAAAACTATGCAATCAGTTAGAAGTTCCTTACTATCGTGTGTCCACACAGATTTCCCAGATCGTATTTGAAGCAAGAAAAGAGACAAATCCCTGTTCTTTATGTTCAAAAATGCGAAAAGGTGCATTGAACGAAAAAGCATTGGAACTTGGTTGCGATAAAATTGCCTATGCCCACCATCGTGATGATGTTGTGGAAACATTTTTTATGTCATTGCTGTTTGAAGGAAGATTACATACATTCAGCCCGGTAACATATTTAAATAAAACAAAATTAACACTGATACGACCATTGATTTATGTTCATGAGCCGGATGTAATAGGTTTTCTACATAAGTATGATCTTCCGGTGATAAAAAACACCTGTCCGGCAGATGGAAATACCAGACGAAAATATGTTAAGGAACTGCTCTCTTCTATCAACAGAGAAACACCCGGAGTGAAAAATCGTATTTTTACAGCCCTGGTGCAGGGTCAGATTTCATGATGGGAACTTATGGAAAGGATGGATGAACATGGCCAAGGAAGAATATCATGATCTTGTGAACAAACGTAATCAACTAAAGCTTCGTGAACTTCAAAAAGAGCTTCCTGATTTTTGTAAAGAATTCTTTATCGGAATTGAACAACAGACCCAGTCTCGTACCCGTATAGCATATGCTTATGATCTGGGTATTTTCTTTCATTTTTTACATGAAACAAATCCATACTGTGCCAAAATGGAAATCAAGGACTTTCCGATCACAATCCTGGATCAGATCAGAGCTACGGACATCGAAGAATATCTTTCCTATTTACAGTATTATATTAAAGATGGAAAAGAATATACGAATGATGAACGTGGATTGGTTCGAAAACTGGCAAGTTTAAAGAGTTTTTACAATTATTTCTTCTGCAAGGAACGAATCGAAAAGAATCCGGCTGCACTTGTAAAACTCCCAAAGCGTCATGACAAAAACATTACCCGATTTGATGTGGATGAGGTTGTGCGCTTTCTGGATCAGGTTGAAAGCGGGGAAAAGCTTTCAAAAAAGCAACAGCTGTATCATGAGCATACGAAGGTTCGGGATCTGGCTATTATGACTTTACTTTTAGGTACAGGTATCCGTGTCTCTGAATGTGTCGGACTTGATATTACAGATGTGGATTTTCAGAATAACGGAATTCGTGTCTTTCGTAAAGGCGGAACTGAGTCCGTGATCTATTTTGGAGAAGAGGTAGAGAAGGCATTAAGGGATTATATGGAAGAACGTAAGCTGATGGAAGCCATGCCCGGAAGTACAGATGCTCTCTTTCTCTCCATGCAGAAAAAAAGAATATCGGTTCGTTCTGTGGAGAATCTTGTGAAGAAATATGCACAATCTGTAACAACCTTAAAACATATTACACCTCATAAACTTAGAAGTACTTATGGTACCTCTTTATATCGGGAAACAGGCGACATTTATCTGGTTGCAGATGTACTTGGACATAAGGATGTAAATACCACCAAAAAGCATTATGCAGCGTTAGAAGACGAACGACGTCGCAGTGCTGCGAATAAAGTGAAATTAAGAAAAGAGGACTAAAGTGCAGGAAGTGCCATCAGTAAGGTTCCGATCAACATAAATCCAAGTCCAAGCAGTGCTTTTCGGGTAAGTTTTTCGTGAAATACAATCCTGGAGAAAATAATAGTAACAAGGATGCTAAGTTTGTCGATAGGAACAACCACACTTACAATTCCGTTCTGGATCGCATAATAGTAACAGAGCCAGGATGATCCGGTAGCAAGTCCGGACAGGCAAATAAAGCCCAGCTCTTTTTTGTTGATACGTTTTAAATCAGATTGTTTTCCTTTGAAAAACACAATGATCCACGCCATGATGAGAACCACGAAGGTACGTATTGTAGTTCCGAGGTTGGATTCCACTCCTGTTATTCCGAATTTTGCCAGAATAGACGTTAAAGCTGCGAATACGGCAGAAAGTGCTGCATAAATAAACCAGCCTCTCTCCTGCTTTGATTCTTTTACATCCTTTTTCTCGATCATAAGAAACACACCCACAGCAATTAGGGTAACTGCCAGAAGCCTGATAGGTAAATGATCTGTTTCCTGTAATAGAATCATAGCAAGAAGAACAGATAAAATGGTACTGGATTTATCAACTGGTACCACTTTATTTACGTCAGCCATAGAAAGTGCTTTAAAATAGCATATCCAGGAAAAACCGGTTGCCAAACCTGACAGGATAAGAAATAGCATGGATCGTCCACTGATCAGGGAAATGGTAGTATATGAACCGACAAGAAAAACCATAATGCAGGAAAAAAGCAAAACCACTATGGTACGAATGGCGGTTGCAAGATCGGAATCTGTTTTTTTGATACCGCATTTAGCCAAAATGGCGGTTAAGCCGGCAAATAACGAAGAGAATACTGCCATCAGGATCCACATGAATCCATTCCCCCTTTATGATAATCTGATCAATGCGCAGTTTTCATGTGCTGAATCCCAGAAATGTGCAAGATCAATATGTTGAAACTGATTAATGATAGAACAGTTGGAAATACAATGTCCGATGATAAGAATATTCTTATCCTTATTACGGTTAGAAAACAAGACATCCCGGATAAAAGCGCCGGTTCTATTATATATCTGTTCAAAACTCTCACAGCCTTCCGGAGCAATGTAATGTTCCGGGTCCTTAAACAGTTTATAAACAGGGCAATCCGGTTTGGAAAATACATTTTCCGTTCCTTCATACTCTCCCATATTCATTTCTATCAGTCGTTCATCAATCCGTATCAGAGTATTGGTACCTTCCAAAAATAATTGTGCAGTCTTCACAGCCCTATCCAGGGGAGAACAAAAACACAGGTCAAAATGGAGGTCTGAATACCTTAATGCAGCTTCTCTTGCCATTTGCATACCATGTTCATTTAGCGGTATATTCGTCTGCCCCTGCAATTTATATTTTACATTCCAGTCTGTCTCTCCATGTCTCATAATATATATCATTATTTCATGCTCCCTTAGATCAAACTTGTATTATCATTTAATTCAACGATAAGATCCGGTACCGGAATATTTTTCACTTCAGATATTTTAGAAGCAATTCTTGACTGGACTAACTGGGCAATTTCCTGCGTATTCATATCTTTATAACTCTCAAATTCTAAAGGGGATAAGAAATGTACCGAATTATATACACGGCGCAGGCTGTTGGTATTATATGCCTTATAACTGTCAATGATAGCCACAGGAATGATTTTGGAATGAGCTTTCAGGGCACATTTGAAACAGCCTGGTTTGAAAGGAAACAGTTTATTCTTTTTGTCTCTCAAATATCCTCCTTCAGGGAAAATGATAAATTTTTTTCCTGCTCGGAGTTCTTCTGACATTTCCAGAATAATAGACATTGCCTGTCTTACATCGTCCCGTTTCAGGCGTTTTGCATCCAATAAATCCATTACTTCATTTACAACATACATATGGGACCGTGTATAATCCATTACAAGAGAAACCGGCTTCTTATGACCGTTTACAATGGCCAGTGCATCAAATTTTCCTTGATGATTTGCACACAGAATGTAGTTTCCGTCATCCGGAAGATTTTCCAAGCCGAAATATTTTGTATGTATATGTCCTGCTTTGGTAATAAGATATGAAATCCTTTGAACAAGACGATAACGTTTCTCTTCCGAGTATTTTTCGGGATGATTGCTAACGTAACGGCTCAAAGGGATTAAGTACAAATGTAATATATTTCGAAGTATGGTATATATAATTCTAAGCATAAATACCTCCGCTTTTCATTATAACTTTCTTGTCGAAAAATATCAACTTGAACGGAAAGTAAATATAAAAGCAGAGGTAAAACAATTACAATAATGATAGAATGAACTATCTGAAATAACTTTGAAAAACCGGAATCATAAGAGAAGATCCTGATTCAATGGTATCATCCATAAGTTGATTAACATCAGCAATCTCTTCTACATATTGATAAATGCTGCCGTTATAGTCTTCAATATGATCTTCGGCAATAGACCATAAAGTATCTCCTTCATGGACCTGAATACATGTGTATATATAGGAACCACATTCGGATGCCTCGGCATTTTTTGGATTGTTCGAAATCATAATACATAAAGTAATGATAAAGAATAATACAATTGTGATAGAAAATGCATATAAGATATTTTTCTTTCTTCGCACTTCTCTTGTTCTCTGGGCTTTCTTCTCTTTATAGGTTCTTTCATTTTCCAATTTACTCATTCTAAATCCCTCCACGTTCATCGAACAATAGTTCCGAACAACTGTTTGATTGTATTATAACCACCGAACAACTGTTTGTCAATAGAAAAATCGAACAAATTTTCTGAATAAATGTTTGCTTTTTTGAAAGATCTATGATAGTATTACTTTAGAAACAATCGAACTTAAGTTTTGTAATATCGTTTTGGGAGGAAATATTATATGGGATCAGGTAAGATTACATCAAAGCAACAGGAAATTCTGGAATATATTAAATCCGAGATTTTAAATAAAGGTTATCCGCCTTCAGTAAGGGAAATCTGTGAGGCTGTTAATCTGAAATCCACTTCTTCCGTTCATTCTCATCTGGAATCTTTGGAGAAGAAAGGATATATCCGCAGAGACCTTGCAAAGCCCCGTGCCATTGAAATTATGGATGATAATTTCAACCTCACACGCCGGGAAGTGGTTAATGTACCTATTGTTGGACGTGTTGCTGCAGGTTCTCCTATTCTTGCGGTTGAAAATGTGGAGAACTATTTCCCGGTTCCTGCAGAATATATGCCGAATAAACAGACTTTTATGTTAAAGGTGAAAGGGGAAAGCATGATCAACGTCGGAATTTTTGACGGGGATCAGATTCTTGTAGAAGAGACCCCTACTGCCCGAAACGGTGATATTGTTGTTGCCCTGATCGATGACTCTGCAACGGTAAAGACATTTTATAGAGAAGATGGTTACATTCGTCTGCAACCGGAGAATGATACCATGGAACCTATTATTGTTCATGATTGCCAGATTCTTGGTAAAGTGTTTGGCGTTTTCCGATTTTTATAATACATAAGATTTATAAAGCAGGAGATCCAAAATGATCTCCTGCTTTTCTATACTTCTATATAGGGATTTCCGGGACTTCTGCGTTCATAGATTTGCTGAAGCGAAGTCAATACCTCTTCTTTCGGTTCTCCAAATGGTTCCTTATGGCTAATGAACAAATAGGGCGCTTCTATGTTACTTAGAAGCTGAATCTGTTCTTTTAGTAAACCTGCGTTATATACTGGTCTTCCGTTTTTCTGCGTTGAATAAGTTGCATCACCAAGAAAACAATAGATCTTATTTACTTCCAGTGCAAGAGAGCCTTTTGCATGGCTGGAAGGAATGGGAAAAATATGAAGGTGTAAATCTTCATCCGAAATATAAAGATCCCTCTCCACAATATTGCCCTGCTTAATATACCGAAAAGTATTGTTCCCAAGATAAAGAGTTTCATATTTCATCCGGTTCAGATTGCTGCAGTGATCCGGATGAAAATGTGAAAGTATAATACGCTTTGGTTGAGACTGGTTCTTTGCCCAGTCAGGGATAAACAAATCCGCCCCCACATCGTAAAACCACGTGGATTTCCTGCCCCTTATGATCACAACATTGGAGGACAAAGGGTGTTTTGTTGAGGCAAAATAATATAGGTTTAAGTCAGGATTGATGGGGATTAATTCATTCATTGTTTATTTTACCTCAACTAATTTCTAAATGATTTACAGAAACTGCTGAATATCAATTTCTTTACCATCCTGCCAAAGCTTTTCCAGGTTATAAAAGTGCCGGTCTTCCCTGGTAAAAATATGGATGATGATATCCGTATAATCTAACAGGATCCAGGATGAATAATTGTTTCCTTCCTGTGATTTTAATTGATAACCGGCTTTGGATAATTCTTCATCAACACTTCTGACCAATGCCGACATCTGATTCTGATTAGAAGCATTTGCAAGGACAAAATAATCAGCAATCAGGGAAACCTCTGAAATATCAATGACGCGTATATCGTCCGCTTTTTTTTCACTTAAACCATGGCAGGCAAGTTTAATCATCTCTTTGGAATCTGCCATTCTTCTACCTCCTGCTTTCTATAGTCTGTTTATAATAATCTCTTGTTTCAATTGTTCGGGGATCTATATAATATCCTTTTGATTCTGCATAGGATAAAACACCATCTGCTTTTGCCAAAACTGCTTTATCCAGATCCTGATAAGCCAGATGACGGATTTCGTCCATTCCGGTAAAAGACTGTCTACCGGGTTCCATAAAATCTGCAAGATAAAGGATCTTATCCAGTGTATTCATGTTAGGACAACCGGTTGAGTGCACCAGGATTGCATGAATGATTTCTTCATCTTCGATTTTATATTTCTGTGTTGCAAAATATGCTCCAAGAACGGCATGCAGCAGATGAGGAGCCTTTCTACCGGATTCGGAAACGGAAATCCCGTACTTCTGACATTCGGAGACATAGTCCTTTATGGCTGTCAGTTTTGCACAATCGTGAAGTACAGCTGCAAGAGTTGCTTTCTCATCAGAATAACCATAAGCGTAGGCCAGATTTGCGGCAGTATAAACAACACCTATGGTATGATCATAGCGTTCCGACTTCATTTGCGGTTTTAAATCTTCTAAAATAGTATAAATTATGGGTTTCATGAAAGTAACTTCCTATTTTAATTACAAACTTGAAGAAAGGTTTTTATAAAGGTTATGACTTATAATATACTGTTGAACCTTGTCAGGAACAAGAAAACGGATAGACTGCCCTCCCAGAATCCTTTCACGGATATTTTGGGAGGATACATCAAATTCCGGTGTAGTGATATATCCTATCTTACCTCCAAGCTTTTCTGTAATACGTATAATCTCCTGTTTTAGGGCTGCTTGATCATATGAATTTCGCACTGCTACAAGAACCATTGCATGTTTCAAAATAATATCAGGATATTTCCAATGGTCAAAATATGCCAGGGAATCAGCTCCCATAATGAAATAAAACTTATCCAGGGGATGTTCTTCCTTAAGCTTTGTAAGAGTTTTATAGGTATAGCTGATTTCCAAAGAATCCACTTCTCTCCGATCTAGTTGAAAATAGGAAATATCTTCAATTGCAGCCTGAATCATGGCACAACGGTGTTCTTTGTCAAGAATCCCGGCGTTTTGTTTATGGGGTGGGATTCCGGCAGGTAAGAATATTAATTTATCCATCTGATACTGGTGAAAAGCATTTTCAGCAATCAACAGGTGACCATTGTGTATTGGGTTAAAAGTGCCACCCATAATACCAATTTTCATATTTGTGACCTTTCCTAGCGCGGTAAGATATACGCACTGTCCTTTTTCTTTTGACGGAACAAAACAATCTTCTTTCCAATCACCTGAACCACTTCAGAACGGGTACGTTCGGCAACGGCTCTGGCGATTTCGGAAGGATCATCCATACAATTCTTTAGAACATGCAATTTAATTAACTCGCGTTTTTCCAATGCTTCATTAATGGCCTGAATATTCTCTGTAGTAACACTGGATTTTCCAATTTGAAAAATGGGATCCATGATACTTGCTTTACTTTTTAAATATGCGCGCTGTTTGCTAGTCATTTACAATACCTCTTATTTATAGTATTCAAAGGATAATCCGTATAATCTTACGGTATCACCCTCCTGTATACCAAGTTCTTCTAACTGTTTTAAGATACCCTGATCTTTCAGGAAATTCTGGAAGAATAAAAATCCTTTTTCAGAGTCAATGTTGGTATAACCCAGCATTCGTTCGATTTTGGGGCCCTCAACCACATATTCCTCTTCTTCCGGATCATAGGTAACGGTAAAACCTTCTTCCGAACCGGAATCCAGTAAAAAATTAAGATCCATCTCCGGTTCAAAGGTAACCACATCCTCCGGAACCTTGCTTACAAGATCACTTACATGATACAAAAGTTCTTTTACGCCCTGTCCGCTTACTGCAGAAATAGGAAAAACCCTGATTCCCATAGGTTCAAAGGCAGTTTTTAAGGCATCCAGGATTTCATTGGTATCTCCATACACCGCATCCATTTTATTGGCAGCAATCACCTGAGGTTTTTCTAAAAGTAAGGGATTATAGGCTTCCAACTCTTTTCGGATTGTAAAAATATCTTCTACAGGGTCGCGTCCTTCTACTGAGGCCGCATCTACAATGTGGATCATGACTTTCGTTCGTTCAATATGTCTTAAAAAATCATGTCCCAGTCCCACACCTTCGGATGCACCTTCGATAAGACCCGGAATATCTGCAATCACAAAGCCTTTTGCATCCGGCAGATCAACAACACCCAGATTAGGTTGTAAGGTTGTAAAATGATAATTTGCAATTTTGGGTTTTGCATTGGTTACACGGCTTAAAAATGTGGATTTTCCAACATTGGGAAAACCTACCAAACCCACATCTGCAATCACCTTTAACTCCAGCTTTACTTCAAGTTCTAATGCGGGCTGCCCGGGCTGTGCATATTTCGGAGCCTGCATGGTTGGCGTTGCATAGTGCTGATTTCCTTTTCCGCCTCGTCCTCCCCGGAGAAGGATCTGGCGAACATTTTCACCGGACATATCTGCTATGATCTTATCTGTGGAAGCATCCCGGATAATGGTTCCTGCAGGGACTTTAAGGATTAAGTCTTCGCCATTCTTTCCATGACAATTCCGTTTACCGCCCTCTTGTCCGCTTTCAGCCACATATTTGCGAACATGACGATAGTCGGTTAAAGTATTTAAGGCGGGATCCACTTCAATGATAATGGAACCTCCGTGGCCACCATCGCCCCCATCCGGGCCACCGTCCGGAACATATTTTTCACGCCGGAAACTAACATGGCCATCTCCGCCTTTTCCGGATTTTATATAAATTTTTGCACGATCTGCAAACATGATTTTCTACCTCAATAAATACAAAAAATAACATAGCCCCGGCTTTTGCAGTCGGGGCTGTTGGTTAACTTTATTTGTTCTCTACCGGATATACACAAGCCTGTTTCTTGTCTCTTCCGAGTCTTTCAAATCTTAAAACGCCGTCTTTTAATGCGAATAAGGTATCATCGCCACCGCGTCCTACGTTCATTCCCGGATGAATCTTTGTTCCACGCTGTCTGTATAAAATATTGCCGGCTTTCACAAACTGTCCGTCTGCTCTTTTCGCACCTAATCTCTTAGATTCGGAATCACGGCCGTTCTTGGTAGAACCAACTCCCTTTTTATGAGCGAACAACTGAAGGTTCATTAACATCATTTCTCTACACCTCCTTGAAGTTTAACGATATATACTTCGTATATGTGTCTTTAATTCCTGTCACGCCAAGTACGAGGCTGTTAAGAAGCAGGCTGGCTTTTTCACCCGGCACATCAGCCAAATGAAATTCCACATAACCTGAATCCTGCTGTACTTCACATGTAAATCTCTCTTCCGTAAATTCTTCTATCGAATTGATCGTTGTCAGAACTAATGCGGAAATCCCGGCACATACAATGTCTTTTCCCTTGGAAGCAAACCCTGCATGACCGGAAAACTGAAAGCCCTCAATATAGATACCATTAGGACCTTCTTTTTTGTAAATTGTCACATTTACCATATCAAAACCCAAGCTCTAGGCATTGATTTTTTCAATCTTCACCTGAGTAAACGCTTGTCTATGACCGTTTTTCTTGTGATATCCAGATTTTCTCTTGTACTTGTAAACGATCACTTTCTTGCCTCTGCCTTCTTTTAAGACAGTTCCGGTAACAGTTGCACCGCTTACAGTAGGTGTTCCAACGGTTAAAGATCCGTTGTTTACTGCTAATACCTGGTCAAATGTTACGTCAGCTCCATCTTCAAGTCCAAGCTTTTCAATGGTAATGATATCGCCTTCAGCTACTTTGTACTGTTTACCACCTGTTGCAATAATTGCGTACATATGGCACCTCCTATTTATCATTACTCGCCAATATCGGTGCTGCCTCAAAAAGGGCAGACTTATAAACCTAATTGTGCGGCATACAACGATATATTAGCATAACAAAGATTGTACGTCAAGAAAAATGATGAAATATTTGCTCATAAAGTGTAGGATCCGTTTTTTTGCGGGTAATCTCCATAAGATGAAGCTTTGTCATGTCCACAACAGTAGTTGGGACACGGTCATTTCGGCATTTATCCCGCATGAAACGAATCAGCTCATTACGCTGCGACTCCTCCGGAAGATCAATAAAATCTATAATACAGATCCCGGAAATATTTCGCAGTTTCAATTGTCTTGCAATCTCCTGCGCTGCTTCCAGATTTACGGTTAAATAATAATCGTTTTTATTCTTTTTGATATTCTTTCCGCTGTTAACATCAATCACCGTTAGCGCTTCCGTAGGCTGAATGATAAGGTAAGCACCGGACTTTAACCAGACTTTTTCAGAAATCAGATCCTGGATTTCTTTTTTTAGTGAAAAAAGATTGCACAAAGAATAGGAATCCTCATAGAAACGCAGCAATGGTCTTTTGGACGGGGAAAGTTTATCTTGAAATGCTGACTGAATCTCTTCATAATAAGCGGGGAGATCCGTAATGACTTCATCAATCTCTCCTTCATAGCTGTTTATAATATCCTGAACGTATCTGGGCGGTGTTGTATATAGACAACTGTACAGCGTTTTGGAAGAAGCTGTATTTACAAGATCTTTCATTTTATCACTCAGAAAAATTGCTTCCTCAAGAATTTCTGAGGTATCTGCTGTCTGACAGTTTGTTCTGGCAATGAGCTCCATATCATGAAATGCTTCATGGTGCCGGGACAAAAACTCTTTCAATTCCTCATTTCTCTTTGCCGAAATCTTTTTGGAAACACTTAGCCGATATGGTCCATAGGTAATTGCAACATAACGGCCGGCAAGACAAATACGGGTGGTTGCGGTGGCTTGTTTGGTTTTTAAAGGAAGACGATTAATCTGCACAAGCAGTTCATCTCCCACCGCAAGCTCCTTTTTGGAGATTTTTTTGGTAAAAATAGCATATTTCAAGTCTTCGTAGGGCACAAAACAAATTTCATTTTTGGAAATACGAACGAAAAACGCATGGATATTTTCTGCTATAGAATCAACTCTTGCCACATAAATGTTTTTCAAGTTATCCTTTTCCGGTGCATAGCAGGAAATCGCCTCTAAGCGCTCATTTTGAAAAAGTGCACCCACCAGAGAGTTTTTATCCGGTGCTTCAACCGGCACGTTGGTTAAAACAAATTTATTCAATGTCTTCCCCCATATTTCCTAAAGGAATCAGTTCATCGTTTACTTTTGCGTACAATTCCTGACGATGAATCTGGTAGTTTGTTTCTTCGAATTCTCTTCCCAAATATTGATAAAAAGCTCCTAATACCATTTCCGGACGGATATTCATTTCGCTTCCGGAAGCAACCGATAAAAAGAAAGCAGGTTGATCGATACAATCTTCCTCACAACTGCTGTACGACCCGGTTTTAAAAAGATAAATATGCGGTTTGATATCAAGAATATCCTCGCTCTTTTTTGTTTTTTTGGTTACAAGGATCTTGGGCTGTGCCAAAAAATCCCGAATCTTATTTGGCAGTTCCTGGTCATCAAACAAAGGATCTATCACTTTTGGATAAACATAGTAATCCGCCGCAGCAACAAGACTCATGGATTTTTTCGCATCATCCGGCAAAAGTCGGTATTCCAAAATCCTGATACCCTCTACCATCACCCGGTTTAAATCTTCCATGCTTTTTTGGGAAGACTCTGTAGAATGTACAGAAATATCCATGTATTCTCCATCACTGGTCAGTCCAACGCCTAAAGGAGATGCAAAGGACATGATTTGATGTGGATTATATCCTTCTGAATAGGCTACATCCAGGCCTGCCCGAATATGTGCCTTTTGAAAATAACGCATGATATCAAGATGTCCGATAAATTTCATACATCCATGCTTGGAAAACTTAATTCTTATTTTCAATGCACACACCTCCTTTATATTTTGCGACTCCACAGCCGGAACAGGTGGCACGGCAGTTTCCGGTAACTTCTTCAGCTAAAGAACGCTGATATTCACGATAAAGAAAATCTTTTGATACACCACAATCAATGAAATCCCAGGGGAATATCTCATCCTTTTCCCGTTTTCTGGTTGTATAAAAGGAGGCATCCACACCACAATCTGAAAAGGCCTGCTCCCATTTTTCCACGTCAAAGAACTCGTCCCAGGCATCAAAGGTGCAACCCAGTTCATAGGCCCGAAGTATAACCCGGCAGATCCTTCTGTCTCCCCGGGCAAGAACGCCCTCCAACATGGTAACATCGGCATGATGCCAATTGTATTTCATGCTTTTTTTGTTTAATTGCTCTTTCATGGTTGCATTAACCAGTCCTGCACGACGAAGGAACTCTTCAGCGGTGCACATAGATACCCATTGAAAAGGTGTAAATGGCTTTGGTACAAAGAAGGAGGTGCTAATTGTGATAGCGCATTTTCCGTTTCTTTGATCCTTTGGGATTTCGTAATAGCGGCGAGCTATTTTTTCGGCCAGCTGTGGAATTCCTTTGATATCCTCTTCTGTTTCGGAAGGAAGTCCCAACATAAAATAAAGTTTCACCTTCTGCCAGCCGCCATCAAAGGCCATGCCTGCACCGGTTAGAATATCCTCTTCTGTCAGACCTTTATTGATCACATTGCGCAAACGCTGTGTTCCGGCTTCCGGTGCAAAGGTCAGACTGCTTTTGCGGATATCCTGGACTTTGCTCATAATATCCAAAGAAAAAGCATCAATTCTTAAAGAAGGCAGGGAAATGTTCACACCCTTTTCTTCAAAATTATCTATAAGATATTCGATCAACTCTTTTAAATGGCTGTAATCACTGGAACTTAAGGAACTTAACGAAATCTCGTCATAACCCGTACTTGAGATCATTTCCCGGGCAATTTCCTTAAGTTCATCCACATCCCGTTCGCGGGTAGGACGATATAACATCCCCGCCTGACAGAAACGGCAGCCACGAATACATCCCCGTTGGATTTCCAATACTACCCGATCCTGGGTAGCTTTGATAAAAGGAACAATCGGACGGGACGGGTAACCGATTTTGGAAGTGTCCAATACAAGGTTTTTCTCTATAACACAGGGGATACCCTCGCAGTTTGGCTTGAAAGATGCAATAGTGCCATCTTCTTTATACGTTACATCATATAAACAGGGAACATAGATGCCGGGTATACAAGCCATGCGGATCAAAGTTTCTTTCCTGCTCAAACCGGATTTTCTGCAATCTTTATATACGTCAAGCAGTTGATCATAAACCACTTCTCCTTCTCCGATATAGAAAAGGTCAAAAAAATCCGCAAGGGGTTCCGGATTATAAGTGCAGGGACCGCCTCCGATCACAAGAGGATGATCCCAGGTACGATCTTTTGCAAAAACAGGAATCTGGCTTAAATCCAGAATCTGAAGGATATTGGTATAACACATTTCATATTGGATTGTAATTCCAAGAAAATCAAAATTGCGGACAGGATCCTGGGATTCCAGCGCAAACAAGGGAATCCTTCTTTCTTCCATGATCTTTGCAAGATCCGGCCAGGGAGAATATACTCTTTCACAGTAGACATCCTTACGCTTATTAAACATATCATAAAGAATCTGTATGCCAAGGTGTGACATACCTATCTCATATACATCCGGAAAACACATACAGAAACGAATATCAATATCCTTTAAATCTTTTTTTACAGAATTGACTTCATTTCCTATATAGCGGGCAGGTTTTTCAACCTGCATTAAGATTTCGTCTGATAAAGCTAGTTTTCTCATGTTAACTCCTAAGGTTATTGTCGCTGGGCCATTTCATTGATCACATCATCCCAGGTAATATTGTTCTCACTCATTAATACCATCATAAAATAAATCAGATCTGACAATTCTGCCCGAAGGGCCTCTACATCCTGGTCTTTTGCGGACAGGATCAATTCCGTTGCTTCTGACTGGATTTTTCGCGCAATCTCATTTATTCCTTTGTCCAGAAGAAAATTGGTAAAGGAACCTTCCCGGGGGTATTTTTTTCTGTTTTCGATCACGTTATAAATATTTTCCAGGATTTTAACGGTGTTCTTTTCCGTATAATCCTTTTTCATGATTTCCGTATAGAAACAACTGTAGTTACCTGTATGACAGGCTACGCCGATCTGGGATACCTTAGCGAGGATGGCCTGTTTGTGACAGTCCACTGAAAGGGACTTCAAATACTGAAACTGTTCTGTTCCTGTTCCATGCATACTAACAGAGCCGGTTTGCTTGTCATAGTAATGCATTTTCCCTTTTTCCATGGTTGCAAGAAAGGCTTCTTCGTTCATATAACCATAGTTCAGCACTTCTTTTGTGGCATAATCCTGTGCCACAACTGCGATCAAACCATCTGCATCCAGTTTAAACTCTGACCATTCCATATTGGAATCGTTGATAATAACTGGGACACCCTTGGAAAACAGCGTATGTTTTAAAGTCATGATATCGGTATTCTTGTCATTTAAAAGCGGACCGCCAATACCGATACAGGCAGGTAATTCCAGAATTTCAAGATACTTTGTAAGATCCATGGAATCTATCATTGCGTAAAAAGGAAGTTCTGTCATATTTACAACGGATTCCAGAATTTCCTGTTTAAAAACATAAACATCATGATAATACTCTTCGATTTCAGTTCTCTTTTTAAAAAGAATATCCACATCATCAAGCGCCAGACTCAGACGGTCGTTGCGAAAACGTTTCTGGCATTCCTCAATCATGTTGGGAAGTTCCGGGTCTGAACTGCACAGGATCACTCTTTCACAACCTGCAAATAAATATTCCCTGATATCGCGAATGGAACTGCTCCATCCGTATGCATAAGAAGAAATCTCAAGCACCCGGTTAATTTCCCGTATAACCTTTAATGTGTTATTATGCTCTTCTTTTGTTTCGGAAACATCCCACAATAAGATCTTATCAATTCCACTGTCATTGTAGATTCTGGCAATTTCCTCAGCCTGACCTAAGGATTCATTACAATCCCTGTTTTTCATGGCAATACCATTTTTCAGGTAAATCGTAGCCATAAGATGTTTTCTTTCCGGTACAGATTTATTCATCCATTAACCTTCTTTCTGTCTGTTCTCATAATCAACTGCTAATCTTTCAAGATAGGGAACCAATACTCCGTTACCGGAAGTGAAAAAATAGGCGTCCTCCAATTCTTCGTAACGAAAGCTTTTTCGTCCCCCTTGTTGTTTTCTGTTGTAAAACTTCAAAAACTCAGAGAAACGGAGATAATAAAAACAATCTCTTTGTGTATAATATAACAGGAAAAATGCGATTCCTCCCTGCTTTTCAAATTCTTCCATAAAAGCAATCTGATGCTCATGGATATTTTGAAGGGGAAAAGTGTCCGTATGACATTCTTTGGCATCAAAACACACCGGTATCCCCTGCACAGCACCAATATAATCCACCGTACTCTTCTGCTCAAAATAAGCCAGCGTAATATGTCTGGTTTTTTTGTCAATCGTGATGGGAGTAATGGGTGTAGGTATTTTCTGGATTAGCGCAAGATGCGCAGCCAGATACTTCTCGTTGGTGCGGTTGATCAGCTCTTCCAGAGTTGAGCCACGCAATCCTCTAGAATTCCAGGTTGGCATTATGATCTCCTTCTATCATATCAAAAATATCAGGAATTGGTGAAAGAATATCAAATCCTGTATCAAATATCATTTCATAAGCATGTAAAAGTTGGGAATCAACACCATATTTTTGAAACAGTTTTTGGTTTAAAGCACTGTCACCATATTTCCTGTCTCCTAAGATAGGGTGTCCCAAATACGCAAGATGCGCCCGGATCTGATGACTCCGCCCGGTTACAAGGTGAACCCGAAGCCGGGTGATATTTCCGCCATGTGACAAAGGCTCATAGCTGGTTTTAATATACTGGCTGTTATTTTGCGGATTTTTGGTAATGGTTACCGTATTCGTATTTTCATCTTTTAACAAATACCCTTCTACTTCCATTGCATGATCGATCTGCCCCTTAACAAGGCAGATATAATACTTTTTAACAGTGCGATCTTTTAATGCACCGGAAAGCTCCTGAAGCCCTTTCATGGTTTTACCACACAATAAAAGACCTGTCGTATTCCGGTCTAACCGATTGGCCACCGAAGGTTTCATGATCCGGTAGCTGTCTTTTGTCACTTCACCTTTACTGATCAGATAAGCCAGGAACAATTCGTTAGCGGAAATGTCTGATTCCGATGCTTTCTGGGACAAAAGATTTTTTGGTTTATCAGCAATGAGAATATCTTCATTTTCGTACAAAACCGGTAGCACTTCATAGGCTTTTTCTTCGGCGAGCCTTTCCAACAAAGAAAAGTTGTCTTCTTCCCGCTGTAGTTCTTCCGGTTCCCCGGAAAACTTACGATACGTTTCCTCTGAAAAAAAGAGGCGGATCACATCTCCTTCTGAGATTTTTTCTTTTCCGGTTGCTTTTTTTCCGTTTAAGGTAATATTCTTCTTACGAAGCATTTTATACAAAAAACTATTTGGTGCGGCCTTTAGGTATTTGTTTAGAACTTTTAGAAGACTTGTTCCTGCCTCTTGTTTTGTGATGTTTATCTCTTTCATGGGCTTTTTTCTCTACCTTTCTTGGTGGAATAAGGCATTTTGGACCAAATCCGATCAGATCTTCCCGTCCACATTTATAAAGAGCCTCTTTTACAAGCTCATAATTCTTTGGATCCCGAAACTGGATCAGAGCACGCTGCATAGCCTTTTCATGTGGATTTGTTGCAACATAAACCGGCTTCATCGTACGGGGATCTAACCCGGTATAATACATACAGGTAGATATGGTGGAAGGTGTAGGATAGAAATCCTGCACCTGTTTTGGGGAAAGATGATGATCACGCAAGTATTCAGCCAGTTTAATGGCATCTTCTAAGGTAGAACCGGGATGCGAAGACATCAGGTACGGAACAAGATACTGGTCCTTATGAAGGGCTTTATTCATCTGTTCATACTTCTGACAAAATCTTGTATATACACTATGCTTTGGTTTACCCAGCATGGCTAATACGGGATCACTGATATGCTCAGGTGCAACCTTTAACTGACCGGATATATGATACTGACACAACTCCTTCAGGAAAGTATCATCTTTATCATACATAACATAATCAAACCGGATGCCGGAACGGATAAATACTTTCTTCACACCCGGTAATGCCCTGATCTTTCGTAGTAAGGCAAGATAATCGGAATGATCCACGGTAAGGTTTTTACAAGGTTCCGGAAACAGACACTGCCTGTTGGAACAGGCACCTTTGCTAAGCTGTTTGGAACAGGCCGGCTGTCTGAAATTCGCAGTTGGCCCGCCTACATCATGAATATAACCTTTGAAAGCCGGATCCTTTGTCATTTCCTCTGCTTCCGCAACAATAGATTCATGAGAACGGCTTTGAATGATCCTGCCCTGATGAAAAGTTAAAGCGCAAAAATTACATCCTCCAAAACATCCACGATTACTGATCAGTGAAAACTGAACTTCTTTCAATGCCGGAACTCCGCCCTGTTTTTCATAACTGGGATGATAGGCTTTACAATAAGGTAATGCATAGACGTCATCCATTTCTAACTGCGTTAAAGGTTCGCAGGGTGGATTTTGCACCACATAAAGATGCTCCTCATACTGCTCGCAAAGCTGTTTTCCATGAAAAGGGTCTGCATTACAGTATTGGATATAGAAGCTTTCCGCATACTTTTTCTTATCTTCTTTTATTGCATCAAAGGAAGGCAGCATTTGTGCATTACTGATAAGATCTTCCTGTTTGGTCTTAAACACGGTTCCGCGGATAAAAGTCAGATCAGAAACCAGAATGCCGCTGTCTAGTGCATCGGCCACTTCCACAATACTCTTTTCTCCCATGCCATACAAAAGAAGATCGGCACAGCTATCCAGCAGGATAGAACGTTTCACTTTATTGGACCAGTAATCATAATGTCCTAATCTTCTAAGACTTGCTTCAATTCCGCCAATCAAAATGGGGGTATACTTATATTTTTTACGAATCAGGTTTCCATATACAATGGTTGCATAATCCGGTCGTTTTCCGGTGACTCCTCCCGGAGTATAAAGATCTTCACTGCGTCTTTTTTTTGAAACACTGTAATGATTCACGCAGGAATCCATATTACCGGCTGAAATCAGAAATGCCAGTCGAGGCTGCCCCAAAACAGTAATACTGTTTTCATCTGTCCAATCCGGCTGGGAAATGATACCAACGGTGTAACCATGTCTTTCAAGGATCCGGCTGATAATGGCATGGCCAAAACTTGGATGGTCCACATAAGCATCACCGATCACATATACAAAATCCAGTTGGGAAATCCCCCGGCTTTCCATATCTTTTTTTGAAACTGGTAAAAATTCATGTTCCATAAGTGTTCCTGCTTACTTAATAATTTATAAAATATCCTGAAAAGAATCTATAAAATAGTCTGCCAGATGACGTTTTTCCTCTTCCAGATGGGCGGAAAAATCATCCTGAACGGCACAAGTAGCCATCCCGGCATTTTTCCCTGCCAGAATACCACTGGGAATATCTTCAAACACAAGACATTTTTCCGGATCTACCTGAAGAGCTTTGGCAACTTTTAAATAGATATCCGGTGCTGGCTTCCCATTGGGTACTTCATTGGTCGTTACAAGAACATCAATATAAGACATGAAGTGTAACCTTTTATCCGCCATTTCTACCAGTTCTCTACTGTTACTGGTTGCAATACCTGTTTTTATACCCAGCTTTTTGACCTGCTTCAAAAAACGGAAGGCACCTTTTTTGTATGGTACTTCATTGGCGTATTCCCAGGAAGCCATTTCATTCCAGATCTGCATCAGTTCCTGTATCTCATAATCAAGATGAAATGTACGGATAAAATACTCTGCCGTTTCCTGCATGCTTAATCCTTCAATGTCTTTTGCCAGCGTATCCGGCATGCTCATATTTCGTTCTTCAAAAAACTTCTGATCCAGTTTGGTCCATACCCACATGGAATCAATTAGTGTACCGTCCATATCAAAAATGATGGCTTCGTATTCCGGATTCATATATTTTCAACCTCAACTTTCGATAATTTGCGATAACTACCCGGGGATAATGTCTCATCCAAGATAAGATTTCCCACTTGAAGGCGTTTTAAATAAACAACATGAAGGCCCATTGCCTGAAACATGCGTTTTACCTGATGATAGCGTCCTTCCTGTATGGTGATCAATGCATGGCTTTGTTTGTCTGAGCTGTTTATAATCTCTAAACAGGCCGGTAAAGTTGGTTTACTGTCACCAATATCAAGTCCTTCTTTCATCTGGTCAATATGTTCCCGGTTAAGCGCTCCGTCCACTTTAACTTCATAAACCTTGTTAACATGCTTTGCAGGTGAAGTAAGATTATGGCCCAGCTTCCCGTCATTTGTAATGATCAGAAGACCCTCCGTATCCACATCAAGACGCCCAACAGGAAACAGATCATGGTGTACTTCATCTTTGATCAAATCCAGTACCGTAGGATATACATTATCCTTCGTGGCACTGACTACACCCTGAGGCTTATTCAACATATAATATACATAAGGCTCATAGACTACTTTTTCATTTCGATAAAGAACTTTATCCTTGTCAGAGTCAATTTTATGATCCGGTTTCCGGATTAGTTCACCGTTCACACGGACTTCGTTTCTTCGAATGACTTCTTTGGCTTCCTGTCGTGTTATCGCCAGTGCCATACTTAAATACTTGTCAATACGATAATTCAATTTTTTTGTCCTCTAGCTCTAATAAATATGGATAGGGATTGATTGCTTTCATTCCATGCTTTGTTACGGAATATATGCCAACATGCAGGTGGACCGGCATCTGCCCCACAGTTCCGGGCTCAACACCATATCCTGAATCACCCATAAAACCAAGTATTTCTCCTGCACATATTTTTTGACCGATGGAAAATGCATTGGCATAGGAAGCCAAGTGTGCGTAGTAATAATAATGACCGGATTTGGATGTAATACCGATACGATATCCTCCCAATTTCAAATATCCGATATTACTGACTACTCCATCGGTCATTGATAATACAGGATAAAGGTCACGTTGTTGCGTAGAAGCGATCAGATCACATCCTTCATGAACACGCTCTCCTCCAAAACTACGCCTGGCATGAAAACTATCTTCATAGTATATTTTGTATTGCTTATGCAAACTGGATGTCGGTATCGGAAACACATGAAGTTCCAATGATACGGCATCCAGTTTTCTGCTTCTTTTCGGTTCAGTAATGGATAACTCAAGTATATGCATAAACCAGACATTTAAAAAGCTGATCCATACTATCGTGAATAGTAAAATACAGTACCGAATCTTCTTCAATTCATTCTACTCTCTTTTCGCAAAACATCCATTGTCTTATCCAATGGCATATTTTCAGACTTGAAATAAATATATTAAGGTATGAGTAGAAAATTCACCCTGATAACTGCACTATTTTTTCTTTTATTTACAATCCTATTTCCTAAGCAGGTGGCTGATTGTGTTCGACAGACACTACTGCTATGGTATCAAAATGTTCTGCCTGCCTTGTTACCGGCTTTATTGATAGTCCACTTCATATTGGGATGTAATATGACCGGAATACATTCAGAAATACTTTGCTTCATCATAGGAACCACCTGTGGCTTTCCCCTGGGCTGTTACTATGTATCCGAATGTGTCCAAAGAGGTGAACTAAGCAAAGAAAAAGGACAGCTGTATGCAACTGCTTTCAATCAGTTTAGTCCGGTCTTTCTTGTTTCCTATGTTGCAACTGCTATGTTGGACATGAAAGTAACCAAAACTCTGGCTATCCTGTATGCATCACACCTACTCCTCTTTATTCCTCTTTCGATCATGATCGGACACAAACAGCAAACCTTTTTAACCACACAACATGATCCGGGTCCAAAACAAAAGAATCCGTCCCTGATCATCATGCTGGATCATGCCATTATAAAAAGCAGCGAAACTCTTGTTAAAATTGGCGGATATATGCTGGTCTGTTCCCTGCTTCGCACCATGCTGCAGAAGTTTATTTCAAATCAAATGATCCTCGTCCTGTTAGCAGGTCTGTTAGAAACCACCAGTGGAGTTGCATTTTTAAACCAATCCTGTGCTTCTTATCATCTGATGCGAATGCTTGGATTGGGATTCACAGCATTCGGCGGTATCTGTGGGTTTCTACAGGTTAGCAGTCCTCTGGAATCTGCAGGACTTAATAAAAAATTTTACATTTGCTTTAAAATTGTAGCAGGAATACTGGCTTCTTTATTATATCTGCCAACATTCTTTATGGATGCATATTAGGATAAGTCCGTCACCTGTATGGAATCAGGATTCGCCGCATAAGAATCCGATGCTTTTCCTGCATCTTTCTGCTGCTTATCTTCCGGAACAAGCTCCTGTTTGTTAGCCTGTACAACATCTAAACAATTCTTCAGGTTATTGAAATAATTCTCGTATTTTGCTTTGGAAGTATCCATGGTGGCAGTCAGAATGCTTTCCACATTTCCAAGCATGTCATTGGTATACTGGATTGCTGCCGTACGGATATTATTGGCATCCGTTGTGGCATTATCCAGAATCTCCTGCGCCTGATTTGTGGCCAGCATAACCACTTCATTGGCCTGTGCATATGCCTGTTGCATGATCTGATGCTCGCTGACCAGTTCATTGGTCTGGATCTGTGCCTGTGCAATGATC
Source organism: Lachnospiraceae bacterium (assembly GCA_051877515.1). Classification (GTDB taxonomy): domain Bacteria; phylum Bacillota; class Clostridia; order Lachnospirales; family Lachnospiraceae; genus XBB1006. The sequence goes on along the minus strand of JBJEIY010000017.1, from coordinate 449,572 downwards.
GCTTCTGCTTTTGCACGTGCATCAGCCAGAATAGCTTCCTGATTGCTGATAATCTTCTGATATTTTTTGATTTCTTCGGGAGTCTTCATTTTCAGCTCAGTGATCAGCTCTTCCAATTCATCACGGTTCACAATGATTTTATCGTTGGAAAATGGTTGATATTTGCAACCATCAATGTACTCTTCAATTTCTTCAATGATCCGTTCCATTCTGCTTGTCATGATATTTTCCTCCTTAAGAAAGTAAATTACAATTCGGTTTTTTCATGTATCATAGTATCATATTTCGCTCTGACCTTTTGTGCCACACCCGGTGGAACGGTTTTGGAAATATCTCCTCCATAATAAGCAATTTCTTTTACAATGGAAGAACTTAAATAGGCATACTCCAAACAGGTGGTTAAAAAAATGGTATCAACCTGGGGTGCCATAACCCGGTTAGTCTGGGCGATTTGAAGCTCGTATTCAAAATCTGTAATGGCACGAAGTCCCCGGACAATGGTGGATATCTCGTGAGACCTGCAATAATCCACTAAAAGACCATCAAATGACACCACATGTATATTGGAATAACTTTTCAGTTCCTCTTCTAACATACTAACACGTTCATTAATAGAAAACAACGGATTTTTCGCGCTATTAATGAGTACACCGACATACAGTTCATCAAAAAGTTTTGCAGCTCTGCCTATTACATCCAGATGTCCGTTGGTCACAGGATCAAAACTGCCCGGATAGATTGCTTTTGACATTACAACGCCCCCATTCTGTTCTATATGGTTATCTTTTTCGGTCTGATAAATACATGGGCATTCGTCTTATATTTTTTGTATCGGATCATTTCGTAGCCCAGTTCATCCAGATAAGTATAATCCGTAGTCAGGTCTGTTTCCACAATAATCAGTGTATGTCCTGCCATAAGGGAAGTACCTTTCAGCTTTATTAATACCTGTTTTTCCAGTTGCATTCCATATGGCGGATCCATAAATATGATGTCAAAGGATTCCTGCCCATTTAATTGTTGTATCGCTGTAAGAACATCCATTTTCAACAGCCTGGCCTGGGTATGAAGTCCTGTAAATTTTAGATTCTCTTCAATACACCGGATGGCATCTTTATTTTTTTCCACAAAAACGGCCCAGTCAGCTCCGCGGCTAATAGCCTCCATTCCAATTCCACCGCTTCCGGCAAACAGATCCAAAAACCTTGAGCCGGGAAGCTCAGAATGGATAATATTAAATAAAGTTTCTTTTATCCTGTCTGTCGTAGGACGTGTTTGAAGTCCTTTGGGTGTCTTTAATGGAAGACTCCTGCATTTCCCTCCTATGATCCTCATTCCAACTCTCCATTTAAAACCTGTTCCATCAAACTAAGTGCTTCTGTCACTGCTTCTTCACGAACCTGTTGTCTGTTACCGGATAAAACCAGCCTCCGGGAATATGTCTGACCATGATGGCTGCAGCCAATATATACAAGGCCTGCCGGTTCCCCATTCTGACCGCCCTCAGGTCCGGCATAACCGGTTGTAGAGAGTCCCCAGTCTGCATTTGCAATTCTACAGACTCCTTCTGCCATTTTTCGGGCTGTGATATCACTAACTGCTGTGTATTCTTCCAGAATCTGTGGAGAAATCTGAAGAACCTGTTCTTTTGCCTCATCCGAATACGTAATAAATCCCTGCTTATAGACATTGGATACCCCGGGTACATTAATGATCCTGCCGGATAGAAGTCCTCCTGTACAGGATTCAGCACAGCTAATGGTTTCTCCACTGCCGAGTAGATTATTTACAATACGTTCTTCTATGGTTTCCCCGGAAATACTCTTAGTCCATTCTTTCATTAATTCTGATCCTTTATGACATCCTTATTTTTTACCAGATAATCAACCAGTGAAATAACAGTTAATGCTGTGGCAATTATGATCATTACGGTTTCCAGCATTTGATAAACCGGATGTTCCATATGTATTAATAGAATGATAACCATGAACATCTGTGATACGGTTTTCATTTTACCCCAGATGCCGGCCGCAATTACAATGTTATTGTTTGCAGCGATCAGACGAAATGCCGAAATGATAAATTCTCTGCAGATGATGATAATGACTACAAGAGCCGGAAGCAGATCAATATCCATAAGACATAACATGGCAGTACATACCAGTAATTTGTCTGCCAGCGGATCCATCAGTTTTCCAAAATTGGTGATCAGGTTATACTTTCTGGCGATTTTTCCATCCAGCATATCCGTAAGAGAAGCCACAATAAAAATGGCAAGTGCAACATAACGGCCTGTACTACCAAAGCCGGGCTGCATAAACAAAACAAAAAACGGAATCAAAATAACACGGAATACTGTAAGTTTATTTGGTAAATTCATTTTAAATCAACTCTCCTATCAAATCATATTCATAAGCTCCGGTGATCCTGACCTTAACAAAATCACCGGTTACCAGTGTTTCCTCTGTCTGGATAAAAACGTATCCGTCAATATCCGGCGCATCCCTGTAGGTTCTTCCAATATAAGAATTCTCATCCGCAACTTTCCCTTCAATCATGGCAAGAAACTCTTTTCCTACTAATTCCTGATTCTTATCGGCAATCACTTCTTCGGATAGCTCCATGATATCTTCACAATACGCCTGTTTGGTTTCTTCATCAACCTGATCCGTATACTCTGCGGCAGGAGTCCCCTCTTCCGGCGAATATGCAAAAACTCCCAGGCGGTCAAATTCCATGTCATTGACAAATTGCATCAGTTCTTCATGCTGCTTTGCTGTTTCACCAGGGAACCCGCATAAAAGTGTGGTGCGAAGGCAGATGTCGGGAATTTCTTTACGGATACGTTCTATATGTTCTGAAAGCTCCCTGGATGTTGTTCTGCGATTCATCCGTTTCAGTACCGGGTCACTGGCATGTTGAATGGGCATGTCCAGATAATGGCATACTTTTTCGTTTCTTTTGATGGAAGCAATCAGTTCATCATAGATTTCTTCAGGATAACAATACATAATGCGGATCCATACCAATCCGAGAATTTTGTTTAATTCATCCAAAAGAAGATGTAGGGATTTTTTTCCATACAGATCCACACCATAAAGGGTGGTTTCCTGCGCAACCAGGATCAGCTCTTTCACCCCGCCTGCCACAAGCTCCTTTGCCTGATGTACCAATTCCTCCATGGGAACACTACGGTAAGAACCCCGGATATAAGGAATAATACAATAGGTACACATTTTATTGCATCCTTCCGCAATCTTTAAGTGGGCATAATGACCGGGGGTAGATAATCGTCTTTTTCCCCGAAGGTTTGGCGCACGGTCCATTGGATCAAATTCAGAATAGGGTCTGTCTGACTCTAAGGCCTCTAAAATATGATCATAAGAGGAAGTTCCCAGTATGGCATCCACTTCCGGTATTTCCTCAAAAATCTCTTTCTGGTATCTTTGTGCAAGACATCCGGTAACGATCAGCCTTCTAAGAACACCGGTTTCTTTGTATTGTGCCATTTGAAGAATCGTCTGTATACTTTCTTCCTTAGCATCATTGATAAAGCAACAGGAATTGATGATGATTCCTTCTGCCTCATGCTCATCGTCTGTTAATTCGTGTCCTGCCTGTGTAAGGATTCCCAGCATGTTTTCCGAATCAACCAGGTTCTTATCACATCCCAGAGAGATAAACAAAACTTTCATACCTGTCCTCATTTCTGTCGTTTTAACAAGCAAAACCTATGTGCGTAAAGCTTGTCATGAATGAATAAAGTGCCTTAAATAAGGCACTTTATGATCTCTTAGGCTTCTTCTTCCGAAAGGATATGGATTTCACCTTTGTAAAGTTCTTCAACAGCAACGGAAAATGGTTTGTTACATGCAGCAGTAACTTTGGGAGTTGCTCCATCGATCAACTGACGTGCTCTCTTTGCAGTAGCGATCACAATGGAATAGCGACTGTTTACCACAGGCTCTTCTCCGATTTCAACCTCACTGTTTACAACTTTCATTAAATCTGTATAAGACGGATGTAACATAAATAGTCTCCTTTCTATTTGCGATAGCAGGCAAGCTGCTGTTTTAACTGTTTTATGGTATTCTGGTTACGATTCATACGTGCATGCTCGTTCCTTATAATGGAATGAACGGACTGCACACTTTGTTCTATAGTATCATTAATGATCAGATAATCATAGGAAGACATCACATCTGCTTCCTTGTAGGCCTGATTCATGCGTTTATCAATTGTTGCGGCATCTTCTGTGCCCCTGCCTGTAAGCCGGTTAAATAGTGTATCCGCATCCGGAGGTGTGACAAACAAAAGTAAGGTATCCGGAAGCATCTCTTTCACCTTCAGGGCTCCCTGGGTTTCAATCTCGAGGATCACATCATATCCTTCCTTAAGCTTTTGTTCCACATAATCTTTCGGTGTTCCATAATAATTCCCGACATAACTGGCATATTCTAACAACTTACCATCACGGATCATCTGCTCAAATTCTTCTGTTGTTTTAAAGAAATATTCCCTGCCGTCTTCTTCCCCCGGACGAGGAGATCTTGTGGTGGCAGAGACAGATAATGCATACGCAGAAGGATAATGCGCAATTAACTCCTTCATGATGGTTCCTTTGCCGGATCCTGCAAAGCCGGAAAACACCACTAAAATTCCTTTTTCATGATTCATCTTTTTTATCCTCAGCTATGGTTATTGGATTTTGTATCCTGCCCACAATCGTCTCAGATAAAAGGGAAGAAAGAACTACCTTGTCTGCATCCGTAATGATAATAGACTTGGTTTTTCGACCCTGGGTAGCATCAATGACACTGTCATTTTCTTTACTTTTCTGGACGATTCTTTTGGCGGGTGCGGAATCCGGATTGATCACCGCAAGAATACGATCTGTATTTACCATATTCCCAAAACCAACATTTACAAGTTTTCCCATAATTATTCAATGTTTTGAATCTGCTCACGAATCTTTTCAATCAACGTCTTTAATTCAATTCCAACATCGGAAATCTCTATGTCAGTTGACTTGGAAAGTATGGTATTCGCTTCCCGATTCATTTCCTGTGCAATAAAATCAAGTTTACGTCCGACTTCTTTCCCGCTAAGAAGTGCATCTTTGGTGGCCTGTATATGACTGTTCAGGCGGACCATTTCCTCATCTACACAAATTTTATCAGCATAAATGGTAACCTCCTGGACAATACGGTTCTCATCGATTTTATTATCCTCAAGAAGAACCCCGATCTTGTCACGGAGTTTTTGGCGGTATTCGGAAATGATCTGTGGAGATCTTTCTTCAATAAAGGAAACATAACCTTTCATTTCTTCCAGTTTTCCCAAAAGATCTATTTTTAAATGTTCCCCTTCCCGTTCCCGGCTTTCCACAAAATGCTCGCAGGCGCCTTTCAAAGTCTTACTTAACAAAGACCACAAGGCATCTTCATCCAACGAAACCTCTTCCATGGAAAAAACCTCCGGGAATCGCGCTAACGTAGAAACCCTGACATCATTGTCAAGACTGAAATCATCGGCAATCCTGTTTAAATAACCCAGATATTCTCTGGCTAAATCTTCATTGTACCTAACATTCTGCTGACCCTGGGTATAATCTTCAAAAGTAATAAAAACATCTACTTTTCCCCTTTGGATATAATCCTTTAGCAGGCTCCGGATAGGGTTTTCAAACATGTTTAATTTTTTTGGCATCTTAATGTTTAAATCCAGATACCTGTGGTTTACGGCCTTTACTTCTGCTGTGATCTTGTAATCATCCGTACAGACTTCATATCGACCGAACCCTGTCATACTTTTGATCATAGAAAACTCCTGAAATAGATAATAAATGCTTCTATGCATCTATCCGTAAAACTGTATGCATAGTTATATTTATTATATAAAATACGCAATATTAAGTCAACTGCTATCGGCCGATGAACCTGAAATCTTTTCTTTTTATAGGATCCATGTTATACTAAACTGATTGTTTTTTAAGGAGGCTTTCTTATGGCTTTTGACGGAATAACCATTCATTGTCTTGTTTCAGAAATTCGTGATCGATGCCTTAATCGGCGCATCAATAAAATCGCTCAGCCTGAAAAAGATGCTTTAATGCTTACTATAAAGGGAGAAAACGGAAATGAAAAAATCCTGATTTCCGCTTCTGCTTCTCTTCCCCTGCTTTATTTTACAGGCAGAACAAAAGCAAATCCCATGACTGCTCCGGGATTCTGCATGCTGCTTCGAAAATATATCTCTAATGCAAAGATTACCAACGTATACCAGCCCGGACTGGAACGTATTATCATATTAGAGTTGGAACACTTTAATGAACTGGGGGATCCCTGTAAGAAAAAACTCATCGTGGAGTTAATGGGTAAACACAGTAATATCATCTTTTGTAATGAAAATGATCTGATCTTAGACAGCATCAAACATATTCCTGCTTCTGTCAGTTCCGTGCGGGAGGTTCTTCCCGGAAGACAGTATTTCATTCCGCAGAACATTCAGAAGGCTGATCCTTTTCACACGGATCGTGAGGAGTTTTACAATGTGGTATGCTCCAGACCAACGAATGTAACCAAAGCGATCTATTCCGGGTACACCGGACTTAGTTCTGTTGCTGCGTCGGAAATCTGTTATCGGGCAGGTATTGAAGGGGATCGTCCCACCGATGCCCTGAATGACACGCAAAAAATTCATTTATTTCATACTTTCGAATTATTCATGGATGATGTGAAAAATGAGTGCTACTGTCCGCAGATTGTCTATGAAAAGGAAGAGCCCCGGGAGTTCGTCTGTTTTACCTATGAACAATTCTCCGACTTGCCTTGTAAACAGTTTCAAAGTATTTCCGAAACTCTGGAAACCTATTATTCTGATAAAGAGTCTTATACGCGAAGCAGACAACGTTCTTTTGAACTGCGTCGTGTGGTTTCTACTGCCCTGGAGCGAAATCGTAAAAAATACGAATTACAGCTCAAACAATTAGAGGACACCAAAGAAATGGATAAATACAAAGTCTATGGTGAGCTTTTACACACTTATGGATATGATTTAAAAGGCGGAGAAAAAGATCTGACCTGCATCAACTATTATACCAATGAACCTATCCGGATTCCCTTAGACGAAACCAAAACAGCCATGGAAAACGCCACCCGCTATTTCGATAAATATAACAAAATGAAACGTACCAAAGAAGCGATGGAGCATTTGCTTCTGGAAACCAAATCAGAAATACAACATCTGGAAACGGTTTTAAATTCTCTTGATATTGCCACAAACGAGGATGATCTTTTGCAGATCAAGGAAGAACTTGCTTTATCCGGTTATATACGCCGCCATGCATCCGGCAAGAAAAAGACCACCTGTAAAAGCAGACCTTTTCATTATCGGTCTTCTGATGGGTATGATATCTATGTGGGAAAAAATAATATCCAGAATGATGAACTGACATTTAAGTTTGCCAATGGAAATGATTGGTGGTTTCATGCAAAAAAAATGCCGGGCTCCCATGTCATCGTGAAATCACAGGGAACACAGCTGCCGGACCGTGTTTTTGAGGAGGCAGCAAAACTGGCTGCTTACTATTCCAAAGGCCGCGGAAATGATAAAATTGAAATCGATTATGTTTTGCGCAAAGAAGTCAAAAAACCAGGCGGTTCCAAGCCGGGCTTTGTGGTTTACTATACGAATTTCTCCATGTCAACAGACTCAGACATATCCGGACTTACTTTGATTTCCGAATAGTCTAAGTCTGTGCTGTTTTACATGTTTCATAAATTTGCTTTGCCGTACATGCTTTTTTCAACTGATCCTTACAGATTAATGTTATGTTTCAGGAAAGTATGCTCCGGCAAAGTAAAGGAAGGATCCTGATCCAGGATATATTTTACCTCCCTGGAAGCTTCCTTTAACAGTTCTGCATCCTGATAGATATCTGCAATCTGAAAATCCAATCCACCGCTTTGCCGAATTCCAAAAATATCACCGGGGCCTCTCAGTTCTAAATCTTTTTCCGCTATATAAAAACCATCATTACTGGTATTTAAGATTTCCAACCTTTTATTTGGTTCTTTATTATTCTTCCCATCAATAAAAATACAATAAGACTGTGCCTTACCACGTCCCACACGTCCTCTGAGCTGATGTAACTGTGCCAGTCCGAATCGTTCTGCGTTTTCCACCATCATTACCGTTGCATTTGGAACATCAATTCCAACTTCTATGACAGTGGTAGAAACAAGTACCTGGATCTGATTAGCTGAAAAAGCTGCCATGATTTCATTTTTTTGCTGGTTTTTCATTTTTCCGTGTAAGCAGGCAACCGTAATTCCGGCATGAACCTGTTCAAAATATTCCTGTAGCATAGCTGTGTAAGAAACAGCATCTTCCGCATCCAACGCCTCACTCTGTTCCACAAGTGGACAGATTACATAGGCCTGATGTCCTTCTTCTACTTGTTCACGGATAAACTCATAAGCTTTTAATCGATAATTTTGTTTTACCACGCAGTTTTTGATGGGCAGACGATTGTTGGGCAGGCTCTTTATGAGGGAAATGTCAAGGTCACCATACAGTATTACTGCAAGTGTCCGGGGAATTGGCGTAGCACTCATAACCAGTACATGTGGATGTTTCCCTTTTTCTGCTAACAGTTCTCTCTGGCGTACGCCAAAACGATGCTGTTCATCTGTGATCACAAGAGCTACATCCGGCAGAAAGACAGTATCCTCAATCAGTGCATGGGTACCGATCACAATTGCAGTGGAGTCTAAGGCAATCTCCTGCTTACAACGTTTTTTCTCTGCAGCAGAAAGACTTCCAACCAACAGATATACATTTGTAAAGGGTGCGTATTTCTCGCAAAACTCCTGCATTTTTTCATAATGCTGCATTGCAAGCACTTCTGTAGGTGCCATCATACAGGACTGATATCCGTTTTGGGAGGCATAAAGCATGGAAAGAAATGCAATGATGGTCTTTCCGCTTCCTACATCACCCTGGAGAAGTCTTTGCATGGGTATATCTCCTGACATATCCTGCAAAATATCTTCTAATGCCAGCTCCTGTCCCTCGGTCAGAGTATATGGCAATCGATTGGAAATATCTCTGATCTTATCCGAACCATACATACGGTAAATTGTTTTCACCTTCTGAGATTTTGATGTGCAAAGTCTCATAAGAAAAACAAAGAACTCCTCAAATACCAGCCGGTTTCTGGCTTCTAGCAGCGTTTCCCTGTCAGAAGGAAAATGAAGCTGACATATTGCCTCCTGTATTGGCACCAAGCTCCTTCGTTCTCTTAAATCCTCCGGTAACAGATCCCTGATTTCATGTACCAATGAAATGGATTGTTGAACCAGTTTTTTAAAAGTGTTATTCTTTAGTCCGTCCGATAAATGATAGACCGGTTGTAAGGTAGATTGTATTTTTTGATAGTCTTCTACATGAAATACCGCCGGTTGTTCCAGCATTTTTCTTCCGTTTTTTATGCGTACTTTTCCATAGAATACATAGGTTTCCCCCGTATGAAGAGTATTTTTGATGTATGGCATATGAAACCAGACAGCAGAAAGGGATGCTGACATATCCGAAATCCTGGCAGTTACCATCTGCATGGGGCCGCCTTTACGGTAGGGGACACCGGATACTGTTCCCAAAACAGCATAGATATCCTCTTCCCGGCATTCACCCACCATGACAGGTTCCGGATAACAGATATAATTGTAAGGAAAATACAGGAGTATATCCCTGATGGTATATACTCCTGCTTTTTCTAACAGCTTTTTTGTTTTGTCTCCAACGCCTTTTAATTCCTTAACGGAAGAATCAAGATTCATGAAAAACTCCTTATTCGACTGAAATCAAATAATAGTAAACGGGCTGTCCGCCGTAATATACTTCCACTTCGCAATCCGGATAATCTTCACCGAATTTTTCGGCCAGTTCATTGGCATCATCCTCGGACATATCTTCTCCGTAGTATATGGTGATAATGGAGGAATCCTCCGTAACCATCTTGTCCAGCATTTCTTTAATTACAGTATTCATATCAGAGCCGGCAGAAAGAATGGTATGATCTCCAATACCCATGTAATCATCTTTTTTAATTGTGATACCGTCCATTTCCGTATCACGAACCGCATAAGTTACCTGCCCGGATTGTACACTGGAAAGCTCCTCCATCATTGTATCGGCATTTTCCTGTGCCGTGCGCTCCGGAATGTAATTAATCATAGCCACCACACCCTGAGGAATGGTTTTTGTTGGAATTACAAAAATCTTCTTATCTTCACACAGAGAAGCAGCCTGATTGGCAGCCATAATGATATTACTATTATTGGGAAGGATAAATACATTGTCCGCATTTACCTCATCAATGGCCTTCAACATATCTTCCGTGCTGGGGTTCATGGTCTGACCGCCCTCAATAAGATAATCTACTCCTAAGCCCTTAAAAATTTCATTTAAACCTTCTCCAGCTGCAACAGAAATAAATCCCATTTCTTTTCTGGGCTCCCTGCTTTCCGGCTGAGTCTCCTCTTTCTGTGAGGAAGCGATTTTTTCCGCGTCTTTAATGAGTTTTTCCTGATGTTCTTCACGCATGTTATCAATCTTGATCTTACTTAAAGAACCAAAGGTAAGTGCTTTCTGAATAGCAAGACCCGGATCATTGGTATGAACATGCACCTTGGTTATCTGCTCATCTGTAACCAAAACGATGGAATCTCCAAGACTTTCAAGGTAATCTTTAAAATCCGTCTGCTCCTTATCAGACATAGGTTTATTTAAAACAATAATAAACTCTGTACAATATCCGAACTTAATCTCCGCTTCTGTTTCAGCAGTGATTTTAACGATACCTGTGGATGGCACGGATGGTTGGAAGGAATAATCGATCTCTTTACCACATAAAGCATCGTATGCTCCGCGTAATACTTCCATAAGACCTTGTCCACCGGAGTCTACCACACCTGCCTGCTTTAAAACCGGAAGCAAATCGGGTGTGGTCTTCAGAACAGCATCGCCCTCCTGCACAAGAAGACCGACATATTCTGTGATGTCATCTACATCACCCACCAATTCCAGAGCCTTATCTGAAATTCCTCTTGCTACTGTAAGGATCGTACCTTCTTTCGGTTTCATGACTGCCTTGTAAGCTGTTTCTACCGCTTTTTCAATCGCTTCACTCAGGATTACAACATCTACTTTATCGTGGCCGGAAATTACCCTTGTAAAACCGCGAAGAAGCTGTGATAGGATAACACCGGAATTTCCACGGGCACCACGCAGGGAACCGGATGAAATCGCTTTTGCCAGTTTTTCCATATCCGGATCAGCAATCGCACGAACTTCGTTTGCTGCAGACATAATGGTCATGGTCATATTCGTTCCGGTATCACCATCAGGAACAGGAAATACATTCAGTTCATTAATCCATTCTTTTTTTGCTTCCAGATTTTGGGCTCCGGCAAGAAAACACTTTGCCAGAAGTTTCGCATCTATTGTATTCATGATTGAATATCCTCCTTAATCTATGACACGCACACCTTCTACGAAGATGTTGATTCTTTCAATTTTAAGACCGGTAAACTGTTCTACCTGATATTTAACGGTACTGATCAGTGTATCTGAAATCGTTGCAATACTAACACCGTATGCAATGATCACATGGAAATTGATGGTGATCAGATTATCGTTAATGGAAACTTCTATTCCGTGATTCAGATAGTCTTTTTTCAATAGACGAACCAATCCGTCTTTCACATTTACTGCAGCCATTCCCACGATTCCAAAACATCCTACTGCAACGCTGCCGGCATATGTCTTTATAACTTCTTCATCAATGATAACTCTGCCTAATTCTGTATCCATTTTTCCATTCATACTGTTATCCTCCATTTTAAACACGGTTTCCCGCCGTTTCCTGCATGGAAAAGAAGAAGGAAGACCCCCTCTTCAAGCCATATATGGTATCATTATAATCGTTTTTTTATAAAAAGGGAATATTAAATACAAGAAAATTATAATTTTTAAAATTAATCCTTGCATTATAGAATGAAGTTTGTTAGAATATCTATGTTGCGATTACGGTAGCTAAGTACCATCGTAGAAAATGGCAAGGAGGTGCACAGGATGGCAGTATGTAGCGTATGTGGAAAAGGCGTACATTTCGGAAATAACGTCAGCCACGCAAACAATAAATCATCAAAAATGTGGAAATCTAACATTAAATCCGTTAGATGTAATGTAAACGGAGCTCCAAAGAAAATTTATGTTTGTACTTCTTGCTTAAGAAGTGGTAAAGTTGAAAGAGCTTAAGTTTAAGAAACATAATAGATGAAAAAACAGACGAACAGAAATCCTGTTCGTCTTATTTTTTACATTTTTTAAAACAAAACATATTATATCCCACAATGATACAGGCAAGTGCAACACAGGCTCCTGCAATCTTACTTGGCAGAAACATCATGATCACAATGCCTACAGCAATAAAAAACAAAGCAAATCCAATGACTCGTATCATCCGGGACTCCTACTTACTGATTTTTATTACCAGTATATGCAAAAAAATTGCTTAATTTACTACAAAACTCTATTTTTCTTCCGAATTGTTTTCTTTACAATCCCTTACTACTTCATCAAGATCTAAATCCTTGTTTTTTTTGGAAAAACGGTCAACCAGATCCGGAACCATATCCAGGATCTTGGTAATGCCATCCTGATTCTTAACATTTACCAGTTTGGTGTGTCCTTCATGGATCACAAGAACTGCACTGGGGGAGATTTTTCCACCCATTCCGCCTCCGCCATTGTTTTTCTTATCGTCAGCAAAAGCACCGGCTCCTACACCAAAGGTAACATCCACCAGTGGCAGAATGATCGTATCTCCAAACTGTATGGCCTCTCCCACCACTGTACTTGCGGTAATAAAATTATCCATACCATGGAATAAGGATTCCACACTGGATACAAAGTTATTTTCTGACATTTGATTTACCTCCCTTATTAATGAAACTTCGAATGGTTTTATTCATAAACAGACGGATGAAACTTCTTAAAAGATGGATCAATCTTAACCTGCCGGATAATGAAAGATTACCCCGAAAATAAACCGATTCTGACTGAAAATCAGGATGTAACTGAAAATCTTTTGTATATACAAAAGGAAACATACTCACCAATCCCAGCGCGACCCCTGTATAAGCAGGATCTCCCAGGCTGAAGCGAAGATTTCCTTTCATTTTACGTGGACCATAATGTTTACACAGATACTTTATCTGCCTCACACAAAGGCTCCAGGCTTGTTTATTTTCTTCCTTCTGGAGTTCCTTCATCATATCCGTAAGCCATATAAGAAAACCTTTTTTTCTCTTATGCCTGTTAGCAGAAACATCCTTATTTTTATTGTTGTGATCCGTCTGGGTGTTCTCACTTGTTTTTTTACTGTCGGAATACAATCTTTTTTGAAAAAAAAGAAGCCGGAAAATGGTATCCATCCTGCCATCCCGATACGTAAAACGCAGACCCAAAATGTGAAAAAGAAAACTTCCTCTTACATTCACATCCGGATATCCTTCTTCTCTAAAATCCGACCACGCCTTATAACGAAGAGGAAAAAACAGGATCGCAAAGGCTGCAAGAAGAATTATACCAAGGATCACCAGAAGGATGATTCCAAAGATCTTTAGTATGAATAATAAAATGGTCATACACGACCTCCCGGGGCCCTGAAATAATCAGCTGCATGCGCCGGGCTTCCTGTCGCATCCAATACATCCTGCACCATCCTGGTCACCAGTTCATAGGCCTCCTGTTTTCCTCCGGCCACACCTATAACAAAAAGATCATCCTTTGGATAGGATTTCTGTAAAAACTCCAAACTATGTATGATACGAAAATTGTCCTTACCATTCTCGGCAAGAACAATCACGTAAATTCCGGGTTGTAATACATTATGCTGGATTTTATCCAATACAATTTCTTTCTTTTCTAAAATAGAATCTCCAATGTATAGATTTTTATACCAGATCAATAATATCTCCTGCTTCCCCAAAGATTCTGTTTTTTAAGCTCCAGGTATTCATTATAAGCCATTTCTAAAATCTGTTTTTCATTTGCAAACTTCAGAAGATGGTATGCTTCGTGGTACTTATAAAATCCGGAATCCACGAAAAATTCCTCTTTCTGCGGTTTTGAGTAATAACTGTCAGCCATCATAAGATACCAATGAACCTGTTTTTCAATGGTATCTTCCGGAACGGTAAAGGAATACTGGCTCTTACCAACATATTTAATGATGGTTGCATCCACATCAGTTTCTTCTTTCACTTCTCTGGTCGCCGTTGTTTTAAAGTCTTCGCCCTCTTCTACCGTGCCTTTCGGAAGTACCCAGCCTTCATATCTGTTCTTATAACTCTTGAACAAAAGTAAAATCTTTCCTCTGAATATTACCACACCACCACAGCTCGTTGCCTCGATCATTGCACAAGTCCTCCACGCGGTTTGGTTTTGTATATCTAAAAAAATTATACAACTTTTTTAAGTGCAGTGCAATTACTAATCTTTAAAATAAGAATCAAAGACTTTTTGGGCGATGGGCACAGCGTAGCGGCTTCCGTTTCCCTGTTTTTCAACGATCACAACAACAACTACCGCTTTGCCCATAGAATCTTTGGCATAACCCGCAAACCAGGAATGGGTATCATCGGAGGAATCACTGACCTGCGCAGAACCGGTTTTACCACCTGCCGTATACAGATCAGACTGTAGTGCTTTGGCTGTTCCGTAAGAAACAGTTGCTTCCATGTAAGATTGCATTATTTCGGCCTGCTCCTGCGTTAACAGGCGCTTATATTCCTGGGCTTCTGTCTGGGAAACAATGGTTGTGGCATCATTTTCCACATGATCGATCACATAAGGATCCATAAGAATACCATCATTACAAATGGCTGATGTGACCAATGCCAGATGAATGGGAGAAACCGTAATTTTATCCTGTCCGAAACTTCCCATCATAATGGATGAATCGGATGATTTGTCAGATAAGGAAAACCGGCTTGGGGTATACGGATATTCTATGGGAAGTTCCGAATCGAACAACAGCTTTTTACAAAGTGACGAAAAGTTATTCATATTCAGATCCAGTCCCATACTGGCATAAGCACAATTACAAGATTCTGCAAAAGCCTCTTCTAACGTAATCTTACCATGCACTTCCCCACCATAACAGTGAATTGTGGTCCCATCTGCTGTTTTTGAACCGGTGCATTCATAGGAATATTCTTTGTCATCCCCATTTTCACGCAGATATTCCAGGGTTGTAAAGATCTTAAAAGTAGATCCCGGTGTATAGCTACCCTGGGTTGCTCGATTCAGTAAGACAGAATTGCTTTCTTCCTCTCCCGAATCTCCGATAATCGATTTATAATCTGTGGCAATTTTATTCGGATCATAATCCGGTTTTGAAACCATGGACAAAAGTTCCCCTGTTGTAGGATCTAATGCTATCACAGCCCCTTCATAACCACCCAGAGCATCATAAGCAGTCTGTTGCAGTTTAGCAGAAAAGGTCGTGGCAACCGTATCCCCCCTGCTCTTTTCTCCCAAGATCATGTTAATCAGCTGATTTCCAATAAATGAATGGGTTCTAAGCAGATTAAAATTGGAAATAGATTCCACACCGGTCGTTCCGTTGGTACTATAACCTACTGCATGAGCAAACACATTTTTATAGGGATATACCCGTGTTTCTTTTCCGGAATCAGAAACCTGTGTTGTTGCCAGAATATCTCCCTCCCGTGAGACAATATCCCCACGGATAATAGAATCTGCGAACAAAGCCTGCCTTTTGTTATAGGGATTATTGATCACATCTTCCGCTTCCATTACCTGAAAATAGACGATATATCCCATTAAAGCCACAAAGATCGCCAAAAAAGAATAAGTCACAATAGCAAACTCCCGATTGGCCCGGCTTTTTTTCTTAGAACGCTTCTTCCTCGTTTTCTCTTCTTCGTTCAGATTTTTTCTGTTTCTTCTTTCTTCTTTCAAATGCATTCCCTTCCCCTTCTCTCAAAATATACAGTCCTTCAATAATGGAAAAGATCATCACGGTACTTACCAGGGAACTTCCGCCATAACTTACCAGAGGGAGCGTTACACCGGTGGAAGGAATGAATTTGGTAACTCCTCCCACGGTTAGGAATACCTGAAATCCGTATACACATCCCAAACCCAGGGCAATTAATTTATAGAACTGATTTTTTATCTGCATGGCAATATTTAAAAACATCATAAAACAACAGATACATACCAGTAGCATACACAAGGCAAAAATCAATCCAAATTCCTCTGCAATGGCAGAAAAAATAAAATCCTGTTCCACTACCGGAATAGAAGAAGGTAATCCCTGGAATAATCCAAGCCCCAGAAAGCCTCCTGTACCAATGGCAAATAAGGACTGTGTGATCTGATATCCCTGTCCGTCAATGACTGCAAAAGGATCCATCCATGCCGTAACTCTAACCTGGACATGGGAAAACAAATAATAGGCTATAACAGCTGCAACACAACCTCCCGCAAGTATGATCAGCAGATACCGGATATCCTTTGTTGCAACAAAAGTCATGATCATATAAGCCACAAAATAAATCAGTGCGCCACCAAGATCCTTGGACGCAACCAGGATCAGCACATGGGCTGCAGCCGCTATGGTGGTAATAACAACCCTTTTAAAAGAGGTATCCTGATAAAGCATACAGGCTATAAAAAACACAAAGGTTATTTTGATAAATTCAGAAGGCTGGATAGAAACAGGACCAAGATCAATGGCTAGTTTGGCCCCATAACTTCTGGCAGCATAGATTAACACAACGGCCAGTCCAAACAGGCCGATCAGACAGTACAGCCAGGTGAGTTTATTTAAAAATGACATCTTCGCTATCAGCAAGGGTACCAGCGTACAGATGACCATGGCTGCAAAGGCAAAAAGAAACTGCCGCACCGCATGTTCAAAATTTAATCTGGTTAGAACCACCATTCCGATCATTAAAAGCAACACCATATTATTAACCACTAATGGAGATGCTTTTTCATAAAATAAATCATACAGATTAATAAAAATGGAAAAAACCAAAACCTGCGCACCATAAAAAATCAGATATTTGATGTCCTGCATAACAGCAAAGATCACCATACTGCCAAGAAAATGCAGCATAAACATAAATTTTCGCTGTCTTGTAATGATCTGATCACGAATTTCCGGGGCGGATTTCCCCATGACAGAAAAGCATTCAAAGGTATATAAACCAAGCAAAACAATCATGATTACTTTGGAGAGTTGTACAATAATCTGGATCATATCTTCCTCCTAGTCCCTTACAATACACCTTTTTTGAAATGTCCCCAGGTAAATTCCTTTAGTGGATTTGCTTCAACAGGATGACCCAGTACATTCTTTTCAAACAAAGAAAAAACTGCTTTCATTTGGGAAACACTTTCCGTGGTGAATTGCAGACGGACATGCTGTACCCCATATAACGCCACATTCAAAGGCGTATTAAATAAGCAGGTTGGGGTACTGTTATAAATAATATTATAACAGCCGTTACATTCATTACGAACAGGAAACTGATAGTTTTTCCGGTCTTTCAAAAAAAGAAAGCTGCTTTTTTGATCGCATTTTCCTGTATTCTTATATACACAGCCTGCACTGACCATAACAGGCAGATATCCATATAATACCCATTCACTTTGCCCGTTGAACCGTCCGGCGATCTCCCGTTCACTCAATTCATAGGGTATGGTATCCTGTATGCTTTTCTGCTCCAAAAGCATACGAACTGCTTCATCGGAATATGTATAAAGCATTTCATCCGCTATAAAAGGCAGGTCATGGCGTAAAGCAAAGGAAAGACCATCATAAGACCGAACCAGTACTCCATCCAGTGTTCCGCCAAACTGTTGCAATCTTTTTTCAAGCAAAGGCTCACCGGACTTGCGTAAAACAAAAGGAAAAGCCCCATAGATTTCTTTATTACTTTTCTTCAGATCCTCCAGAAACTCCCTGCATGCGGGAATCTCCTCCTCTTTAAGACCAAACAGCTCTATATAGACCCGGCCAATATAATCTTTATCCAAAAGGAGAGCCAATTGTTTTGGCTCATTCACTAAAACAGATGCAGTCATTGGACGTTTGGAAACAATGGATTGTTTCAGCGTCTCCGGATGGTATTGGTAGATCCTGTTTTTACACAAAGCCTGATAGAGCTGTTGAATCGCATTCCGTCTTAATTGATTGATTTCCGAAACGGGAAGAAAAATATCCGGGTCTGTATCCAGGGTCAATTCTTTAAAATATACGAACGTATTTCCTGTTTTATTTAACTGGCTTCTGATCTTCTCTTCCTCCATCCCCTTACTCTTAGCCTGCAAAACAGTCATTCCTTCCACAGAAATCTCTGTATTACCTAACTGTAAGCGCAAAAAGGCAGGTTGGTCTTTATGAAATAAGCCATGTGCCTGCACAGGAAGCTGTACAGGTTTACAGATCACGGTTTCATCCATTTCTCCATCACTGCTGTTATGGGATGAAGCAGACAGCGTCAGCATCTGCTGACCGTTATGTGCAAAAAAGTAACCGTCGGTAAAGCCCTCCCGGTTTCCGGCATCCAGCAATTTCCGATAGTCCTCTTTTTCAACATGATATCCTTTTCTTCCATACTTTTCATACATGTCCAGATATTTACGGTAGACAGATACTACGGTATAAGCATAGGATGCCTGTTTCATGCGCCCTTCGATTTTAAGGGAATCCACACCTGCCTCCAGGATGTCGGGCAAAAATTCAATGGTACATAAATCCTTTAAACTAAGTATGTTTGAAGCTGGTTTTCTAACTGTCCCATCTTTTTGTAACACTTCATAAGCAAGCCGGCATGGTTGGGCGCAACGTCCCCTGTTTCCGCTTCTTCCACCGATCATACTGCTCATCAGGCACTGGCCGGAATAAGAATAACACAACGCGCCATGGATGAAGCATTCCACTTCAATATCCGCCATTTCCCGGATATCTTTTATTTCCTTCAAAGACAATTCCCTGGACGTAACAACTCTTGTAACACCTGCATTTTTCAGAAGTTTCGCCCCATCTACATTGGAAACAGACATCTGGGTACTGGCATGAAGCTGCATATCCGGAAAATGACGGGAGAAAGCCCGTAAAACGCCCATATCCTGAAGAATTACACCATCCAGACCAGCTTCATAGAAAGGAACCATCATGCGGATGCATTCATCCAGTTCCTGATTTTTCACCAATGTATTAACAGTCATATACACTTTTACCCCATGCAAATGGGCATATAAAATCGCAGAAAGAATTTCTTCCTGTGAAAAATTCGGTGCATAGGCTCTGGCTCCAAATTTAGGACCTCCGATGTAAACCGCATCTGCGCCTGCACGAATAACCGCATAAAAGATGTCCATGCTTCCTGCAGGTGCCAACAACTCATGTTTCATGTTTCTGCTCCCTCTAAGAAAAAACTCCATTTTGATCACACATACAAAATGGAGTTTACTGCTTTATAATCTACCTAATAATTTATCTTCCAATGAAGATTCCAAACGTTCTTTTATCATTGTAAGTTCCTTGTTTTTTGCTTCTAATTCGGCAATGGTATCCTTCATAGTATCCAGTTTAATCTGAAGAGATATGGCCTCATGCTTCATTTGAGCCTGACTTTCCTTTGCCTCGTCCAGATCAGCTTCTAACTGCTCTACCCTCTGTTTGGATTTAAAATACTCATCCGCAAGATTTAATTCCATCAACAAAGCGCGCTGTTCCTGGGTCAGATGATTATAGCCTTCCATATTACTGCAAAGTTCATCTATTTTTTTATTAATAAAGGATGCTACCTTTTGTAAGTATTCTTCACTCTCGTATCCACTCAGCGTATATACTTTTCCGCCGATCAAAACTTCAGTGCTCATTTTTGCGGCCATAGTTCATCCACCCTATTCTTTGTATGAATTAATTCTCCACAGTCTACTACATATAGTATATTATAACTTCATCGGCAACAATTTACAATATCCATCTTAGAAAAAACGCATACTTTTACGCTTTTCTAAGACGATGAAAATGTGCATAGGCCATATCTGTAACCACTCGTCCCCTGGGAGTACGGTTAATAAAACCATTTTGCACCAGATAGGGTTCATATACATCTTCTATGGTACCGGAATCTTCTCCAATAGCGGCTGCCAGGGTTTCTAATCCCAATGGACCGCCATCAAATTTATCCATCATGGTTAGAAGCAGCATCTGGTCATTTTTATCCAGCCCCATAGAATCCACTTCTAATTGATTTAACACTTCATCCGCAACTTCTCTGGTAATGACCCCGTCATATTTCACTTCTGCAAAATCTCGTACCCGCTTTAACAGACGGTTTGCCAGCCGGGGTGTACCTCTGGAACGGCGTGCAAGTTCAAAAGCACCTTCTTCTTCAATTTTTACATTCAGCTTTTTGGCAGAATGCATCACAATGATCTTTAATTCCTCCGGTGTATAGAACTCCAGATGATTTACCACGCCAAAGCGATCCCGCAGGGGTGCAGACAAAAGTCCTGCTCTGGTAGTAGCACCCACCAAAGTGAATTTCGGCAGATCCAGCCGGATGGAACGGGCCGTAGTTCCTTTTCCGATCATAATATCAATGGCATAATCCTCCATAGCAGGATATAAAACCTCTTCCACCTGACGGTTTAATCTGTGTATCTCATCTACGAAAAGGATATCACCCTCACCAAGGTTATTCAGGATGGAAGCCATTTCACCGGGTTTTTGGATGGCCGGTCCGGAAGTGATCTTTACATTAACCCCCATTTCATTGGCAATGATGCCGGACAGGGTTGTCTTTCCTAATCCCGGCGGACCGTAGAATAATACATGATCCAGGGGTTCCCCACGGTCTTTTGCTGCTTTAATATAAACTCGCAAGTTGTTTTTTACTTTTTCCTGTCCAATATATTCATCCAGCGTTTGGGGACGTAATCCGGACTCTATCTTTAAATCTTCACTTTGGATCTGGGTTGAAAGAATACGTTTTTCCATTAGAATTCCTCTTTACTGTTAAAATGCCATTTTTTTCAGTGCAAGTTTTATAATAGATTCAGCATCCATTTCGGGAGTGATTTCCAAACCGGAAATCACCCGAAGACTTTCGCTATATCCATATCCTAATGCTGTCAGGGCACTCAGTGCATCATTTTTTGCATCCTGATCCACTGTTCCCGCAGCCGCATGATGTTCATAGGACAGATTCAGGGCTTCTTCAAAATCCAGACGGTCTTTTAATTCAATGATCAGCTTCTGTGCCATTTTCTTACCGATTCCCGGTGCTTTTGTAATGGCTTTATCGTCTCCGGAAAGAATAGCAAACCTAAGTTCATCCGGGGAAAGCGCTGACAGGATCGACAATGCTCCTTTGGGACCGATTCCACTTACAGCAAGAAGCTTTTTAAAGATATCTTTATCATCTTCAGATAAAAAACCATATAACAGCATGGCATCTTCCCTGACACTAAGGTAAGTATACAGTTTTACCTGCGAACCCTTCGGTGGGAGCACCCTCATGACAGAATCCGGCACAAAAACCCGGTATCCAACATCATGACAGTCTACCACTACATAATCTTCTCCCATGCTGTCAATACAGCCTTTCAAAAAAGCATACATATCCTCACCTGCACATTAATCTATACGTGTTCCTAAATAATAGAATCCCTTACATTCATCCAGACGAACGGAAACAATAGTTCCGATCTGATCCGCTGTACCTTTAAAATGAACTACCGAATTATTGCTCATTCGACCTGTTACCAGTGTTGCATCCTGCCCGTTTATTTCTTCCACCAACACATCTACCTTTTGTCCGGTATAAGCCTGTGCTTTTTTCTCTGAAATCCTCTGAACTTCTTTCAAAAGACGGTCAAAACGGTCTTTCACAACATCTTCCGGAACCTGATCTTCCATTGCGGCAGCGGGCGTACCGGTACGTTTGGAATAGATAAAAGTAAATGCACTGTCATATTCCACTTCCTGCACCAGACTTAGGGTATCCAGAAAATCCTCTTCCGTTTCCCCCGGAAATCCCACAATAATATCTGTAGTAATCGCAACATCCGGCATCTTTTCACGAATCTTACGAACCAGGGTCAGATACTGTTCTCTGGTGTATCTTCGGTTCATGGCCTTTAAGATCTTTGTACTTCCGGATTGCACCGGAAGATGAATATGACGGCAAATCTTTTTGGAAGAAGCCATAACATGGATGAGTTCATCCGAAAGATCCTTGGGATGGGAAGTCATGAAACGGATCCGTTCAATACCCTCAACCTTTTCCACTTCCTGTAAAAGGCTGGCAAAAGAAATGGAGTTCTTAAGACCTTTTCCATAGGAATTCACATTCTGACCCAACAGCATCACTTCAATGACACCATCTGCAGCCAGTTTTTTCACTTCATTTATAATATCTTCACTGGTTCTGCTTTTTTCCCTTCCTCGGACATATGGGACAATACAGTAGCTGCAAAAATTATCACAGCCAAACATGATATTAACCCCCGACTTATATGCATATTTTCGGACAATAGGAAGTTCTTC
The DNA here is from genome assembly GCA_051877515.1 of Lachnospiraceae bacterium. Taxonomy (GTDB): domain Bacteria; phylum Bacillota; class Clostridia; order Lachnospirales; family Lachnospiraceae; genus XBB1006. The sequence continues at coordinate 426,900 of JBJEIY010000017.1, read as the reverse complement.
CACGATCTTCTTACTGTCTTCCATCACTTCCATCATTTGTCCGTCGGTAAACAGGGCATGAACCAGTAATTCCGCAAAACGATAAATATTATGGGTTCCAAATACCAGATTTACATAAGGGTAACTCTTTTTGATCTTCTCCCGCACATTCTCTTCCTGCATCATACAACCACACAGCGCAATGATCATCTGGGGATTCTTTTTCTTTAATGTACCAAGATAACCTAATCTGCCATATACGCGGTTGTTGGCATTCTCCCTGACCGTACAGGTATTGTAGATGACAAAATCCGCATGTTCATCCCGGGATTCTTCATACCCTGCCATTTCCAGAACACCTAAGATCTTTTCAGAATCTCTTGCATTCATCTGGCACCCAAAAGTATTAACGCAACAGGTCAGCTTATGTCCCGCCTGTATGCTACGCTTTTCCACTTCTTCTTTTGCAATCTGTATAAAATAATCCTGTCTCTTTGCATCGGAATCCGGAGCAGCCTCCAGGATCTCAGAAAGACGAGGATTTATGAAAATCTTTCTGCTCAATGGTTTAATTTCCCTTCTTCATTCTTCTGCGCTCCGCCACATTAACAATGGAGCCGTCTTCATTTTCAATACTGACATTCTCCATCTGGGCCGCAATGGAATTCTTAATGGCCGCAATATACTCCTGACGCAGCATGGCCTGCTCCACCTTCTCGTCCTCTGTCAGGCCTGCACTCTTGGATTTATGATAAAGTTCATTAATTCGCGCGATCTTCTCTTCGTTCATTACTTCTGATTCCTTTCCATACACTCCATGAAAGTATAGCATAAACCACGATTTTAAACAAGACGGGTTGTAACCGCTTCACTTGTCATAAGCATGATGAGTCTGCAAGCATCCTCAATTGTCATGAATAAAAAAGGACTGTCTCTTTTCCACAATCATGAAAAGTGACAGTCCTCCATAGAACTATAATTGTATTAAGAAATTACCTTCTTCGGACATTTCTCAGCACAGATACCGCAATGTGTACACTTGCTCTGATCAATATGAGCCACATTATCGGTTACGGTAATGGCTTCTGCCGGACAGTTCTTCTCGCAGATATGACATGCGATACAACCACTCTGGCAAACCTGCATAACCTGTTTACCCATATCCTTATTGTTACACTGAACAAGATGAACCGAAGTCTTCGGAACAAACTCGATAAGTCCATTGGGGCATGCAGCAATACATTTACCGCAGGCTTTACATTTTTCTTTGTCAACAACAGCTACGCCCTGCACAACATGAATCGCATCAAAAGGACATGCCTTCACACAGCTTCCAAGTCCAAGACAACCGTAAGAACAGGATTTCGCGCCGCCACCCGGTACACGTTTTGCCATGGAACAGTCCGTGATTCCGGAATAAATATAATCGGATTTGGCTTTATCACAGGTTCCTTTACATCTTACAAAAGCCACCTGAGGCTCTTTTGCCTCTGCTTCCACGCCCATGATCTCACCGATTTTCTTCACAACCTCTGCGTTACATCCGGTACACTGGTTCACCGGTGCTTCGCCTTTTACAATGGCTGCTGCAAGTCCGGAACATCCCGGATAACCACATCCACCACAGTTACTCTGTGGAAGAAGCTCTGCAATTGCAGCTTCTCTCGGGTCAACTTCTACTTCAAATTTTTCACCGGCAATTCCAAGGAAAACGCCAATAAAAATACCTACACCGGCGATCAGTGCACCGGCAATAATAATTCCAGTCATATTCACGCCTCCTTATATAATTCCGGAAAAACCGAAGAATGCAATGGCCATAAGTCCTGCTGTGATCAAAACACTGGCAGAACCCTTAAAGGCTTCCGGAAAATCATTGTACTGAATCTGTTCACGGATTCCGGCCATGATCACGATTGCAATGGTAAATCCGACAGCGGTAAATAAGCCGTTTACGGTTCCTTCAATGATTCCGTATCCATTCTGAACGTTTTTCAAAGCAATACCAAGCACAGCACAGTTTGTTGTGATCAGAGGAAGATAAACTCCCAGGGAACTGTATAATGCAGGTACATTTTTACGTAAAAACATTTCTACAAACTGAACCAGTGCCGCAATGATCAAAATAAATACGATGGTATTTAAATAATCCAGATTAGCCGGGATTAAAATAAATCTTTCAATGATACCACAAACAAAAGATGCAAGTGTGATAACGAAAATTACCGCACCACCCATACCAGCGGCGGTCTCAACTTTCTTAGATACTCCCAGGAATGGACACAGACCAAGGAACTGGCTTAAAACAACGTTATTAACCAGAGCAGCACCTAATGTAATCAATAATACATTTTCCATTTATGTCTACCTCCTATTCTTTCGTCTCATCCTGAGAAGCAGGCGCATTATCTGCAGTTTTTGCCTGATCTTCGGAATCAGATGTTTCCTGCTTTGCCGCCGTTTCTGTAGACGGAGTTGCTTTTGATTCTGCTTTTATGCTGGCTGACAGGCAAACACCTGCAGATGCACAGGAAGCACAGGACTGTTCCCCACATCCGGTATGTTCAACAACAGCCACGCCGGCAGCTTTCTTCTTGTTATTGATGGCATTTAATGCTGCATTCAGACAACCTAAAACAATGAAAGCACCCGGTGCCAGAACAAAAATGGTAACTGGTACATATCCGGCTGTGTTGGAAGCAGCATCTGCCAATGGAAGGATCTGTTTTCCAAAAATCTGACCTGCTCCGATTAACTCACGGAATGCACCGATCACAGTAATGCTTAAAGTAAATCCAAGACCCATTCCGATACCATCAAATAAGGATGGCATAGGGGTATTCTTTGATGCAAAGCTTTCCGCACGACCAAGAATAATACAGTTTACAACAATCAATGGAATATAGATTCCCAAAGATGCATAAAGGCTTGGAACAAAACCCTGTACCAGGAACTGTACCATAGTCACAAAGGATGCAACAATTACGATAAAGGACGGAACTCTTACTCTATCAGGGATCACATTTCTTAACAAAGAAATCAAAAGGTTTGATAAAGCAAGTACTACCGTAGTAGACAGACCCATTCCAATTCCGTTGATAGCGGATGTGGTGACAGCAAGGGTCGGACACATACCCAGCATAAGAACGAAGGTAGGATTTTCTTTAATGATACCGTTATATAAACGTTCTATACATTTATTCATTGCTCATTCCTCCTTCAAGTAATACATTCTGGAAGTAACATAATCCACTGTCAATACCATACGTCATTGCTTTGGAAGTAATGGTTGCACCACTGATGGCATCAATTTCGGAATCAGAAGTAGCTCCTGTTTTGGTTACTTCAAATCTCTCAACACATTTGTTTACAAACTGGCTGGAGAATTTTTCTTCTTTTGCTTTCATTCCCAGACCTGCTGTTTCACTGATGGAAAGGATAGAATAACCGTTTAATGTTCCATCCAGAGTAATTCCCATGGAGAACTGAATGTTTCCACCATAACCTGCTGTTGAAGTTACAGTCAGAACATAACCTAAAGTTGTGCCCTGCGCATCTTTTGCCAGAACCACTTCGTCGATGGTGTCATCGGAATACTGGTTCTCATCCAACAGCTGCCTGGCTTGTTCTGTATCAAAATCAACTGCTTCAAAACTGTCAGCATCTGTAAATACTGCCTTATAAGCTTCTTGTTTTGCCGCCTCTTCCGCCTGGGCAATCGGTTCTTTGGTGATCATATAAACACCGCCCAGTAAAAGACCTGCAATCAATGTAATAGCAAAAATTTTAATGGTATCTTTTACAATTCTATTCATGAGCCCTGCCTCCTTTGCCAAATGCTTTCGGGACAGTGATCTTATCGATCAACGGTACCAGAAGGTTGCAGAAGATAATGGCATAGGAAACGCCCTCTGCGGATGCTCCGAAGAAACGGAATACACCGGTAAGGATTCCCAAACAAATACCAAAGATCACTCTTCCTCTGGTAGTGATCGGACTGGTAGCATAATCCGTAGCCATGAAGAATGCACCAAGCATTAATCCACCGCCGCAAAGTTCTGCAACCAGAAATGTAAGATCTAATCCATGTCCTGCAAATAACAATGTGAAAACAGAGAAAGAAATCAAATAACTTCCCGGAATGGAAAGATCAATGACTCCCATCAGGATCAGGAAGATCGCTCCAATAAGGATTGCGATCACACTGGTCTCACCAATGGTTCCTGCTGTAGTTCCCACAAGAAGATCCATGGTCTTTACTGACTGACCTGCTTTTAATAAAGCAAGCGGAGTCGCTGTTGAAACTCCATCATAGGTAAAATTAGTCATATATCCGGTAAAAGAAATCAGCATAAAACATCTGGCACCCAGTGCAGGGTTCATGAAGTTCTGACCAATTCCTCCAAATACCATTTTTACCAAAACAATACCAAATACACTTCCAATCACAGCCAAATACCAGGGAAGTGATGACGGAAGGTTTAAGGCTAATAAAAGACCTGTTACAACTGCACTTAAGTCCTGAACAGTCTGTTTTCTCTTGGTTATAACATTAAATATGTATTCTGAGATCACACAGCTTGCGATACATACCAGAATTAAGATCAACGCTGAAATTCCAAAGTTATATACACCAAAGCAGGCCGCCGGAAGTAAACCGATGATCACATAAAGCATAATGCGGCTGGTGGTATCTTTAGAACGAACATGCGGTGATGAAGATACGTTTAATAATTCACTCACTTGTTTACACCTCTTCCTATTTTTGTTTACGTCTGTTTGCAAGAACGGTCTGCCGTCCTGCCCGGATGGACTGTGCAAGATGACGTTTTGCCGGGCAGATAAAACTACAGCTGCCGCATTCCACACATTCCACACCATTTAACTTCTCAAATGTTTCAATATCTCCGTGATCCATGATCTTAGCAAGTCTGGACGGGATCAGTCTGGATGGACATACTTCAACACAACGTCCACAGTTAATGCAGGCAGTAGGCTCATTAGCAGCTACCTCATCCTTTGTAAGACATAACAGAGAAGAAGTTGTTTTTACAGCCGGAAAATCATAATCAAATACAGCAAATCCCATCATAGGACCACCTGAAATGATCTTTTCAGGCTGCTCTTTAAATCCTCCCGCAGCTTCTACAAGTTCTGCAAAGCTGGTTCCAAATAAAACATCAAAGTTTCTTGGATCATTGATTGCATCACCTGTAATGGTTACTACACGATGAGTCAGAGGTTTGCCCTCTTTTACAGCTTTGTATGCATTGATCACAGTTGCTGTATTATCCACAATACAGCCTGCATCTGCAGGAAGCATGGATGAATTGATCGCTCTTCCCGTAACAGCATAAATAAGCTGACGCTCAGAACCCTGCGGATATTTCGTCTTTAAGGCTCTGACTTCAACCTTAGGTACATCTTCTGTCAGTTTGGTCAGTAATTCTATACAATCCGGTTTATTGTCTTCTACGGCAATCACACCCACCGCATTATCAAACAAAGAAACCAGCATTTGCATACCGCCAACAAGACTCTCCGGTTCTTCTAACATCAAACGGTAGTCGGAGGTCAGATACGGTTCACATTCCGCACAGTTGGCAATAATGTAATCGATTTTTTCAGGTTCTTTCGGAGATAATTTTACATGGGTAGGGAATCCTGCTCCACCCATTCCGACAATACCTGCTTTTTTGATCTTTTCAATGATCTCTTCACGACTCAACGCACTGACATCTTCCACTGCTTCATACTCAACGTGGTTATACTCACCATCATTTTCAATGATAATGGAATCAACCATAGTTCCTGTGGCAGTTCTTCTTTTTTCGATGGATTTTACTGTTCCTGACACACTGGAGTAAACCGGTGCAGAAACAAAGCCACCGGCTTCAGCAATCAGCTGTCCGGCCAACACATGATCACCTTTCTCTACAACGGGATTAGCAGGTGCACCAATGTGCTGCGATAAAGGAAATGCAAGATCTTTCTGCGGAAGATAAGCCTTAACCGGTTTATCTTTGGAAAGCTCCTTTCCTTCATAAGGATGGACTCCACCCTTGAAAGTTAATACTCCCATTCTTAGCCCTCTTTTCTAAATTTTTCCTTACATACTTTTTTTCCCGCAGTTGTTGCATGAAACTCCGGGAAAGCTAAAAAAATTATATCATAAAACTTAATGTATGTTATAATTAAATGTAACATTTATAAGTAAAATTACTTTTTTTAGACATGACAAATTCTAATGTCCGAAAGAAGATGCAGGAGTGAATATCTAAATGTACATCGAGAAGCAACAGATTTCATTAACAGAACTGGGGATAGACTATCCAATGGAATTATCCGAAGATTCCCTGATCTTTGACATAGAAACCACCGGTTTTTCACCAAAAACCTCCTTTCTTTATATGATTGGTTGGGTTAGTTACAAGGACGGCCGCCTTAACATTACACAGATCTTATCCTCCCAAAAAGAAGAAGAAAAAGATATTCTGAAAGAATTTACAGATGTTTGTGGTGGATATACCCGGTGCATTACTTATAATGGTGACGGATTTGATATTCCTTTTTTAAATGAAAAAGCAAAAAAATACGGTCTACCCTATCCCACTGCACATCTTATTTCTTCAGACATCTATAAAATAATCAAACCAATGCAGGAAATCCTGAAATTGGAAAACCTGAAACAAAAAGCATTAGAGAACTTTCTTGGGATCAAAAGAAAGGATCTGTATTCCGGCGGTGAGCTGATAAAGCATTATTTTGAATACGAAAAGAGCCAAAGTCCGGAAGAGGAAAAGCTGCTACTACTACATAACTATGAAGATTTGGTAGGTTTAATTCATATTTTATCCATGGTGTCTTACCGCCTTGCCTTCAATGGAGAATACCGTTTTCTGGATGCAACACGCATACCGGCCACTGATTATTTTGGTAATAAGACGGAAAATCTTCTGATCTGTGCACAACTTACAAGTCCTGTTCCAAAACCGGTTTCCTATACAAAGAATAACTATTATCTTACTTTGAATGATACTATGCTGAAACTGGCTGTTCCGGTGGTAGAGGATAAAATCTATGTTCCCTATACAGATTACAAAAACTATTATTATCTTGAAAAAGAGGACATGGCTATTTTAAAAGAGCTTGCAGGTGCTGTGGACAAAGCAGACATTAAACCGGCTACATTGGAAACTTCCTACGGGAAATTCCTTCTAAATGAAGAAAATATACATTCTGAAAAAGTATTCCAACCATACATCAAACAGGTTTTGGATCTTCTCATGAAATGGGTTTGAATAGAAACAACAAAAAAGGTTACTGTTTGCGATCATGATTCGCTGCAACAGTAACCCTTTTCACACTTAGACAACATTCTTATTGAAAAAGAATGATTTTGCTCTTTCAAAGCCTAATTCTTTATAATTCATGATCTGCTCCGTACTTCCGATAAACAAACTTCCGCCTGCTACCAGGGAGCTGCTGAATTTCTTGTAAATGTCCTCTTTTGCTTCCTCCGTAAAATAGATCAATACATTTCTGCAAACAATTAAATGGCAGCCTGTTGGATAAGGATCCAGCAGTAAGTTATGTTCCTTAAACTCCACTCGCTGTTTAATGGAATCAGAGATTTGGTAGGAACCGCCTATTTCCGTGAAGAATTTCTTCTTAAAATCTGCAGGTACATTCGCAATGCTTTTCGCAGAATACAATCCAACTTTTGCTTTGGCAAGAACCTGCTTATCTATATCGGTTGCTATGATCTTAATCTTGTCCAGTGGCATATGCCGGCTTAAAGCCATAACCAATGAATAGGGTTCATCCCCTGTAGAACATGCCGCGCTCCAGATTTTAAGGCCTGTTCCGAATTTTTTGATCAGGGACGGAAAAACTTCTTTGTCAAGAATCACCCATTGCTCCGGATTACGATAGAATTCAGAAACGTTGATGGTAAGAAAATTAATGAACTCTTCAAATCTGGCCTTATCAGATTTTAACAAGGATACATAGGCTTTGTAGGAGTCACACTTATTCTTGCCGATCAGAGTATCAATACGCCGTTTCATCTGTTTTTCCTTATACGAATTAAGATCGATCTTCGTCATGGAAAAAACGTCTTTCTTAAATTCCTCATATCCATTTAAAATCGGCATAAAACACCTCTTTTACTGTTCGTCTTCCAGACTTGCTGCAACCTCTTCAATGTTTACATCAGCAATATCAGCATCCTCTTCCGGTGCTTCTTCTTTTGTCTCTTTTTCTTCCGGCTCCAATAATGCTTTGATGCTCAGGCTGATCTTCTTATCAGCTTCATTGAAATCAACGATCTTTGCTTCGATTTCCTGTCCAACAGTAAGAACATCAGAAGGTTTCTCAATATGCTCTCTGGAAATCTGGGAAACATGAAGTAATGCATCCACACCTTCCGCCAACTCAACAAATGCACCAAAATCTGTCATTCTGGCAACCTTTCCGGTTACAACATTACCAACTGCATAACGTTTATCCGCATCCAGCCATGGATTCTCATCTTCAAACTTCATGCTAAGCGCAATTTTGGTATCTTTAATATCTTTGATAAATACGCGAACCGTATCACCAACTTTAAAATTCTTCTTGGGATTTTCAACTCTTCCCCAGGACATCTCTGAGATATGGAGTAATCCATCAGCTCCGCCTAAATCAATAAATACACCGAAGTCTGTAACATTCTTAACGGTACCTTCCACAACATCGCCAACATGGATTCTGGAAAACAATTCTTTCTGCATTTCTTCTTTCTTTGCAACAAGAAGCTGTCTTCTGTCTCCGATCACGCGACGTCTTCTGGGATTAAATTCGGTGATCACAAACTCAATCTCCTGATTTTTAAACTTGGAAAGATCTCTCTCAAAGGTATCAGATACAAGACTTGCAGGAATGAATACCTTCGCCTCATCAATCACAACACCTAATCCTCCGGAAAGGACTTCACTTACATTAGCCTTTAATACTTCATGGTTATTAAAAGCTTCCTCCAGACGCTTATTGCCTTTCTCTGCCTGAAGACGCTTATAGGAAAGCAATACCTGTCCATCGCCGTCATTTACTTTAACAACTTTAACATCCATCTTATCGCCGACTTTAACAACCGTAGTTAAATCAACCGGCTCATTGGAATACTCGCTTCTTGTTAAAATACCATCAGCCTTATATCCGATATTAAGTACGATTTCTTCCGGTTTCACACCAATGACAGTACCTTCAACGACCTCCCCATTTCTTATTGTTTTTAGTGAATCTTCCAGCATTTGTTCAAAGCTCATTTCTGACATACTTTTGAACCTCCTCAATTAATTTGTGTGGGGTAGATGCCCCTGCAGTAATACCTACAGAATGGAATTTTTGAATCTTGTTAACATCAAGATCGTCAATGGTTTGTATATAGTAAGTATTTGCGCATTCTTTCTTACATAGTTCGTACAACTTAGTAGTATTTGAACTTGTAAAACTACCAATCACAATCATGGCATCTGACTGCCGGGCCAGAGAGATCGCCTCTTTCTGTCTCTCCTGCGTTGCATTACAAATCGTGTTGATAACATTTATATCATAACCTTTTTTTGTTATAATTTCAACTAATTCTTGAAATTTATTGTAGTTGTATGTCGTTTGAGATACAATACAGATTTTCTCGAATTTATCTGCCAGAAAATCTTCTGCTTCCTGCCTGGAATTCAGGACCACCGTACGCTTCGCACTGCTCCAACCGCTGATTCCCTGTACTTCCGGATGATCCGGATCACCAATGATCACGATCGTATCTCCCTGCTCACTGTGAGAAGCCACTAAATCATGAATCCGCTTTACAAACGGACAAGTCGCATCCTTTAACGTAAGTACCGATTCACTTAATCTACCCTGCACCTCTTTGGATACTCCGTGAGAACGAAGGATCAATATGCCGTCGGAACACCGGCTTGCATCCTGTACACTATGGATTACCTGAACGCCTTTCTTTTCTAATTCATGGATCACTTCTTCATTATGGATAATGGGACCATAGGTATAAACGGGAAGTTTAGAATCCTCTACACACTGATAGACCTGGTCTACCGCCCTTTTTACTCCAAAACAAAATCCTGCACTCTTTGCTACTGTTACCTTCATCCTGTTCACTCCGCCTGCCGTTTTTTACTGTTCACGATAGAAAGAATGTGGTTTACCACGTCATCAATATTCATATATGAAGAATCCACCAAAATCGCATCCTCTGCCTGCTTTAGAGGTGCTATCGCACGGGACATATCCCGTATATCCCGTTCTTCTATATCTTTCTCTATCTGACCGAGATCAGCATCCTGCCCCTTTAAAAGAAGTTCCTCATATCTTCTCTTTGCACGGGTTTGTACACTGGCCGTCAAAAAAATCTTCACCTGTGCATCCGGTAACACACAGGTTCCGACATCCCGGCCATCCATAATAATATCCGTTGTTTTTGCAATTTCCTGCTGCAGACTTAAAAGATGTGCCCGGACAGCTTTATAAGCACTGATCTTAGAGGCTGTATTACCGATCTTTTCTTCTCTCAAAAACTTTGTGCAGTTTTTTCCGTTAAGATAAACCTGTTGCTCACCGTTTTCATACCTGATTGAAACTGACGCATTTTGAACCTCTTTCGAAATCTCTTCTTCATTATCCGGATTTATGTCAGACTGCAGCACAAAATATGCCAGCGCACGATACGTTGCTCCGGTATCAAAATAAACAAACCCAAGCTTTTGGGCCAATGCCTTGGATATTGTACTTTTACCGGCTCCTGCCGGTCCGTCAATGGCAATATTAAAACTCATAACTAATCTCTCCTATCTTATTCGATATGACTTCCTGCCAGGTGTCCTGTGGACCAGGCAATCTGCAGATTAAATCCACCCGTATAAGCATCACAGTCTATGATTTCTCCTGCAAAATACAGTCCCGGAACCAGTTTTGACTCCATAGTGGATGGATTGATCTGTTTAACATCCACTCCGCCCCTTGTCACAATTGCCTCATCAAAACCGCGAAGTCTTAAAAGTGTTAACGGGAAAGATTTCATTAGTGTTACAAACTTATCCCGCTGTGCTTTTGTTATTTCATGAACTGCAAGTTCTGCATCAATTCCTGATAATTCGACCATAACAGGCGTTAGCTTTCCCGGGAAAAGAGAACTGACAGCATTTTTAAACTTTCGATTCTTATTATCATCAAATTCACGAAGTATTCGTTTATCCAGCTGTTCTTTACTTAAGGATGGCTTCAGATCAATCGAAAGATATAGTTCTTCTCTTCCAATTACATCATTCACGGCAGCTGATGCAGATAGCATGAGTGGTCCGCTAACGCCAAAATGCGTAAACAGCAGCTCTCCAAATTCAGAATATAGCTTTTTTCCTTTCCCGTCTGTAATAGTAGCAGAAACATTCTTTAAAGACAATCCCATAAGATCCTTTACAAAAGTTTCTTTCGTCTCAAAAGGAACAAGACTTGGCACTAATGGCTGAATAGAGTGTCCAAGTTTTTGTGCATAACGGATTCCATCACCATTACTTCCTGTACTGGGATAAGAAACTCCTCCTGTAGCCAGGATCACGGCATCTGCCCTTAATTCATTGGAAAAAGAATGACCTTTGCCCCCCGTTATGCGCACTCCCGCGATTTTTTCCTCCTGGTTTACGATCAATTGAGTAACCTGAGTTTGGAGGAGGATCTGGACACCGGATGCTTTCATCGCTTTTTCCAATGCTTTTGTAACATCAGATGCATGGTCGGAAACCGGAAAAACACGGTCTCCCCGTTCCACTTTCACCGGGCAGCCCCAGCTTTCAAAAAACTGCTGTACCATATAATTATCAAATTCATAAACAGCAGAATACAAAAATTTGGGATTTCGCAGGATCTGTTTAAACAGATCCTGAACATCACAATCATTGGTCAGATTACACCGGCCTTTTCCTGTTATATAAATCTTTTTTCCAAGTTTTTCATTTTTTTCTATCAGGGTGACTTTATGCCCATTTTCTGCGGCTGCCACCGCTGCCATCATGCCTGCGGCTCCACCACCCACTACCACGATTTGTTTCACTGTTTTTTCTCCGGTCTTCGATATCTCATCTTCATGGAATCATCAATGTAATCTATCTCATCAGAGCTATATACCTGATAATCGTTCCAAATACGTTCCAACTCATCCAGGTTACGGATCACCTGATTGGATCTTCTCATATATAAAGAAATGATCAGTGCATTAATCACACTAAGCGGTGCCGTCAGGGAATCCACAACAGAAGACATTTCGCTTAACGCAACCAGATTACAGGATGAATATAGATTCATGGGGGAATGGATACTGTCTGTCAAAGTGATGACTTTTGCATTTTTATTATTTGCATATTCCAATGCCTTTAATGTACGCAGGGAATAACGTGGAAAACTGATTCCAAGAATCACATCATTTTTCCCGATATGAACCATCTGTTCAAAAAGTTCGCTGGAACTGCTGGTGGAAATCAGATGCACATGGTCATACAGTAAACTAAGATAAAAAGAAAGAAATTGTGCCAAAGGTGCACAGCTTCTTAAACCTATGATATAAATATTCTTTGAACTATCCAACAGTTCCACCGCCAGTTCGAAGGCATCTTCGTCGATGTGCTTTAACGTCTCTTCCACTCGTTTTGCATCCGTTCGTAAAACCGTGGATAGGATCTCATTCTGATTCAGATTCTCATACACCGCATCTGTAGTACCGGAATGATTTAACTTATTCTGAACCAGTTCTTCCATCGCTTTCTGAAACTCAGGATAACCCTTATAACCCAGGGATGTGGCAAATCGTACCACTGTAGATTCACTCACCCCGACTTTGTCCCCTAACTGGGCTGCAGTAAAGAATACCGCACTGGAATATTGTTCCGAAATATATGTGGCAAGAAGTTTTTGACCCTTGCTCATTTTTCTGTACCTGTCATTGATACGTTTCAACAGATCTAATGTATTTCCCATGGTCATGTCCTTTCCGTTATCGAAATTAATATAACATTTTCAAAGGCTGACTTCAACTCAAAATCATTGTCTGTCTGTGTGACTTTTATAAGTCTTTTTCTGATACTCTTTTGCTTTTGCCACAAACTGTTTTGCAAAAACAGGCTGGGAAGGATAATACAGATGAGGAAATCCTACCCACATGTTTTCCCGGTCTATGACACACGGATACTGTTTTCCTGTAACCGGTTTACCGGCAATGCAGTCTTCCCCGTTATATTCCGTATCAAAATAATGAAATTCATGCCCCCGGATCTTCGACTTATCCGGTAAAAAGTTTTTACTTTTTTCTTCCAGTTCAATATACCCAAAGCGAACGGATCTTCCGGTATCAAAGCATTTTGCCGGAAGGACTCCAACCATAGGATATAAGGAGCCATCCTTTAGCTGCATTGCGGAATGAAGATACATAAAACCTCCACATTCTGCCACAGTTGGGATTCCGTTTTCCACAGCATTGCGGACACTATCAAGCATTGTTTGATTCTTGCTTAATAAAGATGCATATAATTCAGGATATCCGCCTCCCAATAACAAACCATGGCAGCCTTCCGGCAGAAAGCTGTCATGAAGAGGTGAAAAAAACTGCAATTTTGCACCCTCATTTTTTAAGAGTCGAAGATTATCTTCGTAATAAAAACAAAATGCTTCATCTCTTGCAACTGCAATAACAGGACATTCCGTATGAAAACCATTCTCTTTCGTTTGCATACTTTTCTGCATGATAGGCTGTGCAGTTTTGGCAATTTCAAGGATTTTTTCCAGAGAAACTGTTTTTTGCAACTGATCTGCCATGATATGAAGTTGTCTGGTTGTTTGATTCATCTCATCCGGTAAACAAAGTCCTAAATGTCTGCTCTTTATATGAAACTCTTCGGATTCCGGAAAATAACCTACAACAGGAATGGAAAACTCCTTCTCAATAAGCGGTTGTATGGTCTTGAAATAGGATCCTGACATCCTGTTTAACACAATCCCCTTTATCAGCTTTTCCTTATCATAGGAAAGAAACCCGGCAATCAACGGAAGTATGGATTTTCCCATTCCCTTGGCATCAATCACAAGAAGAATAGGCGTTTTCGTTATTTGGGCCAAATGATAAGAAGATCCTTCTTCCCTAACACCTCCCAGGCCATCATAAAGTCCCATAACTCCTTCTAAAACCGCAAATTCATCCTCTGAACGATCTTGCAGAAACAGCCGTCTTGTTTCTTCCTCTCCCGTAAAAAAAGTATCCAGATTTTTCGAAGGTATCCCTATCACCTTCTGATGAAACATAGGATCAATGTAATCCGGACCGCATTTAAAAGCAACCACATTATGTCCCATTTTCTTGAAAGCCTGCAAAAGCCCGCAGGTAATGGTTGTTTTTCCGCTTCCGCTTCTGGTTGCAGCTATCATAATTCGGTTGTTCATCTGTTACACCACCTTATTCATCGGTAAAATCAAAAGAAAAGATCCACACCGGGTTCTCTCCCTTCATCAAGTGATGGTTTCCGGCAATATTTGCTCTGCTCACCTGAATCTGAACAAGTTCGTCGTTTTCAATCGGATACCCCGATACGATTTCCATGATCTGTCCTAAAGTTTCCATGCTGATGGCATTGATTACCACGCGCATGCCAGGATTCTTTCGGTACAGTTCATTCAGGATTTCCTTTAACCTTCCTCCGCTGCCTCCAATAAATGCATGCGTCGGTATGGGCAGGTTTTCAATCCCCTTCGGAGCCACTGTATTTATCACTTTTACATTATTTAAATGAAATCTTCTGCAGTTTTCCCGGATCAAAGAAACCGCTTCTTCTTTTTGCTCCAGAGCATAAACCATAATATTTTCAGATAATCCTGCTATTTCTGCTGCAATAGAACCTGTTCCACTACCGATATCCAATACAACAGCATGATCGGTTAAGCGCAGTTTACAGATACTGATCTCCCGGATTTCTTCCTTGGTCATTGGAATCTTACTTCGAAGAAATGCCGTGTCAGGTTTACCGTGAGTCAGTCTTCCCGGCTCTGCATGGGGATTGATAATACAACAAGTGTATAATCCTTCTTCTTTTTGTTTGCAGCATTCCTCCGGTGTGAACGAAAAAATCTTCTGCTGCGGATAGGACAACTGATATCCTGCCCAAACGGTACAAAACTCCAAACCTGCATCCAGCAAAAGTTTTCCCAGTTTCTGAACATCTGTTACACCGGACATTAATAAAAATGTCTTCTTATTTGTCCGAATACATTCCGAGAGATTCGGAACTTCTTTTCCATGCAGGCTGTATATCGCAGCATCCTGATAGCTTTCACCGATACAGGAAGACAAATATGCCACGGATGAGATACCCGGAAGGATTCTCAATGAAGCATTCAGTCTGTCATCCCGGATCTCTTGCTCCAGCCGGGTATATAACGACTGACAGCCACTGTAAAAGCCACTGTCTCCGGAGAATAAGACCACAACATGACATCCTTCCGACATCATTTCTTCCTGTTGCTTTTTTTCCAAAAACGGAATGATCTTTTCTGCAGTATAAAAGGGCTGCTTTTCTACTCTCGGATGATAGTCATCAATCAGTCTGGAAGCACCCAACAGGATATCAGCCTTTTCGATTGCCCGCCTAACTTCCTGCGTCATACTGTCCCGACTTCCCATTCCGACTCCTGCAAGTAAAATCTCCATAGAGCTTTTGCACAGGATCTTTTGATCAAGGATCCTTTCCAGTTCCCTGCAAACTTCTTCATAGGAGTATCCCTCTGTAACATCTTTCTGTCCGATCACAAATACCGCAATCCCTTTTTTTTGTGCAGCCTTGATTTTTTCCTGATAACCGCCTATCATACCGCTTTGTTTCGTAACCAGACATTGAATCTCATACTGGCTGATCATCGCCTCATTCATTTGAGCCGTAAAGGGTCCCTGCAGAGCAAGGATCTGCTTTCCTGTAATATAATTGTCCATGCAAAGGGAAAGACTTTCAAGACCGGGAAGCACCCGAACGAAAAGTCTCTTTCGTAAGTCTTCCCTGGCGCAGAATACCGGCAGTTCTTTACTTCCTGTGGTAAGCAGGATGTTTCCTTCTATCCGGTCTAATGCTTGTGCGCAGGCTTCGCTGCTATCAAAATAAAAAATCTTATCATATTCGGATTCAAAATCAAGATCTCTGTTTAAGCGCAGATACAAGACATCTAATCCGTTTATGGAAGCTTTGATATTTTCCGTAATAATCTTTGCAAAGGGATGCGTAGCATCAATTATAATTTCAAACTGACCCTGTTTCACAAAACTCCGGATTTCCTCCTGATCCATCCTTCCACAATGAACCTGAACCAGCGGATGGTTCTTTAATACCAGCTCGCCATATTCCGTAGCCACACACAGAGTGTGTGCAACTCCCGCATCCGCCAGAGACTCAGACAGACGTCTTCCTTCCGTTGTTCCCGCAAATATCAGTATTTTCTTCAATCGAATACCCTCTCTTCGTAATTAGTTTTCCATTCACGATCTTTGTATCGGAGTTTCCGATAAAAACGGTGGTGAACATATTTACCTGCTTTTGCATTAATTCTTTCAGGGTACAAGTAGAAATCTTCGTTCCTTCTCTTCCGATGTTTTCAACAAAACCACAGGGACGGTCCTCATCAAGATATCGCAGAAGAATCTCGCAGGCCCTTTTCAGATAATCCTTTCGCTTATGACTGGAAGGATTATAAATCGCAATAGAAAAATCTCCCGTTGCTGCACAAACTAACCGTTTTTCGATTTTTTCCCAACTGGTCAAAAGATCGCTCAGACTGATGATACAGAAATCATGATTTAAAGGCGCTCCTAAAAGTGCTGCTCCGCTACATGCTGCTGTGATTCCGGGAATCACCACAATTTCTGTTTCTGGATATTCCAGTCCTACTTCATACATTAAAGATGCCAGCCCGTAAATCCCTGCATCTCCGCTGCAAACCAATGCAACAAGCTTATTCTTTTGTGCCTCTTCAAAACATAGCTTACATCGTTGTATCTCCTGTTTCATTGGGGTAGACAAAATCTCTTTATCGGAAAACCGTTCTCCCAACAATTCTGTATAAACCGTATACCCAATGATCACATCAGCTTTATCCAAAACTTCCAGAGCCTGAACGGTCATCATGTCTTCCCTACCCGGGCCCATTCCTACAATGTAGATCTTATTCCTCATCAAAAGATACACTCCATTCTCTTTTTGCGATTGCCAAAGTCATTCCGTTTTCCGCATGTTTATCGTAAATGATGGTTCCATTATTCTCGCAAGACATAAGTGCTGCCCGTTCACAGACATTATCAACGCCAACCTGCGACTTTACAAATTCTGATGTATGAAAATTCCCATTCACTTTCTGCAACTGCCGGGAAGAAAAGGTAAAAAACGGAATACCCATTTCCATGCAAAGTTTAGTCAGCCCCGGCTCTTCTTTCTTTTGGTCGATAGAAGCAAATGCAAAAATCTGTTCCTGTTTAATATCCGACTCACGCAGAGCTTTTAAAACAAATTCCTTTAATTCATCCTTTTCTTTTCCTTTTTTACACCCGATTCCAATCACATATTCTTCAGGGCATAACCAGATCCCTGCATCTATACCAACCGTATTTCGGGAAATGATAACATCCACCGGATCTGTGGGCGGATAGGCGACCAGCATGATTTCCTGTGGAATTCCTGTTCCCGGCATAAGATGCCCCGGATCCACAGATAAAGTAATCCTGTTTCCTGCCAGCACTTTAGAAGACACTTTCACGATACCATCCCGGTTCATAATATGAAGATGATTCTTTTTTGCAAAAATATCTACCGCAAAAATGCGATTCTGGTCAGAGGCCGTAGTGATGACCGGTTTTGAACCGATTTTTTCTGCTATGTATTCTGCAAGCTCATTGGCTCCTCCAAGATGTCCGGACAAAACGGGAATGATATGACGACCATTTTCATCCATCACAAGAACAGGACTGTCAGACAGCTTATCCGCAACATGAGGTGCAATTGCTCTCACTGCGATCCCGCAGGCCCCAATAAAAAGAAGACCATAATGGTTCCTCATCTGTTCCCCTGCCCAGTCAGAAATAGATTCCTCAATAAATTCGATGGAATCTTCTTCCTGATCCGGTTGCGCGTACGAGCACTTGGAATATAGAATCACCTGTTCCTCGCTTAAACACTGCTTAAGGCGTTTGGATAATAGTAATCCATTCTTCGTAAAACTAACAACACATATTTTCATACTGTTCTAACCTTCTGATTCAGAAAATTTTCCACTGCTTACAGACTCCACTTCTTTTTCCTTTGCCTGCCGAAACTCTGTGGAAAAATCCGATGCATACAATCTGGATTTCTGATACTTCCGGTGTGTGATCACATCACCTACCAGAACCACAGCTGTTTTCCTGATATGATACTCCTTAGCAGTTTGCTGTAATGTTTCAACGGTACAAAGAAAAGCTTTTTCCTCCGGCCAGGTGGCTTTGTAAACCAATGCTGCAGGGGTATCTTTCCTGTATCCTCCTGCAATAAGCTTCTTACTCAGTTCACCCAGCAAACCAGTACTAAGATATATGGCCATGGATGCCTGGTGGGCCGCAAAGCTTTCTATGCTTTCCTTGGGAGGAACCTTGGTTTTGCCTTCCATTCTTGTAATGATCAGGGATTGGGATATATCCGGCAAAGTATATTCCAAATTCAATGAGGCAGCTGCCCCAAAACAGGCGCTGACACCGGGACAGCTTTCATACAATATCCCTAGTCGGTCAAGCTCATCCATCTGCTCTCTTACAGCACCATATATACTGGGATCTCCTGTATGGAGCCGAACTGTCATCTCGCCCCTGTCTTCTGCCTGTATCATAAGTTCCAGGATCTCTTCCAGGGTAAGCAGGGCACTATTATGTATCCTGCACTCCTTTTTTGCATATTCCAATAACTGGGGATTCACAAGGGAACCCGCATAAATGATCTGGTCTGCCCTGGAAAGCAGACGCATTCCTCTCACTGTGATCAAATCTACTGCGCCTGTTCCTGCGCCAACAAAGTAAACCATTCTGCCACCTCTCTGCTTTTTGCCAATTCTCCAAACTCATTGGCATACATGATGCAATCAATGGACATCTGCCCCTTGGCTCTTTTATTCAAATAAAAGCAAATACGCTCCATGGCATAGTCCATTACATTTTCAAGAATACCACATTCCTTCAACAACCCAACCGCTTCTTGTGTTGTTACACAATCAAGAATCTTACGGGAATAGTCCTGCTCCATTCCAAAGCGGGCACCGAATGCCGTCAAAAGCTCCATCCTGCAATCCCCTTCCCGGGAATGGGTATTCATGATCCCTCCCGCAACTTTGATCAGTTTACCGATATGTCCGGCAAGAAGCATTCTCTGAAAACCAAACTCCACCGCCATATCAATGGTTTCACCAATATAATTGCTGCATTTTACACTCCTGTCCAGATCATAGCCATATGTTTGTTTCATGAATTCTAAGCCATAATTGCCGGGCGAAACAACCACATAAGAATATCCCAGTTCTCTTCTCTGATTTAATTCCAGCCTGATCGTTTCAAGAAGTGCCTGGTTACTCATGGGTTCCACAATCCCGCTGGTTCCCAGAATAGAGATCCCCCCAACAATGCCAAGTCTTGGATTAAAGGTATGCTCTGCCAGTTTTTGCCCTGCCGGAGCAAAAATGGTTACATTCAGAGCGCCATCATAATCAAAAAGATCACATACCTCAAGTACTTCTTTTTCAATCATTTCCCTGGGTACATGATTAATGGCCGCACTGCCGATGGGCTGGTCCAGTCCGGGTTTCGTCACCCTTCCGATCCCTTCGCCGCCCTCAATGAACACCCTGGTTCCCTCCAGGCCGGCAGCCATCTTTTTATGTTCTTTTTCTCTAATGGAAACCCGGGAAAAAATTAAAGTTCCCGTTGTAACATCCGGGTCATCTCCTCCATCCTTTTTAACAGCACAGCTAACCTGTTGTTCCGTCCGTTCCAAACATAAAATCTGTGTTGTATACGGAATCCCTTTGGGAGTCTTTATTGTGATTTCTTCTTTTTTTCTTCCGGATAAAAGCATGTATGCTGCCGCTTTACTGGCAGCAGCCGCACAGCTTCCGGTTGTAAAACCATACCGCATGTGTCAAATCAACCTCTTATTTATTACCTGCCAAATCATAAAGCAAAGCATTACAGATCGCTGCCGCAATATTACTTCCGCCTTTTCTTCCCCGGTTAACAATACAGGGGATGCCTGTATCCAGGATCAATTCCTTCGCAGCCTCTACATTCACAAATCCAACCGGAACACCAATGATAAAAGCCGGTTTGAAAAGATCTTCTTTCACCATTTCGTAAAGTCTGATCAGTGCAGTGGGCGCATTTCCAATTGCAAAAATAACCGGTTTTTCCAATTTTGCAGCCATTTCCATACTCACTGCGGCACGGGTGGTTTCACGCTCTTTTGCGATCCTGGCCACTTCATCCTCTGCCATAAAGCAATGAGCTTCTCCTCCAAAACTCCCCAGCGCCTTTTTGTTGATCCCGGCCAAAGCCATGTTGGTATCCGTCACAATGTCTGCACCCTGAAGCAAATATTCCTTTGCAATTCTAACCGCGTCTTTGGAAAAAGTAAGTGTTTTCACATAGTCAAAATCCGCACTGGTATGAATGACTCTTTTCGTGACCATTTCTTCTTCTTTTGGTAACTGCAATCCTCTTTGCCTGAGTTCCTCTGTTATAATTTCAAAACTTCTTTTTTCAATCTCCGCAGGAGGTAATAATTCAAGATTCTTCAATGCATTCACCTATTGCTTTCAATAATTGCCTGTTATCCTTTCTTTGTCTGACTGCAATTCGATAATAACCCGGGGACAACCCTTTATAATTAGAACAATCCCTGATCAGAATACCTCTTTTCAACAAACTGTCATATAACGGTATCCTACTGTAAAACAGAATAAAATTTGCTTCACCCGGAAAGACTTGCAGCCCCAGTTTTTTTAGACCCTCTGCCAAAAAACGTCTTTCTTCACGAATGAGACTTCCTGTTTTCTTCAGATAAGAGCTTTGCTTTGTGCAGGCAACTCCGGCCTCTTGTGCAAGAACAGAAAGATTCCATTCCGGCAACTGTTTTTTAATTTTATTACGTAAATCCTCGCAACTGCAGATTAAATAGCCAAGTCTTACACCGGGAATCGCATAAATCTTGGTAAATGCCCGCACAAGGATTAGATTGCTATATTCATCTATTTCGGGCAACATAGAATCCCGGCTGCTGCAAAACTCAATAAAACACTCATCTAGGACTACCAGGATCTTATTTTCCTTACAATGCTCCAACAGCTTTTTTAGAAAGGCTTTGTCCATGATCTGACCTGTGGGATTGTTAGGATTTGCTAAAAAAAGCAGGTCCACATCCTCTGTCAGATCATCCAGAAGATCCTCTTGAGGTAAAAAACCATGTTCCTGTTTCAGAGGGTAGATAACCATATTACAGTCAACAGCCATTAGCGCATGCTGATATCCATAAAAGGAAGGGGTCAGAATCATGGCTTTTCGGGGTTGCACTCCATGTACGATCGCCATGAAAAGCTCCGATGCACCATTCCCAAACAAAAGATATTCCGGAGGAATCGCCAGCATCCTGCTGACTGCGCCACGCAATCCGGAAGCTTCCATATCCGGGTATTGGTGACAATGGCCCACTGCATGATATAATGCTTTTTTCACACCTTTCGGTATTCCAAAAGGATTACAGTTCACAGAATAATCCAATGTGATCCTGTTTCTGTAAATATCCCCTCCATGTATTGACTGCATATAATTTCCGCCTTTCTGTTATTTGACTAGTAAGAATACGATCAACAAAAGCAAGCATGCACTCTCACAGATTATGGCAGTAAGATACATCAATCGGTTTGCTTTCTTAATGTCTTCCACTTCCGGTTTACGAAGTGCATCACCGATATAAGGTTTTTTTACGATTTTTCCAAAATAACTGGCATCTCCGGCCAGTCTAAGGCCAAGAGCACCGGCACACACAGATTCCGTCTGCGCAGCATTGGGACTGGCATGCTTACGTCTATCTCTTTTATAAATCTTAACAGCCTGTTTTCCGTCAAAATCTTTTCCGCCCAGAAAAGCAGCGAGGATCATCAGATATGCACTGATCCTTGAGGGTATATAATTTGCTGCATCATCTAATTTGGCAGCTGCACGGCCAAAATACAGATACTTGTCATTTTTATATCCGATCATGGAATCCATAGTGTTAATCGCTTTATAAACAAAACCCAGGACAGGCCCACCCAGAGCCAAATACAGCATCGGTGCTATCACTCCGTCCGAGGTATTCTCAGCCACAGTTTCCACCGCAGCTTTTATAACACCCTCTTGGGTTAAAACCGAGGTATCTCTTCCCACGATCATGGATACCGCTTTTCTTGCTTCTGCTAATCCGTCCTCTTTCAGACAATGATACACTTTCATGCTCTCGTTCTTAAGGCTCTTTACCGCCAGTATCTGATAGGTCATTACCGTCTCCACCAAGAGGCCTATGTATGGATGCAGGAAATAGGCACCCACCAGCAAAAAGGCTGTTACACTCAGAGTGAGAAGAAGTACAATGATCACCAACCGGACCCCATTTTGAATGGTCCTGGCAGGATTTGCTTCCTTCTTATTGATTCTTAATAATTTATCCAAACCTGAGATCAGATTTCCAATCAAACGAATAGGATGCCAAAAGCAGTGAGGATCTCCCAAAATCTGATCCAAAAAAAATCCCAGGCAGAATGCCAATATATGATATCTCATTTTTACCTGTTCCTTTTCAAAACATTTTCTAAACTAGATTTTTCTTTCTATTTTTATCTCAAACTCTTCCCCATGCTGATACAGCCGGCAAAGATAACCTTTTCCATTTTCAACCTGATAATCAAAATACTCTCCTCCGCAAAAACGACTGAGCAGGGACATGATTGTTCCTCCGTGAATCACCAGAGCCCATGTGGTCTCATGGGGAAAACGATCCATAACAGAACAATCGGCAACCACTTTTCGTAATCCTTTTACACAGCGTTCCATGAATGCCTGTCTGCTTTCTCCGTTAGGAAAAGAAAGCTCTCCCTTGCTCTCAATCCATTCCTGATACCTTCTGTCATACTGTAAATCCAGATAATTTTTTCCTTCGAAATCTCCAAAATGGATTTCTGACCATTCTGTTATGATTTCCGGTTTAAGCTGCGGATAAAGGATTTTCGCTGTTTGTATGCATCGTTTCATCGGACTGCAAAACACACGATCAACCATAGGATAAACATGATCCTGTCTTGCTTTTTCCAACACGTCTCTTCCTTCCCGGCTTAAACACTCATCCGTAATCCCTATATAACGATGTTCTTTATTTCCTTTTGTTGCGCCATGGCGGATCAAAACCAGATTTATTTGATCCTCTGACCTATTCCACATATTACACGCACCACCTCGTCGGACTGTTTTGCAAGCTGATTCAGGATTTTTCCTGTCTTCTCCCTGTATTCCCGTTCTGTTCTATCCACCGGCACGATGCCATTCCCAATTTCATTACTAATGATAACACATTCTCTGCCCTTTTCTATAAACTGCCTGAATCCTTCCTCCGGATCTTCTCCCTGAAGGATCTGCTGTCTGATCCAATCATGAAAATGGTTAATGATCAGTATCTTGTCATTAGAAATCATTGTATTTTCATCCGGAAGGATCCCGTCAAATACAACATAACCATTTTCCGGTAGCTGTTGCAGAACATATCCCAGCTTTCCCTGGGCATATCCTCCAATTACCAGTTTCATCTTTTTTACCTCTTTCTTCATCCAATATATCCGTAAAGTGCTAGTACAAGCAAAACACCCAGTTCACACAGCAATACAAAATAACCTGCTGTATCTCCGGTAATTCCGCCCAATTCCTTTTTGCTTTTACAATAATAGTATAGAAAAACTCCTAAAGAAGTTAAGACTGCAAGACATCCTGCCGGTAATGACAGCCACAGCATGAACGCTATACAGAATAAGCTTTGCAGATACAATGCAATCTTTACTGCTCTCTTATTGGCATTGTCAGAAAAACCATAAAGCATTCCTTCTTTTTTAGCAGTGGGAAAACAAACCACGCTGATGCCGCTTAGACATCTGGATAAAAAAAATCCTGCACAGGCAATCCCAATAACTCTGCTATCCCTAAGTTCAGAAAAAGCAGCCAAATAACATAAGCCGTAGCATCCCAGCATGATCACGGCAAAAGCTCCAATATGGGAATCCTTTAAAATCTCCAATTTGCGTTCCCGGGACTGATAAGAATGAAATGCATCCATGGTATCCATGAATCCATCTACGTGAAATCCTCCTGTAAGCAACAAGGGAATGAGTGCAGAAACCAAAACATAACAAAGATTTCCCACTTCCCATCTAACGCACAGTTCTTTCCAAAAATAGATCAGCACACCAATCACTCCTCCAACCCATGGAAAAAAGCAAAGCATATATTCCATCTCTTCCTCTTTCCAGGTAAACTGGGGCATAGGAAGTTTCGAATACATGGAAAAAGCAATGATCATTGATTTCAATATCCGCATGGTTATATCGTCCTTTCTTTTACCACCAATGGAATACCCACAACAACTTCTATCACTTCATCGGCCATACCGGCAAGCGCTTGATTGATATTTCCCATCGCATGAATGTATTCCATTGTACTTTCATCATATTGCATACCATCTTCAAAAACATTATTGGTAACGATCACAAGATGCTTCAGATCCTGATATAACTCCTTCACACCCTTTATGATTTTTGCACTGACCATAGTGCTGCTGTTTATCCTATCACCCACAAACATTTCATTTGCGGTCAGGTTTGAGATACATTCCAAAAGTGCAGAGGATTCCATATTTCCAATGGGATCATCCCCGCAACCCATTTTTATAACAGCCTCTTCAATGTTATGAGACTGCTCTATGGTCACAAAACCTTTTTCCCGTCTCATTTCCCTGTGTTTTCTGACTTTCTTTCGGCCTTCCCCGTCATGAACCTTCATGGTAGCAATATAATACTTTGTTCCCTTTTTCACCAATCCGGACAAATAATCTTCCGCATAGGCAGATTTTCCACTGCCGCTTCCTCCGCTTATCACAACAAGCATTTATTATAACCTCGTATATTCCTGCATCTGTATATCATGAAAGGTATTGCTACTGTGGTAAACACTCAAAGCAACATCCAACAAAGCAAACATCATGACAGCTCCCGTGCCTTCTCCCAAAGCCAGTCCTGCATCAATGACCGGGGCAAGATCCAATTCTTTACTCAGCAGTTCTACAGCCGGTTCTTTTCCTTTATGGGAAGGAATCAGGAAGTCTTTGGTTCCGGGCAATAATCTTTCTGCCACCAGCGCTGCCACCATGCTGATCACTCCATCCAACACAATGGGAATATGAAACAGCGCTCCACCCATACAAACACCGGCCAGACCTGCAATATCAAGGCCACCCACAGTTCTGAGAACAGTAAGTGCGTCTGCCTCATAAAGCGCATACTTTTTGATTGCATCTGTGATCACCTGCTGCTTTTTCAAAAGACCGGCGTCACTTAAACCTGCTCCTCTTCCGGTCACCTTTTGTGCTCCACAGTTCAATATGGCTGCTGCAACTGCACTACTGGTGGTGGTGTTTCCGATTCCCATCTCTCCGGTGGCAAGAATACTGTAACCGGATTGTTTACAGGAATAAACAGCATCGATCCCGGTGACGATGGCACGAACTGCTTCCTCTTCTGTCATGGCTGCCTCTTTGGCAAAGTTATTTGTTCCGTATTTTACTTTGTGGGAAATCACACCGGGAAAAGCCTGCTTTGTGTTGATACCGATATCAATGGGAATGGTATCTGCATGCACCGTTTCTGCCATTCTTCCCACAGAAGATTGCTTTGATCCCATCATTTTGGCTACGTTGGCGGTAACCTCCTGTTGGGACTGACTAATACCTTCTTCCACTACTCCGTTATCTGCGCACATGATGATCACTGCTTTTTCGGATAGATCCGGTTTCTCTGTTCCCAGGATTGCTCCGATCTGAGCCGTCAGCAATTCAAATCTTCCCAGACCATCCAGTGGCTTGGCAATTTGGTCCCAGTTGTGTAATACTTTTTTCCGGATATCCGGATCCGGAGCAACGATGGACAGTTTTGTCAACTCTCTTCCTGTATAACTATTCCATATGGGCTTCTCTGAGAATTCCATAGATCTCCTCCATATTCAAATACTCTCTTAAAGTATCCGCCAGCTTATCATACTGTTTTTCTTTAAAAAGTCTGTAATCTTTTAGTTCCGTAGTCTGAAGACGGATCCCTTTCTTCCGGGCCAGAGCCTCTATCAACACAGTGGCCGTCTTTCCCTGATCAAATAAACCATGAACATAAGACCCATAGACGTCTCTGCCTTCTGCCTGAATTACGACCTCATGATCTGATCTTTTTTCTCCCGTGATGGGGTCAGACTGACCCATATGAATTTCATATCCATGGAATGTGCACCCGGAAAGCCCGTAAAAAATCCCATCCACCTTATTTACAACACCCTGTTTCTGACATCGTTGTTTTCTGCATTGCAATACTGTTTTTACAGGCAGCAACTCCATTCCACGTAGAGCTCCTCCTTCTTCCATACCATCCGGATCAGAAATTTCATATCCTAACATCTGATACCCCCCACAGATCCCGAAGACAGGAACCGTTTGGGAAAGCTGTTTTATGGCTGATTCCAAACCATTTTGACGCATCCATAAAAGATCTCCCATGGTATTCTTGCTTCCCGGCAGAAAAATAAGATCCGGATGTTCTAACTCACTGACAGACGTCACATAACGTACAGAAACCATGTCCATTTGCTCAAAGATATTAAAGTCCGTAAAGTTTGAAATCCGCGGGTAATGTATGACCGCAATATCGATCAATCCTTCCTTTTTCTGAAGAAATCTGTCCGATAGACTATCTTCATCCTCTAAAGATAACTCCATATACGGAACCACTCCGCACACCGGCACTTTCCCCAACTCTGTAAGTTGCCGGATTCCCGGTTCAAGAATGGCCTTATCTCCTCTGAATTTATTGATGACCAATCCTTTCACACGACATTTCTCACTTTCGGAAAGTAAAGACAACGTTCCAAGAAGCTGGGCAAACACACCGCCCCTGTCAATATCTCCCACCAAAAGTACAGGGGCATCTACCATTTCTGCCATTCCCATATTTACAATATCATTCTCTTTCAGATTGATTTCTGCGGGAGAACCTGCGCCTTCAATCACAATAATATCTGCCATTTCCTCCAACTTTTGAAATGCCTTTTTGATTTCCGGAATTAATTGTTTTTTATAAGTAAAATACTCCTGTGCACTCATATTTCCAAGGATTTCACCATGCACAATCACCTGGGAGCCGGTATGGGTAGTTGGTTTTAATAACACGGGATTCATACATACTTTGGGCAGGATCCCGGCTGCTTCTGCCTGCATCACCTGCGCCCTTCCCATTTCCAGCCCTTCATCCGTAATATAAGAATTAAGAGCCATATTCTGGGACTTGAACGGAGCAACCCGATATCCGTCCTGCTTGAAAATCCTGCATAGACCGGCAACCATAAGGCTTTTTCCTGCTCCTGACATGGTTCCCTGAATCATAATTACTTTTGCCATCGTACGATTTCCTTCTTACATGTTTCTGCATAATCCAGCAGTTCCAAATTTGCTTTTTCATAGGTTCCAAAATGATTCTTACAACAAATGATCCGTTCACAGGAATCCACCATTTTTTTCGCTTCCCGGACTTTTGTGTCCGAAATCGGTTCAAATGAATCCGCCACAACCACTTTTGTAGCAAGAGCCCTTGCAACAGGATAATCCACATCATTTTGAAAAAGAATACCGGTTACAAACGGAATTCCTTCCCTCTGTAATCTGCGATATACACTCCTGCCCGTACCGCCGCCTGCGATCACAAAGGTCTTTGCCAAACCTTTTACTGCATCCAGTTCCATGCTGGCGGTTTCTTCATCAAAACTTCCTTCGTTTATGGAAAACAGATCAGAAAGATACCCTGTCTGAAAAATCTCTTCTGCCGTTCCAAACCTGTCTACATATGCTCCTTTTACACAAAGAATTTTATCGGAAATCTTTTCCGCCAGCTCCAGCTCATGCATGGACATGATGACAGTGATCCCACTCTTTTTACATAATCTTTGCAAAATGGATAAAAACTCCAGTTTATACTTAATATCCAAAAAGGATGTTGGTTCGTCCAGAATAATAATCTCCGGTTCCTGGCAAAGACATCTTGCCAGCATGGTCCGCTGTTTCTGACCATCACTGATATGTGTAAAATCCAGTTCCCGCAGATCTGAAATATGTACCATATCCATTGCATGTTGTACGATTCTGTGATCTACCGGGGATAAAACACCAAATTTTCCTGTATAGGGATAGCGACCTGTTTCCACAACTTCTTCACAGGTCATCATTTCTGTTCGTAGTTTATCCGTCAGTAAGACAGACATTTTCTTTGCCAGGTCGTTTTCGGAGAACCGGTTAAGATCCTTCCCATCAAGACATACTGTACCTGCGATGAGTGTTAACTGTTTGGAAATACTTTTGAGGATCGTAGATTTTCCGGCCCCATTAGGTCCGATAAGGGTCAGAATCTCCCCCTTCTTCAAACCAATCGTAATGTTTTCTATTAACGGTTTATTTTGATAACCAACACTAAGCTTCTTTGTTTGAAAGTAATACTCCATTAAACCACCTTATCCCGTTTGATCATAATCCACAAAACAATTGGCGATCCAAAAATTGCCGTAACGGTACTGATACTAAGCTCTGTAGGGGCACATAATGTTCTGGCCAACAAGTCACAAAAAAGGCAAAATACACTTCCCCCCAGAAAACATGCCGGAATCATAAAATGAGGTTTTGTATTGCCAAGTAGCTGTTTTGCCAGATGGGGAACCGCAATTCCCACAAAGGAAATCGGCCCTGCAAACGCCACAATACAGGCAGAGAGAATGCTGGATAACACCACCATGGAAACTCTTAAAAGAGGAATATTCACTCCAAGGTTTCTGGCATAAGACTCACCTATCCGGTATGCGGCCAACGGCTTTGCTTCCAGAAATACGATTCCCACAGTTATAAGCACTACCACCGACATGACTCCCACATTTTCCCATGTGATTCCGGAAAAACTTCCCCTGGACCAGTTATGCAGATTAACAATCTGTGCATCATTGGCAAAGGTAATGACCAGTTCTGTTATCGCTGAACAGATATATCCTATCATCACACCGCTTACCACCAGCATTGACATGGAATCAACTTTACGGGACATCAGTAAAACAAACCACATAGAAAGCATGGCACCCACAAACGCAGCCAAAATCAGCAGCCATGAACTTACTCTCGTAGCCTGACCCATAAAGAACACCATGACCAAAGCCACTACCATTTTTGCCCCGGATGAAATTCCCAAAACAAAAGGCCCTGCAATGGGATTATGAAAAAATGTCTGCAAGAGATAACCGGCCAAAGCCAATGCTCCTCCCAAAAAGAAAGCTGCAAAAGCCCTCGGCATTCGAATATCCCACAGGATACGACTATTTTCGACGGCATTACCCTGTATCGATGCCAAAACTTCCGAAAAAGAAATCTGTACACTTCCGATACAGACACTTGTGATCATAAGCATAAGTGTACCGATCCCTAATATTATAAATGCTGCGGTGATTCTGATTGTTTTGCGATGATTCATGTTATCCTCCGCTATTTTAACCGAAACAGATACTTCATGGTCTCTTCCTGACCACCTTGCAACATGGAATGAAAATCATCCAACAGATAACCTATTGACATAGACTGTTGATACATGTCATTGGTAGTACACCACACTGCTCCGTTCTTAACTGCCTTAAAATCTTTTAACACCGGACACTTATCCAACAAACCTTTCACGGAAGAAACACCTCCGTCAATGGAGCTATTATAAATCAGATAATCTGCATCCTTTGCCCCGTTGTAAAACTCTTCCACCTGCATATTCATTGTTGAACGAGCAGAATCCGGATCCCCCAATTGATCAAAAATATATCTTCCGCCGGCCAGTTCAATCATTTTAGGGATATAATCGTTACTTTGACGAACCTGGACCAGACCATTCGAGGTAATATAGAAAAAAGCAACGGTTTTCCCACTTTCTTCTCCTGTCTGGACCGTTTTCAGTATTTTGATCTGCTGTTCAAAAATCTCCTCAGCAGTCTCTTCCTTATCCACTAATGCTCCAAAAAATTTCACCCACTCTACTCTTCCCAATGGATGGGATTCGTAACTGGAATACTCGATCAGCACCGGGATATGGAAGCTCTCCAACATTTCTATAACTTCCGGTGCATGGGTGATCATAGTATTTTCAATCGCCAGACTACAATTTCCGGATACCAGCAGTTCATAGTCGGGCATATTATATTTCCCGGCATACAGCAGATTACCTGCTTCCATTGCTTTTCGGGCATTCTCAATATACCAGTTTTCTTTTTTTAATCCTGAAAAACGAACCGTATTTAACGCATCCAGATGATCAAACATATCCATGGTTGCCGTAGCAACCAGATAAAGGTTCTGTACCGGCTGTCGTATAATAAGGATTTCTTCATCCAGTCCTTTTGGTACACTTTTTCCTTTCGGTACCACTAAAACTCTGGTTCCATCTTTCGTAGAAAGCAATTTAAATCCGCCTTTATAATAATCCACAGAAAAATTGGTGGCATATTGAAGTTCCATACCAGCCTCAAATTCTAACCCGGGCAGATTGTTTTTTGCATCATCAGGCGACTCACTTGTTGTTCCTGTTTCAGAATTGGAAGAAGGACTGCCACAGCTGCACAGCCCCAGCAGTCCTATTATTAACAGGCAACATAATTTCCGAATGTTCTTTCTTCCTGTCATGAAACAATCCTCTTATTCTTCCACTTTTGCAGTTTCGGAATGAAAAGTAATAGTATATTCTATTTCATGAGGTGTACTCATCGCAACCGTATCGCCAATTACAGTAAGTGGTTTATCCAAAGTTGAAACCGGAATTTCAAATACGGAATTTCCTTCTGTATTAATGGGCAGATACTTTTCTCCGTCTACGATCATATAATCATAATTCGGACTGCTCCACTCCACGGTTGCAGTCATCTTATCACCCTCTACGGTTACAATTGCCGGAGAAGAAATGGAGGCTTTTCCGCTTCCTCCTGCAAAATCCAGTTCCATAGAGTAGGTTCCGTCTTCCAGCTTAACCGGATTTTCTGTCTGTTCTTCTTCCATGGGCACTGCATTGGAAACACTAACTTTATGGTCATACCAGGTTCCTTTTTCTCCTAACAACGCAAGATCATATTCCTCATCCAGAACCGGAACCGGAACATCAAAACCATAAACCTCATCGGTAGTGCCATCGCTGTAGGTAACCGTATCTGTAGTTGGCTCTAATAAAACTGCACCGTCTTTCACTGCATCCGCTGCAAGGCCCAGATAAAGATTGACAATACGCTTGGAAACAAGGGAAATATGTATTGTCATCTTTCCGTTTTCTACCGTTAATTTTCCTTTTCCGTCGCAAGCCTCATTCACATGAAACATGCTGCTGTCTGTGGTAAACACGGCCTCATATACGCCATCCGGAAGGGCCGGCTCGACCTCCTGTGTCTGGGCTTGCTCCGCTTCGTTTCCGGAAGTAGCGGTATCCTGTTCTTTCTTACCACCGCAGCCGCCCAAAAGCAGGTTTCCTGCCAGAACCAGACATAATAATACATAGACTCTTTTTTTCATCTTATCAAAACTCTCCTTTATTTCATCGCATCTGCTGTATGATTAATATAAATCTTTCGGATTTCTTCAATGGAACCTAATCCACTGATCTGTGTATCCACATCTTCAAATTTTCCGGAAGCACAAAACATGCTCAACCAGGAATCTTCATCCTCTCCGGCCATATCATTATTTGCATGATCACCCGCAACAACCATTAACGGACGAAGGATCACTTTGGTATATCCGGCTGCAGCTACAGCTTCAATGACTGCTTCACAGGCCGTTTCTTCCGGTTCTCCTTCAACGGTACCGATGAAGACATTGGCATATTCCAGATTCTTCATCTGTGTCTGCATCTGACTATAGGAAACCTTAGCAGTGTGGGAAGTACCATGACCCATAAAAACAAACGCCACTCCTTCCGAAGCTGCCTGCTCCAGATTACTGTAACCTGCCGTTTCCACTGCCTGTCTGGTAATGGCCTCTGCTACATACTTTTTATCTTCGTTCACTACAGATGCATCTTCACCCACTGCACCTAACAATGGTTCTGCTACACATACACGATTAAACTTTGCCTCATAAGAGACTACTGTTTCCATCAGTTCATCGTATTCTGCGCCATGCATCAGATGGGTCGGCTGGATCACAAGCTCTTTCACTCCATTGGTTACTGCGCGCTCCAGCGCTTGCTCCACATTATCAATGCACTCCCCATCACGGGCCTGGATATGATTGATAATAATCTGAGATGTAAATGCTCTTCGCACGGACCAATCAGGATATGCATCCTGGATCGCATCTTCAATTGCCATAATGTCAGTAACCCGGCTATCGTTATATGATGTACCGAAACTGACAACCAGTATTTCATTTTCACCGATATCATCCTGATTTCTTGCATTATCCAATGAAGCATCTCCCGTATCCAGTCCAAAGTAATCCGGATCCGCATAGGTTCCCTGTACCAGCTCTTTCTGAGCATCCGTCAGGGCATCCCAGGCTGCTTTTGCAGTGGCACACTGCTCATCCGTCTTATCCGTTCGTTCCTGTACATAAATTGCATCGATCAATGCAGCTACTTCATCCGCAGCAACCTGATCAGCATCTACACTGCCATTTTCCTGTGCATTGGTGTTCGTATCGCTGCTGTCTGCATTACCGCTTTTACACCCCGCTAAACTTCCTGTCATCAAACAGACAATCAGTAATAAGGCTACGACTCTTTTTTTCATATTGTTTTTCCTCCTCTGGCAATCCAATCTGCCTTTTTTTCTTAAATATGTGTACCAGAAGCGAAAATTTGACAACACAATAAGAAACCCCTTTCCTAATCTACTCAGGTAAAGGGGTTGTACACAAATAGTACATAGGAAAAGCATTCCTACGTCTTTAACGTACAACCAGTTACTCGTGGTCTGAAACAATCGTTTCCGTACAACATACAGGCAGGTCTCCCGACTTAAAGATCATTGCATTGGCCATCTTCCCAGTTTCCCAGTGATATTGCGGCGGCAGCTCCCTAATTACGGTGACGAGTTCGTACAGGATTTACACCTGTTTCCCTTTTCACCGGAGAAGACTATATGAATAGTAACTCCGACACCTGAATGCCACATATTCAATTGAATACAATATAGCATACTTTTGCACTTTATTCAATGAAATTGATGTATTATCTTTTTGTCATGTAACGAAAAAAAAGAGCCGGCAGATTCTTTCGCCGGCTCTTTCAATCTGATTTAAGCAGGATATGCTCCTACTTCTTTATCCGATACCTTATCATCCACTTTTGTGCTCTGGGCATCTCTGTATTTAAAGTATTCCACCGCAACTTTGGGGAATAATGCATAGGTTAGCACATCCTCATCCTGACGGATGTACTGGGCAGCTTCTTCCCGTAATTTATCCAGCTCATTCTCTAATAAATCAGCGGGTCTGCAAGTGATCGGTTCTTCATCTCCCAATGCTTTTTTCACCAGTTCCGGATTAAACGGCTTAACAGTCTGTCCGTATTCTCCCTTTAACATGGCCTTGGTTTCTTTTGTGATGATCTTATACCGTTCACCAGCCAGTACATTAAATACAGCCTGTGTTCCCACAATCTGGCTGCTGGGGGTAACCAGAGGTGGTTCACCCAAATCTTTACGCACTCTTGGAATTTCCTTTAATACTTCCTCGTATTTATCTTCCGCATGCTGTTCTTTCAGCTGGGAGATCATATTGGATAGCATTCCTCCCGGAACCTGATAACGCAGTGTATTAATGTTGACTCCAAGAACTTTCGTGCTAAGCTGTCCGCTGTCGATACACGCTTCTCTCATAGGGCGGAAATAATCAGCAATTTCAGCCAGCAGATTCTGATCAAGCCCTGTATCATAAGGTGTTCCCCTGAGAGCCTCCACCATAACTTCTGTGGCAGGCTGACTGGTACCCAAAGCAAAAGGCGACATTGCCGTGTCAATCACATCACAGCCTGCTTCAATAGCCTTCAGATAGGTCATACTGGCCACACCGCTGGTATAGTGGGTGTGCAGCTGAATGGGTATGGAAACCGTATCTTTCAGTGCACCAACCAGTTCCTCTGCGGCATAAGGAACTAAAAGACCTGCCATGTCTTTAATGCAAAGGGAATCTGCTCCCATGTCCTCTATGCGTTTTGCAATATCCTTCCAATAGTCCAGCGTATAGGCATCTCCCAGCGTATAAGAAAGGGCAATCTGGGCAGTTCCATGTTCCTTATTGGCAGCCTTAACAGCTGTTTCAAGATTTCTGATATCGTTCAGACAATCAAAAATCCTTATGATGTCAATTCCATTGGCTATAGACTTTTGTACAAAATATTCCACTACATCATCTGCATAGTGACGATATCCCAGAATATTCTGTCCCCGAAACAGCATCTGCAGCTTCGTATTCTTAAATCCGTCACGGAGTTTACGAAGACGATCCCATGGATCCTCTTTCAGAAAACGAAGAGATGCATCAAAGGTAGCTCCACCCCAGCATTCTACGGAATGATAACCAACCTTGTCCATTTTATCGATAATGGGAAGCATCTGTTCTGTAGTCATTCGAGTGGCAATCAGAGACTGATGCGCATCACGAAGAACAGTCTCTGTGATTCCCACCGGTTTTTTTGTTACTTCCGACATTGTTTATTCCTCCTGTTACTCGGCAAAAGCCGGTATAAAAGTATGTGCTTCTATTTGCAGTTGTACATCAGATATCACTAGATTCCAAAGATTGCCATAAACACACCTGCTGCAACTGCCGTACCGATAACACCCGCAACATTAGGTCCCATAGCATGCATCAGCAGGAAGTTTGTTGGATCCTCTTCTGCTCCTACTTTCTGTACCACACGGGCTGACATAGGTACTGCAGATACACCCGCAGCTCCGATCAAAGGATTCACCTGTCCGTGTGTGACTTTGCACATCAGCTTTCCGAACAGTACACCTGCCGCAGTTCCAAATGCAAAAGCAACCAAACCTAAAAATACGATCAACAGGGTATCCAGTTTCAGGAAATTTTCTGCACTGGTAGTGCCTCCTACGGAAACTCCCAGTAGAATAACCACAATATACATCAATGCATTGGATGCGGTTTCCGTCAGCTGCTTTACCACGCCGGATTCACGGAACAGATTACCCAGCATAAGCATACCAAGAAGCGGTGCTGTCTGCGGAATGATCAGTACAACTACGATCGTTACAACAATCGGAAAAAGCACACGCTCCAGTTTCGATACTTCACGAAGCTGTTCCATCTTAATCGCACGTTCTTTTTTGGTAGTCAGAGCACGCATGATAGGTGGCTGTATCATTGGAACAAGTGCCATATATGAATATGCGGCTACTGCAATCGGACCCATTAAATCTCCCTGTCCAAGTTTACCTGCCAAAAATATGGAGGTTGGTCCGTCGGCTCCTCCGATAATGGAAATTGCCGCTGCAGCCTTATCGTTAAATCCCAGTGCAATGGCAGCCAGATACGCTCCAAACACACCAAACTGCGCGCTGGCACCCAGAAGAAAGCTCTTGGGATTGGCGATCAATGGTCCGAAATCCGTTGATGCACCTACACCAAGGAAAATCAGGGATGGTAAAATAGACCATTCATCCAGTAAGTAAAAATAGTGGAACAATCCACCTACACCATTTTCCGAATCTTCAATGGTCAACATAATATCCGGAAACAGATTCACAAGAAGCATACCAAATGCTATGGGAACCAGAAGCAGCGGCTCATACTTTTTGGCAATGGCAAAGTATAACAGCACACATGCAATCGCGATCATAATAAAATTCTTCCAGGTCAGAAAGAAAAATCCGGATTGTTGCAGAAGATTCAACAGGGTTTCTGATACATATTCCATATCCTGCCTCCTGTTAATTCAATGTTACCAGTGTTGCTCCGGCTTCTACATTATCACCTTCTTTGACTTCAATGGAAACTACCACGCCCTCATCACTGGATACGATGGGTGTTTCCATTTTCATAACCTCTAAAACAGCTACCTGCTGTCCCACTGTTACCTTGTCTCCGGCTTTCACATCAATTTTCAGTATTTTTCCGGCAGCTCCCGCAGTTACAGTCTTACTGCCCTTTGCAGCCGAACCTGCCGCTGATGACGTCTTAGGAACCGGTGCGGTTGGCATAACAGGGGTTCTGCTTGGGGAAGGTTCAAATCCACCATTTGTGTTTTCTTCTACGGTTACATCATAAACTACACCGTTTACGGTTACTGTATAGCTTTTCATCCTCATTAATTCCTTTCTATTTTCTTACAATACTGCGAACTATAAATTCATCCTGATTTAATCCGGTATAGGCTGTAATGGCAGCCATTATGACTGCAACAAGCGCTTCATTCTCCGTCGTTTCTGCCACATTCTCCTGCATCTGTGGGATTTGGTCCGTGATTCCGGAACTATCCTCCACACTTTTGCACTGTCTTTCTTTTCTACGTTTCTCTATATATGGAATAATTTGAAAACAGTAGATACATAGGCAGATAAGGATCAAAACCACAAAGACTGAGCCCATACCCATCAACATATTAAGTACTGCCTGTAACATTACGTCACTCCTATCTTAAACTGTGTTTTCTTTCCTGAACACAGGAAAACTTGGTATATAAAAGATCAAAGGCTGAAATCAGATATTTCCTGGTATTTGCAGGGGTGATCACACCATCGATCTGGGCTCTTTTGGCAAAAGCATTCACACTATTATGGCTCTCGCCGTAACGCAGCTGCTCGTCCTTTAATTCCTCTGCCGTTTTATCCGGATAAATGATCTCTACCGCCTGTTTAGCCGGAAGGATTCCCGGTTTGGCATCCGGCCACGCATATACGAAATCTGCACCCATTGCTTTGGAATTCATCAAAAGATAGGCTGTTCCGAATGCCTGTCCCGGAAGCAGGGTAACCTTTGGAACATCTGCTTCACAGATGGCTGCTGCAAATCTACCCATGGCCTTAGCTAAAGACTTTTCTTCCTCAATGGTTGTATCGAAGCCACACACATCTCCAATAAACAGCAAAGGTAATTCATAGGCATCGCAGAAACGGACAAACTCTGCACCTTTCAGCAATGCATCCGTTGTAAACCGTGGTTTATCTTCTTTATTGGCAACAACACCTACGGTAATCCCGTTTAAACGAATAAAACCTGTGATCAGTTCCGGTGCATAACAAACCTTTGTTTCTGCAAATTCATAATTATCCGCAAGATTCCCAATAAGAACTTTTGCTTCATAATTAGAACTATCCATACCTTCTATTAATCTGTTTAGATCATCTGTCGCGCATCCTACATCCGTTCCTTCTGTATTATTGGACGGAAGCATCTGCATCAGCTGACGGATTTTCTCTCCCGCCTGACAGGAACTGACACATTCATCCACAACACCGGTATAAAGACCTTGAAAATCTCCGTCCGATGTATCCATTTTTTCCTGATAATTGTTGTTAAGGGTATTGGGAGAATTCACATAAAGCTTTCCTTCCCCCTCGATCATATAAGTAAAATCACTCATGGCAGGGATCAGACTTAATCCTCCGCCACAGTTTCCATAAATCACGGTATAAAGCGGAATCACACCGCTGGCTTCTGAAACAGCGCTGATCACTTCACCAAAACCGGCCAGAGCATCCGCCCCTTCCTGAAGTCTCATACCGGAACTGTCCAGCATTGCAATAACCGGCGCGCCCATTTTCATTGCCTGCGCATATAACTGTACGATTTTCTTACAATGCATTTCACCCAATGAACCGTGCAGTACATCCGGATTCTGGCTATATATAAAAACCAATCTTCCATTCATCAGACCATATCCTGTGATCACACCATCCGATTCATCCTGAAATTCCTTCAGTGTGAAATCTGTATTCCGACAGGTAACGGCTTTGAACAGCTCCACAAAACTGCATTCGTCTACAAAGTCCAGGATACGTTTGTAGGCAATATTATCGTGCGTTTCCTTCATGAATCTACCTCCTCTATATTATACAAGAATAATTTTATTCTATTTTATGAATGAAATCAATATTTGTCCTGAGAGTTTATACAAATTGTTAAAAATTTATTAAAAGTGTGAATTAAACAATTTTTATAGGTGTTGGATTGGTAATTCTCACCAACAAGTATAGGCATAGCGGCTACTTTCGTCTCTCCAATATACCATTCGCAGGTACCGATCTGCATGTCTTTTTGTAGAGGGGCTTTCAATTCTTTTTGAATGTTTATACAGGAAATACACTTTTCATCCGGCAACCCTGCATAGGATTTTTTCCATTCCGGATTCTGTAATTCTACCCTGATTTCATCCGTATTGTCATTTCCGATAGTATGACACAGATTCTTTACCCTGACAGGAGATAACGAAACATCTGCTGCAGATATAGAATGATATGTGAGATGATCTGACAGATAGGTAAGTAACGTATTCATATCCGACCACTTATAGGTTTTATGATTTGGCCACCCACAGGCAAGAAGACTGATCCCTAAATGAAATTCCTGTATGACAACACCGGAAACATAACAATACCCTGCCTTCCCTGTAAAACCGGTTTTTCCGCTTATCACACGTTCATCCGATAACATCCGGTTATGATTAGTCAAAGAAAAACTTCGTTCTGCGTGTCCTTTGGTAGGCAGGCTCTTAATACTGCAGGATTTTGTGCGTGTTATTTTTAAAAACGCATCTTTCCTGGGTGAATGAAAACAACAATAGGACATGATCCTTGACAAATTGACGGCAGTAATACTATGCTCTTTTGTCTCACCCTGAAATATACCGGATGCATCCAATCCATTGGGAGTAATAAAATAAAACTGCTCATCACATATCTGTGCTGCTTTTTGATTCATCAGATCCGCAAATCCTTCCACGCTTCCTCCCACATGTTCAGCTATGGCAACTGCCACATCATTGTAGGATTCCAGCATAAGGGCATATAACAGGTCTTCTAAAAGATACTGCTCTCCTTTTCTGATCCCCATACGGACCTGTGGCATTTGTGCGGCATAGGAACTAACAGACACCTTATCTGATAAGTCCGCCTGTTCCAAGGCTATGATGCATGTCAGTACTTTCGTTGTACTGGCCATGGGAACCTGTTGAAAACCCTTTTTTTCCAAAATAACACGTCCGGTTTCCGCATCCGTAACAGCTGCATAGGATGCATAGAGCGATAGATTCTCTCGTGCCAGGACAGGAAGTGCACCTTCCTGCAATATAAAACACAAAAGTATGATCCCAATCATCCACTTCTTCTTTAACATCTTTTTCCCCTGTCTTCGTATTCTTTTTCATTATATCTTTTCACATAATAAAATATGTTCCACCATATTGGATATGATGGAACATAGGATTCAAATATTCAGGCGTTTTTTTTGTTCTCTTCCCAGTAACTTTTGAAACAATAACGGATAGAAAACAGTAATGAAAAGAATAAGCAAAAAATTCTGACATCCCAGCCAAAACATGGAAGTACCAAAAAGGTATTTCAGCATTGTTTGAAACAGCCCCAGAAAAAGAAGTCCGATCACACATTTGCCAATTTGAATGGCTGCTTTTTGTCTTGGTTCAAAACAGATAAACTTCTCTTCCAGCAAATAGCCCACAACAAATCCCAGAGTTGCGCCGGTAGTCTGCGCGCAATCATAGGCATAAGAAACCTTAACAATTCCCTGTTTTGACAGGAAAAAACCATACACATAAAGCCCGATTGCCAAAGCACATACAATGAAAAGCAGGAGCACAGGCACTTTCCGGCCTTTCTTCTCGGAGACCTTTGTCAACCTGTCCACAAGCAGAATGGCAAAAACGGAAATCACAATGGCACAAAGCACATCTTTGGGTGTATGCACACCCAGAAATAATCTGGAAAACCCGATCAAAAAAACCAGAAAATAGCAGAATCCCTTTATACCTTTTTTGGTGCTCTTAAATCCCAGCATACCGTAGATGGAAGCCGCACTCTGCGTGTGTCCGCTGGGAAAAGAATAACCGGTTGCTGCACCTACGGCACTTTCCACCGGTTTAAATCCTGCATCCAGAATCCAGGGTCTGGGAATTCGAAATACAAGTTTCAATCCCTGTACCAGTGTCCCTGACAGACAAAAAGAAAATCCCATCTGAAAGGCCAGGTTCTTATTAATACACCAGAAAACAATACAGATCAGGACGATCAAAAGAGTTTGCTGACCAAACAGTGTCACGATCTGAAACAATCCTTCGGTAACATCGTTCCGAAACTGTGTTAAAAACCACAAGAACTCCATGGACTACACCTCGACTTTTTCCATCGCATTCATCTCTTCTTCTGCCTGTACCTTAAACTCTTCTACCTGCTCCGGTTTTAAAGTAGGCAGCTCATCTATGGAATGTACCCCAAAAGAACGTAAGAATTCCTCTGTAGTCCCAAAAAGAAGGGGTCTTCCGGGGGCATCCAGCCGGCCTAATTCCTGTACCAGATTGTATTCCATCAGACGATTGACTGCATGATCACAGGAGACACCGCGGATCTTTTCAATTTCAACACGGGTGATGGGCTGCTTGTAGGCAATAATAGATAGTGTTTCCAAAAGCACATCCGTCAAAACATTTTTCTTTGGCTGCTCTTTAATCCTGATCAGATACTCATAGTATTCCTGTGCACTGCACATCTGATATGCATTTTCCAACTCCACAATGCGGATTCCCCGTTCTTCCTGCTCATACTCCTGCATAAGCTCATGGACAAAGTCCCTGGCTGTTTCTTTATCGATTTCCAATGCCTTAGCGATCTTGTCTATTTCCACTGACTCAC
Organism: Lachnospiraceae bacterium; assembly: GCA_051877515.1. Classification (GTDB taxonomy): domain Bacteria; phylum Bacillota; class Clostridia; order Lachnospirales; family Lachnospiraceae; genus XBB1006. Next base: position 385,631 of record JBJEIY010000017.1, on the reverse strand, counting down.
CAAAGGAAAACAAAATCGCTTCAATGGCTGCTTTCATTCTATTCTTCTCCATGTTCATTTCTCTTTTCTTTATTCACATACCTGGGATTCAATATAAATATCATCAAAGATTTTTTCCTGGCTGATGATGATTTTCCCAACTTTCATTAATTCCAAAATACATAAAAAAACAACGATCATACGCATTTTGGAATTGGAGCCTGCCAAAATCTCCCGAAAGGAAAACCGTTTATGTGTTCGGCAATATTCTTCCATCTCGGCCATAATCTCTTCCTGACTGATCTGCTCTTTTTCAATCTTTCCAAAGCCTGCTCTAACCGGATCAATACGGTCAACCTGACGCTGCATCATTGATTTAAAGATTGCATGCAGTTTTTCAAGATTCATATCTCCCACCAGTTCTTCCATGTTCACGGGAGTCTCATAGTCTTTGACTTCCTTGGGAAGTGTGGGACCTTTGTAAAAGTTTTTGGCTGCATCCAGTTGCCTGTCCCTTAATTCAAAGGATATATACTTATACATTTTATACTCGATCAGCTGGGAAACCAGCTCTGCTCTTGGATCAAGTTCTTCCCCTTCTTCATCCACCTGGGCCGGAAGCAGCATTTTGGCCTTAATATCCAATAATGTTGCGGCCATGACCAGAAATTCGCTCATAATATTTAAGTCCTGCCGCTTCATTTCTTCCAAATACTCCAAATACTGTTCCGTGATCAAAGAAATAGGAATATCATAAATATTTATTTTATTCTTATCAATCAGATGAAGGAGCAGATCTAAAGGTCCTTCAAAACTGTCTAATTTTACATTTAATTCCATTTTGTCCTCCGCCTTTTTCATTCTACTCATTTTTCCGTGTTTGCGCAAGCAAAACAAAAGGAAATCTGTTCAAAAAAGGCTACTTCGTATGATCCGGTTTTAATAGGATCCGTACAGCTTCTGCACGATCCAGGATACGGATAGGAAGGGAATGATTTCCCAGCCCTTTACTGACGATCAGGGTACAATCCTCACCATTGTTCCCCAAAAGCCGGTAACGGCCGCCATCATACTTTGGATTCCATGTTAGCTCTACACTGATAAGACTCCCTACCAACGGAAAACGCACTAGTCCGCCATGGGTGTGACCGGACAGGATCAGATTCGGACTTAAGCAAAGGTATTGCTCACTAAAAGCCGGGTTATGCGCCATAAGGATCTGAAATCTCTTTTCCTCTTTCGGTAAATCCGGAAACAGATTCAGAATATCTTCCTGTGTTGCTTCTGTTGTTTTAAATTTTTTAAAATAATGTTCCGGAAGTTCCAGACTACATAGCACAATATCATCCCTAAGTTCCTGAACTGTATTCCTCTCTATCCGAATGCCGTATTGACTGATATGGGAAAGGTATTCCGCCCACAGCTTACCGCAAGCAGGCGATTCCTGACTTATAACCTTATCTATGGTTGTCTCATGATTTCCAAAACCATAAAAAACCGGAGCGATTTCTGTCAACTGTTTCAGAAACTCCGGCATAGTACTCATCTCATTTGGTTTTTTCTTTGAAACAACATCTCCACCCACCAGAATATAATCCGGTGACAGCTTACTGAGCCGTTTTATCAGCCTCCCATTGTAGGTTTTTCCATGAAGGTCCGATAAAAACAGGATCTCACAGGGAGCATTCACTTTTGGGGATGTAACACAATAAGTTGTTATCCGAAACCGACGCAGTTCCACCAACTGGAGAAGTCCTGCAACGATAACACAAAATAATACTACTTTCATGTGAATCATCATACCTTCCTTTTCAGGCTTCGTCAACCATTTTAGTTATAAGGAAGGTTATATCGGCATATAAAATATAAACAAGCGAAATGGATTTTTTTATGTTTTCTGGATTCATGCGTAAAAGATTCCTCCCTATCCTGCTTTCTTTCTTACTCTTCCTGACTGCTTTTTTTCATCCCATAACCATATTGCCGGTCCACGGCGAAGATCTGGACTTAACCTGTGAAGGAGCCGTTCTGATGGAAGTATCCACCGGTACCGTTTTATTTGACAAAAACCCCCACAAAAAGCTTCGCCCGGCAAGTATCACCAAAATCATGACCCTGCTACTGATCTTCCAGGCCATGGAACAGGGAAAATTTACGTTATCTGATATTGTCACAACATCCGAACATGCTGCTTCCATGGGCGGATCCAATGTATTTCTGGAAGCCAACGAACAACAAACCGTAGAAACCATGATCAAATGTATCTGTATTGCCAGTGCCAATGATGCTGCTGTTGCCATGGCAGAACACATTGCCGGTTCTGAAGAAAAGTTCGTTGCTATGATGAATCAGAAGGCAAAGGACCTGTCCATGAACGAAACGCATTTTGAGAATGCCTGTGGACTGGATGCTGACGGACATGTGACCAGTGCTTATGATATTGCCATTATGAGTCGGGAACTGATTACCCGTTATCCCCAGGTACTTACCTATACCGGCATCTGGATGGATAGTTTTGATCATGTGACGAAACGGGGCACCTTCACCTTTGAACTTGCAAATACCAATAAACTGATTAAACAATATCCCTATGCTACAGGACTTAAAACAGGTTCTACCTCTTTGGCAAAATATTCCGTCAGTGCAACTGCCAGCAAAGATGGTTTAAATCTGATTGCGGTAATCCTTGCCGCCAAAGACTACAAGGTTCGCTTTTCGGAGGCAATCTCCCTGTTAAATTATGGGTTTGCAAATGTACATCTTTACGAAGATACCCCAAAGATTCCGGATAAAGAATTAAAAGTCCTTAAGGGCGATGCTGTAAGTGTACCCTTAAAACTGAAGGAAAGCTTCCGTTATGTTGACACTTCGGGTGGTGACTTAAGCGCTGTAAAACACAAGATCACATTACCGGAAAGTATTACAGCACCGGTAAAAAAAGGGGATGTGGTCGGCTCTTATGAATACTATCTGGGAGAGAAAAAAATCGGCAGCATAGCAATCTATGCCGCCGAAACCATAAATCGTTTAACCTATTCCATTTGTATCAGAAAAATGCTGTACTGCTTCCTCCCATTTTAAACAGGATCCTGTCATGTTTAAAGTAATGGGGCAAACAAACGCAAAATACCCTGCAAAGTTTTTTTGATCCAGCTTTGTCGGATGACATGTTCGTAAGTGATCAATCGGGATATTTGGAAGGTGTCCAGAGCATCCTGCTTAATCTGGGCAACTTCCGATGTTCCATACATCCACACACCACATTCGAAATGCATGTATAAACTCCGATAATCCAAATTAATGGTTCCAACAGTGGCAATGACATCGTCACAAACAAAGGTTTTGGCATGGATAAAACCGGGACCGTATTCATAGATTTTGACACCGGCCTCCAAAAGCTGTGCATAGTAAGACTGGGTTAAAAGAAAGACCAGTTTTTTATCCGGGATACCGGGCGTGACAATACGGATATCCACACCGGATTTTGCCGAATTACATAGTGCCGTCATCATCTCATTATCGATAATAAGGTAAGGCGTAAAAATATAAATATAGTCTTTCGCACGGTTGATGATATTTAAATATACGGTCTCTCCAACCTTCTCCCGATCCAAAGGCGAATCCGCGTAGGGCTGGATGAAACCCTGCTGTCCCTGATAATCCACCGGTTCATATTCCGGGAAATAGACACTTTCATCTTCAGAAACTCCGGAAGCATACTGCCACATTTCCAAAAACATGGCAACAAAATTAGCAACCGCAGCCCCTTCCACCTTCAATCCGTTATCTTTCCAATGTCCGAAACGCTCCACCTGGTTGATATACTCATCTGCCAGATTAAAGCCACCGGTAAAGGCTACCTTTCCGTCAATGACAATCACTTTCCTATGGTCACGATTATTCATAACCACGGAAAGAAGGGGCTTTAACGGATTGAATTTAATGCAATGAATTCCTTTCTTTTCCAGGGATTTGTTATAATCTATGGGAACGGTGCTCACACTGCCCATATCATCATACATGAGGCGGATTTCAACCCCCTCTTTTGCTTTTTTCTCCAACGCATCAATGATGCTGTTAAAAAAGATTCCTTCACTAATAATAAAGAACTCAAGAAAAATGTAATGCTCTGCTTTTTCAATCTCATCAAGGATCGGACGTAGCGTATCATCACCCATCCGGTAATAGGTCAATCCTTCCTTCTCATAGACCGGAAAATCCGACCATTTGCTAATGTATTCTGCCTGTTTACTGGCACCCCGGCTGCGTTTTGCAAGCTTTCTTATGGTCCCTTCATCATCATAAAGATGTTTCACGGATTTCGTATGGGTAACCTGCAGGCATTTACGATTCTTCTTGGTGATCTCGCGATTTCCGAACAGACAATACATACAGATACCCAGAATGGGCAATCCCAAAATCAAAATAGACCATGCCATCTTGTAAGACGGATTTGTTTGATTATTTACGATAAACAAGACCATCAGGATTGCGATAATCTGCATAATCGGTGCAACATAACTGAAATGATTATGAAAATACAAAAAAACACTTAAGAACCAGCCAATCTGAATAAGCATCAGAACGATCCATGCCACCAGCCGGCTGCTTAAAGCCTTTAAAATCTTAGCCATATCCTTTGCTCCTTCTAGATTTAATATTATAACATTCTAGTATTTTCCTGTCAAAAGTGCACGGATATTAATACATCCCCAGCCCTGATAGTTCTTTTCACAACAAAGATCTTCACAGGTATGATAAAGACGTAATTTTACCTGTGCAGGCGTAAGCAGCGGATACTTTTCCAACAAAAGAGCCACTGCTCCACTCACTACCGGTGTAGACATGGAGGTTCCGCTTTTTATGGTATAGGGAGGCTTTTCTTTGTTGTTGCAACTCTTTACGTTTGTTCCCGGGGCTACGATCTCCGGTTTCATGATGCAGGAGGTTGTGGGGCCTCTGCTGGAATATCCTTTTTTCAGATTTCCTGAAATCAAAGTGGTTTCATCATCCATTGCTCCTACTGTAATGATTTTTCTTAGATTCCCCGGCGGTGTAATACTGCCTTCCTCCGGTCCTTCATTGCCTGCAGCACAGACAACAACGATACCATGATCCCAGGCCTTTTCCAACGTACATAACAGCGCAATTTTGTCTTCTGTTGAAACTGCTTTTCCCATACCCATGGAAAAATTAATGATCCGGATGTTATTCTTACGGCTTTGGACTATGCAATCTTCTATGGCCTGTATTGCCCGCTTCAGATTACCGTTTCCATTTTCATTAAGGATCTTATATATATAGAGCTCTGCCTTAGGAGCAATTCCCATATAATGCCCATCGGACATGCTGCCATCACCGGCAAGGATTCCGCAGACATGGGTACCGTGACCGTTATCATCATAAAATACATTCCTGTCGTGAACATAATCCTTCATGATCCGGATCCGCTTTCCGAAATCCAAATGTGGGAAAATCCCGGTATCAAATACGGCAATCCCGACGCCTTTTCCGGTGTATCCGCGAATCCGTGCATAGTCCCAGTCAATCCTGTTTCTAACCCTTTCCATATTCCTTCTTCCATTACCTGTTATTTATTAAGATATGAAAAAAGAAACCAATATGTGAGAAAAGCTGCCGCCTTACGGTTCTCATCCGCACAAGCGACAGCTTAAAAACTCTGTTAACGATTCCTTATATTGGCTTTGCATCTGCCGGAACGTCTTTGATGGAGAAGCTGATCCTTCCCATCTTATCCTTTCCTAAGCATACACAGGTAACTTTATCCCCAAGAGTCAGCACATCTTCCACATGCTGGATACGTTCTTTACAAACCTTGGAAATGTGTACCATACCTTCTTTACCCGGAGCAAACTCAATGAAAGCACCAAACTCTTTGATGCTGATTACTTTTCCGATAAATACCATGCCTTCTTCAAAGTCTGTTGTAATGACTTTGATCATATGCATTGCTTCTTCCATCTTATCTGCATCCGTTCCGCAGATAGACACAAAACCATCATCGGTAATATCGATCTTAACACCGGTAAGCTCAATAATGGTATTGATAGTCTTTCCTCTCTGACCAACCACATCACCGATCTTTGCCGGATCAATGGTCATCTGACGGATCTTCGGAGCATATTCTCCAACTTCCGGACGTGGTTCGGCAATGGCTTTCGTCAGCACTTCGTTAATAATATATTCTCTTGCCTGTTTGGTTCTGGCAATGGCTTCTTCTACGATTGGTCTGGTCAGTCCATGGATCTTAATATCCATCTGGATTGCTGTGATTCCGTCATGGGTACCCGCAACCTTAAAGTCCATGTCTCCAAAGAAATCTTCCAATCCCTGGATATCGGTTAAAACAATATAGTCATCATCTGTTTCACCGGTAACCAGACCACAGGAAATACCTGCAACCTGCTTCTTGATTGGAACTCCGGCAGCCATTAAGGACATGGTAGATGCACAGATGGATGCCTGAGAAGTAGAACCATTGGATTCAAAGGTCTCAGATACGGTACGGATTGCATAGGGGAATTCTTCCTCATTAGGCAGCACCGGCACTAAAGCTTTCTCTGCCAAAGCACCGTGTCCGATCTCACGTCTTCCCGGTCCGCGACTTGGTTTTGTTTCACCAACAGAATAAGACGGGAAATTATAATGATGCATATAACGCTTACTGGTTACATTCTCATCCAGACCATCTAACTTCTGTGCCTCAGATAAAGGTCCTAATGTGGTAACGGTACAGATCTGGGTCTGTCCACGGGTAAACATGGCAGAACCATGAACACGTGGGATGATATCAATTTCTCCGGCCAGTGGACGGATCTGATCGATCTGACGTCCATCCGGACGTTTATGATCTTTTAAGATCATCTTGCGGACTGTCTTCTTCTGATACTGATACAGCGCTTCCGGTACCAATGCCAGCCATTCCTCATTCTCCGCAAATGCTTCTTCCATTTTCTCCTGAATCTGACGGATGTTCTCTTCACGAACCTGTTTTTCGTCTGTGAAGACAGCTACTTCCATTTCTTCCGGAGTTGTGATCTTCTTCATGGCTTCAAACATCTCTTCCGGAATCGCACAGCTTACATATTCATGCTTTGGTTTGCCAACTTCTTCTACGATCCGATTGATAAAAGCAATGATTTCCTGGTTGATGTCATGGCACTTATAAATCGCCTCGATCATCTTATCTTCCGGTACTTCATTTGCTCCGGCTTCGATCATGATCACCTTTTCAGAAGTGGAAGCTACGGTTAACTGCAAGTCTCCGTTATCCCACTGTTCCTGACTTGGGTTTACAATAAACTCGCCGTCCACCAGACCTAACTGTGTCATAGCACAGGGTCCGCAGAACGGGATGTCTGAAATACAGGTTGAAATAGAGGAACCAAGCATCGCAACCAGTTCCGGTCTGCACTCAGGATCCACACTCATAACCATATTGTTTAAAGTTACATCATTACGATAATCCTTCGGAAAAAGCGGACGCATTGGACGGTCAATTACACGGGCCGTCAACACACTGTTCTCAGATGCCTTTCCCTCTCTTTTGTTAAATCCTCCGGGGATTTTGCCCACGGAATACATTTTCTCTTCAAACTCCACGCTCAAAGGGAAGAAATCAATCCCATCTCTGGGCTTCTCGGATGCGGTTGCTGTGGATAATACACAGGTATCGCCATAAAACATCAATGCTGCTCCGTTTGCCTGGGCAGCCACACGGCCAACATCAACACGTAAGGTTCTGCCGCCGATTTCCATTGAAAAACTCTTGTACATAGGTCCTCCTTCTTTTTTCAGTCAGGAGATCCGAAACTACTGATAAAAACAAACACCGGTCTGCCCTTATCAGTGGCTTCGGAAAATCATCTCCTGCCTTTGTTGTTTTGTTCTTTTGTTTCCGCTATATTTCTCATATAGCAATAGGGCGGAAAGGTTTCCGCCCTATTTGTAAATCTTATGAAAAGATTATTTTCTGATACCTAAACGTGAAATCAGGTCACGATATCTTTCGATATCTTTATCCTTTAAGTATGCTAATAATCTACGTCTCTGACCTACCATCTTTAAAAGACCTCTTCTGGAATGATGATCCTTCGGGTTCTCTTTTAAATGCTCTGTAAGCTCCTGGATTCTTCCGGTCAGGATTGCGATCTGAACCTCTGGTGATCCTGTATCGCCAGGTGTTCTTGCATACTCATTGATAATTGCTGTTTTCTTTTCCTTAGAAATCATGTTCTTTCCTCCTAAATGATTATAATCGCCCATTCAGTGGATGCTCAGTCTGAGGTCGGAGTCTTCCGGAAACCGAGCATGGGCTCACCAAACGTGTATATTATACCAAACTACTACATAATTGTAAAGTTATAAAATTGTGATTTTTACAGATATAGGATAAAACGGATAAACCAAGATAAAAAGGGGCATCTTAAGATGCCCCAACAAAATCTTAATCATTGATGATTCTTACCACTTTCACCGGTGTACGATAATATGCATTACCAATCACAATACCGGTTCTGCTGGACGCCGCATGCACGATCTGTCCATTACCGATATAAATGGCAACATGTCCGATGGATCTGCCTGAACCATAGAAGAACAGGTCTCCCGGTTTTGCCTCAGAAGCACTGATACTGGTTCCGTATCCGGCCTGTGCACCGGAATAATGAGGAAGGCTGTATCCAAACTTAGCAAAGATGCACATGGTAAATCCGGAACAATCCACGCCTGTGGAAAGATTCGTTCCACCCCATACATATCTTCCGCCTACATATTTCAAAGCTTCCTGCACAAGAGCAACCCGAACATCAGAAACACCCTTGCCTGCAGAAAGTTCTGTTAACGTCATTGCCTCATCCAGACAATACTGCTCTGTGGCATATTCTGCACTGATATAACCGGTATCTCCATTAATATCCACCTTGATCCAGTCATCTTCTACTTTCCGGATCTCCAGTTTCTCACCTTTGGAAACTCTGGTGATCACTTTGGAATCTGTAGATGCCTTAGCACGGACACGCAGATTATCGGCAGAAATCTTGGCAATATGATTAATTGCATCATTGACCTTCGCCAGAGCTTCCTCTCCGGTCAGAAGATACTCTTTGCTGACCCAGCCTTTCACCTTGCCGGACTTGATCTTTACCCAATCCTCTTTCTCTTCCAGGATCTCGCATCCGGCATGATCGGTCATCTTTCCCACGATCTTTCCGTCCAGACTTGGGGACTTTCTGACATTCAGATTTCCCTCTACTACAGCAATTCCCAGATTGGTATAACCGCATACCGTAACATTGCCGTCTTCATCTTTACCCAGAACTGCAGGATTGATTTCCTCAATCAGATCATCTTCGTTTGCTGAAGCTGTGGAAATCTCCACTTCGTTGGCAACCACAGAGGCAACCTCGTGGTCAAGATTTAAAGATAACACAGCAGATATACCGGCCGTAACTCCTTCTACATCTTCCGCTATAGCGTAATCGTAAACAGGAAGCCCACTTACACAAAGTGTGGCAGCCAGCATTGCCGTGGCGATTGATTTCAATGTAAAACGTTTCATAAAAATAACTCCTTATTAAGGTCGTTTTACATAGCATATCACTCAGAAATGTTTTTGTCAATAGTTTGTAACATTTCCGCAACATTTTCCATATCTTTGCTGATCTGTAACTTCATTTCTTCTACGGAAGCAAACTTTTTCTCAGGTCGAAGAAACTCTTTCAAATGGATCCGTACCGTTTGGCCATAAATATCCTGTGTAAAATCAAAGACATGGGTTTCCACGCCGATGGGATTATGGTCTCCTACGGTAGGTTTGATCCCGATGTTGGTAATTCCCCCATACCAGGCTTGCCCAATCTCCACCAGAGATGCATACACACCAAAAGGCGGAACGATCTTCTCTGATGCCGGCAGCAAATTTATAGTGGGAATCCCAATGGTTCGGCCAATCTTGTTTCCATGTCCGATCCGGCCCTGAAAGAAATAATCATAACCCAGAAGTTCATTCGCGGTGCGGATCTCTCCCGCCTGAATCATATCCCGGATCATAGTACTGCTGATATCTTCCCCATGATATTGTTTTTTCTTAACAACAGTCACCTTGAATCCGTATAACGAACCAAGTTTTTTCAAAAGTTCCGGATCTCCCGTCCGCTGATACCCAAACCGGAAATCCGTTCCCACAATCACAGCTTTTACATGAAGCTTTCTCACCAGCATGTCCACAAACTCCTCTGCAGGCATACACATGACTTCCTGCGTAAAGGGATATTCGATGAGATAATCGATCTGCTTTTGTTCAAAGATATATTCTTTTTCCTCTATAGTAGATAAAACCCGTTGTGTTTCCTGTTCAATCTTTTCTCTCGGTGGTCTGGTAAACGTAAAGATCACACTTTTTAACTGTTCTCTCTGTTTCGTTGCCTGCAGATGTTCCAAAAGATACCGGTGCCCGCTGTGAAGTCCGTCAAACTTTCCAAGGGTGATCACGGTATCTTCTTCTATATACACATCTGTGGTATTTCTAAAGTATTTCATGGCTACTCCTCCAGGAACATTTTATATGGTCTAAACTTCTGCTGCTCCTGTCGAAATTGATACAGCCCCACAAATTGGGCATCTTCTAAGTATACTCTGACAATCTGATCATCGCAGATGGTCCGTCCCTGCAGACGAACCTGATCTACCGCCAGGGGATTTCCGTTTCTGGCAAGCATCGCATATTCCTGCCTCACAAAAATCTTTTCCTCTTCTTGAAAAACGCTGTCTATCGGATGGATATACTCTTCCAGTCGTCCCTCCAGCGATGCCGCCTGGACTTCCTTCAAGGAATGAGCATCCTCAAGCCGATAACCTGCTGCTTTGGTTCTGCGCAGGTTAGTCATACAGGCTCCACAACCCAGTTTCTGCCCAATATCATGACACAGGGTACGGATATAGGTTCCCTTGGAACACTGAACTTTCAGAGAAACATTCGGCAGATCCATCTTCAGGATCTCTATCCCGTATATCGTCACAGGACGGCTTTTTCGCTCTACTTCAATCCCTTCCCGAGCAAGATCGCATAGCTTTTTGCCATTGACTTTCAATGCTGAATACATAGGCGGAATCTGTTCGATCTGCCCCTGAAAAGAAAAGATCGCCTTTCTTACCTCTTCTTCACTACATGCAACTGTTTGGGTGCTTAACACATTACCGCTGCTGTCCTGAGTATCGGTTACAACCCCCAACTGCATCGTGGCAATATACTCTTTGTCAGAATCTGTCAAAATCCCACTCACCCGGGTGGCTTTACCAAGACATATCGGCAACACACCGGTGGCATCCGGATCCAGTGTTCCGGTATGTCCTATTTTTTTCTGTTTACAGATCCCTCGCATCTTTGCCACCACATCAAAAGATGTGAAGCCAGGCTCTTTATCGATCACAATAATCCCATTCATCATTTTTCATTCCTACTTTGCCACAAGACGTTCCGAAATCAGTGGAATCAGTTTGGTAAGAATCTCTTCCTTCGTACCTGTCATTGTCACTCCGGCAGCACGGACATGTCCTCCTCCGCCAAACAGTACAGCGATTTCCGAAACATCTACCAACTTTTTACTTCGCAGGCTGACCTTATATTCTTTCTCGCCGGTTTCATACAGAAAAACAGCGACCTCCACACCTTTGGTAATCCTTAACTGATTCACGATTCCATCCAGATCTTTCGTTCCCACATGAAACTCCTGCAGATCCTGTGTATTGATACAGGAACAGATCACCTGACCCTCACAGTATAATTCAGAATACAAAACTGCTTTTGCCTGAATCCGGTTTTGCCCAATTGTCTTCTCATAATAGGTTTTATCGATCAACTGGCTGGTATCAAAACCATATTCCATGAGTGTTCCGGCAATCTCCATAGTCTTTTTCGAGGTACAGGAATACTGGAACACACCGGTATCATGTACGATGCCAAGATAAAGGCACATTGCAATCTCGCGGTTCATCCCTTTTGGATCCATACACTGAAACACTAATTCACAAGTGGAACTGGCATTCGCATCAATCAGATTCTCTTCTCCAAAAGAAAGATTGGATTTATGATGATCAATGCACACCGTATGATCCGCATGTTCCCAGTGGACAGCAAATTTTCCAAGTCTGGACAGATCGCCACAGTCTAAGGCAAAATACAGATCAAAGTGTTTGTTTTCCTCCGGTTCATGTTCCATCTCTTCCGTATAGGGCAAACAACGTAACGCATCCGGTATTTCCTCCAGATAGAGAGTCACTTCTTTTTCCGGATAATGAAAACGAATATACTGATAGAGTGCCAGTGTAGAACCCACACAATCTCCATCCGGTCTGACATGACCGGAAATTCCGATCACTTGAGCGCCCTTTAGGATTTCATCTAACTTCATTCCTCTTCATCTCTTTCCTTTATACTTGCAGATAATTCATCAATCTTATGAGACATTTTTACGCCATATTCAATGGACTGATCCATGATGAACGTAATATCCGGCGTGTTTCTTAAATTAATACGTTTCGCTAATTTCACTTTTATAAATCCCTGGGCACTTTTTAATCCCGCCAATGTGTCTGCCTGTGATTTCTCGTCACCAAGCACACTGATATATGCCTTGCAGGTCTTCAGATCAGGAGCCACTTCCACCGCTACCACACTGGTAAACGGGTTGATCCTTGGATCCTTGATCTCTCCCCGGATAATGTTTGATAACTCATGAAGAACCTCTTCATTGATCCGGGTATTTTTAATACTGTTTTTTCTCATATCTCTTCCTTTTCATTCATAGTTAGAAAGGAAAAACAACTTCGTGTTTTTCCTTCCCATAAAGTGATTATTTATCTTGGTACTTCTACCATTATATACGCTTCTACGATATCCAATTCCTGAATCTGTCCGAAACCTTCAAATACCAGACCACATTCAAAGCCTGCTTTCACTTCTTTGACGTCGTCCTTAAACCGTTTCAATGATGCCAACGGTCCTTCAAAGATCTGTTCACCGTCACGGGTGATCCTTACAGAACAGCCTCTCTGGAAACGTCCGTCCGTTATATAGGATCCTGCAATATTTCCAACACCGGAAGCTTTGAAGATCTGGCGGATCTCAGCATGACCAATAACCTGCTCCTCGAAAATCGGATCCAGCATTCCCTTCATTGCCGCTTCCACATCCTCAATGGCATTGTAAATGACTTTATAAAGACGGATATCTACACCTTCCCGATCTGCAGTTGCTTTTGCCATAGCATCCGGACGAATATTAAATCCAATGATGATCGCATTAGAAGCAGATGCCAGAATAACATCCGACTCGTTGATGGCACCTACGCCACTATGGATGACTTTTACGATCACTTCTTCATTAGATAGCTTTACAAGACTCTGTTTAACAGCTTCCACAGAACCCTGTACATCTGCCTTCACGATCAGGTTTAATTCTTTCAGGTTTCCTGCCTGGATCTGGGAGAACAGATCATCCAGAGACATCTTGGTCTTTGTCTCTTCCACAAGTTTCTCTTTGTTCTCACTGATAAAGGTTTCTGCAAAACTTCTAGCTTCTTTATCGGAATCCATGGCCACAAAAATATCGCCGGCACCCGGTGCCTCGTTTAATCCAATGATCTCAACAGGAGTGGATGGACCAGCTTCCTTTACCCGTCTGCCTTTCGAATCAGTCATGGCACGAACCTTACCATAACTGCTTCCGGCAGCAATGGGATCTCCTACACGAAGGGTTCCTTTCTGGATCAAGAGTGTTGCTACCACACCACGGCCTTTATCCAGTTTTGCCTCTATAACAAGACCTCTGGCCTTACGGTTCGGATTTGCTTTTAATTCCAGCACCTCCGCCGTCAACAGTACCATCTCCAGCAAGGTATCAATTCCCTCATGGGTGTGGGCAGATACCGGAACAAAAATGGTACTGCCACCCCAGTCCTCCGGAATCAGTTCATATTCTGAGAGTTCCTGTTTAACTTTATCAATATTGGCACTGGGCTTATCAATCTTGTTGATCGCAACAATGATTTCAATATTTGCTGCTTTCGCATGATTAATCGCCTCCACAGTCTGAGGCATCACACCATCATCCGCTGCAACAACAAGAATAGCAATATCCGTAGAATTTGCTCCCCTCATACGCATTGCAGTAAATGCTTCATGACCCGGTGTATCCAGGAAAGTGATCGCCTGTCCGTTGCAGTCTACCACCGAAGCACCGATATGCTGGGTAATTCCACCTGCTTCCCGGTCAATGACATGACTGTCCCGGATGGCATCCAAAAGAGACGTCTTTCCATGGTCAACGTGACCCATTACACAGACTACCGGTGGACGACTTAACATTAAGCTTTCATCTTCTTCATCCTCACGAAGCAGTTCCTCAATAACGTCTACCTTCTCTTCTTTTTCACAGATACAGTTAAATTCCAATGCGATCTCTTCAGCCGTATCAAAATCGATATCCTGATTTACAGTAACCACCTTACCCTGTAAAAACAGCTTTTTAACCAATTCTGATGGCTGACGTTTCATTTTATCTGCCAGCTCACGAATGGTGAGGTTTTCCGGGATCACAATGGTTTTCACTTCATCCTTATCCTCGGATTGCTTTGGCTGATGATTCTTTTTCCTGGTAACCTTCTCCAACTGGAAGAAGTTTTCCGGTCTTTTTTCTTTCTGGCTGTTGTAGGTATTCTTTTGCGGTTTACTCTTAAACCTCTTATTCTCTCTATCCTTGGGTTTCTCCTCCGTTGAAACCTCCGAGTTACGGTTCATACGGTTGATTTCACCCTCCAGACGGCTTCCCTTGGAACCGCCCTGATTACGCCGTTCATTATTATTGTTAAAGGACCGTCTGTCGGCATTGTTGCCGTCCTTATTAAAACGGGGTCTTTCACCGTTATTATAATTTCGTTTCTCGCCGTTTGAAGCAAACCGTTTGCCATCATTATTGACAGGACGACGCTCTGTCGGTCTTCCTTCTGCAGCGGCTACAGGACGACGCTCTACCGGTCTTCCTTCTGTTGTAGCTACAGGACGACGCTCTGCCGGTCTTCCTTCTGCAGCAGCTACAGGACGACGCTCTGCCGGTCTTCTTTCTGCATTTTCCGGACGTGGTCTGCGCTCACCCTGTCGCATGGGACGTCGCTCTCCGTTCTCACCGTTCATGGGACGGGGTCTTCTTTCTCCCTGGATACGCTCTCCTGTTCCACTCATGGTTTTTCTCTGACCGTTTCTGGTAGCAGGATTCTTGCCATACTGTGGATTGTAAACCGCAGAGATACTGGCCTTCTTCTTGTGTTCCTCCGGTTTTGCTTCTGTCTTTGCTTCCGGTTTTTTCTCCGGCTTTGGGGCAGCCTCCGGTTTGACAGGCTGAACCGGTTCGGCACTTTTGGCCGTTTTTTCTCCGCCAAAATTCTTCCGGATCATATCAGCCTGATCGTCTTCCAGGGTGCTCATATGGCTTTTTACTTCAATCTGCTTCTTTTCCAGAAAGCTCATTATTTCTTTATTATTCACATTTAGCTCTTTTGCTAACTCATGTACTCTGATCTTTGACACTTAATTACCTCCGTTATTTAAGATTACTGATTATGGATGTTGCAAAACCAGGATCTGTTACTGCCAGACAGGCACGAAATTCTTTTCCAATACATCTTCCCAGTTCTTCCTTATCGGAATACTCATAGCAGGGAATATCACGATAATCACACATATTATAGAATTTTTTCTTGGTATTATCGGAGCAGTCTTTTGCAAGGATAACAAGTCTGGCACCGGATTTTTTAATCACCGTTTCTGTCATAAATTCACCGCTGACCAGTTTTCCTGCCTTGGTTGCCAATCCCAGCATGGACATCACCTTATCTTGCATTACCTTCCATCCATCTCCTTTTCTAACGTTTCATACACACTGTCAGGTACCGATGTCTTAAAAGTACGATCCAGACCCCTGCTCTTTTTTACCTTCCGAAAGCATTCCGGACTGGCACAAATGTAAGCTCCACGCCCCGGTGCCTTTCCACTATCATCCAGGAAAATAGCTCCTTCCTTGTTTTTTACAATGCGAAGAAGCTGCGTACGATCTTTCATTTCACGGCAGCCGATACACATTCTCTGTGGGATACGTTTTCCATTACTCTTTGTCGTTGTAATCACCTTCCAACTCATCTACATAAGGTTCTTCATCAGAATAGTACTCATCAGAATATTCCTCTTCTGAATAGTAGTCTTCTTCATACTCCCCTTCATAGTATCCATCTTCATCATACTCATCGTACTCGTCATATTCGTCATATTCATCATAATCAAGAATGTCACCGGCTTCTCTTGCCTGTGTTTCACTCTTAATATCAATCTTAAATCCGGTAAGTCTTGCTGCCAGTCTTGCATTCTGTCCTTCTTTTCCGATTGCCAGAGACAACTGATAATCCGGAACCACTACCTTGGCCGCTTTTTCCTCTGCATCTGCAATAACAGAAATCACTTTTGCAGGACTTAATGCATTTTCAATAAGAATGGCAGGATTCTCATCCCAGTTAATGATGTCGATTTTTTCGCCTTTTAATTCATTTACAATGGCATTCACTCTTGCACCGTTCAAACCTACACAGGCTCCCACAGGATCCACATCCGGATCATGGGAATAAACCGCGATCTTGGTTCTGCTTCCTGCTTCACGTGCAATATTCTTAATTTCAACAATTCCATCTCTTACTTCGGTCACTTCGGATTCAAACAGGCGTTTTACCAGCTCCGGATGCGTTCTGGACACAAGAACCTGTGGTCCCTTGGATCCTTCTTTTACTTCCAGAACATAAACTTTAATACGCTCTGTTGGACGGAATACCTCACCACGGATCATCTCATTCTCTGTCAAAGTAGCATCCAGTTTACCCAGGTTCACCTTCACATTCTTTCCTGCATAGCGCTGAACCACGCCGGTAACCACTTCATGCTGTTTGGTAATGTATTCATCATACTGTGCTTTACGCTCTTCCTCACGGATTTTCTGTAAAATCGTATTCTTCGCTGTCTGGGTTACGATACGTCCAAACTCTTTGCTCTGTACTTCCACATTAACCAGATCACCCAGGCTGTATGAAGAATCTATCTGCTGTGCTTTATCCAGGGAAATCTCAGCTGTGGGATCAGATACCTGCTCCACAACCTCTTTCTGGATAAATACATGAAATTCACAGGTTTCATGATCAATATCAACCTTCACATTATCTGATCTTCCATACTGGTTCTTACATGCCATAACCAATGAATTCTCGATCGCTTCAAGTAATGCCTCTTTGCTTATGTTCTTTTCTTTCTCAAGCACTGTCAATGCTTCCAATAATTCACTCATTTTTCTTTCATTCCTCCTTTATCTTTTTCTAAAAGTCAAATGCCAGCCGAATCAGGGCAATATCTGTTTTTTGAAAAACCATCTGTCCCTCATCATTCTCTATCGTTACTGTTGAATCATCAAACGCAGATAATACACCAAAAAACTCTTTCTTTTTGTTTACAGCACGATAAGTACGTATCTCAATTTCTTTTCCCATACTTCGTATGTAATCTTTTTCTTTTTTCAGTGGACGTCCCAATCCCGGAGAACTGACTTCCAGAATATAGGAATCTTCGATGAAATCTTTTTCATCCAAAAGATCGCTTAATTGTCGTGAAATAACCTCACAGTCATTTACTTGGATACCGCCCTCTTTATCGATGTATGCACGAAGATAATAATTACCGCCTTCTTTTACATATTCCACATCTACCAGCTCAAAATGGTGTTCTTCCACAATCGGCAAAAGAAGTTCTTCTGCCTTTTTTTCATATTCTTCCCGTTTAGCCATTCATCCTCCCACACGAATTGAGAGTGGACTTTCGCCCACTCTCAAACTTCATTACTATGTTACTATCTATAGTATAACACTCTGCTTTACAAATATCAAGTAAAAAAAACTATTCTTCACCCATTTGCGCCAGTGTCTGTAAATCGCGATCCGTACCAACAACCCAGATCACATCCTCTTCATGGATTACCATGTTTGCATCCGGCATCATAAAGTATTCGCCGCCATGCTCAATTCCAATCACCATGCAATGCGCTTCAGACTGGATACCGGATTGCTTCAGCATCTTTCCGCAATAAGGTTCTTTACCGGTAACCTTAATCTCCATTGTAACAAGAGGAGACTGTTTCTCCGTTGCTCCGAATCCCATAAAATCTTTGGCACTGCTAACCGTATATTTATCTCCGATATCCCAATGGGAACTGAACTTATGAATGGTTCTTTCAGAACCCATAGCAAATACACGATCGCCTTCCTGAACAGGAGTATTTCCATTCGGAAGCATGATCATCTCCGTACCACGCTCGATCTTTACAATAAAGATACTCTGGGTTCTTCCCCATTCCAGATCCATCAGTGACTTTCCTGCATAATCCGTATCCTTCGGAACAATGAAAGAAAGTACACGATAATCGTCTTCCATTTCTTCCACAAATCCCGGAATCTTCAAGGCAGAGGACGCCATACTTGCAAACAGGAAGGAAGCTCTCTTTAATTTTGAATACTTCTGTCTCTGTCTGTAATCCAGCACAAACAGGATCACGCCAATAACCATCCATCCCGCGAAAAGAATAACAGCCATACTGCCCATATAAACCGGCTGTCCCGGGACAAACAGAAGAACGAAAAGCACTACCATCACAATGCCCGCAAACCATGCAGTCTTTACGCCTCCGGGAATCTTATACGGTCTTTCCAGATCCGGTTCCGTTTTTCTTAATTTGATCAGACAAAATGCGGTAATTGCCCAGCTGACTACATAGCCCGCCGCTGAGAATGTAGTAAGGGATCCAATCAAACCGCTTCCCAAAAACGGTCCTATCAAAGATGCAACCAGACTCACCTTTAAAGCATTGATGGGTGTCTTGTATTTCGGATGCTGTTTTGCAAGCACATTCGGTACAATGCTGACACGGGACATTGCCATTAAAATCTGTGAAGAAGCCATCATAAACCCGTTCCAGGTAGTCAGCAATCCACAGATCGCACCGATTAAGATCAGCATATACAAAGCAGTTCCCACAGGTCCCGGATAGATTTCCTTAAACAGCAATGCTGCTGCAGGGCTGTCAAACTGAACAAATTCTTTCCATGAAAAAGCTCCGCCCAGGGTTGCTAACAGCAACGCATAAAAGAAGCAGGACAATACAACCGTAAGCACCACTGTCTTTCCCACTGATTTGGAATCTCCGCCGGCACTTTCAATACCCTGTGGAATCGTTTCAAATCCCGCCAAGAAGAACGGTGCGCTTGCCAGAATCGCCATAGCACCACCGAAGAAAGAATGATGGGATCCTGTTCCAATGTTTTCGTAAATTGGCTGATAGTTCGCTACATCAAATTTGAAAAGTGAACAGATCATAGCAAGAATACCTGCTCCAACCAATGCAAAACACAAAAACCTCTGCAAGGATGCGGAGGAAGAAACACCTTTCCGGTTAATCAGATACAGTATAACGGAAATAACGGTTCCTAAAATGATATGTCCTATGTAAATTTCCGCACCGGCCAACGTATAAAGCGGTTCGCCTGCTTTCAATGCCGGAAACAGGATGCTCAGTACATCCACAACATAAATTGCTTCCCATGGGATGATGGTGATAAATGCACCAAATGCTGCCCATCCGGAAACAAAAGATAAATTGTCACCGTATGCACGGAATGCATAGGCCATTCCGCCACCGGAAACCGGTAACATGGAGCAAAGCTCACAATAACACAATGCAACGGGGATCATCATGACCAATGCCAAAATGTAACCAAACGCTGCCGGCAATGGTCCTCCACTGCCTGCCATCCAATTGTTGATGGATACCGCCCAGCCAACTCCTACGATGGCGCCAAATCCAATGCAAAAGAAATCAATTGCACTTACACCGCCCTTGTTCTGAACAGCGGATTTGTTTTTTTCTTCTTTCATAGTTTACTCTCCTTTAGCCCTTCCAATTACATTACATATACTTTTTTCCTTTTTTCCACCCTCCGGAATTATCGTATATGCAAAAAATCGCAGAGCTAAAATGCTCTGCGATCAAAAGCAGCTCGTACGAGAATCGAACTCGTGATTCCGCCTTGAGAGGGCGGCGTCTTAACCTCTTGACCAACGAGCCTCACCAAAATTATTCTACTATACTTTTTTTATGATTACAAGTCTTTTTTATGGTATTTAAAAATTTTTTAAAAAATTCCATAATTTCTAAATTATAAGACAATTAGCCAGCCAAAGTCTAGCCCAAAGCTGGCTAATCACATTATAATTATATGTTTTCTTATGCTAATTTAGACTTTGCTACTTCCGCCAAAGCTGTGAAAGCTTCTGCATCATTTACTGCTAATTCAGCTAACATCTTACGGTTCATATCTACACCGGCCAGTTTTAATCCATACATAAATCTGCTGTAAGATAATCCGTTTAATCTTGCTGCCGCATTGATACGGGCAATCCATAATTGTCTGAACTGACGTTTTCTTTCTTTACGTCCCGCATAAGAACTTGTTAATGCTCTCATTACGGACTGTTTTGCTACTCGATACTGTTTTGAACGAGCGCCTCTGTATCCTTTAGCGAGTTTTAAAACTCTGTTATGTCTTTTTTTAGCGCCTACTCCGCCTTTAATTCTTGCCATAATCGTTCCTCCTTACTCTCATCCATTTATAAATATGGTAAAATCTTCTTCATTGTCTTAGCATTTGCATGATCACAGACGGTAGCCTGTCTTAAGTTTCTCTTTCTCTTGGTAGATTTCTTTGTCAGGATATGGCTCTTGTAAGCTTTGTTTCTTTTTAATTTTCCTGTACCTGTAGCTTTAAAACGTTTTGCTGCAGATTTTTTTGTTTTCATTTTTGGCATGATTTATTCCTCCTTAAGTGTTATGCTAATTTTTCTTTGCCAGCACAATTGACATATTTCTTCCTTCTACCTTTGGTGCTTTCTCTACAATGGCAATTTCCTCCACAGCTTTTGCAAAATCATCCAGGATCACTTTGCTCTGCTGCATATGAGCCATCTCTCGTCCTCTGAAACGTAATGTTACCTTCACGCGGTCACCTTTGGTAAGAAATTTCTTTGCTGAATTAATTTTAGTGTTCAAATCATTCGTGTCAATGTTAGGAGACATACGAATCTCTTTGAGTTCAACCGTCTTTTGCTTTTTCTTGGCTTCTTTTTCCTTACGGACCATTTCATACTTATATTTTCCGTAATCAATGATCTTACAAACCGGCGGTTCGGCCTTGGGAGCGATCTTAACAAGATCAAGTTCGGCCTCCTCTGCCATTCTTAAAGCTTCTTTTGATGAAAAAATACCTAACTGCTCACCATTTTCTCCAATTAAACGAACTTCCTTATCGCGAATCTGTTCGTTGATCATTAAATCAGCTATGTTTAAACACCTCCATTAAATCGCTATGCAAAGCATAAAAAAAGTGGCTAGCAAAGCTATCCACACGTCATAATACGACCTTTAAGTAAGAATCATTCTTATGAACACTTAGTCACTTCTTCGTGCTAAGGTGAGAGTGGAACTCTGCTTTGTTTTACAACTATTAGATGATAGCATGTAATTTTTTCGATGTCAACAGATTCTTACAGATTTTATTTACATTTTCCTCACAAACAGATAAAATACCTTTATAAGGAGGTATCCCTTATGGAAAAACAGATTGATATGCATATACACTCCACCTGCTCTGACGGAACCTGTACACCCGGGGAGTTGGTGCGCCTTGCTGTGAATGCCTCTCTCTCGGCCATAGCCCTGACAGACCATGATACGGTATCCGGAATCCAACAAATGGGTGATCTGTGCAAAATCAATGGGATTCACTTCATTCCCGGCATTGAGCTGTCTACAGAATTTTCCCTTCCGGATCATTCTATCACAAAAGAGATCCATTTGCTGGGATTTTTTATTGATCAGAACAGTCCTGACCTGCTTTCCTACCTGGAAGAATACTCAGCCAGCCGTACGAAACGAAACCGGGAAATGGTCGAAAAGCTGAAAGAGCATGGCTTTTACATCAGTATGGAACATCTTAACAAACAATTCCCGGACTGTATCATGACCCGGGCTCATATTGCACGCTATCTGTCTGATTCCGGTCAGGTAAAAAACCTAAACGAAGCATTTTCAAAGTATATTGGAGATCATGCCTGTTGTTATGTATCCAGACCTAAGATCAGTACAAAAGAAGCTGTTGGGATCATACACCGGGCCGGTGGAATTGCTGTTCTTGCACACCCTCCGCTTTATAGATTATCTGCAAAAGATTTAGATGCCATGGTTCACACACTGGTTCAGGATGGATTAGACGGTTTGGAGGCGGTTTATTCCACATATCGCAACAGCGAAGAATCTGATATGAAAGCACTGGCTGCCAAATACAATCTTCTGATTTCGGGAGGTTCTGATTTTCACGGCAGCAACAAGCCCTATATCCACTTAGGGACGGGCCGGGGAAATCTGCACGTTCCCTACTCCATTTATGAGAACATGCTGCACTATTATGAAAAACTACATGCAACAGACCTATAAAACAAGACAGGGGAATTCACTATGAAATCATCAAAAATGTTAAAAGTTATTATTTGTATCCTGCTTTTTCTTTTGGCAGTAAGCGGAATCCTGTTTTATTTAAACCATTCCCGCACCCGGTTTTCGGATGGATTCATTCAGGGAAATACCGGTGGTAATCTGTATAATGGCGGATATTTCTGCGAAAAAGACGGGGTCATCTATTTTGCCAATCCCAATGA
Organism: Lachnospiraceae bacterium; assembly: GCA_051877515.1. GTDB lineage: Bacteria > Bacillota > Clostridia > Lachnospirales > Lachnospiraceae > XBB1006. The sequence continues at coordinate 362,786 of JBJEIY010000017.1, read as the reverse complement.
CAATATGAAATTATACAGTATCAACCGGACCGGTTCTGATCTGGAAAAGATCTCGGAAGACACAGTCGCCTATATCAATGCAGATGACAACTATTTATACTATACCCGGAACAATTCCGATTCTGATACTGCCTTTTCCTTTCTTAACATTAACCGGCATGCCCTTTGCCGGATATCCCCGGACGGAAAAACAAAAAAAGTATTGGACGGTGATCCCAGCCTGTATGCCTGTCTGTGCGGAAATTATGTCTATTATATTCACTACGATAAGAAAGAGGCCTCCACTTTATACCGGATCAAGATAGATGGTACCGAAAAGGAACAGGTGGTCAAAGAGCCTTTGATCGCAGTAGATGCACAAAAACAATACCTTTATTATGCCGGGGTTTCTTCCGAACATCATCTGCACCGTATGGATACAGTACAGCAATCCTCCATTACCGTCCGTGAGGGAGATTTCTACAATCCCATCTTCCATGACGGTTATGTGTATTACATGGATCCCCAGCGTGATTATGCTCTTTCCAAACTGAACATGGAAACACAGGAAATCACCGAAATTACCGGAGAACGGGCAGACTGTTTTAACATTAACGGAAGCTATCTGTACTATCAGCGCAACAGTAAAACCTCTCCTGCTCTGTGCCGGGTAAAAACCGATGGCACCGAGTCAGAAGAGATTTGTGCCGGTAACTATGCAAATATCAATGTAACAAGCTCTTATATTTATTTTACCGCCTACGATAATCTCAGTACATTCTATTATACTCCTGCCACAGGAAAACCCAGTGTCAGTGTCTTTAATCCGGGTGTACTGGAAGAATAAACGCCTCTTTCAAAGCGCAGGAACCTAGAAATCAAATAAAGAAAGCTGGTTACTTTCCGGCAATTCCAGTATTCCCAGTTCTGTCATCAGGTCGATACAGGTCTGGGATACTTTAGTTCTGACCTTGAAATCATCCCGGGATAAGAATGGACCTTCTTTTGCCGCTTCCACAACAGCATCTGCCGCATTACCTCCCATTCCCTCAATAGAACTTAACGGCGGCATCAGTTTTCCGTCAATAATGGATACTCTTCTTGCCTGGGCTTGGTAGATATCGATTTTCATAAACTCAAATCCCCTTGCATACATTTCCATGACATTTTTCATATCTTTTAATGTATCTTCGTCTTTCTTGGAAATCACTTCCTGCCCTTCAATCTGTTTCATATAAAATTTCAGCTTTTCCGGTCCCTGGCACATTAATTCGTAGTTAAATGCGCTGGCACGGATGGAAAAATAGGCCGCATAATAGGCCAGAGGATAATACACCTTACAATAGGCAATACGCCATGCCATCATAACATAGGCAGCGGCATGCGCCTTCGGGAACATATACTTGATCTTTTTGCAGGACCAGATATACCAGTCAGGCACTTGATGTTCCTTCATAACTTCTTCCCACTCCGGTTTCAGGCCTTTTCCTTTACGAACCGACTCCATAATGGTAAAAGAAAGTTCGCTTTCCAATCCCATACCGATAAGATACGTCATAATATCATCTCGGGTACAAATTGCAGTAGAAATCGTGGCTTTTCCCTCTTCGATCAGGGTTTGTGCATTTCCCAGCCATACATCCGTTCCATGACTTAAGCCGGATATTCTGATCAGATCAGAAAAAGACTGCGGTTTGGTATCCACAAGCATCTGGATTACAAAATCAGTTCCAAACTCCGGAATTCCAAGACAACCTAACGGACATCCCCCGATATCTTCCGGTGAAATGCCAAGTGCACTGGTATTCCGAAACAGGGACATTACTTTTTTGTCATCCAACGGAATACCCTTTGCATCAATTCCGGTCAGATCTTCCAGCATCCGGATCATGGTAGGGTCATCATGTCCCAGTATATCCAACTTTAACAGGTTATGATCTATGGAATGATAATCAAAATGAGTTGTTATGATATCCGTTGTCATATCATTGGCAGGATGCTGTACCGGTGTAAACGAATAGATTTCTTCCCCTAAAGGAAGAACAATGATTCCTCCGGGATGCTGTCCGGTCGTTCTCCGCACACCCACGCAGCCCTGCACGATACGATCGATTTCCGCTGTACGTTTATGCTGTCCCCGTTCTTCATAGTACTTCTTAACATATCCAAAGGCCGTTTTATCCGCAAGTGTACCTATGGTTCCTGCCCGGAAGGTCTGTCCGTCACCAAAAATAACCTCGGTATATTTATGCGCCTTACTCTGATAATCACCGGAAAAATTAAGGTCAATATCCGGCTCCTTATTTCCCTTAAATCCAAGAAAGGTTTCAAATGGAATATCAAATCCGGCACGAACAAGAGGTGCTCCGCATTCAGGACAATTTTTTTCCGGAAGATCACATCCCGAACGTCCTGCATATGCTTTTACCTCATCAGACTCAAAATCACTATAGTGGCACTGTTCACAATAGTAATGTGGCGGCAATGGATTTACTTCCGTAATTCCTGCCATGGTAGCCACAAAAGAAGATCCGACGGATCCACGGGATCCCACCAGATAACCGTCCTCATTGGACTTCCACACAAGTTTCTGGGCAATAATATACATAACGGCGAAGCCATTTCCTATAATGGAATTCAGCTCTCTTTCCAGACGCTCTTCCACAACTTTCGGCAATGGATCCCCATACATAGATGTTGCTTTTTCGTAACAGATGGTACGTAGAATTTTATCGGAATCCGGAATAACAGGCGGACATTTATCCGGCCGGACCGGTTCAATATATTCGCACATATCCGCGATCAGGTTCGTATTGGTAACAACAACTTCCTTTGCCTTTTGCGGTCCAAGATATTCAAACTCCTTTAACATTTCATCCGTAGTCCTTAGATAAAGCTCTGACTCTTCATCTTCAAAACCTTTTCCAACCAGGATAATACGCCTGTAGATCTCATCTTCGGGATCCAGGTAATGCACATCACAGGTGGCAACAACCGGTTTCTGGAAAGCCTCACCAAGCTTTACGATCTTACGGTTAATCTCCTTTAACTCTTCTTCCGAAGAAAAAAGTGCTTCTTCCCCCCGCAGCATAAAAGCATTGTTACTGAGAGGCTGGATTTCCAGATAATCATAGAAATTGACAATTCTGGCAATTTCCTGATCAGACTGCTGACGGATGATCGCCTGATACAATTCTCCGGCTTCACAGGCTGAGCCCACCAGGATTCCTTCCCGATACTTCTCCACTAAACTCTTTGGTATCTTTGGAAAACGGTGAAAATATTTCAAGTGGGAATACGATATCAACCGATATAAATTCACTCTGCCCACTTCATTTTTTGCCAGCAGGATCACATGATGCTGGGGAAGCTTTCGGATGGTATCATCCGAAGCCCGGGCCAGTTCATTGGCGCCATCCAGATCAGAAACGCCTTCTTCTTTTAAACGTTCACACAGTTTCAGAAAAATATGTGCCGTACATTCCGCATCATCCACCGCACGGTGATGATGTCCCAGATCAACCTTTAATGCTTTTGCTACCTGATCCAGTTTGTATTTTGCAATTGTCGGGATCAAAGTTCTTGACATGGCAACCGTATCCATGACGGTAAAATCACAGGCAAGGTTTTGTTTTTCGCAGGCAGCTGTCAGAAATCCCATATCAAACTCCGCATTATGGGCCACCATAATACAGCCCTTACAAAAATCCATAAATCCCGGCAATATCTCTTCGATTGTAGGCGCATCCATTACCATATTATCATTAATGGATGTTAACTGCTCAATACGATAGGGAATGGGCATCCTGGGATTCACAAAAGTGGAAAAGCGCTCCACGATCATGCCGTTTTGCACTTTTACGGCACCAATCTCAATGATGGTATCCGTAATCGCACTTAATCCCGTGGTCTCCAAATCAAATACCACAAAATCACTATCCAGGGACTGCCCCTTGGAGTTGGTGACCATACCCTTGGTATCATCCACCAGATATCCCTCCACACCATAAATCACTTTGGTCTGTGTGTCTTTAAACTCCCTGATGGCATGGAAGGCCTCCGGAAATGCCTGGACATTACCGTGATCGGTAATGGCAATGGCTTTGTGCCCCCATTGTACGGCTCGCTTTACGATATCCGCCGCATCTGACACTCCATCCATATCACTCATCTTGGTATGGCAATGCAGCTCCACACGTTTTTCCACTGCAGAATCATTTCTGGGTACCCGGAAATCCGAAATCCTCTTTATACCACCGATATTCTGTAACGTCAATTCATGATCGTACCGGTCCGTCATGACAATGCCCTTCACTTTGTAAAAGGACCCTTTTTGTATTCCTCCCATGATCTGGGCAACCTGCTCGTTAGGAACAAACATCTTAAAACAGATGGTATCGGTATAATCTGTGATCTGAAACATGAGAATGGTCTTTTCATTACGGATTTCTCTGCTGTCTGTTGAAAGGATACAGCCACGGATCACTACATCCCCTATCTCACCTTCAATTTCTGCAATGTCAATGGCATCCCCTTCGAAATCACGTCCATATACAACATCCGGATTGTTAGACTGGATAACCGGTCGACTTCCCTTTTCCTCTTTCTTTGAATTATGTATGGCTTTTGAAGGAACATTTTCTTTTTCCAAAGACTGCCCTATTTCCTGTTCTTCCTGCGCTGTTTCGGGAACACTCTGACTGCCCCCTTCTTTTCGGCCCAAAGAAGAATGTTCTACAATGCTTTGCACTCTCTGACGGATTTGGATTTCTTTTTCCTTTTCCTGATTCACACGATCCGTTTCATAGTAATCCGTATGGATAAATAGAGTCAGACCGCAGCGGGAGCAAAATACTTTATCCAGATATTCCAGTAATTGCGGTTCCAATTCTTCACAGACCAAAGTTTTACGCAAAGAAAGGTGCATCGTCTGTTCATCTTCAAAACTTATCCTGGCTGTTTCCAGAACATTTAACAAAAGAGCATTTTTTCTTCCCAGCTCCAGGAGCATGCTTTCATAATAATCTTGATAAAGATACTCTGCAGTGTACTGTCTGGACAACTGGAATTTTTCAATCACGGAAAGACTCAGGTCTTTGTTTTTGAATATCTGTTTCTTTAGTTCTTCTTCCAGTAAGTAGATGGATTTTTTCTGGATCAGTCTGGGACTGTTGATCCACACACGCAAAAAGTCTCTTGCAGGATTGGTGGAGATCTTCTCCACCAAAACATCCTGCAAAAGACCTGTAAGCTCTTCATCCAGTTTCAGTTCTCCAAAAACATCAAAGAATCCCTTTGCCATTTATCATGCACTCCAATGATCTAATTCGTATTTTAAAGCACCAAGAAGCTCTTCCTCAGGCATTTTGCGTATAACCTGGCCTTTCTTGATCAGAAGACCTTCCCCAATTCCTCCGGCAATACCAAGATCAGCCTCCCTGGCCTCTCCCGGTCCATTCACCGCACAGCCCATAACAGCAACTTTAATTGGTAGATCATATCCTGATGCCAGTTCTTCCACTTTATTTGCAAGACCAATAAGGTCAATCTGGGTCCGCCCGCAGGTTGGACAGCTTACAACCTCAATGCCACCCCTGCGAAGTCCCAATGTCCGCAGGATCTGTTTTGCCGCCAACACTTCCTGTACCGGATCTCCTGTAAGAGAAACCCGTATGGTATCCCCAATCCCCTGATTTAGGATCAATCCCAGACCCAGTGCAGACCGGATACTTCCTGTCATTGGTGTCCCGGCTTCCGTAATACCCACATGAAGAGGGTACTGCGTCCTATCCGCTATCAGTTCATGAGCCCTAACACACATTAATACATCTGTGGTTTTGATGCTGATCACCAGATTGTCATAACCGCACTGTTCCACGATCCTGACTTTATCCAGTGCACTCTCCACCATTCCTTCCGCGGTAACCCCATGATATTTTTCCACCAGGTCTTTTTCTAAGGAACCGCTGTTCACACCCACACGAATGGGAACATGATTCTTTGCTGCAGCTTCCACCACTGCCCGGATCTTATCTTCTCCCCCGATGTTGCCGGGATTGATCCGGATCTTATCTGCTCCCTGCTCTATGGCTGCAATGGCAAGTTTATAATCAAAATGGATATCTGCCACAAGGGGAATGTGAATCTGATCTTTTATTTTTGACAATGCCATGGCTGCTTCCATATTGGGTACAGCACAGCGAATGATCTCACAGCCTGCCTTTTCCAGACGATGGATCTGTTCCACGGTTGCCTTTACATCCTGGGTTCTGGTATTGGTCATAGACTGTATTTTAATACTGTGATTACCGCCAATCCATGTCTGACCAATTGCAATTTCCTTACTCACTCTTCTCGTGTTCACAGGTTCCTCCTCCCCACAGACAGCTGCCTGTCATTCTACATCACCAGTTTTCGGATATCATTGAACATTACAAGGACCATCAAACCCAGCAAAAGAATCAGACCGGCAAAATGGATCATTCCTTCTTTATTCGGATCTATCCTCTTGCCCCTGATCGCTTCCACAAACAGAAACAAAAGCCGCCCTCCATCCAGTGCCGGAAGAGGCAATAGATTCATGACTCCGAGATTGGCAGATAACAAAATACACATAATACACATATTCAAAAAAACATATTTCGCGCCACTGGGCTGACTCTGTTCATAGGTTTGCCCTATGCTGGAAACAATCCCCACCGGACCGGACAGATCATTGAGACTAACACCGCCCGTAACCAGTAGTTTCAGACTGGTCATGGTCGTATCAATGTAATACTTGATCTCATAGATACTGTATTGAATAGTCCGAAGGACATTGCCCTTTTTATAGGCTGTGGAATTAATCCCCAGCATATAACGGCCATACTCTTCACTATAGGTTGGAGTCAGGGTCACTTCCTGCTCTTCCCCATTACGCTCATAGGAGATCAGCATTTCTTCCCCTTGGTGAACATAGGTGTAGAAAGTAATCTCTTTAAATAAATGGATTTTTTTATGATTGATCCCGGTGATCCGGTCTCCGGGCTGTAGTCCTGCTTCCTGGGCAGTGGAACCTTCTGCCACTTCCCCTATCACACTTTCACCGTAACCGGCCATGGAGATCACTACCACGGCAAGGATAAAAGCCATGATAAAATTAAAAACGGGTCCTGCCGCAACTACACTAATACGTCCCCAAACAGGCTTTTTATTAAATGCCCTTTCATCCTCACTGTCATCGTCCTCTCCCTCCATCATACAGGCCCCTCCAAAGGGAAGCAGCTTAATACTGTATTTCGTTTCTCCTTTGGTAAAGCCAACCAGTGTCGGACCGAGACCAAGACAGAATTCATTTACCCGGATCCCGTTTGCCTTTGCAAATATAAAATGCCCGAATTCATGAAACAGTATGATCAGGCTGAATATTATGATCGCTATAATAATGCTCATCGAAGCCACCTGCTTTCTATATAGTTTTCCGTTAAAAGTTGTGTCTCCAGTATTTTCTCTACATCAGGAGCTTCCCAGAAAGGTATCTCATCCATACACTGCTCAATCACCTGGGGAATCTGCAAAAAGGAAATCTTCCTTTGCAAAAACAGATCCACAGCTTTTTCATTAGCAGCATTATATATCGTAGGAACATTTCCCCCTCTTTCCATGGCAATCTTTGCCAAAGCCAATCCCCGAAAAGTTTCTTCGTCAGGTTTACAAAAAGTCATTTTCCCTAATTCATAAAAATCAAGAGCCTTACCCGGAATCGGTCTGCGTTCCGGATAGCACAGGGCATACTGAATCGGAAGTCTCATATCCGGTGTTCCCATTTGTGCTATTACGGCGCCATCTTCATATTCCACAGCTGAATGAATAATGCTCTGGGGATGAACAAGAACTTTGATCTGGTCAAGAGATGCATCAAAAAGCCATTTTGCCTCCATGACCTCCAACCCCTTATTCACCATGGTAGCTGAATCTATGGTTATTTTTCTTCCCATCGACCAGTTTGGATGCTTTAGTGCATCCTCCGGTTTTACCTCTTCTAACTGCTGTCTGGTATATCCCAGGAAAGGTCCTCCGGATGCTGTAAGCCAGATATTCCTGAAACGATTCCCTGTATTTTTTTCCAGGCACTGAAAAATAGCTGAGTGCTCACTGTCTACAGGCAGAATGGATATTCCCATCTTATTTGCTAGCGGCATAATGATATGCCCTGCACTTACCAAAGTTTCCTTATTGGCAAGTGCAATGGTTTTTCCGGCCTTGATCGCCGCAATGGTGGGACGAATGCCCATCATTCCCACAATGGCCGTAACCAAAATGTCGCTCTTCTCGTATACGGCAATCTCCAGCAATCCTTCCATGCCATACACCACACGAATATTCAGGTCTTTTAAATTATCTCTTAAGATCTTCGCTTTAGTCTCATCCCCTACACATACCAGAGAAGGATGAAATCGGCGGGCCTGCTGTTCCAGTAATTCAATGTTGCTTCCTGCACTTAAAGCAACCACACTAAGATCTTTTTGTCTGCTCACAACATCCAGTGTCTGGGTTCCGATGGAACCGGTGGAACCTAAAATTGCTATTTTCTTCATAGTATCTCCTTATAACAAATATGCTGCCAGAAAATATACAATCGGTGCCGTAAAAAATACACTGTCAAAGCGATCCAGAATTCCCCCATGTCCGGGGATCAGTTTTCCGTAATCCTTTACATCATAGTTTCTTTTGATGGCAGATGCTGCCAGATCGCCAATCATGGAGATCAACGAACCAAACACCGCTATCACAGCCATAACGATCAGTATCCTCTTCTCCATCGGCATAAACCGTCCCATGATCCAACCATATAATAAGGTCAGAAGCACACTGCCGATCACTCCTCCAACTGCTCCTTCTACTGTTTTTTTGGGGCTTAATAAGGGCGTCATCTTATGCTTTCCAAACAACATTCCCGTACAATAAGCACAGGTATCGCATCCCCAGGAAGACAAGAAGATCAGCCATACCAAAACATTACCCCAGGGAAGCATTCTGGTCTGATATACAAAAGAAACAAGAACTCCCACATAAAAGATACCAAAAAATGCTGCCATCATCTGGGTGACATCATAATGAGGATACCGGATCACGAACGCAGCCAGTATCAGGATTAAGGATCCCACAAAAAGCATTCTGATATCCGGTAAATACTCCAGTTTTAAATCCAGATAATACAGAATCACCGCGATATATCCTATAAAGCCCGGAAGGCGATTATGAATCTTAAATACACGATACAATTCAAATAAACCCATAAGTGAAATCGCTATCATGGAAAAAAACAGCACATTCCCTCCGGTTATGATCAAAAATAAAGCAAGAACTACCAGTATCACTCCGCTAATCAGTCTTGTTTTAAACATCTTATTCCCCCTTTACAGCTCCGAAACGTCTGTCTCTTCCATAGTAGGCATCTATTGCCAGATCCAGCTGCTTCTCATCAAAATCAGGCCATGCAACCGGAGTAAAATAAAACTCGGTATAGGCCAGCTGCCATAACAGAAAATTGGACAGTCTCTGTTCTCCACTGGTCCGGACCAATAAATCCGGATCCGGAATATCTGCTGTATCCAGCATCCGGGCAATGGTCTGCTCCGTAATCTCATCCGCCTTCAAGTCATCCTGTTTCGCCTGTCTGACCAGCTTTTTAACCCCTCGAAGGATCTCATCCCTGGAGCCGTAATTGAGTGCGATCTGCAGATTCAATCCTGTATTGTCCTTTGAAATTTCTTCCAGACGCTCCATTTTATCCCTAAGATCTTCCAGACCATGGCGGTCTCCCAAAAACCTCACCTTCATATTATCCTGCTTTGAACTGCGAATGCAGGAATCCAGATAAGAATTCAGAAGTTTCATCAGTGTGGCCACTTCATCCTGGGGCCGCTTCCAGTTTTCGGTGGAAAAAGCATATACCGTCAGGTATTGGATCCCCTTTGCATAACATAAACGGCAGATATTTTCAACATTTTTGGCACCCTGGACGTGTCCAGCGGTACGGGGAAGTCCCCGTGACTTTGCCCATCTCCCATTTCCGTCTAAAATAATAGCCAAATGATTTAATTCTTTCATAATCTCACCATAAATCTTATGGGGACATGCAAATGCCTGTCCCCACATTCCTACACTGTCATAATTTCTTTTGATTTCTCTTCTATGGTCTCATCAATTTTCTTAATATACTTATCCGTTAATTTCTGGATTTCTTCTTCCAACTGACTGAGCACATCTTCTGACAAATCTTCGGCCTTCGCCGTTTTTTTCATGCTATCGTTTGCATCTCTGCGGATATTTCGGATCGCAACCTTGGCATCTTCACCTTTTTTCTTAACTTCTTTCACCAGATCCTTACGTCTCTCTTCTGTAAGCTCCGGGAAAACAAGGCGGATCACCTTACCATCATTTGTAGGGTTGATGCCCAGATCTGACATATTGATCGCCTTTTCGATCTCCTTTAATAAAGATGCATCCCATGGCTGGATCTGAAGCATTCTGGGTTCCGGAACAGAAACATTGGATACCTGCTGCAATGCAGATGGTGTTCCATAATAATCCACCCGAATATTATCCAGAACATGCGGATTGGCACGTCCTGCACGAATGGTTCCATATTCGGAAACCAGATTTGAAAGTGTCTTTTCCATTTTCTCCTGAAACGGTAATAATCTTGTGTCCATGTACACCCTCCATTTTATACTAATACTTTTGTTCCGTTAAACTTACCACTCATAGCCTTTACAATGCTATTCTCTTCCGATAACGCAAATACATACATTGGCATCTTCTGTTCCATACACATAATGGATGCCGTAAGATCCACCACTGCCAGCTTCTCGTCAATCACCTGCTGGATACTGATCTCATCATATCTTCTGGCATTTGGATTTACCTTTGGATCACTGTCATATACACCATCCACCGCTTTGGCCAGCAGGATCACATCTGCTTCGATTTCCACAGCCCTGAGTACTGTTGCTGTATCCGTGGAAAAATACGGGTGACCGGTTCCTCCGGCAAAAAACACCACCATGTTTTTATCAAAATACTTATTTGCCCTGTCTTTCGAATACAGTTTTGTAAAAGAACCACATTCAAAGGGGGTCAGAACCGCTGTCTTCATATCAAGACTGCGGAACAGCTCTGACACATAAATACAGTTCATTACCGTAGCAAGCATTCCGATCTGATCTGCTTTCGATCGATCCATATTCTCACTGGTACGGCCTCTCCAGAAGTTTCCTCCACCGATCACAATGCCGACCTGGATACCCTGATCCACCAATTGTTTTACCTGACGTCCGACTTCCAGAACGGTTTCTTCATCAAAGCCGGTCTTCTTCTCGCCAGCCAGTGCCTCTCCACTTAACTTCAGTAATACTCTTTTCATTTCCCATGATCTCCTTATCCGAAGATACTCTGAACATCTACTTCAGAATAACTCTGGGAACAGAATCCTTCGATCACTGCTCCATTATTGATCTGAACAGAACGTGACTTAATGTTTCCCACAACAACTGCGGAAGTATCCACAACCACCGGTCCCTGTACATCAATATCACCTTTCACAGCTCCCGCTATAACGGCTGATGTAGAAGAAATATTTCCACGGATCACGGAACCGGATCCAACCTTAACGGTTCCTTCAGCAACGATTTCTCCTTCTACGGTTGCATTATCAGCAAAAAACTCAGAAGAAGTAGCATTTCCTGAAATAGTACCTGTTACAACCAGCTTGCCGTTGCAGCGTACATCACCCAGCACAGTTCCTCTCACTTCCACAGAACCGGTAGACTCAAGGTTACCTGTAATAGTCATTCCCTCTGTGATCACAGCCGTTTCATCCGTAACTCTGGACATCGTGTCTGTTTCGAAAGATCTGCCGGTCTCAACTGCTGTCTGGAAACTATCCTGACGGACAGGCTGTGAAGAAACAGAAGCTGCTGCTTCCTGTAACATTTCATGAATCTCATCCATTTTCTGTCCCATCTCCTTTTGATCCGGCATCTCATTCTCTAAATTCTGAGAATCCATCTCTTCTGTCAGGGCATCCATTCCTTCCTCACCCGGCAAAATTTCATTCACTGCAGAAGAAAAATCCTCTTTAAAATCTTTAAAAAAACTCATTCATCGTACCTCCGCTTTTCGATTTTCATTCATTTACAACACTTTCTACAGAAACGTGTTGGATGATTTTTGTATCATCATCGATAGGAAGCATTTGATACCCTTCTGACTTCAATTTTTCTATCATCTTTGGTAATGCTTCTACCGTTGAGTCCTTATCCGATGCATCATGCATTAAAACAATGGATTCCTGATAATTCTCAACGCCGGTAACCACATTGTTTACAAGATCCTTCGCTGTATAGCTTCCTGATGTGGCGTCTCCGGACACCACATTCCAGTCAAAATATGTATACCCTTCTTCGGTAGCCATTTTAATAAACTCTTTCATGTCCACATCGCTGACCTGATTGGAACTGCCTCCCGGAAATCTGAGAAAATAAGTGTTCACACCTGTTTCCTCGCGAATCAGTTTATTAAGCTTATCCAAATCGTTTTTAAACTTCTCAACGGAAGAATAGATCTCCGAATACTTGTGGGAGTATGAATGTAAGGCAATGGTGTGCCCTTCCTCAACGATTCTCTTATACATTTGTCTGGAATTCTCATCGGTTTTGCCCACAACGAAGAAAGTGGCCTTAATACCATATTCTTTTAAAATATCCAGGATCTCATCGGTATTATCACTGGGGCCATCATCAAATGTAAGATAAACCTTTCTGGAATCCTTATCTACTACCTGATTATCCGAATCTGTATTATAATTTCTGATTTCATCCTCATCAACAGGCAGCTCTCCGGTGAGGTCTGCATAATCCTCTTCCGTAATCTGTGCGTCAGAAGAAGATGTTGTCAGATAATCATAGATCTTATTAATTTTTTTATTCAATGACGCAACCCGGATACCTAAAATAACGCAGGCCGTAACGGTAAAAATGATCCATATCAAAAAAAACCACAGAATCGCGGATTTTATACGATTGATCCTGCGTCGTCTACGCTGCTGTTCTTTTATCCCAACTATTGGATTATCATTCATGCTTTCCTCCAAGAAAAAGTTCCTTTTTTATTTTACCACATCATATAAAATATGCAATTATTTATTTTGTAAAATCATAAAGAGCAATCCCCACAGCCATAGAAAGATTCAAGGAGTCAATGGTGTCCCGGTGCCGGATGCGAATACTCTGTCCCTCCATGGCAAATTCATCCGGCAGGCCGGTAGCTTCATTTCCAAAGATCAGGCTGAAGTTATGTCTTTTATCCCGCTGAAACTCCTGCAAATCCACTGCTCCTTTCAGCATAAACGGATAGAGACTTCTGTCCGGAAACTCTTTTTTGTAGTGTTCAAACTCCAAATAGCGGTGAAAACGCATCTGAAACAATGCTCCCATAGAGGAACGCACCACTTTGGGATGAAACATGTCCACGGCCGGCTCAATGATAGCCAGATCACGGATACCAAAACCAATGGCAGTCCGTATGATGGTACCCATATTGCCCATATCACTGGGATGAACCAGCACAATATGTCCCGGAGTATCTTTTAAATCCTCCTCATACTTTTCAAACACACCAATGGAAAGGCAATTCTCTTTGTCCCGGATCTTCTCAACATCCTTTCGGTTGATTTCATAGGGAACACCATGTTTCTCACACAGATCCGAGATCACGTGAAACTGTGCCTCACTGTTCATATCCGGATGGATCAGAACCCTGATCACCTTTTCCGGTTTATGCTGCAACAATTCTATGGTGGGAAATGCTCCCAGCGTATAAGAGTGCTCCATCTTCCGCTGATATTTTTTCAAAGGAACTTCTTTCCTCATTTGAATCAAACTCCTTACCTGTCTTTTAAAATAACCTCTAATCTCACCGGCTGATGATCCGCCCATCTGAAATCCGTATCTATGGTTTGTACCTTGATCACATTCAGATTATCGGAGACAATATAACCATCGATCACGAAAACCTGTGAATCCAGATAATTCCCGCTATAAGGTGCATTTAATAACCGGCAGGTGGGCACATTATCCGAAACCGCAAAGGAAAAATGTTCGGGAATATCCTTTTCCTCCATGACATTGGGAACCCAGCTCGTTTCAGGCAATATCGGATATGTTTCCATTCCTTCAAAAGTCTGGTTAAAATCTCCCCCCGCTATCACATAATTGCCTTTCGCATATTCTTCTTCCAGCTTTTCGGACAGCATTTTACTCTGGGCGATCCTGCCTTCCCCATCGTCGTATGCTTCCAGATGAAAATTGATCAGCACCAGTTCCTTCTTACTTCCTTCAATAGGAATTCTAACCTCCAGCATGCAACGTTTCAGGTTGCAGGTTTTGATTGGCCATGAAAAAGATTCCGGCAAAGCAATACGGGTAGCTTTGCTCACTTTGTGACCGGTCATGGTAAACAGTCCGGAATCCACTTTTCCAATGGGCGGGAAAGGATAGGGAACAAAATCACACCTGAAATTACAAGCATACATTCCCTTCCATCCCAGTGCACTCTCATAATAGGACAGCTGGTCAATATGATAAGTGCGGTAAGAATCCCGATCCACCTCCTGCAAAAAATAACAGTCTGCAGATTGCTGTTTCATCACGGAAGCAATGCCTGCCAGATTTTCTTCCACTAATCCTCCATTGTCCGGCCGAACCATAGAACCGCCATCCATAAAGAAATCCTGATCATAACTAAGACAGGCATAACCGGTGTTGTATGTCAATACTGAAAAAGTATCCCCAGGCTCAAGTACCCGGGTTCCGTCCGAAACCTCCACATTTTCTTTTGCTTTCGGACGATACTCACGAATGGTATAGAAAAGCAGCACCGCTGCAATCAACACAAGAATCAGAAGTATCACAGAAACAATCGGTTTTAATACATTCTTCTTCATATCATTCCCCCTGCTCGTGTACAAAAACCCCTGAAATTTCCCATTCCGGAGAATTTCAGGGGTTCTATATCCAGTATACTTGAAAGAATTACTGTCCCATCTGCTTTGCAACTTCCGCTGCAAAATCCTCGTTCTTCTTTTCCATACCTTCACCGGTTTCGAAACGAACAAATCTCTTAACCGTAACAGTTGCGCCAACTTCCTTGGAAACCTGCTCAAGATACTTCGCAACAGACTGTTTTCCATCTTCTGCTTTTACATATACCTGATCCAACAGACAGATTTCTTTTAATTCTTTGCTGACACGTCCTTCGATCATTCCATTGATCACCTTTTCCGGTTTCTGGGATTCCTTAGGATCGTTCATGATCTGGGCAAGTAAGATCTCTTTTTCATGTGCGATATATTCTTCGCTGATCTCGCTGCGATCAACATACTTTGGATACATAGCTGCAACCTGCATTGCGATATTGCTTAATGCTTCTTTCACAGCATCGTTCACTACAGAAGTATCAGCCTCTACGATAACACCGATTCTTCCTCCACCATGAACATAAGAAACAACACAGCCATTTGCTGCTTCTACTTTCTCAAAACGACGAATGCTTAATTTCTCACCGATTGTTGCGATCTGCTCAACCAGTTCCTCGGAAATGGATTTACTTCCATCCCAGGATTCTGCAAGAAATGCATCCATATCTGCTGCAGATGTATTTAATGCTTTCTCTGCAACCCCTTTTACAAAGCTCTGGAATTTCTCATTCTTTGCAACAAAGTCTGTTTCGGAGTTTACTTCCACAACAGCTGCCTTTGTATCTCCGTCTACTGCTACGCAACAGATTCCCTCAGCTGCAATTCTGCTGGCTTTCTTTTCTGCTTTCGCCTGTCCGTTCTTTCTTAAGAACTCAACCGCTGCATCCATATCACCATTTGTTTCGCCAAGAGCCTTCTTGCAGTCCATCATTCCTGCACCGGTAATCTCTCTTAATTCTTTTACCATTGCTGCTGTAATAGCCATCTTCTAATTCCTCCGTAATCTCGATTATTCTTCTACAATTTCTTCCATGGATGGTTCGCCTTCAACCTCAACTTCTTCTGTATATACAGCTTCACCCTGGTTTGCTTCAATTACGGCATCCGCCATCTTGGCAACGATCAGTTTTACTGCACGGATTGCATCATCGTTACCCGGAATTACATAATCCAGTTCTTCCGGATCACAGTTGGTATCTGCAATACCGATCAAAGGAATTCCAAGAGTATGTGCTTCCTGAACACAGATTCTTTCCTTCTTAGGATCTACTACAAAAATTGCATCCGGAACCTTCTTCATTTCTTTGATTCCGCCAAGGTTCTTCTCAAGCTTTGCAAGCTCTTTCTTCAGCGCGATTACTTCTTTCTTCGGAAGCACATCAAAAGTTCCGTCTTCCTGCATCTTCTCAATAGCTTTCAGTCTCTTAACACGGCTCTGGATGGTCTTAAAATTGGTAAGCATACCACCTAACCATCTTTCGTTTACATAGAACATTCCGCAACGCTCTGCTTCAGTCTGAATTGCTTCCTGTGCCTGCTTTTTGGTTCCAACGAAAAGAATGGTACCACCATCTGCTGCAATATCAGCGATTGCCTTGTAAGCCTCATCTACTTTACCTACAGATTTCTGCAGATCAATGATATAAATACCATTACGCTCTGTGTAGATGTATGGAGCCATCTTAGGATTCCATCTTCTGGTCTGATGTCCGAAATGAACACCTGCTTCTAATAACTGTTTCATTGAAATAACGCCCATTTTTCTTTACCTCCATTGGTTCTTCTTCCATACGCTTCCTCCCCGTCGAAAACCTAGGCACCCTTCGTACAGGTCCACGTATGTGTTTGCTGAATTAAAGTTACTTCTGAACGCAAAATGCCTGCATAACAAAATACGCTCAGACTATGATATAATAGCACAGTCCTCTTTGTTATGCAAGCACTTTTTATTCCTGTTTTGTTGTAATGATTTCCGCGATTTCTTTGAAAGTGGCATCGGAGTTAATATAATATACACCCGGCTGTATGTCACTGTCATAATGATGCTTCATCAGCCATTTGTTATACTCTTCTGCATCCGGCACCAGTCCTTTGGATGCAAGATTTTCACTGACAACGTCGGAAAACTGTCCTCCCTTGACCTCAAATTTGATCACGGAAGACTCCTCCGATGTTTTTGTGGCGGGATCCTCTTTCGCTTTTGTTTCATTCTTCGGAGTTTCATTCTCCGGAGTTTCTTTTTCTTGTGAAACCGGCTTTTCCTGTCCGGTGCTTCCTTCCGCGTCAGTTTTCCTTTCCGCATCACCTGAGGCAGTATCTGTCGGCATTACCATACCAAGCTTTTGAGCCTGCTGACGAATCTCATCAGCAGAAAGCGAAGGCTTATACCGCACAAGAGCTATGGTAAAAATCAGAGTGGTCACAATGATTCCCACACCTGCTCCTCTTAAATAATACTTAAATCTCATACCGTTGTTCCTTTATACAATTCAATGATCAGGCGAACAGCTCCTATTCCCAGGCCCAGCTGTCTTGCGATCTGCACATCCGTCATCCCTTCACGATAGCATGCAAGGATCTGATCCTTGTGATAAATTGACTCTTCCCTGTCTTCCTTCGGCAATGTTTCTTCCGCTAATAAAACAACTTCTTCTTTCGATGTTTCCTCCATTTCTTTCCTCTGATTTACCGCATCCAGAACCTCACGGCTGCAATCATCGATCTGACCTTTTAAGCTGGAAAGATGGTTGGCATAATTCGTCAGCTCCTCATACTTGTCATTCAACATACTATACAGAAACATCACTTCATTATGTGTTTTATTAATAGATTCCAGCACAGTATCAGAATACTCGCTAATGGCCATGATCTTCTCATTGGATTCTTTTTCCATAAAACGTTCTGCTTTTCCGGAGGTTTCCTCCAGTACTTCCTGTGTGGCATCTTCAATCCTGCTTCTCGCCTGGGCAATCTGCTTTTCTACAATAACCCGCAATTCTGCCTCGGAAAGATCTGCAATTTTTTCCACATCCCTTTGGGATAGTTTATCCGAAACAAAATAGCTTCCAATCACCAAAACGACGCCGATCAATATTAATACTGTCTCTAAAACACCCATAAATCACTTTTCCTACTGTTAGATTATTATACTTTCACGTCAAAACCGGAAACAGACTCCTTACGGACCACTTTATCCACTTCTTTTGCCTTCTTTTTTCTTTTGCTTTCATCAAAGAAATACTTATTCTTACCCTCGTCCCTTGCATCATATTTAGACTGCATCTCATCTTTTTTGTCAGTCTGGTTCACCTGACGCATTCTCTGATAGGTTTTTTCTTCTTCCCGTCGTTCGATCTGCTGTTGCTCCACCACAGGCCTTTGATCCTGTTGCTGTTTTACACTGCCGACATCCTGACTGCGCTGTAACATTCCACCCAAATCAACCGGTCTAATAGACATATCATCACCTCTAAAGATTTAAAGATTCTTTACTACTACTTCTCCGCCTTCCTGCACGAATTGACAAAATGCCCGGGTATCCTGGACCGTCAGGCTGACATCAGAGATCGTAATAGTGACACCGGGGTACACATCTTTAGATACTTTGACCCTGGCATCGCTTCCCGCCCTGATTTCGGAATGAAGAACACTCAACTCTTCTTTTACGGCTTTCATTTTTTCCTGTTCGGTTTTAAAATGCTGCGCCAGCTTTTGCACATACTCCAGTTTATCCTTGGGAAGCTTAACTCCGGCATTAATTTTTTCAGAAAAATTCGTTAAAATCGGCTTTATGGATTCTACGCTCTTTTGCAGATCCACAAGGCTCTTCTGTAATTGGATAAATTCTGCTTTTTTGGCGGGATCAACACCCACTTCAACCTGAGTTACCGTTCCCATTTCCGATCCCAAAACCTCTGTATCCAATAAAACACCTGCCCGGATCACACCTCCGGTAACAAGGCTTTTCCTTCCATGTACATGGATCTCGGAAAATGCCGATACATTACTGTGCATAATACCTTCCGTTTCAATGTATCCGCCACTGATCGCTGTAGCATTTTCAATAAACTTACAGATGATATTTCCGCCGGCATTCAGGATTCCTTTGTTCATTCCATGGATTCCCTGCTTGATCACGATCTGCCCTTTGGATTTTACAACAGCTCCTTCTACAACGCCTTCCACCACGATATCACCATTTGCCGTTACTTTAAAACCGCTTTTGACATTTCCTTTGATCAACACGGAACCGTCATAATTAATATCACCGGTGGAAGTATCCACATCTGCAGGGATCTCCAGAACATCGGATACAAAAACTTTTCCTGCAGTAAGTACTGCATGGCCGGTAACGTTACTGATAATCTCTGTGCGGTCTTCGGAAAGGGTTATATTATTACCAAATTCCAATTTCAGATCTTTTACCGCCCTGGGTTTGATAATATTACCAAAAACATCAGTGCCATCCTCTCCCGGATCCGGTGGAGTGAGTTTTGCCAGTTTCTGGCCTTCCTGCACCATACTAACCGTATTCAGATCATGATAATCCACGGTTCCGTCCGGATTCTTTTTCGGTTTTGTGTTTAAAGATGTATTGAAGAAATACTCAATTTTCGCGTCTTTTCCCTGACGTGGAGGTTTTCCTTTTGCCAGTACAATATCCTTATTATACTCGCGATTTTCTAAAAACCGGGCAATCGCTTCATGATCGATCCCGTATTTAATCTTATTCTGCTGCATCTGAACCGTAATGTCATTGTCTGTCATCCAGTTTCCGCCTTCGGAGGACGGATAAAAACGACAAAAGACCAGCATTTTATCTGCTGATACTTCCAACTCCATAGATTCGCTAAATGCCCGTACCGGAGCCATTCCCACCTTTAATTCCGTTTCAGAATTCATATTTTTACATGCCTGGGAAAGTTTCTTTAAATCATATTGATTTAAAAGATTTCTCTCCAAATAGCTGACCAATCGATTAACATCCATTGGCGCTCCGCCATCTTTTGGCGGATAAATGATCACGTTCGTGTCTTCTCCCTTAACAACTAACTGAGCATATCCATTCTGCGCTGACATAACATTCTCCCATCCAAACATTAATTGTATAAAACATCCATGTAATCACCCATGGTTTTCTTCATTTTCTGCAATGCCTTAGTGTGAAGCTGCGATACACGGGATTCCGAAACCTCTAACACCAGGCTGATCTCCTTTAAGGTCATCTCCTCATAGTAGTAAAACAGGATAACCTGCTTTTCTTTCTCCGTTAAAAGCTCTATACTGCTGGCCAAAGCCTCCTTTAACCCCTCTTTTTCCATAGCCTGTTCCGGCTCCGCAAAATGACTGTTGTGACGTGCATCCATAACAGGCTCCGGGCCCTGATCTTCAAACTCATTTAATGAGACCAGATTTGTCACTTTCATTTGATTCTGCCAATCCGCGTACTCTTCAGAAGAAAGTCCCAATTCCTGCGCGATCTCATCATCACTGACACTGCGCCCCAGTTTGTTTTCCAGTGACTTTACCGCATCTTCTACCTTGCGTTGGCGCTGTCGTATGGTTCTGGGAATCCAATCCATTTTTCTTACCTGATCCAGAATCGCACCACGTATACGAAGACTGGCATAGGTTTCGAACTTCACTTCTTTATCCAGATTAAACTTATCAATTGCATCAATCAGGCCAAATATTCCATAACTGACAAGATCCTCATACTCCAGATTACCGCCAAGGTACATTCCTAACCTTCCCGCAACGATCTTAACTAACGGAGAATATTCAATTATAAGTTGTTCTCGCAATTCGCCTGTAGGCTGCTGTCTGTATTTCTGCCAAAGCTTCTCTTTCTCTTCCGCCTTCATCCGGCTTCCTCCTACACATAGATTGGTTATTGCATATTATTCCTGTCCCATCTGTTCGGAATCCTTTTCCTTTACCGAAACATTCTCCCCTTCAGCCAGATCCTCAGGCTGAGATTCCTCTATATTTTCCAGCTCTATGCCCTCTTCCTCCTGGTTTTGTTCATCCACCAGCATCTCTTTGATATTTCTGTCCAAAACGAACCTGATCACAATACCAAACAGATAAAACAGAACCATCACAAGGATCAGGGACCATAAAAAACTTTTTAACTCTTCCTGATATATTGCGCCCACAATACATCTGATCAAACCAGCCGCCAACATACAAATAGATGGCACCACTCTTGTCTTCATGGATTACCTCCTGCTCCCTATACATACCGGCTTTCAAATCTCTTTTATATCTTTTCCAACGGATTTAATCAAAAACTTTCCTGTTTCACAATAAAGTTCAACGGTTCGACCATAATTCAAACCGGTATCTTCCGCAATCAGGCGAATGCCAAGTTTCTTTAATGTCTCCCGGGATGCTTCCGCATTTCGGTCTCCCACATTTCCGATGGCAGAAAGTCCGTTCATTTCAAACATCCGGGCTCCGCCTGCTATTTTTGCCACAATACAGGTTCGTTTCGCACCTATCTTGATCATTTGGCTCAGTAACTCGGCTATGCCGGTATCCGCAAACTTGGCAATGTTGCTATTGTTTTTGATCGCAGTACTGTCCGGCAGCATAACATGTGCCAGACCTCCGATTTTCGTGGTAGGATCATATAACGCAATTCCAATGCAGGATCCCAGTCCCAGTGTGGTGATCACATCAGAATTGCGACCTGTTTTCAAATCAGCCATACCTACCTTTATCATCTCGTTCATATAACTCTCCTTAAATTTGGATTCCTAAGGAACCAAGAATTTTGGAATAAGAATCCAAATCCGGCAATAGTATAAAATATCCATCAATTATGGTTTCATCACCAAACTCCGTTTGGATCAATAAAGCATTGTCACCATACTGTCCAAACTGGATAGCCGGAACGCTTAGGATCGCCGCTGCCATATCCACACACAAATAAGGCACAGAGGATGTGATCCTTAGATTCGTCATAGATGCCAGTGCAGAAAGGTAGGACCCTGCAATAATGTTTCCGATCTCCTTTAACGCAGACATCTCCATTTCGTCGAAAGGTTCATCTTCTCCGCCCTCTTTCATCATCAGCTTATTCACTAAATAACGGGCAGAATCCATTTTCAAAACAAACATCATACTACCGGTAATATCATTTTCAACTTCCAGAAAGATGCCGACCACCTGCTCTTCTTCTCCTCCTATAGCTCCCCCCAACTCAGGAAAAGTCAATAGCTTGACCATGGGAACACTCATGTTCAATCTGATCTGGAGCATGGAAGCAATGGCAGTTGTGGCATTTCCCGCACCAATGTTACCGATTTCCTTCAAAACATCAAAATAGATATCATTCACATCTTCTAAACTATAACCTGGCATAGTACCTCCTACAAGTACAACAATAGTGAGACCTTTACCGGTCCCACTATTGATTCAGTTTTAAACAGTCTCTTTTTCTTCAATAAGCGCACTAAGCTCCAATAATGAAATCAATTGTTCGTTGGACTTTCCGATTCCCTTGATAAAAACACTCTTTTCATCCTTATTATCCGGATTATAACTATCAATGTCATTGGCGCCAAGTTCCACGACCTCTATAACCTGATCCACGATCAGGCCTAAGCTGCCATGTTCTTCCATTTTAACAATGATGATCCGTGTATCATGAGTAAACTCATCATCCTCAAGACTCATACGCAGACGAAGACTCATAACCGGAACCACTTCACCCCTAAGATTAATGATTCCTTTGAAATATTCCTGTGCCTTTGGTACTCTGGTGATCTTCTGCATGCGCACAATATTATCAATGAAAGTAATATCAATTCCATACTGTTCACTACCGATTTTCACAACAATAAACTGTTTCATATTTCCGTCTGCGGTAGATAACGCATTCTTTGTATTTGCCATGTCTTTCCCCTCCTACATCAACGTATTAGAATCTAAGATCAAGGCAACTTCACCATCACCCAGGATTGTTGCTCCACTGATCATCTTATTGTTGTTAATATATTTACCTAAAGATTTTATTACGATCTCCTGCTGGCCTATCAGTCGGTCAACTACAAGTCCCGCAAAATTATCGCCCTTCTTCACAATTACAACAGTAAGAGAGGTTTTCTTCTTTTGTTCCTCCGGATCATTTCTCTGAACATCAAGAATCTCATCCAGCCGGATCAGAGGAATGACAGAGCCTCGCAATGTGATCACTTCTTTCGCCTGAACGTATTTTACTTCCTCAACCGGAATATCTTCGATATTCTGGATAGATCCTAATGCAATGGCATATTTTTCGTTCTCGATTTCAACCATCAACGCCTGGATAATAGCCAAAGTCAACGGTAGCCGGACAATAAACTTCGATCCTTCACCAAGAGTGGTTTTTACCTCTACATCTCCGCCCAATGCTTCGATATTGGATTTTACCACATCCAATCCAACACCACGTCCGGAAATATCGGAGATCTTTTTGGCCATAGAAAAACTGGGCATAAAGAGGAAATCGATGATCTCTTTCTGGGAAAGGGTATCCGCCTGCTCCGGTGTTACCAGTCCACGCTCAATCGCTTTTGCTTTTACAGACTGTGTATCAATACCGTTACCGTCATCACCGACTTCGATAACAACATTATTTCCTTCCTGATAAGCATTCAGGAAAATCTTTCCAACTTCGGGCTTGCCTCTCTCAATACGAAGCTCATTGGATTCCAGTCCATGGTCAGCAGAGTTACGAAGTAAATGCTGCAGAGGATCACCAATCTGATCCACCACGGTACGATCCAGTTCCGTTTCCTCACCGGTCATAACCAGTTCCATTTTTTTGTCAAGTTTCTTAGACAGATCACGGATCATACGCGGGAACTTGTTTACAACACTTTCAATAGGCACCATTCTGGCCTTCATAACAGATTCATGAAGACTGGTAGTGATCCGTTCCAAATATTCGATCTGTTCCGTAAAGGTCTGATTCTGGAAACCGCTTCCTTCTGCCCCTGAAATAGAAACCAAAGAGTTCTTTGCAATGATCAGCTCGCTGACCTGATTCATCAATGTATCCAGTTTTTCAATGTCTACACGAACCGTTCTGCTGGTTACCGGTTTGTTATTTGCAGAAGCTTTCTTTGAAGCAGCAGGTTGTGAGGCAATCGCCGTAGATTTCTTGGCTTCTCCTGCCTGTTCCTCCTGCTGTGCAGTATCCTTATCCTCTGCAACACTCAACTCCTCGTATGTAACCTGCTTACCTACCACTTCTTCGATTTCAGAAACAGCTTTTGCAGCTGCCGTCAGATCCTCCAAAGAACGATCTGTGGCTACAAAAATACTAAAATCAAACTCAAATCTCTCATCTTCAATATCCTGGGAAGAAGGATTGTAATAGATGATACTTCCCATTTCTTCCACAGCCTTAAAAACCAGAAAAGCCCTGGCTGCTTTCAGCAGACAATTCTTGTCAATATAGACGGTAAGACCATAAACCTTCTGTCCTGCCTGTTCTTTTTCTTTTACAGCAGCCTTTACAGAATCGCCGAAATCATCGTTCAGGAATTTCAATTCAAAGCTTTCGGAAGAAGACTCCTGTTCCTGCTTTGCTTCCTCATTATTTCCGGAATCCTGACTTTCGTCCGCACCTTCCGCACTGTTCAGAATCTGGTTTAAATTATTTATAATTGCCTCATTATCCTGCGTTCCCTCATCTGAAGTATTCTTGATGCAGTCAAGATATCCCTCGATAGCATCCAGGCACTGGAACAATACATCAATCATCGCCCCGTTCACCTTGATCTTATCAGAACGGACCTCCTGAAAAACATTCTCCATATCATGGGTAAGATGCTGCATTCTTTTGAATCCCATCGTTCCGGCCATTCCTTTCAGGGAATGCGCTGCACGAAAGATTTCATTAATTGTATCCTTATTATCCGGTTCCTGCTCCAGATTCATGATACAGTCACTTAAATTCTGGATATGCTCACTGGTTTCATCAATAAAAATCTCAAGATACTGGCTTACATCCATACTTATTGTACCCCCACATTCATAATGATCGTTGATGCTACATTGTCTAAAGGAACTACTTTATTTACTAATCCTGTTTCTGCAATGGCTCGAGGCATACCGTATACCACACAACTCTTCTCATCCTGGGCAATGGTAAAGATCTTCTTTTCCCGGTTTAATTCTGAAATCCCTTTGGTGCCGTCTGCTCCCATGCCTGTTAGGACAACGCATACCACTTCGTCGTAACCGCAGGTCTTAAGGGAATCATACATAATGTCCGCACATGGACGAAGTCCTCCTACCGCAGGAGCATCATTTAGCCGGATCACATGACTGCCATCCGGTCTTTTTACTACCGTCAGATGCCTGCCTCCCGGTGCGACATATACATGTCCCTTCTGCAGGATATCACCTTCTTCTGCTTCTTTTACCTCCACAAAAGAAAGCTCATTCAATCTTTCTGCCATAGATTTGGTAAAACCGGCCGGCATGTGCTGAACCAAAACCATTGGTGCATCCATTTTCTTGGGGAGAAGCGGGATCACACTCTGCAATGACTTCGGCCCTCCAGTTGAGCATGCAAGAGCGATCAGCTTATTGCCGGTTCTGACCATGCTCTTCTCCGGAAGAGTACCTGTAAGAGATCTTGTCTTTCCTACGCCTGTCCTGGTTGTGGATGATACACTAGGCCGTGGATTATTCAAAACTGCCGAAAGTACATTCAGAAGAGCCTGTGAGAAATCTTCCCCTCTGGCTTCAATGATATTACCCGGCTTTGTTACAAAATCCACTGCCCCTAACTCCAGGGCTTCCATTGTTTCTCTGGATCCCTCCACAGTCAGGGTACTGGCCATGATCACCATAACATCAATTTTCTCAGTATGTAGTTTTTTGAGTAATTCCAAACCATTCATTCGAGGCATATTCACATCGAGCACTACAGCATCGTATTTATGAGCAATGATCTTTTCATATGCTTCCTGTCCATCTCGGCTCATATCTGTCACTTCGAATGAACTATCTGAGTTGATTATATCACACATCACCCTTCTCATGAGTGCAGAGTCATCAACCACCATAATATTTTTCTTCATTTTGCTCATCACCTCAAATTTTTTCTTGCTTTTCTCTCTTCTTCGAAAATAAATCTAATAATTTCTTCTCGGGCCGCATTCGAAAGATAAGCAAATCTCACACGGTTTTCAAATTTAAGTCTGCTCCCATCCACCCTATTACTGCTTAAAACAATACCTAAGGCATCAATTTCCTTTATTTTTCCGGAAATTGGAAGTTCGAATAAAAATCGTTCGTAGTTACCTGACACCAATTCTTCCTTGGAGATAAAACGAATTCCTCCTCCGCTGATGTCCAATGCCATGGCAGTTTTCCAATCCTGATCCGGATCATCCATCCTCACTCTTTCCAAAGCTTTTGAAAGATCCGATTCCTCATCCTCATTCACTATAACGTCATGAAAGGAAAAATCCATCATACACTCGAATCGGAAGAATTCTCTTCGCTGAAACTTTACAGGCTGTGTCTTCAATTCCAAACGTATCAGATACATGTTACCGGATTTATAGCGGTCCACTACCTCACCAATTGCTGTATAGGCATTATTCTGTGCGTAAAATACAATCTTATAACGCACTCCGTTATGCAGCAATACCAGTTTTTGCTGATACATAGGCATATCGATCTCCAAATCTCCATTTGGAAAAATATCCTGGATCTTGCTGGAGTACACAACACCTGCAATGGTATTCTCCTCCTTGCTGTCCGTTTCCTGAGAAAGTTCAAGATTCATTCCAACCTTAATAATACTTGAAAGCATGAATTCCTCCTACTTACTTCTATTATAAATTCTATTCCTGTAATACGCTATTTTTTCCTGGTCATAAAACTGGTAAACAGCTGGGTAATACCACGTTTCATTTCAATCTGCTGGTGTGTTCCGTTCAAAAGATTATCGGCCAGGACCTTATATGCCTGGGAAGATTTCGCCGATGGATAAGAAATCGTTACAGGCCTTTGCTGACGAATCGCTTTATCAATAGCCGGATCTGCCGGTATCATACCAACATAATCCAATCTTCCATCCAGAAATCTGGTGACAACAGAAGACAGTTTTTCATATACGGCGTCCCCATCTTCTATGGAACTTACTTTATTTGCCAAAACGCGTATCCGCGTATGCATCCGGTCAAATGCCGGGTTGCGGTACAATGCCTTTAACAAAGAATAGGAATCTGTCAGAGAACTTGGCTCCGGCGTAGTGATTACCAGGATCTCCGGGCTTGCAAGTGCAAACTCCAATACACTGTCCGAGATTCCTGCTCCTGTATCAATGATGATAAAATCTGCCATATTATCAAGATAGGACAGATTATGGATAAGGAAAGCAATTTGATCTCTGGACAGATTACTTAATCCTACGATTCCGGATCCTCCGGAAATAAACCCTATCCCTTCCGGACCTTCCGTTATGATCTCACGGATACTTTTCCCACGATAGATCAGATCGCTAAGGTTATACTTTGGCAGTGCCCCAAACATAACCTCCACATTCGCCAGACCAAAATCCGCATCAAAAATGATCACAGATTTTCCGCGTCTATGCAACTCCACTGCAAGATTCACTGTAGTATTGGACTTCCCAACGCCACCTTTTCCACTGGTAACCGTAATGACCCTGGCACGTTCAGCCATAACCTGATTCTGTCGTTTTACTATATTTCGCAACTGCTGTGCCTGATCCATTCTACTTACCTCCAAGCAACTTCTTTACAACCGCCTGCGTATTAAATACGTCGATATCATCCGGCACATTTTGACCATTGGTAACGTAGGACATTTCCGCCTGCGTATACATTCTCATGTTAAAGAGATTACCATATGCACTGGTCTCATCCAACTTTGTAAAAATCATTTTGTAATTGGCAATATCTTTATAGGAATCAGCGATCTCAATCAGATCACGATATTTGGTAGTGGCACTTAAAACAAGGTATACTTCTTTCTGATAAGACTCCGGTAATGCCTGGATGAGGTTTTTGGTGTCCTCCTTTTGCTGCACACTCTTATGAGAGAATCCAGCGGTATCCACCAGCACAACATCTGCATCCTTCACCTTCTGGATCGCCTGAGGCAATTCTTCCGGCTCATAAATGATGGTCAACGGTGTATCCAAAATGTTTGCATAGGTTCTTAGCTGTTCCTCAGCAGCAATCCGGTATGTATCAGCTGTAAGCAGAGAAATCTTTTTCCCGCCTTCTACCTTCAACTTAGAAGCAATTTTTGCAATGGTGGTTGTTTTTCCCACACCGGTAGGTCCAATGAAAAAAATCACCTTGGGTTTCTTACCTGAAAGCTCAATGGTACATGGCTGTCCGAATTTAAGGATCATTTTCTGATATACATTGGCCAGAAGCATATCTACACTGGCTGATTTATTAGAAGAACGATCAATCTCATCAATCAGCAGATTGGCATATCGTTCATTCACCTCATTGTCCAAAAGCGTATTATAGATCATTTTTAGAACCTTGACATCGGTCTCCTGCATAACCGGTTTACCTGTCTGCTCTTCTTCCATTTCCTGGATATCTGCTTTTTGAGGTACCGGTGCAAGACGTTCTTCCAGCATATTCTGGAGATTCTCCAGACGTTCCTCAAAACCATCCATGTTTTTTCCCTCATGAGATTGTGGCCTCATTTTTTGATAGGTTGATCCGGCCTTCTGACTCATGGTACTGTCTGAAGGTGTTTCCTTTAAAATCGCATGGATATCTTCATTGGCAGAAAGGTTAATCTTCCCGGTATTCTCAGCCGAAAAAGGATTTTTTATATTCTGATTTCCATTCATCTTATACTCCTTTTCCTCAATCGCCGCAGTCACTTCATAAGTTGAAGATTTAAATGCTTTCAAAAAACCTGTAGGTTTGATCTGCCTGATATTCATAATCACACAGGATGCCCCTAATTCCTGCTTTGCTTTTGCCGTAGCCTCTTCTTCGGTTTTTGCAATGAACTTCTTTATCGTCATTTATCCTGTCACCATCCCAACTGACTGCAATTCCACATTAGAATCAATCTCATTATACGATACCACGATCAGATCCTTGATGTAGTCTTCTGTCAACTTTTTAAAATACATGCGCACAATGGGCGATGTAATGATAATCGGACTCTTTCCGATGTTCTCAAGTTTTGCCACCTCTTCTTCAACCGAACCGATAATGGCTTTCGTCCGTTCCGGATCCAGTGTCAGATAAGCACCCTGCTCCGTCTGTTTTACAGAATTCATAATATCCTGCTCCACCTTAGGATCTAATGTTATCACGCTGGTGGTTTCATTCGCCGGAAAATATTTGGCAGAAATGGACCGTTTCAAGCTCTGTCTTACATATTCCGTCAATACATCCGTATCCCTGGTGGTTGCGGCATGATCAGCAAGACATTCAAAAATAGTCAGAAGATCACGGATTGAAATCTGTTCCCGCAAAAGGTTCTGGAGAACTTTCTGAACTTCACCCAGCCCAAGGAGTTTCGGTATCAATTCATCCACAAGCACCGGATTGTTTTCCTTCAGATTGTTAACCAGTGTCTGGACATCCTGCCTTGTAAGCAGTTCTGCAATATGCTCTTTGATCACTTCTGTAATATGTGTGGCAATAATGGAAGGCGGATCCACCACCGTGTATCCGAAACTCTCCGCACGCTCACGCTGACTCTCCGTAATCCAGATTGCCGGCAGATGGAAAGATGGTTCAAAGGTAGGTATTCCGGAAATCTCTTCCTCTACATATCCGGGGTTCATGGCCATATAATGATCAAAGAGAATCTCACCCTCGGTAACCTGAATTCCCTTGATCTTAATGATATACTGATTCGGATTCAATTGGATATTATCCCTTAATCGGATGATTGGAACGATCGTTCCTAATTCCAACGCGATCTGGCGTCGGATCATGATCACACGATCCAAAAGGTCTCCTCCCTGGTTCACATCCGCCAGCGGAATGATTCCGTATCCAAACTCCAGCTCAATGGGATCAACCGAAAGCAGCGACACTACATTTTCCGGCTTTCGGATCTCCTCTGCCTGTACCTCGGAAGATTCCACTTCTTCTTCCACTGCCTCGATTCTGCTGTTTTGTGCAATATTGCGTCCGGCAATCACAAAAGAACCGCCAAAAATCAGAAACAACAGCGTGTTCAGCGGCGTTACAACGCCCAGCGCCATCATGGTACCTCCCACCGTGTATAATACCCGGGGAATTCCAAATAACTGTCTGACTAAAATAGTACTGAAATCTGCCTCTTTCGAAGCCTTGGTAACCAGAATACCGGTGGATAAAGAGATCAGCATAGAAGGAATCTGACTGACCAGTCCGTCACCGATAGTAAGAAGTCCGTAACGCTGCAAAGCCGACATGACATCCAGTCCCTGGTTCATAACACCAAGTACCGTACCGCCGATCAAATTGATCACAGTAATGATGATACCTGCCGTAGCATCTCCTTTTACATACTTGGTGGCTCCATCCATGGCTCCGAAGAAACTGGATTCCTGCTGGATCTTATCCCGTCGCTCCCTGGCCTGGACCTCCGTAATAGCACCGGTATTCAAATCCGCATCGATCGCCATCTGTTTTCCCGGCATCGCATCCAATGTAAAACGTGCCGTTACCTCAGCAACACGTTCAGAACCTTTGTTGATAACAACAAACTGAACAATAACCAATACAATAAAGACAATGGCACCAATAACCAGGTTATTTCCTCCCACAAACTGTCCGAAGGTCTCAACCACATTTCCGGGCTGACCTGAAGTCAGGATCAGACGGGTTGAAGAGACGTTGAGGGAAATTCGAAATATGGTTGTAAATAAAAGCAGTGTAGGAAAAAATGACATATCCAGCACTTCTTTTACAAATAAAGCATTAAATAAAATGATCAATGCCATGGCAATATTAAATGCCAGCATGATATCCAGTAATAAACTGGGAATCGGGATAATGAAGAATAATACTGCGCATAACAGATATGCAGCAACACCAAGATCTGTCTTCTTCATCTCTTCCCTCCTCTCATGTCTCTTACTCAAACTCTATCAGGAAACGTTTTTGTGCTGGTAAACCATTGCCAGCACTTCGGCCACCGCCTGGTATAACTCCGGCGGAACCTGTTGTCCTATATCAACGTTGGCATACAGCATTCGTGCCAACGGCTTATTCTCAACAATTTCTATATTATTCTCCCGGGCAGTTTCCTTGATCTTCATAGCAAGGTAATCTTCTCCCTTCGCCAGCACAATAGGCGCACTGGCCACATTGGAATCGTACTTTAATGCAACTGCCAAATGGGTCGGGTTTGTAATAACCACATCTGCATCCGGAACACTCTGCATCATTCTTCGTTGTGAAGCCTGCCGCATCACCTGCCGCTGACGGCTCTTGATCTCCGGATTTCCTTCCGTGTTTTTAAACTCATCTTTGACCTCTTGCTTGGTCATCTTCATCTCTTCGTTGAATTTATGCTTGTTATATGCATAATCCAAAACACCTAAAACCAGGTAAAACATAGATATTTTCAGACCTGTGTCTATGATCACTTCCCCCACCAGACTCACCGCCTGATTAAGGGTTATCTCATAAAGGAGAAACAATTCATCCGCATAATTTTTAATATTGATATAAGCGATCAGACAGATCACCACGATTTTTGCAATGGATTTCACCAGTTCAAAAATGGAATCCTTAGACAGGATTTTCTTTACCCCTTGTAACGGATTCATTTTAGAAAACTTTGGTTTCATAGGTTTTAAAGTCGGCTTCCATTTAACCTGCACAAGGGTAACCAGAAAAGAAACCAACACCCCGATGGCAAACACCGGAATCACAACCATAAGGATTTCTTTTAATCCATAATTCAAAAGATAGGCCGCCTGTCTGATGGAAAACCCGCCTATACTGTCATTTACGATATCCGGCAGCAGTTCGTATATTTCAAAAAAACTCCTCATCATACCTTTTCCGATATAGGAAAGCAGGATCTTTAAGACGAGAAACAGACTCATCAGCTCAAAGGCCGAGTTCAGTTCCTTACTTTTGGCTACCTTTCCGTCTTCTCTGGCCTCTTTTAACCGTTTGCCGGTGGCCGGTTCTGTCTTTTCTCCACCGGGACCGTCTTTTGCAAATAACTGAAGATTATATATCACGCTATGTCATTCCTTTTATAAAAAGTGTTGTAAGGATTTTCATCTCTTTAAAAATGTAATTTGCCACATCCGGCAGTAAAAAAACCGTAAGGAGCATTACAACCAGTCCTGCTAAAAGTTTCAGCTGGATTCCCACAGAAAACATATTCATCTGCGGTGCCACCTTTGACAGGATACCCAGAATACAGTTCATGATCATCGTGACCGCAAACACAGGCAGAAAAATCCGAAATGCAATGACAAAAGAATCTGCCATAAAGCGAATCATGGATTCCAGCAGATGATCCATCTGAAAAGTTACCTCTCCAATGGGAATCAACTGAAAAGAATCAATGACTGCCCGCAAAATATAGTGGTGCATGTTACTTACGATCAAAAGAAGCAAAACAAAATAATTATACATGTTTGCAACCACACTGGCCTGCGACTTCGTCATGGGATCATATTCGGTTGCCATGGAAAGACCGATGTTCATATCAATGAGCTTACCGGCTGTCAACATAATGGTATTGCAAATATTACCGGCATAACCGATCAGTAATCCCACGCACATTTCCTTTAATACCAGGCCGGCATAATCAAAAACACCGGTATAATTAAGATCCGTTTTCGGCAAAACCATTTGATATATCAAAATGGAAACAATGGCCGAAAATCCGATTTTAACTCTAGCCGGTGTACTTGACATTCCGAAAAAGGGCGCAACAACCATAAACGAAGTGATACGCACCAAGATCAGAAGAAAATATTCAAATGTAGCCAATGTAAAACTATACTGAACCATTCATTTTTTCCTACCGCAAATATACACCGAGACTACTCCATAACTCCGTCGTAAAATCTGACATAAGCCCCAGCATCCAGGAGCCACAGATCATCATAGTCACAAAAACCGCCAGTATTTTGGGCACAAAGGTCAACGTCTGCTCCTGAATGGACGTTACGGTTTGAAAAATACTTACAATCAATCCAACGATCAAAGAAATGATCAAAACAGGTGCCGATGCCATGATAATGGTATATATCGCATCCCTTGCTATATCCAAAACCTGTCCTTCCGAAATCATTTTTCCTCACACTCCATACATCAGTAAAACGTCTTAACAAGTTCTCCAATTACCAAATCCCATCCATCCACCAGAATGAATAACAGAATCTTAAACGGCATGGAAATGGTCGTAGGCGGAAGCATCATCATACCCATTGACATGAGGATGGATGAAACCACCATATCAATTATAATAAAAGGAATATAAATACAGAAACCCATGATAAAGGCTGTCCGAAGTTCACTTAAAATAAATGCCGGAACCACCAAAGACATGGAAACTTCATTATACTCCTCTTCCGTCTTCGGAAGATCTGTTCCCGAAATATCACACAACAATGCCAGATCCTTTTGCTGCGTCTCTCCATACATAAAATGACGAAGTGGCTCACAGCCTTTTTCAAAAGCTTCTTCCTGTGTTATTTCTCCTGCATCAAAAGGTTTTATGGCAGTTTCATTAATCTCCGAAAAAACCGGTGACATAATGAACACCGTTAAAAACAAGGCCAAGCCCACAAGCACCTGATTGGGCGGTGCGGTCTGTGTTCCTACGGCCTGTCTTAAGAAATGTAGAACAATGATAATACGGGTAAAAGAGGTGAGCATGATAAGAATGGATGGTGCTAAAGAAAGTACCGTCAGCACCAGAAGCATCTTTACCGTGCCGGCCATTTCACCGCTATCATTATTGTATGTAATGGATAATCCATTATTTATGTCCGCGGAAGAATCTGCCACGTCTGTAGACGCAGACTGATCCGGAACCCGGGTGGATTCTGTCGGACTGGTATGTGCATTGGTTGCATAGCTTTCCTGCGCATACGTCAAACTTAAGGCTGCACAGAGGAACAAAATCCCTAATACCAGGGACACAAGAAGACCCTTTTTCTTCCAGTCTTTCATTTATCCTTTTTCCTCTTTATTCTCTCTAAAATCTCCTGAAAACCTTCCACTCCGTTGGAAGCGCCCGGCTCCTCATCTGAGAGAAGCTCCGGCAATTCTTCTTTGGTCAGTTTTGCAATGGTATGTATTTCGTCTTTTCCTACACCAATTACCAGGTAAACCTCTCCAACTTCCACTAATGCCAGAAACTTGTTGTTTCCCAGCCGAAAAGATTCCACAACCCGCAGATTTTTATTCGTCATGCGGGTTTTCTGATATCCGCCGATCCACTTTGTGGTTCCTGCGGTGATCACCAGTACGAAAATAAAAATAACCAATACAACCAGCAACTGTACAAAACTGTCCCAGCCCGTATTCCCTATGATCATCATAAAGATTAACCGATTACCTTCTTCACTGCTTCCAGAACACGGTCAGCCTGGAAAGGCTTTACAATAAAATCTTTTGCACCGGACTGAATTGCCTCGATAACCATCGCCTGCTGACCCATTGCGGAACACATAATGACCATTGCATTCGCATCATTTTCACGGATTTTTTTCAATGCCTGGATTCCGTCCATCTCCGGCATGGTAATATCCATCAATACAAGATCCGGTTTCGTCTCGTTGTACTTATCAACAGCAATCTTTCCATTCTCTGCTTCTCCGGCAATACCATAACCGTTTTTTGTTAAAATGTCCTTGATCATCATTCGCATAAAAGCTGCATCATCACAAATTAAAATATTCTTAGCCATTTTTTCTCTCCTTATCACTTTTGTTTAGGTTGTTCTTTTACAATATCAGTGATTCGTATTCCGAAGTTTTCCTCCAGTACAACGACCTCACCCTTAGCAACATATTTACCATTTACCAACACATCAATGGATTCACCGGCTATTTTATTAAGCTCAATAATGGTTCCCGGCGAAAACTCCAAAATCTCCTTAATGGATTTTGACGTCCTTCCAAGCTCTACCGTAACCTCCAGCGGAACATCCATGATCAGATCGATGTTCTCTTTCTGCTGGATCGGATTGAAATCTCCCATAAAAGGTGTAAACTGTGCCGGCTGTACATTGACAGGCTGTTGTCCCATCATGGACATATCTTGCTGATAGGGCATCTGATACATCATCTGAGGATTCATCATCGGCTGTCCCATCATCGGCCCATTCATCATCGGCTGCCCCATCATCTGGGGATTTGCATCTGCCGCAGCCGCCTGGGGATTTGCATTATCCGGCTTTGTCTGCTCCAAAGTCGGTGCAGATTCCGTGGTTTCGGGAGGGGTTCCATCTCCTACCATTTCTACTTCCATATTCTTTGCAATGCTGCCATACATTTCTCTTGCAAAAGAGAACGGATACAGCTGCATGATCGTACTGTCTACCAGATCTCCGATTTCCATCCGGAAAGTGATCCTTACAAACCGGCCCTTCAGAAACTCATCAAAATCCCCGTCATCTACATTTTGCTGAAAATCAATGAGATCAGAGGTGGGTGGACTGATATCGATCATCTTGTTCAACATAGAAGAAAGCGAGGTGGCCGAAGAACCCATCATCTGGTTCATCGCTTCACTGATTGCACTCAAATGCAATTCCGTAAGCTCCCCGTCCGTATTGGTTCCGTCTCCTCCCATCATCAGATCCGTAATGACTTTTACGTCATCTTCTTTTAAAACAAGGATATTACTTCCATCCAGTCCGACGGTATATGCGATCCGAATAAACACACATGGCTTTTCATAAGTTGCAACCACATCTTCCCAGGTGGCTTCTGTAACCACAGGAGTTGATATCTCCACCTTTCGATTCACCAGAGAAAAGAGCGTGGTTGCGGCTGTACCCATACTAATATTTGCAATCTCGCCTATGGCATCTTTTTCTTCCGCACTCAAGCTTTCTTCAGCATCAAATGTGGTATCCGCACCATCTGAATCGGCAAGCAATGCATTTATCTCTTCCTGGGATAATACTCCATCCATTCGTCTACTCCTCTCTGATTATTTTTGTAACCTGAACCGCATAATTCTCACCGGAAGTGCCCGGCAAAGCCTTAAACTTTTCGAGGTTTCCTACGTACACGGAAAGTTCTTCCTCCGCTTCCGTATCCAGCTTAATAATATCTCCCACCTGGAGATTTATAAAATCATCTACTGAAATCATGCTGCGTCCCAGAACAGCCTTCACCGGCATGGGGGCATGCTTGATCATGCTTTCAATGTTTTCTCTGTATTCATCATCTGTCTTCATCTGGATGTTGGAATACCAGTACTTGGTATTCAGTTTATCCATAACATCTTCCAATGTCAGATAGGGAAGGCAGACATTCATCAAACCTTCCACATCTCCCACCTTGATGTTCACCGTAATAATGGCGATCATCTCACTGGGCGATATGATCTGGGCAAACTGGGAATTGGTCTCGATCCTTTCCAATCGTGGATGAAGATCTATCACGTTTTCCCATGGTTCCTTTAAAAGCTCTATGATAATGGTCATGATCCTTTCTATGATCAAAAGCTCAATCTCAGAAAAGTCACGATTTCGTTCCAGCGGCTCTCCCGGTCCCCCCAGCATACGGTCTACCATGGCATATCCTAAATTAGAAGCCAGTTCCATGATAATGTTTCCGTTTAAGGGTTCCACATTTACAATGGCCAGAATTACCGGATTGGATAAGGCATTGGAAAACTCAGAGTAGGTAACTGCTTCTGAGTTCATGATCTCCACCTGTACAGTCTTTCGAAGATAAGCCGGCATGGTGGTAGATAAAAGCCTTCCATAATGTTCAAAAATGATTTCCAATGTTCTTAAGTGTTCTTTTGAGAACTTGGCAGGTCTGGCAAAATCGTAATTTTTAGCTTGCTTATCACCATCATTTTTTATCTCTTCAACATCCAGTTCTCCACTGCTTAATGCCTGTAGCAAACTGTCTATCTCATTCTGAGATAAAACCTCTCCCATGTTCTCTCACCACCTGTCACCATAAACTATCAAACTCAGCGTATCTTATTGTGTGCTGCACACCCATAGCAGCACCGGAACGCTTACTGCAGCAAAAGCGAGTTGAATCCCACTGCCACAATAAAATCGGAATTGTACAATGCCTGAAGATCCCCCAGAAGCTCTTCTTCCACTTCATCCTGTATATCAGGATCATTCATTTCTTCCTTCGTATGCACGCTGATGGCACTGATGATGGCATCTTTGATAATGCTGTCTTTCGTATCCATGGTCGTTCCATATGTTTCATAATCTTCATGCTCTTTATTCAGCGAAAGGTATACCGACACTACCGCAAAATGATCTTCCGCATCGGAGCCTTTCTTCAGATTAATTGTCATGGTCTCGCCGGAATTCACATTGTAAGTCTCTAAACTGTCCATGGACACATTATTCTGTCCGGTACTTTTTCCTGAATTTAATTCCAAATGGATGGCCTGTGCAACCTCTTCTATCAGCTTATTTGCATTTGATGTTGCCGGCACAATGGAGAAAGTCAATATAGCCGTAAAGACCAGATTCACCATAACCAATGCTAAAATCAAAACAGACATAAGATTTTTCTTCATAATACTCTTTTAACATTCCTTTCCATCCGATTGTTTAGTTCTTGGAATACATACTGTTATAAACCTTAATCTCAACTCTTCGGTTCTTGGCGCGACCTGCCGACGTAGAGTTGTCTGCCACAGGTACATACGAACCTCTTCCTGAAAACTTCAAATACTTCGGATTAACATCAGACACCTCTTTAATATAATCCGATACTGCCAGAGCACGAAAAGTGGATAACACATTGTTGTTCTTATAGACTCCTCCATTCAGAGGAACGTTGTCTGTATGTCCTTCCACTTCTATGATATTCTCACCATAGTCATCAATAATCATGGACAGCTTCTTAATGATGGGCTTTGCCTCCGGCTGGATATCTGCCTTACCGGATTCAAACAAAATCGCACCATTTAGCGTAAGCAGAACATACTGCTCGTTAAAATCAACATTCACCTGATCTTCCAGGCCCGCTTTACCCAGCTTTTCCTCTATCTCTTCTGCCATCTTTTCAGATTCCTGGATCGCAGCCTCTTCATATTCTTTCACATAATCGGATGAACCTTCGCCCTGCTCCTCCTCTTCTCCATTGGAGTTCACAGTCATGGCCTCATTAAAATACACATCCAGTTCCTTGAGCTGGCTGATTCCGCTTCCAACCATTTTTCCCTCTCCGATGGTGGAACCTCCGGAAGGAAGAATGGAAAAACTGCTTTGCAAAGAAGCTACTACTTCATTAAATTTTGCCACATCAACACTGGACATGGAAAACAACAGTACGAAGAAACACAGCAACAGATTCATAAGATCAGAGAATGTGGTCATCCATGCCGGTGAGCCGGCAGGTGCCTCTTCCTGTTTCTTCTTAACCACTAGTCCTCACCTCCGCTTGAATCAGACATGGTATTCCTGTTCTTCGGCGCCAGGAAGGACTTCAGTTTCTCTTCGATCACACGGGGATTTTCACCTGCCTGGATAGACAGAAGACCCTCCACCGCAACTTCTTTCATCATAATTTCTTCCGTATTCTTAAGTTTCAACTTGGCAACAATGGGATTACACAGCCAGTTGGCCAGAAGTGATCCATACAAGGTTGTGAGCAATGCCGTCGCCATATTCGGTCCGATAGAACTGGGGTCATCCAGAAGTTTTAACATATTAACCAGACCGATCAGGGTTCCGATCATTCCCCATGCCGGGCCAAGCTCTGCCCATTTCTCCCAGACAGCAATAACCCTCTTATGCCGGTCTTCCACACAAACCAGATCTGTTTCCAGAATACCGCGCACCAGTTCCGGATCTGTTCCATCTACTACAAGCATAACGCCTTTCTTCAAAAACGGATCTTCGATATTGTTACTAGCCTCATCTAACGCCAATAAGCCTTCCTTACGTGCCACATTGGACAAATCAATAATCGTCTTAATGACTTCCCCGGCATCTGCATTAGAAGACTTAAATATCAACCTGATTCCTTTTAATCCATTGATAAATCCCGGCATGGTATTACTACCGATAACTCCCGCCAATGAACCACCTATGGTAATGATGATAGACGGCAGATCACCGAAATTTCCCAGGGCAGCCACACCCTGATCTCCGGATACGATTCCAAAAACAACCATGGCAACTCCCATGAGCATGCCAATCAGTGATGCTATATCCATATATGTATCATTCCTCTATTCCTGTCGCTTTCTCATGCTATACAGTTGACTGGTTTTTCACATAGTACACATCACGACATATTTTTAGTAATTCTCATTCTATTCTACTAAACTTTTATCTCCTTGTCTACTTCCTTTTGTAATTATTTTTTTGATTATACCACATATTGGGGCATTTTGTCATCTCATACTACAAAATACACCAATTTTTTTATGATCCGTTATTTGTACGGCTTATGAGAAACTAAGGCCTTCCGGTTTCACCGCCGGAAGGCCGAAAACATTATCTCTTTAAGTTGATCAGTTCTTCCAATAAGGTATCGGAAGTGGTAATGATCCTGGAGTTTGCCTGGAATCCACGCTGGGTGGTGATCATATCGGTAAACTCATTGGAAAGGTCTACGTTACTCATTTCCAGAGCACCGGTGGTCATGGAACCGCCGTCCGCGGTAACATCCACACCGATTCCGTCAAACTCACCGGAGTTTAAGGTTGTCTGATAACAGTTCTCTCCCACCTTCTGAAGACCGGAAGCATTGGCAAAGGTTGCCACTGCGATCTGTCCTAACAGTACGGTGTTACCGTTATCGTAAGAACCATAGATCATTCCGTTGGTATCAATGGAGATTCCTGTCATGGCACCTAATTTCTTACCTGCTCCGGTAGAACCATCTACTGCTCCGCGGTCCATGCTCATGGTAGAGGAACCGCCGTTGTTATAGTTGGTCACCTGGGTAAAATCAATGCTGATGTTCTCAAAATTGGGACCAAGGTTGGATAATGCCAGAACTGCCTCTTTGGCATTTCCGATTCCCACAAAGGTACCGTCCCCTTTATCAAACTCCAACTGACTATAGTAAGAAGTTCCCTTTACTCCCATCATATAGGTATCATACTGGCCTTCATCTGTTTTGGCATCAAGACTACCGGAGCTCAGCAAACCAGTGATCTCCTCCGAAGTCAGGGTTGTGCTGAAATAACTGGGATCCCTAAGGTAGTTACCAAGAGCAGCCGGATCACTCACTCTTGCCTTCTCTTCTTGCGTCGCGTCATTAGTAATTATATACTCATCGGCACCACTGTCATAATGAATACGATAAGGATATTTTGTGGTAAAGGTATTACCGTTAATGGTTAGGGTATCGTAATACTTGGTCTGATCTTCCCATTCCGACATGCCATCATAATAGATGTTACTGTCAATTCCTGAATAATTATCCGCAAAATAATTGCGTAAACGGATTTTTTCAGGGCTGACATACTGATCAAGATCATCCTGGGTATTGCCCAATTCCACATAGGTAATGGAATCAATCTGACCTGAACCGTCTTGCTTATACACTATCGGACCTTCTGCGTAAAACTTTGTTCCATCCGTAAAGAAGTATCCACTATCGATCATTTTACCATTTGAGGTATTCTTCAAATAATAAGCCTTAATAGTACCACTGGTATCGTCCGTCTCATTACCATTGACATCAACGATCTTGATAGCCGGATCATCGGTTTGCACGGAATTATTATTTCTCACATTAATAAAGGATTTAATATCATCCGCCTTACAAAATTCACGACCTGCCAACAGGGAACCGGTATCCTGGGTATTGGAATCCGCTACACCAAACAGATCACCGGCAGTAATCTGCCCGGTTCCAAAGATGGTTTTGGAATTGCTGTCCAGAATATCCGTCAAAGACACATTGTAAATACTGTCTTCATCGGAAGCGGAAACCTTAAACTTTGCAGTATAGGCATAACCTAATGCATCGTAGAAGTTTAAGTTCATAACATAGCCATCATCTGTATTAACCGCATTGGTATTGGTATCCAGTACACCGGAACAGATGGCATTCACAGTTGCCTCCGGTGCGGAAGTTAAGTTGCTTGCCTGCATGATACGCAATGCAGAAACGGTATCTTTCTTGATTTCTCCTGTAGTGGGATCTACCTGCCATCCCATCACATTATATCCGGTGGAAGTCATGGCAAGGTTTCCTGCCGCATCCACGTAGAAGGAACCTGCTCTGGTAAAAAGATTCTGGGTTCCGTCACTTACTACAAAGAAGCTGTCACCGTTGATCTTTACATCAAAAGCTCCTCCGGTAGTCTGGGTTGCACCTGCGGTGCTGATATTGGTCATAATGGATGCTGTAGAAACTCCAAGACCAATCTGTTTTGCGTTAATACCACCGGTTCCGGTAAGGGCGTTGGGTCCGCTTGCTCCCTGGGTGGTCTGATACATAATTTCGTTAAAGGTAACAGAGGATGACTTAAATGCAACCGTATTTACGTTTGCAATATTGTTACCGATAACGTCCATTTTAGACTGGTGTGTTTTCAAACCTGCCACACCAGAATACAATGATCTCATCATAGGACATTTCCTCCTTACGGAGAGCTGTAAATCTGTCTCTTCTGTCAGTCCGAGACATTAACTTCCATATAGGTCCAGCTAACTAATTACAGCCCCGTCAATATTTGTGTATACATTTTCATTTGCCTGTGTGGAATCCATTGCGGTAATTACCGTATTATTGGGTACATTTACGATAAATGCCAGCGAATCAACCATGACCAAAGATTCCCGGATTCCTTTTTCAGATGCCTTCATTGCTCCCGAATTCAGTCTGGAAAGCTGTTCGTCCGACAAAATGATGTTTCTGTCATTCAGCCTGCTTTCCGCATGCTTGGAAAACTTTAGATCCGTGACCGGATGGGTTTTCTGCTGGAGAATCTCTTCGAAAGATAATCCATTCAAAGTCTGTGTTCCAAGCCCGGATTTCTGCTGTGGGTTCAGGTACTGGTCGGTTACCTGTTCAATGGAGGTAAACTGATTTTGAATTCGATTCAATGCCATAAGCTACTCTCCTTTACTCCGTTTCCACTGTTTCATCCGTCTCTTCTGGTTCCTCAGAGCTTTCTGAATCTTCAACCTCATCAACGACTTCGGATTCATTGATTTCATCTGTGCTATCAGTATCATCGGCTTCCGGCATGATTTCCTTTAGTCTTGCTTCCAAAGTTTTCAGCTGCGTTACCAGTGCATCCTCCACGAAGGTCTTCTGATAATCTGTCATGGAATCGTAAGCTTCTCTTGCCTGTTCCACCAGTTTTGCGTCTGATGCCGTCAATCCTTTTTCTGTTGGCATTTTCTCCATCATGTTTTTAAAGGACTGTGCACAGGTTACTGCATCCATGTAATCCGGATCAACCACCGTATCCAGATCATCAATACTGTACAGGTTGTTATTTACCGAAAGGTACACTTCTCCGTTTTCTACATACATGTAGTCAACCATACCGCTAAAATAACTGGTCTCTCCGGTAATGCTGTTGGTGGTTTTCATGATCACCTGTTTACCAACCAGCTGTGATGCTTCCATCTGCTTTAAACTTCCCTGCATCGCAGTGCTCTGCTCGATCTGCGTAAAGGTTGCATACTGGGAGATCCATTCTGTGTTAGACGTTGGTTCCAGAGGATCCTGAAACTTCATCTCAGCAACAAGGAGTTGTAAAAACATATCCTCATCTACGGCATTGGCATCATCATTTACGATTTCTTTTCCGTTTACATCTGTATTGGTGGAACCGGTACTGGAAATCTTTCCGTTATCCACAATTGCTGTAATTGCCATTGATCATCCTCCTTCCTCTACGCTCCGATATTGATCACATTTCCATTATCCCGCATCATACGTGCGATCACCATGTCTTCTTCTGACATAAGACCCTGAAGATCATCCAGTGTCATTTCATTCAGGTTCACATTCACTCTGCGGTTTTCCTTCTGCATTTCTTTTGCAAGCTGCTGTTGCTCTTTACTTCCGTCTTCCTGAAGGTTTTCTTCAAATGCATGACTCTGCACCGTTACCTCGATGGCACTGACCTTTACGCCCTGCTGTTCCAGATTGTCTCTTAAAACCTGGACATTTGCTTCCATTGCCTCTTTGGCTGCCTGGGTCTGCGTAGAGATCTTAGCGGTAACTTCGCCCTGCTGGGTGGCTACCTCCACTAAAACCTTACCGAGATTTGCCGGATTTAACTGCATCTCCACAGAAGAGACCTGATTGCTTGTAGTAGTAACCTTTACAAGTTCTACGATCTCAGAGACCAGATTCTTTAAATCCACCACTTTCACGGTCTGTTCCGGCAGAACTCCTTCCTGCGCAACTGTTACAGTGCTCTGGGAATGGGTAAAGACTGTCGTGTGTTCCTTACTGCCTTCCTGTTCAAAAGAATTTTCCTGTTTCTTGAAGAAACCCTCCATATCTGAGGTTTCATTTTCTGTCGAAGAAGTTTCCTCCGAAGGATTTTCTGTAAGGATCTTCACCGGTTCTTCCGCTTC
The DNA here is from genome assembly GCA_051877515.1 of Lachnospiraceae bacterium. GTDB lineage: Bacteria > Bacillota > Clostridia > Lachnospirales > Lachnospiraceae > XBB1006. Next base: position 319,072 of record JBJEIY010000017.1, on the reverse strand, counting down.
CGTTTCAGTTACTTCCTGTTCTGTATCCTGTACCGTAACTGTTTTTGTGTCCGCTTCCATAACCATTTGTGCCTCTTTTTCACCCGGCAGATTCATGATTTCCGGCTGTTGTTCCTGCTGCTTTGGTGTCTCAGGATAACTTACCTGTCCGGTTTGCTCCGGCATCACCATCTGTTCTCCGGTAACATCCTGTGGCTGTACTACAGGTGCCTCTTCCGGTTGCGGATTCCTATTCTCCGTCGGCAGATCCGGCTGCAGCTTCACTTCCTCCAGTGCCTGTGCCAAAAGCTCTGTGCTTTCCGGAATCGTAATTTCCAATTGTTCACTCAATTCCCGGGGTATACTGCCAAGCTCCGTTAAAAGAGTCTGGAAATCCGGATCCATTAAAAGTTCCAATGGCTGAGTCTCTTCTCCAAAGAAGCCAAACAGTTCCGCCACATTGGATGAATCAAGAAGATCACCGAGGGTAAAATCCAGCTGATCCATCGCATCCAAGAGCTGCTGCGTGTCCACCTCAAGTCCCTGAGAAATGATTTGGATCATCTGCTCACCAATCCGGGAAAGAAGTTCTTCCACATCCATCATCTTCTCGTCTTCGCTTGACTCTCCCGAAGATAGTTTCTGTGCGATTTTTTCTTTCGCACTGACAGATCCATCCGTTTCTTTCACGATTCTCTTACCGGATTCCACTTTGTTTGATGTTTTTTGGGCAACATCCGTGGAATTCTCGGAGGCAGAGCTTTTCGTGTAGGATCTTTCTGTCTGAGGAACCTTAGATACGTCCGGATTCTCTCCTTTTTGCCTGAGCAGATTTCCAAAACCGGCGTCTTGTGACGGATTCGGACCATTTGCCCAGAGCGAAACACCTTGGTTTCCCGTACTTGAGGACATCAGTGAAAATAAATTCACATTGGTGTCTGTCATACGACTTCCTCCTTTCTTAAACTGTCAAGTTTCATTTTCCCTAAAAGGGAACCTGCTTTCTTACGAAAGCAATTATATTCTAAGGCTCCATGAGCTTTGTTACACTCGCTGCAACATCAGAGTTCATGGCTGCCAGAATATCACCTCTCTTGTCTGCCTTCATATTACTTAAGATCTTGGCCACCAGCTCAAGATCATCCGTCATACTCTCCATAATGGCAGCAGCCGCCTTCGGCTTCATCTCCGAATAGGCCTTCACATAATCGGCAATCTCCTCATCTTCCTGCTTCTGACTCACAACCTGCTTATAAAGCTGTTCCGCATTTTCAGGATTGATGGATTCATAAAAAGTCTTATATTCATCTATATCGGGTGCTTTGTCTCCAAAAACAACCTCTTCATAGAATTTTGTTCGGATTTCTTCAAAATCAGCCTGTTCCTTTTCATAAACCTTCAATCTTGCCACTTCATCCTGAAGCTCACTGATCTCATCATCGGAATTTCCGGAGCTCTCTTTTGCTTCGGCCAACTGCTTTTCCAGTTTCTTGATCTGTGCCACAGCTTCCTCCATGGAATCATAGGCATAGGGATCCTCTTTCTCCGGATCAGCCACCTCCGGCAGAATCTTATTTACATAAGGAACATCTTTTAGGATCGGATATAACACCGAGGAGCCAAAGCCACCTACATCCCATTTGATCAGCAAAGCAAAAATCGTCAGCCATACTGCCACAATCAAAAGGGTTACAAAAATGATCAGCACTTTACCGCCGGCAGTTTCCGGTTCCTGTTCTTCCTCCGGCACATCCTCTTTTTTCGCCCGCTGTTTTTCAAGTTTCTTTTCTGCTTTTCTTCTGGCTTTTTCCTCTTTCTTTACAGCCTTAGGATCTAACTTATCTTCCTTTTCTTCTCTTAAATCTGCCATATTCACAACACCTGCCCTTTAATGAGAATGGGTATAACTTACCAGTTGGTCAATCTCTTTTACTTCTTCTTGCGCTACTTCTCTTTGATATTCTTCAAAAGCGATTTCCCGCATACGTTCCTGGGTTTTCCGATTAACCATCGCCTCCGTCAATCGTATCCGTGCAGCTTCCACATTTTTTTCTGCCATATGGACTGCCATCATCTGTGTACGGATCCGGGACTTCATCACATCTATCTGATGTTTCAGAGTCTGGATCTTGTTGACATCAATCTCTCCGCACATAAGCTGTTTTAACTGCTGCTGATAGGAATCCTTCTGCATGATCATATCCTTTAAAACCGCTTCTTCCCGGGATAAGACTTCATTCGCCTCGCTAAAAAGTGCTTTTTGCTGTTTTTCCAGTTCGTATTGCAAATTCAGGATGCTTTGCATAGAATATGTAAACTTTTTCATATACCAGCTCTACTCTCCTTACATGGATTCCTCAAAAATCGCTTTCAGCATAGCTACTTCCTCGTCAAAATCAAAGCTTTGGTCCGTATCCTGCATGATATAATCCCGGATCCTGCCGATTTTATCTATTGCATCATCAATTCCGGGGTTCGAGCCCCGTTTGTAAGCGCCGATATTAATAAGATCCTCCGCATCATTATAGACAGACAGGGTATTCTTAAATTGTGCCGCTGCCTCTTTCTGATCTTTATCAACAATGGAACTCATGACACGGGATATGCTTGCCAAAACATCAATGGCGGGATACTGATTTCTTTGAGCCAGTTTTCTGGATAACACAATGTGTCCATCCAGAATACCTCTGGCCGTATCTGTAATGGGTTCATTAAAATCATCTCCATCTACCAATACGGTGTATAATCCGGTGATGGATCCTTTTTCTGAAGTTCCGGCCCGTTCCAACAGTTTCGGCATCTCAGCATACACACTGGGGGGATAGCCTCTGGTCACCGGCGGTTCCCCACTGGCCAGGCCAATTTCTCTTTGCGCCATGGAAAAACGGGTCATGGAGTCCATCATCAAAAGAACGTCCTTTCCCTGTTCCCGGAAATACTCTGCAATGGCTGTGGCTGTTTTTGCTGCCTTATTCCGGATTAAAGCCGGCTTGTCCGAGGTGGCAACCACCACTACTGATCGGGCCATGCCTTCCGGTCCAAGATCCCGTTCAATAAACTCCCGTACCTCACGTCCACGCTCTCCAATGAGCGCAATCACATTAATATCTGCCTTGGTATTTCTGGCAAACATACCCAGCAAAGTACTTTTTCCCACACCGGAGCCCGCAAAAATACCGATACGCTGTCCTTTTCCCACGGTAATGAGTCCATCTACGGCCTTCACTCCCAGCTGCAGAACCTCATCAATGATCTTACGTTTCATGGGATCCGGAGCCGATGCCTCCACCGGCATAGGAACGCCTTCCAGCTCTTTTTCTGTATCTGTAGGCCGTCCAATCCCATCCAGAGTGTGTCCCAAAAGGGCCGGTCCAACTTTTACCTGAAGAGGATGTCCGGTATTTTCCACCTGACAGCCTACACCAATACCTTCCGTAGAATCAAAAGGCATAAGAATAAGGCGGTTCTCACGGAAACCAACAACCTCACAAGCTATTGTTTCCTCGTTATCGCCGCCCGTTCTAATGTAACACAAATCATTTAATTTCGCTTCCGGTCCAATAGACTCAATGGTAAGACCTACAATCTTTACCACCTTACCAAGCCTGTTGAAAAATGTCTCCTGCTTTAACTGGCTATACTTTGAAAGTTGCAAAGTTTTACTCCTTTTGACGGCTAAGCAACCGCATACGATTGCCTAGATTCTTAAGCTGAACATCAAATCCACAATCGTAGATACCATACTCGGTTTCAATCCTGCACTCCTGCACAGAAAGCATCTGATTAGCCAGAATCTCCAATTTGGTTTTCTCTCCAATCATGGTTCTCAGCTGGTCACTGTGTTCTTTTATATAAACACAGTTTTCCTCACTTGCCATGATGGTCATTTCTTTGGGACTCTCAACCTGCATTACAGTCTGCATCACCAAATCCAGGATAATCGGTGCATAGTCCTGAATATCCACATGTAATATATCTTCTACTACAGAAAGAATAGACTCTACCAGGTCTGGCTCCAACTGTTCCAGACGCTGCCTATATTCTCCCTTCTGTTCCTGCAACATTTCCTGATACTCTTCCTGCTGGCACTGTTTAAGACGGTCAAGTTCCTCCTGTGCCTGTATGACTCCCTGCTGATAGGCCTGTTGTTTCATATCCTCTGCCTCTCTGGCAGCATCGCTCCTGGCCTCTTCCAGTATCTGATCAGCCTGCATCCTTGCCTGTTGCAGGATTTCATCCGCCTGTTCATGACTCTGTTCTGAAAAATCTATATCAGACTCACCCGGAAAAGAATCTCCAAAGTCTGTTTCCTCCTCACCCGGATCATCCTGATCCTTCAGAAGCGCTTCCACGCCATGAAGTCCTTCCTGCTGTTCCTTCTCGTCAGAAACAACATCCACCTGCTGTGCATATAATCCGGGAGTGAAACCTTCTTTTCCTGCAAGTCCGATCAACTGCTCCATTTTTTCATTGGAGTTGATCAACCTGGTCTGTTCTTTGTTCTCTACCACAAATCTCTGTTTCACAAGATTAGGCAACGATCTCATCACCTCCGCCACGGGAAATTACAATCTCACCGCTATCCTCTAACTTACGGATAATTCCAACAATCTTCTGCTGTGCCTCTTCCACATCCTTCATACGAACCGGACCCATGAATTCCATATCCTCCTGGATCATGGCAGCAAGACGCTTGGACAGATTCTTGAACACAACATTCTTCACTTCATCATTTGCTACTTTCAGAGCGACACCAAGATCTTTATTATCTACATCACGAAGAACACGCTGGATCGCACGGTCATCCAGAAGCAGGATGTCTTCAAATACGAACATCTTCTTACGGATTTCATCAGCCAGTTCGGGATCTTCAATTTCAAGTGTTTCCATAATATGCTTTTCTGTTCCGCGGTCAACCGAGTTCAAAATAGCAACAATGGCATCCACTCCACCCACAATGGTGTAATCCTGATTGATCAAAGATGCCAGTTTCCGTTCCAGAACCGATTCCACTTCTTTGATAATGTCAGGGCTTGTACGATCCATCGTAGCAATACGTTTTGCAACATCAGCCTGTTTATCAGGTCCCAAAGCGCTCAGGATCATAGACGCCTGCGCCGGAGACAGATAAGACAGGATCATGGCAACTGTCTGTGGGTGCTCATCCTGAATAAAGTTCAACACCTGAGAGGGATCTGCTTTTCTGACAAATTCGAAAGGACGAACCTGCAAAGATGCAGTAAGTCTGGTAATAACCGCCTGCGCTGCTTCGTCTCCCAGTGCCTTTTCCAAAAGATTCTTCGCATAGCCGATACCGCCTTCTGCGATGTACTGTTGTGCCAGACAGATCTGGTAAAACTCATTCAGTACCGTTTCTTTTTCCTGAGGGGACACACTCCTGGTATTGGCAATTTCAAGAGTCAGTGTTTCGATTTCTTCCTCTTTCAAATGTTTAAAGATTTGGGCTGATTTCTCCGGTCCCAGGGCAATCAAAAGAATCGCAGCCTTCTGAATACCGGACATTTCATTGTTTACCATGGTTTAATCCCACTCCTCTTCGATCCAGTTCCTTAGTAATGCAGCCGCCGCTTCAGGTTTTTCGTCTACAAACTTCTCAATCAATATACGAACCTCAGATTTCTCTGAGTAACCAATATCTTCCAGATGTTCCTCGTTCGCCTTGGTGGATTCCAAAAGGGACTCCACAGAAAGCTCCTGCTCCATTTCCTCTGCCCGGTCCGGTCTTGTACTCCGGAATACTACATAACCCAGCAATGCAAAAATGAGGATTGCAAGGGCAATTTCCACATAATCCGTTACCGTTCTGCCGGTTCCTGAGGAATACTCAAAATACGGAATTTCATAGGCAACAATACTAATGTTATTCTCCGAAAAACCGGTTGCATTGGCAACCATAGTCACATAATTATCCGGAACCTGAATTTCTGTACGTTCACTGTTTGCAGCCACAAATTCATCAAAACTCTGGTTGTTCAGCTCACCGGACTTCTGCATAGCATCTTCATTGTAGTACTTATATGAAATGGCAACAATGGTTGCACTGGAATTGGCATAATCAATGGTTCCGCCCATATCCACAGTATCTGTCACCGTACTGTTTAACGCATATTGTTCGCTGGAGTCAGAAATCGTGGAACTGCTGATTCCATTATCATCAATTACATAGGTAGTATCCTGATCATTGGAATCCGTTCCGGGCACCCCTGCCATGCCACCTGTCGTTTCCTGCTCGTACAAATCCTTACTGGTCAGGTATCCTTCATCACGTCCGTCTGCCACGGAATATGTTGTGTCTTTGGTCGTCTTGGTTGTAAAATCCATATTCAGATTTAAACCAACTTCACAATTGTCAAAAACATTCGTTCCCAGGATCACGCTCCGGATCTCATTTTTTACACGGGTGGATTCCGAGCTTCTCTGGCTGGACTGTTTTGCCAGAGTTCCCGCAGCAGAGCTCTCGTCCCCGCCGGCAAACAAAACATTAGCCTGATTGTCTAAAATGGTAATGGATTCCGTAGTATCATTACCTACAGCTGTAGCCACATACTTGGCCAGTCCTTCGGCCTGTCCCTCCTCTAATTCCTTCTTTAACTTGAGAGTAACAGAAGCATAGGTATCTTCCTCTCTTGCAAGGATGGTGCCATCGTCTACCGGAATAGAAAGATTCACCTTAGCTTCGTCAATATTATCCATTCCTGCCAGATCTTCCGCCAGTTGTTTTTCCAGATACAACTGATACTTCTTGGTCTTATCGGCTTCCGTGGTGCTGAAACTTCCATCCAGCACATCATCCAGGGTATAGTCATCCGAAACAATATCATTCGTTCCAAGAAGATACTTGGCTGCAGTCTTATTATCCTTGTTTACCTTAAAAGTCAGATCATCCTCCATGATCTTATAGTCGATGGAAGAATCACTATCCAGAAGTTCTTTGATGGATGCAGCCTGTTGTGCACTTTCTGCAATCACCAGTGTTTCATAAGTTGGTTTCATCAGAACCACAGCCAGGATTCCCAAAGCCAGAATCACAGTAGCCGCCAGTCCCCCTATGAGTACTTTTTGTTTCGTTGTGAATTTCTTCCACCACTCCAGGATCCTCGTTAGAATCCTTTGAATTCTCTCCTGAATATTATTCATATTACTCTCCTAGTTGTCTCCTACCGTTTTCTCAGACTGTCAAAAGAACCGGATTAAATCTGCATGTTCATGATCTCCTTATAGGCTTCAAGGGCTCTGTCACGCACAGCAACCGTATACTGCAATGCCACATTTGCCTTTTCCTGGGCGATCTGCAGATCATGTGTATTATTGGATAAGCCTAATGCAAACTGAATCTCTGCAGATTCCGCCTTGTTCTGAAGATCACTGGTTTCATTGATCATATTCATAGCCGATTCAAAAATCTGCTGAAATCCGTTATCACCTGACTGATCGGATATGGTATTACCCGCTTTTCCCATCTCATTGTATAAACCGGAAATCGCGGAATAGGTACTTACTGCATCCATTTAAAAGCCCTCCTTAATTCTTTCCAAGACTTAACCCTGTAGTCAGAATATTCTTGCTGGCATCAAAGGCTGTTGCATTGGCTTCATAAGAACGACTGGCATCAATAAGATTGGTCATTTCTGTCACTATATTAACATTGGGATAGGAAACGTATCCGTTTTCATCCGCATCCGGATGAGAAGGATCATAGGTCATGGTAAAATCGGTTTCGTAATCCTCTGTCAGGGAATACACTTTTACACCGTTTCCCAAAGCCCCTTCTCTGGTTTGTTTCAGGACATTGGAAAATGGCGTAACATCTTTCTCCTGAAATGTCACAATCTGACGACGATAAGGTGTTCCGTCTTCTGTCCTGGTAGTATTTACATTTGCAATATTTTCAGAGATTACGTCGGTACGAAATCTCTGTGCTGTCAATCCTGATGCATTAATATTAAACGATTGAAATACTGACATAGGCTACCTCCTTAATTCAGCACCGATTTGATGCGGTTAAATTCCTGGCCCATACTGTCCACCAGCGCCTGATATGTAATCTGGTTCGCTGCAAGTTCCACATTTTCCGTATCCATATCTACATTGTTTCCGTCTAATCTATAAGAATACGAATAAGATGACAGATCCTTCTGGGCTGTTACATTAAGATGCGACAGATTTACATCTTTTATCTTCTTATCCAGACTAACATACTTGGATTTACCAATCTCCGCTGCCAAAACGCTCTGAAAATCCACATCTACACGCTTATAGCCGGGGGTATCATCATTGGCAATGTTATTAGAAATCGCTTCATTACGAAGATAGCTGGCATCCGCTGCCTTATCAAGAACATTAATGTAATCATAGATTCCTGAATTGATCATCCCATCGTCTCCTTTCACCACAAGATATAGTACCTCTTTATCTATTATATAGGATATGTAGCAAAAAACAAGAGTTTTTTCTGTTTTTTTACAGGATATGACATTTCTTCTTAAAATCTGGTCTATATAAGAAAATAAATATACAAAAAAGGACTTATAGATTGCTCTATAAATCCTTTTACCACTGCATATCCCTATGCAAAGCATACTATTTCTTATTTTGTCGCTTGATTCCTTCCAGTTCTTCAAAAATATAATCATTCAGAACTTTGATATAAGTTCCCTTCATTCCGGAAGAACGGGACTCAATGACTCCTGCACTCTCAAACTTACGAAGCGCATTCACGATCACGGATCTGGTAATGCCTACCCGGTCAGCGATCTTACTTGCAACCAAAATACCCTCGTTTCCTTCCAGTTCTTCGAAAATATGAATGATCGCCTCTAACTCGGAAAATGATAATGTGGAAACTGCCGACTTCACAACCTGGATCTTTCTTGTTTCCTCCGCACTCTCTTCGTTCACAGAACGCATCATTTCCAGTCCTACAACAGTCGTTCCATACTCACTTAGAATTATATCATCAATATCGTAGGAGCAGTTTTGTTTGTATAAAAACAGAGTACCAAGTCTCTCTCCCGCAATATCAATAGGAGTGATGATCGCACGGAACGTGTCAATATTATCCGAAACAAATCCCAAGGTCTGTAAATTGACATTTTCCTTCGTTGACAGGATTCCAAGCAATCGTTCGTTCAAGAGTGGATCAATAAATCCTCCAACCTCATCCACAATCAGCTCATCAATCTCTTCGATATTGTTACAGATACTTGTGCCAAGAACTTTTCCCTTCTTGCTGATAACCAATACATTCGATGCCAGGATCTCAGTTAACACACAACAGATATCGTTAAACACAACTTTAGAAGAATTATTGTTGTGTAATAACTTATTTATCTTTCGTGTCTTATCTAACAGTTGGACACTCATTTGAACTACCTCCTTTATTCCCTAATAACTGCGTTTATCGTATCATATAATTTTGTACAATTCAAGAACTTTATGGAAAATTCACATGTTACCATGTTATTTTACACTCTTTTCTTGAATAAATCCACATTTTTCATCCATACACACCAGTTTGTTACCTTTTTCAACCATGACAGAACCACACTTTGGACATTTCTCAATACTTGGCTTCTGCCAGCTCATAAACTCACATTCCGGATAATTTTCACAACCGTAGAATTTTCGTCCCTTTTTTGTCTTGCGAAGTACGATTTCTTTGCCACACATAGGACAGGTAACGCCGATCTTCTCAAGATAAGGTTTGGTAAATCTGCATTCCGGAAATCCCGGGCAGGCTAAAAACCGGCCATGTGGTCCGTATTTGATCACCATTTGACGGCCGCACAGATCGCAGTGTTCCTCAGATAGCTCATCTTCAATGGTAACCTTCTCTAAGTTCTGTTCCGCGCTTTCCACAGATTTTACCAATTCCGGATAGAAACGTCGCACGATCTCTTTCCAGTCCAGACTTCCCTCCGCAACTTTATCCAATTCCTCTTCCATTTCCGCGGTAAAGGCTTCGTCCACAATATCGGAAAAAGCTTCTTTCATAATACGGTTTACCACTTCGCCCAGTTCGGTTACATACAGATTCTTGTTTTCTTTGGTAACATAGCGTCTGGCAATAATGGTAGAAATGGTGGGGGCGTAAGTACTGGGTCTTCCAATCCCCCTCTCCTCCAATGCTTTGACCAAAGAAGCTTCCGTGTAGTGTGGTAACGGCTGGGTGAAATGCTGCTCACAATTTACACCTTCCAGCTGTAATTCCTGTCCCGGTAAGAGTTCAGACACAATACTGCGTGCATCACCCTTTTCATCGGTGTCGTTGGTATATACATCCATAAATCCTGCAAAAACCAGCTTGGAAGCGGACGCCGAAAGCTGATACTCTCCCGCCCTGATCTTGCAGCTTGCGGTTTCATATCTGGCATCTGCCATCTGGCTTGCCACAAAACGATTCCAGATCAGCTGATACAATTTAAACTGATCTCTGCTAAGAGAATTCTTGATCACGGCCGGCTGCCTGTTTACATCGGATGGACGGATGGCTTCATGGGCATCCTGTATTTTTGTTTTTCCGCTGACCTGGTTCGCACGCTCCGGCAGATACTGTTCTCCATACTGCTCTTTAATATATTGCGCTGTGCTATGCACTGCTTCCTCGGAAACACGTGTGGAGTCCGTACGCAGATATGTGATCAGACCTATGGTCCCCATACCCTTTACACCAATTCCTTCATACAGCTGCTGTGCCACACGCATGGTCTTGATGGTAGAAAAATTTAATACCTTAGCCGCTTCCTGCTGCAAGGTACTGGTAGTAAACGGCAAGGGACACTTCTTGATCCGTTCTCCTTTTTTCACATCTTCCACAACATAGTTTGCGTTTTGAAGTTTCTTTTCAATGATATCAGCCTGTTCTTTACAGGAGATTTCCTCCATTTTATTAGACTTGGCGGAAAGCTTTGCAATCAGATTCTTCTTTCCCAGCCTTAACGCAACATCCACACTCCAGTATTCCTGGGGAATAAACGCATTGATTTCTTCGTCTCTGTCACAGATCATGCGCAGTGCCACAGACTGCACCCGTCCGGCACTCAAACCGCGTTTCACTTTTTCCCATAACACCGGACTGATACTGTATCCCACCATACGATCCAGGATCCTTCTTGCCTGTTGGGCATCTACCAGACTCATATCAATCTGGCGTGGCTGCTTTAAGGACTCCTTTACCGCCTGTTTCGTGATTTCGTTAAAGCTGATACGGTAAACCTTTTTATCCTCCAGCTTTAATGCATGATACAAATGCCAGGAAATAGCCTCTCCCTCACGGTCAGGGTCCGTTGCAAGATAAATCTTGTCGGCCTTCTTTACCTCCTTACGAAGTTTTGCGAGGATATCTCCCTTTCCACGGATCGTTATGTACTTCGGTTCGTAGTCCTTTTCCACATCAATACCCAAAGTACTCTTTGGCAGATCACGCACATGGCCCCCTGAAGCAGTAACTTCATAGTTGCTTCCTAAGAATTTTTTAATTGTTTTAACCTTTGCCGGTGATTCCACGATTACCAGATTCTTAGCCAATTTTATCTACTCCTAATATATTGATTTATATAACACTCTTCAATCAATCCCAAATCCCTTAGTTTCGAGATGATCTCATACACCTTCATCAGTCCGAGACCGCTTTCCAGTGTAATTTCATCTAACCCTTTCGGCGTAAGACGTAGACAACTATACACCAATGATTCTTCTTTTTCAAGAGAAAAATTTTGTTTTTCTATCTGCCCATATTTTTTCCCGGGAGATAGTTGCAGGTCATAAATAAGCTCCGGAATTGATGTTATGATCTGGGCCCCCTGCCGGATATAGGCATTGCATCCTTCACTTAAAGGATCATCCAAACGTCCCGGGACCACATAAATATCCTTTCCCTGCTCCAGTGCCAGATCTGCTGTGATCAAAGAGCCGGAACGTTTTCTGGCTTCCGTAAGGATCACTGCCTCTGAAAGTCCGCTGATCAGCCGGTTCCGTCTTGGGAACATCCCCTTGGATGGTTTCGTTCCGGGAGGATACTCACTGATCAGTGCTCCCTGTTCCAGAATCCGTTCATATAGCTTTCGGTGTTCGGGCGGATAGACCACATCCACACCCCCGGCCAGAACCGCATACGTTATGCCTCCATGATCCAATGCTTCTTCATGGGCCAGTCCGTCAATTCCTCTGGCCATACCGCTTACAATGATCGCTCCGCAATCTGCCAACATACCGGCAATCTGACGGGTAATGCTTTTTCCATAGGGGCTGCACATGCGGGCCCCGACAATAGCAAGCTTTCTTTTTCCGTCAGGAGCGAATCTTCCCTTTACAAACAAGCCCATTGGCGGATCCTGACAATACAGCAGTTCCCGGGGAAAATCCTCCTCCGTTCTCCCGACAAATCTGATGTTCTCTTTTTCTAACAGTGAAAAATCCTGTCGAATTTTGTCGCTATTTCTTCTATATAATAATATGGTTTCCAAATCCTTTTCGGAAAGAGCTTTGCATTGTGCCAGTTCTGACTTATCTGCCCTAAGAATATCTGTAGGATCCGGAAAACGTTCCAGAAGTTTTTTTATTTTCGCATCTCCGATTCCCGGAAGTCTGGTCAGAAAATACCATATGTTCAGTTCCATATTCCTACTGCCTCCCGATACAGGATTGCTTCCTGGATATCCTGTTTCATGATATTCTCATGCCCACCCAGATCAGCAATGGTACGTGCTACCTTTAAAATCCTATGATAGGATCTGGCAGATAAATGCATTTTTGCAAAAATATCTTCCAAATAGTTCTTAAGATCCGGAGATAAGATACAATACTTCTCAATCTGCGGCATCTTCATCTGGGAATTAAACAAAATATCCTCTCCGGAAAATCTTTGCTTCTGCAGCTCATGGACCCGGGTCACCCGCTTAAGGATCACGGCTGAACTATCGCCCTGCATTTCCCCGGTCAGACAGGAAAACTCCACTTCAGGAACCTGCACGCACATATCAATGCGGTCAAGTAACGGACCGCTGATCTTCCTCTGATACCGGCGTATCATAGGTGGTGTGCAGGTGCATCTGCCCAGATCCGGATAGTATCCACAGGGACAGGGATTCATAGCGGCAATAAGACTGAATTTTGCCGGAAAAGTATAGGTTCCATTGGTCCGTATAACATTTACTTTTCCCTCCTCCAGGGGTTGCCGTAATGCTTCCAGGCTTTCACCGGAACACTCTGCAAGCTCATCCATGAACAAGATCCCATGATTTGCAAGACTCACCTCCCCGGGGCGGACAGGATTTCCTCCTCCGATCAGTCCCTTTGTGGTAATGGAATGGTGCGGGTTTCGGAATGGTCTGTTCTCCGGATATTGCCTGATTTCCTGAAACTTTCCACTGATACTATATACAGAGGCCACTTCAAGTTGTTCTTCCTTAGACAGTTTCGGCAGAATTGCAGTCATTGCTTTAGCCATCATGGTCTTTCCTGCTCCCGGCGGACCTACCATCAAAAGATTATGCATTCCTCCGGCTGCTACTTCACATGCCCGTTTCAGGGCAAACTGTCCCCTTATTTCGTTGAAATCCGGAATATCCTGTTCTTGTGTCTTATTGTTTCCATTCTCTTTGATGGCCCCCGGTTTCTTTTGAAAAGCTTCCATCATTTCTTTGGGACTGTTTTTCAAAAGAAGCGAAAAAACCTGTGACAAATGATTCACACCGATTACCTGCATCCCCTCTATCAGGTCTGCTTCTTCATAGTTTTCTTCCGGCACCATGCAAAAATGATATCCCTGCCTTCTGGCTTCCAGGATCATGGGCAATATCCCGGAAATCTTCTGTATCCTTCCGGTTAGATTTATCTCTCCTGCAAAGATGATTTCGTCTATAAACCTACAATCCACCAGACCATATGCTTGTCCTATGGCCACTGCGATCGGCAGGTCAAATCCTGTACCGGACTTGTGTATACAGGCCGGCATAAGGTTTATGGTTGTCTTTCTGGGTGTGATCTTATAATTACTGTTTCGAAGTGCTGCCACTACTCTTTCCTTGGCTTCACGTACTTCCGAGCTTAAATATCCCACCATTTGAAAGCCCGGCATTCCCTGCGAAACATCGCATTCAACGGAAATGATCAGGCCTGTTGCTCCCTGCAACATGACAGACTTTGCCTGTCCCAGCATAAGCTTTCCTCCTTTAATTGTATTATGTGGAATAAATTAAGAAAAAAAGAATAACCTTGCAAAAGAATTTGTAAGGTTATCCTAGCACATTTTATGAAATTTACAATGGAACGAAATCTTAATTTTTTATAAAGCCATTCGGTTTTCTTTGCCTTCCAAAAGTTCAAACAGTTTATGCAAAGCCTTTTTCTCGATCCGACTGACATAGGATCTGGAAATCTTTAGTTCCTTTGCCACCTCCATCTGCGTACATGGTTCATTTCCATCCAACCCGTATCGTCTGATGATAATCCATTGCTCCCTCTCGTTCAGTACGTCTTTCATATTCCGACGCAGCTTTTCCACGGCTTCTCCAACTTCTGCATGATAGCTTAAATCCCGCTGTCCGGAATCGAGGATATCCATCAATCGAAGATGATTTCCCTCCTTATCCGTTCCAATCTGTTCATACAATGACACATCCCGGGAACTTTTCTTTTTGGTACGCATATACATCAGTAATTCATTTTCAATGCATCGTGCACTATAAGTCGCCAGTTTACTTCCTTTTTTATCATCAAAGGTCATGATGGCCTTGATCAGTCCAAATGTTCCGATAGAGATCAGATCATCCATTTCATCTTCACTGTTTTGGTATTTCTTCGCAATATGTGCTACCAGACGCATGTTTCGTTCTATCAAAATGTTTCTGGCAACAAGATCTCCATTTTTCATCTGCCGGAAATACTTATTCTCCTCCTCTTTGTCAAGAGGTTCCAAAAAAGCCCTCATAACCGATTCCTGTTACCCTTTTTATAATCTATGAGAATCGGTTAGGTAAAGTGCCTTTCCATATCAGAATATTTCGAAAAGCAACTAATAGGGGCGCTTGCCCGTTAATACCCGGGTTTTAATATACCGGAAGGTCTTCTCTTCCCCCTCTTCTGCCAGCATCTGCAGAAGCTCTTCCAAAAGTTCCTGTGCATCCGGATGGATAATATAATGGTCTTTTCCTCTATTGTAATAATCCAGCGCACTCCGGTCATTATATGCTTCACCGGCATAATTCTTACATGCACAAACTCTGTCCACAAACATCTCCACTACATATTTCATTGGCATGCGCATTCCGGAAAGAGCCTTTCCCGACTTAGGATCATAGTCCAGCCAGTACTCAAAGTGATGTTTATTTCTTCCCTTATGATGCAGCCAGGCAGCAGAATACCCTAATTCTTTTCTTGCAATATTATGTGGACTTATACCGGGTGTATAAAACTTGCAGCCTGCTATGAATTCAACAGGAGAATACTTTGACAGATCATGCATAAGTCCCTGGTAAAACATCCCTAATCGAAAGCAGTGTGTCATCACCAGCCACTTGTGATGCGTAATGGTTTTAAAGTGACTCCATATTTTCATTTTATGCTCTCCTACTATTATAAAAAACGTTTGATACCTGCCAACAGTAAAAGATGCAGTGGATAAAACAGGTAAAACAGCCATCGCATTCTTCTGCCGGGTTTACCGCTGTAAAACAACAATGGAATGCTGGCAAAACCGGCGCAAGCCTGCAAGGGACTAAAAAAGCAAAAATAATTAGTAATTCCAAACAGTAACTGCCCCTGGATCGGCCGGTTCCTGTACAGATAAAACAGCAGAACAAACAACACACCTGCAGCACCGTAATCTGTATTGGAAATCTGAGTGATTACTGCCAGAATCATAAACGCTACCAGCCCCCGGCTACGAGATTGGTGTTGAATCACATCAATACAAAGCAACCCCGCCAGCAGGGTAAAAAAAACATTCTGGTGTTCCCAGTATAGTATTCTTCCATAAAACGCCAGATCAAAAGGAATTTCCGACAACAGGGCAAACAGAAATAAGCGCATCTCATACTTTCGTATATTTGATGTATGATATGCTCCTTCTGAAATCAGAAAACAAAAAATCGGAAAAGAGATCCTTCCGATCACCCTGAAAGCAATGCTGTCCGGAAAACAGATTGCTCCTAAATGATCTATGAACATGGCTGCAATTGCCAGAATCTTTAACTGTGTTCCTGTTAATCCGTGGGTTTTTATCCACGACTCAAGTTGTTGTATCATAGAATCCTCTTCCTCCACTTACTTTCATTATATCGTGAGCGTAGCTCACTCAATAATTTCGTCGCTCGTCAAATGTATGCAAGCATCCATTTTCCTCGCTTGCACTCATTATATCATAAGGTGATATAAATAAAATGTAACTTTTGTTTCTCTTTTTGAAATAATTTTTTCAAATTTGTTATTGACTTTCACAATTTGGACACATATACTAAATTAAAGACACACATTAGGAGGAAGCAAACATCGCTATGAAGATTGTACAGACGAAAGATCTGGTGCCGGGCATGATTACCGCCAGACCAATTCTAAGTAAAGCTCATCAGGTCATTGTAGGCGCCAATGTACCGCTTACGAAAGTGATGATCTGTCATCTTGATTTTTTCAATGTTCAGGAAGCTTATATTGTATCAGAAGAAAACACCTCTGCGCAAAAGCCTCAATCAGTTCAGGAAGAAATCTGTCAATCCTCCATCGTTTCTTCTCCTTCGCCTAAAACCGATATCATTTCTTTACAGAAACATACCCGGAATCATATCGAATGTAAACATTTTAAAAATACATTTTTAGAGAGTATTGAAACGTTAAAAACACGTATCAATGATGTTATTTTAAAGATTGAAGATCCCAATGGGGAATCTCTGCTGGCACAAATGCTCACTTTATTTGATTCCATGCAGGAAACCGTTGATATCTATAGTATTTTACATACCATCCGGAAAGCGGATGAATCAACCTATACTCACAGCATTAATGTTGGAATTCTATGCAGACTCATGGGACAGTGGATGAATTACAGCCGCGAAGACATTGATATTCTTACACTTTGCGGATTGTTACATGACATCGGAAAGATTAAAATTCCCAAAGCGATACTGTCCAAACCTGGGGCTCTCTCCAAAGAAGAATACGCTCTCATTAAACGTCATTCCATCCTTGGTTATGAGATTTTGAAAAAACTACCCCTGGATCATCGTATTAAACGTGCTGCTTTAATGCATCATGAACGGTGCGATGCCAGCGGATATCCTTTGGGTCTGATCCAGGAAGACATCGATCCTTTTGCTGTAATCGTTTCTATTGCAGATGTATATGATGCCATGACCAGCAAACGCTGCTACCGGGATGCTATCTGCCCCTTTGAAGTGATCGCCACCTTTGAAAAGGAAGGCTTCCATAAATATAACCCCACTTATGTTACCACTTTTTTGAATCATATAGTAGACAGTTATATGCATAATAATGTAATATTAAATAACGGAAGCAGTGGACAGATTGTGTGGAAGAATAAAGACCAGTTGGCACGGCCAACGATTTATCTTCCCACCCGTGAATTTGTAGATCTGTCCCAACACCCTGAATTATCGATTCAGGAAATAATGTAACGAGGTGTAGAACTATGAGCGATGAAACTACGGATATCTTAGATGATGATGTAATGGTAACCTTATCCTTAGATGACGGAACAGAACTTGACTGTGAGATCTTAACCATTTTCGAATTAGAAGGACAAGACTACATCGTGCTGGAGCCACAGGAACAGGCCCTGGATCCCGATTGCGAAGAATGTGAAGTGTTTGTTTACCGTTATTTCGAAAAAGGTGATGACGACTACTATCTGGAGAACATCCAGAACGAGGAAGAATATGAAAAAGTATCAGACTATATCGACGAGCTTTTCGATGAGATTCTGTTTGAAGAAATGTAGGTTATCTAAAATCCCAGTTCTGAAAGGAACCGGGATTTTTTCTTTTTCTCTCCCTCCGATAAATAAGTAAAGAGCAGATTTTGTCTGGCTCTGGTCATAGCTACGTAAAACAGTCTCCTCTCCTGCTCCAGTTCACCCTGTCGGATGCTTTTTGCAGATGGAAACATTCCCTCATTTAAATTTGGAAGAACAACATTCTGAAACTCCAATCCTTTTGCAGCATGCATGGTAAGTAAACAGGTCCCTCCCGGAACCTGTTTGTACAGAGTCTCTCTGTCCCCCTGCATCTCCTTATTCAAATTAATTAATTTATAGTTTAATTTCTCTTCAAATTCTTTCCAATTTAATGAATTAAGATCATTCAGAATGGCTTTTAGTGTAATTTCCAGTTCGTTTTTTTCAGTTCCGTTTTTATTATATTTATCTATAATATAAGCTCTGTATCCACATGCATCCATTAGATACCTTATGCCTAAAGCCGGTCCAAAAGAAAATGCGTTTTCCAGCTGTGTACGGAAAAGAGAGATTTTTTCTGCCTGATCATAGGCCTTACTTCTTTTGCAAAACTGCTCCCATACCGATAAGGAAAACTCTTCTACCGGCATAAAAATCCTGGATAATCCACGATCCGGATGATTCATGATCGCTAAGATATCCTGCAGATTATCCGGTCTTTGAAAAAGAGATGCATAGTGCTTTAAATCCTGAAGCAGGCTGCTCTGCATCTGAAGATAGTTCTTATCCGCATCTTGCGCATCCTTATTTACCAGGTCATAAAATTCTTCTAATTCTCTCCTTGTTCGAAACAAAATTGCTGTGTTTCTATTGTTTTCTTCGTTTGTGTTGTTTTTTAAGTCCTTATTAAATTTTTTGACGGTTTTTATGATGTATTCTGCCTGTTCCTTTTTCGTTGAAAAGCCGTGACATTCAATCCGTCCTGTTTTTTGCCCGGTACCCCGGATCTGTTTCACAATACGATTATGATTATTTTGGATACACTTGCCTGATAATTCTATAATAGAATCTACACTGCGGTAATTTGTGTTCAGACATACCTGATGGCAGTCAGGATATCTTTCCCGGAATTTTTCCATAATATCCGGGGAAGAACCACGAAATCCGTATATTGACTGATCATCATCCCCAACTGCCATAATGTTCTCCTGTTGGGCTGACAGAACGTCCAGGATCCGGAACTGGATTTCATTTAAGTCCTGGAATTCGTCCACCATATAATATTCAAATCTTTTCTGCCATTTTAACCGATCCTGTTTTTCCGTTATCAGGATCCGCATTGCCAAAAGAAGCAGGTCATCATAATCTATCAGGCTTAATTCCCTTTTTCGCTTCTGATACAGCGCATACAAAGAAACGGCTCCCCTGTCTTCTTCCTTTCCCGGGACGGAAGCCTCTTTTGTGATTTCATTAGAAGCAATCTCCACTTCCTCTCTTCCAACCGTATAATACGGCTCTTTCTGATGTTGTTCCTGTAGGATTCTACCGATCAGTTCACGCCTTTGGGCTGTGGTAATAAGTTTTCCTGATTTAAAAATCGAATGTTGGGATACGATTTGATAACATAAACTATGGACGGTTCCTAAACAAACCGGATAAGAATGATTTTGATTGATCCGCTGCTGCATTTCTTTTGCAGCTTCTTTGGTAAAAGTAAGCGCACAAATGCGCTCGGGCAAAACGCCACACTCTTCAATCAGATACTGGACCCTGTTACAGATAACCTTTGTTTTGCCGCTTCCGGGGGCTGCAAGCACAAGCAGGGGTCCACTCCTGTGCATAACAGCCTCCTTCTGGGCTTGATTCAACTGCATAAAGAGGTTCTGTGGATTATCCTTCCACAGCCTCCAGCATTTCTATTCCTCTCTTGATACGGGAAATGGATTCTTCCTTTCCTAACAATTCCATCAACTCCGTTGCACCACCCGGTGTCATCTGTTTTCCGGATACAGCGGTACGAATCGGCCACATAACATAGCCATTTTTGTAGCCCTTCTCCTGAATGTATCCGCATAATGCCTGATAAAGAGCATCATTGCTGTAATCATCCATTCCTTCCAGGATTGGTAAAACCTCTTTCAGGACATCCAAAGAGCTGGCAGAATCGGTTTTCATCTTTTTGTGGGTGTACATCTCCACATCATAGTCAGGAAGCGTCTCAAAGAAATCAATATGTTCTTTAATATCTAAAAATGTCTCTATACGGGTCTGCACCATGGCTGCGATCTTCTTAAAATCCATATCCCTGTGGATCACTTCCTTCATGTAGGGAAGTGCCATTTCATAGAATCTGTCCGGATCCATGGCTTTAAAATATTCCCCGTTCATCCAGCGCAATTTCTGAACATCAAATACAGCCGGAGATTTGCTGATACGATGATAATCAAAATCCCGGATCAGCTCGTCCAGTGTAAAGATCTCCCGATTATCCTCCGGGCTCCATCCCAGCAAGGCAATATAATTGATAACTGCCTCCGGTAAAAATCCCTGATTAATAAGATCTTCAAAGGATGCATGTCCTGAACGTTTTGCAAGCTTTTTATGGTTTTCATCCGTGATCAGCGGTAAATGGATATAAGTAGGAATCTCCCAACCAAAAGCCTCGTACAAACGATTATATTTTGGTGCGGAAGACAGATACTCATTTCCGCGTACCACATGGGTAATATGTTGGGAATGATCATCAATCACATTCGCAAAATTATAGGTTGGAAATCCGTCGGACTTAATCAGGATCATATCGTCCAGTTCGCTGTTATCTACCGTAATGTCACCATACAATTCATCGTGAAAAGTGGTTGTTCCTTCCGTGGGATTATTCTGCCGTATTACAAAAGGCTTTCCTTCCGCCAGATTCTTCTCTACCTCTTCTTTGGATAGATGAAGACAATGCTTATCATAGACTGTTATCTCTTTTCCTTCCACAACCTGAGACTTTAAAGAAGAAAGACGTTCCTGGTCACAGAAACAATAGTAAGCCTCTCCCTTTTCTACCAGCTGTTTTGCATAGTCCATATAAATCCCGGTTTTCATACGTTCACTCTGGATATACGGACCATAACCGCCATCCTTGTCCGGACCTTCGTCATGCTTTAACCCGGTCATTTCCAGGGTTTTATAGATAAGCTCTGTGGCTCCTTCCACATAACGCTCCTGGTCAGTGTCTTCAATTCTTAAAACAAAGTCTCCTCCATCATGCTTTGCAACTAAAAACTCGTACAATGCAGATCTTAAATTTCCTACATGCATCTTTCCTGTTGGACTTGGTGCATATCTTGTTCTGATTTTCATAATAACGCCCTTTCTTTACAAGATGAGGCTGCAAGTAACCTCTCTTGCTATGATTTTATGTGCCACGGAATAACCGCGGCACACCTTTACTTTCTGTACACTAGCAAGCATGCTCTTCTCGCTTGCGCTCATTATATCGTGAGCGTAGCTCACTCAATAATTTCGCCGTTCGCCGAATGTGCAAGCACATTCTTCTCGCTTGCGCTCATTATATATCAACTGGTTTTTCTTTTCAATAGGTTCTCCATGTGTTTCAACCTGTTCTTATTGATCCATGGCCGGATTGAAAGCATAGAAATTCTTGGAATCCAGGCGTTCCTGTGTAATACGCAATGCTTCACCATTTCGTTTTAATCGAAGAAGTTGAACCCCGACCCAATCCCTGCTCTCAATCAATCCGTCATGCTCAGCAATAACCCAAAACAGGGTTTTTTTGTTTTTTCCATAAGAGAACACCCCATGCCCGTTCTGAAATCCCCCGGATTCAAAATAAGGGATTCCTCGTGCTTTGACATATGCACAGGCCTCTTCATCCCACCTTAAATATACCGGATTGCGCAGAATCTCTCCGATTCTGGCAGGCTGAAAAGGATTCTTATCCCGGCTACAAATCCCGCGGCGCTTTAAATCTGCAGCAATGGAAGCATAGGTAGCATTTCCTGACAGATAAGTCCGGAACATAAACCGGATCACCTTTGCCTCTCTTTCACAAATCTGATATCTGTGACTTACCGCATCCAGCTGATATCCCAAAGGAACCCTTCCTCCCATATAATACCCCTTACGGCACTTTTCCATATACGCGTCGGATACCCTCTGGGAAATTGTCTCCCTTTCTAATTGGGAAAAAGTCGCAGCCATAGATAACATTGCTCTCCCCATGGGTGTATTGGTATCAAACCATTCCGTGCAGGAAACAAATCTAACGTCTTTTGCTTCCAGTCGCTGCATGATCATTGTAAAATCCGCCAGGGAACGGCTGATGCGATCCAGTTTATACACATATACTGCAGAAAACCTTCCCTCTGCCACCTCTGTCATGAGACGACGGAAAGCCGGCCGATTGGTATTCTTACCACTAAAGCCCACATCAATGAATTCCTCAGCATCTTCCTGTCCTGTATATTGCCTGCATACCGCAATCTGCGTTTCCACAGAAATACTGTCCGGCTTTTCTACCGATTGTCTGGCATAAATTGCGATCATATTTTCTCGTTTCTTTTTTTTCTCTCTTATGAATTCCATAAGAAAAATATGCATCGCCAAAACAGGAATCTCAGAATCATTTTTCCTTAGCCCAGCTTAGACAACTGTGAACCGCACGCTGCCATCCGTCCAGCTTCTTTTTACGTTCTTCCTGTTTCATGGACGGCTGATAGATACTTCCAATCTGCCAGTTTCGTTTGATCACACTGAGATCCTCCCAGTATCCCACCGCTAATCCGGCCAGATAAGCTGCTCCTAACGCCGTAGTTTCAATACACTGTGGTCTTTGCACCTGGGCATTGATAATATCTGCCTGAAACTGCATAATAAAATCATTTGCACTGGCACCTCCATCTACCTTCAATGTAGTCAGACTGATGCCGGAATCTTCTTCCATTGCCCGGATGATATCATAACTTTGATAGGCCAAAGACTCCAGTGTCGCCCGAATAAAATGCTCTTTTTCACATCCACGGGTGATTCCGAATACACAGCCTCTCGCATAAGGATTCCAATACGGTGCTCCCAACCCCGCAAAAGCAGGAACCACATAGACTCCGTCGGTATCCTGAACTGCTGTGGCATATTCCTGGGACTGGGGCGCATTTTTGATCATACGCAGTCCATCCCGCAGCCACTGTATGGCAGCACCGGCTACAAACACACTACCCTCCAGCGCATACTGCGCCTTTCCTTCTTCCACTCCTGCAGCAATCGTAGTCACCAGACCATTGCTGGATGAAATGGCCTTTTCACCAGTGTTCATTAATAAGAAACAACCGGTACCATAAGTATTCTTGACATCTCCCGCTTCAAAACAACATTCTCCGAATAGCGCAGCCTGTTGATCTCCCGCAATTCCGCAGATAGGGATTTGTCCGCCAAAGTATGCTTCATCCGATAAGCCAAAGGAATAGCTGGAAGTATGCACCTTAGGAAGCAGGCTTTCCGGAATATGAAAATACTCTAATAATTGTTTGTCCCAACATAGCTTATGAATATCAAACAGCATCGTACGGGAAGCATTGGTATAGTCTGTCACATGAAGTTTTTTCCCGGACAGATTATAAACCAGCCAGCTATCCACTGTGCCAAAACACAGTTCCCCGTTTTGCGCTCTTTGTCTTACCCCCGGAACATGATCCAAAATCCATTCAATCTTGGTTGCGGAAAAATAAGGGTCCGGCACCAGTCCGGTTTTCTCACGGATCACCTCTCCCATGCCATCCTCTTTGATCCTGTCCATACGGTCTGCCGTACGTCGACATTGCCAGACTATGGCATTATAAACCGGCTCACCGGTTTTTCTGTCCCACACAATCGTTGTTTCCCGCTGGTTGGTTATTCCAATGGCCGCAATATCTTCTGCTGTAACACCCAGTGTTGCCATAGCCTCTGTGGCTACCCCCAGCTGGGATGCCCAAATATCCTTGGGATTATGTTCCACCCAGCCCGGATGCGGATAAATCTGCTCAAATTCCTTCTGTGCCATGCTTACGATCCGGCCTTTTTTATCAAAAATGATGCACCGGGAACTGGTGGTTCCCTGATCTAATGCCATGATATAGTCCTGCAAAATTTTACCTCCTAATATTCTTTTACTGGCAGCATGAGATCCGGAGGCAATGATTCATACGATTTACTTCTCCGAATCGTTGAAAATGTACAATTTCCCGTTCCCGCAGGAATTTGATAGGATCTGCCACCTCTGGATCCTTTACCAGACGAAGGATATTATCATAAGTAGTACGAGCCTTCTGCTCTGCCGCCATATCCTCAAATAAATCTGTAATAGGATCGCCTTTGGACTGGTATTCTACTGCATTTTGCGGAAGTCCGCCTGCTGCCTGGGGCCACAATCCCAAAGTATGATCCACATAATATTTGTCAAAGCCGCTGGCCTTGATTTCTTCTGGAGAAAGATTTCTGGTAAGTTGATGAACGATCGCACAGATCATTTCCATGTGCGCTAACTCCTCTGTTCCGATATCTGTCAAGAGTCCCTGCACTTCCCGATAAGGCATTACATATCGCTGGGAAAGGTAACGCATGGAAGCAGAAAGCTCACCATCCGGACCGCCGAACTGACTGATAATCACCATTGCCAGCTTAGGATTCGTCTGAGAGATATTAACCGGATGCTGTAATCTTTTCTCATAATTCCACATATACTAACAGCCTCCTTCCCATGGCCAGGGTTGCAATGCCCAGCACCATCTGTCTTCCGGATGAAAGCTATCCAGGATCAATGGACCGTAACTGGAAGTATAATCCCGGACTGCCTGATTTCTCAGTTTCATTAAATGATTATAGTAATCCATTGCCTCTGTATCCCTGGGATGGGTGTCCAGATACTCGGCCATATCCAGCGCGGAAAAACTTACCATGCTGATCCAGTTAAGCAATTTTTGCTTTTCCATTTTATTTTCCATACGTTCTGACACATCCCCTTCCCACAAATGGTTTATTTAATTCCGGGAAAACCGTTCCGATACGCAATGCTTTATCGGGTTCGTATACTTCGCCAAAATACTGCCAGGGAACATATGCCATAGCCACTACCATATCCTTGGCTGTCTCAAAGCGTGGATAGGCCTGCTGTCCCCCGCAGTTGTTTCTGCACTGATTCATCCAATTTCCTCACATACTTTATTACCCTATAGCATATGTTATAACGATAGGAATGTTCCTTCACGATCTAGGATTCTTTAATTTTCAAAACCTCATTAAGGATTTCATGGGCCACCTCATCTTTTGATAAAAGCGGAAGCTGCCGCTGTCCTTTGTCACTGATCAGGGTCACCACATTGGTGTCAGTCCCAAACCCTGCTCCTTCCTGTCTCAGATTATTGGCAACGATCATATCCGCATTTTTTTCAACACGTTTTTGTGCGGCCCGTTGCAAAAGATCTTCTGTTTCCATGCAAAAACCGCATAAAACCTGATGTTCCTTCTTCTGTGCCCCCAATGTTTTTAAAATATCCTTTGTGGGAGAAAGACTGATCTGCATGCAATTTCCGGTTTTCTTGACCTTCTCCTGTGCACAGACCGTGGGAGTATAATCAGCCACTGCCGCAGCAAGAAACAGGTAATCCATGGAATCACTGCGTTTAAAAACTTCCTGTGCCATGTCTGCAGCGCTAACTACCGAAATAAAATCTACAAACGGCACCGGGTCTATGGATACCGGTCCACTGACCAAAGTTACATTCGCTCCACGCAACATGGCAGCTTTTGCCAGGCTGTAACCCATTTTCCCTGATGAATGATTGGTGATAAACCTTACGGGGTCAAATGCTTCTCTGGTTGGACCGGCTGTTACCAGTATGTTTTTCCCCTTCAGGTCCTTTGGACAGGCAATTTCTCTCAAAATGTACTGTAACAGGATTTCCGGCTCCGGCATTTTTCCGGCTCCGGTATCTCCACAGGCCAGATATCCGCTGTCCGGTTCCACCACATACATGCCATAATGCTTTAACCTCTCAAGATTGTCCTGTACCACCGGTTTTTCATACATGGCTGTATTCATAGCCGGCGCAACATAGACAGGCGCCCTGCAGGCTAATGCCGTTGTGGTAAGCATATCATCCGCAATCCCACAGGCCAGCTTGCCTATGACATTGGCGGAGGCAGGTGCGATCATCATCACATCCGCCTTCTTCCCAAGGGATACATGCTCCACATGAAATTCGAAATTCCGGTCAAAGGTATCCACAAGACATTTATTCCCTGTCAGAGTTTCAAAAGTAATTGGATTCACAAAATGAAGCGCATTTTCAGTCATGATCACATGAACCTGGGCATGCAGTTTGACCAGCATACTGGCAAGGCTTGCCGTCTTATAGGCTGCAATGCTTCCGGTCACACCCAGGACCACTGTTTTTCCCTTTAGCATATATCCTCCTACTCCACTACAAAATTATCAATGAGACGGGTTTTTCCGATGCGGACTGCCATGGCTACCAGTGCAGGTGCTTTCAGGGTCTGAATCTCCTGCATGGTAAGCCCATTTACAGCCGTGACATATTCAATATCTGCCAGAGGCTCTTGTCTGATCAGCTCTTTCATGGCATCTGTAACCTTCTTCGCATCCGTTTCTCCTTTTTTGACCATGTCCTCTCCCAGGAAAATCGCTTTTGAAAGGCAAAGAGCCGCCTTACGTTCCTGTGAAGACAGATAGGTATTTCTGGAACTCTTGGCAAGACCATCCTCCTCCCGGATTATGGGACAACGGATAATCTGTACCGGGATATTTAAATCTTTTACAAACTGTTTCACGATAGCTGCCTGCTGGGCATCCTTCTGTCCAAAATAAGCCCTGTCCGGAGTGATGATATTAAAGAACTTATTTAACACAGTGCATACCCCGCGAAAATGCACAGGCCTGCTCAGACCACACAAAGCATGGGACAGGCCATTGATATCCGTATAGGAACAGAAACTTTCATCATACATCTCTTCCGGTTCCGGGTGAAAGATCAAATCCACACCTTCTTCTTCACAAAGTGCACTGTCTTTGGCAAGATCTCTGGGATAACTGTCCAGATCCTCAGTAGGACCAAACTGCATAGGATTAACAAAAATCGAGACTACGACCCGTTTATTCTCTTTTCTTGCACGCTTAATAAGGCTTGCATGCCCTTCATGAAGGTATCCCATGGTAGGAACATACCCAATACTATCCTCCTGCTTCTTCCATTCCTTTACGATTTTTCTAACTTCGTCTATTGTTGTTACTGTCTTCATCCTGTCAGTCTCCTTCCATCCAAAACTTAATACAGTTTTCCGATGATATCCTCATCTATCTTATAAGTGTGCTCCGCAGCCGGAAACTGCTTTGCTTTTACCTGCCGGTTATACTCTCCAAAGGCTTCTGTCATCACCTGTCCCACATTGGAAAAATGTTTTACGAATTTTGGAATAAAATCCGTGAACATCCCCAGCATGTCCTGATATACCAGTACCTGTCCGTCGCAGTCTGCTCCACATCCGATGCCTATGGTGGGAATGGACAGGCTTTCCGTAATCCGCTTCGCCAATTGTGCGGGAACACACTCCAGCACTACCATAAAAGCTCCTGCCTCTTCCACTGCCCTGGCATCTTCCAGCAGTTTCTTTGCCGACTCTTCGGACTTTCCTGCGATCTTAAATCCCCCCAGCATATTGACAGATTGTGGCGTCAATCCAATGTGCCCGCACACAGGGATCCCTGCTGAAACGATCTTTTCAATACAGGATTTCCTCATGACGCCCCCTTCCAGTTTTACTGCATTTGCATGTCCCTCTTTCATCAGGCGTCCGGCATTTACCAACGCATCGTAGTCCGAGGTCTGGTAGGACATAAAGGGCATATCTGCGATCAGAAACGTATCCTCCAGTCCTCTGCTTACCGCTGCGGTATGATGGATCATATCTTCCATGGTAACTGAAATCGTATCTTTATAACCAAGTACTACCTGGCCCAGAGAATCTCCAACTAATACCACTTCTATTCCTGCCTGTTCCATAAGCTTTGCCGTAGAATAATCATAACAGGTCAGCATCGTGATCTTATTTTTTTCTTTTTTCTGTTTCTGCAGAGTTGTTACTGTGTTTTTCATACTCTATCCTTCCTATCCGGGTTAAAGCCCTTGCATTTCACATTTTAATTCACAATTTTATCCACCGCATCTAAAATTCCTCTCATCTCAACCGTCATCATATTCTGCTGCTGCGCCAGACTTAAGACCTCGCTGCGCATAGCCAGGATATTCTCCCGTTCTCCTTCGATCTTTGTCCGGATTTTAGCCCTTCGTTCCAAAAGTGCATGTTTCACTTCTACCATTTCCTTTTTATCCACTAAAGCTGCCGCCTGATAAACCCAGATACCGGCATCATACAGATCATAACGGCGCAGAAGTCGGATCAGCGCCCCACTGTAATAATCCAGATCATCCTTGGCCTGTTCCAGTTTTTCCCTTTCTTTCTGGGTTTCCAGATATAACTGCCACTGCTTTTCCAGTTCTTTTGCAGATCCCACATGATACTTTTCATGGGTATAATCTACTGCATTTGCAATACTGATATACTTTAACTTTATAGAATTCTGAATACATACGGCCTTATTATAATTCCCACTGCACTGCTTTAAATCCCTCTTGTTATTCTGGATACGTAACAGCACAAGGCATAGAATCCCTGCCAGAACCAACATGATGATCACAATAGCGGATGTAAATTCCTGCTTTCCTGCCAGGATCAGTGCAAGAAAAACGATAACCACCATGGCCTCTATGATAAACAACACCGAACAGATTCTTTTACAGATCCTCTGCTCCTCAAGTATGGCGTTTTTTTCATAGATCCATTCTACTTTTTCCCCTTCCAGATAATCCAGATCACGCTTCATAACGCTTTGTCTTTTCTCATTGTCTGTAAGCAGCACAATCGCTTTGGGCACTTCCTCTTTCATCATATCCAGTTGATTATAGACCGGATCCGGTATTTTGGAAGCCTTATTCTGCATATCTGTCCTGACCTGGGTAAGGTTGATAATGTTTAAGGCCGTGTCTGCTAATTTTTCTCTGTCCTGCGGATCCATGGATTCAATCAACTGGATATCCGTCAGATAATTGGTCACTGACTGGTATTCCTGCCTGGCAGCTGCCATATCTGCCGCCTCATTTGCCATTTCCTCACACTGCTCCACCAGATATCGCTGCACTAAGGAAGCATCTTTCTTCTGATCCTCCAGCAAAACCTCGGACTCGTAGCGTTGCGCCACTTCGTTTAGTTTCTTCTGACCCTTTTTTCTCCTGAAATAATGAAACAATCCCATTATCGTGTACTCCTTAAATAATCCTTCATCCGTTCTTTCAGCTGCTGATACCGGATCTGCCTTTTTTCTTTTCCATTCCCCTCAAGAATAAAGCGATCTTTCCCTTCAACCGGCAGGCTTTTTTCTTCCTCCTGCTGCAACTGTTGCAAAACAGTTACCGCCATCCTGGATTCCCGGGCCGGAACATAACTGTAGGCTGTTTGAAAGCATTCCATAGCCTGTTCAAATTCAAGCATTCTACCATAACAGCAGCCCAGATTATGCCATACACCTGCCAGCAGACTGTCCTCCTGTGTGGAACTCCGTGCAGCCTGTATGATCCTGCGATATTCAATCAGGGCAGCTTCATATTTTCCCCTCTCCGCCATCTGATCTGCCAGGATCTTCCGTTTCTGTAACTCATTCTTATTCTCCATCCGGGACAGATGTTTTAAAAACTCTTCTTTCTCCGTTTCTTCCATGGTATTGATCTGGCCCAGAAGAGTACCCAGAAACATGGTGATGGAACACTTTGCACCGATCTGTTGATGAAGTTTTTCTGCCAACGCTTCCTGTCCAAGTTCCTTCCTTACCCAGTAAACAAACTCTTCATCCATGATGCTCTCATCAATCAGTATCTCATTGTGCACATAATAATAAAACAATTCTTCCAAAGAGAAAAAGTCCATATCTACACTTTTTAAATGAAAAGGTTGCTTTGCCTGCCAGATCGGACATAGGATCGCCTTCAACATGTTCTTTTCCTCCTCTTTTCTTTGTTTACGTTTCCTCTTTCAAATCAATTTCAAATTTCCACTCCATCATCGGGGATGGTGCAACTTCCCCGAATCCAAGTGTTCTTATCACGATCAGAAGTCGGTCCCTGCTCAATGCACTGGCCTCAACCCTAAGTCTCGTGGTTTTGTCCGGTGTGATCGTCAGACCGGAAAGGAGTTTCGGGATTTCTTTTTTTTGGTTTCCCTGAATAGAGCGCAGGACAAAATGAAGCACCGGCTCCTCATCGCCGGCCAGAATGATTTCCACAGCTCCTTTGGCTTCCTGCCAGGAAGATCCTGCTCCCAGAAGCACTTGTTCATGGGATTCTCCGTTATAATATACCAAAAGGCAGAAATGAAACAGCAGATTTCCTCCACCCAAATACAGATACTCAGGGTGATCTCCCAAAGGACGACTGGATTGCTTTCCAAAATAGCAGGCTCCTTTCGTGTAGAGATTCATACCAAAAAAGACTCTTCTGCCGGAACACAGACGACTTAAGGATTTCTTCATCCAGTCCCCTTCAAATCCATCTCCTACTAAATATACCGATGATAACAAACGGTTTCCCAGAAACTCATCCAGCGCCGAAAAAAGGCATTGATCTTTATAGGCGGCCTGCTCCTGTACCGGTTTTTGATCTGCCTCAAAGATCGCCTGTATGGAATAGGACGATATCTCTTCCACCGATATCACCGCAGGCTCATAGGTTTTATTTTTCTGCAGCACATAGGCATGGAAGGAATTCTTCCAATAATCCAGCAAAAGCACTTCGTTCCGGTATAGTACCGGATCCTGTTTCATCACATAACTGACAAATGATTCCTTTTTTCCGCATATCTTTACATGCTCTCTGGGAATATCCAGCCGTGTAGTAATGGTAAGCAATGTCTCCACCGCAGAAGTGGAAACATGGTCCACAGAGAAAACAAAAACATCCCTTCTTTTATCGCAACCCACTACTGCAGCCTGAGACAGAACCCTTCTGATAAATAATAACAAAAGATCCACGGCCTGTACATTTTCAGACTCCACCATCAGCGTTTCCTTCCGGTATGCTTTGGATAAGATCCCTGCAAGATAGCCCGGGATGCGAAGCGCTTCCTCTCCAATGAACCATTGGCCGACGCCGGGTTTTTTGGCCACCACAGTAGGAATCAGATAGGACTGGCTTCCTACATGGGTACTGATGGATACCGGTTCCTCCATGGAATCCCTGTAAAAACTGATCTGACTGTATTCCTCTCCCAAATCTAATCCAAAATATGTTATCTGATCCATGGCAACCCCTTTGTCACAACTTCCATATTGCGGTCATACTCCATCCTGCCATCCTCAAAAGCCTTTTCCTCTCCCAATTGTTCGGCAATGATCAGGGCATTCAATCTTGTAAAGCGGCTTTCTTCCTGACGCTTGGACAAATCCATATTACTGATCTGTCCGCTGGTCAGAATATTCTGTGTATGATCACTGAACCTGCTGATATAGTATTGTACGGTATCTCCATAAAACAACGTAAATTCTTCCACGTAGATCCCGAAAAGCATATGGTCCATCTGCCGGGTCACATACTCTTCTTCGCCATATTGTCCCTGCATGTAATCGGTATGAAGAAACCGTATCCATATGCTCTGCCCCGGTGTGGAACGAAACTCCACCACCCGCTTTCCCCAACGCGGAAAATGGATGGTGACCTCCCTTGGCAGTTTATCATAAAAGGCAAAGACATATCCTTTTAACACCAGCTCATCATAGAGTTCTCCCATCATCCCATACTGGGTACATCCGGTTTCTCCCAGCCACTTTAAAAGTGCCAGCTTCAGACAGATCCCCAGATGTTCCTTCTGCTTGGCTCTGGTATAGATCTGCTCCATGGCCAAAGGATTAGCAGGTGCCTCTTTCACAAAATACTGATATGCAAAATAAGATACATAAGCATCTAACACCAGCTTTTTCCCACCGCCGTTGATGTATGAGGTCAGGATTTCTTCGCTTTGATCAATAAAGCTTTCGGTATAGAGCATCTGTACTAAAAGCCTTTCTTCCAGCTCATAACAAGGCACCTGAAAATCTCTTGCGGCAATCCAGAGATCATACAGGTTTCTGGTAGAACCGCACATATAACAGTTTAAGTACTTCAAAACCTGTTCATTGTATTTTCTTCTTCCAAACAACATGGAGCTCATACAGACCAGATATCTGTTTTCTTTATAGTCCATCTGCTCGATCATAAAGGTACAAAGCGTAAGCAGGTGGGAGGCGGAGATCATGTAGCATCCATACGCTACCACTGCCTTATATGCCTGTTCATAAAAACCGCGCTCAATAAGCAGTTCACAGGCCAGCAGACGAACGGACTGCCCCAAATCCCTGAATTCCAGATTCCTCAGGAATTCATCTAAGAGTTCCACCCGTTCCGTCTCGTGATAAAACCGGATGATTTCAGGATATAAAACTTTCTTATAATCCTCTGATATCAACTGGGAGGACAGCAGAATACTCAGATATCCCAGTTCCGAATCCGAAAGTTCCTTCAACTGTGTTTCCCCGATCCGGTCATAATCAAAGGCATGGATCAGATACGGCATCTGCTCCGGAGCTGCTTTCAGGCATTTTCTCACATGATACTCCGGATTCATTAATCTGATCAGGTCAAATTCTGCTCCTTCTGCGTACCGGCGACCCTGCTCGTCCTCCAATACGATCCGTTTTTCCTTTCCATACACCGGAAAGTATGCCACCCCGTCCACCAGCGGGTAACTCATAATGCGGTTCAGCTGTCGGTGTACCACCACCACCCGTCCTGACCGGATCACCGACGATGTAAGCTTATGGACAAATAACAACGGGGCCAGACTGCGGGCTAACTCATGGGTGATGCTAAGAGGCCGCAGATACAGATCATAGATACAAGCCAGATTCTCATCCATATGACCGGCGGAAATCTGTTCCAGGGCAAACTGCTCAATCTCCGGTTTGCAGTTCAGATAGAGGGAAGTCTGGTTTTCCCTGTTTTGAATGATCCCTGCATAAACCATAGCCCGATATTTATACGGAAGGTTCGTTTTATATTGAAAATAGTATTGTACCATTTTAGGATACGTGGTTCTGCCCACTTTGGCAGCTGACATAATGTAAGCTTCATACAGCCCGCCTATCATCAGCTGCTTTTCCACCGCCGCTTCATACCATGGAAAAGCATCCTCATCATAGCGTTCCCCTAAGATCAGGTAAGAACAAAGAGCTGACAAGAATTCCTCCTGGGGCCATTTTCTGCAGCACCAGATCAAAACCGGGGTTAATCGTTTCTGATACTTTCTGTTATACTTCAGGGTTGCCATCAAACAGCGGGCAAGCTCTTTGGTAAACAGCTGCTCTTTGTAGATCCAGTATATAAGGTGCACCTCAAAATCATCCAGAGTCTCCATTAGTTCCGGCTGTTCTCTCAGCAACTGGTAGCACTCCACATAAAGCACAGGGCTTGGATGTTTCAGCGCATATGCTTTAATAGCCTGATACTTCCTTCTCCTGCTGCTTTCAAAGGACTCACAGATAAACAACAGCATCCAAAACAGGAAGAAGTCCTCATCACTCTTCCTGTACTCCTCCTGAATAAAATCTGCCGTCTTTTGCACATAGCTTTTTTCCTGGGTAATAAATGTGGTGATATACAGATAGTAGGCCTGCTCTCTGGCACTTTGAAAAGAGGCTGTTTTCTTATATTTATCCAAAACCCACTGTGCCTGCTGGTTTCGTCCGGATAAAAGCAAAACCTGTGCTTTTGCAAGCCAGAATAAGGTATTATCATCTTCCTTGGCAAGAATATGTTCCAGTAATTCTAATGTTTCACCTGCCCAGCTTGCAGGCATTACCCTGCCGGAGCGATATTCCAGATAAAGCCTGGTCAGTCGGAAAATGGTGTGTTTACGTTCCCGTGCCCATGCCCGTTGCTGCCCATCGTCCTCCCTGCTGTTCTTTACGGAAACCTGATATTGAAAATGCTGGTTACCGCACTCAATATGTATGCTTCCGTAATTATTTCCTGCATGCAGGTTCTTAGAAAGGATCAAAAAAGGGATCCTTAAAGAATGACCGATAAAATCATCCGGTCCAAAAACCTTCTGGGAAACATGCAAAAAAGGAGTATCTGCAAAAACTTCAACTTTCGCAAATCCCCATCCATCTTTTTGCACTTCTATAACTTCCCTGACATCCTGAGTGAGTTCTTCGTAAACCAGATCTTCAAAATCACAGGAAAAGGTCAAAGGCTTTTTGATCCCTGCACTGACAAGAAACTCCTCCATGTTGTGCACCGGTGCCCCTTCATAGGCAAGTACCCTTGAAAGGAGTTTGATCTTCTGGTTTGCCTTTTGTACACACAGGGAAAACTCACCGGAAGAAAAATACCCGTATGCTCTTCGAAAATCTTTGCGTGCCAGCTGCGTAAAGGAATCCAGATCCGTTATAGAAATATCTTCCATACACCGGTACTTGCGTTCTACAGAAACAACAAAAGAAAGGCTATATTCATCCTGGTTGCAAATAATAGAAAATTCGCCCTTCTGAATATCTCCTTCTACTAATCCATCGGTATGAAACTGATACTTCATTTCCACACTGGTGCCCGAAAACTCCGGTTCTCCCAAAACCATTCGGGGATTACTGGAATATACGATTCCCCGCATCGGAACCTGATTCACACTTTCGATCAAAAACGATCCTTTTAAATCTTCCTCTTCCAGCACATGAAGCTCCAGTCGTTCCGCTGAAAGCCGCATTCTGGGTCCCTGGGACTCGTAAACTCCGGCAGACAGTTCCTGCATTCGTCTACGCATCTTTTGTTCCTTGCTTTGTTGCTTTTTTCCTGCTACTTGATATAATAATTATAAACAATTTAGAACCTACATGCAACAGATTTACATAGAAAGGGTAACGCAAAATGGTGAAAAAAGAAGCATTTCACGGAAGTGATTTAGAACGTATAGAGAAGGAATTCGGCATTCCCCAAAAAGAGATTATAAACTTTGCCGCCAATGTCAATCCTTTGGGTATTTCTCCGCTTATGAAAAAAGAGCTTGCCGGAAAACTGGATGTGATCTCCCGGTATCCTGACCGGGATTACAGCTCCTTAAGAGAAAGCATCGGCAACTACTGTCATGTTGATCCCCAACATATTGTTGTAGGAAACGGATCTACGGAGCTGATTTCTCTTATGGCTATGTACCTTCATCCGAAGAAGGCGCTGATCTTAGGGCCTACCTACTCCGAATACGCCAGAGAAATCGGTTTAAATGGCGGAGCCGTTGACTATTTGGAATTAAAAGAAGAGGAAGACTTTGTCTTTGATCCGGACAGGCTTTCCGATGCCCTGCAAAAAAAATATGATCTGTTTGTAATATGCAATCCGAATAACCCGACTTCCGGAGCTATCGATAAGCAGACCATGGGACAAATCTTCTCCCTGTGCCGGGAACATCAAACTTTTGTCATGGTAGATGAAACCTATGTGGAGTTTACTCCGGACATCGACGCATATTCCTGCGCCACGTTGTCTGTTGAATTCGATAACTTCATCTGTTTAAGAGGCATTTCCAAGTTTTTTGCCGCCCCCGGTTTACGTTTGGGCTATGCCATAACCTCTAATGGTAAACTGCTTGATACCATCCGGCAACAACAGAATCCCTGGAGTGTAAACTCCCTTGCCGAAACTGCCGGGATCATCATGTATCGCGATGTGGATTTCCAGGTGAAAACACGAAATCTCATGCATCAGGAACAAAAACGAATGTATAACCTGTTTGCCGGAAGTAATTATAAACCCTACCCTGCTTATGCGAATTTCATCCTCCTGAAGATCCTGGATGAAAACATTACTTCTGCCCAGGTCTTTGAACAAGCCATCCGAAAAGGCTTTATGATCCGTGATTGCAGTTCCTTCCCCTTCCTGGGAGACCGGTTCATCCGATTCTGCTTCATGAATCCGGAAGATAATGATCGTTTGGCAGACCAATTACTAAATATCCATTCTTAAAGATGAAAACCGCAGCCTATGTTTTGGCCGCGGTTTTTATTCTTGTTTAGGACTTTACTTTTCTGTTTTTCCCAAAAACCAGATCAAAATTTATATGCTGATAAAAAATATCTTCACTGTTTTCCCGGGTAACATTTAAATTTCCCAGCATCCACATACTTTTGGCAATGACGGATTCCAGCGTCATATCATATGACTCAAGAAAATGGCAATCCTTTTTGATCTTCTGGCCGACTTCGTAAATACTCATGTCACTTCCCTCATGGGAAACCTGAGTCGCCATAATGATCAGTGTCCCGGGATATTTTTTGTGAAGCCGGTAGAACTCTTCGGATATGGAATCCGGAATACCACCCACGCCAAAGCTTTCAATGATCAGTGCATCATAATAATCAAATATCTCTTCTAGACCATGTACCTTCATCCCGGGGATCAGCTTCATAAGATACACTTTTTCGTCCAGTTCCTCATAAAAACTCACCGGCTCCTCGTAGGGCAGCATGGGAAGATAACGCATGATCTGTCCACTCTGGATCACCGCCAGAAACGGAAAATCAATACTGTCAAAGGCATTAAAACTCTTGGACCGCACTTTTTTTGCCCTGGTTCCCGCAATCACCTTACCATCAAATACAATACATACCCCCTGTGACTTTGGATCTGCTGCATATAAAATGGCATCCGTTAAGTTTGTCTTCCCATCTGTGTTTTCCTGTTCAATCGGACGCTGAGAACCCGTAAGCACCACCGGTTTACCTGAATTCTGGATCATATAAGACAATGCCGCTGCCGTATAGGCCATGGTATCCGTTCCGTGGGCAATCACAAAACCATCATAATGAAAATAGTTTTCCTTGATCAAACAAACCATTTTTTTCCAGATTTCCGGTTTCATATTGGTACTGTCCACACTGCAAAGCTGGACAGTATCCACTTGAGCAATCTGCAGGATATCCGGAATGAACCTTAGAATCTCATCCGAATCAATTCCCGGCTTCAATCCGTTTCCGGACTCCGTGGAGGCAATGGTTCCTCCTGTTGCAATCAGCAGCACTTTTCTTTTTGTTCGCTCCATACTATCACCTATGCCCCTCTCTATCCTATAGCTTCCCGGTTTTTCACAAACTGCTCTAAGCCATTCCTTACCATTTGCCATTCTGCTTCAAGGTCTCCCATATGCTTCTGAACGGAAGGAATGTCACCGGCCTTACTTTCTTTTTCCGCCACAAAGGCAAGTTCACCCAGACGATTCGCCCCCAGTGTTCTTGCATTACTTTTCAATCCATGCACCAGAATGGAATATTCCGGCATATCACCTTTTTCCAATGCCTCTTTCATGCTTTGAAGTTTCTTCTCATAATCCTCAATGAAAACCGTTGCCATCTCCCGGTAAATGTCCTCATCGTCCTCCATATAATGCATCCCTACCGACAGATCGATTCCATACATCGACAGATCCCGGCTCCGGCATGCAGTAACATCCACGGTCTTCTTCTCTTCCAGATGGATCTTGGATGCCGGGAGATGTTCCATCAGAACCCTGTCCAGTTCTTCTATCGCTATCGGCTTGGAAATATAATCATCAAATCCTTCCTCCAGATAGTTATCCTTTGCTCCGGCAATTGCATTTGCCGTTAAAACTACAATCGGGGTCCTTTCGTCCACCATCTTTTTCTCCCGGAGGATCTTCAGGGTCTCAATTCCGTCCATTTTCGGCATCATATGATCTAACAGAATCAGATCGTAATGTTTTTTTCGTACCGCACCAAGACACTCCTCACCGGATCGCACACACTCTACTCTGCATCTGGACTTTTTTAAAAGACTGGATACAACCTGCAGATTCATCTCATTATCATCGACCACCAGGATTTCTGCATTCTCTGCCAATACAGTTTTTCCACCCACCGATCTTTCGATGGTTTCTTTTTCCCTTCGCTCCAGCTCTTTGGAAAACTCACCCACCGTTTCATTGGAACAGACTGCCTGATCCACAGTAATGGAAAAAATCGAACCCTCACCGTAAACACTCTGAACCGTCAGCGTTCCGCCCATCATCTCAACAAGCTGCTTACTGATCTTCAAGCCCAGACCTGTACCTTCAATTGCACGATTCCTCTCTACATCCAGCCGTCCAAAATCCTGAAACAGTTTCGGGATATCTTCTGATTTGATTCCGATTCCGGAGTCAATCACCGACAACACCATGGTAATATGCTCATCCTCTTCCCGTGTAACTGTTACCTGCAGGCTGACAAATCCGTTTTCCGTATATTTGATTGCATTACTAAGCAGATTCCCTGCCGCCTGTTTGATCCGGTAATTATCTCCGGATAATGTACAGGGAAGATCATCTGCTACCTGATACAGGAACTCAAGGCCTTTTGCCTGGGCCTGTACACGATAGAGTTCAATTAGATCCTGGATCATACCGGCAGCATCGTATTCCGTGGGGACAATCTCCATCCGCCCGGATTGTATTTTGGAAAAATCTAAAATGTCATTGATAATGGTTAACAGTGTTTTTCCCGCATTCTTTACAGTCCTTGCATATCCTTCAATCTCCGGCTGCTCGGTTTGCCTTAAGATCATCTCGTTCATACCCAGCACAGCATTGATGGGTGTGCGGATCTCATGACTCATCTGGGCCAGAAAGACACTTTTTGCCTTATTCTCTTCCTGTGCCTCAAGGCGCTCCACCAATTCCTCTTCCTGCCCTTTTAACAGCTTTTCTTCATATTCCACAATGGTTTGACTGATGACATACAGAACAACAAATTCAA
This sequence comes from Lachnospiraceae bacterium, assembly GCA_051877515.1. Taxonomy (GTDB): domain Bacteria; phylum Bacillota; class Clostridia; order Lachnospirales; family Lachnospiraceae; genus XBB1006. The sequence continues at coordinate 280,223 of JBJEIY010000017.1, read as the reverse complement.
TGGTAAAACCAGCCGTGTATTTTATGAAATACTCCATTTGGGTTTCTTTGATAAAATGATGGGCAACCTGATCAAAAGACCGGAAGTACATAGCCACCATCATTACCACATAACTTACAATACAAACCAGTCTGGTATAAGACAGACGGACATAAAGACAACTCAACAGGGTGGCAAAACCATAGGATAAATAGATTCCGATTGATGCTCTGGTAGCAGATACCCCAATCAGGATTTCCAGCGCAAAAATCCCGAAAAAACGAGCCACACTGTGGTATTGGGGAAATCTCACCAGGATCTGCTGGATCATACAGGTCAATATGGAAAAACCGGTGAAGATCAAACAAAAGGAAGCTTCAATCTGAAAAATCCCAAACTGTGTCATTACATACATGGTGGGACCTATCAGACAAGCTAAATACAACAATCTTCCAATCGTCTGATTTACCTGGATCTCATTATCCACCAAAAAGTTCTTTCTATCGAATGCCTTCATGGTTTGCGACTTCCTTTCCCTTAAAACTTGCGGATTGTATCCTCCCTGTCATCAATGGTTTTATCAATAGAGCGAATGCTCACATCATAACTGTAATCCTCGCTTACCACAACAGTTACCCGGTCCCCTACCTTATGTCCCAGAAGTGCCTTCCCCAAAGGAGAATCTATGCTGATCCTTCCTTCCAGAGAATTACCCCTGACAGTGGTAATGATGCGATAGGTTTCTTCCTGATCATCCTCTTCCACATAGATGGTTACCTTATTGTTGATTCCCACCTCATCCTCTGCGGATTCATCGGAGATCACCTTCGCTGTTTTAATCATCTTCTCCAGATACCGTATCCGACTCTCATTCTGGTTCTTCTCCCGTTTTGCCGCATAATATTCAAAATTCTCACTCAGATCACCCTGCGCCCGGGCCTCTTTTACAGCCTCAATCAATTCTTTTCGAAGAACCAGCTTACGATGTTCAATCTCAGCTTCCATTTTTTCGATGTCACTCTTCGTCAATTCATCAAACATAACGTTCTCCTGCTACGATCTCGTAATAATCATTTCCCTCTGAATCAATGATCACCACGATAGGAAGATCTTTCACCGTAAGCTTACGGATCGCTTCCGTTCCAAGATCCTCATAGGCAATCACTTCCGCAGAAGTGATACACTTGGAAAGCAGGGCTCCTGCTCCTCCAATAGCTGCAAAATAGACAGCCCCGTTCTTCTGAAGACTCTCCCTCACTTCCGTATTCCTTCGTCCTTTTCCAATCACTCCGGAAAGTCCCAAATCCAACAAAGCCGGTGTATACTTGTCCATACGGCTGGAAGTTGTGGGGCCTGCAGAACCGATCACCTGACCCTCTCTGGCCGGTGTGGGCCCCAGATAATACAGGACGGTATCTTCTAATTCTATGGGCAGGGATTCCCCTTTTTCAATACTTTCATACAATCTTTTGTGTGCCGCATCCCTGGCAGTATACAACACACCGGAAGCATAGCACATATCTCCCGCTTTCAGGCTTTTTGCCTGCTCTTTACTTAAAGGTAATGTAATATTTTTTCTCATGCGAAACCTCCTAAATGACCACACTGGCATGACGGTTAACATGGCAACACATATTTACTGCCAGAGGCATGCCTGCAATATGGGTAGGATAAGTTTCTATGTGTACGGCAAGTGCTGTGGTATCTCCGCCAAGGCCGGCAGGGCCAATGAAAAGATGGTTGATCTTCTCAAGCACTTCCTGCTCGATTTCTGCAATATGTTCTTTTGGGGAATGCGCCTCTACCGGAAGGGTAAGGGCATGCTTCGCCATTTTGGCAGCCAGTTCAAAATCTCCTCCTAATCCTACACCCACAACCAGAGGAGGACAGGCATTGGGGCCTGCCATCTTCACTGCATCCAGAATACTGTCTATAACACCCTGTCTTCCGTCTGCAGGTTTTAACATATATACCCTGCTCATATTTTCGCTGCCGAACCCTTTGGGTGCCAGGGTAATCTCTACCTTATCTCCGGGCACAATACTTGTATGTATGATGGCCGGTGTATTATCTCCGGTATTTTCCCGGATCAGAGGATCTGCTACCACAGACTTTCTTAGATAACCCTCTGTATAGCCTTTTGCCACACCCCGATGAATGGCTTCTGTCAGATCTCCTCCGGTAAAATGCACTTCCTGACCAATATTCAGGAAAACCACTGCCATTCCGGTATCTTGACAGATGGGGATCATTTCCTCCCCGGCAATCTTCAGATTCTCCTGAAGCTGTCCCAGGATTTCTTTTGCCAGAGGTTTTCTCTCCTCGCTTTTTGCCCGGTCAATCGCCCTGCACATATCAGGGGACAGAAAATGGTTCGCTTCTATACATAGCTTACTGATTTCTTCCGTTAACACCGCTGTATCGATTTCGCGCATTCTTTCACCTACTGCTCTTTCCGGGCCGCTTTGGCCACATAGTCTGCTACCGTTGCCGCAACCCGTTTGTCGAAGGCCGATGGGATGATATACTCTTCGTTTCTATCCTCATCCGATACCAGGCTTGCAATGGCCCGGGCAGCCGCTAACTTCATATCATAAGTAATATTTCTGGCTCTTGCGTCCAATGCACCGCGGAACAATCCCGGAAAGCAAAGAACATTGTTGATCTGATTCGGATAATCACTTCGTCCTGTTCCGATCACCCGGATGCCTGCTTGTCTGGCATCCTCGTAGGTAATCTCCGGGTTCGGATTGGCCATGGCAAAACAAACTGCATCTTTCGCCATGGTTTTGGCCATTTCTACAGTCAATACACCCGGGGCTGAAACTCCAATAAACACATCTGCCCCCACAACCGCGTCTTTTAACAGACCTTTCTCATTATTGGGATTGGTGATCCGGGCAATTTCCGAAAGATGCTCCGGCATTCCTTCTTTTCCGCGATACAGAACACCATCCTTATCACATACCACCAGATTCTTCACTCCTGCATGAAGCAGCATGCGGCAGATAGCTCCTCCCGCACTTCCGGCACCATTCAGTACCAGTTTGATCTTATCAATCTCTTTATGCACGACTTTCAATGCATTTAACAGTGCTGCCGTAACTACAATCGCTGTTCCGTGCTGATCATCATGGAAAACCGGAATATCCAGTTCTTCTTCCAGACGTCGTTCTATTTCCAGGCAACGGGGTGCACTGATGTCCTCCAGATTAATTCCTCCGAATACCGGAGCGATCCTCTTCACGGTCTGAATGATCTCTTCGGTATCCGTGGTATCCAGACAGATAGGAAAAGCATCCACTCCCGCAAATTCCTTGAACAGGATCGCTTTTCCTTCCATAACCGGAATCGCTGCCTTGGCTCCGATATTTCCCAGACCCAGAACCGCTGTACCGTCACTGACAACCGCCACCATATTCCCTTTACAGGTATAGGTATACACATCCTCCGGATTGCGGGCAATCTCCAGACAGGGCTGGGCAACTCCCGGCGTATAGGCAGTGCTTAATGCATCCCGGTCTTTCACTTCCACTTTACTTCTGACTTCTAACTTTCCCTTATTCTCTTTGTGCATAATAAGGGCTGCTTCTTTGTAATCCATTATTTTTCTCCTTTAATCAAATCTTTTATTACCTCAGATGCGATCATGAGGCCTGCCACAGAAGGGCAAAAAGCAATACTGGCGGGAGTCCTTGGATCCTCCATACCGCTTTTTTGCGGCTCTTCTCTTGAATATACTACTTTCACATTACGGATACCTCTTTTCTTTAATTCCCGCCGCATCACTTTAGCCAGCGGGCAAACGGAAGTCTTCTCAATATCCGCAACTTCAAACATTCCCGGGTTTAGTTTATTTCCCGTTCCCATGCTGCTGATGATCGGTACACCGGCCTTTTTAGCGCATTCGATCAACGCCAGTTTTGCACTTACGGTATCCACAGCATCCACCACATAATCAAACCGGGAAAAATCAAAACTGTCCCGGGTTTCCGGTAAAAAAAACAGATCCCTTAATTCAAGGTCTGCATCCGGAACAATACTGCGGATACGATGTGCCATTGCCAGAGTCTTCTTCATTCCGATGGTTTCCTGTGTTGCTATGATCTGACGGTTTAAATTGGACATGGCCACTTCATCATTATCCACCAATGTAAACTGCACCACTCCGGACCGCGCCAAAGCTTCACATACATAGCCTCCGACGCCTCCCAAACCAAATACGGCTACCCGCTTTGTTGTTAATGTTTCTACTGCACGCTCACCGATCAGGGCTGCTGTACGGATATATTGTTCTTTCATCAGATTCCTCTCCTCTACTGTCTACCTATCATTATATAAATCATTTGACGCAAAAACAAGATATTTGATATGATATAAAGGATGAATTTATGAACATTACGAAAGAAGGAATTCTTATGAACAAAAAAGAAATCGCAGAACTGCGTAAACAATATACTCCGGAACGAAGCACCATCGACCGTATCTGCGGCTGCTACGTGGATGGCGAGAAGAATATTAAGTTTAAAATGACGGAGGCTTTCTTTTCATTGCCTTCCGAAGAAGAATTCAAGTATTTTGAACTGTTTAAGAAGACCATGTCCGGCTCCATTGGAAGAAATCTGTTTTCCATGGAATTCCCTCTGGAGGCAGAGCAACCCGGCGGTACCCAGGACTTTTTGTACCGCCTAAGAGAAAGCAAATTAAAAAGTGACACCCTGCTGGATGAATTCTATGACAAGGTGATTGCGAACTATGAATATGGCGAGAATTATTATATCATCCTGATTCACAGTGTCTATGATGTTCCCGGGCGTGCCACGGACGGCTCGACCATGGAAGATGCTTCCGATACGGTATTTGACTATATCCACTGTGCCATCTGCCCGGTAAGCCTCTCTAAGGCTGCTTTAGGCTACAACATGGAAACCAATACCATGGGGGAACGGATCCGGGACTGGGTTGTGGATATGCCCGCAACCGGTTTTATTTTCCCTTCCTTTAACGACCGTGCTAACGATTTACATAGCATCCTGTACTATAGTAAGAATCCAAAGAATATCCACACAGAGTTCATTGACGGGGTGCTGGGCAGCAATAAAGCCCAATCCAGTGTTCACCAAAAAGAAGCATTTCAAAACCTGGTGGTGGAAACTTTAGAAGAAGACTGCGATTTTGAAGTGATTAAAAATATTCACGAAAACATCCATGAACTGGTGGAATTAAATCAGGATAATCCGGATCCTGTAGTACTTACCAAAGATGAGATCAAACAGATCTTCTATGAAAGCGGTGCATCAGACGAGAAAATGGAGTCCTTTGACCTGGAATATCAATCCTGTGCCGGCGAGGATGCAAAGCTTCTTGCCACAAACATTTCCGGTCCCAGAAAATTCTCGGTGGAAACTCCAGACGTTGTGATTAAAGTAAATCCGGCCCGACTTGACCTGCTGGAAACCAGGATCATCGATGGCCGCCAATGTCTGGTGATCGCCATGGACTCCCACATGCAGGTTAACGGTGTAGACGTAAAGTCCTTTGCCGGCGAGAACTTTGATGATTAACTGAAATGATAAATGCACAAAAAAGATTGTTTGAATGATTTTTGCGCTTGCGCAAACTAATGAAAACAACTTTTTTGTGCATTCTTTTTATTTTCTTCTTTTTTGTGCATTCTTTTTATTCTCTTTTTAACGTCAAAGACCGTGCCAACTGCTCCTAGACTACAGTTTGACACGGCCTCTGCCCATGTAATACATATAAAAAATATAAGGGAGGGAGTAATACTATATATTCGCCTTACCGAAACTAGATCATACTGATCAAGTTGAAGATCCAGTTTGTTGCAAATCCTGCAGCAAGACCTCCGATGGTATGGCTGATAATTGCTTTTCCGGTTAACTCACGACAGTTTAATCCATCCATCATGGCTACGTGAGTACTTAAGTAACCACTCCAGCACATGCTCATTGCAGTAAATACAGCAATATCATGCGCATTTGCTAATCCAGTCTGAATCATGTTCGGTACCAGACCAATTGCCGCACCTGCAGCTCCAAGCGCTGTGATCGGTACTGCGATACAGGAAGAACTGGTAAATCCAAACAGTGGCTTTAAGATAAAGTTCAGTTTCTCACCCAGAGCCGGAAGTAATCCGATTCCTTCGTAAGCAGCACCTGTGAAAACTCCGCCTTCACCTGCACCGTTGGTGAGGATCATAACGATGGTACAGATGATCAATACACCCGGGATGATTGCAAAACCTACTTCCACACCGGATTTTCCACCGGTCAGCATAGCGTTTAAGAAACGCTCGCCTACACCGCCTTCACTGATCCGACGTGTGTCGCTTTCTTTTTCCTGTCCTTCTGTTGATGAATGAGGAACAACCCACTCTTCTTTACCATAGATCTTGGATGTAAAGTGAAGCATGATCCTTGTGCTGACCAAACTTCCGATAATTGCTCCCAGGTTTCCGATCAATGCCGGTCCAACAAAGCTCTCACCATTCGGAGACTTAATACCCATCATGTATGCGGTAATAATAAGTCCCATTCCGAATGCAGTTCCTAAGTTGGTCAATGCCGGAAGCTGATATTTCTTGAAATATTTCTTAAACTCGTTATCACTTGCTAAAGTTAAAATTGCCGGGTTATCGGAAAGATATGTCGTAACGATACCCAGTGATGCAGCTCCCGGAAGACCCCAGACAGGCTTCATGATAACAGCTAAAACCTTGTTTAAAAGGGAAACAACTCCAAACTCTGAAAACAGGGCGGAAATCGCTCCGGCCAGAACTGCGATGGCCATAATGTAGAATACGGTATTGATCAAAAGATCAAAAGCTGTATTCATCATAGTATTCAACATATTAATGGCTCCCATCACTCTTCCGATGGAAATAAAAAATGCCAAAAACAATGCAATAAAAACAAATCCCTCAACACTTACCGCAGGTTTTGTTAACGGTTGTCCCACCGGTCTTTCCTGCTTTTCTTTTTTTCCAAACTTCATTTGTTTTCTCCTACCTGATTTTTTATTGTGTGTTCATGTCTCACTTTTTCGAAGTATAGCACTACCACTCTGCTTTGTCCATAGTGTATAACATGCAGAAATCAAATGTTTGTTATGAATAATATATGTTATTACAAAACGACATCACTAACCCAAGTACTACTGTACTCCGAGACGGCTTTTATTCCAGTTTAAACCGGTTCACTTCCTGATTCAGCTGAATGGCAATTCCCATATTGGAATCTGCCTCTCTTTCGATATCCCCAATGCTGCCGGCTAAATCTACGCTGGTTTCCGTTACATTGGTAACACCGTTGGTGCTTTCCTCCACTGCAATGTTAACAGCTGAAATTGCATCTTTGATATCATCAATTCGCTTTTTTAACTGGCTGCTTTCAGAAGCAAATTCTGACATCATGCGATTCATATTTTCCACATCGCTTTCGTAACTGTCACTGGTTTCAAGAAGTCTCTGATATCCCGTCATAGCCGTTTCTTCCATAAACCGAACCATGTTCTCCGCTTCCTTTGCCAGCTCATCCACGGTTTGGATCACTTCTGCGCTTACCTGACGGATCTCTGTGGCCGCAGCCGCTGAGTTCATCGCCAACTGTCCGATCTCACCGGCCACAACTGCAAATCCCCTGCCTGCTTCTCCGGCCCTGGCAGCTTCAATACTGGCATTTAAAGATAATAGATTGGTCTGATCTGTAATACTGATGATATTATTGGTCAGTTCACTGATCTTCTCCACCGCCTTAGACTTCTCAATTTTTTCCTGAATAGAATCTGCCATATTTGCCGCAAGCACTTTTGCCTGCTCCTGATCTGTAAGAGCTTTCTGGTGAATCTGGGATGCATGATCCTTAATCACATTGGCAGAGGCATGTCCCTCTCCGGCTCTTTCCGAAATCGTTTCCACAGACTCATAAATCTGTCCCACTGCTTCGGTAATCTGATTGAGAGATGCATTGGTTTCTTCCATCGCCGCACTCATTTCTTCCATGGTGGCAGAAACATCGGAAATACTCATTTCCGCATTTTTCAGACTCTGAACTACATTTTGTGAGGAAGCATCCAGAGAATTGGAATTGCCGGAAATATTAACCATGATTCCGCGTATATATTCCAGAAGGGAATTCACATTATTGGCGATCAGTTCCATCTCATCTCCGGAACGGATCTCCAGTTTCTGTGTCAAATCTCCTTCATTGTTAACAAGATCATAAATCTTCCGGTCAACCTGCATTAAACCATGCATGATTGCCCTTAATACTCCCGCCATCAACAGAATAGCCGCAGCAAGACAGATGCCGGCAATAAAAACAATGGTTTGTCTGACGGATTTCACTTTGGCAAGTACCGGTTCTGCATCATAATCACATCCCAGCACTCCCACAACCTCACCGGAGCTGTTCTTGATGGGACGATATGCAGAGATTAAATTGCCATCGCCGTTATCATACACAAAATCCTGCACCAGATCCTGTCCTGCGAATACATCCGCAAACTCCGCATAGGAAAATTCAAATTCATCTCCCACCTTGCGCTGTTCAGGCGAATCATCGGTATCTACACCATAATAGATCTTCTGATCCTTCTCGTATAAGGTATACATGAACTTAATATTACAGCCGGACTGGCAATCTCTCATATCAGAAATCAGGGTCTGATATATCATGGAGGATTCGCATCCGGGTTTTAATTGCTCTACCAAATCTCCGTCAAGGACCTTCAGTGTAAAAGTAGAAGCCATTTCCGCTTCTTCCACCGCCATCTCGATCATGCTGGATTTAATCTTACTGCAGGCAAAAAAGCCTAATACCGCACAAGTCAACAGCAGCAGGATACTGGCAGGAATCAGAATTTTGTAACGTATACTCAGTCTGCGAACTCTTTTCTTTTTCATAAGTAACCTCCCTCAAGTGCTTTTTCGACAAACTATAAGATAATTCTATGTTATTTATTCAGACTTTTCAAGTCCAATCTACAAAATTGCGAAAAAAAACAGTCCTTTCCGGAATCAGGTAAATCCTACCCTCTTCCGCAAAAGGACTGTATCCTGTTTTACTCTTTACAGCATGGTTGCGCGTAATTCGTCGCCACTCTTCGGGCTTAAGTATGCCGGTGCAATATCAAATACGGTCTTACATCCGGTCTGTCCCTCTTTTACCAGACGATGTGCTGCTCTTGCATATGCAATAAGAACACTGGTGGTAAACTCAGGATTGGAATCTAACTTCAGGCTGTATTCAATCACGTGCTTATTCTCTTTCTCCCAACCGGTAACACCGCTTCGAAGAACAAATCCGCCATGAGGAATTCCACTATGATTTGCCTTTAACTCTTCTTCACTGATGAAGTGTACGGTAGTATCATACTCGTCAAAGTAGTTTGGCATGGTCTTGATCGCCTGCTCAACCTTAGCAGCATCTGCTCCTTCTTCTAATACAACAAAACACTCTCTGGTATGTTTCTGTCTGGTTGTAAGTTCTACACCCTCTCCGGAACGGGCTGCTTCCAACGCACTTTCAACAGGAATGGTGTACTGTTTTCCATCCTTTACGCCTTCAATACGACGAATTGCATCAGAATGACCCTGACTTACACCTTTTCCCCAGAAAGTATAATCTTTTCCTTCCGGTAAAACTGCATTAGCATATAAACGATTTAATGAGAACATACCCGGATCCCAACCCACGGATATAATTGCCACGTGATCAGTCTCTTTTGCAGCTGCATCCACTGCAGCAAAATGCTCCGGAACCTTTGCATGTGTATCAAAGCTGTCAACAACATTGAAATCCTTCGCATATACAGGTGTCTGCTTCGGAAGATCTGTAGCACTTCCTCCACAAAGGATCATAACATCAATCTTATCTTTCCACTGGGAAGCTTCGGATGCACTTACCACCGGAACTCCCTGTGTCAGGATCTTTAATGTTGCCGGATCTCTTCTTGTAAAAACTGCAACCAACTCCATGTCATCATTCTGGCGGATGGCACACTCTATGCCCCGGCCAAGGTTTCCATAACCCATAATACCAATTCTAGTGCTCATATTCACATCTCCTTTTTCTACCCAACTTTCCTTCTCGGAGATAATTTTATCATTTTCAGGTTTTCCGCACAAGTTTTTTATACCAAAATTGGGACTTTCCACATGAAAATACAGGAAATTACCTATTGGCAATCTATGGAAACATCCATAAGAACATCCTTCACATAAGTTAATTTTAAGGAGAAAAAGTTATTCTCTTCCGAAAGCAGCCGGAAAAAGACCTTGTCCCCTTCCCAGATAGGAAGCGTCTCAATCCTTTCCTTTTCGACCCAGACCAGATCCCCTTCTTCACATTCCCTGATTTCACCCTGAAAATCCTTACAGGTATAGAGAAAAGTATATTCATCCAGATCATCAATGACAAAAGTAATAACGCCCCGAAGCCGGACATCCCCCATGGTAAGGCCGGTTTCTTCCAGCACCTCCCTGCGCACACATTCTTCCGGGGATTCCCCATGTTCCAGGTGTCCTCCTACTCCTATATACTTGTCTTTATTGATATCATGCTCCTTTTTTGTACGATGCAGCATCAGGTATTTTCCATCCTGTTCCAGATAGCACAAAGTTGTGACTTCTTTTCGCTCCATACTCTGTCCCCTTTCTTCACCTGCTCACATCATACTACATGTTCCCGCGGAAGGCAAATGCATACAAAAACACGCAGCCTAAACTGCGTGTTTTCGTCTTTATCTCGAATCAGAATCCAAACAGACTGATCAGTTTCTGCCAGAAGTTTAAGGGTTCAGAGCTTTCCTCCACTGCCTCTTCTGCTTCCGGGATATCAATGCTCTCTGTCTGAATCACGAACTGAACACTACGGATATTACTGTTCTGCTCGGATACAAAAGAAACCGTCTTAGCATCCTCTCCCGTCATGGAAGCAAGAACATCATCAATCTCTTCCTCTACCTGGGTATCCATATCAGATGTCTTATCTGTAAATTCTTCCGTGCCGTCTTTCAACTCTCCGGCCCCGTCCTTCAGTTTGACGGCTCCGTCCTTCAGTTCTTTTACTCCGGCTTTTAAGGAACCTACTGCCAGATCCAGTTCCCCTACTGCCTCTTCAAATTTTCCGGTATTCCGGTACAGGGATTTCAAACCGCCGGCCAGTTCCCGGGCCCCCTGTGCCGCCATACTGACACCTTCTGTATATTCCACCAATCCTTCATAAAAGGCACCATAGTTATCCAGCTGACCTTTTAATTCCGTGATCTTCCCTGCTGCGGCACCTGCCGGTTTTACTGCTTCATTGATCTGCGCTGTCACTTCTTCACCGGACATCATCTGTTCAATGTAGCCTTCCCGAATCTGCTTTTTCTCATCCTCTGTCATGGTCTGCAGGGCTCCCTGCAGGATCTGCTGCTTCTGCTCCTCCGTCAAAGATGCCTGTGCCTGTGTCAAAACAGCTTCCTTCTGTTCCTCCGTCATGGCTGCCACAGCAGAGTTTATAAGGATCTTCCCCTCCTGCGTGGCAAGATAGGTTTCTGCCTGTTGCTGTGTAAGTCCCTGGTTTTCCATAAGCTGGGCCATCACTGCTTCATAAGCCACCTGCAAATACAGATCATCAGCCTTACTCTCCACGTAGGATTTGCAGATTTCACTTTCATGCTGCTGCAAATAGCCTATATACAGGGTGTCAGCCTGTGCTGCCACCTGTTTGGTCACTTCATCCCTGGCTGCACTGTACGCTTGCTGATAGATTTTATCGGCATCCAGCTGTTCTAACAGATCCATCAAAACCCGGTCATAAGTATTGGGGGTCAGACTTACTTTTTCAATGCCATAAGAGGCAAGCTGCTGGTTTAACTGGGTTTCAGCCGCAGAACACAGGGCTTCATATGCAGACCAGGCAGCACCCGTTAACTGGCTGTTCTTGGAAACCAGAGAAGCAAGACCCTTATTCAGGCTTATCGCTCCGTCATAGAGCTTTTTCGTACCTTTTTTCATTTCTCCGGATGCATTTTCCAATTCTCCGGCAGCATCTTTCAGCTCCTTGGAACCATCATACAATTCTTCTGTTCCATTATGCAGTTCTTCTGCTCCATCATTCAACTGTCCTGCACCATCATCCAGTTCCTTTGCGGCATCCATGATCTCATTAATCTTATCCCGGATATCTCCCTCGTCAAAGTCGATATCCATACTCATTTTCACCCCATTGATGGCAATGGCATCCATTTCAAATCCTGCCACATCCGCAGTAATGATAATATCCTTTTCCGTACCCGGTAAAATGGTATAGGTCAACTGTTTCTCACTGCCCACATTAGCAATGGTTGCTCCCTGTGCTTCAATATTTTTGGCTTTTTCTGAGTCCAGGGTAAATACGGCCATCAAAGCATAGTCATCAAAGAAGGAGCTGTTACAGTCCGGATCCTTGCGGATGGACATGGAAATCTTAAGCTTACCGCTTTTTCCTCCCACATCTGCGGCATCATATTCGTTTCCGTTTAAGTAATAATGAATGGAAATATCCCAGGGAATAGCCACTTTTCCCATGGTTCCCTCATAGTAGAGTTTTTCCGCATCTGTGGTGCCACTGATATGGCCATCCTTGTCGGTTAGTTCATCGGTGGTAGTCATGTTACGAATGCTTTCATAGGTTCCATAATCCACGATCTTTCCGTCCGATCCCGCATAAAGAATGTTTACCACATTAACTTCCTTCACAGTTCCTGCAGGATCCAGATTGATATAAACCACCTCTTCTTTTGGTGTATTGACCTCAGCAGCCAATACATTACCTGCAGGGATCTGCAGGATCAGCAGCAACGCCAACAGGACAGCGGTTAATTTTGTTATTTTTCTTTGCATACAAGTTCCTCCTTTATAATCCCTTTCTTTTTCCTGCGTACCACCAGTCTGTCCAGGATCATCAACATACCTGGCAGGATCAGCAGTACAATGGTCAGGGAAAAGATCGCTCCCCGTCCGATAAAGGTTCCTAACTGGGACAATAATTTATTGGTGGAAAAATGCCCCAGCAACAGTCCTACCACAGTCAGGGCACTTCCCGATGTCATGATGGACGTGGTGACATCGGAAATCGTCTGCACCACGGCATCCCGCTTTTCCAGGGTTTCCCTGTTCTCTTTGTACCGGTCTGTCATCAAAATCGCATAATCTACAGTTGCGCCAAGTTGTACACTGCTGATGATAAGGTACGCAATGTAGTAGATGGGTTTATCCAAAAAGTATGGTACTGACAGATTCAGCCAGATGGCCGTTTCAATGCTTAATACTAAGATCACCGGTACACTTAAGGACCGCATGGTCAAAAGCAATACCAGGAACACTGCTCCGATAGCAAGCAGGTTTACCTTTAACATATCGGCTTTTACCGTTTCCATCAGGTCATAGGTGCTGACACCTTCCCCTGCCAGATAAGTGCCTTCCGGATAATAGTCTGCTGCAATTTTCCGGATCTTTTTAACCAGTGCAAAGGTCTTTTCGCCCTCATAATCCGCATCCACAGAGATCACAAATCTGCTGTAATCATCCGATCTTAATTCTGTCAGGATGTCCGCATCCAGATACTCTTCCGGGATCTGCGCCCCCACTGTATCCACATAGGAAATGATCCCGGAAACCTCAGGAAGGTCCTGCAGGGCTTCCGATAAGGCTTCCTCTGTGGGCGTATCCCCTCGGGGAACCATTAACACATAGGTATCGCTTTTTCCAAATATGGCTTCAATAGCAGCTTTGTCTCTTCCATAGTCGGTTCCCTCTCCATAGATATTGGAGGAACCGTAATAATAGAAGTTGGAATTGGACGCCAGAAAAGAAGGTACAATGAGTAGCAGAAAAAGACATCCCATGGGAATGGCGATCTTTCTTACTACCTTTCCGAAGCCGACAAACTTCGGCATAAAGGATCTGTGTCTTGTTTTATCCATCCATTTATAGGTGGTCAAAATAAAGGAAGGCATAAAGGTAAACACTGTGATCAGACTGATGGCAATACCCTTTGCCAAAGCCAGACCCAGATCCGGCCCCAGTTTAAACCGCATCAGCACCAGTGCCAGAAAGCCGATCACCGTGGTCAGGCCACTGGACAAGATGGAAGATGTAGATTTACACAGGGCATTTACCATGGCCTTTGTTATATTCTCCTCCTCTTGTCTGCATTCCTCGAACCGGTGGATCAGGAATACAGAATAGTCCAGGGAAACCGCCAACTGCAGGATACTTCCTGCGGCATTAGTCACAAAGGAGATCTCTCCGAAAATAAGATTGGTTCCGCCGTTGATCACAATGGCTACACCCAGTCCCACCAGGATGACCAGTGGCTCCACATAGGAGTTGGTAGTCAGAAGCAATACAAACAGAACAAAGATCACTGCAATAATGGATATCTTTCGGATCTCTTTTACCGTATTAACGGTGGCCAGCGCAGAAGACACTGCACTACCGGTCATGGAATTATCGTTTCCTATGATCTTTCGTATCTCAGAAACTGCGTGGATGCGATGCTCCTCTTCTATAGTTACAGAATACAGGGCTGCTCTGTCTTTGTAATAATCCTCTACGGTGTCGTTATCCTGCATGGACACGGGAATGGAAATGTCCACTGCATCATCCAGCCAGGTTACTTTTGTCACACCCCTGATCTGTTCCATTTCTTCTTTCTGTTCCAATGCTTCCGGAATACTCACATCCCGGATCATAACCCTGGCATTGGGAATTCCACCCTCAAATTCCTCTTCCATTTTATTTAAGGACACCGTGGATTTGGTGTCGTCCGGAAGATAATCGTTCATATCATAGTTTACAGCTACCAGGTTCTGTAAAAACAGGCAGGCAATAAAACATAACCCAAAAAACACGATCACCGTTTTCTTATGTTTTACCACCACCGAATAAAACTTCTCCATGTAGTTCCTCCTTATTCCTTTTTGATTTCTGTTCCGATTATTTCAAAATCGTTCCGTTCTCCCCGCAGTCTTAACCGGATCCCATGCTCGGTCAGACAACCTACAGCTGTATAATGAATAGTTCTCATTAAGGTTATAAGCTGTCCGCAGATCATACAGTTTCCTTTGCTGTCAATCGTTCCCCTAAAAGGTTCCGAGTGTTCCAGCAAAGAAAGGATCCCCCGGATCTTTCCATCTGCAATGACAAACTCCATGGTTCCATATTTTAATCCAACCGGAGTACTCATTGTTATGCTGTATCTTTTCATTTCATCACCCTTACTCCATTTTCCTCCTGATCAAGTTGCCTTTTCTCTGTGAATCTGCTCCAGTATAGCCCCTGGATCAGGATAATAAAATGGTCAAACTTCCCCTTTTTGTGTAAAATACGGACAAAAACCTGTTTTTGATGGTCAAATGTCCATCAAATCATCGGACAATTGTCCCGTTTTATCCGTTGCAAAATAAAAAAACTGTTGTAAAATAGTCCTATGAAGTTTTTTGGAGGCCTGATATGAAGCATGAGATCACATCAAGAAATACCAAAAATGCCCTTGCACAGTCATTAAAAAATGTGATGTATCAGAAGAGTTTTTCCAAGATCAGTGTCAGCGAGATCATCGCCGACTGCGGTGTCAACCGAAAAACCTTTTATTATCATTTTGAGGATAAATATGATCTGTTGAAATGGATGCTGGAAGATCAGGCCATAGAGGTTGTGAAACATTTTGATCTGGTGGTGGATTATGAAGAAGCGCTCCAATTTATCATGGATTACATCGACGAAAATAATTATATCATCAGCTGTGCCTACGACTCCATTGGCGGGGATGAATTAAAGCGATTTTTCTGTAAGGATTTCAATGAACTGGTTTCCTCCATTATCCTCAGTGCAGAAAAAATGTCTGAGACGACCCTGCCGGAGGATTACCGGAATTTTCTATGTACCTTTTACACAGATGCCCTTGGCGGCATGCTGGTAGATTGGATTAAAAACCCCAAAAAACAGGATCGGGAACAGTTCATAACTTATCTGGTCAAAACTATGCGGGATTCCCTGTCCGGAATTCTGGAGCAAAACAAAGGAAACCTGTAAGCAGCTTCACCTGTTATAAAGCATAAAAACCGCGGAAGATATCCTCCGCGGTTTTCTTATGATTTCTTTCTTATTGCAGATCCCCCTGTCCGGCAGCCCTGCAATCCATGTTTTCTACAGCAATTCTGCCATATCCAGGATCAGACGCTGTGTCTTATCCCATCCTAAGCAGGCATCCGTGATGGATTTACCATAAATACCCTCACCGATCTTCTGGGCACCATCTTCGATATAGCTCTCTACCATAAATCCTTTTAACAGTTTCCGTATACGCTCATTATGACGGGCCGAATGCAATACCTCTTTAATGATACGCGGCTGTTCAAAGGGATCTTTTCCTGAATTGGCATGATTTACATCCACGATCAAGGCCGGATTCATCAGGTCATCCTTTTCGTAGCAGTCACATAATCTCACCAGATCTTCATAATGGTAATTCGGCCTGGAATTTCCATGTTTATTGGTATATCCGCGCAAAATCGCATGAGCATAGGGGTTACCTGTAGTCTGAACTTCCCATCCCCGATAAGCAAAAGAATGTCCACTCTGGGCTGCCAGAATCGCATTCATCATGACAGAATAATCTCCACTGGTGGGATTCTTCATACCTACGGGAATATCAAATCCACTAGCCGCAATCCGATGCTGTTGATCTTCCACGGATCTTGCTCCTACTGCAGCATAAGAGAGCAGATCATCCAGGAACATGTAGTTTTCCGGATATAAGGCTTCATCTGCGCAGGCAAAACCGGTCTCCCGCACAGCCCTCATATGGATGTGGCGGGTAGCCAGAATACCCTTATACAGATCCGGCTTACTCTCCGGATCCGGCTGATGCAGCATACCCTTATAGCCGCTACAGGTGGTTCTTGGTTTATTGGTATAGATCCTTGGCACGATAATGATCTTGTCTTTTACCTGTTCCTGTAGCGGGCACAGACGGGAAATATAATCAATGACACTCTCCTCCTGATCTGCGGAACAAGGTCCAATGATCAAAAGAAGTTTATCGCTTTTTCCCTCAAATACCTCAAAAACTTCTTTTCTCCTTTTCTCTACCACCGCCTTCATTTTGGGTGTTAACGGTGCGGCCTCTTTTACCTCTGAAGGCTTTGCCAGTTCTCTTTCAAATAACATATTCATCGTATCATACTCTCCATCTTTCAAACTTATAATAAGTCTGCCATATCCAGGATCAAACGCTCTGTCTTATCCCATCCTAAGCAGGCATCCGTAATGGATTTACCGTATACTCCGTCTCCAATCTTCTGGGCGCCGTCTTCAATATAGCTTTCAACCATAAATCCTTTTAACAACTTATGTATCTGTTCATTCTGACGTGCAGAATGCAGTACCTCTTTAATGATACGCGGCTGCTCGAACGGATTCTTGCCGGAATTTGCATGATTTGCATCCACGATCAAGGCCGGATTTACCAGGTTATCCTTCTCATAACAATCGCATAATCTCTCCAAATCCTCATAGTGGTAATTGGGTCTGGAGTTTCCGTGCTTATTGGTATATCCACGTAAAATCGCATGGGCATAAGGATTACCTGTAGTCTGTACTTCCCATCCCCGATAAGCAAAGGCATGTCCGCTTTGGGCCGCCAGAATCGCATTCATCATAACAGAATAGTCACCACTGGTGGGATTCTTCATACCTACCGGAATATCAATTCCGCTGGCTACCATACGATGATGCTGATCTTCCACGGATCTTGCTCCTACTGCAACATAGGCCAGAAGATCGTCCAGGTAAGAGTGATTCTCCGGATACAGTGCCTCGTCTGCACAGGCAAAGCCGGTTTCCCGCACAGCCCTCATATGGATGTGGCGGGTAGCCAGGATTCCCTTATACAGATTCGGCTTACTCTCCGGATCCGGCTGATGCAGCATGCCCTTATAGCCGCTACAGGTGGTTCTGGGTTTATTGGTGTATATCCTGGGCACAATAATGATCTTATCCTTTACTTTTTCCTGCAAAGGACACAGGCGGGAAATATAATCAATGACACTCTCTTCGTGATCAGCAGAACAGGGTCCGATGATCAGAAGAAGCTTGTCGCTTTTTCCCTCAAATACATCAAAAATCTCTCTTCTTCTTTCCTGCACGGTTTCCTTAAGTTCCGGTGTTAAAGGTACTGCTTCCTTTACCTCTTCCGGTTTTGCCAGTTTTCTTTCATATACCATATTCATAATGCTGTCATCTCTCTTTCTTATTGTGGTTTATCAAACAGGGCCCGTCTTCTGGTAGACAGCCTCATTTTTTCTTTCAATCCTTCCATATCCTCTGTCCGGATAAGTTCCCTTAATACATCCATCTCTTCGATAAAAATATCCATAGCATGCAGTAGTTCTTCTTTGTTCTTAAAGAACAACTCACTCCACATATCCTCATTGATCCTGGCGATCCTGGTCAGATCCCGGAAGGAATCTCCGGTGTATTCTACCAGATGCTCGTTGTTGTTGCAGGTCATCAAGGCAATGGCAATGCAGTGTGTCAGCTGGGACACATAGGCGATCATCTTATCATGTTCCTGTGGGGAAAGCACTGTAACGGAATGAAATCCCAGTTCCTTTCCAAGATTTTCGCACCAGGTTATGGCTTCCGGCGTATTTTTCTCTGACGGAACAACCAGATAGTTGGCGTTTTGAAAAATCCGGTCATCGCTGTTTTGTACCCCGTAAACTTCTCTTCCTGCCATTGGATGGGCCGAAATAAACTCTACATCCGGTCGAAGTACTTCCTGAACCTGATCTACAACACAGCCTTTAATACCTGTAACATCCGTAATACGTATGCCGGGTAAGAACCACTGTTGATGTTCCTGTATCCACTGTTTCACCAGCCCGGGATACAATGCAATTACAATTCCACCTGCTTTTTGTATCAGTTCTTTTCCATCTCCTATGGTTCCTTCATCAATAATCCCTTCCTGCAAAGCATAATCAATGGACTCCTGACTTCGGGTCATGGCTGTAACTGTGACACCTTTTTTCTTAAGGGCTTTTGCATAACTTCCTCCGATTAATCCCAATCCTACGATCAGAACCCGGTTATTATGAAACAACTCCATCTTCCTGTACCTCGATTCCCAGTTTTTGTATCTCCCGGAAGAAATCCGGATAGCTTTTGGCAACTGCCTCTGCTCCTTCCAGTCTTCCTCCTGTCTTTGTGAGAAGTACCGTAAGTGCCATAACGATCCGATGATCATTGTGCCCCTTTAACGGCTCCTTCGGTGAAAAAAGATCTGACTTTCTGATTATGATCTCATTTTCCCTGTATATCGTCTCTACTCCGGCCTTTCCCAACTCTTTACACATAACCCTGCCACGGTCACTTTCTTTGATGGCAAGTCTTCCGGTACCCGTAAAATGTCCGCCGTGACAAAGTGCTGCCACCACAAACAGGATCGGTCCCAAATCCGGACAATCCGAAAGATCTATCGTCTGTTCCTCCTGCATTAACTTACGAAACAGGGATTGATATACCGCATCCCCCTGCAAAGTTTTATGAGATAACCCGGATACCTTTACATTTCCACCAATGGTATTAAATGCCTCCAGGAATGCAGCATTAGAGTAATCCCCTTCTATCTGCATATTACGGCTTTGATACCGCTGATTTCCCGGGATCACAAGATGCTCATCCTTTTCCCAGTTTAAGCGAATCCCAAATTCCTGCATGGCCGCTACCGTCATCTTGATATAAGACAAGCTTTCAATGGGTTGCTTTATCCATATCTCACTGTCTCCTGTTAATAACGGAAGTGTAAACAGTAATCCGGTGATAAACTGACTGCTGATATTTCCCGGAACCTCATAGGATCCTGATGATAGAGTTCCCTGGACAAGAATCTCTCCGGGCTCTTTTTTGAAAATAATCTTCTGTTTTTCACAGATTTCTTCATAGATTCCCAGAGGTCTTTCCAACAGACGCTCACTTCCGAAAAATACAGCCGGATCGGGTGACAGCATAGCCAGCGGGAGAAAAAAACGTAGGGTACTTCCGCTTTCCCTGCAGGGAAACTGAGCTTTTTTTCTGTCAGCAAGGTTTCCTGCTCCGGTCACCGTTATCTGATCCTTCTCAATCTGCACTCCGGCCCCCAGTGACTGGATACAATCCAATGTGGCCAGGATATCCTGGGAAAACGCAAATCCGGAAAGAACGCTTTTCCCCTCTGCCAAAGCTGCACAGATCAGGCAGCGATGTGCCATACTTTTAGACGGTGGTGCTTTAATCTCTCCCAATGCCGTTGATCTGTTTACTGTTATATTCATCGCTTACTTTCCTCATCTATTAGATAATCCATCGCTTCCAGATAACCGTTCAATCCATGTCCGGTAATGGTTTTTACACAGGCCTGGCGAATATAACTAACCTGCCTGAAGTCCTCCCGCCTGGAGACATCTGAGATGTGTACTTCCACTATGGGGAGTGCTACTGCCTTAGCGGCATCCAGGATTGCAATACTGGTATGGGTATAGGCACCCGGATTGATGACAATTCCATCTGCATTTCCGTATGCCTGCTGGATCATATCCACCAGATCACCTTCATGATTGCTCTGGCATACCTCTACCTGAATATTTTTCTCTTCTGCATGCTCTTCAATACGCTTTACCAAAGACGCATAGCTGTCCTGCCCGTAGATTCCGGGCTCCCGGATTCCCAGCATATTCAGATTTGGTCCGTTGATTACTTTAATCTTCATCCTCTGTCTCTCCTTATCTGCTCCACAACCTGCTCAATGGTCTGATTGGCATCGATTCTCACATCTGCCGCCTTTTCATACAATGGATATCTCCTGGCATATAAATCCTGAATCTTACCATGATCATCTGCCAAAGGCCGATCCCTGGTTGGTATCAGATTCTCCGGAGAACGATCCAGAAAATAAATCCGTCCGTCGGCCTTAAGACGATCTATATTCTCCCGGGACAGTACCACACCGCCTCCGGTAGCAATGATGCAGTGTTTCTTATGCGCACAGGTCTCTACCGCTTTTGCCTCTACCCGGCGAAAATAAGCCTCACCTTTCGTCTGGAAAATATGACTGATCTCGCAACCTTCCATACGGATAACCTCCTGATCCGTATCCACGCAGGGCATATCCCATTCTTTGGAAAGTACCCTGGCTATGGTGCTTTTTCCGCTGGCCGGCATGCCCACAAGAACAATATTCTGTTTCTCATTTCTGACAGCCCGGTACACATCCAGTGCTTTTTGTTCACTGATCACCGTTTCACAAAACAGTTCCGCAGCCTTCACAGCCTGGACCACCAGCATACGTAATCCACCCCGGGCCGGAATTCCTAAGCTCTGCGCCTGTAGCACCAGTCTGGTCCGTAATGGATTATAGATAACATCTGCTACTCCTTTTAAATTAGAAAAAGCACAAAGATCCAACGGTGCTTCTTCCGTTTTGGGATACATCCCGCTGGGAGTCGTATTAATGATAAAATCCGCATCCTTATGCTTACTCACAGCCTCTTCGTAGGTGATCGCTTCCCCTTTTGCCGTACGGCTGACGTGTAGGATCTTTTCGGCTTTTCGGTCCTGTACTACCGCATGAGCTGTTTTGCTTGTCCCACCGGTACCCAGGATCAGAACCTTTTTCCCCGTAAAATCCAGATCAAACTGATCCAATAGAGCATTTAATCCGCTATAATCCGTATTATAACCATATAATCTACCGTTCCGGTTCACAATGGTATTCACTGCTCCGATTCGCTTTGCTTTTTCATCCACTTCATCTAAATAGGGAATCACCTGCTGCTTATAAGGAATCGTCACATTGAGGCCTCTAAACTCCTTTTTTGTCATGAAGTCTTTCAACCGGTCTGACGGGATTTCTTTCAGTTCATATTGATACAGGCCCAGCATTTCATGGATTTCCTGAGAATAGCTATGTCCCAGTTTCTCCCCGATCAATCCATAGTTCAATGCTTCTCACCTCCAAAAAAATCTGTTCCATATCTTGCAGCCAGAAGATCATATACCACCAAAGCAGTCATGCTGTCCACAACCACTCTCGCCCGGTGAATGATAGCCGGATCATGACGACCCTTAATGCAAAGGGTTGTATCCTGCTGTTTTACCAGATCAACACTGTCCTGTTGCTTATAGATAGAGGGCGTGGGTTTTACCGCAAGACGGAAGGTAATGGGCATTCCATTGGTGATTCCTCCGTTAATACCGCCATTATTGTTTGTTTTGGTTAGAACCTTTTTTCCACTCATGCAAAAAGGATCATTAAATTCGCTTCCACGCTGATTTACCTTATCGAATCCGGCTCCAAACTGTACTCCTTTCACGGCAGGAATACTGAACAGGGCATGTGCCAGAATACCTTCTACCGTATCAAACCAGGGTTCTCCTACACCTTCCGGCATACCAAGAATGACGGTCTCTAACACTCCTCCCACGCTATCTCCTTCGCTGGCAGCCTCTTCAATACATTGTTTCATTTTAACAGCCTGTTCCTCATCCAGTACCGGAAAATGCTGTCCGGACAGAACACGGATGTCTTCCTGAAAATCCTCGAAGGGGCGATCCTCAATCCCACCACAGCTTCGGATGTGGGTCCCGATAAAAATTCCTTTTTCCATAAGTGCCGGGATCACCACTGCTCCTGCCGCCACCAGTGCGGCTGTCAGACGGCCGCTGAAATGACCTCCCCCACGTCCGTCCTGGAATCCGTGGTACTTACACTCTGCCGTATAATCCGCATGTCCCGGTCTTGGAATCCGGGACAGTTCCTCATAATCGGAACTGTGTTGGGAAGAATTGGGAATCAGAATACACAGAGGTGTCCCGGTAGTCGTTCCCTGAAAAGCACCGCTTACAATGGTGTAGGGATCTTTTTCAACCCGGGCAGTGGATAGCTTGCCTGCCGGTCTTCGTAATAACAGCTGATGATCCACAAAGTCCTCATCAATCCTGATCCCCGGCGCAAGTCCATCTAATACTGCGCCGATATATGCCCCATGACTTTCTCCGAATAATGTAACCTGCAAGGATTGTCCGAATGTATT
The DNA here is from genome assembly GCA_051877515.1 of Lachnospiraceae bacterium. Classification (GTDB taxonomy): domain Bacteria; phylum Bacillota; class Clostridia; order Lachnospirales; family Lachnospiraceae; genus XBB1006. The sequence continues at coordinate 257,120 of JBJEIY010000017.1, read as the reverse complement.
CTTCATGCTTTACGTTCCTCTCCAACCTGTTTTAATTTCTCCGTTAAACTTCCCAATGTTTCTTTTCTAAACTCAAAGCTTCCGATCTCAGGAACAAAAACCACGGTTATTTCATTTCCAATGGTCTTCTTATCATGCTCCATGGCACTCACAGCTTTCTCTATATCGATCCGGCAAGCTGTCGGAAGATTCAATGTCTGATAAATATTGAAAAGACGTCTCTTCACCTCTTCCGAACACATAGGTAGCATTCCTAAGGCCACACATTCACCATGATAGAATGTTCCATCACAGGCTGCTTCTATGCCATGTCCGATCGTATGTCCAAAATTAAGTACTTTCCGGAGATTTTTTTCTTTTTCATCCTCCTGAACCACCCACTGTTTGATTTTGATGGCCTCAGGAATCAAGGCTAAGCATTCGTTCAGATTCCTGCACTGCTCAAATTTCCGGAACAATACTTCATCTGAGGTGGCAGCCATTTTCACCGCTTCCGCCAGTCCATTGGACAACTGTCTTTCCGGCAGGGTTTTTAAGACCTCCGGATCAATCAAAACTTTTTGAGGCTGATAGAAGGCTCCGACCACATTTTTCACACCTTCAAAATTAATTGCAGTTTTTCCTCCAATGGAAGAATCTACCTGAGAAAGGACAGTGGTTGGGATATTGTAAAAATCAATTCCGCGCATATAGCAGGCTGCTGCAAATCCCGCAAGATCGCCTACCACACCGCCTCCGACTGCCACAACGCAGTCCTTCCGTGTAAAATCATGATGCAGCAGCTCTTTTTGGATCTTTCCAAAGCTCTCCAGGCTTTTACTTTTCTCTCCAGGCTCAAGGATCACCGATACCGCTTCCTTGCTCTGGCTCATTACGGTCTGCCAAAATTCTTTGGGCACACCTGCATCAGAGACCACCATGACCTTTCGGTTCAAATCACAATATTCTCCGGCACGATGGATGATTCCGGATGCTATTTCAATATCATAGCTGTTTCTATCTAAACTTACATGTATTGTCATTGATAACCTCCTAAATTTCCAAGCCCGGCGTATAGGCACCTATTACCTTTACCGTAGCGCACTGCTTGCCCAATTCCACCAGCATCTGCATACCTTTTAAAGAAGAAATATCTCCATCCACTTCCGTGTAAAAATAATACTGCCAGTTCTCATTTTTCAATGGTCTGCTTCTTATCACCCGCATATTGTAACCATATTTTCCAAGAACAGATATTGCTTTCGCCAGTGTCCCGGCTTCATGTTTTACCTTAAACATGAGGATAAAGGTCTGGTACTTTTCCGGATGATCCAGTGCTTCCCTGCTTTTGGAAAAGACCGCAAACCGCGTTCTGTTTTGGGAACTTTGGTGGATTTCACGTTCCAGAACTTCAAGATCGTAAAGCTCAGCCGTTTCTACACTGGCTATCGCTGCCATGGTTGGATCCTGACTGTCGGCCACACATTTGGCTGCCCTGGCTGTATTCTCAGCCTGGAATGTTTCAAATCCATGCTCATAAATATATTCATCACACTGTTCTAAGGCCTGAGGATGACTGATCACCTTTTTGATATTCTCAATGACACATCCCTTAGGAGCCACCAGACAGTGGGATACACCCAGCTCATATACACCGTTAATGAAAAGATCTCCCTCAAACATAAGGTCCATGACCTGCCCCACTTCACCGGCATAGCTGTTTTCAATGGGCAACACTGCCACTTTACAGGTTCCGTCCTGAACGCAATCATATGCCTGTGCAAAATTTCTGCAGGAAACCCTGGCTGCTTCCGGAAACAGTTTTCTGGCAGCAATGCTTGCAAAAGAACCTTCAATTCCGCTGTAAGCTACCATTCCATCCATCATATCTTCCTTTTCTTTCTCCACCATGTCGTTTCTCCTTACCATAAAAAAACTCTACCCAATAAAGGATAGAGTTGCATGTTTCATTTCATGTTTGCTGCATTCTATTCTTTACCAGGGATTCTAATGTCATCACTAAAAAAGTAATAATAAAACATTCCAAAAAGGCCTGCAAAAAAGCAAGCCTGCGGAAAACCAAAATATAAACTTTGTCTTTGCTGGATTCTCTGTTTCATCATTATGGTTTATTCCCTTGCAACATTTTTCTGAAATCTGACTCAAAATCAAAATAATTGTATCGTATCGTATTATGGAAGTCAACCTCTTTTTGTAAAAAAGTTTATTTCTTTAAAGTGCTAAAGTAGCCTCACTTATCATAAGAAAAGAGAGAGTCACTGATGTGACTCTCTCTTAATAAGCATGTCTGCTTAATTATTTAACTTTTACAGACTTCTTTGATGACCACTTAGCGTAAGCTTTCTTTCCGGAAACTGTACGATATGCTCTTACACGAACATAGTATTTCTTACCGGAAGTAAGTTTCTTAATTGTGGTTGAAGTCTTAGAAGAACCTGAAACATTAACAGTCTTTGCATTCTTGAATGTACTGCTGGTGGAGTACTGGATCTGATATCCGGTTGCACCACTTACAGTTGCCCAAGTTGCTTTTAAGGTCTTCTTGGAAGAACTCTTCACTGATTTCAGTGTGCTGGACTTAGCCTGGATCTTCTTCTTAGCCTGTGTGCTGGATAAGATTGTAAAGGTTGCTGTACCACGAGAACGTGGAACAACATAAGTCTTTCCATCCATATCAACGCCACGGGCAGGATCCCAGAATAAGTATCCAATCAGGTTTCCGTCAGCATCAAGAACATCACCATCTTCTGTCAGAGTCTGATCCGGTGTAATCTCCCAAACCTTGGTATAAGCTTCATCATTTGCAAACAGTCTACTTGTATCTTCAGTTAATTCTGCCACAACAGTGTAAGTTCCTGCTGCTGTAGGAGCTTTGCTTAACTTGTTACCCTTACTGTCATAGTAGCTGATTTCATACTCAGAATCTTTTACAGGAGCTTTCTTTCCAAGGATGTAAGTAGTAAACAATCCTGTTGTACTTACTTTCTGTCCCGGATAATATTCTTTACCATCTCCGGTGTTTGCGATAACTGCAAAGTCCTCACCATAGAAGGTGTAGTACAGAGCACTCATTAATTCTAAGCGCTGTGCGGTCCTTGCAGAAGTTGTTGTTGCTCTGTAACCAACTTCATGGTTAGTTAACTTGTTCAACAACTCTTTTGCAACAGTTTCCATACTGGATTCGGATAATCCACCGTAGATTACATTATCCACACGGTTTCCAGTCTTGATCTTGCTATCATTTACGATAACGATGGCACCGGTTCTGTAGTTGGATACATTATAGTATGCCGCACGTGAAATGGCATTTGCATTATCCGGATTAATCTTACCATTTTTATCATAGGTTAACTGGAAGTATGTATTCTTCGGAGTTGTTCCGCTTCCGGATTCCTCAGAAATAGTCTCTAAGGTTGTAAAGTTAAAGTAAGTCTTAACACGGTTAAACGGATACTGACTTAAAATATAGTCTGCGTACTGCTTTGCAACTTTTTCGAATTTATCCTGCTCTGCTTCGGTAAATCCTTCACCAACAATCGCGATCTGTTTGTTGTTGTACCAGTCCTGAGCTCCAGGATAAAGTGAACTGTTGTTGTCTACCATTCTGGTAAGCTTGTAATCGATCTGGAATGCAGCAGATTTCACAGCCAGTTCTTCACCACTTGCTTTATCTGTTACAGTAACAGTTACAGTATATTTACCAGGTTTGGTTGGTTTCTTATCGCTGTCATATTCAATATTGCCAAGACCACCGTACTGCTGTCCGGTATATCTTACAGACTCGGTGTATTCCTTATCATAGTCGATGCTGTAAGAAATATCTGATACCTTACCATCATATGTCTTAACAGCTTCAACTTTTAAGTCAATTAAATCAAGTGCAATAGAGTAAGTTCCGGTTGCACTGCATGCATCGAAGGTATCATCTCCGGCATAGGTAGCTTCAATTGTGTAAGTTCCCTTCTGAGACGGAATACCATCTACTACATTTCCGTTTGCATCTTTGTAAACTAATGTCAGTTTGTCACCAAGCTTGTCACCAGTTACTTCCTTGCTTCCTCTACGAAGAATGAAGTACTGTTTCATATCTGTTCCGGTCTCTGCCTGATAGAAATCATCTGCATATGGCTGGAAGAATAACTTGGTTACATTAGAATACTGGCAGAATGTCTGACGAAGTTTTTCTTTACATACTTCACAGAATGGAGAATCCGGGCTTAAGTACTGCATCTTACAGTTCTCGCTTGGACGATACCAGTCTGTTGTTTCATTCTGGTTATGTTTGTAAACACCGATACCATTCTTACCAATGAAACGTGACCAGGATACTTTCTCCGGATCAGATTCCTGTGACATATTTACATTCTCAGCTGCGTATAATCCGCCTGCCCAGTACTCATCAGCCAGGTTACCAACGGTATGACCTAACTCATGGATCATCATTTCTGTAGAAAGGTAGTTCATGGAAGCAACGCAAAGCTCACCACCACTTCCTCCGTAAACTTCAGAGTTAACAATGATTGCATTGAAATCTGCTTCTGGAAGAACCGCATCTCTTAAAGCTCTTGCTTTGGAAAGACCTTCTTCTGTAGCATACAGTAATCTCTGCATACCGCCTGTCCAGAATGATGTCTGGAAATAAGTATCACGGGTATCTGCATCTGCCTCAGCCTGTGTAGTTGCCTTATCAGCGCGTGCACCGGACTCCTTAGAAGCAACACCGTATGCATAGATCTTAATGGTATCTTCAAACTCATCATACGGAGCGCATTGCATAACATACTCAGCAGTCTTCTGTGCTTCTGCATAGAATGTATCCTGCTCGCTCTCGGTAAATCCGTCACCAAAGAATAATAAGATAAACGCATCCTTATCTGGCAGATCCTTATCACCGCAGAGTAATTTCAGTTTGCTTGCATCTACTTCACCGGAAACATCTGCATCGGATCCGCCGATGGTGTATTCGAGAACGCCTGTAGGAACAAGCAAAGAATCAAAATAACCAAGAACAGTTGATGATGTGGAATATGCCCAATATCCCTCATCAACAAAAGTTGCATATGCTTTGTACTTACCTGCTCTAGTTGGTGCTGTGGAAAGCGCTGTCTCTGTACCATCATCGCCAACCTGAACATATTTGATATTCAGTCCTTCTGCATATGGCTTAAATTGGTCTCCGGATCTTGAATCTGATAAATAGTAGTCCTGAATGTAATATCCGATAATACAATCCAGATTCTCCGGTCCTTCAACTGTAAAATAGGAAGCAATGTCTCCTACTTTACCTTCTGCAAAAGTAACATTGTTCTGTTTTGGAACAATCTTAATTGATGCAGAAATATCATCGTTTGCTCCAGCTTTTACCTGTTGGGTAGCAGCCGGTGATACGCACATGCTTAACGCCATAAATAACGCCAGCATGAGGCATCCGATTCGGTTATACAACCTCTTTTTCATTTTGTCTCCTCCTTCACTTCCTTGAATAATTTCCCTTTAAGAAATCACCCAGTTGTATGTTTCATTATACACATTTCCTGTATTATTTTCAATGATTTTCCATAATTTATTGGAAATTATCTTTTATATTCTGGTTCATATTTTTAAAACACTGATTTTCTGTGATTATTCCGGATTTCGTTTTCCATCTTTACATTACTGTTACTCAAGAAATCTTTCCTTAATCAACCTTCTGACCACCGAAATATCCAGCGGAATGGTACTGGTTTCAAAAGTCAAAATCAAATCCTCTCCGATCTTATACCCTTCTTTGACATAGTCATTGATTTTTCTTACAAATGCTTCTGAATACCCTATATTATCCAACATTCCTACATGCTCCCAGTAAACTACTTTTGCATTCTTTTTACTCATAACAGAAAAGTCAGGATAAACAATTCTGCCTGAACTCTTTAAGAATAATTCTTCTTCATAGCGATAAGCAAGGCTATTCTTTTCCTGAAATAACAGATTTGCTATGATTAATTCTGATTTGGAACGCACCATTTCCCCGCGATCCGTCTCAAAAATTAATTTTTCGGGATAAGCCGAGGACTGCGTATATTCCTGTTTTTTCCACCTTTCAAACTGTTCCTGTACAGAAAGGAAAACCGGTTCCACCAGCTTTTTTCTTTCTTCAGTAAGCTGTTCATAAACCTTCGACTTTTTCTCCGGAGTGTAATACTTTTTTATATGTTCCAATTCGTGCAATTCTTTCTCGATAACCGGTCTTAATGTACGCAGATACTGTTTCTGTGCTAATTGGCAAATCCGCTGCTCCTCTTTTTCCCATGAAAGATACTGCTCCACTGCATTGCCTGATGTTACATCAGAATGATTATGGTAATAACGAACTTTTTCACCGCGTTGTCTACAGACTCTCAGCCGCCCTTCCGGTAATTGTTCATACTCTCTTTGTATGAAATCCAATGTCTTGGATAATTCCTCTATTCTTTGTTCTATTTGTTCTTTCAATTCTCCCATGTAAACATGTCTTCCTTTCTTCTGTTATGCCGTGTATAGTCCTGATTTCACAAATTACTGCATATTGGTATTACAACAACTTCCGCCAGTATGGCCTTGTCATCTTTATTTTGTCTTCCGCTTGGTTTTGGGATGATGTTTTTTCTTTCGTCTACTCTATGTAATCCTAATCAGAACTTTAGTGGGACTTAGGGATGAAAAAAATCTGCGAATGATTATGTTCGTCATCCTAAACCGGGCTTCATTTTCTGTTTAGGATGAGACATCGATGTAAAACACATCTTGCGTCGTCCCAAATCGAATAATAATTTGTGTTTGGGATGAACCCAGGATGGAGGAGAACTATTTCGTCATCCTTTATATTAATTCATGTCATTCATAGGATGAAAAAACTCTGAAGCAGCCTGAGAACAGCCTTTGGAAGGTTACATACTGATACGAATGGATAAATTAGGAGGATAGTCCCTGAAAAATAATTAGAATGACCGTGCCCCGCCGGAAAGCGGGGCACGACATCATATGAAAACTCTCTGAAATCTATTTGTTAGCGATTGCTGCCTGCGCTGCAGCTAATCTTGCGATTGGTACACGGAACGGTGAACAGGATACATAATCCAGTCCGATCTTGTGACAGAACTCTACAGAAGACGGATCTCCTCCATGCTCTCCACAGATTCCGATGTGAAGGTCCGGGTTAACCGGCTTACCTAACTTGATCGCCATTTCCATTAATTTGCCGACACCAACCTGATCCAGTTTTGCAAACGGATCATTCTCTAAGATCTTTGTATCATAATATGCATTTAAGAACTTACCTGCATCATCACGGGAGAATCCGTAAGTCATCTGGGTAAGATCATTGGTTCCGAAGCAGAAGAAGTCCGCTTCTTTAGCAATCTCATCTGCTGTCAGTGCTGCACGTGGGATCTCGATCATGGTACCAACTTCGTACTCTAACTTCGCACCTGCTGCTGCAATTTCAGCATCTGCAGTTTCCACAACAACCTTCTTTACGAATTTTAATTCTTTCACTTCTCCAACCAATGGGATCATGATCTCCGGTCTTATGTTCCATTCCGGATGTGCTTTCTGAACCTCAATAGCAGCACGGATCACAGCCTTGGTCTGCATCTTGGCAATTTCCGGATAAGTTACTGCAAGACGACAGCCTCTGTGTCCCATCATTGGGTTAAACTCATGTAAACCATTGATGATACTCTTGATCTGGTCAACACTCTTGCCCTGAGCCTTTGCAAGCTTCTCAATATCAGCTTCTTCCGTAGGCACAAACTCATGAAGTGGCGGATCCAGGAAACGGATGGTAACCGGGTTTCCTTCCAAAGCTTCATATAATGCCTTGAAATCTCCCTGCTGATACGGAAGGATCTTATTAAGAGCAGCCTCTCGCTCTTCCACCGTATCCGCACAGATCATTTCACGGAAAGCAGCAATTCTGTCTTCCTCAAAGAACATATGCTCTGTACGGCAAAGTCCGATTCCCTCTGCTCCCAGCTCTCTTGCCTTCTTCGCATCGGCAGGAGTATCTGCATTGGTACGTACTTTCAGTTTACGATATTTATCTGCCCAGGCCATAACACGACCAAATTCCCCGGCAATCTTTGCATCTACGGTTGGGATCTGTCCGTCGTAAATATTTCCTGTGGTTCCGTCCAGAGAAATGTAATCTCCTTCATGGTATTCTTTGCCTGCCAATACAAATTTCTTGTTTTCCTCATCCATGTCGATATCGCCACAACCGGAAACACAGCAGGTACCCATACCACGGGCAACAACTGCAGCGTGGGAAGTCATTCCTCCACGAACAGTCAGAATACCCTGTGCTACCTTCATACCGGTAATGTCTTCCGGTGAAGTCTCAAGACGCACCAGAACAACCTTTTCTCCTCTTCCGGCCCAGATTTCGGCATCTTCTGCAGTGAATACCACTTTACCGCAAGCCGCACCCGGTGAAGCACCAAGACCTTTTCCGGCAGGCGTTGCACCCTTTAATGCCGCAGCATCAAACTGTGGATGGAGCAGGGTGTCCAGATTACGGGGATCAATCATTGCCACTGCTTCTTCTTCGGATCTCATGCCCTCATCTACCAGATCACAGGCGATCTTTAAGGCAGCCTGCGCTGTTCTTTTTCCGTTACGGGTCTGAAGCATGTATAATTTTCCATGCTCTACGGTAAATTCCATATCCTGCATATCTCTATAGTGAGATTCCAGAATCTGACATACTTCCTGGAACTGTTTGAATGCTTCCGGGAACTTCTGCTCCATTTCAGCAATCTTCATAGGTGTACGTACACCTGCAACCACGTCTTCACCCTGTGCGTTGGTAAGGAACTCACCGAACAATCCCTTTTCTCCGGTTGCCGGATCACGGGTAAATGCTACACCGGTACCACAATCATCACCCATGTTTCCAAAAGCCATGGACTGAACATTTACTGCGGTACCCCAGGAATAAGGAATATCATTATCCCGGCGGTATACATTCGCACGGGGATTATCCCAGGATCTAAATACTGCCTTAATGGCACCCATCAACTGCTCCTTCGGATCATTGGGGAATTCCTCACCGATTTTGGACTTATACTCAGCCTTAAACTGATTTGCAAGCATTCTCAGATCATCTGCTGTCAGATCAACATCCTGCGTAACACCTCTTTCTGCTTTCATTTTGTCGATAAGCTCTTCAAAATACTTCTTACCGACTTCCATTACTACATCAGAATACATCTGGATGAATCTTCTGTAGCAGTCCCATGCCCATCTGGGATTACCGGATGCTTTTGCAATGGTCTCCACAACATCCTCATTTAATCCAAGGTTTAAAATGGTATCCATCATACCGGGCATGGAAGCTCTGGCACCGGAACGAACGGAAACCAGGAGAGGATTCTCCTTGTCACCAAACTTCTTTCCTGTGATCTCTTCCATTTTTACAATGTACTCGTTGATTTCAGCCATAATATCTGCATTGATCTCACGTCCGTCCTCATAGTACTGGGTACATGCTTCTGTGGTAATGGTAAAACCCTGTGGCACCGGAAGACCAATATTGGTCATCTCAGCAAGATTCGCACCTTTACCGCCGAGAAGCTCTCTCATGCTTGCGTTACCTTCGCTAAAAAGGTAGCAGTATTTGTTTGCCATTAGACAATTCCTCCTATATAACTTTCCTATATGTAAACGAATTAATCGTTACAACCCATTACTTCTTTTCTGTATTTTGCGATTCCCAAACCAAGTAATTCCATTGCTCGCTCTAAGTCTGCCTGTTTCAGCACATACGCGATACGGATTTCATTCTTACCTTTACCGCCTGTGTAGAATCCGCCGCCCGGAGCAAACATAACGGTTTCTCCGTTATCATCGAACTCTTCCAATAACCACTGGTTAAACTTATCTGCATCATCAATCGGCAGAGCAGCCATAAAGTAGAATGCGCCCTGTGGCTGTGCACAGATCACGCCCGGAATCTTCTGGATCATTTTGTAGCAGGTATCACGACGTGCCTTATACTCTTTTCTCATTTCAGCAAAATAGCTGGAATCACAGCTGTATAATGCTGCACTTGCCACCTGGTCAAGGGTTGCAACAGACAATCTTGCCTGCGCCATCTTCATGGCATGTCCCATCAGTTCTTTGTTCTTGGACAACAATGCACCGATACGCGCTCCACATGCAGAGAATCTCTTGGAAACAGAATCCACGATAACCACATTCTGCTCGATCTCCTTAAACTGTGCCATGGAAGCTAACGGTTCATCTCCGTATACAAACTCACGATATACTTCATCACCGATTACATACAGATCATGCTCTTTTGCAACATCTGCGATAATCTGCATTTCTTCTCTGGTAAGAACAACACCGGTTGGATTTCCCGGGTTGGTTACCATGATGGCTCTGGTATTTGGTGTAATGCATTTTTCAATCTTTTCTTTGTTTGCATAACGATAGCCCTCTTCCGGAGAAGTGGGGATTGGTTTGATCACGCCACCTGCAACAGTGATCATGGTATTATAGTTTGGATAAAACGGTTCCGGAATCAGCACTTCGCTTCCCGGATCGATAATACATGCAAAAAGAATAGATAATGCCTCGCTGCCTCCTGTGGTAACGATCACGTCCTCTGCTTCAAAGCTGGCACCGATCCTCTTATAATAATCCACAATCGCATCTACCATAACCGGCAGTCCCGGTGATGGTGCATAGGCCAATACCGGCTGGGTAAAATTACGAACCGCCTCAAAATACTGCTCCGGAGTCTTAATATCCGGCTGTCCGATATTCAGGTGATAAATCTTCTTACCTGCCTGTTCCGCTTTTACCGCATAGGGATGAAACTTTCTCATGGGAGAAAGGGAACACTTTTGAATTTTTTCAGAAATCTTCATCTCTGATTCCTCCTCATTTCATTATTGATCTTTTCCTTATATAACCTTAGAGCTGTAAGTCGTCATTTTTCCTTACAGTTGCTTATTATAGCCTAATATTTAACAATCTTCAAGCAACAATTAAAAAAATATAATCTTCGCCTTTTTCTTTAGAATGCAAGCTTTTTGGCAAAATATTCATCTAATTGTGAAATTGCTATCCGTTCCTGTTCCATCGTGTCACGATCACGTACAGTAACAGCATGATCTTCCTCAGAATCAAAATCATAGGTAATGCAGAACGGCGTTCCGATTTCATCCTGTCTGCGATAACGTTTTCCGATGTTTCCTCTGTCATCGAACTCACAGTTATAAGTTTTACTTAACTGCTCATAGATCTTTTCCGCACCTTCATTGAGTTTCTTTGAAAGCGGGAGGATACCGATCTTGATCGGTGCCAGCGCAGGATGAAAATGAAGCACAGTCCTCATATCACCGCCTTCTAACTCTTCTTCATCATAAGCAGAACATAAGAAAGCAAGTAAAACCCGTTCCACACCCAGAGAAGGTTCGATCACATAGGGAATGTATTTTTCATTTTTTACATCGTCAAAATAAGTAAGATCCACTTTGGAAGCTTCCTGATGTCTGGTTAAATCATAGTCCGTTCTGTCTGCAATACCCCATAGTTCACCCCAGCCGAACGGGAACAGGAATTCCAAATCTGTGGTGGCATTACTGTAAAAGGCCAGTTCTTCCGGATCATGATCTCTGGTGCGAAGCTCTTCTTTTTTAATACCCAGAGAATACAGCCAGTTGATACAGAACTGTTTCCAATAATCGAACCACTTTAAGTCTTCCCCTGGTTCGCAAAAAAATTCAAGTTCCATCTGTTCAAATTCCCTGATACGGAAAATAAAGTTTCCGGGGGTGATCTCATTCCGGAAGGATTTTCCAATCTGGCCGATACCAAACGGAACCTTTTTGCGGGAAGTCCGCTGTACGTTCTTGAAATTTAAGAAAATACCCTGGGCAGTTTCCGGCCTTAAGTATACCGTGCTTTTTGAATCCTCGGTAACTCCCTGGGAGGTTTTAAACATCAGGTTAAACTGACGGATATCGGTAAAATTGTGTTTTCCGCAGGTCGGACATGGAATGCTGTGTTCTTTTACATAATCCTGCAGTTCCTCTGCGCTCATGGCATCCAACGGTTTTTCCATGGTCAGTCCATTTGCCGCATTAAAATCCTCTATCAGCTGGTCTGCACGGAATCTGGCATGACACTCTTTACAGTCCATCAGTGGATCGGAAAATCCTCCCACATGACCTGTTGTTACCCATGTCTGAGGATTCATTAAAATGGCAGATTCAATACCCACATTATAGGGATTCTCCTGAATGAACTTTTTCCACCAGGCCTTCTTAACATTATTCTTTAATTCCACACCAAGATTGCCGAAATCCCATGTATTGGCCAGGCCGCCGTAGATTTCGGAACCCGGGTATACAAAGCCTCTGGATTTTGCCAGTGCCACGATTTTTTCCATTGTTTTTTCCATATCCATACTCCTCTTGTTTATTTATAGATCACAACGATGTACTCATCGCCATAGTTTTCCGGTATCTCACCGTTTTCATCCCTGCTGGGGGTTACGGTATCCTTGCTTTCTACCCACACATTATTGGATACATAACAGATCGTACCTTTTACCTTAACTCCCATGCGCTCCTTCATGATCACCGTCTTAAGGTTTCCCTCCAGTTCAGAAGAGGTAACTGCCGTAGCGGTATCATCCGCACTAATATATGTTCCATCCAGGGTATACCCTGCTGCCATGGCTTCCGCCACCGTTCCTGCAAAAAACTCTTCTCCGTGAAAGGCTGCAAAATCCTCTCCGGACTTATATTTTAAGAAAAGCGTTGCCGTTTCGTCCTTAACTTCCAGCTTTACCTTCTTAACGCTTCCTTTTTCGTGGTCTGCTTCATAGGCACTGATACTGTCGTCTATAAAACTTTCCAATTCTTTTTCATCATAATAATCCGCGCTGAATTCCTCTATGCTTGCCTCCAGCACTGTTCCGTTTCCCTTAACATACACTGCACTTTCTTCCGTATCAAAAGTGGAACCGCATCCTGTTACCCCGAAGATCAGTATCAGGCACAGCACAAGCATACCAGTCTTTTTCATGATTACCTCCTGATGTCAAACTTTTCTTATTATAACTTCTTTTATATGATTTGTAAAGAAAGGCTATATTTCCTCCATCATGGCCAGAATATCCAGCGAATGGAAGGTGCGGTCTATATAGCGGCCCATAAAATCATCCAGTATCTTTTCCATTTCTCCAAGGACTTTTGCTGTCACACGAAAGGTATACAGTTTTTCAATGGAAGAACAACGAATATAATCCAGTGCATACACCGTAGAGGTATCATATCCCATTCCTTCCGTGATCACCGGATACTCTCCGTTGATCACCAGTACTTTCATTTCGTAGATCCTTCTGACAAGTGCATTCTCGATCTTATCCGACAAAAGAGCCCTCAGGGACTGATACAGCAGCTTTAGCATCTGCGTTTCATCCACATTCTCCCGGGTATAGTAGTTTGCTAATTCCAAAAAATAAAACCCATATCCCGACAACTGGGGGCTAAGTGTAAGTTCCCGAAAATACTGCCGGACATTTACTTTGACCACAGTATAAGAATCCCGGCCTTCGTAACATTCAAACTCCCCGAAACAAAATGGATTTGCTGCAGCGATCAGGGAGGAATTCGGTCTTCTTGCTCCTCTGGCAAATGCCGAAATCCTGCCTCTTTCCTTCGTCAATATCACAAGCCTCTTGTCATACTCCCCCACCGGGGCAGCCACAAGTACCATACCGGTAAGCTTTGTACGTTCACTACTCATGGGTTAATCATCAATCCTCTTTTTGTCATATCCAAAATTCTTCATCAAAACATCATTATCCCGCCAGTCCTTTTTTACCTTGACCCACAGTTTCAGATTCACTTGACAATCCAGCATTTTTTCAATCTCATACCGGGCATTGGTTCCGATTTTTTTCAACATGGCACCCTGCTTTCCGATAATGATACCCTTATGGGAATCTCTTTCACAGATGATGGTTGCTTCAATATCCATGATCGGTGCGCCCTTTCGCATCTTCATTCGGTCTATGATCACTGCAATACCGTGGGGAATTTCTTCGTTTAAGGCATGAAGCGCTTTCTCCCGGATCATTTCGGCCACGATCTGCTTCTCCGGCTGGTCTGTAATGGTATCCTCATCATAGAACATGGGGCCATAGGGAAGATACTGAAAAAGGGTATCCAGCAGTTCTTCCACATTATCTCCCGTTTTAGCCGAAACAGGAACGATCTCATCAAAATCATAGATCTTCCGGTAGGTATCAATGAAGCTGAGAACCTCTTCTTTTTTTACGGTATCCACTTTGTTGATCACCAGGATCACCGGGACCCTGACTCTGGTAAGCTTCTCTGCAATATGCTTTTCTCCTGCTCCCACATAGTTACTGGGTTCCACCAGCCACAATACGACATCCACATCTTTTAAAGTACTTTCGGCAACATTTACCATATACTCACCAAGCTTGTTTGATGCCTTGTGGATTCCGGGAGTATCCAGAAATATGATCTGTCCCCGGTCTTCCTGGGTGTAAACCGTTTGGATACGGTTTCTGGTGGTTTGTGGTTTATTGGACGTGATTGCTATCTTCTGTCCGATTATGCGGTTCATCAATGTAGATTTCCCCACATTTGGTCTTCCGATCAAGGCTGCAAATCCTGATTTTAATTCCTTCATATTTCTCCCCTTCCAGGTAAGGCATTGTGCGGCAGGTCCCAAAACCTGTCCTTCTCATGCCTTTTTCTAGTTTATCGTACAAATACTGTAAAAAATATCTTTGGCAGAACGGATCTTCTCTTCATTTCCCACTACACAGATATGATTCTGTGACAAAGCTGCCCGCATAGGTTCCGCAAGAGCCCGGATATCCTCCGGTGTGGCATTGATGATCTGAAGCCGTTCCTTTCTTAAGTCTTCCATGGTAATGCCCCTCAGATAATGGGATGCACTGCGAATACCTTTTGCCGCCGGTGTCAAAGGGGTATCCATCAGGCCAAAGGTACCTATCACATATTTCGTCATTTCCCATTCATCCACATCAAAGTGCTCTAAATACTCCGGAATCTGTGCAAACACTTCCAGGGTTTTCTCCAGATTGGGATCCCGGTAAGTGCAAAGGGAAACATTTCCGTTCTTGATCATGCTTCCGCTGCACCCGTAAGCACCACCCTTCACACGGATATTCTGCCACAGATAATCAAAGCTTAGAATAATATGCAGCATATTCATAACGCCGGTATATTCGTAACCTGCTTTACGGAAGTTTCCACTCTGACATACATACTGAACCTGTGATGCATCCATGAATCCCTCATTCTTGGATTCCGGCAGCAGTTTGCAAGGTGTACAGGAGCCTTCGGAAGAACTCAGATGACAGGAGAACTCCTTTATCCTGGGTTCCAGGGCACAGAACTCTTCTTTGGTACAGGTGGAACTTACCAGTAAGTTTTCCTTCCGGAACACAAGCTCATTTAGTTTCTTCAGATTACGGATCAGCTCATCTTTTCTTTCCTCAAAATGATCATCCAGATCCGAAAGATACTGATAAAAGCCTATGCCCTTTACCATATCTTTCATATATCCCATTTCGGAATGGTAGCTTTCGGCACGAAGCAGACCATACCGGTTACCGGAGCTGCTGATATCATCCTGCATTCTGGACCTGGTTTCTGCAATCAGTTCCCGAAGACGCTTTTCCCCGTCAAACCTCGTATTCTCAATAATCTCTACAATCAGCTCCATTGCCTTTGGCAATTTGCCATACAGGGTTTTTGAACTGACGGTAAATCTCAGTTCGAATTGTTCCGGATTCTTCACTTTCTCATAAAAGCTCAAAGAACATCCGATCCCTCCTGTCGTCCGGTCAATTTCATTGCTTAACTGGGCATAGGAATACTCTTTTGTATCCAGTAAGCCCCACACAGACCGCAATACCCCCAGACAGGGAAGCAATTCGGCAGGCAATTGTCCCACATCAAACATGAGATGAAGATAATGAATTCCTCCGGTAAACATTTCATGATGCAAAACTGTGATTTCATCCTGTTTGTAAACTGTATTATTAATCTCCAACGGTTCTTTTCTGATGTCGCTGCGCGCAAGCATGGGAAGTGTCTTTAACTGCTGCTCAGTAGACGATTCTTCCTGATACTCTTTTAACCGTTTGGTATCTGCTACGATCCGGGCGATCTCATCCCGGCTCATGGATGCTTTTTTCTCAGCCAGCTCAGCCGCCAGTCTGGCATCCTCCCTGCCGGAAAGTCCCTGTTCCGGTTTCAATACGATATATGCACTATGACTGTTCTTTATAAGATAAGTCCGAATCATGTCTTCATAATAGCTGGTTTCCATTTTTTGGCGCAAAGTCCGGAAGGTATCCAATGCTTCTACATGAAGAAACGGCTCGTTCTCATCGTACAACCAGCTATCCATACTCATAAAACCATAGATCAATCCTTTGGGATCGCTTCCGAAATCCGCTTCCCGGTATTTAAACTCCAACGTATTCAGTCCCGCTTCCAGAACCTTCCTGTCCAGTCCCTTTTCTACCTGGGAAAGCAAGGTTTCATGAATGATCTTCTTAAACTTTTCGAAGTCTTCCATATTGGCATTTTTTGCTTCGATCATATAAAAGGGCTGCCTGATCCCTGACATCCAGACACCTGAAATGTCATTTCCCACGCCGTTGTCCAATAGTGCCTGCTTTAACGGGGCTCCCGGAGACTGCATTAATGCATAATTCAACACATCCATGGCAATATACAGTTCCCGGTCAAGGGCATCCTTCACCACCGCACCATAGGCCAGGATCGTTTTGTTTTCCTCCCCCTCACCGGAAGCAACGGAATAGGATGCTTCGCGTTCTACCGGTTTTTCAAGTGCTTTTTGCATCGGAATTTCCGAATCAATCGCACAGAACTCGAAGGAAGATAAATACTCTTCATCAATATACCGTAACTTCTCCTCCATATCCATATCTCCATACAGATAAATAAAGCTGTTACTGGGATGATAGTACGCACGATGAAATGCCAGATATGCTTCTCTGGTCAGAGTGGGGATTGCCGCAGGGTCACCTCCGCTATCCTTTCCGTAACAATTATCCGGAAAAAGCGCCTCATTCATCAGATTAAAAACAAGTTCCTCCGGAGAAGAATAGGCACCCTTCATTTCATTGTATACCACACCGTTGATTCTTAAAGGATCCTCTTCCGATTCCATTTCATAATGCCAGCCTTCCTGCTGGAAAATCTCTTTCACCTGATAGATATTGGGATGAAAAACCGCATCCAGATATACATCCATCAGATTCTGAAAATCCCTGTCATTACAGCTTGCTACCGGATAAAGGGTTTTGTCCGGAAACGTAATCGCATTCAAAAAGGTATTCAGTGAACCCTTCGCCAGTTCCACAAACGGATCCTTAACCGGGTACTTTTTCGATCCACACAGTACCGTATGCTCAATAATATGTGGTACACCGGTGTTATCCTTCGGCGTGGTACGAAAACCGATCTGAAATACCTTATTATCATCATCATTTGAGATCAGGGCAACCCTGGCCCCGGTTTTCCTGTGTCTGAGCAGATATCCTTCTGCATTCAGTGTCTCCAAATGCTGCTGCCTGATCAACTCATAGGCCTGCAGCCTATTCCTGTCTAACATCCTTTACCCCCTTTTATACATTCCTGACGCAATGACAAAAAACTCCCTATAGCACAAAAGGACACGCCGCATCCGCAACGTGTCCCGCCTGTTATCTTACTGAGCAGCATCCTGTGCTTTTTCCACTGCAGCAATTGCATTCTTCTGCATTGGAATACGGCAGTTCTTGTTACTGCCAAACTCTACGATTACGGTATCATCCTGCATATCGATCAGGGTTCCGTAGAAACCGCTGGTGGTAAGAACCGTATCGCCTACTTTCATTTCAGAAAGCATCTGGTTCTTTCTTTTGGTTTCTTTCTGCTGAGGTCTGATCATCATAAAATACATTAAAACAAATAATAAGACCAACATAGCAATGCTATAAATCGCGTTTCCGCTGGTTGAAGCTAAAATCATATTCTATTCCTCCGATGCTTAAATACTAACAAAACTATTCTACACAAAAAGAATCCATTCTTCAAGAGTTTTGTCCTACTTTTATAAAGTGACTGTAATTTATTCTTCCGGCGTGGCCATATTGGTAAGCTTCTGCTTCTTATATGCCGCAAACCTGCCTTCATCCAATGCATCCCGAATCTCTTCCATCATCTTATTGTAAAAATAAAGGTTATGGGTCACACAAAGACGCATTCCGAGCATTTCCTTTGCCTTTAATAGATGGCGTATATAGGCCCTGCTGAAATTCCGGCATGTAGGGCACTGGCATCCAACCTCAACGGGACGGGTATCCAGTTTATATTTTTCATTAAAAAGATTGATCTTTCCATGATTGGTATACAGATGTCCGTGTCTTCCGTTTCGGGATGGATACACACAATCAAAGAAATCCACTCCCCGTTCCACACTCTCTAAAATATTGGCAGGAGTTCCCACACCCATTAAGTAGGTGGGCTTATCCTGAGGAAGGACGGGAACCACTTCCTCCAGGATATGATACATCTGCTCATGGGTTTCTCCCACTGCAAGACCTCCCACAGCATATCCGTCCAAATCCATTTCCCGGATCTGTTTTGCTTGTTCGATACGGATATCCGGGAAAATCGCTCCCTGATTGATCCCGAATAACATCTGGTGGGGATTGATGGTATCTTCCAACTGATTTAACCGTTGCATTTCTTTCTTACAGCGTTCAAGCCAACGGGTGGTTCTTGCAACAGAATCTTCCACATAAGTCCTTTCCGCTACAGAAGAAGGACATTCGTCAAACGCCATGGCAATGGTACTTCCCAAATTGGACTGGATCCGGATACTTTCCTCAGGACCCATGAAAATCCTGGCTCCATCAATATGAGAGTGGAAACATACTCCCTCTTCTTTTATCTTTCGCAATCCTGCCAGAGAAAATACCTGAAAACCTCCGGAATCCGTAAGAATGGGACGGTCCCAGTTCATAAACTGATGAAGTCCCCCCAACTGTTTGATCACTTTATCTCCGGTCCTTACGTGCAGATGATAGGTATTTGATAACTGCACCTGAGCTCCGATTTCTTTTAAATCCATGGTGGACACAGCACCTTTGATGGCAGCCACGGTGCCCACATTCATAAACACCGGGGTCTGTATGGTTCCGTGCACGGTAGTTAATTCTGCACGCTTTGCCCGCCCTTCTGTTTTCAAAACCTTATACATTCCTTCACATCCTTTTCTGTTGGCAAGGTCTTTAAAAACCCGCCTAAGACTGTACCTCTTTCTCCGGTTCCTCACGGCGCAGGATATCATAGAGGTCTAACGGCATACCCAGATCAATGTACAGTTCCTGCTGGGGATGAGGGGCACTCTCCATGGCATTTCCCTCTTTATCATAAATCTTCTTTACCGTCGCCCGGATATTCTCTCCGGAAGGTTTCATCACTTCGATTTCTTCCCCTACACTGAACTTATTCCGCTGTTCGATATGATAACATCCCTGCTCATTTGGTTCCCCAACGATTCCAAGATAGGTATACTCCCTTAAATAGGTATTGCTATCATATATCTGGGTAGTCTCATCTGTTTTTCCAAAGAAAAAGCCGGTTGTAAACTGACGATACGTACAATTACTGATCTGTTCCCGATACCAGGGTAGATTCGCTCTGTATTTTTCCTCCGATTCCAGATAATCATCCACTGCCTTACGGTAGGTACGGGCTACGGTGGCTACATATAGGGCTGTTTTCATGCGTCCCTCGATCTTAAAACTGTCAATACCTGCTTCCAAAAGCTCCGGTATATGCTCAATCATACAAAGATCCTTGGAGTTGAATATATAGGTTCCCCGTTCATTTTCATATACCGGAAAGTATTCTCCCGGACGCTTTTCTTCCATAACAGCATATTTCCAGCGGCAGGGATGGGTACAGGCTCCCCGGTTTGCATCCCTTCCCGTGAAAAAATTACTGAGCAGGCATCTTCCCGAATAGGAAATGCACATGGCTCCATGCACAAAAGTTTCGATCTCCATTTCTTCCGGAATATTCTCCCGGATCTGCCGGATTTCCCGCAAAGATAACTCTCTGGCACTGACCACACGTTTTGCACCCTGCTGCCACCAGAACTGATATGTTCCGTAATTGGTGTTATTGGCCTGTGTGCTGATATGGATTTCCATATCCGGAAGTACTTCTCTGGCGATGGTAAAAACTCCCGGATCCGAAATGATCAGTGCATCCGGTCCCACGCCTTTTAATTCTTCAAAATAATCCCGTACTCCCTCAAGATCATAATTATGAGCCAGAATATTGGCGGTAACATAAACCCTGACTCCGTGTTCATGGGCAAACTTCACACCCTGTGCCATTTCTTCCAGAGAAAAATTCTTTGCCTTGGCACGCAGTCCAAAAGCTTCGCCCCCAATATATACTGCATCTGCTCCAAACACAACAGCAACCTTTAACACTTCCAGGCTGCTGGCCGGAACTAAAATCTCGACTTTTTTTCTCATTCGCTGCTCCTTACTTCTTAACACTGACTGTTACCCCATCTCCTAACGGAAGAATGGAGGTAATGACCGCATCATCATGAGTCAGCTCATACAGATACTCCCGCATCCTCTTGTGAATGGTACGATTCCTTCTTGTTACCGCAAAACGGGACTGAATAATCTCTCCGTCCTGTAATACATTATCCGAAACCAGGACCCCTCCCGTTCTAAGCAATCGTTTTACTTCCGGATAAAAATGGATATACTGCCCTTTGGCTGCATCCATAAAAATAAAATCATAAGGTCCTTCTAACTCTTTTAACACCTCTGTTGCATCTCCCTGAATAAGGGTGATCACATCTGAAAGTCCCGCCTGCTCAATATTTCTTTTTGCGATGGGAATGCGTTTTTCATAGTTTTCAATCGTTGTGATCTTACATGCAACCGGATTGTTCCTTGCCATCAGGATAGAAGAAAAGCCGATGGCCGTTCCTACCTCCAGAATGGCTGCCGGCTTATGCATATTTAAGAGCATCTTTATAAACTGCTGGGTCTCGGTGCGGATGATCGGTACGAAATCCGCAGCCGCTTCTTTCTCTATTCTCGATAGCAAAGCATCGTTTCCTGTATTTAACGAATTGATATAGGAAACATAACGCTCATCTACGATCATAAATCATTCCTCCTGCTCTTCATCGGAAGTTCCACCGAGAACCATGATCATCTCATCAGGAGGCATCGCCGTAGAAAGCGGATAGATTCCCGGCTTGATCTCTGACTCGGAATCAGAGAACTTCAACTGAACATAAAACAAAAATGAACTTCTGCACAGTCCCTTGTCCTTCACTTCCCTGGCAATATCCATATCATCCATGCCCTCCGTGATCTGTACAGAAACTGTCTGGACATGATCCTGATCCGATACTGCTCCTTCCGTAAAAACACGATATCCAAACTCATAAGAGCCTCGGCCAATCAATACGACCCCTGCAAAAATAACAACATAAAGCAGTATTCTTGCACATATTTTTACAATCTTGAGAACAATTTTGCTGCTGTTCATAACCTCCTGCTCCTTATCTGCCTAGTTCACTTCCATGATGATCGGCATGATCATAGGCTTACGCTTGGTTCTCTTCCAAACGAAATCTCCCAGCGAGTCCTTAATGTCCGTCTTGATCTTGTTCCAATCCGTCACTCCTCTGTCTTCCAGATTCATCACGGTTTCGTTCAATACTTCCCTCGCTTCATCCAGCAGGCTCTCTGCTCCGCGGATATAGACAAAACCTCTGGAAATGATATCCGGTCCTGCTACGATCCGTCCGCTTCCGGACTCCATACTTAATACCACAATGATAATGCCGTCCTCTGCCAGCTTCTGGCGATCCCGAAGCACGATATTTCCTACATCTCCGACACCCAGACCATCAACCAGAATATCTCCGCACTGGACATGATCTACTACTTTGGCTTTTTTATCATCTAATGCCAACACATCTCCGGAAGACAGGATAAAAATGTTCTCCTTGGACATTCCCAGTTCCTCTGCCAGCTTTGCCTGCGCCATGAGATGGCGATACTCACCATGCACCGGAATGGCGTATTTGGGGCGCACCAATGAATAGATCAGCTTGATCTCTTCCTGACAGGCATGGCCGGATACATGGGTATCCTGGAAGATCACTTCCGCACCCTTGCTGTACAGATCATTAATGACTCTGGAAACAGCCTTTTCATTACCCGGAATGGGATTGGAACTAAATATCACCAGATCTCCCGGTTTAATGGTTACTTTCCGATGGAGATTGGCAGCCATTCTGGGAAGTGCCGCCATAGACTCGCCCTGGCTTCCCGTGGTTATGATCACGGTTTTATCATCAGGATAGTTTTTTAACTGCTCGATATCAATCAGGGTATTGTTTGGGATATCCAGATATCCCAGTTCTGAAGCGGTGGCAATAATGTTTACCATGCTCCGTCCTTCAACCACAACCTTCCGTCCGAAACGATGTGCCGCATTAATGATCTGCTGAACCCGGTCAACATTGGATGCAAAAGTAGCCACAATGATGCGCTTGGATGGATTCTCGGAAAAAATTGCATCAAAGGTACGTCCCACTGTTTTTTCTGACTGTGTAAAGCCCGGTCGCTCCGCATTGGTACTGTCGCACATCAGTGCAAGCACACCTTTCTTTCCCAATTCACCGAATCGCTGCAGATCAATGGCATCCCCAAATACCGGCGTGTAATCCACCTTGAAATCTCCGGTGTGTACTACGATTCCTGCCGGAGAATAAATCGCCAGTGCAGCTGCATCCTGAATGCTGTGATTGGTACGGATGAATTCCACCCGGAACTGTCCCAGGTTAATAGACTGACCGTATTTCACCACTTTACGTTTTACTTTTTTCTCCAGGCCGTGCTCTTCCAATTTATGATTGATCAGTCCCATGGTAAGCTTGGTTGCATATACCGGGACATTGACCTCTTTTAACACATAGGGTAAAGACCCGATGTGGTCCTCGTGCCCGTGGGTAATAAAAAATCCTTTGACCTTATCCAGATTGTTCTTAAGATAAGTGACATCCGGTATCACAAGGTCAATTCCATACATTTCATCCTCCGGAAAAGACAATCCGCAATCCACGACAATAATACTGTCTTCATATTCAAAGGCAGTGATGTTCATTCCAATCTGTTCTAATCCACCCAGAGGAATAATCTTTAATTTTCCGTCCGTTTTCTTCAATCTAATTTACACCTTCCTTTTCTAGAAGGAGAAATCAACATCCTCAAGCATTTCGGCAAAAATACCCGACAATGCTTCCAGAA
This sequence comes from Lachnospiraceae bacterium, assembly GCA_051877515.1. Classification (GTDB taxonomy): domain Bacteria; phylum Bacillota; class Clostridia; order Lachnospirales; family Lachnospiraceae; genus XBB1006. The sequence continues at coordinate 233,701 of JBJEIY010000017.1, read as the reverse complement.
GTGCATCATCCTCCACGATCTCATAGAAAAGGTCTTCACTTTCTTCACCCGGCTGCTCTTTCAGTATATATGCCGTACTATCTCCTTCTTCGTCTTCGGTGACCAAAAGATAGTTTTCCCCATTTAATTTTGTTTGTTCTACTACAAAAACCTCTAACGGCTCCTGTGCTTCCCGGTCTAAAAATGTGAGCTTTTCCATGATATTCATTCTCTCTCTTCGTTCATTCAGCTTTGTTTGACAAATAATCCAGGTAACCCTGCAGAATAAAAACTGCCGCAAGCTTGTCCACGTACTGCTTACGGTCTTCTCTTCGGATTCCCTGTTCCATCATGGTATTGTCTGCCATCACAGTGGTCAGCCGTTCATCCCATAACAAAACCGGTAACCCGCACCTTTTCTCCAGCATTTCCTTAAATGCAAGGGTTTTCTCACAACGGTCTCCCTCGGTATTATTCATATTCTTCGGATATCCCAAAACAATTCTGTCAACTTCATATTCGGCGATCAATGCCTCTATACGAGCCAGGGTCTTCCTCAGCTTGGTACTCTTTTCACGGCGTATGATCTCCACTCCCTGCGCCGTTAATAACAACGGATCACTGACTGCAACTCCCACTGTCTTTGAGCCGTAATCCAATCCAATGATACGCATAGTTAAAAATTCTTCTCCAGATAAAACTTCAAAACTTCTTCTACGATTTCATCCCGTTCAACGCGCATGATCAGGCTTCTGGCATTCTTATGACCGGTAATGTAAGTAGGATCTCCGGACATGACATAACCGACTATCTGATTGACCGGATTATATCCTTTCTCCTTCAATGCTTCGTAGACTTTCGCAATCACATCCGACACCGGAAGTTCTACCTCTTTCTCAACTCTGAAATATTGTGTATTCTTCATATCCTGCATAACGTACACGTACCTTTCTACAAAAATGCCTTGTCTTTTTATTCTAATATAAACCCGGCAAAATTACAAGACACCCATCACATCTTCATTGATAAATTCTGTAGGGTTTACCGTTACAAAAGTATTGTTCTGCTCCTTACAGATAATTCCCGGTACAGCCAGTTTCACATACTCCCTGGTATGTCCTGTGAAAAACGTTTTCCCGGACAGCTGTTCTTTTTCCTCGATCAGTACTTCCACCTCTTTGCCTATATAATAACTCATAAACCTCTTTTTATTCTCTTTTAAATCCTCAGAGAGAATATGGCTGCGTTGTGTCTTTATCTGTTCTGTCAGCTGTCCCGGCATAGTTGCCGCCGGTGTTCCCTGCCGCTTGGAGTATTTAAACAGGTGCACCTCATAAAAATCAATGTCCTGCAGAAACTTCCGGGTCTGTTCAAACTCTTCCTGTGTCTCTCCCGGGAATCCCACGATCACATCGGTTGTCAGTGCCGGGTGTTCAAAACAGCTCCTGAGGATCTCACAACGTTTCTTATACTCTTCTGCCGTGTATCTGCGGTTCATCCTCTTTAAGGTGGCATCACAGCCACTCTGCAAAGACAGATGAAAATGCGGGCAGATCTGCTTTACCTGACTTAATCGTCTTGCAAATTCTTCTGTCACAATACCCGGTTCCAAAGATCCCAGTCGTATCCTGCGAATACCTTCAATCCCCGCCACCAGCTCGATAAGATCGATGAGGCTGCTGTTGCAGTCCACACCGTAAGAGCTTAAATGAATACCGGTGAGTACCACCTCCTGATACCCGCATTTTGCAAGCCCCGTAATCTCCGAAACCACCTCAGCAGGCTTACGGCTTCTCACCCTTCCCCTGGCATAGGGAATGATGCAATAGGTACAAAACTGGTTACATCCGTCCTGCACTTTTACAAATGCCCGGGTATGTTCCGCAGTACGTTTCATTTCCATGGGTTCATAGTTTTTATCTTTTCCAATCTCAATAAGATCCGTCACCTTTTTTCCTGTGACAGAGTATTCTTCCAAAAGCTCCGGAAGACGATATTTCTGATTATTGCCAATCATAATGTCAATTGCTTCATCTTCCGCCGCTTTCTCGGGACTGGTCTGCACATAGCAGCCCGCGGCCACCACAATGGCCTTGGGGTTGCGTTTTTTTGCCTGATGGATCATCTGCCGGGATTTCCGGTCTGCAATATTGGTAACGGAGCAGGTGTTGATCACATAAACATCTGCCTGTTCATGGAAATCCACAATCTTATATCCGGCTTCTATCAATAATTCCTGCATGGCTTCGGTTTCATAGGCATTCACCTTGCATCCTAAGTTATGCAGCGCTGCTTTTTTCATGTTTTTTCCTCTTTCTAAATGGTTATTCTTCTGCTTTTATAAGACTCCCATCCCTTTTGCAAAGGTCTTTGTTTCCAATGTTTACCGGACATGGCAATGGTTGACTTTACCTGCCAAAAATAGTAGGATGATGACGTAAAGCATACTTAATGGAGGTTTTTAAATGAACAACGTATTAATTTCCTTAAATTCCATTGAAAAAGTGAAATCCTTCGTGAATGTGGTTTCCCGGTTTGATTTCGACTTTGATCTCATCTCCGGAAGATACGTGATCGACGCAAAATCCATCATGGGGATTTTCAGTCTGGATTTATCAAAACCCATCCAATTATCCGTACATACCACCGAGCACATGGATGAAGTACTGAAAGCTTTAGAACCGTTTCTGGTAAAATGATCAGAGACGGTTTTTATTTTGCTTCCACTACAATGGTTTGTGTGGTTTCAATGGCTGTTTTCATCAGGTCATCGATCACCCCGGAAAGGTTGGTCTCTGATCTGTGGATAATGTTGATGTTGGGCTTTGTGACCGGATGCTTGGCCACAAAAATGGTACAGCAGTCCTCATAAGGTAAAATAGAGGTCTCATAGGTATCAATCTGTTCTGATACTTCCACAATCTGCTGTTTGTCAAAACCAATCAGCGGACGATACACCGGTAAAGTGCACACTTCATTGGTTGCAGCCAGTGACTGCATAGTCTGACTTGCCACCTGCCCGATACTTTCTCCTGTTACAAGCCCCAGACAATTTCCCTCTTTTGCAAAATGTTCTGCGATCTTCATCATATAGCGGCGCATGATGATGGTTAATTCATCATGGGGACATTTCTCATAGATCGCCAGCTGGATATCCGTAAAATTCACCACATGCAGGGTAATGGGACCACTGTAACGGGCCACAATGGCTGCCAGATCTATGACTTTCTGTTTTGCGCGCTCACTGGTATAAGGCGGTGCATGAAAATAAGTTGCCTCTAAACTCACTCCCCGTTTTGCGATCATATAACCTGCCACAGGACTGTCAATACCACCGGACAATAACAGCATGGCTTTGCCATTGGTTCCCACAGGCATTCCCCCCGGCCCTTTGATATTCTCCGAATAGATATTGATCTTCTGACGGATTTCGATACATACATAAATATCCGGTTCATGCACGTCCACCTTCATGTTGGGACATGCTTCTAAGATTCTTTCTCCCATATCCATATTGATCTGGGTGGAATCCATGGGATAATTCTTTCTGGCACGCCGGGCCATAACCTTAAAGGTCATTTCCCGGTGGCCATAGGTTTCTTTCAGGTGTTTCAGAACCTCTTCTACCAGGTTTTCATAACCCTTATCTTCAATCTGCACCATAGGACAAACTCCTACCACACCGAACACTCTGGTCATAGCCTGCACGGCATGGTCATAATCATATTCACCCCTGGCATCCACGTAGATCCTGCCCTGCTCTTTCCAGATTTCAAATTCACCCTCCACAGGTTTTAGCGCATGGGCAAGATGGCTGACCAAAGCATCCTCAAACAGGTGTCTGTTTTTCCCTTTGATTGCGATTTCTCCGTATTTTATCAAAAACGACTGGTACATTTCTTACCTCCTGACGAATCTTGTAAGCATTGGTATGAGTTCTTTTAATACTTCGATGGTATAATCCGCTTCCTGCATGGTGTTCAGATCACACAAACTGATACGGATTGTAGACTCCAGCTTATCCTTAGGCAGACCGATTGCCTTTAACGTAGCGCTCACAGCCGGTTTATTGGATGAGCAGGCGCTTCCTGCCGAAACATAGATCCCTCGTTCTTCCAACGCATGCAGTAATACTTCACTGCGCACTCCCGCTACGGATACGCTGATAATATGCGGTGCATTCTCCCTGGTCAGTTTTCCGTTGATACTGATCCCTTCTATTGTCTGCAGTCCCCGGATAAAATACTCCCGCAGACAGTACATCGCATCTGTTTTTTCATCAAAATTCTCATAGATCTCCTCACAAGCCTGGCCAAGTCCTGCTACACCCGGTACATTTTCCGTGCCGGAACGCAGCCCATTCTGATGCCCGCCACCAAAAATCGTGGGGAGCAGTCGTACTTTATCCCTGACATACAGAAATCCTACGCCCTTGGGTCCATGAATCTTATGTCCGCTTACCGCCAGAAGATCAATGTTGTCCTGTCTGGGATAGATCCTGTATTTTCCGTATGCCTGAATGGCATCCACATGAAACAGGGTATTGGGATTACAGCGTTTGATCAATGCTCCTGCTTCCCGGATTGGCTGCACGCTTCCGATCTCGTTATTTACATACATGATAGAAACCAGGATCGTATCCGGACGGATGGCCTCTTTTAACTGTTTGAGAGAGATCACTCCATACTCATCCACATCCAGATACGTCACTTCATACCCATTTTCCTCCAAATGCTTCATGGTGCTAAGCACTGCCGGATGCTCGATCCTGGTTGTGATCATATGCTTCCCGCGCCTTTTATACGCTTGTGCAACACCCAGGATTGCGAGATTATCCGATTCCGTTCCACAGGAGGTAAAAACCAGTTCTTTCTCCTGACACCGCAGGGTTCCGGCGATCTGGGTCCGCGCTTTTTTGATATACTGCTCCGCCTGCATCCCCATATTATGCAGGGATGAGGGGTTTCCGTAATCCACGATCATGGCCTCCGTTACTCTGGAGAGAACGGGACGGCTCACCTTTGTAGTTGCGCTGTTGTCTAAATATACCTGCATCTATTCCTCCATCTGCATCATAATCAATGTCACTGCTGCTATGGCAGCGGTTTCCGTACGAAGGATCCGGTTTCCCAGAGAAATACTTCGCATTGTTTCTCTGGCTAAAGCAATCTCTTTGTCATCAAAACCGCCCTCCGGTCCCACAAACACTCCCACATGATCTGTGGGCTTTATGCCGGACAGGATTTTCTTGCTGCCCAAAATGCCTTCTTCATTTTCATAAGGCACCAGATTGATATCATTATCCGCCGCATAAGCCAGACTTTCCCGATAGTCCATGATCTCATGGATCTCCGGAACAATGCTGCGCTTGGCCTGTTTTGCCGCTGCCTCGGCAATCGCCTGCCAACGGACAACCTTCTGTGCACCCTTTTTCTCATCTAATTTCACTACGCAGTTTTTCATTCTGACAGGAATGATCTCGCTTACCCCCAGCTCCACCGCCTTTTGAATGATCAGCTCCATTTTCTCCCCTTTGGGAAGACCCTGGAAAAGCTGGATCCTGCCTTTTAATTCAGTATCTTTGGCAGGCTGATCCGTAATACGGCCAACTGCCCGGTCCTGTTCATAACCGATAAGTTCACAAAGATAATTCTTTCCGTCCGATACGCTGACCCGGAAAATCTCTCCCGGCTTTAAGCGCACCACATTTTTCATGTGATTAAGGTCACTTCCTGTAATGAAAACCTGCTCTGACTGTACCTGACTGGCTTCTATAAAAAACTGATACATACCTATTTTCCGGCGACGATTCCTACCCACTCGCCCATGTGGTTAACTTCCATGATCTCAAAGCCTGCTTCCTGCAATGCTTCTTTCACCGGTTCCTCTTTAAAATCTATGATCCCTGATGTGATAAAACAGCCTCCCGGCTTCACAGTATCATAAGCTGCTTTTGCCATGGGAATGATGACATCTGCCAAAATATTCGCCAGCACCACATCATACTTCTCTTTTCCAACCGCTTCCTGCAAGCTCGTATCGTCAATCAGATTGCCCACCATCACATCGTAATCTTTTTGCAGGATATGATTCATAGTCATATTATCTCTGGTAGCATCCATGCATATTGGGTCAATATCTGTTCCAACCGTATGGCCTGCTCCTAATTTCAGAGCTATCACGGATAAGATTCCGCTTCCGGTACCCAGATCCAATACCAGATCGCCGGGTTTCATGTATTTTTCCAGACCGCGGATACACAACTGGGTCGTCTCATGCTGTCCGGTTCCAAAAGATGTTCCCGGATCGATCTCGATGAGTGCCCGGTACTTTGCTCCTTCCGGAATGGCTTCCCAAGTCGGTTTGATCAGGATATCATCCAGATAGAAGGGTTTAAAAAACTCCTTCCAGTTGTTGATCCAGTCTTCCTCCTGTGTAATCGTCTCCTCAATAACAGCCTCTCCCACATCTACAAACTGAGACAACTGTGTAAGTCCGGCTCTCACTTTTTCCAGAACAGCATGTTCATCCTCTTGTTCCTCTAAATAAAAGCGCACTGCACTGTTCCCTTCGTCCGGCGGAAGTTGAGCCACGATATCGATATACATCTCTTTTACTTCTTCCTCGGTCAGTGGTACATTATCAATGATTTCTACTCCGGTGATCCCCAGTTCATAAAGCATATTGCTGACTAATTCCTCTGCCCGGGTAGTGGTTTTAATCGTATATTCTTTCCATTTCATAGGATATCCTCTTATTTTTTCCGTTTAGTCCGGCTGCGCCTTAACTAATTAAGTATACACTATTTCAAAATAAATGAAAAGAGGGGCACACGAATATCATATGCTTCCCGAAGAAATATCGTTCCCCTTTTCCCGTCTCCTCAAGATACTGAATGCACCATAAATCTGTTTTCCTGTATCCGGAATTTTATGGAAGGATTTTCCTTGCAATCAAATACAAGATGTTGTATACTCATTCTGTATAGGACACAAATAACGCAAAATTGTCCGGTAGTAAAAAGTTTATGCAGCACAAAGGATCTTAGGTGAGTACATGGATCAGCCAATCTATGTAGCCGAGAAAGAACAACCGATTCTTGATCAGGCGCTATTTCAGGATGCAAATGAGATAAAAAAAGAAAAAGAAGAGCTGCGTCGTCAGAAGAAAGAACTGGAGAAACTGAAGGCAGACGTGGAATCCAGGAAACGGGATGTGGAGCAGAAACGTCGGGAACTGGAACGGGATGCCATGGCGGAACGGCAACGACAGGAACGGGAAGCAAAGCTGTTTGAAATGAAATGGAAACTTCTGGAGTCAGAAACCGCGAATCTTGCAAAAGAACGGGCCGAATTTGACAACCGGGTCCAGGCTTATGAAACAGCCCTCATTGAGGATACCTCTTCCGGAAGTTTTCAGTACAGTCTTCTGTTTTGCGGTGTAACCAATGAACTGGCATTAAAAAAACGGTATAAGGATCTTATGAAGATCTACCATCCTGACAATATTGCCGGTGATACGAATGTTGTGCAGGAAATCAGCCGGGAATACGAAGAAATGCAGACCCAGTTTCGGACCGGTTTACTAAAATAGCTTATATATGATGGAAAGACGGGCAGCAACTGCCCGTCTTTTTTCGTCAGATAACTCTTGTTTATCGGTACAACACCACCACATCCCCTTCCTGGATGGGGGTCTTGCCATCCGGAATAATGGTCTCCTCATTCCTTAAGATCAATGCTATAAGCTCATCATTCTTTAAGTTTAACTCACAGATCCGCTTATTACACCACTTATGGTTTTTATCTATCGTAAACTCTTCAAGCTTTTCATCCTGGGATGGTACATAAGGCGGCACACTCAAGATCACCGTATCCTCCGGAAGGATCACCGTATCTCCCTTGGTAATAATGGAATTAGATCCACGTTTGATCATAATCGCCAGAGAACCCTGGGGCATGGTAACATCTTTTATTCTTTGACCTGCCCATTCATGTCCCTGGGGAATATACATACGCATAAGCTGCAGGGAGGTTTCGTCCTGGTAATCATTGAAGGTTTTCCGTACATCCCCGGTTTCATCCACCATTCCCAGTTTGTTGGAAACATAGGGAAGTAAGCTTCCCTGAATGGCTGCTGAAAACAGAGTGACCATGAACACAATATGAAACAGATCCTGCTTCATGCTGACTCCTGCCGCTACCGCCATGATGGCAAACACCGTGGAAGAAGCTCCCCGAAGTCCCGCCCAGGAAACCAGCAGACACTGCCGTATACCGCATCGGAATGGTAACATCAGAAGAAAAACCGCCAACGGCCTTGCAAGAAAGGTCAGGATCAATACAATGGCCAGCGCCGTTGGTATAATCTGGGGCATCTGATGTGGAAAACTTAACAATCCAATAAGGAAAAACACAAAGATCTGCGAAAGACCGGTCACACCATCAAAAAACGGGATCAGGGTCTGCTTATTGCCGATCCGGCTGTTACCAATGATAATTCCGAAAAGATAAAGACTAAGATAGGCATTTCCCTGCAGTACGGAAGATAGCCCAAAACAAAGCAATACCATGGCGATCATAAAAATGGTATCCAGACCTCCTGCCACCACTTTGCTTCCTGTAAGGATCTTAATGGAGATCACAGCCATTACAATACCCACTGCAACACCTACCGCGATCTGCAGAAGCACCAGAAGTGCCACATTCCCGGCACTTCCCACTCCCATAAGGCTGACGGCCACAATGGTAAGCATGTAAGCAACAGGATCGTTACTTCCGCTTTCCACTTCCAGTAAAGAAGCGGTGCCGTCTTTTAAGTTCAAATTCTTTTTTCGGAGAATGGCAAAGACACTGGCTGCATCCGTGGAAGATAACACGGACCCGATAAGAAAACTCTCCTGCCAGGACATATGCAACAGATAAACACAACAAAATGTAGTGATTCCGGCTGTCAGAACAACACCCAGAGTCGAAAGGGAAATTGCCTTTGCTGCCACCGGTTTTGCCGCATCCCACTTGGTATTAAAGCCACCATAAAACATGATGAACACCAATGCCATGGAACAGGCCATTTCCGCAAGTGTGAAATCGTCAAACTGAATCTTGAATAATCCGTCAGAGCCGAACACCATTCCGATAAACATAAACAGAATCAGTGCCGGCATCCCAAATTTATCCGAGAATTTCTCAGCCACGATACACAACAGAATAATCAATGCAATTTCCAATACATAAACTGTCATCCACATACCCCGATTATATTATGTTAAAATAACTTCTTCTTTTTCTTTTTACCTTCCGTGGTCTTCACATCTTCATTAGCATGCAGGGAATTTCCGCTTGCCGCATCAAAAGCACGAAGTGCCTCCTTTGCTTCCGCACTTAAATTGGTAGGAACTTCTACCACCAGATTCACGTAATGATCACCACGTACTTCCCGGTTACGAATGGAGGGAACACCTTTTCCCTTTAAACGAATGCGGGTATCCGTCTGGGTTCCCGGTTTTATATCATACAGAACATCCCCATCTATGGTATGGATCAGAAGCTCTCCACCCAACGCTGCCTGGGCATAGCTCATGGACACTGTAGAAAACAGATCCATGTCTCTTCTGGTAAAAATAGGATGCCGTGATACCACAACCTCAACCAAAAGGTCTCCTCTTGGTCCGCCATTGCTTCCCGGTTCCCCTTTGTCCCTGATCCGGATGGACTGTCCATCGTCGATACCGGCCGGTACAGAAACCTGAATACGTTTTTTGGAAGAAACATATCCGGTTCCGCGGCAATCCGGACATTTGCTCACAATGACTTTTCCTGTACCGTTACAATCCGGACAGGTCTGTACATTCTGCATGGTTCCGAATAAAGACTGCTGGGTAAACATGATCTTACCCTTTCCGCCACACTTATTGCAGGTCACAGGAGAGGTTCCCGGTTTTGCACCGGTTCCGTGACAGTTTGGACACTGATCCTTTAAGACAATTTCAATTTCTTTCTCACAGCCAAAAACAGCCTCTTCAAAGGTTACTCTGACACTTGCCCGCAAATTGGCTCCGCGACGGGGACCATTATTGCTTCTGCGACTGCCTCCGCCAAACAGATCTCCGAAAATATCTCCAAAGATATCTCCCATATCCATTCCGGAAAAATCAAATCCACCGGCACCTGCACCGCCCGTACCGTCAAAGGCTGCATGACCAAACTGGTCATACTGTCTTCTTTTATCCGGATCTGACAAGATCGCATAAGCTTCAGAGGCCTCTTTGAACTTTACCTCTGCCTCTTTATTGCCCGGATTCATATCCGGATGGTATTTTTTTGCCAGCTTACGATATGCTTTTTTTATTTCATCATCCGATGAGGTCTTAGATACACCTAAGACCTCATAGTAATCTCTTTTCTGTTCTGCCATGATTTACGACTATACCTCTTTATAATCTGCATCTACCACATCATCCTGGGCAGTCTCACCAGACTGCGCACCCATATCCGGGCCTGCACCTGCTGCCCCGGAAGCTGCCTGTGCATTTGCATATACTTTTTCGAAGACTTTCTGGGCACTTGCCATTAATCTTTCCTTGGCTGCCTTCATCTCTCCAACCTGATCTTCCGTCATCTCTTCTGCATTTGGATGAGCTTCTACCATATCCTTTAATGCTTTCAGATCTGCATCTACGGCAGACTTATCGGCAGGATCGATCTGTGCACCCACTTCTTCCAATGCCTTTTCGGTCTGGAATACGAATGCATCCGCATCGTTGCGGGTATCAATGGCTTCTTTTCTCTTCTTATCCTGTGCTTCAAACTCAGCAGCTTCTTTTACTGCTCTGTCGATCTCATCATCCGACATGTTGGATCCTGCAGTAATGGTAATGTGCTGCTCTTTTCCTGTTCCCAGATCCTTCGCGGATACATTTACGATACCATTGGCATCAATATCAAAGGTAACTTCGATCTGCGGAACACCACGACGTGCTGGTGGAATTCCATCCAGACGGAACTGTCCTAAGGACTTGTTATCTCTTGCAAACTGTCTTTCACCCTGTACTACGTTGATATCTACTGCTGTCTGGTTATCTGCTGCGGTAGAGAAGATCTGGCTCTTCTTGGTAGGAATGGTGGTATTTCTCTCGATCAGTCTGGTTGCCACACCGCCCATGGTCTCAATGGATAAGGACAGTGGAGTAACATCCAGAAGAAGGATCTCACCTGCACCTGCATCTCCTGCCAGTTTTCCACCCTGAATGGAAGCACCGATAGCAACACACTCATCCGGGTTCAGAGACTTGCTTGGTTCTTTACCGGTTAATGCTTTTACTTTATCCTGCACTGCCGGGATTCTGGTAGATCCACCAACCAGTAATACCTGGCCCAGATCAGATGCGGAAAGTCCTGCATCACGAAGAGCATTGGTAACCGGTGTAGCGGTTCTTTCTACCAGGTCATGTGTTAACTCGTCAAATTTTGCACGGGTTAAGTTCATATCAAAATGTTTTGGACCTTCATTGGTTGCTGTAATGAACGGCAGGTTGATGTTGGTGGTTGTTGCGGAAGAAAGCTCTTTCTTTGCTTTTTCAGCAGCTTCCTTTAATCTCTGGAGTGCCATCTTATCGCTGGAAAGATCTACACCTTCTGCCTTCTTGAATTCGTCCAGCATCCAGTCTACGATCTTCTTATCAAAGTCGTCACCACCTAAACGGTTATCTCCGGAAGTAGATAATACTTCGATAACACCATCACCGATTTCAATGATGGACACATCGAAGGTACCTCCACCTAAATCGTATACCATGATCTTCTGCTCATGCTCATTATCAAGTCCATAAGCCAATGCTGCTGCTGTGGGCTCATTGATGATACGTTTTACATCCAGTCCTGCGATCTTACCTGCATCCTTGGTTGCCTGACGCTGTGCATCGTTGAAATATGCAGGAACGGTAATGACTGCTTCCGTTACCTTCTCACCCAGATATCCTTCTGCATCTGCTTTCAGTTTTTGAAGGATCATTGCAGAAATCTCCTGTGGAGAATACTTCTTTCCATCGATCTCTGCCTTGAAATCTGTTCCCATTTCACGTTTGATGGAAGAAATGGTCTTCTCTGCATTGGTTACTGCCTGACGTTTTGCCGGCTCACCTACCAGACGCTCGCCTGTTTTGGTAAATGCTACAATTGAAGGTGTTGTTCTTGCTCCCTCTGTATTGGCGATAACCACCGGTTTACCACCTTCCATAACTGCTACACAGCTATTTGTTGTTCCTAAATCGATTCCTATGATTTTTCCCATGATTTTTTCCTCCTGTCATACTTGACTACTTCATATCTTAAATTCTTTGTTAACGTTTTAATTTGCTACCTTTACCATACTATGTCTCACTACACTGTCGTGATACAGATAGCCTTTCTGAAACTCTTCCACGATCTCATTCTCGCCAAGAGCTTCATCCTCCACATGCATGACAGCATTATGGAGATTTGGATCAAATTCTTTTCCCACAGCTTCAATAGGCTTTACCCCGGCTTCTTCCAGAACCATCATCATCTGCTTGTAGATTTTATCCATTCCATCCACAAAGGAATCAGATCTGTTTTCTTCCGGAACCGCCGCTAAGCCCCGTTCAAAATTGTCCACCACCGGAAGAATCTTCTCGATGACATTTTTTGCCCCCAGATCAAACATCTGGCTCTTTTCTTTTTCCGTACGCTTACGGAAATTATCGAACTCTGCCATTTGACGGGTTACCCTGTCTGTGAGTTCTGCAATTTTCTCATCTTTCTTATCCAGCTTCTCTTTCTTATCTTTCCGCCGGAACCTGGATCCCTTTTCTTTCTCGTCTTCTCCGGAATCTTCCTCTGCCTCTTCCTTCATGTCCTCTGCTGCTTCATCGGAAGCTTCTTTAACGGTTTCCTCCTGTGTGCTGCAATCCGGATCTTCCTTCACATCCCCGGAAGCATTGTCCGTGGTTTCTTCTATGTTGTCGGATCCTTCTGTATCCATATCTTCTTTTCTTTCTACATCCGTCACTACGATTTCTCCCTTCTATCCATCCTGTGGTTCTTTCTTAAACGCAACATCCAGCTGCTCTTTGATATTTTTCAAGCTGTCCATGACATGCTCGTAATCCATTCGTTTGGGCCCCACGATACCGATATGACCACTCATTCCGTTACCCAGATCATAGGTGGCGGTCACCACACTGCAATCCCGCATGGTCTGTACCGGGGATTCACTGCCGATATATACCTGAATGCCATTTCCTTTTTGATCATCGTCAGTTTCGGAAAGCAACTCTTTTAATTCACTCTTATCCTCGAAGGCGGACAACAGAGCGCCTGCTTTCTCAGAATCCGCCAATTCCGGATACTTGATCAGATTATTGGCTCCGCTGGTATATACCTGCAGTTCTTCATCTTCCGAAAAAGCTTCTGCCACAGCATCCAGCACATCATTGACAATTCCTGTATATCCACCGGCCTGTTCCTTCATTTTGGAGATCACTCCTAAGTTGATCTCTTCCCTGGACAAACCATTTAATGTGCTGTTCAGTAAAATATTCAATTTCAAAAGAGTTTCATTATCTATAGTCTCTGTCAGGTCAATGATCTTATTCTTTACAATATTGCCCTGCATTACGATCAATGCCACAAGCTGCTTTTCTTCCAGCATGGACAACTGGATAAATTTCACTTTACTGCCTCTGGAATCGGGTGCCGTGATCATAGTGGCATAATTTGTATTATTCGCAAGAAGTTTTACGACCTGCTGCAATACTTTTTCCATCTTTTCCGTCTTTTCAATGACGAAATTTTCCATCTCCTTCACTTTCTGGTCGCTTTCGCCTAACAGTTCATTTACATAGAACCGGTAACCCAGATCCGATGGAATTCTGCCTGCTGAAGTATGGGGCTGCAGAATATACCCCATGTCTTCCAAATCCGACATCTCATTACGGATGGTAGCCGAGCTTAAGGTTGCATCCAGTAATTTGGAAATGGTTCTGCTGCCCACCGGCTCACCCGTCTCTAAATAATTACGAATAATCAGCGTCAGAATTTTCTTTTTTCTATCATCAAGTACCGGCATTTCAACTTGCATACTCCTTTGTTCCTTTCACCTTTCTTCGTTTTGTTAGCACTCAGCAAAAAAGAGTGCTAACATTTATGAATAAACGATACCACCACATTTATTCTTTGTCAACACTCTTTCAGAAATTTTTATGATTTTATTTTTTTATTATATTTTTCAGGATTCTTGCCCCGGCACAAATCTCGTCTTTACTAAGTCCTCCGTAAGAAAGGATCAGGGCATTCTCTTTTCCGGGCACCGTGTGGACCCTTACCCCTTGTCTTTCTGCCTCCATTGCCACAGCCTGCCCGTTATGCACTGCCGGCAACTCATAAAGCAGATGGGTTCCTGCCTCTGCACCGGATATCTGAGGGCTCTTTTCCGTCAATCCCAGTTCCGTCAGAAGCAAATCTCTTTTTTCCTTATACTTCTTTCTCATACGATTTAAGTGGCGTTCAAAATACCCCTGTTGCATGAATTCCTTAATCGTATGCTGTTGGATCCTGGCAACCGTATTGGAAAACACACCGCACTGTTCCCGATATTTCTCCATTAATGCTTCCGGAAGAACCATATAACTGACACGGATGGATGGCGCAATACTCTGGGAAAAAGTTCCAAGATAGATCACTCTGCCACCATCATCATTTCCCTGAAGGGCAGGTATGGGACGTCCCCTGTAACGAAGTTCACTGTCATAATCATCTTCTATGATATAACGGTCCTCTTTCCCGTATGCCCACTGCAAAAGTGCCAGCCTTCTGTTTAGCGGCATAACAATTCCGGTGGGGAACTGATGAGAAGGCATCACATACACCAGATTTGCTTGTGTTACAGCAAGCTCTTTCACATTCATTCCATATTCATCCATGGGTACCTGCAGGGTTCTGCATTCGGAACTGCAGAGCACGTGATGGGCCTGGCTGTATGTAGGATACTCCATCGCAACGATATTCTCCCTGTTCATGATCCGGAGCAAAAGCATGAGAAGATAGTCATTTCCTGCTCCGATAATGATCTGGTCCGGACTACACTTAACACCCCTTGCTCCCTGCAGATAACGGGAGATTTCTTCCCTAAGACCATATTCGCCCAAAGGATCTCCACCGGAAAGATAACGTTCCTGCTCACTTAATACTCCCCGGCTGATCCGTCTCCATGCATCCATAGGGAAACTCTCTTCATCAATTCCTCCCGCGCTAAAATCACAGACCAGCGGGTTCTGTTTCCGGACCGGCCCGGTTGCCTTTTTTGTCTCCGAAGCTTTTGGAAGCAAAAACAGACCCTCGATGGTGCTGACCCGAAAGCCGCTTCCCACCCGGCCTTCGATGTAACCTTCCGCCACCAGCTGATCGTAAGCCCGTTCCACGGTATTGCGGCTGATCCCCAGGTTTTGTGCCAGCAAACGGGTAGACGGCAATCTCTCCCCCGGGGAAAAATCACCGTCTATGATCTTTTTCTTTACATATCTGTATAATTGTTCGTACATGGACAGCTTTCCATGGCTGTCCAACTGTATAATAAAATTCACCTTAATGCTCCGCCTTACTTGCCTTAATGGAAGCAATGATCTCATTCTTCAGATCCAATGCTTTGTCCTTGATCCTGCGGTTTGCCGCCTGGGAACCCAGAATGGCCTGTAAAAACTTTGACGCGTTTTCCAGTCTTCCAAGTTTATAAGACATCACTGCCATCAGGTAATCTACTGTTGACTGTTCCATTCCGCACATAGGAAAGTTTTCTGTTGCCACAGCTTTCAGAAATCCCTCATATGCCTGTACATAGTATTCCTGTTCTTCCTTTTTGATCTGTGCGAGCACCTCTGCATCCAATGGTGTGTCATTTGGAAGTTCCTCTGCCTTCGCCCTTAACAGCCAGGAAATGTTCAGGCACAGATAGGCGCGTTCACTGATCTTACCCTTTTTGGCAATGCTGTTGAACAATGCCAATTTGTAACGATCAATTGCCTGATCATAGGTGTAGCTGGTGCAGTCGTCTTCCTGCAGGTTTCCCTTAAACTGGGTACAGACATTTTCCTCAATGAGCTTCCTCTGGACACCGGTCAGTTCGTCAATAGTTCTGCTTAATGCCGTATATCCGCAGTATGGGCAGGACCAGACCGAATACTTCAGGGTATCGATATACTGATGCCGCGGTCTTAAGTCCTGATCCGATTCCAGTCTTTTTACTCTTCCACTCTTGACCTGCTTCACATGATAGACATTATCGCAAATCTTACACCGCACAGTCTTATCCAGAAGAAAATCTTCCTCCTGAGGAATCTCTTCTTTCTGTCCGCTCTCACCGTCTTCCTGTACTTTTTGTTTTTTCTCCTCGTCAAAAATACTCATATCCTGGCCTGCTGACAGACCAAACTTTTCCAATCCTGACAGTAAATTCATTCTTCCTTCTCCCTCTTATCTCAGCTTAATATGTTGATGTGTAAATAAATGTTCCTGACAATACTCATAGTTTCCATCACACTTGGAGCAGTACCGAAACTGCAGTGTCGGATCATCCTTTTCCGTTCTTCCGCAGATTGCACATTTATGCTTGGTAGCGCTACCTCGTTCCACCTGCTTTTTGAATTTCTTTTTTCTGTGCACCTCATGGGGCGAATACTGCTTCAGATTCCTGGTCATCAGGTAAAAAATAAAGAAATTCAGCAAAGAAGCAATGATGGCTGTTCTGGTCACCCAGCCGGATGACAGGATCTCATACAGAGCGATCAGTGCATAGACTAAAGCCAGCCATTTCATCTTGATGGGAATCAGAAAATAAAGCCTTACTTCCATCTCCGGG
This sequence comes from Lachnospiraceae bacterium, assembly GCA_051877515.1. Classification (GTDB taxonomy): domain Bacteria; phylum Bacillota; class Clostridia; order Lachnospirales; family Lachnospiraceae; genus XBB1006. The sequence goes on along the minus strand of JBJEIY010000017.1, from coordinate 216,850 downwards.
AAACACACCGCAAATGCCAGAAACAGGGACAGATTGATGTAACTTGTACTAAACAAACCACTCATAGGAATAGCAGTATGATAAATGGCATACATAATTCCGTAGAGCACCAATGCTGCCACGTCCGTAAAAAGCAGTCCGCCAAACATATACAGATTGAAACGGAACGTTCCCCAGTAATACTCCAGATGGGTTCCTATCTGATAATAAAACAAAAGCATGATCAGTGCAAAAATACTGACATCGCTTGGGATAAAAACCCAACTTACCAGTCTCCAGATCTGCCCCCTCAAAATATAATAGGGTTCCAGACTAAGATAATTTAAAATCCCCGGAGCTATATAATAAAGCACCAGTCCCACACCGTAAGCCCCTATAATATACGCCATCAAATGTGGAATACAGTATTTTCCAAGTTTGCGCTCCAGTTTGTATAAAAAATTCATGCAAAATCCTCCTAATAGATTCAATTATAGAATCCCATGGTTTTTTTGTCAAACAATCCTTGTTTGTCCAATCATGAAACTTTTATAAAGTGTTTGTTTTTTGCAGTCGGCTGTCGTATAATGTAGCTTGTGCTTAGAAGAATATATAATAAATAAGAAGATATGGTGAAAGATATGAGTAAAAAAACATTGTACAAACTGGGCATTGATATAGGTTCTACAACGGTAAAGATCGCCCTTCTTGATCCGGAAGGAAACCTTCTCTTTTCGGACTATGAGCGACATTTTGCAAATATCCGTGAGACGCTTCAGGCCCTGACGAAAAAAGCATATCAGATTACAGGTAATGTGGAGGTAGCTCCCATTATCACAGGTTCCGGCGGACTTACCCTGGCAAAACACCTGGGTATTCCTTTTGTACAGGAAGTAATCGCTGTTTCCACAGCTTTGACGGACTACGCTCCCCAGACAGACGTGGCCATTGAACTTGGCGGAGAGGATGCCAAGATCATCTATTTTGAAGGCGGTAATGTGGAACAACGAATGAACGGTATCTGTGCCGGCGGTACAGGTTCTTTTATCGACCAGATGGCATCTCTGCTGCAGACCGATGCCTCCGGCCTGAATGAATACGCCAAAGATTACAAGGAGATATACCCCATTGCAGCGCGCTGCGGCGTATTTGCCAAAACCGATATCCAGCCACTCATCAATGAGGGTGCTTCCAAAGCAGACCTTTCTGCTTCCATTTTTCAGGCAGTGGTAAACCAGACCATCAGTGGACTTGCCTGCGGAAAACCCATCCGTGGACATGTAGCCTTTCTGGGTGGTCCCCTGCATTTCCTTCCCTGTTTGAAGGATGCCTTTATCCGTACTTTAAATCTGGATGAAGAACATATCATTGCTCCGGAAAACTCTCATCTTTTTGCAGCCATCGGTTCTGCATTAAACTACAAAGAAGATTCCACCATGATGCTGGATTGCATCGTACATAAATTAGATTCCGATATCCACATGGAATTCGAGGTAGCACGTCTTGATCCCCTCTTCAAGGATCAGGCAGATTATGACGCTTTTTCTGCCCGCCATGCAAAGGCAACGGTGAAAAAAGGAGATCTTTCCAACTACCACGGCAACTGCTATCTGGGTATCGATTCCGGCTCCACCACCACGAAAATCGCGCTGATCGGTGAAGACGGTTCCTTACTGTACTCTTTTTACAGCAGTAACGAAGGCAGTCCGTTGGCAACTGCCATCCGTTCCATGAAAGAATTATATTCCCTGATGCCTGAGGATGCCCATATTGTGCATTCCTGCTCCACCGGATACGGAGAGGCCCTGATGAAGGCAGGACTCATGTTAGATGAAGGAGAGGTAGAAACCGTTTCCCACTACTATGCAGCCTCTTTCTTTAATCCGGAGGTAGACTGTATCCTTGACATCGGTGGTCAGGATATGAAATGCATTAAGATCAAGAACCAGACGGTAGACAGTGTCCAGTTAAATGAGGCCTGCTCTTCCGGATGCGGTTCCTTTATTGAAACCTTTGCCAAAAGCTTGAATTTCGAGGTAAAAGATTTTGCCAGGGAAGCATTGTATGCTCCCCATCCCATTGATCTGGGCACCCGTTGTACTGTATTCATGAACTCTAAGGTAAAACAGGCTCAGAAAGAAGGTGCGTCTGTTGCCGACATTTCTGCCGGCCTTGCATATTCAGTTATTAAAAATGCCCTGTTTAAGGTTATCAAACTCACCGATGCCGCTGACCTTGGAAAAAGCATTGTGGTTCAGGGCGGAACCTTTTACAATGATGCGGTTCTTAGAAGTTTTGAAACCATTAGCGGACGGGAGGCCATTCGTCCTGATATTGCAGGTATCATGGGCGCTTTCGGTGCTGCCCTTATTGCAAAAGAGCGCCATACACAGGGTTATGAAACCACTACCTTAGACCTTGCAGGCATCAATGCCCTGACCTATGACACCAAACTGACCCGGTGTCAGGGCTGTACCAACCACTGTCTTCTTACCATCAATCATTTTGGAGAAGGCAGACACTTTATTTCCGGAAACCGCTGCGAGCGTGGTTTGGGAAAAGAAAAGAATAAGGATCAGATCCCCAATCTTTTTGAATATAAATATAACCGGCTGTTTTGTTACGAACCCTTAACACCGGAAGAAGCCTCGCGGGGTACCGTAGGTATTCCAAGGGTATTGAACATGTATGAAAACTATCCCTTCTGGCACACATTTTTCACCAGACTGGGATTTCGTGTGTTACTTTCTCCCCAGTCCACCAGAGCCATCTATGAACTGGGCATTGAATCCATCCCCAGCGAGTCGGAATGCTATCCTGCCAAGCTGGCCCATGGACATGTAACCTGGCTTATTAATCAGCACCCGGATTTCATTTTTTACCCCTGCATCCCTTATGAACGGAATGAATTTGAGGATGCCAACAACCACTACAACTGCCCTATCGTTACTTCTTATGCAGAGAACATTAAGAATAATATTGACGAAATCACCTCCGGTCAGGTGCGGTTTTTGAATCCTTTCTTTGCATTTTCTACAGAGGAGATCCTGACAGACCGGCTCGTAGTGGAATTTGAAAAAGAGTTTTCCATTCCTGCAGACGAAGTAAGGGCCGCTGCCCATGCAGCCTGGCTGGAACTTGACAATGTCCGGGAAGATATGCGCAAAAAGGGTGAAGAAACCTTAAAATATATGGAAGAAACCGGTCATCGCGGCATTGTCCTTGCCGGAAGACCTTATCATGTAGATCCGGAGATTAATCATGGTATCCCGGAGCTGATCAATTCCTATGGCATAGCAGTTCTTACGGAAGACTCCGTATCCCACCTGCATCCGGCGGAGCGTCCCCTGATCGTCATGGACCAGTGGATGTACCACTCCCGTCTGTATGCAGCAGCCAATTATGCCAAAACCAGGGACGATTTGGATCTTATCCAGCTTAACTCCTTCGGTTGCGGATTGGACGCCGTAACCACCGATCAGGTTAGCGACATTTTAACCGACTCAGGAAAGATCTATACCTGTTTGAAAATTGATGAGGTAAACAATCTGGGTGCAGCCAGGATCCGTATTCGTTCCCTTCTGGCAGCGCTGCGTGTAAAGGAAAAACACCAGACCACGCGGGATATTAAGCCAGCCAACTATAACCGTGTGATCTTTACCAAGGAGATGAAGAACAAGTATACCATCCTTTGTCCCCAGATGTCGCCCATTCATTTTGAACTGATTGGTCCGGCTTTTGACAAAGCAGGTTACAATTTCGTCGTTCTGGATAACGATAATCGTACTGCTATTGACACAGGATTAAAATATGTAAACAATGATGCCTGCTTCCCCTCTCTTATTGTGGTTGGACAGATTATGGATGCCATTCAGTCCAGCAAATACGACCTGAGTAAGACTGCAGTGATCATTTCCCAGACCGGAGGAGGTTGCCGGGCAAGCAACTATATCGGTTTTATCCGCCGTGCACTGGAAAAGGCAGGTCATCCCGAGATTCCGGTAATCTCCATTAACCTAAACGGTCTGGAGAAAAACCCCGGCTTCAAGATCACTCTGCCCCTGATCCAGCGCGGATTATATGCATTGATCTTCGGCGACATCTTCATGCGCTGCCTGTATCGGGTAAGACCTTATGAAGCAACACCGGGCTCTGCCAATGCTCTGCATGAAAAATGGAAAAAGCGCGTCCTGGACTTTGTTGCAGGGCCCAAACATCCAAGCCACAGAAAATATAAGCAGATGTGCCGGGAAATCATTCGGGACTTTGACAATCTTCCTATGAAGGATATAAAAAAGCCCCGTGTCGGTGTGGTTGGAGAAATCCTTGTAAAATTCTCTCCACTCGCAAACAACTATGTCGTTGATCTGCTGGAGGCAGAAGGTGCAGAAGCAGTCATGCCGGACCTTACGGATTTCTTATTATACAGTTTCTACAACAATGAGTTTAAAGTTGAACATCTGGGCACAAAGCCACAGGCTGCCCGAAACGGACGATTGGGTATCCGGTTCTTAGAGTGGCTGCGTTCTGCCGCCCGGGATGAGTTCGAAAAGAGTAAGCATTTTGACCCGCCGGCGCACATTGAAGACCTGGCCCGCTACGCAACCGATATTGTTTCTCCGGGTAACCAGACCGGAGAAGGCTGGTTCTTAACCGGTGAAATGCTGGAGCTTATTAAGACCGGCGCTCCCAACATTATCTGTGCACAGCCATTCGGCTGTCTGCCAAACCATGTTGTGGGAAAGGGTGTCATCAAGCATTTACGTGCACTGCATCCGGAAGCTAATATTGTGGCCATTGACTATGACCCCGGCGCTTCCGAAGTCAATCAGCTGAACCGTATTAAGCTGATGCTGTCCACCGCAGTGAAGAATCTTAAGAAAGAAATACAGCCCTAGAAGTTTCCGGGCATTTTAAAATAGCGAAAAAACAAGGAATCCCTCGTTTTTTCGCTATTTTTAATTTACACAGCTTTCTAAAGAAACCTAAATAGCTAGATTTTAGGATTGAATACCATTTTTCGCTCATTTTTCAAAAAAATGAGCGAAAAAACATTTGCCACACAAAAAAAATCGCTATTTAAGGTCTTTTTTCCAGTGTTTCGACCTTAAAATAGCGATTTTTTATGAACTCAATGAATTTCTAACTCAATCTCCCCGATTCGGTGGTTCTGCACATTACAGAATATCAATATACTCCCCATTCAGAGCCTTATTCATGCTTCTTACCGCACAGAACTTACCGCACATGGAGCAGCTGTCCTCCTGTTCCGGGGCACGGCTGTCGCGGATGGCTTTGGCAGTTTCCGGATCAATGGAACACTCCCACTGCTTCTCCCAGTCAAAGGTCCGTCTGGCATCTGCCATGGCATCATCCAAGTCTCTTGCATGAGGAATCTTCTTGGCAATATCCGCTGCATGAGCCGCAATTCTTGAGGCAATGATACCCTGTTTTACATCCTCTACATTCGGCAGTGCCAGATGCTCTGCAGGTGTTACATAACAAAGAAAGGCTGCTCCGCTGGCTGCTGCAATGGCTCCGCCAATGGCTGAGGTAATATGGTCATAGCCCGGCGCAATATCCGTAACAATGGGGCCCAGTACATAGAATGGTGCACCCATGCAAATGGTCTGCTGCATTTTCATATTCGCTTCAATCTGATCCATGGGCATATGACCCGGACCTTCTACCATAACCTGAACATCTTTCTCCCATGCCCGCTTGGTCAATTCTCCGAGACGCACCAGCTCTTCGATCTGACAGACATCACTGCCGTCCGCAAGACAGCCCGGTCTGCAGGCATCTCCTAAGGAGATGGTCACATCATACTCACGGCAGATTTCAAGAATCTCATCAAAGTATTCATAGAAAGGATTCTCCTCCCCGGTCATGCTCATCCATGCAAAAACAAGGGAGCCCCCACGGGAAACGATATTCATCTTTCTTTTGTGCTTTTTGATCTGTTCAATGGTCTTACGGGTGATTCCGCAATGTAAAGTTACGAAATCTACTCCGTCCTCCGCATGAAGACGGATTACATCAATAAAATCCTTTGCGGTCAGTGTAGCAAGGTCTCTCTGATAATGGATCACACTGTCATAAACCGGAACGGTACCGATCATGGCAGGGCATTCGCTGGTCAGCTTTCTACGGAAAGGCTGGGTGTTTCCGTGAGAGGACAGATCCATGATAGCCTCTGCACCCATATCCACCGCTGCCATAACCTTCTGCATCTCCACATCATAGTCTTTGCAGTCTCTGGATACACCCAGATTCACATTAATCTTGGTACGAAGCATAGATCCTACTCCATTGGGATCAATACAGGTATGCAGCCTGTTGGCACAGATTGCCACCTGACCTTTTGCCACCAGATCACGGATTTCTTCTTCGCTTCGGTACTCTTTGGCAGCAACTGCCTTCATTTCGGGAGTGATGATACCGCGTCTTGCGGCATCCATCTGTGTCGTATAATTTCTCATTCTTCTTAAGTCCTTTCAAAGAGATTTGTTTTCTTCCGCAAAGGAAGAGGTAAGATCATAATTATGTTTCAACGGGCCTGCACCATGGCCCAGATCCAGCATTGCTTCCAGGGCACCGGATAAAAACTCCTTTGCCCGTTTTACCGCTTCCGGAAGCGGATATCCTTTGGCAAGGTTTGCTGCAATGGCACTGGAAAGGGTACATCCCGTACCATGGGTATTGGGATTGTCAATCCGCCTGCTTTCAAACCAAACCTTTTCTCCATCTGCAAACAGAAGATCATTGGCATCCGCTATACTGTGACCGCCTTTTAATAAAACCGCACAGCCATAGGTATTCCCGATCTTTTGGGCTGCTGTTTCCATATCATTGCGATCCCGAATGGTACACTCCGCCAAAACCTCGGCCTCCGGAATATTAGGTGTAACTACGGTTGCAATGGGAAATAACTCCTGCGTCATGATGGTAACCGCATCACTTTTCATAAGAGAGGAACCGCTGGTGGCTACCATCACAGGGTCTACTACGATGTTCTTTGCTTTATAATAGCGAAGCCTTTCTCCTATTATCCGGATCAGTTCACCGGAAGATACCATTCCGATCTTCACTGCATCCGGAACAATGTCCTCAAACACCGCATCTATCTGATCTCTCAAAAATTCCGGTGTGGACTCCTGTATCGCTCTTACCCCGGTGGTATTCTGCGCAGTAAGTGCGGTAATTGCACTCATACCATAAACACCATTCATGGTCATTGTTTTCAAATCGGCCTGAATGCCGGCACCCCCGCAGGAATCACTGCCGGCAATGGATAATGCTGTTTTCATTGCAATTACTCCTTCTTATTTTCCAATACTTAATTCCCCGGCTCTTGCCTTCAGTTCCTCTGCTGCCCTCTTAGGATCTTCCGCCTTCATTATGGCGGATACCACACAGATGCCCGCAATGGGAATCCCGGCAAGAATATCAATATTATCCTTATTCAATCCGCCTATGGCATTCACCGGAATCGGTACTGCATGGCAAATATCCCGCAGGGTATCCGTGGATGTCAGGATGGTCTTCACTTTCGTGGTAGTAGGATAAATGGCTCCCACACCAAGATAGTCCGCCCCCTGTTCATAGGCTTCCAGTGCCTGGGGTACCGTTTTGGTTGTCGCACCTACAATTTTGCCTTCTCCCATAAGCTTACGGGCCAGATAAACCGGCATATCACTTTGTCCCACATGTACGCCTTCCGCATCAATGGCAAGGGCTACATCCACCCGGTCATCAATGATAAGCGGAACCTGATGCCGTTTCGCAATGGTATGAACTTTATCAGCCAGCTCCATGTATCCTCTCGTAGATCTCTCTTTTTCACGAAGCTGCATAAGGGTTGCCCCTCCCTGTAACGCCTGCTCTACACGATACAGAAATTCCTCTTCGGAATAAGGGGAACTGTCTGTTATAAAATACAAACCGGAATCAAACTTTTTCATATTGTTATCCTCACACATACAGATAATCGTTTAACACAGGCTGCAATCCTTCCCCTGCAATATCCTGATACATCTTATCAAGGCTTCGGTTGTCATCAATTTCAAACTGTTCATCACCCTGATCTGCCTCTGTCTCTTTTCCGCTGTATTTCCTTTCATGGTCACCGATACCGGTGGATACTCCCGCAGAAACCTTGGTTGCCGCAATTTTCACGATGCCGTTTCGAAACTGGGCGCTTTCACGGGAAGATACCGTAATTCCCACATAAGGCAGGAAAATCCGGTACGCACAAAGAACCTGACAAAGTTGTTTTTCATGGACATCCAAAGGATTGATCTTGTCGTTGTTAATGATGGGACGGAGTCTCGGACAGGATAAGCTCATCTCCGCATGGGGATATTTGCGTTGCAGGAAATACACATGCAATGCACTTGCCAGAGCATCCTTTCGAAAGTCCGACAGTCCCAAAAGGGCAGAAAAAGCTACTCCCCGCATGCCTCCGCGCAATGCCCTCTCCTGGGCATCGAACCGATAAGGCCATACTCGCTTATGACCCATCAAATGAAGCTGCTCGTACTTGTCGGTATCGTAGGTTTCCTGGAACACCGTTACATAATCCGCACCGCACTCATGGAGATACCGGTATTCCTCCGTATTCACAGGATAGATTTCCAGTCCTACCATGCGGAAATACTTCCGTGCCAGCTTGCAGGCCTCTCCAATGTAATTCACATCACTCTGCACCCGGCTCTCTCCTGTCAGGATCAGAATTTCCTCCATACCACTGTCAGCAATGACCTTCATCTCTTTTTCAATCTGCTCCATGGTAAGCTTCATCCGCTTGATATGGTTATAGCAGTTGAATCCGCAGTATACACAGTAATTCTCGCAGTAATTTGCGATATAAAGGGGCGTAAACAGATAAACGGTGTTTCCGAAATGTTTACTGGTTTCCATTCTGGCCCTCTGCGCCATCTGCTCCAGGAAAGGTTCCGCTGCCGGCGACAAAAGTGCCTTGAAATCCTCTATGGTACAGGTTTCGTGTTCCAGCGCTGCTTTCACATCCCGGGCTGTATACCGGTCATAATCGTAGGACTCCATTTGCTCCATGACCTTATCCCGGATATCGGACTCAATAATCTCCATTCCGGGCAGATACTCCATATGGTTTTTCCGAAAAGAAGGGTCGGTTTCCAATCGATGTTTTCTTTCTAATGCTTCCGGAGATAAAACCTCGGAATCTACAAAAAATTGATTTTCCATTGTTTCACCCCTTAATCCCGCAAAAATCCTGTTAACGGATCCGAGGCAGAAGCGCCACGGGTCAGCACTCTTCCCAATCCGGCAAGATAAGCTTTTCGACCGGCTTCAATCGCATTTTTGAAAGCAGATGCCATCATAGGCAGATCTCCTGCCGTTGCCAGTGCGGTATTGGCCATGATAGCGGCCACTCCCATTTCCATTGCTTCACAAGCCTGTGAGGGCCTGCCGATTCCTGCGTCTACAATAATAGGAAGTTCAATCTCATCCACAAGGATCTGGATAAACTCTTTCGTGGAAAGTCCTTTATTGGAGCCGATGGGGGATGCCAGAGGCATAATAGACGCCGCACCTGCATTTACAAGATCCCTGGCAACATTTAATTCCGGATACATATACGGCATAACCACAAAGCCCTCTTTTGCAAGAATTTCTGTTGCCTTAATGGTTTCCTGATTATCCGGAAGAAGATACTTGGAATCTCTCATGATTTCAATTTTTACAAAATCGCCGCATCCCAATTCCCTGGCCAGTCTCGCAATACGAACTGCTTCCTCGGCATTTCGTGCGCCGCTGGTATTGGGAAGTAATGTTACCCCTTCCGGGATATAATCCAGAATGCTCTCCTGTTCTTTGGTGTTCGCCCGCCGAACAGCAAGGGTAATGATCTGTGCGCCGGCATCTTTTACCGCCGCTTCAATCAGTTTCATGGAGTATTTGCCGGATCCAAGAATAAACCGGGAGTTAAATTCATGTCCGCCAATCATAAGTTTATCGTTGTTCACTACATGTTCCTTCTTTCTTATAGTTCTATCTTATCTGCCAAAATCTGCAGAACCATATGGGCTTCGTGTGCCGCACATAACATGACACGGGAAGCAACCAGACTTCCCTGCTCCGTCACATCGCTAACCCCATCCCCACACAGATAAAAATGTTTTGTGATCTGGCGTGTCTGAATGGCATTGCCACTGCCAAAGCCCGCCATGCCGGATGCTGCCACAAGATACTTTTCCGGAAAGGTTTCCAGTACCATATTGGTGAGCATGGCCTTACACCGGGGATTGTCAAAGGCTTCGCAGATCACATCGGCATCTTTCAGCAGCTCTGCGCCGTTGTGCTCTTCGAGGTGCACCGTATGAAGTTCAAACTCCGAATAGGGTGAAATCTCTCTTAGGTTCTCTGCCAGTGCCTCTGTTTTAAACCTGCCAATCTGCCCTGCCTTATACTGCTGACGGTGAAGATTGGTAATATCCACCCGATCGTAGTCGATCAGAATCAGTCTTCCGATCCCTGCCCGGGTAAGGGCCATGGAAATATTGGAACCCAGTCCTCCAAGCCCGCATACGGCAACGGTGGCTGCTGCAAACTTTTTCTGTGCTTCTACACCATGCCTTTGCTCCAGTGCACTGTACCATTCTTCTTTACTGGGTATCAAATCAACCACCTCCTACAAAACTGACAACCTCTACGCTGTCGCCTTCCTGTAATATGGTTTCGTGATATTGTGCTTTCGGCACGATCTCACCGTTTCGCTCTACCGCAATCCGTTTTGGATCATAATTGGTACCTGCAAGATAGTCCGCTACTGTCTTGCCTGCGATATCCAGTTTTTCTCCGTTGACTGTTACCATATTTCTTCACCTCACTCATTCTTCCGGAAAGCTCCAGACCCTAACCTGAAAATGGAGTTTTCCCATATAGTAAAAAACGGAAGTTGCCCTGTTGGGTAACTTCCGTTAAAATACACTTCTTCAGGCATCCCTACGTTGGCATTATCCAAATCAGGTTATCGGTCGAAGGTCTTACCTTCCTCTCAGCCCGTCTTACGAGCTCCCGTCTGTTTTCTACTAGATTTATAATAATGCTTATGAATGGGAAATGCAAGGGGTTTTTCATTGTTTATAGTCCTTGAATTAATAAGCTATCGTACACATATTAGCATACCTATTTTATTGGGAAACGCTTTGGATATTTCACGCAATATGTAATACTCTTGTGTATTACTCCTTCCCGTGTTGCTTTTTCCCTTTTTGTCTTTCCCTCTCCCCCTTGATCGTAATAGGATACTTTACCATTTTTCAGTTTCAATGCCACATTATAATTATATTCTTCGGATCGATAATTTACAAAAATCAATCCGTTTTCCCGGTAATAAATATTTCTGATTTTTCCTTGTTTTTTAATCTGTTTCAGGATAGTAGAACCATTTTTTGCCTTCTTTAGTTGGGCCTGAGAAATTTTCAATCCACCATACTCAACTAATTTTGAGCCATCCCATTTTGAATAATATCGATTCCATGTATGACCACATCCATCTGTACCATAATCGTAACGACTATCTATCACAACAAATTTATTGTTTCCTAGATACTTCAATTCTACTCCAGCATTCTCTACCACCTTGGGACCCTTTTTATCAAAGCAATATGCATAGAAGAAGTTTGCACCATTTCCACATTTGAGAGTAGTTTCAAATGTAAAAATGCATGTATTCTTTACACTATACAGGGACAGCGTTTCTTTATAAACATCATAAGTAATATCATAAAAACTATCATTATAGAGACTTGCTTCACAACTTTCATCTGTTATATACCAGATTGTTGCATTAATGTAGCAGGAATCATCTTCATTCTCTGATGTTACAGCAATTGCCTCTTTTTTACCATCTTTATTAAGATCTTCATAGATAAATTCTCGAATCGGCGAAGATGTTGTTGCCTGCAATTTTTTCTTCAACGATGCTTTCGTTGCTGCCACGGTTTTTGTAGCGGGTACTGCTGAAAAAGTAGCTACTAGCATTACTGCCACTAACATACAACACAGTATTCTTTTCATATCATCTCATCTCCTTGTTCATAATATATAATTGAAGTATTATTCAAATAAGTCTCTCGCTTTTATGACAATTTCCAGTCCAACAAGATGAAATCATCGAGTTTACACTTTTTTACTTTTTCAATTTGGTTATCCTCCAGGCACTATAAAACTTCTTTCCTCCGATTGTCTTATATGATCTTACCCGAATATAATACCGTTTACCTTTTTTTAATCCGTTCAAAACAGCAGAAATTGTCTTGTTTCCTTTCAATAATACCTTCTTTGAATTCACAAATTTACTTGATAGGCTATACTGTACCTCATAACCACTTGCCTGTTTATTTCTTGAAATACAGATTTTGCCACTTTTAGCATTCTTGCTCACTATTCTTGGAGCATTAAGAAAACAATTCTTAAATGACTTGACACAACTTCCATCCTTGTTTTTAAAAAAAGCGCATACTTTATAATAATATGTAGTACCGTTTTTTACGGTAGTATCTGTAAACTGAATGGTTTTATCATTTTTTATGGTCTTAATCTTTACCCACTTCGTACTGCCGGATTTTTTTCTATAAATACAATATCCACTTCCGGAAACTTTACACCACTTAACTGTACTTCCCTTTGAAGTATTCGTTACACCTTTAATCTGCACCTTTTTAAGTGAAATGATAAAGGACAATACTTTTTGGCCTTCATAATTCCCAATTCCATTGACTATTACGCTTGCAGTTCCTGGCTCTTTATTATTTTCGTATTCTAGAGTATAATCTTTTCCCTCTTCTAGAATAGTTTCGCCATCACGAACCAATACTCCCGGTGTTTTAGTTTTGCCATCATAAAATGTTTCCGCGTATGACAAAATTGTACTGCATCCTATTAAGTCTGTTTTGCCATTAACTTTAATGTTTTCATCTTCACTTTCGCCAGTATTCTCGTTACTAGCATCCTCTTCGACGGGATTTTGAATAATTATGGTTCCTCCACTTGATCCGCCCCATCCGGAACTTGATCCACTTTCTTCGGGATTTGATCCACTCTCTCCAGAACTTGATCCGCCCTCTTCGGAACTTGATCTGGGTTTTATTTCAAAATCGTAACATAAAATACCTTTATACCTATTTTGCGCGATAATTACAAAGAAAGCTTTACCCACATTCAAATTATTCATATAATACAAACTGTAATCCCTGTTCGGTTCCAGTTTGCATCCATCCAAAGTTACGTCAACTTTGGGACAGATTTCCTGACCTGTATAGGTAATCTCATTTTCGTATGAAACCAATGCCTCTCCCAGGTCTTCCCGATTATCATAATAGTAAAAAATGAATTCGTTTTTGCCAATGGATAATTCTTTCTCCTGGCTTTCGCAAACCGCAGAATATCCCGGAATTTCAACAGGCACCTCGCTTACCACTGTGCCGGCCATTCCGCTTTTTTCTATGCTTTCAGCTATTGCCGATCCACTTGCACTTAAATATTTAACGGTATAACTTACTTCGGATGGCTGAATCTCCACTTCATATGCTGTTGATGCATTGCCATAAAGAACTGATACCGTATTGACACCAAGCTGAGGATCTGCAATCGTAGATAGCCACCCGCCTGATACTGCCTCAACACTTCCATTATGATAAGTTACCTCTATGCTCATTCCGGTTTCGTTGAGTTCATCATTTGCATTATAGACCAACTTGTCCGGAAGATTTAGAATTGTTATATAATCTATATTCGAAGTCAATTCATTGCGAAACACAGGTGTGTTTGTAGCATATTCTTCCACGGCCTCATTTGGAGGCGATGAAATAATTATATTATCATCAAATGCTCTGTCGCCAATCACTCTGATACTTTCAGGCAATTCAACGACGTCTAACTGTCCGCATCCTGCAAATGCCTCCTCACCAATTTCCTCTACTCCTTCTTCAATAATAACTACCTTCAAATTGGTCATATTTGCAAACGCTCTTTTCCCAATTTGCTTAATATTCCCCGGAATAATCACTACTTCAATTGATGAGTCATTCTCAAATGCATTGTCGCAAATCTTTGTTACATCATATCCGCTTATACTTTCTGGAAATGTAAGAGCATTCTGCTCTTCGATCCCAGCTTCTCTTCCGAGGCGACTGATCGAGTACGCATATACTTCCTCTTCGTTTTCCGTCGCCATTTGCATTGTTCCGCGAACCGCAGCAGTTCCATCTTCATATGTAAATGAAAGTGCCGTTTCATTGGCTGCACTTCTGCAACTCTCAATTAAAAAAGTGTTATAATTTAACATTTTCATATAGGTTGAGTTACAATACTGCAGTGTATTTTTTCTTAATCCTTTGGCGATTTTTTCTGTAGCATCCAAAAAGCACTGCAGTGCGGCCACCTCAGAATTAAATAAAATATTTAACTTTGCCAGCTCCTCATCTACATCAATTTGTTCACCACTTCTTACCTTTATAATTAAATTTTTTTGCTGAAAGTCCATACTAGCGCATATATTTGCAACCAAACTATAATATAATGTTGCCTCAACATATTCATCCGCATCGCATCCGGGAATAGCTTTTCCGCATACCTTAAGTATTTCGCTTCCAACCTTTGACACCAGTTTTATATCTTTTACTTTTGCCAGTTTAAATATCCTTTTCTTAACTAAGTCAAATCCTTCTGATAATATTTCATCTCTTACATATCTGTAGACAAGATCACTCTCTGACGAAAGTCTATCCAAACTCTCATATAAATCACTATTATCAATTATGTATGATTTCAATGTAATTATAAACTCAGTGTTAATTTCTTTAATTACACACATCATCAATACGAATTCAGCAAATTTAAATGGTGTGTCCAATCCAAGTCTTTCTTTCTCCTTATCAGACGGTTTCTTGTAAATTTTCTCTATATCTTCATTTGAAAACTGATGAGTCTTCTTTAACTTTTTAATGAATTCACTTTGTTCAAATACCTTTTCACCTAACTCAACATACTCCACCAGTTCTTTTATTGACTTATTATCTTGATACAACTCATCGCAAAAAATCGACATAAATTCGTCATTATTAACTGCAATTTTTACAAATTCATAAGTTGCCTTATCCATTGCATCTCTATAATCTTTCTTCAAGAACCTTTCAAATAGAAGTTTCATAAATGATTTAATAGAAACTTTATCCTCAAGAATCTTTTTATATGATGCAAGAAATAGTTCTCCACCAGAAAAGTCATGCAGAGTTTCCGTACACTCATCAAAGACACGGCCCATTATAGTATCTATATAACATTTTCCAATATATTGCGGATACTGTTCAAATAATTCTCTAATGGAAACTTCCGGTAATTCCTCAACCTTAATTATATTACCTCTGGTTTTCCATATCTCTTCAGGACAATTATCTCTAAGAAACGGATACCCGTCATTATATTCATTTCTGCACCAAATTGAATTAAAATCCCAATCTGCATATGTATAAAACTGCTCCATCTGGCTGGTCATTCTTGCATATTCATCATCGGTTTTTAATCCGGCAAGTTCTTGATCATAATATGAATTCTCGATTCTTCCTGCTGTTAAATTTCCTACTATTCCATTAATTTTCTCACGAGAAAAAGCAGAATAATTGTTTATTGTTCCTGCATAATACACATTTCTAATATAGTTGTTCTCATCGGCTGAATACTGTCCTACAATTCCTCCGATATAAACAGAACAAGTTCCTGCCCCACTACTCGCTTTTGCATTGACTATTGCCTTAGAATAACAATTCTCAATAACTGCTGATGAAATACCCGCAATTCCTCCAACATATTCAGCAAGCGGAAAAATATCTGAACAGTCGCCATAGACTGTTCCCTCCGAATAAGAATTCTCAATTTTGCCCCCGACATTACCTACTAGAAGTCCTAGATTAACTCCATCTCCTTTCCCAATTAAATTTGCCTTTACAGAACATCCAAAAATATTTGCTGTTCCACAACTAGCAAGAATACCGGCCTTCATTTTATAATTTGATTTACAAATAATAGTTATTTCTTCGCTATTTCTAACATGTATGTTTTTTAAATTTGCATTTAAAACATGTGCAAATAATCCACAAGCATTTTTGGTTGGTGATTCAAATCCTTTTATGTTAAAAATAACATGGCCTGCTCCATCCAATGTACCAGTAAATGGATTTGATTCTGTTCCAATTGGAACCCAGACCCCGTTGTTCAGCTTGTCGAAATCAATATCATCAGTTAATACAAAGCAAACTTCTAAATGATTTCGTATTTCATTAAACTGATCCACTGAAGAGATTTTGTACGGATTTTCCTCAGTACCCTCACCACCATCAAACTCTAACATACCTACCGCGGCGGCAAAAGTTACCTGTTTGTCCGCTAAAACCGCAACAACGGTTATTGCAATTGTTAGAATAATACACAAAACCTTTTTTATTATTTTTTGCATAACCTTTCTCCTATACGCATATTGCAAGTGGAACACTCTCATGTTCCCACCTTTTTCTTTCGCTATTTCATCTTCCCATAAAGTGTGCTTAACCCTATATAATAATTGCCTTGTTTTACAGTCACAAGCAGCAAGTTTCCTTTTACGGCCACGCTTTGTGTTCCGGTAGGAAGTTTTACTTTGTAGGTTTTCACAAATCCATCTTTAGAGAACAGCAAGTATTTCATATTATCATATCCCATGATTTTGTATCCATTCTTGGTGTCCTCCCATATGCCTCTGCACTTTTCAGGATCAATGCTGGTGGAAAACTCCTTGTAGTCTGTTTTTCCATCTTCTGACACAAATAAACTATTACCCTCTTTTCTTTTGAAGAAAAGTGAAACCATCGTTCCATCCGAATTCCAGTTATTTAGATATCCAAAGGTATGATCTTCATACTGCCCAGCATCATATGAAAAAACTTCTTCATATGCAGAGTCATTATTTTCAGCTCGTGTAAAAGTAAAAGAATCTAAGAACTCTTCACATGTTTTCTCATTATATGCCCAATCCTCTGCCAATCCATACATAATCCCGGATTTGGTAATAGTTATATCTTCGTACCAGCTACTACCTTCAAGTGGTTCTTTTTCACAGGAGTTAATCTTTTCATATGTTTCAAAATCTTTTGTCCTATAGACGTAATACTCCGATGCATTACCCACTCCACCTTCGGAATGCGGCCTATATATAATTCCAATGTACAAATATGTTCCATCGGTTTTTACCCCTGACAGAACTGCATATTGATTTTCTTTTCTCAGTGTATCCCGGAATTCACAATTTCCCTGGTTGTTCACAATACCATCCAGTGAAATATATTTCTTGTTCCAAACCTTTTTATCCTTTGAAATATAGAAAAGAAACTTTGATGTAAATGTAGCTCCATCAGAACTCTCCTCGTATTTATCGTTGCTCTCCGAAAAGCTACGGATCAATACATAGGTGTCTCCCACCTTTAACATCTCTGAACACCCGGAACCATTGTCTGTTGATTTCATTACATGGTATGTATATTTCGAGCCATTTGTGGTTCTCAATTGAAACGGTTTTTTCGTTGCGGTACTTCCTGATATAATCACTTCATTTCCGACTGCAGAAATACCCGCAAAATAATACTGTGCAGCTTTTTTAGATGTTACTCCTGCAAGCTTTTGTACCTGTTTCGTCAGGTCAACCTGCTTATAGCTTTTACCGTTAGATGTATAAACCAAATAGGGTTTTCCTGCTGAGGTTTTCTTTAAATACATCACATATTTTGAAGTAGCCACCTGCCCAGTCACTTCACCGAGCTTAGTTGTGCTTGCTCCTGTAGCTTTTGTAAACTTTATATTACTTATAGTTTTAATTGTTGTTTTACCTGCCGCCGAAACAATGCTTACATTACAAAACAACATGCATAGGCATAACGCCAAGAGTATAATTACTTGCAAATCTCTTTTTTTCATTGTCACCGTTCCTTTCTTGTTTACAATTTCACCATTACATAAAATGCTCTGTCTGATATGGACATTTTTCCGCACAGTCAAAGAAACACATGCTTGGTACAATCATTTTTGTTTTCTCTCTGGAAAATACATAAAGCCTACTATTCTTAGAGTAAACAATCCGATCCTCATTGACGTAAATATATTCACGGACAGTTCTCTCCACCTCAATATTCTCATTATTTTTATTAATAATATTTAGTGGAACATGATCATCTATACAAGTTCCGGTGTATGATATTTCACCATTTTCATAGAAAAAGATTAAGTCCTCTTCCATTTTTTCTGCGATCACAGTTTCCTTTTGTCCTTCGTAGTAGCAAAATGTCCCTACATAGTTTTCAACATCCTTGAAATAATAAAATCTGCCTTCTACCCATTTTCCTGCGTCAGTGTTTTCTGCAATACACCCTTTTCTATTTAGCTGACCATTTTTTATTTCATATTCGATGATTTTGTCTTTCTCATCACTTACAGACACCATCACTCTCGTTAAATCATCTGAAATAAAAAAATCATCAATTTCTCCATCTGCAATAACACGATCCGGCTTTTTGTCCATGTAAAACCAATACTCTAATCCGTCATCTTTGCTAAAATCTCCATCCTGACTGCTGTCCATACTCTTTTTGCGATAGAAAATGGCTCTTCCATTTTCATCTGTTCTTATCATTTCAGTCTGTATATCACTATCAATTTTTTTCTCCCCCACTTTTTTAGACCACTGATAAAGATCAGTCTCTTTGTTTTCTTCCAATGAATGCTCTAATTCTCCCCATAGTCCAATGCTTTCCATCGTGTTTTCATAATACTCCACTGCCTCATAATACTCTACTTCTAAAAACTCATACCATTGTTCTGTTTGGGAATCATAATAGAATGGGGTCGTGGCAGCTTCTTCCCAATCAATGTACATAAGATTTTCCAGTTTTGTTTCTTCATCATCATATAGATAGTAATATATTTCCTCTGGATGATCTGCAAAATATAAGATATTGCAATTCTCCAAAACATACTCCTCACTTGTTGGATGTAAATAATCTATCTTTTCAGGCATCTGTATTTCATCACCCGGTTCTGTATTTGTTCCCTCTTTATCGGACAACTTTGTATAAAAAACAGATTCTGTGTTAAGAATACCCACCGTACTATTCACATTCGAAGCAATCACCTCACGTTCACCATCTGTATTCGCCAAATAAAGATCTGAATCCTTCTCACCGAATTTCAGGTATACTACCTCCTTACCATCATCAGAGCAACTCCATTCGAAATAAGTGCTTTCATCAACAGTCCCCGCAATTCCTTCTGATAATGAGTAATAGGCTAATCGATATATATCTGATCCCTGCTCCGCCAAATACCAGACAACCTCTTTATTCTTAGACCAACTATACTCTGTAACATCATGATCCATTACTATTGGTTTTTCTTCATCTACATAAACCAACTCACCATATTCATTCAAGAATACAACAATATCATCAACAAGTGCATAAAATTTTCTTACTGCTGTATCAATTTCTTCAATGTGCTGTTCATTTTTTTCAAGGTCTTTTTGAATATCTGACATACGGATTCTGCAAAAACATCCATAACCATCACTATTTATCTTGTTAAAAAAGTAAACATAATCGCCTATTATTCTGGGTCTGCATTCGTAGTGCTCGAAGTCATCCATGCACTGGTCATCAATTCTACTAATGAGACATGGTTCCTCATCGCGATCCATGTTTTCCACATAATATACTCCATCATATGTTGTGTAAACAAGGCTTTTTTCTCTCTCATCACTATTTAATTTTTGTAATGCAAGATATCCTAAGCCCCCTGATATGGCGATCAAAAGAATTACTACGATCATCACAATACTGATTATTCTCATCTTTCGATTCTTTTGAACCGATGAAAAAATTACAGTATCTGATAATTCTAAGTTCCCGGATGTCTCTGCTTTCATTCCACATCTCGAGCAAAATTTTGCATTTTCGCTTAATTCATTTCCACATTTTTTGCAAAACATATTCTTCCTTTTGTACCTTTCCTTAGTTTTCTATTCTGTGTACTTTATATGAAATCTCATTTTAGTGGCTGTCCACAATTGCTACAAAACAAATCATCTGCACTGTTCCGATTTCCGCAATGTGTACAGTACAATGCCTCTCCCGTAATTGGTTCTGAAACACCTGATGGTCCTGCCTTCTGTCTTTCCTCTATCTGAAGTCTGGCAATCATCTTCTTTTGAACCTCAATATCCAGCTGCTTGCCCTTTATTTGTTTTAGAAATTCCTCTATTTCAGGCAGACTTTCTTGGTCTCGAAGCCATTTTTCATAAATCAAATGCCCTATTTCCATTTCTATTTTTGCAATATCATTTTCTAATGCAGTAATACTGGATCTACACTTCGACTCCTCCAAATAATTGTTTGTCTTAACATTTAACGCGGATATTCCCTTTGATATTGACATTTTTAAACTATCCATTAGCTTTTCCTCCCATAGATATTTAAAAGCGGATAACTAATTCGCTATCCGCCTTTTCCATTTGAACTTAGATACTATCTTGGTCAACCTGTCTTTCCGGCACACTCATTTCGGCTCCACATTTACTGCAAAATCTCGCTGTCGTTTTCTGCTGGGCACCACATTTTGTACAATAGCAGATTTGCTCATTTGCAAGTTGTGTACTATCATCCATCTTCGTTTTTATTTCCTCTGTTGATACATTCCACACTTTTTTCTCTTCCTCCAACAACTTATCTGCATAATAATAAAAAAGTGCAGCAATTGTGGACAACACCGTAAAGAACACATATTGAACCGAAATCATTAAGCCATAATTTGAATTCGGAAGCACCTCAAAATAGCGTGCTAAATGAGAAATTACTCCCATGACAGATTCACTGCACAAATACATTCCATAAAGAACATAAAAAGCCATTGGAATACATCCCCATGCAGGACTTAAACGCAATAACATTACAATAATCATTGCAATACAAATATATTTGATGGCCGGCAGAAAACTCATTGCTCTTTCCACTTTTGCAATATATTTGGACTCCTCTGCATCCGGATATCCATACGATTTATAGGCTGATGTAAGACTTTCTATATTACTTCTTGTGAGCTCAGTTATTCCCAAAACGTTATCCGAATAATCTAAAGCTGCCAATTCTCCGTCTTTCCACAAATTATACAAAGAAGAGTCTATACTTCGCATAGATATCAATAATAATACTATAGCAATAATCTGATAAATCCTGCCTTTTGTAAGTTTCATATCTCCTCCAATATGCTTTCTCTATTGTACAATTACCTTTATCTTTATTACTGTTCCGTTACACTTTGCTGTAATAGTTGCTTCTCCTACCTTCTTTGCGGTGATTTTTCCTTTGGAAGTAACACTGACAATACTCTTGTCGCTGGTGGACCAGGTTAACTTCTTACTTGCTGACTGGGGAGAAATAATTGTACCCAGTTTTAAGCTGTTTCCCTTGTTTAAAGTCATAGTTAACTGTACCGAAGGGTATCTGGTACTCGGGGCAAAGGAGGTAGAATAGGAAAAGTCTACTTGATCATAATAATGGTGTACCTGAATGTAATAGGTTCCCTTACTCAGGGTTATCGGAAAGCTAATGCTATAGGTGTCATATGCATTGTTATAAGTACCTTTCCTGATATACTGAGTGGCAAGTTCTCTACCATCCTCATCATATATTACAATATAATCATCCGAGGCGCCCCAGCGGGTATTTTCTTCTGCCATCGTTCCCTTAATCACAATCCTTTGCTTAGAACTCAGTGTAAAACGATAATAGAAATTATGTTGTTCCGACATTGTAGTGCCGCAAAGGTTATCTCCGATCTGAATATCTTCTGCTTCGTCTGCCATGGCCGCATTAGCATTCACTTTACCAAAGAATAATCCACCTGCGACCAAAATCACCATTAATACACTATATAAATATTTTTTCATCTTGCTCTTCCTCCGCTTTTGTTATTTTGCAACATAATACAGATATTTCTTTCCACTCAGTTTCAAGGAATATCCAACAGATCCCATATTTTCAGTTGCCTGAGTTGTGGTTCCCGGGCAAGAGTCCATAATTAAAAAATTCTTTGCAGATAAAGAATTCGTTGATGTAACTCCGGTATAACCTACTATGGTTATAAAATGCCACGAGCTACGTTTTCCCTTTACAAATACTACAACCGGCTTGCCCGCATTAATATTGTTATAAATTGCCTTATATACTGTACTTTGACTACCACTTGTTTTTTTAACATATTTTGCTTTTGCCGGCCATCCACAAGCATCATACTGGGTATAATACCCTCTTTTGTAGCCATTATAGTCGTATTCCTTCCATGAGTGTGTCTTACCGTCCAAAATAGTACGACAATATGCCAATGCAAAACACATACAACTATCAGAGCTCTTTCCAGCCTTATTTCTTCCGGCCTGATTTCCCATTTGTTTAAAATGTTGCCAGTTTATATTCAAAACCTTTTCTGTAGAATTGGCTTGTTTTACTTCAAACATCTGCCAGATGAGCGTTTTCTGTGCTCCGGAAGCATCCTCTGCCCATACGGAATAATAATAAGTTCCCGCAGCTAATGTATTAAAGGTCATGGCTTTATCAATATCACCGGATAAGCTTACAGAAGTAGCATTAGGATAGACTTCCTTTCTCACAATCGGATTACTTCCCGCATAAATCTCTGCTATGACTTTCGTGATCTGATAATTTGAAGTAATGGTCCCTTTCAAAGAGAATTTATCTCCCACTTGCAAGTTCGGAACAGTATTGGCACCGCTGATTGACAGTGTAGAGTTAATTACCTGTTCTTCACCGGTATTCTGATTATCGTTTGTCTCTGCTACCGGCTTGAGATAAAACCTTTGGTGAGCCACCTGAATGTCCCGCCACATCTGTACATTGGGCTTATTCTTTGCCAAACTGTTTTCCAGACTCATGGTCAGATAGTTTCTCTTGGAAATTATCTTATATGCATCTCCATCCTGGATAAAATACCATTTCTGAGCATCTGTCGCATTTCCCGTCCAGAGCTGGATATTGGTACCGTTTATCATGTTTCCTCCGGATACATCAAGGTACAAACCCGTATCCGCATTGCGGAACATATAGGCATTTCCATCGGCTGATTCCAGATACCAGTAGGAAGAAGACTGACCTTCATCCTTCTTTACCAAAACATTGGAAGAAGAAGTTGTACCTGCAGTATCCACCACCATGCTGCTATCTTCTTTTACACAGATCTGATATTTTACAGCAGTATTTAAGTTAGTTACAAATTCCGGTTTGTTTCCCGAGTATACCGTAAACGGCTTCATAATCACTGTGTGGGTTCCACTGCTGTTTTTTGCTACCACACGGTAAGTGTATGGATTTGCCGACAGCTTATCAAAACGCATTGCAGCATCTATGCCTTTTAAATCATAAGTTTTACTATTTGGTTTTACCGTCTTGGAATACATAGCATTTCCATGCCCATCACAAATTGATGCAGTCAACGCCGTTATGCTGGAATCAGATTTTACCGTTCCTCGCAGTATAAAAGCACTGCCTTTTTTGATCCAATCCGGGTAGGTTGCATTACTTACGCTGATACTGTCAGCTGCCTTTGTCTCCATTCCCACTGTCAGACTAAATAACAACGAAACTGCCAGCAAAAAACATAGTACTTTTTTCATTCTTCTCATTTTTCTTCACTCCTCTCCAAAAAACTATACTTTTAGCATAATTTTTTAGACTTTTAGTGTTTATAGTATATATTTTTCTGTAAATACTGTCAATAGGCTCTTGCATCACATTTTCAATATTTATAGTCTGTTTTGTAGGAGGTGGAATCGTGTCAATTACTACAGAACTTGGTCGTCGCATTCGCTTTTACAGAAGAGAAAGACATATCAGCCAAGAAGCGCTGGCGGAGTTGTGTAATCTTCATCCAACGTATATTGGACAACTAGAGCGCGGGGAAAAGAACGCTACCATCGAAAGTCTCTATCGCATTTCACAGGGACTGGACATTTCTCTAAGTGAGTTATTGAAAAATATAGATATTGTTGATGATCCGGAAGATAATCCTGCCATTCAGATTTATCAGGAATGTCAGCTTTTATCCATTGATCAACAACAGCATGTTTTAAATATATTTCATGAAATAATTAAGATGCTGGACTGAAAAGGGTGTTGCCAATTGCGGCAACACCTTTTTATATGTATAACATTTTTCATGAAAACAATCTCTGTAAAGAATTCTTGCTTTCCTCCTTTTTCCATGCTACAATCTTTCCAAAGCATATATCTTCGTACTGATTTTATCTTTGAGTTACGATTCTATTGGCACTTCTTATGGTGCTGTCTTTTATTCAGATATTCAGGAACAGTCTATGCTTTTATCCCAATTATATTTAACAAAAGCAGGCGGTTCCGAAGTGGGTTCCTCCTGCCATTACAAAAGAAGGAGGACATCAAATGAATGACCAGACCTACGTTGTGAAACAGTACAAAGATACTGTGTTTCGATTACTTTTCAAAGACAAACTACTGGAGTTGTATAATGCAGTGAATAACTCCCAACATTCGGATCCGGAGGAGCTTGAGGTGGTGACGCTGGAAAATGCCGTTTTCATGAGCATCAAAAACGACGTTTCCTGTCTGCTGGATATGAGGATCCAGTTATATGAGCAGCAGTCTACTGTCAATCCCAACATGCCACTGCGGGATCTGGTGTATGTCTGTGCCCAGTATGAAAAACTAATCGTTGATGAAAATCTATATTCCCGGAAACTAATTAAACTTCCTACCCCACGTTTCATTGTGTTCTATAATGGAACAGAAAAACAGCCAGAACGAAGAGATATGTATCTGTCAGATTCTTTCGAAATCCAGGAAGAAAAACCATCCCTGGAGCTTCGGGTAACGCAGTTCAATATAAATCCGGGATACAATGTTACTTTGCTGAATAACTGTCCCACCCTATTCCAGTACATGCAGTATGTGGACCAGGTCCGTCAGTTTAGAATAAAATATCCTTTGAAAAAAGCAGTACCAATGGCAGTAGACTACTGCATCGAGCATGGGATCTTAAGGGACTTTTTGCTGGCAAACAAAGCGGAGGTAATCAAGATGAGTATTTTTGAATATGATGAAGAACGGCATAAAAAATTTATACGTGAAGAAGGCTATGAAGATGGATTTTCCGCCGGTCATTCGCAGGGAATTTCTCAGGGAATCAAAGCCATGATCTTAGAAAATCTGGAAGAAAACGTTCCTACGGAAAGGATCCTTGAGAAAATCCAAAAACATTTTCATCTCACCGAGGAAGATGCAGAAACCTACTTTGAAAAGTATGCATCGCGTTTATAATCTATAAACAGTAAGCCAATTTCTTTTCACAAAGACGCTAGCAGCCGGTGCTGCACTCGCAGACACCGGCTGTATTTTTATCTACATATTCAATCTTTTGATTACTTCGCAAGCTCCGCCATGATCTCATTACTGCGGTTTACAAATCTGGTCATTTCTTCCGGATTCAACGGTCTGTTTGCAAGTACTGCCAGATCATACAACTGCTCACAGAACATGGTAGCTTTCTCTGAATCCTTGTTATCCAGAATGTATTTCACCAGTCCGTTATTCAAGTTTAAGGTCAGGGTTTCATCTGCACCGAAACCGCCCATATCCATACCGGACATACCATAGGCTCTCATCATATCCGCCATTCTTCTGCCTTCTTCCGAAAGTGTCAGCATGGAAGAGATGCTCTCATCCTTTAACTTCTGAACCTGAATAGTATGCTGGTCTTTGGAGAGGGCTTTCTTAAATACCTCTGATAAGGTATCCTGCGCTTCTTTTAACTCGCTCTCATCCACTTCTTCTCTGGCTGCTTCGTTCATTTCCGCATCGATACGCAGGAACTTGTAGTTCTGGTTTCTGCGCTCCAACTGTGTGATAAAGGAGGTATCGATATTGTGATTTAAGATCACTGCCTGGGTTCCGTTGGCTTTGAACAGATTGATGTATTGGCTCTGCTGCAATTCATCCGTTACATAGTAAACGGTGTGGCGGGTATCTTTCTCTTCCTCGTCGACGCCTTCCTCATCGGAAGATCCGGAATCAGCCTCATCGCCAGTCTTCTCCTCACCGGACTCTTCGGAAGCATTTTCTTCTCCTTCCGTCTTCTCTTCTGCAGGTTCTTCTTCCTTTACCAGAAGCTCCGGCAGGGTCAGATACTCTCCCTCCAGATTCTTAAACAGGATGTAATCATTCATCTTATCGCAGAACTTTTCATCCTTTAAGCATCCGTATTTAATGAACGGACTGATATCATCCCAGAATTTCTCATAATTTTCTTTGTCGGTCTTGCACATTCCGATGAGCTTATCTGCCACCTTCTTAGAAATGTAATCGGAGATCTTCTTTACAAAACCATCGTTCTGCAATGCGGAACGGGATACATTCAGGGGCAGATCCGGACAGTCAATGACACCCTTTAACAGCATCAGGAATTCCGGAATCACTTCCTTGATGTTATCTGCAATAAATACCTGGTTGTTATACAGCTTGATGGTTCCTTCGATGGAATCATACTCTGTGTTGATCTTGGGGAAATACAGGATTCCCTTTAAGTTAAACGGATAGTCCATGTTCAGATGGATCCAGAACAGAGGCTCCTTGTAATCCATAAATACCTTACGGTAGAATTCTTTGTACTCGTCATCGGTACATTCACTTGGATTCTTGGTCCACAGCGGCTGGGTTTCATTCAAAGGCACCGGACGTTTCTTAATCTTTAATTTCTCGGTACGGGGAGAAACTACAACGGTTTCCTTGGTTCCGTCCTCATTCTCTTTTTCCTCGGTCTTTTCTTCTTCAATGACGGTCTCCACCACTTCGTCCGTATCCAGTTTATCTTCCGGATTGATGGTCTCAAACTGGGGTTCTGCGTTGGCATTGGTCAGATAGATTTCGGTTGGCATGAAGGAGCAATACTTCTTCAATACCTCACGCACCCGGTACTCATTGGCAAATTCCAGACAGTCCTCATTTAAGAACAGGGTGATCTTTGTTCCGACACCCTCTTTGTCGCCTTCACCCATCTCATACTCGGTTCCGCCATCACATTCCCAGTGCACAGGCACTGCATCCTTCTTGTAGGATAAGGTATCAATATGTACCTCATCTGCTACCATAAAGGCGGAATAAAAACCTAAACCGAAATGTCCGATGATCTGGTCCTCGTTGGTCTTATCTTTGTACTTATTGAGGAAATCCGTTGCACCGGAAAAAGCGATCTGGTTAATGTACTCTTCTACTTCCTCTGCTGTCATTCCAAGACCGTTATCAATAAAGGTCAGTGTTTTTTCCTTGTCATTGGTGATGACTTCAATCTTTGGCTTATAATCTTCAGGAAGTTCATACTCTCCCATCATGTCCAGCTTCTTTAACTTGGTAATGGCATCACAACCATTGGATACCAGTTCTCTTGCAAAAATGTCATGGTCTGAATACAGCCACTTTTTAATGATAGGAAAAATATTTTCACTGTTAATCGATAAATTTCCCTGTCTGTTCTCCATCTTTTCTTCCTCCTGATCTTTTCGGGTGTCTTCCCGCAATTTCTTTTTACGTAAAACCGGAATAACAGGATCCGGTTACTGTTCAAGAAGTAATGTTAGACCAAAGGAAAAGAAATGTCAATAGAAAATTAGCACTCTTTTCGCAAGAGTGCTAACATTTTATAAAAAGTTTATATTTATCGTTCATTTTCCCCGGCTACACACACCTTGATCAGATTGGTGTTTCCGGATACTCCTACCGGAACTCCTGCTGTAATAACCGCTACATCTCCGGGTTGCAGTAAGCCTTCTTTTAATGCTTCTTCCACGGAATCATCAAACAGTTCATCCACACTGTCTTTCTTTTTCAGCAGAAGCGGAATGGCTCCCCAGGTTAGGTTTAACTGCCTGCAAACATTTTCCCTGACGGAGAAACAGATGATGGGGCAGGACGGACGATATTTGGAAATCATATAAGCCGTACGCCCGGACTTGGTGACCGTAATGATGGCCGCCGCATTTAAATCCATGGCTGTCATGCAGGTAGCATGAGAAATGGCATTGGTAATGTCCGGATTATTCATATTATCACGTTTCTTAAATCTGGCAGCATAATCAATGCTGTTCTCTGTTGCCAGGGCAATCTTTACCATGGTCTTTAATGCTTCCACCGGATACTCACCGGAGGCAGTTTCACCGGAAAGCATAATGGCACCGGTTCCATCGAAAATCGCATTGGCCACATCTGTGGTTTCTGCTCTGGTGGGACGGGGATTCTTGATCATGGAATCCAGCATCTGGGTAGCGGTAATAACCACTTTTCCTGCGTTATATACCTTTCGGATAATGGATTTTTGGATCAGCGGAACTTCTTCGAAGGGAATCTCTACTCCCATGTCACCGCGGGCAACCATAATACCATCCGCCACCTTAAGGATCTCGTCAATGTTCTTCACACCCTGCATATTTTCGATTTTTGCAATGATATTTATGGTCTTACAATCCCGTTCCTGCAGAATCTCACGGATTTTCAGAATATCCTCTGCACTCCTTACAAAGGAAGCAGCGATGAAATCAAATCCGTGCTCAATGGCAAACAGTATGTCTTCCCGGTCTTTGGGACTGATATAGGGCATATTCAGTTCCACATTCGGAACATTGACGCCCTTCTTATTGGAAAGAACACCGTCATTTTTTACTTCACAGACAATATCCTGCTCTGTAACCTTCTTTACCTGAAGCTCCACCAGTCCGTCATCAATCAGGATACTGTCACCTGCATTCACATCCTTTACCAGGTCCTTGTAGGTAATGCTTACCCGATGCTCATCTCCGGCAATCTCCTGCGTAGTCAGTGTAAATTCCTGCCCTTTCTTCAGAGCCACCTTTCCTTCTGCAAAACTACGGATCCGGATTTCCGGCCCCTTGGTATCCAGCAGGGCAGCCACCGGTCTTCCCGCTTTTTGGCGTGCCTCCTTCAGACGGTTAAAACGGCCCGCCTGTTCTGCATGATCTCCGTGCGAGAAATTAAACCGCGCAACATCCATGCCTTCCTGAACCAGTTGTTCCAATACGCCGTCTTTATCGGTAGAAGGTCCCAGTGTACATACAATCTTTGTCTTTCTATACTTCATGCTCCTCACCATCCTTTTTCTGCATATCCTGCTCCTCTATGGTTGTATAGGTAAAGAATCTCCATGCTCCCAATAAGAACAGGGCAATTCCAAATGCACGAAAGATCGGTTGAAGCATATTTTCAAATTCAATGATCCTTGGCAACATAAGTAAGATAACCGCTGCCAGAATATAGACAGGCAGTCTCAGCAAAGAACTCCCGGATGGTTTTTTCTTGCCAAATACCTTCAGCATGACAGCCTGGTCCAGAAAAACCAGTCCGCCAAAGATACACATTCCACCTGCATAATTTACCGGCTCGTTTCCGGCCGGAAGATACCATGACACAATACTGATCAGGATTCCCACAAAAATGCTGATCAAACTGTTTCTAATTACTTTTCTGCTCATCCCTTACTCCTGTTTCAAATATCCCAAATACTGATCAAATATCTCAAAAAAGCTATCGGTTTTAAGGTCCACACCGGTATCTATGGTAAACGCATCCCACAGCTTATGATTATATGTGGAAGACAGATCCTTGCAAAACTGTGCATAGACATTATCAAAGGTCTCGGAAGCACGCTGCTTCACAATGGTAACCTTGTTTTGTTCCGTCAATTCCCGATCGATCTTCTCCTCCACCTGAAAGAAGTAGTATTTATCATCTACTTCCACACACCGGGAAATATCTCCGTCTCCCAGACCGGATAGGGCCTCATTGATCTCTTCCGGATTATCCTGCTTGTATAATGTTACCTTCGTATTGGATACCGTACTGTAACAGCTTGCAAGTAAGTCAAAGCTCTCGCCTTTTTTAATCTTTTTCTCTACAAGCTCTGCAGTTTCCGGCTGTGTCAGTACGATTTGACGCACTACCATTACCCGGGCATCATCATCACTGACCTCCTCATCTACACCACCTGTGAGTTTCGTGTAGAGTTTCGTCGCCAATGCCAGATCTCCATACAAGTCTTCCAAAGACAATTTCGATACGTCCAGATACCGTATCTCTTCCCTGCTCAAAGACTCATAATAGGCCTCTGCGGCCTTACTTACTGCCTTTTTCTCTTTCTCCGACAGGGAAATGCCCTTTTCCTCAGCCAAAAGAACCATTGTCTTCATCTTGGCCAGCTGGTTTATCGTCACATCCTTCACATATGCTTCCATGCTTTTGCCATTACTGTCATTCTTACAAACCTCGTCTCCATAGATCTCCTGGTAAAGATTACGATAGTTCACTAAGACAACCTTGGCATCCGACAGGGAACAGTCCTTATTCTTGATTCGGAACACCGTAGTACCGTTCAGTTGTGAAGTCCATACTACCTGTGTATTTCCAATACTGCAGCCACATAACAAGATGGTACAGGTAAGTACCATTGCCGCAGCTCGTATCATCTTTCTTATCATTGCTCTCATATATACTTCCCGTTTATCCTTCCACAACCAGGAATCTGCCACCGCTTAACGGGAACACCTCACTCTGGGACATCAGCTCCTCTTCTTCCATTCCATAAGAATCCATGCCCGCTTCCTCAAAATATTCCCGTACCTGGTCTATATTCTCGCAAACCACCGCCATACAATCTGCAAGAAACGCATCCGCATCTTCCAGCGATTCTATTTCTTTTCTGCCAAGAAGCTGCTCCTGACGATCCAGGAAAACTTCCAGACACTCCTGTTCATATTCAAACATGATCCTACCTCCTGCTAACCTATTCCGGAAAAAGTCCCCTTTCCCGAAGTTTTTGGCACAACAGACCTACCGGAAGTCCCACTACATTGTTATAGTCTCCCTCAATCCCTTTAATGTACGCAGCAAAGGCGCCCTGGATTCCATATGCGCCTGCCTTATCCATGGGATCTTTGCTGGCAATATAGGTCTGTATTTCTTCCTCACTCATGGAATATACTTCCACTTTGGTAGTCTGGGAAAAACGCTCTTCCTTCCTGCTACCGTCTTCTGTAATTTCCAAAAGACACACCCCGGTGCTAACCTCATGGCTGTTGCCTGCGATCCTGTTTAGCATACGGTGCGCATCCTTTTCATCCACTGGTTTTCCCATAATCTGTCCATCCACAGCCACTACTGTATCTGCCCCAATGAGGATCATGGGTTTTCCCTTATATTCCGCCAGCTTCTCCAGACGGTCCGCCACTTCCTGTGCCTTAGCGGCCGCAAGGTTTTTCACGATTTGCGCGGGAGTACTCCCCTGTATGATTTCTTCCCCCTGTGCAGGGCATACAGAGAACTGATAGCCCACCTGGCCAAGCAGCTCTTTCCGCCGGGGTGAAGCACTGGCTAAAATGATTTCCGGTTTCATAATGTATAATTCTATCCTTTATTTTTATGCAATTTTCACAACTCTTTTCCTTCATTATAATGAGGAAATCATAGTACGTCAATGACTTCCTGCAAAGAAAAAGAGTACATGCAAACCCTGATCACCGGTTTGGAAAAATGCTTTTCCAAAGCAGTCTTATATAGCTCCATCTGCTTAGCATACCGCTTCAAAAGTTCTTCTTTCCGGGTCACCGCATCCGTCTTATAGTCCAGCAAAACAATGCCTTCCTCCGTATCCATAAAGGCGTCAATGATTCCCTGAACCAGAATGAGATCATCACTCTTGATTTCGACTCCCGCTTCTTTAGGGGAAATTCCCATGACAAAGGGCTGCTCCCTGGTAAGTTGGCATCGTCTTGCGCATAAGATCACCAGTTGTCCCATCTCACTTTCCAGGAATTTCAGGATTTTCCCGGCATCCACCAGTTCATACATATCTTCATTGATCAGACCCTTGGAAAGCAGCTTCGTAATCTCCTGCCTTACTCCATCCAATGTAAGATGATCGGTAAAATCTCCTGTAAAATCCAAACACTCCAACACCCGGTGCATAGCAGTTCCCCGCATTGCTCCCCGGTTTTCTTCCGGAAGGAACCCCAAAAAAGCCGGCACCGTCTTTGTCTTTGTTTCTTTCAAAAACTCCGGTACTTCCTCTTGTTCCACCTCTTTTAATTCCCGCACAAAAGTCTGTTCCATAAAGTGATGCTTGATCTCAGACACGGACATCTTCTGCTTCAGGCCCAGTTCTTCCTTATGATGATATTCCATGGAAAAGCATTCCTCAATCCTGCGTTGTCCTTCCCCGGTTCCCACAGGATTCTGGATCCGTTCCCAGAAACGCAGTCTGTCCACAGACTCCGGAATCGTATCCTCCTCTTCCGGTGTATATTCCAGCAAGGAAAAGTCCGCCCGGCTATGAGCCGTTTTATCATATAATAAGGGTAAAATCCACTGGAAAAAGCTTCCTGCCCTTACCTTGCTGCTATAAGTAAGCCTCTGTTCCTCATCCAGCATCAGCGCACTTTTCTGACGAAGTTTTGCAAGATCCCTTACCGTGCCCGTAAGGATCAGTTTTTCCCTGGCACGGGTGATCGCAACATAGAGAACCCGGATTTCTTCGGCCAAATTATCCGCCTTCAACACAGACTTCATGGCAGCCATACTTAAGCTTTCCCTGGTGATCCTGCGCTTTGCATCCGTATATTTTAATACCGCTTTGTAACGGCCGTCTGTGATCAAAGCTTCCCTGCTCTCTCCGCTGTAAAACCCATTTCCAAGTCCCGCTACGATTACAATGGGAAACTCCAGCCCCTTACTCTTATGTATGGTCATTAAACGCACGGCATCCTGCCCTTCCGGAGTACTTCCCTCAGAAAGATCCATATCATATTCTTTCAATTTATCAATGTATCGCAGAAAATGAAAGAGTCCGTGGTAACTGGTCTGTTCATAAGCTTTCGCCCTCTGGACAAGAATATCCAGATTCATCCGGCGCTGTTGTCCCTGGGGCAGCATCTGCACATAGTCATAATATCCGGTTTTTTCGTACAGATCCTGTAATAACTCATGAATGGAAAGGTAGGTGGCCTTTTTCCGAAACTCGTCTAAAAGCGCAAAAAACTCCTCCAGCTTCTTACGGATTTCATCCTGCCGGTCATAAGTCTCTACTGCCTCATAAAACCGGTCTTCCGGTGCAAAGGTACGGATCTGTGCCAGCTGCTTTTTACGAAGTCCTACCATAGGAGAAGACAGGACTGCCGCTAAAGGAATATCCTGTCGGTAATTATCCAACACCTGTAAAAAAGACAGCACGCAGGAAACCTCCGGTGTCTGAAAGTAGCCGGTCTGTTCTATCTCCACTACCGGGATCTTTTTGCTTTTCAGTTTTTCCGAAATAACCCCGGACAGATTTTTTTTACGAAGCAGGATCACAATATCCGAATACCGGACAGGACGGTAGCCCTGTTCATCCGTAACCCGCCCATGCTCCAGCAGGCTGCGAATCTGCTGCGCAATGGCCGAAGCCTCTGCTTCCTCCTTGTTTTCTTCCAGGTTTTTTCCATCTGCCACAACCACAGTCGTCTCAAACAACTCATCCAGCTGTCGGTCATAGGAGGCTCCGTATTTTAAACTGGCATGTTCATCGTAAGGCACATCCCCCAGATCAGCCTGCATCAGTCCGTCAAAAATATAGTTGCTAAACCGTAAAACCTGCTGCCTGCTGCGGAAATTTAAATCCAGATCGATCTTCTGATCTGAACTTTCCTCATAATGATAGCGCTTGTATTTCTCTATAAAAAGCTCCGGCTTTGCCTGGCGGAACCGGTAAATACTCTGTTTCACATCTCCTACCATAAACAGATTCTTCTTTCCTTCCGCCTCTCCGGAAATCGCGGTGAGAATGGCTTCCTGCAGTACATTGGAATCCTGATACTCATCGATCATGATTTCCCGGAACTTCTTCCGGTACTGCCCGGCAACAGGAGACAATACTCCCTCCTCCTGATACAGGATGTTCAGAGTTAAATGCTCCAGATCACCGAAATCCACCACATTCCGGCTCTGCTTTTCCGCTGTGAACTCCTCCATAAACCGCCGGGTCATCCGGCACAATACCCGGATCTTTGGCTGCATGGATAAATGATCTTTCACCACCTGCTCTCCGGGCAGAAAAAAGCTTTTTTCTTTTAACTTTTTCAAGATATCTTTCGCTTCGTCCCGGGCTGCCTTAACCTCTTCTTTTCGTTCTGCCTCCTCCGGTGCAGGTTTCGTGATCCTTGGCATAGTGGGAAACTTATAATCTTTAAAAAACTCATAAAAGACATGATACTCCTGCACAGTTAACAAAGGTCTGAAAGTCTCTGCCAGTTCAGAAAGATCCATGGCAAGCTTCTGCAAACCTTCGTATCCCTCACAGGCTGCTGCCCCTGTTTCCAGAATATGAACGGCATCCTTTACCTTTTTCCTGGCGTCCTCTAAAACAAGATCCATCAGAAGCATGTCCTCCGGCTTTCGGATCCGTGCCGGTTCATAGTCCTCTTCACATTCCGACAACCATTTGTCCGGCCAGGGACAGGACTCTGCGGTTGTATACATCTGATAGATAAAACTGCTTAATGCCTCATCCGTCTTTCCCTGAATATAACTTTCCACAAAATCCAGGAAATCGGGGGATGCTTCCTCATAAAACTCTCCCAGCACCCTTTCCATCACATCTTCCACGATCAGAGTGCGTTCATTATCATCTACAATGCGAAAGCCCGGCTCTAAATTCAGCAGGTAAAAATGCTCCTTTAAAAATTGCAGACAGAATCCGTCTATGGTGGTGATCTGTGCGTTGTGTACCAGAGAAACCTGACGCTGCAGATGGGCATTTTGGCTGTCTTGTTTCAGCCGCTGTTGCAACGCGCTCATGATACGGTTTTTCATTTCCGCAGCAGCCGCATTGGTAAAAGTAACCACCAGCAATTCATCGATATCCATGGGATGATCCTTATCTGTGACCATCTGACAGATCCTTTCCACTAATACGGCAGTTTTTCCGGAACCCGCTGCAGCAGACACCAGAAGATTCCGGTCTCTTAAGGCAATGACCTTTTGCTGGGCCTCTGTATAATTAATCGCCATGCTGCTCCTCCTCTTCCAATTCCTGAAGCATCTGTGCCAGCACTTCTTCCTCTTTTCCAGTCGTTTCTTTTCGCACACAGTTTCCGTGAATTCTCCGGTCAAATCCACAGGCCTGTCTGTAATCACAGTATTCACAGCAAACCGTATCTGCCATGGAGATAGGATTTAAGACCAGTTCTCCTGACACCACCGCTTCTCCCAGTTCATGGATCTTATGGCGGGAATACGCCGTCAGCGTATTTAAATGTTCCTTTCCATAGGTCTTGCTTTTCTCGGAAATGCTCTCATCCTCTGTACTGATCCCGGCACCCTCCAGCCGCAGTTCATCATATAAGAGTGCATCAATTTCCTCTTCTGTGATCTCAGATTCGATTTTTACCATGGGATCCTTCATCCGGTAATAGTACACTCCATCACAGACCACCTGTTCCCCGGGATACTGCTTTTTCATCAACTTTCCTGCCGCATGTTCATAGGTCATAAGCTGAAGCTGCGTTCCGTCATAGACCTTTCCCACCGAAAGGGTGGTATTTCCACTTTTATAATCAATAACCCGATATCGCAGATCCTCCTGTTCCTGTCTGACATCAATACGGTCAATCTTACCGGTCAGCTCCATGGAAAAATCTCCTGACAGCTTTAACATACTGTCTTCCTGTGCTTTTATGGTAAACTTTTTCTCGCAGGATACCGGCGAAAAACCTGCCGTCTCCATCTGCTTTGCCAGTGCCCAGACCGTTCTTTTCACGATTCTGATCAGACGCTCTGTCTGGTACCGGTTTCTGGCATTTTCGTATAAATAGATCTGATTCAGGTCAGCCACGGCATCCCTTACTGCCCGTTCCGCATACTCCTCCCGTTTTGCGGCGGGCACAGAACTGTAAGTATAATGCTCTTCTTCCAGGTAACGGGAATAGTTTTCCATGGCAGAGTGAAACAGGTTGCCCATGTCCAGCATGGTATATTTTCCGGTCTGACGCTCCTTCAGCTTTAATCCGTAATTGAAAAAATGCTGCATACTGCATCGTGCCATACTTTCCAGCCTTGTGACACTGCCCCTTATGGTATCTGTGTAAAGTTGTTTGACCAGCTCTTGATCCATCTGCTCCCCGGTCTGTGTATCCCGGGATGCCCCAAGCAGGCTTTCCATTTGCTGCCGGTACTCCGGCTGATGCATAAAGTAATACAGATACTCCTGTTCTTCCGGTCTTTCCACATGCTCCACCATATTGGAAAAGGCCAGTTTGGGAGTAAACTGATACCCCAGCAGATCTTCCTGTGTTTCTTCCTTAACCTCAAGAGCCGGAAACAGGGCCTGTACGGTATCAATGAGATAAGAAGGCTTTCTGACTTCTCCTGCCATGCTGTATAAGGAATAGGTCATGTGCAAGGCCTCCTGGGGCTTACTCATCACCATGTACAAATAGAATCTCTGCATAAAAATCCTGTCTCTTGGTCCTGCTGCAAGCTCCATTCCCAATTCCTCCAACCGGGAGCGCTCATTTTGTGTCAGACAAATACTTCCTGTACTGACTCTGGGGATCACGCCTTCGTTTGCCCCCACCAAAAACAGTACTTTCACATGCTCCAGTCGGGTTCGCTCCAGATCTCCCAGGATCACACAATCTCTTCCTGCAGGGATTGCGGATACCTGCAGACAGTCCAGTCCTGAAGTAAAGATTTTCTCAAATTCCTCAAAACAGATTTCTTCCTCACCCATAAGAGCCACATATTTATCCAGAAGATCCATGACCAGGCCATATATCTGACTGTATTCCCGTGCCTTCTGGAACTGTCCGGAACTCTCCAGTTCCCCGGAAAGATGATACAGCTTTTCTTCCAATCCCAGACCATCTACGCAGCGATACAATGTTGCAGCCAACACTCCTACCGAATGACAGGATCCTCCCAGATTGCAAAGTTCTTCTAAGGGTTCGATAAAATGCTGCCGGATCTCGTTAACCCGATCCATTTCTTCCAATGTATATCCCTGAGGCATATAGGAAAAAGGTTCCTGATATCGCCTGCTTCCTCTGACCCTTGCAGCCAGGCAGTAGTTTTCCAGAGCCTCCACCTCTTGCCGAGTAAGATTACTCAGTCCTGTTTTCAGATACCGGAAAACCGCTTCATAGGAAAAATCCAGACGCACCATATCCATCAGACCTTTTAGAAGCTCCGTAAAGGAATTATATGTGATCTTTTTTTTCTGATCTACAAAAAACGGGATCCCTGCTTTCTCAAAAACCCCTCGTATTTCATCCGCATAGGTATCCAGATCCGCGGTGACAATGGCCATATCGTGGTAGCGAAGTCCCTGTCCGGTATACTGATGTATCTTTGCTGCCACATATAAAAGCTCTTGCCTGGGATTTTTAAGGGCGGTAATCGTGACGTCCTCACCGGCTGTCACCAAACTTTTGGCAGGTACCCTGAAAAGATTTTCCTCTAATGCTGCCAATCCCTCATGTCCGCGAAATCTGCGCATGGAAGAAGCCGGCATGATAACCGGATCCTTTTGCTCCATACCGGTTTCTTCTGCCAGCCTCACAAGAGAAGCAATATACTTTTTCCCGGGATAAAACAATTCATGACTGGCACCCACCTTCATATAGTCTTCCCGGACATCTACCAGTACCGTGGCATACAGATCCTGTACCATGGGTGCCCAGGCTTTTAAAAAGCGCATCTGTACCGGTGTAAATCCTGTATATCCGTCAAAAGCCACCACTGCATTTCTCAAGAGCGCAGACTTGTGCGCCACCTCAGAAAGCAGTATTAAAAGCTTTTCTGCGGTAATATAGTTTTGGGCCAGATACTCCTCCATGCCCTCATAAAGGATCTTTAAATCCCTTAGTTTATAGTACAAAAGATCCTGTGGCATACCAGACAACGCTTTCTCCAGCTTGTCTACCGTTACATAATACTGGGCAAACTCTGTCAGTTGGGACTTGATCTGATCTAAATATCCCGGCCTGTCCAGGTTCTTTTTCAGTACCTTCAACTCATTTTCTTTTTCTCTGGCCACCTTACGGATAACCAGCGTTTTTCCAATATCCTCCAGCACTTTTAAGTCCGAAATACCAAGTTCATCAAATACCCGGTAAGCCAGTCGCTCAAAGCTTAGGACATCGATATTCATAATACAGTGCTCAGGCTGGCGGTTGACAAACTCCATCTGCGTACTTAAGGTAAACTGTTCCGGCACAAGCACAAGGTAAGTCTGTTCCGGATGCTTTTCTGCTTCTTTTCTGATATGATCATACAGCCAGACGGATTTCCCGCTGCCTGCGCCCCCTAGAATCATCTGTAACGCCATACTCATTACCTTTCTTACTGCGGATAAACCAACCTCTCCGGAGTAATGTTCGTTAACACTTCTTTTACATACTTATCAGCCAGATATTTTGCCATGGGCAGATTTAAATCCAGATAGTTCCCACAGTCTTTGGCAGCCGCACCGGGAATCTGTCCTTCATAGTCCCGGACAAAAACAAACAGCTCTTCCAGTAATCCCAGAATATCCCCGGATTCGTAATCTCCTGCCAAAAGCAGGTAAAATCCTGTACGACAGCCCATTGGGCCAAAATAAACACATTTATCCTTATACTCTGCATGATTTCTTAAAAAGGTAGCTCCCAGGTGCTCTATGGCATGTATTTCAGCAGTGTTCATCACCGGCTCATAGTTGGGTCTGGTCATACGGATATCAAAAGTGGTAATGACCTCCTGTCCCACATGATCCTTTCTGGATACATACACTCCCGGAAGTAAACGTAAATGATCTACGGTAAAGCTTGCTATTTTCTCCATTTTTCTCTCCTTTACAGCTGTCCTGCCAATTCATAGATGAGTCTTACGGAATGCTCCACGGCCTTTTTCTCAAAGGTGGGATAATCCTGCGTAGCACTGTCATCCGCTTTGTCGGAGATTGCCCTGACAATCAGACATGGCACGCCGTTTAAATGTGCCGCATGAGCAATGGCGGCTCCTTCCATTTCCGTACAAAATCCCTGAAACTGATCCACCAGCCACTGTTTTTTCTCTTTTTCTGCAACAAACTGATCTCCTGTCAAAACCCTTCCTTCAAATACCTGAATATCCGGGTTCACTCTTTCACAGCATTCCCTTGCCACTTTGCGCAGCTTCTCATCCGCCGGGAAAGAAAACTCCTGCATTCCCGGAATCTGTCCTAAGGGATATCCAAAAGAGACCGCATCCATATCATGTTCTACCGCATCCGTAGCCAATACCACATCTCCGATATCGATCTTTGCCTGCAGGGAACCGGCGATTCCGGTATTGATGACACAGTCCACACCAAAATGGTCGATCAGACACTGGGTACAGCATGCCGCATTTACTTTTCCCACGCCGGCCTGCACTACCACAACCTCGTTTCCGTTTAAGATACCGCGGTAAAACTCCATCCCCGCTTTATGCAGGATCGTCACCTGATCCATCTGCTCTTTCAGTCTGGCCACTTCCACATCCATGGCTCCGATCACACCTATCATCCTCTGGTTTCTCCTTCTGCAATCTTTTTCTGTTCTTCCGCATGGCGGCTTACTGTACCTGCGCCTGTGTGATATCACTTCCGAAAAATTTCACGGACAGCTCGCTTAATACACCCTCTTCCGACAATTCCTGAATTGCTTTATTCAGTGCATCCACCAGACTTTCGTTCTGCTCACCTTTACGTACCGGAATGGATACAAGGGAAGCATCTTCTCCCAATGCTGCTATCTTCAAGTTTGCTTCCGGATGTTCTTTCACATAGTCGTAGTATGAAACCTCTGCATTCAGGGTCGCATCAATCCGTCCGGACTCTAACAGTTCAATGGTCTGGATCAGATCATCCACACCGGTTACTTCTGCACCATAACTTTCCGCCAGTTTGGCATAGGTACTCTGCAGGGTATTAGCTGTTTTCATGCCCTCCAGATCCTCAAAGCTATGAATCCGTTCCTCGTCCTCTCTGACTATGATAGCCGTTCTCATATAGGCATAAGGTTCCGTAAAGTTGTACTTCTCCTTTCGCTCCTCATCGACTTCCACACCATTGCAGGTAATATCATAACGTCCTGCATCAATTCCGGCAAAAATACCGTCCCATTCCACTTCTACAAACTCTGCCTTTACACCAAGCTTATCCGCAATGGCTCTTGCCACTTCCACATCAAAACCGGTAAGCTCATCGTTTTCATCATGATAGGTCCAGGGGGCCCAGGTTCCTTCTGTGGCAACGATAATGGTTCCCCGTTCCTGAATCTGCTCTAAAAGATCCTTACCGTCGTCTGCTTTTTCCTTACTTGCTGTACATCCTGCCATTAACAGACAGGACATGATCATCATTGTGGTCAATAATACTACTGTGATTTTGTTTTTCATGATTTTCTCCTTTATCTATCCTTTTGTTCTAAAATATGGTTTAAAAAAAGTCTGGTCCGTTCTTCTTTGGGATTTGCAAAAAACTCTCTGGCACTTCCCTGTTCTACAACCTGTCCGTGCTCCATAAAGATCACCTTCGAAGCCACATTTTTTGCAAAATTTAATTCATGGGTGACCACCACCATGGTCATACCCTCATTGGCCAGCTGCTTCATAACATTTAATACTTCCCCGATCAATTCCGGATCCAGGGCAGAAGTAGGCTCATCAAAATAGATGATCTCCGGGTCTGTTGCCAGAGCCCGGGCTATGGCAACCCGCTGTTGCTGACCTCCGGACAACTGGTGGGGATAATGCTCTGCCCACTCTGCCATGCCTACTTTGTCTAACATCTTCCGGGCAATCCTCTCCGCCTCCTCTTTGGGCACCTTTCTGGCCACAGTCAATCCTTCTGTCACATTCCGGATTGCTGTTTTATTTCGAAAGAGGTTATAATCCTGGAAAACAAAAGCTGTTTTCTTACGAAGCCTGTGGATATCCTTCTTTCGGATGCTATTAAGATCTATGGTCTCGTTATCAAAGATCATGGTTCCTTCATCTGCGTGTTCCAGAAAATTCATACAGCGCAACAATGTGGTTTTTCCGGAACCGCTGGGACCAATGATGGCAATCACGTCTCCTTTATCCACCTTAAGATCCACGCCCTCAAGCACCTTTAAGTCCCCGAAGGCTTTCTTAATCTGTTTTATCTCTAACATGATACACCTCCGGATCATTCATACACATTCAGTTTCTGCTCTCCCTGATGCTGCAGCCAGGTTAAAACAGTACAAAACATCAGGTAGATAAATGCCACTTCCAGATACAGCGCCAGTGCTTCATAGGTTCTGGCTACAATACGCTGGGTCGCCATAAACATTTCCACACAAGTAATGTTGGCTGCCAGAGAAGTATCCTTTACCAGGGAAATCAGGGAATTGGATAAGGGTGGAAAGGCTGTCCGAAGTGCCTGTGGCAGGATCAGTCTTCGAATGATCTGTATGTATGACATACCCACACAGTATCCTGCTTCCATCTGCCCCTTTGGTACGGACTCAATGGCTGCCCGAATGGTTTCCGCATCATAAGCGCCGGTATTTAAGGCAAAGACCAGCACTGCCGCCGGAAACGGATCGATGAGGATACCCAGATTGGGCAATCCGTAAAATACCACAAACAACTGCACCAGCAATGGGGTCCCTCGAATGATCCATATATAAAATCTTGCCAGCTGTTTTAGAATGGGAATATTGGAAAACTGCACCAACGCCACCGCTACCGCGATTACCAGTGCAAGAGCAAATGAAATCACCGTTAAGGGAATCGTCATTTTCAATCCCGGTATAAGGATCTTCATAAAAGAATCAGCAAGAATCGAAAGTACACGTTCACTCATAATATAACCTCCGAATTTATTTTATCATTCCTGTATCTTTATCGCAAGAAAGACATTAAAATGTAGCACAAAATCCTCCCCACCGGAAGGGGCTTATGCCCATCCGATAGGGAGGATTCTTTTCCTGTTTTTCTGTTCACTTACTCACACATCTTCTTGTCTCTTCAGGGTTCCGTCCAAATCTTTCCATAAGATCTTCTCTTCCGACAAAAGGATATAGCCATGGTAACTATCCTGCTTGGGAATAGAGACCGAGCCCGGATTCAGATAAATACGGCCGTCTGAAAGCCTGTATTCCGGCACATGGGTATGCCCG
Organism: Lachnospiraceae bacterium; assembly: GCA_051877515.1. Lineage (GTDB taxonomy): Bacteria > Bacillota > Clostridia > Lachnospirales > Lachnospiraceae > XBB1006. The sequence continues at coordinate 174,525 of JBJEIY010000017.1, read as the reverse complement.
CAAAGCAGGGCATCTCCCGGAAGAAGCGGCAGACCAAACTCAGAATCCGATTTATGTCCGTGACTAAAATAGAAATTTCTGCCACCCACAGTTGCCACAGCATACTCTGCCATCATGGGAAACTGCAGTACCATCTGATCCACCTCGGAATCACAGTTTCCTCTTACTGCCAGGATCTTATCCTTGATGCTGTTAAGCATTTCTGCCACTTTCGAGGGCTCATACCCCTTCGGCAGAGCATTTCTCGGACCGTGATATAATAAATCTCCCAGAAGAATCAGTTTCTCCGCCTGTTCCATCTCCATGGCCTGCAGAAGTTTCTCACAATAAAAAGCAGATCCATGAATATCCGAAGCAATCAACCATTTCATATTTAATACCCATCCTCTTTCCTGTCAGATCACTTTTCTTCCAGAATCATACCACCTGAAAAGAGGAAACGCAAGCAAAAGACTAGTCCTTAGCAAAGAAGGATACCGCAATCGCTCCGGGACCCACGTGGGTTCCTATGGTAGAACCGATACTAATGGTGGTTAGCTGATCCACGTTTTCTTTCCAGACAGCCTCGCTGTCTTTAGCATATTTCAAAACAGCACTGTCATCCAGACCGGTATATCCAAGATAGATAGGACGATCAAAGTCTACACCACCGGCTTTCTCGATTTCCTGCATCAACAGGTTGTTTCCCTGTTTGGATCCTCTCGCCTTTCCAAGCACGGCTACTTCGCCGTCTACAACGCCTACCACCGGCTTAATGGAAAGAAGGTTTCCTGCAAAGGCCGCTGTTTTGGAAATCCGGCCGCCCTTCTTTAAATACTCCAGGGTTTCTAACAGGGCAATGGTATGAATCTGGCTTCGCTCTCCTTCCAATATGGACACGATCTCCTGGGCTGACTTCCCTTGCGCAGCCAGTTGAAGTCCGTGCTTTAACAGCACGCATTCCCCTACTGCCACATTCTCACTGTCAATGACATATACATCCTTCTCAAACTCCGCTGCAGCAATCATGGCACTCTGATAAGTTCCGGAAAGCTTGGAAGACAGCACGATCACGATGGCAATATCCCCCTGAGAGGTCACCTGCCTTATTGCACTTTCAAATGCCAGAGGTGAAATCTGGCTGGTTTTGGGAAGCTCATCACTCTCAATAAGCTTTTCGTAGAACTCTCTGTGAGAAATCGTAACACCATCCTCAAACTCCTGATCACCAAAGTGGATAGTCATAGGAAGTACCATAACATTTTCTAAATTTAATTCCTGCGCATCTGACGCAGAGTCTGTAATAAATCTAATCTCGTTCATTGAAATCCAAATCCTCTAAATTCTTTCTTAATTGTTCCAACACGCGGTAGAACACCGCAAGTTCCTCTTCTGATATGCCTTCATCAGCTTTGCGCTGCACCCCTTCGATAATACTTATGAATTCCGGCAAAATCTCTTCTGCCTTAGGTGTAGCATAATACTTCGCATGATACACACCGTCTTTGGAATCTTTTCTGATATATCCCTGATGCACCAGATCCCCTAATTCTCTGGAAACCAGCGCCCGATCCAGATCGCAGATCTGACAGATCTCCTGAAAGGATACACCCTCCGTCCGGCCTGCCAACAGATGCAGGATCGACACATGTGCACCTTTTAACCCGTATTGTTTCATTCCTGCGGATTTTAATCTTTGAATCTGCTTATATAGTTTTCCCACAGAAACAGTAAACACATTGAAATGATCCTGCTGCATATTTTCCTCCTGACTTTACATATCCATCAAAGACTATACCTCACTTTTGTTGACCTGTCAATGAATACTTTCAAAAAATCCCACTGCACAGTTCATGCAGTGGGAATCTCACTATCTTATGATGCATCCGGTCAGATCAAACTCTCCCCGCAAAATGGCCAAAAGATCGGTATTAAGCTGCTCTTTGGACAAAACCTGTTTTGCTGCCATTCCCTGCTCTCTGGCTGCCTTTACATTCGCCGCCCTGTCATCAAAAAACAGACACTCCCCGGCTTTCAGATGATATTCTTCCAATAAAGCCTGATAGATGGCCGGATCCGGTTTGATCTTGTGGATCATATAAGAAACCATTTTTCCATCGATAGATTGCATAAAGTCGGCATACCGGGTATGCTTCTCGAACAAATCCCGGGAATAATTAGACAGCAGGTAGATCTTGTAACCCTGCTCTTTTAATTCGGGTATTCTCTCCCATATTTCCGGCCGCGGTACCGACATATATTCACCATGGGAAATAAAAAACCGGATGGCCTTGGCATCTTCCGGATACTTTCTCTCATATGCCCGGATGATCTCCTCCGAGGATTTCTTTCCTATGTCCAGTTCCAGCCACAAGCCGTCCTCATCCTCAAACATCTCATTCCCTATACGCTCTGCTTCCTGAGGCGACAACCCATAATCCTGCAGCATATCTCTCCAACGGTACTCTAAAAGAACATCCCCGACATCAAACACAATATTTTTGATTTTCTCCATCCTTACTCCTCCTCATGGTCCTCAATCAAATCCGCCAGCGAAAACCGGATGATCTTTTCAAGATCCTGTAAAGAAACCTGCACCTGATAACCGATTTTTCCTCCGCTAAAGAAAATGGTATCCATTTGTGCTGCCGTTTCATGAATCACTGTAGGGAAAAACTTCTTCATTCCGATGGGTGAACACCCTCCGTGCACATAACCGGTAAGTCCCAAAAGCTCCCTGGATTTTAGCATTTCAATCTTTTTTTCTCCAACCGTAATTGCTGCTTTTTTCAAATCCAGCTCTTCCTTAACCGGGATTACGAATACATAATGATTTCCTGTTTTTCCCACAGTCACCAGTGTTTTAAATACCTGCTCCGGGTTTTGTCCCAATATGGCAGCAACCTGAACACCGTTGACCGCCCCGGACTCCACATAACAATATGCACGGTAAGGAATCTTCTTCTTTTCTAAAAGCCGCATAACATTGGTTTTCTCTTCGCTGTTTTTCTTCATCCGATCTCTGCTCCCTATTCCTTTTCATAAAGATAAAACCCCTTCCCGGATACTGTCCGGAAAGGGGACACAAGAAACCTAAAAATATCTGACAATAATGCAGATGGTGGAAATCGCAATTACTAAAACCGTTGCCGGAATAGCACTCTTGCAATAACGACCCCAGCTTACCGGATAACCGTGTTTCGCCGCCACAGAAGTACCTACAACGTTAGCCGATGCTCCAATGGGCGTTGCACTTCCTCCGATATCGGTTCCCATGGAAAGGCTCCATGCCAGAACCCTAAGGTCCATACCCGTAGTTGCCGCCAAGGTCTGAATAACAGGTATCATAGTAGCTGCAAAAGGAATATTATCTACCACTGCACTGGCAATCGCAGAAACCCAAATAATGATACATACCATCACGATGGCATTACCACCACTGATCTTTCCGATAAACTCTGCGATCAGTACCAGGATTCCGGTCTGTTCCAGACCGCCCACCACAACAAATAAACCAATGAAGAATAATAAGGTCTTATAATCCACACCTTTCAAAACCTTCTTCACATCCTTGCCGGCCGTCACTAATGTCAAAACAGAAATGACTGCTCCGATCAATGCCACGGTTAATCCTGTCTGGGCATGGGTAACCAGCATAACAACCGCACAGAGAAAAATCAGTGAGCTGATAGCAAAATCTTTTTTACTGGTAATGGCTTCTGCCGGTGACGGCATATTCGCAATATTGACTTCCTCTGCCTGCGCCTGACTTAACTCCTTACGGAATACAAGATAAAAATAAATCACAACAGCCACCAGGGAGATTCCCGCGATCAGTCCTGTATTGGTAATAAAATCTGCAAACGTATAACCCAATGAAGTTCCTACGATGATATTTGGCGGGTCGCCGCACATCGTTGCTGACCCTCCCAGATTCGCGCAAAAAATCTCCGACAGGATCATGGGCAGCGGATTAAATTTCAGTAACTGGGCTAACTCTACCGTTACAGCCGCTAAAAACAGTATTACAGTGATACTGTCAATAAACATGGCCAACACAGCAGACATGATCATAAAGGTAATAAACAACGGGACTACCTTATACTTCACTGCCTTGGCAATGGTCATACACAACCAGCGAAAAAATCCTGCTTTTGCCATTCCTTCTACCATGATCATCATTCCCAGGATAAAAATGATAGTTGCCCAGTTAATACCACTGGAGCTTTCCGTCGCCTGGCCTGCCTCATACCAAAAGCCCACTGTAAAAACATTCCTAAGATTCAGAGTCTCCACAATTGCATTTACGTCACGCATAGCAAGACCAAACACCAACACAATGGTAGCCAGTCCGCAGCCAAGTGTAACAATATGACGTTCAATCTTATCCATGATGATCAACACAAACATGAGTAAGAAAATTGTCAGTGCCAAAATTTTTGCTAACATTCTTTTTTCCCCTTTTCCTGCGCAACCTTTAATTTCATTTCCATATCACGCCATAATTCTTCAAAACCTTTCTTATGATAGACCTTTCATGGGCAAAATGCAAGTCTTATTTTATTAGTTTTTTACATAAAAATGCCCCGGATAAACCGGGGCATCCTGTCATGTTTTTTTAAGCATTAAACTGCTTGATAACGGAATTTAATTCCTCTACTACTTTTTCCAATTCATTCATTGCGCTTCCGATATTCTCCAGCTCATCGCTCTGATCTTCTGTCTTGCTGAAGATTTCCTGACTGGCTGCGGAAAGCTCCTGGGTTTCGCTGGAAATATCCGAAAACTTATCTACAATGTCTTCTTTGTTTCGGTTCAATACATCAATGGCATCTTCCAAATCCCTGATTTCCGTTCCCACTTGTGTAATATCATCATTAATCTGGCGGAAAATCTCTTCGGTACTACCCATGGCACCCATGCATCGTTCTGTATTATCCTGCATCTGATCCATTTGATGACTAACGATCTCGATCTCATGCCGGATATCAGAAGTAATATCTGCGATTTCCTGGGTCGCATTGGCTGTTTCATCTGCCAGTTTTCTTATTTCATCTGCAACTACCGCAAATCCTCTTCCGGCTTCTCCTGCTCTTGCAGCTTCTATAGAAGCATTCAGGGAAAGCAGTGAAGTCTGCTCCGCAATAGAACTGATTGCCTGGCTGATACCATCAATGGATGCTGATTTCTGTGACAGGCTGGTAACTGTTTCATACGCACCTTCCTGTAACTGTTTGGTCTCTTCAACCTGTTCGGAGAGCAGATGGATAGAATCCAATCCCTCCACACTCTTGTCCACTGTCCGGCCTGCAACCTGATTCATCACAGCCACACTCTCTACTACATTTCCAAGCTCATCCGCAAATCCATTCAGATTGATATTGGCTTCCTGGGTCTGATTTGCTGTTTCTTCAATGGCCTGAACAATCTGGCTCATGGTGTCTTTGACACCACCCAGATTCTCTACAGAATTGATTACGGAACCCTGCACATTGTTAAACTGTCCAACCAGCATTTCGGACACATCCGTGAGCTGTTGTGCGATATTATTCAGCCTGCCTCGTAAAGAAACAATGGCCGCATCCATATGTCCTAATTCATCTTTGCGGGCACTCTTCTTTGCCTGCTGCTCCTCTTTCAGTCTTAATTCTCTTAATGCTGTGATCTCATTCTGCATCCGGGTAATCGGCTTGGTAATACTGGAACTAAACAGGGCTACTACCACAGCTGCAACAATCGCTACTACTACTATAATTCCCAGAATAGCACGCATCAGCTGATTTAATGTTGCATTATAAACCGCAACAGGAATCACTAATACAACTTTCCATCCGCTGCAGGATACTTCCGACTCTCTTAAAAATTTCTTCTGTCCGTCATAATCCTGAATCGCTGCATCATTTTCCAGTCCCTTAACATAATTTCCGTCCACAATATCAGAAATCATGCTCTGATTCTCGTTACTTGCCATGAAGGATTCTTCCGGATGTAAAAGGATCAATCCATCCGCATTCGTGATAAAGGCATAACTTCCATCAGAAGAATCCACATATGTATTAACCATATCAAACAGAACCTGTAAGTTCAGGTCCATACTCAAAACTCCGACTCTTCCGTCTTTACACTGAAAACTCTTGGAAACACCGATTACCATGCTGCCGGTAATGGCGTCCACGTAAGGTTCTCCATACACCTTGGTATCGGAATCCAAAGCACCGGTGAACCATCCACGCTGGGTACAATCCCAGTCAGCATCCGGAATCCATCCGGTTCCATCGATAAACTGCTTATCATCAAAACCAACATAAATATCACTTGCGTTTTCAGCAGCGGCAGTTTCTGTCATAAGATAGGAGGACACCGCCTCTGTCTCTATGGTGTCCATTGATTCTAAATAAGTACATCCGGAATCAATGATCGCCGTCTCTCTTTCCAACCATGCATCGATCAGAGATGCATAATACTGCGCGTTCTGCTTCTGTAATTCGTCATTACATCGAGAAAAACTCTTGTTTGCCATAGACGATACCAAAAGCAATGCCAGTGTCAGGCACCCAATACATATCGCCGAAAAAAACAGAATCAATTTTGTCCTTATGCTTTTCATAGAAACCACCCTTCTTTTGTTTGCTACTTTACAAAAGTATAGTTTAATTTTAGTAAAATGATAATTAAATGTCAAGAAATTTCAAGGAAACTCTTTTTATATTTCATAATTTACACACAATTGTCGGGAATAAACTGCTTACTGTCCATAAAACTGTTCCAACATACGGCAGATAATATCTCCTCTTCCGAAGGGTGCCATTAAATAATAGCCGTCACAATAGGGTTCCACCTTCTTCATGATCTCTGCTCCTATTTTTATCCCCAGCTCAATGCTTTCTTCCTTCTCTTTGCCTTTAAACAGCTCAATGATCTGCTGATCCACATGGATTCCGGACACTTCACTTTCCATAAAACAGGCATTCCGATAACTGACAATTGGCATCACTCCTGCCAGGATTTTTCCTTTCAACTCCTCTTTTGCCCGTCTCAGATTGTCTAAGCCTTCTGCGGTCATTACCGGCTGGGTCAGAAGCACACTTACTCCGTTTGCTTCTTTTTCCTTTGCCAGTTGAAGCTGAATATCAAAATTCAGGGCATTCACATTCAATGCAGCACAGATGAGGAACTTATTCTCAAAGACGGTTTCATTCAAAGTATTCACATACTTTGCCAACATACGGGAATTGAAATTGAAAACACTTTTGACCTCATCTCTCATTGCATTGGGAATAGGATCCCCCGTTACGATCAGCACGTTATTGATTCCTTCTATATTAAGTCCCAAAAGCAATGCTTTCGTAGCATTGATATTTCGGTCCCTGCAGGTAATGTGCGGCAGGGCATCCAGACCCAGTTCCCGTTTCACACGGCAGGCCAGAATACTGCTGTCCGCCCTGGCTCTGGCAATGGGACTATCTGCTATGGTCAGAATATCTATACCGGCCTCCTTTAACATCTTCGCATTGGCATCAAATCCGGCGATATCCGCATTGGACGGTGGGTTTAATTCTACCGCAATGACTTTTTCCCCGCGAGCCATCTTTTCTGCAAAGGGATTGATCCGCGGCATACTCTTTTTTTCCCGGCCGGTATGCTTTACCAGAACATCCTGTCCGTCATTCTCTGTCAGATCTTCCAGTGCCTCTATGGTTTTTCTAAGATACTCCGGCGTGGTTCCGCAACAGCCACCGACAATCTTTGCGCCTTCCAATACGATATCCGTCAGTTTTAATGCAAAATAGTCCGGGCTGCTTTCAAAAAATGTCCGGTTGTTGATCACTGTAGGATAGCCGGCATTTGGCATAACGCTAAAGCAATCATTCAGCTGCTTAACCGTCTTAAAATACTGATGCATGTGATGCGGTCCGGACACACAGTTGATACCTGCAACGTCAATCTTGCTGTTTTGTGCGGTTGTCTGCAGTAATTCATGACCCAGACAGCCCTCCTTTGTATAGCCGTCCGGCTGAACCGCAAAAGATACTATAATAAACGCATCCTCTACCCTGGATTTAATATGGCGGGTCAGTTCCTCGATACCCTCATCATTGCAAAGAGTCTCAATCAGAAAATTCCTGGCACCAAGGTCAATGAAAACGTCTGCCACCTCAATATACTTATCTGCTGCACTTTTCTTCGCATCCGTCAACTGAACCGGACCGATATCCGCAAACACAAATACCTCATTGCCTTCTGCCGCCTGGCAGGCAAGCTCATATCCGGCCCGGATGATCTGTTTTAAGTACTCCGCATTATTTCCGTAATTGTCCATATTGGCGGCAAATGTATTGGTTTTGATGGCTCTGCATCCTGCCTGCACATACTCCCTGTGGATCTCCAGTACCTTCCCGGGTTCCTGCAGGTTGGCTGCTTCACAGCCATCATTGGGCACACGGTGTTTGGCCGCATAATAGGTACCCATGGCCCCATCAAACACCAGTACCTGTTGTTTTATATACTCTCTTATATCCATTCTTTGGCATTCCTTTCCGGCACACAGTTAGCCAAAAATCTCTTTGGCATAATCTACTGTCTGCTTTGCATCTTTTGCATAATAATCCGCACCAATCTGTTTGGCGTATTCCGGTGTTAGAACTGCTCCGCCCACAACCACCTTGCATTCATGTCCGCTTTCCCGCAGTGCTGCGATGGTATCTGCCATGCTTTTCAGGGTTGTGGTCATCAATGCACTTAAGCCTACCAGCTTCACATCTTCCCGGATTGCTGTTTCCACAACCGTCTCAACAGGTACGTCCCTGCCCAGGTCAATAACCTGGAAACCATAATTTTCCAATAAAACCTTTACGATATTCTTTCCGATATCGTGGATATCTCCTCTGACTGTAGCAAGCACTACCTTTCCTTTTGAAACCGAGCCGTTTCCCTTTGCCAGAATACTCTGTTTCAGGACTTCAAATGCTTCACAGGAAGCAGATGCAGAATTGATCAGCTGGGGAAGGAAGATCTCCTGCTTCTCATAGCGCTCTCCCACCCGATCCAGTGACGGGATTAAAAGTTCATCTATGATCTCCATTTCACTCTTTTGCGCCAGCAGCGCTTTGGTAATTCTAGCTGCTTCTTCCTTCAGACCTCTGGATACCGCATAAACCAGGTCCAGATCTCCCTGCTTCTCCAATCCCTTGTCGGAAGATTCCCTTGGAGCCGTTCCTGCGGGATCCCCGTTTCCGGGCGTTCCGGTTGCAGGGATCGGATTTACCGGCTTGCGATCGGCAAACCGTTCAATATACCGTTCACTGTTTTCATCCTCCCCGCTTAACACCCGGAAAGAATAAATCGCATCCAGCACCGCCTGCTGATTGGGATTTACAATAGGCAGATCCAGTCCATTGGCCATGGCCTGCACCAGAAAGCTACAGGTAATAAACTCCCTTGCCGGCAGTCCAAAAGAAATATTGGATACACCAAGCACCGTATGCAAGCCCATTTTTTCCTTCACATAACGAACCGCTTTCAGCGTCTCCTGCGCCTGTTCCTGTTGGGCAGAAACCGTTAATGTCAGACAGTCAATAAACACATCTTCCCGTTTGATCCCGTATGCTAACGCATTCTCCAGGATCCGTTCGGCAATTTCAATCCTCTTCTCACAGGTCTGGGGAATCCCTTCTTCATCCATGGCAAGTCCTACTACACTGGCTCCGTATTTTTTTACCACAGGAAGGATCCTGTCCATTTTTTCCTGCTCTCCATTCACAGAATTCACAATGGCTTTTCCGTTAAAAACACGAAGTCCCGCTTCAATCGCTTCCGGATCGGAAGAATCGATCTGTAAAGGCAGGTCAACCACAGACTGGATGGTTTTCACCACCTTTATCATCATCTCTTTTTCATCGATACCCGGCAGACCCACATTGACATCCAGAATATCAGCGCCTGCATCGGCCTGTTCGATCGCCCGTTCTGCTATATAATTCAGGTCATTCTCCCGTAATGCCTGCTGGAATCGCTTTTTTCCGGTGGGATTAATCCGTTCACCAATGATCCTGACGCCCTTGATTTCCACCATTCTCTGGGGAGAGCACAGACGGGAAACCGACGGAACTGTTTTGCGTTCTTCTTTACCCAGCGGCATTTTTGCCACCATCTGTGCAATATACTCCGGATTGGTTCCGCAACAGCCGCCTGCAATCCGGATACCCAGTTTTGCATAACCCTGCATTAATTCTCCGAACTCCTCCGGAAAAATATCATACTGATTGGTCAGCGGATCCGGCAGTCCCGCATTGGGTTTAATGAGAATGGGAAGATTGGTACACTTCGTCAGACGCTCTGCCAGTGGCAGGATCTCCCTTGGTCCAAACGAGCAGTTGATACCAACCGCATCCACACCCAGTCCCTCTAATACACAGGCCATGGATTCAATGGTACAGCCGGTAAAAGTCCGGCCGTTCTCCTCAAATGTCATGGTTACAAACACGGGAAGCGAAGTATTCTCTTTGGCCGCCAGTACTGCTGCGCGCACCTCATAAAGATCCGTCATGGTCTCGATCACGATCAAATCTGCTCCCGCTTGTTCCCCGCTTGTCACCATTTCCTTATATAATTCATAAGCTTCTTCGAATTTCAAAGTTCCGGAGGGCTCCAGCAATTCCCCGATGGGCCCCATATCCAGTGCCACCGCACAGTCCGTTCCTTCACAGGCTTTTCGGGCTGCCCCAACAGCCGCACAGATGATCTGTTGTGTGGTATATCCTGTACCTGCTAACTTGTGGGCATTTGCCCCGAATGTATTCGCATAGACAATGTCACTGCCTGCCTCAATATATTTCCGGTGGATCGAGGTGATCAGTTCCGGATTGGTAATACAAAGACTCTCCGGTCTTTCTCCCGGCTTTAATCCTGCGTTCTGCAGCATGGTTCCCATGGCACCGTCTAAAAAAATAAACTCTTTCTTCAATAGTTGTTCAAGCTTTCCCACAAGTGGTTCCTCCCTTTCTAAAAGTACATTTTTCAAACATGGAACAATGCTCACAGCCTCGAAATCTCTGGGGCTTTTCCGTATCTGAAATTCCCATGACCGCAGTCACGGATTTACGTGGGATCATAATCCCGCTTTTGCTTAAACTGACCCCTATGGTCTTTTCCGTATTTAATATGGCACATACCTGATGCTGCTGTTCAAAGGGCATGTCCCCATATCCCGGTGAAAAACGGTCTGTCAGGTATTTTCCCTGCTCTCCCACCTTCTGCGTAAGCTCTTCCTGAAAATTGTCACAGACATTTTCAATAGCACTGCTGGCACAGGCATCCAGGATCAGGGCTTTATACAAATCGTCCACTTCGTAACGGCGGGTCAGTTTTTCAATATCGCTGCCAATGGTGGCCGCCATAAGAACAACCTGGTCACAGCCGGAGAGCATTTGTTTGACATCCTGCCCGCCGGGTATGAAATCGGTGCCCCTAAGGCAGTAATCCTGCTCTAACTCAAACACCCGGTAACTGACCCTGGGTCTGGCATACTCCATCACTTCCCGGGAACAGCTGCGGATATCTTCCTCCAGCTTTTCCTCCACGTCTCCCCCGGTGTAGCCTATATATTTTAACACTTCATTTCGATTGATGGTCTTAAGATACTTCTTCAATGTTTCTTCCTCATACATTCCGTACTGCTTTGATCAACCGGAAAACCTGAACTGCGGTTTGATACAGATTCTGCCCGGCAATCTCCGGCTCCATGGCTTTTTCCATGCCGACTGCTTCCCTTAGAATGGGAAAATAGGCATCTATACCATGTTCATTACATGCCTGTGCTCCCTGTCCGATACAGCCCGCAAAAGCAATTACAGGAAGATCGTATTTTTTGGCTCTTGCTGCCACGCCACCCGGAGCTTTTCCCATTACAGTCTGTGCATCCAGCCTGCCTTCTCCGGTGATCACCAGATCTGCCCATTGCATCTTTTCTTCCACCTTCAATAAATCCAGCACTAATTCAATCCCGGGTGTCAGTTTCGCATTCAGAAAGGTGGTCAGGGCAAAGCCTAATCCTCCTGCTGCTCCGGCTCCCGGCATGTTTTGCATCAGACGCCCCGTGACTTGTTCGCAACATGAGGCATACTGTGCAAGTGCCTCATCCAAAGCACGGACCATAGCATCAGACGCACCCTTCTGGGGTCCGAACACTGCAGAGGCTCCGTTTGGTCCGCATAATGGGTTCTCCACATCACAGGCTACCTGAAAACTGCACTCCTTCAGGCGGCTGTCCAGTCCGCTTGGATCTATCTCATAGACGGAAGCAACATCCCTTCCGAAAATCCCACAGAGTTCTCCCTCTTTTGTAAAAAAGCGGATTCCCAACGCAGACAGCATTCCCAGGCCTCCGTCATTGGTAGCGCTGCCTCCGATTCCCAATACAAACTCCCTGACACCATGGTCCAGAGCATCCAGGATCAGTTCCCCCACGCCATAAGTGGTGGTATTCATGGGATTTTGGAGATTCCCGGGAACAAGAGGAAGTCCGGCTGCTGCCGCCATTTCCAAAACTGCGGTTTTACCTTCCTTCACGATTCCATACACCGCTTCCACCGGTTCTCCCAACGGGCCGGTGACGGTTTGGACCACTCTTTTTCCCTGAAGTGCGCTCAGCAATGTTTCCGTGGTTCCTTCGCCCCCATCTGCAACAGGATACACCTCGGCCTCCTCTCCCAGCACATCCAGAAATGCCTGTTTCACTGCATTTCCAGCCTGCATGGATGTCAGGCTTCCTTTAAAAGAATCCATAGCTATGACCGCTTTCATGGTGTACCTCCCTAACGGATACATAATAATATTAATATTTTACCACAGTAAAGTGTATTTTTCCATGAAAGGATAAAAATATGTTAAAAAAAGCCTGTCCCGAAACATGAACAGGACAGGCACGTTGATTATTTTAAAAAGATATGCAACAAAGATTCATATAATTTCTTCGTATATGGTTGATACCGCATGGGCAGATCCAGCCAGGTCTTTTTGTCCACAATGGATTTGGTGTGGGAAAAGGCCTCAAACCCGGCACGTCCATGATAACTTCCCATGCCACTCTCTCCGACTCCGCCAAAACCCATTTCACTGGTGGCAAGATGAATGATCACATCATTGATGCAGCCTCCGCCATAAGAAAGCTCCGTGGTAACCCTGCGTATATGGTTCTTATCACAGGAAAACAGATAACATGCCAGTGGTTTGCCTTTTTCCTTAAGCTCCTCTATTATCTGGTCAAAATCATCGAAGGTCAGGATAGGCATAATGGGACCAAAGATTTCTTCTCCCATTACCGCATCCTCTTTTGTAACCCCATCCATCACGGTAGGTTCTATGCGATGTGCAGCCGGATCGGTCTTTCCGCCGTAAACCACCTTGCTCCGGTCCATGAGACCGCAGAGACGGGAAAAATGCTTCTCATTGATGATCTTTCCATAATCCGGATTTTCCAGAGGATTCTCTCCAAACTGAGCCTTGATCTGTTTTTTTACTTCCTCTACAAAAATATCTTTTACAGACTGCTCGCACAGGATATAATCCGGTGCCACGCAGGTCTGGCCGCAATTTAAATACTTTCCAAATACAATGCGTCTGGCCGCCAGTTTCAGGTTCGCGCTTTTATCCACGATGCAGGGGCTTTTTCCTCCCAGCTCCAGTACAGCGGGAGTAAGATGCTCTGCGGTATGGCGTAACACTTCTTTACCTACTGCCTGGCTTCCCGTAAAGAACACAAAATCAAATTTCTGATCCAGTAACGCCGCATTCTCTGCTCTTCCTCCGGTTACCACCGCCACATAGTCCGGTTCAAAGCACTCCGCAATGATCTTTGCCACCATTTCACTGGTAGCAGGCGAGTAAGCGCTGGGTTTCACAATGGCAGTGTTTCCTGCTGCAATGGCATCTGCCAAAGGATCCATCGTCAGAAGAAAGGGATAATTCCAGGGACTCATGATCAGGGTATTTCCATAAGGCACCGGCTGCTTGTAACTATGGGAAGCAAACTGGGCAAGCGGGGTGTATACCGTCTTCCTTTTGGAGAACTTCTTCGTGTGACGGATCATATAGGAGATCTCTGTCAGAACCAGACCTGTCTCACACATGAAGCCCTCATAATGGCTTTTTCCAAGATCTTCCTTTAATGCTTCGTTGATCCGGGTCTCATATTTTTTTATTGTTTTATATAATTTTTTCAACTGTGCAATACGAAACGAAACCGGTATGGTAGCTCCGGTTTTATAAAAAGCACGCTGCTGTTTCAGCAGGCTCTCAATTTCCTGATTTGTCATTTTCCTTACTCCAGTCTGCAATCTGATAATAGAATTGTTCTATCTCTTTTCGTGTCATGAGCCTGGGAACCGGGTACAGAGGATTGGCCTCCTTTTCGGCATGACCTGCCATCTTCGGTATATCCTCTTTGCAGATCCCCTGTATCTTGTCAGGGATTCCCATTTTGGCATTCAGTTCCCGGATGGCACGGATGAATTTCTTTGCGCCCTCCTCATGACTGTCTTCTGGCGTGGTAACACCTGCTGCCAGTCCAAGCTCATGCAGCTTCCTGCAGGCACTTTTTCCATAGGCCTCCAGCACATAGGGCATGATCACCGCATTGGCCAGTCCATGGGGTGTTCCATACTGACCGCCCAGAGAATGGGCCACTGCATGGATATATCCCACATAAGACTTGGAAAAAGCGATGCCCGCTTTGTGTGCTGCATGCAGCATGTTTTCTCTTGCCCTCTGATTATAGGCGTCACGATAGGCTATGTCAACATTGTCAAAAACCAGTTTCGTGGCCTCCAGTGCCAGCCTTCTGGTTTCTCTGGTAGTGGAACGGCCAATATAAGCCTCCACTGCATGGGTCAGGGCATCCACTCCCGTACTGGCCGTCAAGTGCGGCGGCAGGGAATAGGTCAGCGCCGGATCCAGCACTGCATAGTGGGGGATCAGGGGAAAACTCATTAATGCATATTTATACTGGGTGTCACTGTCCGTGATCACCGCTGCCAGGGTAGTCTCGCTGCCGGTTCCTGCTGTGGTTGGAATGGCAATAAGGGTTGGCAGTTTCCGAAGTACACGAAGAATTCCTTTTAACTGACCCAGGCTTTTCTTCGGATATACCACTCTTGCTCCCACTGCTTTGGCACAGTCCATGGAAGAACCGCCGCCAATGGCAATAAGGCAGTCGCAGTGGTTCTCCTGATACTGCATAAGGGCTTCTTCCACATTATGTACGGTGGGATTGGCTCTGGTTTTATCGTAGATCGTATAGGGCATACCATTATTTTTCAGTGTTTTCTCCAGCGGTCCTAACAGACCGTTTTCTACGATTCCTTTGTCTGTGATCACCATGACGGACCGGGTGTTTTCTTTTTCAAAAACATCAGCTAATCCGGCACAGGTGGAAATGACCTTGGGATCCCGATAGGGAAGAATGGGCAGTACTGCCCGGAATGCCAGCTGAAAAATACGGCATCCCATTTTTTTCAATAGAAACATCCTGTTTACCTCTTTTTCTAATCTAAATAGGAAAAATCAAACCGGAAAACCGCCTCCGGATTATCAAATTCCTCGTTGCTTACCCAGGTAACTGACCGGTTGGTCAGGTCATACAGAGCCGACCAAACCGTAATGGCGTTTTCGTCGCTTTTTCCATACAGACTGTCCCAGCTTCTTCTTCCCACGGTACGCAATACATTCAGGGCACTCTTTTCTGTCATAACTCCGGCTGTATTGCTTCCGTCCGGATTGATCATGGCCTCGATCCGTTCATACCGGTCCAGACCTTTCCTGTCTTCGTCCCTGGTGTAATAGCCGGGATCGACAATGAAATTCGTGATATACTGGAATTCATCTGCCCCTTCTTTTTTACCCAGCACCGCATCTGCATCGTTATAATAAACCTTCAGTTCACGCTTGGTTCCGTCGGTATCTGTTTCATCTGTAGCCGCCACCCATTCCAGAATAGCTGACTTTCCGGTACTGTCAGCTACCATGTAATGAAAGGAGGTATTGGCACTGTCATGCAGATCGTACTGCTCAACCAGTTCCACAGCTTCTTCTACGGAACCGGCATAATCTAAGATAAGCCGAAGCATAACAGAAGAAGTCAGATCCGGCTTGTCCGTAGTCTGATCCGTTGCTGTCACTGCATCATCCTCTCCCTGATAGGACATATAGATTCCGCAGGAAACACCGGCTTCATTGATTCCATCCAAAGGTGTATAGGTTGCCGCCAGACAGAGCACCTTCTGCATCAGGCTGTCTAAATGTGCACCATCCTTAATTCCCAGAAACTGCAGATCCACACTGGA
Organism: Lachnospiraceae bacterium; assembly: GCA_051877515.1. Taxonomy (GTDB): domain Bacteria; phylum Bacillota; class Clostridia; order Lachnospirales; family Lachnospiraceae; genus XBB1006. The sequence goes on along the minus strand of JBJEIY010000017.1, from coordinate 158,209 downwards.
AATGGAGGCGTATCTTCCATTCCCCGGGTTCGTCTTCACGATCATACCTGAAGTGGTATAAAAATCATAATTACGTCCAAAATAACGGGTTCCTTCTTCATCCATACAGGTAAAGGAAGAACAGCCGATGGTAGGCGCTTCAATATGAATGGGGATCACCCCTTTGCTGATGTGATCCAGCAGAAACGCAATGAGTTCGCCGTCATTGGACACACCACCCTGTTCCAGAAAATCTTCAAAATAATAATCTCCGCTGACATCCATACTGTATACGGGCGCACTCTGGTTTTCTTCGTTACTGTCCACCAGCATTTTAATGGATGCAATGGTGGAAATCTCATTGTGCCACAATGCCGCAATGGCAATGCCCAACACTACCACCAGGGCGAGCAGGGTAAGGCCAATGATCCTGATTCTCTTTTTTCCTATCTTCTGTATCATGCTCGTACCTCTTTCTTATTCTTTATCCAGTCGTTTACTGATCTTATCTAACCTCTCACATATCGTGGTCAGACTCCGGTAAAGGGAGATTCGCTCCTCTTCGGAAAGAGCCTCCCCAACCTCATCCAATATATGGTTTATCTTATCCGCAATCTTTTTTCCAACCTGCTTGCCTTTCTCCGTTAACAAAATAGGACTTTTATAGCGCTTTGCACATTTTGATTCGCAAGTCAGATATCCATTTTTCTCCAAATAATCCAATGATCGGGAGATAGTTGCCTTATCTTCCTCGCAGCGCTCGCATAACTGGCTTGCCGTCAATCCTTCGGTCAGATATAAATAGTAAATACAGGAAATGTGCGAACTTCTCAATTCATACTCCGCCATTTCCAGATTTTTGATCTTTCGGATATTCCGGTTGATCTTAGCGATCAAAACAGTAAATCTCTCAAATCTCTGCTCCACATCCATCCTCCTCTTGTTGAAATATCAACAATTCAAAAGTATATCTATTTTTTGTTGAAATGTCAACAAGTGTAGGACATAAAGAAGGCATGCTGGGCATTAAGGGGCATGCTGGGCTTTATGGGGCATGCTGGGCTTTATGGGGCATGCTGGGCATTAAGAAAGCCGGATCACTCCGGCTCTGCTTTGTATACACTCTGGCAGGTCGTCCCCCGGACGACCTGATTTATATTTGGTTGTTTGATTTTGGGGATTAAGTTGTTCGATTTCGCGGATTTAGTTGTTTGATTTTGGGGATTAAGTTGTTCGATTTCGCGGATTTAGTTGTTCGCTGTTGGGGAAAAGGAATACGATGAGCGAAATTCAGCCATGTTTATCAATTTTTCGCTCATTTCCTGTTTTTCAACCTTGTCGGAAAGCCTAAATAGCGAAAAATTTGAGCTATTTGTATTTTCTCGCTCATTTTTTCAAAAAATGCGCGAAATTTCTTCTGATCCAGGTAAAACTCGCTATTTCAGAGCTTTTTCCATAGAAATCAGGGGCAATTTAGCGATTTTTCGCGAAATCCCTTTGATTTTCGCGCCGCCCTCTTCAGAGGAAACAAATATGATTTTCATGTTTGATAATCCATTACATTTTCAAAACTTCAACATGAGAGATTCCATAATACTCCAGTAATGCCAACGCATTTTCATCGATCACTTCTCCGGATGCCACAATGGGGATTGCGGGCGGGCAGCCCACCGTAGGCGCTCCGCAGATCCTACCTACAGACTCCTGCACCGGAATGCTTTCATGGGGTGCAAAAATGGCCTCCCGGATAGAGCAGGCAGTTTCGCACTGCACCGGTTTCAAGGTTTCTTCCGATTTTATGATTTCTTCCGATTTTATGGTTTCTTCCGGTTCCATGGTTTCTTCCGATTTTATGGTTTCTTCCGGTTTCATGGTTTCTTCCGGTTTCCGCGGACTTGTTCCAAATCCCTGCACCAGTCTATCCAGGTCTTCGGTCGTATTTTCCGGTGTGATCATAAATACAATATAGTCCGCATCCGCATACTCACACTCCACACCTGCAGCCCGAAGTTGCGCTGCCAGACCCCGACCGGCCTGTCCCCCGGAAAGTTGCTCTGCCGGACTAGTCAGTCCCTTCGGGACGCGCACCGTCAGCTTCAGAGCTTCTGTTTCTTCAACCATCCATCCTGCCTGTCGCAGTCTCCGACGTACTTCCTCTATACGCTGCGTGCAAGTTGCCAGTTTTTCCTTATATCCATCAGCCAGATAGGCATTACACAGATCTAAGGATGCCAGTGTCAGATAGGATGGGCTGGTGGATCCGAACAATGCCAGGGCCTGTTTTGCATTCGCCGTTAAAAACTCCGGTGCCTGCTTACTGATCTGCAGATAGGCGCCTCCCGTAAGCACCGGCAGGGTTTTGTGGGCGGAATCACAACAGATATCTGCTCCCTGGTCTATGGGATGCTGACTGTTTTCAAGAAAATGCAGGTATGCCCCATGGGCATTGTCCACTGCCAGAATCGTTCCGTATCTGTGACAAAGATCCGCTATGGCTCTTACATCCTGCTGCCCTCCCAGATAATCCGGACTGGTAAGGTACACTGCAGCAGGAGGAATTTCGTGTTTTTTCAGTTCTTCCTCAAGCTGCTCCGTTGTAATCTGGCAACTGCACAGGGAATGCATTTCCTTCGGATAAAGCCAGACCACATCAAAATCCACAAGCGCAGCCGCATATAAAAACGCCTTATGTACATTGCGAGCTGCGATCACATAGGGACGCGCCTTATGCACCTGGCATCCCTGGTGCCCCTGATGTTCTTGGCATCCCTTGTGTCCCTTACATTCCCGTCCGTTCCGGAGTTCCCGGCATTCCTGATAATTAACCGCCAAATACAGCATAGCACGGATACACTGGCTGGATCCTTCCGTGGAAAAAAAAGTCCCTGCCGTACCAAACAGCCCGGCAGCATTTTTTTCACTCTCCGCTATGATCCCTTCTGCCTCATACAGGGCATCTGCACCGGCAACCTCGGTAATATCATAAGCTTCACAGCCAAGATGCGGCTGTCCTTTATGTCCCGGCATATGAAACCTGCTATATTCTTTTGCTGTATACTCTTTTACAAAATCAGCAATGGGTGTTCGCACCTTACTTTTCTCCTTCTTGTGCTGCTTCTGCCACCTTGATCATAATGGCACATTCAATCCTCTTTCGGAACAATTCACAGCCCGGTTCATACACGCCCCGGATACTGCCGGTGGCATGGTAAGCATTGGCTGCACAGCCTCCGGAACAATACAGTTTTGCCCAGCAGTCGGCACATTCCGGCCTTGCATAGGCATTACAACTTCTAAAATCGTCCCTGAGTTTCTCATTGGTGACACCATTCCAGATGTCACCCAGTTTATAGCTTTCCTCTCCCACGAACTGGTGGCAGGGATACAAATCTCCCCAAGGTGTTACCGCCATATATTCCGTTCCGGAACCGCAGCCGGAAATCCTTTTATAAATACAGGGACCCTGGGTCAGATCGATCATATAATGGTAAAAAGTAAAGCCCCGGCCTTCTTTTTTGCGTTTGATCATTTCTTTGGCAAGGATCTCATACTGCTCTTTTACAATTTCCAGATCCTCAGCTGTCAGTGCCATGGGATCGTCCGGTGCACTGACCACCGGCTCCATACTAAGCTCCGTAAAGCCCAGATCCGCCATGTGGAACACGTCCTTGGTAAAATCCGGATTTGCATGGGTAAAAGTGCCCCGCATATAGTAACCCTTGTCCCCACGAGCTTTTACCATCTTCTGAAACTTGGGAACAATGGTGTCGTAGCTTCCGTTTCCCGCATAATCCACACGGGTGGCATCATGGATCTCTTTTCTTCCGTCCAGGCTTAAGACCACGTTGCTCATTTCTTTGTTGGCAAACTCGATGACATCCTCATCAATGAGCATACCGTTGGTGGTGAGAGTAAAACGGAAATTCTTGTTGTGCTCTTTTTCTACGCAGCGGGCATAAGCTACAAGTTCTTTCACCACATCCCAGTTCATCAGCGGCTCTCCGCCAAAAAAGTCTACTTCCAGATTTCGTCGGTCTCCGGAGTTTTCCACCAGAAAATCCAATGCCCGTTTACCCACCTCAAAACTCATCAATGCCCTCTCGCCATGGTATTTTCCCTGACTGGCAAAACAATAGGAGCAGTTGAGATTACAGGTATGAGCCACATGCAGACAAAGTGCTTTGATCACATTTCCGGAACGCTCCTTGAAGGTTCCCGCCATAGGCTCAAAGGTATCCTCGGTGTATAGCTGCTTGTTATCCACCAGTGTCCTGATGTCCTGCATGCAAAGGCGTAGCTCTTCCTCTGTCACATCTTCCCGGTCTTTGTACTTTTCCAGCATGGCGGCAATGATCTGTTCTTCGCTTTTTACAGGATACAGCTCGATCATGTCATAAGCCACTTCATCCACCACATGCACGCCGCCGGAGCAGGTGTCCAGAACGATGTTAAAACCGTTTAATTTATATTGATGTACCACTTGTTTTCTCCTTTATGATCTGTCGATTCGTTCCTTACGGGAACACTATCATTACAATGAAAAATGCCGTCTATAAAGGCGGCATTCTTTACAACTCTTCAGTTCTGTTACGCCTGCGCGTATGTCTTATTTGTTGTTCTCGCAAGACTGATTAGCAACACCGCAGCTTGTTTTGCAAGCAGACTGGCAGGAAGTCTGGCACTCGCCACATCCACCATTCTTTGCGCTTTCGCATAAGTTACGAGTCTCTAAAGTTTTGATTCTTTCCATAATTCTTATCTCCATTCTATGATGATCATTTACTTAGGGCTTCGAACTAGAGTCATTCTCGCCTATTTTTAACATCTTATCACAATGTCTTGCTATCGTCAAGGTTCAGACAGCTTCTTCGGGAGTTTTCCTGTTACGTTAACGATTTCTCCCGACTCACCTATGGACAGGGGACAGACCCCTGTCCGGCGGACCCCTGTCCGGCGTACACCTTTTTCTGTTTACAGTGATCTGATCAGGTATTTTAATTCTCCAAAGTACTCCCGTACCATGTTGTTGGGAAGGTACAGCGGTGTGGTTCTGGCTGCAATGCCGCAGACGCTGGTCAGCCCTTGGCTTTTGGCAATCTGCAAGGCCCGGAACAAATGAAAGTTGTTTGTGACCACTCCCACGCTGGCTCCTTCTTCGATCAATTTTCTGGAAAAAGCAAAATTCTCCTCCGTGGTTTTGGACTGATCCTCTATGAGAATGCGGTCTTCCGGGATTCCATTTTTCCGAAGATAGTCTGCCATACCCTCTGCTTCCGGGAACGGCTCATTGGCTCCCTGTCCTCCGGTAACGATACAGATGGTATCCGGATTATCATAAAGATATGCAATGGCCTTATCCAGCCGGAATTTCAAAACCGTACTGGGACCGTTTTCGTACACCTGAGCCCCCAGCACCATGATATAGTCAAGGTTTTTTTCTCCGCTTGTCGTAAACTGACTCAGCACACAGCCTTCCACGATCACAAAACTAAGGGCAAAAAGTCCCACCAACACCAGAAGGCACTTTTTCACTTTTCGGGAAACACGTTTCCAGAATCCTATGTGCAGCAGTACCGCCTGGGCAAGGCTTAGAATTCCCAGTCCCAGCCAGACAATGAAAAAGCCGGTACCTGATCCTACTGCCCGGACTACAAAACCATAAATCACGCACGCGGCACCAATAAGTGCAAACAAGATTCTTGCCATCAGGTTTCCTCCTTCCCTACTTATATGGTTCTTTCATCGCCTATATGCTTAAATCATTTTTCCTTCATAATCCTGTAATTCATGAAAAACAGCATCTATATAGACAATTTCTCCTTCTACGTGATATAAAAGAAAATACTTATGTGAGCCAAAATTAATCCTGTGATATCCTGCTTCTCTTAGTCTGGGGTTGTCACATAATTTCAAATTACCGGCAACGCTTGAAAGACGATTCTTCGTTGTTTCAAAATCACTTAGAAGATTACCTGCTGCCTGTACATTTTTCTTAACAAACAGCAAATATTGGACATACTGTTCCAGATCATGTTCCGCTTCTTGCGTTACCACAACTTTATAATCCATACTTTGTCCTCATATCAGAAATCACAACATCGGCATCCCTATATTTTCCCTGTTTTACATCTTCTCGTGATCGTGTCAATTTATCCATCATTTCCTCTTCCGTCATTGCCATATACGGATTATATTCAGCAACCATTGGGCGTTTAATTTCAAACGGAAAGCCATTATATGCAACCGCCTGGGTTAAAAACATTCTAATAGCTGAAGTTGTATCTGTACCCAAATCTTTAAACAACCGATCTGACTTCATTTTCAAATCATCATCTACTCTAACCTGAATCATACTTGCCATATTTATCGCCTCCTCCTTTTCTATAATAGTAAATCATTTCACATTCTAAAACAATATAATTATAATAATTTTATATGAAAAATTAGTATTATAGTAAGTCCAAACTTGCAAAAGAAATCCGGGCCTTCTAAAGCCCGGATTCGTTTTTCAAACCCTTTTCTATCTGGTTGTCACATTTTTCTTTGCAGACCACTCACTATAATATTTCACTCCATTTACCGTCTTGTAAGTTCTGACTCTTACATAGTAACGCTTCTTGGCCTGTAAGTTCTTGATAGTCTTACTTGTTGCCGTATTAGAAGTTACTGTCACTGTTTTATTTCCGCTTTTAAAAGTGCTTGAAGTGGAATACTGAATCTGATATCCGGTTGTCTGTGTGGTCTTCTTTGCCCATTTTACTTTAAAGGACTTCGTTCCTCTACTTAAACCTGTTATCTGTGTCTTCTTAGGTTTTATTACGATGGTCTTATAACCTGTAATAGTTTGATAGTTCTCATTCGTAATCTCGTAGTAGACTGTGGTCTTTCCTACACTGATTCTGGAAGGTTTGGTTGTAGTCCATGATTTTGACGGGCTGGTCCTGTACAGAATCGTGGAACCGCTTTTTACACCTGTTAGAGTAATAGAATGCTTCTTTCCATTATATGTTCCGGTGTAGTTCTTTGCTGTAGGTGTATAGGATGCCTTTTGGATCGTGAGTGTTAATTTCTGGCTTCCTTCATAATTTCCTTTAAAATTCACTACATAGCTATAGGTTCCGGCATTTTTTCTTCCGGTCGGGACTGTCACGGTGTAATCCGTACTCTCCACCAACCTGTTTCCGGCAGAATCTTCTACGCTCACGGTTGGCGAAACTTCATTTCCATCATAGGTACAGGATGAAACAGACAGCTTCACACTTGCAATTTGGGGAATGACAACACTGTCGTGATCGGTGATCCGAACACGGCCGAAGGCATCCTCATACCAGTAGCCACAACCGGAACATACATAATATGCCTTGTTGCCCGAAGTGGTACAGGTAGCCGGTTTTTCTTCTACCAGTGTCAGCTTGTGGGTATGGGCATAGGACCCTCCTGTACTTGCTGTACTTGCTGTACTTACTGTAAACTGAGCCGTTGCCGTACCGCTTTTTGATACAATGCTGATGGCATGCTGGCCGGCGGAAAGTGAAGCAACATAATCCGCTTTTAAGGTTACAATCGTACTGCCCTCTGTTACACTATAATTCTCTGGGTTGACGGTTACACCGTCAAGTTCTACCCGGAGAAAATCGCTGATAGCTGCATTGGAACGGAAAGTAAGGTCTTTCTTTTGCCCTGCCGTTACACTCTGTCCGGCTCCAACGGTGATTTCGGGTGGAAGTTTATCAAGCTTACCATCACCTGTTTTCCATGCTTCAAGATCAGCTATTTCACTCTCGCCGTTTTCATCAGAGAAGTATTTACCACAATCACTACATTGCCAATATTCTTTATATCCGGTTTCGGTAACCGTTGCAGCCTTTGCAGGGTTGTGAACCAAAGTATGATGTGAAAGGTCTGTCTCTCCGTATTCCTCACCGCAGATCGCACATGTTGCTTTGGCTGTGCAGGTTGGTGTTCCACCTGCATGAGTATGATTGCCAACCTCGCTCTGACAACTTTCTGCAACTGCAACAACCGGATCTCCGCAAATCGTGGCCGGGATGTCAACAGAGGTCCTTCCATTTCCCAAAACTATTTCCGTTATCGTAACCTCATTATTAGTAACGCTGTATTTTACCTGTGATGTGGTATCCGGAATTGCATCGTTTCCAATGGACACAACGCTATTGGGAATCGTAATACTTGTAAGATTCTCGCAGTTCCTAAATGCAAATATACCAATCGAGGTAACGCTACCGGGAATCGTAATGTCTGTAAGCCCGCTACAATATTGAAAAGCACCTATTCCAATGGAGATAACACCGTTCTCAATCATAACATTTGTAAGACTTGTGCAACTCTGAAATGCTCGTTCTCCAATGGATGTAACGCTACCGGGAATCGTAATGCTTGTAAGAGTGTTACTACCTTTAAACGCGCCATCTCCAATGGACGTAACGGTATCGGAAATAATGGCAGCTCCACTGACTGTTCTTCCATCAATCAGGATACGATTTACAATAACCAATGGGTCACTGGTCCGTTGAGCTGTTAACCAGGCTGTACCTTCAAACACTTGATTTCCAATAAAAGTAACGCTTTCAAGAATCGATACCGTTGCAAGATTTGTGCAATCGTAAAAAGCCCACTCTTCGATGGATGTAACACTGCCTGGAATCATAATTTCTGTAAGCCCACTACAAGATTTAAAAGCATATTTTCCAATGGTTTTAACGCTGTCCGGAATCGTTACGTCTGTAAGACTTGTGCAACTGTAAAAAGCACGTTCTCCAATAGATGTAACGCCGTCCGGAATCGTTACACTTGTTATGTTTTTTGAGTCAAAAACCGACTCTCCGATGGCCGTAACAGGGCAGTTTTCGATTTCATTTGGAATAGTAATCGTATCCGCCGAACCGGTATAATCAGTAATCGTTACCTCGTTAGTATCGGAGATAGAGTATTTCAAACCTTCCCCCGTTGTACCAGTGCGCGCGGCAAATGCCGTGATCGGTACATACATAAGCACCATACATATCACCAGCATCATACTAATTATTCTTTTTTTCATTGCACTTTCCTCCAAAAGATTATTTATCTTTTATCTATTCTGTTAGAGTACCCGACCTTGCTTTCGGGTTATATTTCATAATGAATAGTTCCAGGCTCTCCTTCAGTACTTCGATCTGGGATTTCAGATAGAACTCGTCCTCGAACAATGCGTAATGCACGCAGGCTCTGATCAGGATGAAAATCAGTGGCGTCAGCTTTTGATAGGGAATCCCCAGCTTGCCTTCCAATAGTTTGGCGTATTCGGTATAACGCTCATCAACTCCTGCAAAGAATTGCTGACCGTACTCCCTGTATTTCGGGTGGGTATAGACCTGATACATCAGGCGGTATTTTTTTCCATGTTTTTCCGCTGTCCAATAGGGAATCTCGTCAATGAACCGCCATAAGTCCTCCACATCCGTTGGGGCTTTCGCCATAAAATCCTCTTCCACCCTGCTCATACAGTACGCGGTGGATTGGATAATAAGATCATCCAGATCCTTGAAATATGTATAGATCATAGAAGTATTATATCCGCAATGCTTAGCCAGGGTACGAATCCCTGTACCGTGCAGGCCTAACTCAGCAAAACCGTTATAGCATTTTTCCATAGGCTCGTTCTTTTTGGCATTCCATTGTTCTTCTGTATAATTTGCCACCGGATCACTCCTTTCATTTAGATCGTTCGTTCTAAATAATAGTATAACATATGCCGGGTCATATTACAATAACCCGGCCACATTCTTCCTGAACATATCCTCAATTCTTCTCCAGAAAATCCCGCCGATACTGGGATGGCGTAACCCCCTCGCTTTTCTTGAATACTTTGGTAAAGACCCGGTAGTCTCCATAACCGGACTGCTCCGATACATCTGCGATGGAAAAAGCGGTGGTCAGCAAAAGTTTTTTCGCTTGTTCCATACGAATATTCGTCAGATACGCCAAGAAGTTCACGCCAATCTCACTTTTGAAAAGCTGGCTGATATACTGCGGATTCAGATGAAATTCCTCGGCCAGGACAGATAAACTGACCTCCTCGGCCAAATGCTCCTGAAGGAACCGGGTAATACCCTGAATGGTCCGTTCCTCCTGCGGGCTGTCCGTTTCCGATGCCCGGCGTTGAAACAATGCAATTTTCAGATTATCAATGCAGGTACCAAACTCCTCATAGTTTACCGGCTTCAGGATATAATCCGTGATCTGAAGCCGTAATGCCTCCCTGCAATAGGAAAAATCGTCATACCCGGACACAATGACAAAGGCGGTATCCGGATGCTTTAACCGTGACATCTGAATGACCTTTAATCCATTCATCACAGGGATATTGATATCCATGATGGCGATATCCGGTTTCAGGCGGTCGATCTTCGCCAGTGCTTCCATGCCGTCGGAGGCTTCCCCCACGACCTCACAATCATGCTCTTCCCAATTAAAAAGCCGCTTGAAGCCCTCCCGGATCATGATTTCATCATCCACCAGAAGCACGCGCAATTTTTTCATTCCATCTCCTCCTTCAGCGGCAGCAAAATATGAGCTGTCACGCCTTCCGCCTCATTATTGGTATAGGACAGACCGTATTCCCGTCCACAGAGCAGCTTGATCCGCTTCTGCACATTCAGAATGCCGATGCTGTTGCCGGTAAGCTTTGGCGGTTGACTTGCATATCTTTGCAGCATTTCATCAATGACCTCTTTTTTCCCCTGTTCAAAACCGCTGCCTGTATCCCGTACACAGATCTCCAGCTTTCCGTCCTCGGTTTTTCCGGCAGAAATCGTCACCTCTCCCCGATAACCCTTATTCTTCAGACCATGGAGCAGACTGTTTTCCACAATGGGTTGCAAAATGAAGTTCGGTACCGAAACGCCACCCAGGTCAGGATCGATGTCATATTGACAATTCAACTCCGGATAGCGGTAGCACATCAGCTCCATATAAGCTTCCAGCAGTTCCATCTCGTCATCCAAAGTAACCATAGGATGGTCCACTTTGACGCTGAACCGGAAGAAATCCACCAGACGCAGCAGCAGACCTGCCACCTTCTCGTCTCCATTCAGACTGGCCTGAATCCGGATGGTATCCAGTGTATTATAGAGAAAATGAGGGTTCACCTGGCTTTTCAGATATAGCATGGACATCTTCTGCTCCGTCAGTTCCGCCCGCAGCGCCTCGGGGTTTTCCAGCGTCAGGTAAAATGACAGGGTCATCAGGGTAATTCCCATGCCACTGATGAGCCAGGTATGGTACAGCCCCTGGAGAACACATACAATGCATTCAATCACAAGCGCGATTCCGATGGCCGTTTTTTTCTTTTTCTCAATCTGTTTCCAATTAACAGCCAGAAGCCCGGCACAAAGTAACAAATAAAAAACAACTGCTCCATAGGGAACCAGCATATAAGGTCCGGATGAATAGTTTCCCTCAGGAGTTACCGTATAAGAAATCGGAAGCAGGAAATTTCCAAGAAGTGCTCCCCCCAGAAAAATGCGGGCCGGTAAGTCCAACCGCCGGGGTTTTCCCGTTTCCTCCTCAACCAGAATGGCAATATACTGATAAAAAAGATAGATCACCAGCGCCATGCTGCCCAAAAACAGCCGGTGTACGGCATCGTTCAGTAACTGCGGCACAGTTTCCAGATGGTTCACCGTATAGACGGTGATGCCGTCCAGGACCAGATGCACCAGAGCACATACCAGCAACCCCGCAAAGGTTTTATGCAGCACCGCCTGCTCCTTCTCCGTCGAAAAATAAATGTAAGCCACAAAGGCCAACACCAAAAACAGAGCTATTTCCATCCGCAGCATAGTCTTTCTCCCCCTTTTTAAGTGTCTAAATCATAGCACAAAGCAGTCCAAAAACCAACAACCTCTACTTTCTTAGATACTTCGCCGTTATGGTCGTTCCATTCTCTATCATCTCTTTCGGGGTTCCGGTAAATACGATTTCCCCGCCTTTTGTTCCGCCGTCCGGTCCTACATCAATGATGTAGTCTGCCAGTTTCATAACATCCGTATTATGCTCAATCACAATCACTGTATTTCCCCGATCAACAATGGATTCCAGAATCTCTACAATGTTTTCAATATCTGCAGCATGAAGGCCGGTGGTGGGCTCATCCAGAATATAGATATTGCCTTTCTTCTTAATGTTCTGCGCCAGCTTCACTCTCTGACGTTCACCGCCGGAAAAAGTAGACAGGGGTTGTCCCAGTGAAATATACGGCAGACCAACCTCCATCAGTGCGCCCAGCATCCCGGTGATCTTCTTATTATCCGCAAAAAACGGCAACGCCTCCTCAACACTCATGGCAAGTACATCCACAATGGTTTTCCCATTCACCGTATACTGTAATGCTTCCTCACTGTACCTTGTACCGTTGCAATGCTCACAGACCGTTGTAACCGGTTCCATAAAAACAAGTTCTGTCGTAATGACACCGCGGCCTTTACAGTGTGGACATGCCCCTTTCCCATTAAATGTAAAAAGACTACGATCCGCATGGTTCTTTGTTGCAAACACTTTCCTGATCTCATCAAAGAAGCCTAAAAATGTACAGACAGTAGATCGCCCTGTTGCAGTAATGGCACTTTGATCGATCAACACCACCTGATCCTCGTACTGCTTTGCAAAAACATCTCTTATCAGTGACGACTTTCCGCTTCCGGCCACTCCCGTAACCACAGTCAGAATCCCAAGCGGTATATCCACATCCACATGCTTAAGATTGTGAAGTGTAGCGTCTCTGACCTCCAGAAATCCCTTTGGTGTACGCACTTTTTCCTTAACCGGTATCTCTGACGACAGTGCATTTCCTGTCTTGGTTCCGCTTATCAGCAGATCCTCATAGCTTCCCTGGAATAAAACCTGTCCTCCGTTCTTTCCTGCCAATGGGCCAATATCAATTACTTCATCCGCAATACTGATAATATCCTTATCATGCTCCACAACAAGCACCGTGTTACCTTTGTCCCGAAGACTCTTTAACAGGTGCACCATGCGATGCACATCTCTGGGATGCATTCCCGTACTTGGCTCATCAAAAATATAGATCATCCCACAAAGTGAACTACCCATATATCTTACAAGTTTCAGACGCTGTGCCTCTCCACCTGAGAGTGTCGAACTCTCTCTGTTCATAAAAAGGTAAGGCAGACCAATCTCGATCATACGATCCAGGGATGCCTTTAACTGTTCCAGGATCGTTACTGCCCTTTCATCCTTTATGTTTTCCAGTTCCTCACGAAGTTTGGAAAACTCCATCTGACACATGTCAAAGATGCTATATCCGTTTATTTTACATGAGAGCGCATTCTGATTCAAACGCTTGCCTTTGCAATCAGGGCATTCGCACTCATACAGGAATCTGCTTATTTTTTTCAAAGTGTAATCGGTCTGTTCCTCAACACCTTTCATAAGAACCAGTCTCTTAAACTGATTGTAAACACCCTCTAACTTTTTATCAAGCCTTTCCCCGCCTTTGGTCCTGCTGCCATATAACAGAATATTCTGTTCCTCTTCTGTCAGGTCTTTCCAAGGGATATCCGTTCTAAAATACTCCGGGCGCCGATAGATCTTCCAGTAATAATTCCCTTTTCCAAAGGCCGGAAGATTAAAACAACCTTCCTCGTATGTTTTTTCCGCATCGATCAGATTATTCATATCAAAATCCATGATCTTTCCGATCCCGGCACAGGTCGGACACATTCCGTTTGGATTGTTAAAGGAAAAATAGGACGCAGGGCCTACTTTTGGCGATCCGATCCTGGAAAACAACAACCGTAAAAGAGAATACATATCACTGATCGTACCCACGGTGGATCTTGCATTGCCCCCAAGGCGCGACTGATCAATGATAACAGATGGATTCAAGTTATCCATCCACTCTACATTTGGTTTCTCGTACTTCGGTAATCTGCCTCTAACCCATGCGCTATAGGTTTCATTCATCTGGCGCTGGCTTTCTGCAGCAACCGTATCAAATACAATACTTGATTTACCCGAACCGGAAACTCCGGTAAAAACAACAATTTTATTCTTCGGAATATCCAGTGAAATGTTTTTCAGATTATTCTGCTTTAGACCTCGTATTTTAATTGGTTCCATTTTCTTACCTCTTTTTCTCCGGCAACGCGGTAATCAGAAGATAAATCCCGCCTAACACGAGAATGGTTCCCACCATGATCAGCATCATGTATTTCGGTTCCACCACAGTTCCGTGAAATACCGGATTGCAGTCCAGGGAATCTGCGATCCCCGTTATAACTTCTTCCGGAAAGCCTTCCTCTTCCATCGCTTCAAACACGCCCCGAAGCATATGGTTCTTAATCAGTGAGGTTCCATAGGTTCCCGGGAAATAACTCATGACCTTCTGAAGTCCTTCTCCAAAATTTGAGATTGGCATATAAGCACCGCATACAAATCCGTATCCGGCACTGACAATGGTTCCCACTGCCGACATCTGCCCCTGGGTTTTCAGTGGAAAACATACGATGCTGGAAAGAACCGTTCCAAAAAGGACCAGAAAGATCATGTCAAGAATCAATAACATGACATCACCTGCAGACAGATAGCAACCCATCCTTCCGATGTATCCCAGACACAATGCCAGTGCCAGAAGGTTGACCATCAGAGAATTCAAGACTGTGGAAAAGAAATATCCCAGATAGATCAATGGTTTTCTTACCGGTGATACATCGAAATCTTTTCTTGTGCCGAAGGCACGATCCTGTACCATGGTCAGATTTACACAGAAGGTTACCGTTACACAACTGACTGCCAAAAGTGCTGCCGCAAGCTGCCCTGCAACCGTTCCGTTGATCAGTTTGTCCGAAATATCCATCACTGCAGGGATATTTGCTGTAAAGGAATCCTTATAAACCTTAGCAAGAAATGTGGCATATAAAACAATCAGAATGATGGGGGTGATCAACGAAGAAAAAAACATTCCCTTATCTCTGAAAAATAATTTTCGGTTCCTGTTTATCATTGAAAAAACGGTTCTCACTATTGTTCACCTCCAAGTTTTTTTCCGGTTACAGATAAAAACACATCATCCATTCCGCCTTTCACAATTTCATAGTCACGAAATACCGATGCATTCTCTATGATCAGCCTGGTGGCATCCATGGGAGAATTGATTGCCATCCTGTATCCATCCCGGATTTCCTCATACTCCATGCCAAGGGATTCTACTTCTTGTTTCGTTACTCCATAAAGGGAAAGGTAATCTTTTACATACTCATTTTTTAATTCATAGGGCGTTCCTTCCGCCGCAATGCATCCATGATCAATAATCACTACAAAACCGGCTGCAGCCGCTTCCTCCATGTAATGCGTTGTGAGAAAAACAGTAAGTCCCTCACTCATGCGCAGATTCTCAATGATGTTCCAGATCATTTTCCTGGTCTGGGGATCCAGTCCGGTTGTGGGCTCATCCAAAATCAATAACTGCGGTCTGTGGATCAGCGCTCTGGCTATATCAAGCCGTCTTCTTTGTCCGCCGGAAAGCTTTCCTACCGGGCGGTCGATAAATTCCTGCAGTGCAAAAATGTCAATCAGTTCCTGCAACCGTTTATCAAATGCTGCTCCTGTTATTCCATACAGGGCGGCTCTGCTTCTTAGATTTTCTCTGCCGGTCAGCGGTTTGTCCAATGCACTGTCCTGGAATACCACGCCGATCTGCTCCTTGATCTGTTTTCCCTCCGCCTTTGGATCCCGGCCATTTACCTTAATGCTTCCACCATCAGGGCTTAATTGTCCGCAGATCATGGAAATCGTTGTGCTTTTTCCTGCACCGTTCACACCAAGAAATGCAAACAATTCTCCCTTTTTCACCCGAAAGCTTAAGTCATTTACTGCCTTCACCGTTCCAAAGCTCTTACTCAGATGATCAATCGCAATCATGTTTTCCTGCTTTTGTATCATTTTCCATTCTCTCCTTCACTTCCATTACCATTTGCATACTGCTATTCTACCTGAATCAACCGTCCTTAAATAGGTGGATTTTACATTCAATTGTGTCCATTTTTTAGGTTTTCTCATTTCCTATTGGAACTCCTCTCTCGGACAGGGGGCATCGGACACATCGGACAGGGGGGGCAGCCCCCTGTCCGGCGGCGCCTCCGGAAATGTGCTCCTTCGGAGCTCCCTCTGGGCCCGCATGCTTGAACATCTGCATACAAAAAGCGCCCTACATCAGCCATGAAACTGATATAGGGCAATTAATTTTCTTTTTCAACAAATTGGGGATAATGGAATTGAATTGCTAATCCAATCGTCAAGAACCTTCATCTGCACATCTGTATGAAACCAGTGTTCTCCGTCTTCCATTACAGTGAGTGTTGCGCCGATTCGATCTGAAAACTCGGATATGGTTTCTCTGGAAGTTAAGTTATCCTTTCCGCCATATAAGATACATGTTGGGATGCTCCATTCAATCGGATGTTTTCGCACATAACACAAATAATCCCAAGATAATGTCTCCCCAAACTCCGTGGGAATCTCTTTTTTACTTTGTAACTCATTTTCTGTTACATTTGACCACATCATCATATCCGTAATTAATTTTTCCATATTTACAATGGGAGAAATAAACATGGCTTGAGAAATCTTCTTTTCAGCAAGTGCATTCATGGATAAAAAAGCTCCTATGCTGTTTGCGATCAAAATAACCGAATCATATCCCTTGCTGTACAAATCATAGAAACAAGAAAACTCGCTTTTCGCTTCCCAGGGATTCTGTGATTGATAGTCAAAACCAATCACATCACTTTCAGCAAAGAAAGGCTGATAATGCTTCGCTTCCTCTGCACTACCGCCTTTGCCATGTACATATATTACTAACTGTTTCATTTAGTACCCTCCTATACAACTTGGTAGATAGATCACACAAAATACCGCACCCGTGATAATAGCCAGCGTAACAAAATACGCAACTTTGCTGGAGGCCTTTCTAAATAGCAGAACCCCAAAAATCAGTGCAAACAGAAAATCAAACAGCGTCTGTCCAAGAAGCATCTGCCGTTTCAAAAGCACAATCAAACAGCCAATTGCTTCTGCCAACATACCACTTGCCGGCAGGGCACAAAGTACGGAGCCTAACAGATTATCCTTGTTCCAGAAATAGAGTATACCACTTCCGATACCGCATACAACAGACATCACAGAATATGCAATAAACAACATGGTCGGGAATTCGCCGGAAAAACGTTCGCTGAAAAATCCCAGTATGTATTTCAGCCCATAGAAGCTGATAGTCATGCCAAACATATAAAGAAACGAATTTAGAAAGGCACCTCTGTTGGACGAACTGCAATATGTGATTACACTTACACTCGCAATCCAAAAGCCGAACATGGTTGCAATTGACGACAAACTCCACAGACTCTCATAAGGGAAGAAGTCCGATAGCCTGCATATAATACCTGCTAAAATGCCCACAAGAAATAATATAGAATATGATTTAAAGCCATTTTTAATTTTCATAAGTACCCCCATAGATTCCAGGCAAAGATTTCATCGGTCAGTAATACAAAACAAAAACCTTCCCTGTACTTTGACGAGAAAGGGAAGGCTTTTATTCCAAACTGGTCAACCACTCTGTGGCGATTGCCTTATCTAATGTGTATTATACCATAAAATATGCAAATTACAATCCAAGTCCAAGAATTTAATCTCTTCTATCTGCATAACCTCTTATTCCGACTCTTTTCCTCTTCCAAGAAATACAGATGCTTTAGGAAGCTGCTTTGTAGTTGGAATGGGAATATTAATACTTGTCACTGTTTTAAAGATCCATAAAAACAATACCAAAACACATAGCGGAATAACGCAAGTAGTTACAATCATCACTGCAACACCTTCAATCATCCGATTTAAAATGTCCTTTAACTCTTCCACCTTGGTACCAACAACTTTACCTGCCTCTTTTACATTCTCTTCCACAGTATTAAACAAGTCTGAAATGGTATCTTTTATTGAAAAATTTTTATTATCTTTCGCCGAACTTTCATTTGACTCTTCAGACGAATCCTCTTTTGTTACTTCGCTTAATTCTGTTTCAATATTCGCTGCATCCTGATAGGTATTATTGATAAAATTTGTTGCTTCCACACTTATAGGAACCAGTATCCAAAGCAATAATCCCAGTACCATGCACTTGCTTGACAGCTTTACTGCCACCGTTCTGGCTAATTCTCCTCGCATAATTCTGCTTCCTGCAGCAAGAATGCCGCCAATGGGAATCAGTACTTTAAATGCCACAAATCCCGTTAATGTCAAAAGATATTTTTCTAAAATAATAGCAACATAAACAATCACCATATATCCGGCTACATCTACAAGCTTATTTGCAATAGGAGTCAATGTTTCTCCCGGAATGGCTGCGGCTCCGGTAGCAAGTCCTGCTGCCGCAGTCGTCATTCCCAGTGCTTTTTTCTGTAAATCATCCAAACTTTCTATTATCTTACTATATGTATCAACCGAAGTTGCCCAACGAGACACTCCAAAAAAGGATATTGCTGCAATCACAAGAAAAATGATAATCCAAAAAATGTTTACTTTAGTTTCTTTACTCATGTATTTACCTCCTACGTTCCTACTCTGTTTTTCTTTTGTTTCCTTTACATTATAGATTTCTTCTGCCGTCTCCGACATTTCAGGCAGCTTTGCTTTGGCATCCTGTTAAGGACATACACAATACTAACATCATCGTGACAACTATAACTTTCTTTTTCATTTCTTGGTTCTCCTTCCAATTTGAAAATTTATTCGTTATAGTACATGTAAATTTCGCGTATTTGTTTTGTTATATCCACATAAAGTACAAAAAAACTTTCTCTAGTATTGTCTAATTGTATCACAATTCTATATTACACACCAGCACTTTATCTAGCTAAAGCAAATGTATATTACTGCGTGTAACCTCATAATCATATAAAAAAAGACAGGCAGAGACATGCGTCAAAGTCCGTCTTAGTTTTTGTTCTTTAATTCCCCCGAATTCGGGGGGATTAGATTCTCTTTTATTGCGGACAGGGGTCTGTCCCCTGTCCGCAGCTTTTCTATCCCTGTTCCTGCATCTTACTTAACTT
Organism: Lachnospiraceae bacterium; assembly: GCA_051877515.1. GTDB lineage: Bacteria > Bacillota > Clostridia > Lachnospirales > Lachnospiraceae > XBB1006. The sequence continues at coordinate 139,103 of JBJEIY010000017.1, read as the reverse complement.
CGCAGCCTGGTCGCCTGCACGGAACAAGGACCTCTTTGATTATAGGCTCGGAACCAATGCCTCCATACCATAAAATAGTTCGAAACATATACCTCTTTGTGATAAACCACTTAAGAAATAAACTGTCAGAATCCAACAATTCTTCTTCGACAAAAAGGATCGTTCCACTTGATATTATTTTAGGTATTTGTATCCTTGTTTCTCTTCTAGAATCATCATCTGATGTATTGCTATCTTATTCAGTTTTATTAATCTTTCTTTTTGAGGTACTTTATCCTCTATCAGCACCGCATTAATATTTTCCATATTTGATAAACAAATCAACTCATTAATAGACGCATAATCCCTGATATTGCCTTTTAAATCAGGGTTATTCTCTCTCCATTGCTTTGCCGTCATGCCAAACAATGCAACATTTAATACATCCGCTTCTGAAGCATAGATAATGGATGTCTGTTGGCTTGTCAACTCTTTTGGAATAAGATTTTCTTTTATCGCATCCGTATGAATACGATAGTTTACTTTTGCAAGTTCTCTTTTTGCATTCCATCCTAACTGCTCTTGTTCTTTTTCTTTGAGTCGTTCAAACTCTTTTATCAAGTAAATTTTGAATTCCGGACTTATCCACATACCAAATTCAAATGCTATGTCTTTATATGCATATGTACCGCCATATCTTCCTGCTTTTGCAAATATTCCTATAGCATTTGTTTTTTCCGTCCACTCTTTTACACTAATCTTATAACTATTCAAACCAGCGTTGCTTCTAATTATGGCGAATTCGCCATAATTAAAATTGGGATTATGTATCTGTTCCCTGCACTTCCACACTTCTTCCCATACGCCTACCTCCTATACAAACATACATTCTTTTTTATCTATTATATATCATAATTATAATCATTACAAGAACATACATTCGATTGTTTTGTCCACAACGAATGAGAGCTATACACACATCAAAGCCACCCAAATAGGGGTGTACAGTGCATCATAACTATAGCAAAAAAGAAAAGACGGACAGCGACATGCGTCAAAGTCCGTCTTTTCTTGTAAAAATAATTTTTCTATTCACTAGTTTATTTCGTAAAACCTTGTAAAATCAAGGCTTTCTATCCCTGTTCCTGCATCTTACTTAACTTCGCTGCCTGGTCTGCTGCGATACATGCATCCACGATCTCCTGGATATCACCATTCATGATCTTGTCCAGCTTGTACAGGGTCAGGTTGATGCGGTGGTCGGTAACACGGCCCTGGGGGAAGTTGTAGGTACGGATCTTCTCAGAACGGTCTCCGGTTCCCACCTGGCTCTTACGAAGCTCTGCTTCCGCATCATGAGCCTTCTGCTGCTCAATGTCATACAGCTTGGCACGCAGCAGGGCATAGGCTTTCGCCTTGTTCTGCAACTGAGATTTCTCTGTCTGGCTGTATACCACGATTCCGGTTGGCATATGGGTTAAACGTACCGCGGAGTCGGTAGTGTTAACGCACTGTCCTCCATTTCCGGATGCTCTCATAACGTCCACACGGACATCTTTTTCATCGATCTGCACATCCACATCTTCTGCCTCCGGCATCACAGCTACAGTGATGGTAGAGGTATGGATCCTTCCGCCGGACTCTGTTTCCGGCACTCGCTGTACACGATGCACACCACTTTCGTACTTCATCTTGGAATAGACGCTCTGTCCGCTTAACATGAAGGTGACTTCCTTCATACCGCCGATTCCAATTTCATCCACGCTCATGGTCTCTACCTTCCAGTGCTGACTCTCGGCATAGTGTACATACATACGGTAGATCTCTGCCGCAAACAATGCTGCCTCATCGCCGCCTGCACCGGCGCGGATCTCCACGATTACGTTTTTCTCATCATTGGGGTCCTTCGGCAGAAGAAGAATCTTAAGTTTTTCCTCTAAAGCCTCAATACGTTTCTTGGCATCGCTTAATTCTTCTTTGGCCATGTCACGAAGCTCATCATCGCTTTCTTCATCCAGCATGGTCAGAGCATCTGCCTCGTCCTGTTTGGCCTGTTTGTATTCTTTATAGGTATCTGCGATGGGAGTCAGTTCTGCCTGCTCCTTCATCAACTGCTGGAAGCGTTTGGTATCGTTGGCCACACCCGGCTCACTTAAATCCCGCAGAATCTCTTCCAGACGAACTAGTAAATCATCCAACTTATCAAACATGATCCTATCCTTTCCGGGCTGTTATCACACGATCCAGCCCCGCCAAATCTTTTTTTACCTGAATGTCCTGATACCCCTGCTCTTTCAGCAACTCAGAGACCTCTGCGCCCTGATCGTATCCGATCTCAAAACACAGATGTCCGCCCGGCACCAGGAATTCTTTGCTTTGTTCTATAATAAGACGGTAAAAATAAAGACCGTCCTCTTTTCCGTCTAATGCTTCATATGGTTCATAATCCTTTACTTCACTATCCAGACCTTCTATTACCGCACTTTTAATATAAGGCGGATTAGAAACGATGACATGAAATGTCCCCTCTATTTTTTCAAACAGATCACTGTATACAAACTCAACTTCTGCCCGGTTATTCTTTGCATTTTCTTTTGCCAGTAAAAGCGCGTCTTTGGAGATATCAGAGCCCACAGCCTGAATGGAGGGATTCATACACTTCAATGAAGTTATGATGCACCCTGATCCGGTACACAGATCCAGCACCCGGTCTCCCTCGTGGAGCAAAGTGCTTACCTCTTCCACCAGCACCTCCGTATCCTGCCTGGGAATCAGCACTGAGGAATTTACCTTGAAATCATATCCCATGAAGCATTGGTATCCCGTAATATACTGCAGTGGAACATGGTTTGCCCTTTGGGTTAGAAAATCGTGATACTTTTTCTCCTCATCCGAAGACAGTTCTTCTTTGAAATGTGTCAGGTAGTAGGTCCTGTCCACGTGACACACATGCTCTAACAAGGTCCAGGCATCTACCCGGGGACTATCGACCCCTGCCTTCGTAAGACAGTTTTCACCTGCCTTCAGTGCTTCCTGATATGTCATGGCTGCTCCTCTTGAAGAAATGCTTTCCAGTCAAAAACCGCTTCCACGGATGCAATGCCCACCTCGATCATACTGTCATCCGGTTCTTTGGTGGTCATCTTCTGAAGCCAGAGTCCCGGCTTACTAAGGGTGTTGATCACCGCATTGTCGCTGCGTCCTGCGAATTTCAGAAACTCATAGGATACCCCTGCGATCACAGGGATCAGCAACAGACGGATCACCAGTCTCCATAACGGTGATTGAATCCGGATAAACACAAAAAAGATTACACTGACGATCATAACAATGAGCAAAAAGCTGGTTCCGCATCGCTTATGCAGTCTGGAAGCCTTTCTGACATTCTCTACGGTTAATTCATAGCCATGTTCAATGCAGTTGATACATTTGTGCTCTGCCCCATGGTACATGAACACCCTCTGGATATCCTCCAGTCTGGAAATCACTGCAATATAGACAAAAAAGATCACCAGCCTCATAACACCCTCAATCACCGCCAATGCCGTAACGGAGGAAATGAGCTTTCCGAAGGCCAGGGAGATCAAATAAGGTGTAACCATGAACAGTCCCACCGCCAAAAGCACAGACAGCAGGATGGTGCCCGTCATCAGCGCTTTTTCCTTTTTCTCAGAAAGGGGTTCTTTTCCCTCCTCATCCTCAAAAAAAGACGCGGAATAGGTCAGGGTCTTCATTCCTATGACAAGTGAAGTAATGAATACTTCCACACCGCGTAAAACAGGGATCTTCTTAAATCGTTCACCGGATTTGTCCACAGGAAATACCTGAACATCAATCTCTTTATCCGGTTTGCGGACTGCTACGGCATAGACGTCTTTGTTTTTCATCATGACGCCTTCCATCACAGCCTGTCCGCCTATATTCGATGATCTCATGCGTATTTTTCCTTCCTCAACTTAAAACGGGTTGAGGTTTGACCCTCAACCCTGCTGTAAATCTTATTACTCTGCTTTAATGCCGTATTTCTTGTTGAACTGATCAATACGTCCACGAGCTTTGGTAGCTTTCTGCTGTCCGGTATAGAACGGATGGCATTTGGAACAGATTTCTACGTGGATGGATTCTTTGGTTGATCCTGTAGTAAATGTATTTCCACAGTTGCAAGTTACAGTTGCCTGATAATAAGCTGGATGGATTCCTTCTCTCATGACTTTCACCTCTCATACTATATTTAAATAAACAATTATTTACATTTGACCTGTTTGAACTCTGCAAACAGCTTATTCATTGTAGCATAAGATTTTCCTATATGCAAGCGGTTTGCAAAGTTTTTTTACAAAATTCGTTTTCTGATAATGTCGGTTGTGACTTCCTCATTGGTCTTGCTATTGGCAAAAAGACGAAGCACCGTTTCAGCAACCGTATCTGCCTTCACTCCGTTTAAGCCCCGGCGCATAATATCCATAGCCTGCTGCTCCTGTCGGGATAACAGCAGATCATCACGCCGCGTACCGGATTTAACAATATCCACCGCCGGAAAGATCCGTTTCTCAGAAAGCTTGCGGTCAAGTACCAGTTCCATGTTACCGGTTCCCTTGAATTCCTCATAAACCACATCGTCCATCTTACTTCCGGTATCCACCAATGCAGTTGCCAGCACCGTAAGGCTTCCGCCCTCTCTCATGTTTCTTGCCGCACCAAAGAATTTCTTTGGCATATGCAGAGCTGCCGGGTCAAGACCTCCGGTGAGGGTACGGCCACTGGGCGGCACAGTCAGGTTGTAGGCACGGGTAAGACGGGTAATACTGTCTAACAGAATAACCACATCATGACCATGCTCTACCAGACGCTTTCCGCGTTCCAGAACCATCTCAGCCACTCGTTTGTGATGTTCAGGAAGTTCATCAAAGGTAGAATAGATCACTTCCACGTTCTGACCATGGATTGCTTCTTTGATATCCGTTACTTCCTCCGGTCGTTCATCGATCAGCAAAATGATCAGATGCATTTCCGGATTATTCCGAAGAAGGGATTTTGCACACTGTTTTAAAAGGGTGGTCTTTCCTGCTTTTGGCGGGGAAACGATCATTCCACGCTGTCCTTTTCCGATAGGTGCGATCAGATCCACAACCCGCATAGCTGTGGTACATCCCGGATATTCCAAGTGAAGTCTTTCATTTGGGAAAATCGGTGTCAGATCCTCAAAAGAGGGGCGTCTGAAACAATTCTCCGGAAACTCTTCATTCACGCTTAACAAATACAGTAATGCCGAATATTTCTCTCCCTGATTGGGGATACGGATTTTTCCTTTGATCCGGTCACCTGTTTTGAGATGAAAACGGCGGATCAATGACGGCGCAACGTATACATCCACTTCTCCGGGCAGGAAATTATCACTACGGATAAAACCGTATCCGTCCTGCATAACTTCCAGAATACCACAGGCAACTTTTCCGCTGTCTAATGCATTTACTTCCTCTGACATCTTACTCTTAAGCTCTGCATCTCTTGCTGCCTCTTCCGGAGTCATGCTGTAATCCGGGATCTTGGGATAATGCTCTTTTGAGTTACCATGCTCTTTGTTCTCAGAACGTTCCCTGTTTTCCCCACGTTCTTTTCCTTCATTGCGCTCCCTATCTGCTTTTTTCCCCTTTACATCGGATGTTTCATCGGCTGCCACACTCCCCTGCTGCGTGGCCTCTTCTTCATCTTTTTGCAGCATGGCTTCCACAATCTGCGCTTTTCTTAAACCGGACACCTTAATGCCGCGATGCTGCGCAATATCTTTTAATGCTGCAAGGGAAAGGCTCTCATACTTTTCTCTCATCAAAACTATACTCCTTTATTCCTTCTTAAGTGGGTAATTTGTCAGAATCGACTTGTTTACTAAAGACAAAACTCTTCTTTAATTATATCCATATTCCGGAAAAAGGCAAGCTATTTTCTGTTGAAAGTTTTTAAGATTATCTGTTGACAAAAATTCATCCTTTTGCTATCATGAATAAGTCGCGTAGTGACATGCGGAAGTGCTGGAATTGGCAGACAGGCAAGACTAAGGATCTTGTGTCTGTATAGACGTGTGGGTTCAAGTCCCATCTTCCGCATTATATTTTATAGTGAGTTGTCTAGTGTTATCTAGGCAACTTTTTTATTGCTCAAACCCTTGATTTTACTGGGTTTCTTAACCCTCACTTTGTTCATTGGGTAGCGTTGGCATTATGTCCTTATTTGTGCCTTTTGAGGTACAAATGCGGTAAAAAGTGCGGTACGAAATGCGGTATAAAACAAGGGATCCCGGCTGTTTTTCAAAAAGAAATGCGGTAAATTTTTTCAAAAAAAGAGGGGCACCGGAAAAGTGCCCCAAAAACTTACTTATTTTGTCCTTGTCTTATTCTCCTAACATAGGCAAGAATCCATTTTAAAAACTCTTCGTTATTGATCTCCTGCAACTCTGAAATAATTTGATTCTTTATGCTTTCCATATTTTTCCTTTCTGCTATGAAACTCTTATAATTATATCGTTCATTGCTTTTACCTTGTTTTCCGTCATAACGTGGGTATAAAGGTTTAGTGTAATGCTTATGTCTTTATGCCCCAGTATTTCAGAAAGTATTTTATAGTCCTGCGGCCTTTGTTCTATAAAGCGTGTTGCAAACGTATTCCGGAAGGCGTGGCAAGTAAATGGCTCTATGCCTGTGGCCTTGCACAATCTCTTTATTTCCCTGTTTAAACAGTATTCCCGGAGTATTTTACCATCCATTGACCGAAAGAGAAGTCCGCTTCTTTCCAATCCGAAAAAGTCTGTATTAAACTTTTCCTGCTTTTTAACGATCTCTTTTACATCATCCGTTAAAGGAATGTCCCGGATCCCGCTTTTTGTCTTTGCATTTTCACCAACTACATAAGCGCCCGTTTCCGTTCTAGATATAGTCCTTCTAACATGAATAAAGCCGTTTTTAGCGTCTATATCTGTTGGGTATAGGGCTGTAAGCTCTCCAACCCTAAGCCCTGTTTTTACCATCATAAGAAAGTCATAATAATAAAAGCTATTCTTTTCCTTTGCCACCTGGAAGAATTTTTCCGTTTCCGTTTCCGACAATGCCCGGTGTTTATTCTCGCCTATTGGTGGAATGTCCCGCTTGAGCTGTTTTAGGGCTCTGCATGGATTCTTTACAATGGTATCATCCAGGACGGCACTTTGAAGCACATGATTCAAATGCGAAAAGCAATTATTAAGGTTTTGCGGTGTTTTGCCATTATCAAGAAGTTTCTGCCTTGCCGTTTCTATATCACGCCTAGTAATGTCTTTGATCTTCATATTGCCAAATACAACTCCATTTGCCAATTCTACGGCCGCAATATTGTTGAACTGGCATCTTTGCGCACGCAATGTACTTTCTTTAATCTCGCGGCTTCTAACCTCGTCAAAATGAGTGTAATACTCATACAAGGAAGGGTTGTATACCTTTTCATACCCTCTTTCTAATTCTGCCTTCTTTTTGGCTACATTCTCAAATAGTTCCTGCTCTGTCTTTCCGTAAACATCATATCTTTTTCCATTATAGGAAATTGTCTTACGAAAATTACCATTATGCTTTTTTGTCCTAGCCATGGTTTAATAACTCCTTTCTACTTGCAGGAAATACGCCAGGATGATAAAATATTTCCGTGAGTATATACCCGCATTTTGTTGGTGTATGCCTACACTCTTTATTGGAAGTCGTTTGCTTGGTAGGTGGCGGCTTCCATTTTTATTCTGCTTCCAAAAGTAGTTCAATCCCTTTTCTAATTGCTTTTGCTTTATCGGTCTGATGTTTTTTACAATATTCATCTAATCTCTCGGCAATATCATCATCAAGCCGTATACTAAAGCATACAGATTTGGGGTTGTCTATTTTCGGTCTGCCTGTCCTAGGTGACATTATTTCACCTCACTTTCTGCCACACAATTATTATATATATTGTATTACAAAAAGTCAACATATTTTTATTGACTATTTGTTAAATCATGATATAATAAATGTATAGATAAATTTCTGTATTAAAGAATAACTCCTTCAAAGAGGCCGCGCCAAATTAAAAGCGTGGCTTTTTTGTTGTTCTTATAAATTCATAGCAGGACGGACGCAATATGTAATATATTGCTCATCTGTCATTCCATTACCCTTTTCAGCTTCGGTTAATTCAATTCCAATAACATCCGCTAGTTTTAAAAGTTCTGCATTTAATTCCAGTATCTGCGTAATGTTGCCCGGCTTTAACTTCATATTCTCAACAAGGGAATAAATATGTTTCGCCTTTTCAGATGATCGACTAAATAAAGGTAAATATGTATCGGAGTATTTGATTTTATTTCCTTCCAGGACATTCCGCAACATTGCCAACGCCTGGTATCTTCCTGTCAGAGAAACAATGAGCTTTCCGGCGGTCATAATATCCAATTTCTCTCCCAGTACATTTACAAGGTTTAATGCACCCTGTAACTCCGGATCCGTGATCTCAAATACATTTTCGTTTTCGGTTTCCGCATCAATGATCTCATTTACACTCTCCAACATAGCGTCAAGGCGTGCCTGGTTTCTGCTTAACATATCCTGCAACTCCCTGTTTTCAAATTCCTTTTTATACTCTTCCGTATAACAATCAAATTTCTTTTCTTTTTCGATTCTCTCCATACTGGACATGAAATTTTCGGCCAGCTTCCTATCATCTTCCAGTAATAAGACAATGTTTTTCTTTGCTACATCATGACTAATCATTAGCGTTTTCCTCACTTTCTTTGCTTTCTTCAAGAAGGACATTTAAAGCGTCCCTTGTTTCTTTGAGTTCATTGTTTGCCAGTTCCATCAAATACGGAATTGGAATATTCAGATCGGCTTTTTTATTCTTACAATCAATAGTGCAACTTACACTTTTCATATCAAGGGACTCATTCCGTTTTAAATAGCTCCGTATGTCCCTTAAATCAAAAAGCCTGTCGCTTAATTCCTTAATTTGTTTCATCTGTGTTTCCTGCATTGAAGTATTCTCCTTTCAAAATAAAATTCTGTGGCATTGATTCAATTGCATTTCTGTAATGCTCACACTCCGGAACATATAACCATTTCAGATATGGTTTATCCTTTAAATCCTGCTCCTTACTCATTTCAGCAACTCCAGGAATGCATTGTTCACTTTGTTGCTTTTGGAAAAACAAGTGGCACCATTCATCATTCCACATCATATTTACAAAAGCAGGAATCTCCGGATTCTCACACATTATTGAGGCTATATCATCCATAGTTCCACTTTTTTGCATGGTACTTTTTCCATGTTCTACTAAATCAAGTTCGTATTCATTCAGCCAAAAAGAAATGATCCTAAGTTCATAATAGGGGGCGTTTTCTTTTTTGTGGGCTCTTAACTTTTCCAATACTCCCTCAATTTTTTCAAGTCTGCTCAAATAGGATTGCACTAACTCACCCCCTTATAATTGAATTTGTCATACTCTCTTAACTCTGCTTCGATTCTGTCCAGGCGTTCAATATTTTCATTTGATTCTGTCCATGATCGGCATTGTGATAATAATACTTGAATGGCACTTACCTTTATATTTGCGGGTGTTTTGGGGCTTCTAATAATCCGCATTAGCTCTTCCACGGCCTCGCCCATATTAGCCTGCATACTGGCAATAGCACCCCTCATAAGCTCTGATTTTCTCTCCCTTAACAGATTTTGAAAGTCCTTGTCGGCTCTATATCTGCTTACAGTACGAGGTGAAATTCCTGCCTTTTCTGATATTTGTGCTATGGTGTTTCCGGTAAGAAAAGCGTTTATCACCTTTTCGGGGATGTTATCAAGATTTTTCACGGGATCACCACCTTTCTCTAGGATTTTTGCGCCATTTGTTGCCACCCCTCGCCCCCAAAATATTCCAACAAGGAAGAACGCAAGCGGGTGGCCCGGCTATACACTACTCTATGGATTTTTGTTTTTGTGCAAAATATGTAAAATAAATACAAACTTTTTAAATTTAATCTTATAGGACTTTACTTTTTTTTTGCACATTTTACACAAATGGGTTATCCGTTTCCGGCAGACCATTCTCAATAAAAGAATAATTCTTAATAATGTTTCTTATAGTTCTACCATCAACAGTTCCGGAAGCTGACCACAAATTTTTCTTTCGGATTTCTGCAATAAAATTGCTTTTGTTCTCTGCATAATACCCGTTATCCCTGCACCATGCTTGATAGTCCTCAAACACTTCCTTAACAGATAAATTTGAACTGGATTCTATAAGTCGTTCTGATATGTAGCTTCCAAGTTTATCAGATTTTTCCCGGTATTCCTGGTTGGCATCTAGTATATCCTTAGGCGGTTGCAAGCCCTCTTCCTTGTATAGCTTATAACCATCAATGCACCAATTAAGGATCCCGCTTAAATTCTCTGCTGTTCGTAATCTCTGCTTTAGCCCTTTGTCCCTGTCCTTGCCTAGAAACTGTCTGTTAAACTTAATAACATTCATTCTGTCAGAGGAAAAAAGCGTATCATCCGACACGTTGGGAAGGTAATTGGTATTCATAAATAACTTAAACTCCGGGACAAACTGGAATTCTTTTTGGTATAGTTCCCTGGCGGTTATGCTATCGCCCCCGGTAAACTGTTTTAGTGTGGCCTCATCCAGTTGCATCCGTTTAGGCGGTTCAGATACTGTTAAAAATCTGCACCCCTTTAGCCTAGCCACATCACCGGACGCCCGTTTACTGTCCTTAATATCCTTTTTTGCTATCGTTTCCGGGTTCATGTTCAGAGCATAGCCCTTTTCGTTTCCTAACATATAAGCAATGGTTTCAACAAGTGTACTTTTTCCGTTTCTTGTTTTCTCGCCATAAAGAATAAAACAGGTTTCTTCCCTGGTATCGCCTATTAGAGAATAGCCAATAGCCTTTTGCAAGTATGCTATTTTGTCCTTATCGCCTTCCATTACATCATCAATAAACTTTACCCAATCATTAGACCATTTGCCTGTATCTAAAGAAACATTGCACACTTTGGAAAGAAGGAAGTCGGGATCATGAAACAAAATGACCTCTTCTCTGTCTAAATGCCTACTACCTGGAAGGCCTTTGCTTAAATCCAAAACGCAATTCTTTAAGTTTAGCAAATAGGGGTTAGCATCCAGTTGATCTGCAGAAAAACAATGTATGTCTTTTGCATCCTCGATCATACGCTTGCGCTTGTTCAGATCAGAAAGTTTTACAACTTCTTTTAAATAACTGTCCCGCCTGCTTTCGTCTTTAATTGTTGGGGCGTATTCCAGTAATTCATCATAAAGGAACTTTGCGCACCTTGAGGCTTCCATGCCGCCCTCGTCAATCGTCCAAACAATGCCATCATACTTATACCACTCTTTAGCCGTTGTATTGAACCGCAAACGATCATAATATACAAATGCAAATAACTCCCCGTTTGCTTTATCTCCGAAACGTTGGTATTCCGGCTTGTATGATTTTATCCGGTCAAAATACTTGTCTTTAATTTCGACATGAAGCGTTTTTGTATTACTGGCGGCGTCCTTTTCCAGTTCTCTGCGCTTTTCTAGATAATAAGACACGTACTCGCCTAATTCCTTCAAAAATGAATTTACAATGTTTTCATCCTTGCATTTTTCCAATAAAGAAGAACTGGCCTCGTTAACCGCATCAAGATACATTTTGTTATCAAACTCAAACCCGGAATAGCTTTTGGCTATGATATGTTCAAAGTCCTTTTCAGAATAAAAATCTGTATTCAATATAGCCGCCTCTACTTTCCGAATTGATCAGATAAATATTTATCCAATTTTTCTGTATCAATCCTTGATATATTACCAAAACAAATTAGTGATCCCGATTCTTTGGCAAGCCTGCGAACTACAGCATAACTTAAATTATATCGCCCTTGCGCCATTGGAATTGTTATGTATTTTGCGTTTTCATTTCTTTTGGGTTTTACCATTACTTTCATCCCCTTTCTTTTTTTATTTATGTATTTGATGTTGCGCCTCATCTGATTTGATTATATAATATATCATGTAAATATAAATTAACATTTTTTCACATAGTAAAGGAGTTAAATGTAAAGTATGATTAACATTTATGATCAATCTAAGATAGGGGAAAAAATAAAAAAACTTCGTAATGATCACGGAGAAAGTCAAGAGGAATTAGCGGAGATAGTACCTACATCTCGCCAATCCCTGGCAAAATGGGAAAATGGAAGAGTAATTCCACAATTAGCAGACTTACTCAGTATATGTAATCATTATGACTGTACTTTAGAATATTTGCTTGGAGAAAGAAAAACAATTAACAATGAAATAGAAAACGCAATGGCATATACTGGGTTAAGTGATGAAGCAATACTTACCCTGCATAATATGTTAAAATCTAATGATGATATTGTTTTATTGCCTTTTATAAGTGATATGCTTGAACACAAAATGTCACTAGACTTATATTACTTTTTGAAGGAACTATGGCTATATAGATTTAAAATTAGTATTGAAGGAGTTGAGCTTACAGAAAAAGAAATTCAAGAAAACTTAGACTTCCTAAAAGACGAATATAACTATGTTCCGGAAGATATTGACAAATTAGCAAGCCAACAAAACAAAAGAGTTTTGTCAAAAAGAGAATATGGTATTTTTTTGGCTGATAATATAGGAAATGAAGTTTCAAAAATAATTAAGGACTTATATATATCAGATAAAGATAAAGTACAAAATTTCAATACAAGACGACAAAAGTAAAATTATGCGGTATAAAATGCGGTAAAATCTCTGCAAAGCCTTGAAAATAGCGGGCTGTTGGTATAAGTCCCATCTTCCGCATTACTTAAATAAGTGGGAAGCCTTATAAATCAAGGCTTCCCGCTTTTTTGTTTCTGTTGATTTTTTGTTATATCGGACAGGGGACCGTCCCCTGTCCGCCAAAAACAGCGGCAAAAACCGCATAATCTACTAAAAAAACGGGAACCCCTTGGGGTTCCCGTTTTTATCTTTCTATTCTTTTTCTCACCAGGACCACTGCAAGATACTCCAACACCGCATAGATCAATGCCAGTATACATACTACAAGATTTGGACCAATGGTAGAAACATCCTCCAACTGGTGCATCAGCACCACGAATGTGATCAGGGTAATAAGCGCTCCAATGGGTATCGCAATCTTTTCCAGCACCTTCAGGATCTCCTCCCTTGAGGTTCTGCCTGAGATCAGCACTCCTGCCACGTTAAACAACATCATCAGCACCATGGTTGGAAAATCCAAATAATATATGATCATATATCCGCATAACCCAGCCTCACCATAGCAAATCGTAATCAAAAAGGTAGCCACTGCTAAAGCGATTCCCAGTATACACTGTCCCACCGCTTTTACTTTCATGGATTTACTGTCTTTCATAAGAGCCATAATATTATCCTCCGCTTTGCCCAAATATTCTGTCTCCGACAAGCACTTGCCGGATAACAGTTCATTCATGGTAATATCCAGAGCAGAACATAAGGAATCCAAAAAAGCGATGTCAGGAATGCTTCTTCCGCATTCCCACTTTGAGATGGTCTTATCGCTGACTCCAACCTGATTCGCCAGTTCTTTCTGTGTCAGATTTTTTTCTTTTCTGACCTCCGCAATAAACAACCCTATACTTTTCTGATCCATAATATTCCTCCTGCCCTGTATACAAAAGTTGCATGCATCCTTTGAGATTACCCTACCGAAACTTCCGGTAGAATGCAACCTACAAATCGGAGAATCCTTCATTCTATGAAACGCATACCGTATAGAGCATTCTATTCCACAAATTTCGTTTCAAATTCATCCAGTGGCATGGGTTCTGCAAAATAGAATCCCTGTATCATGTTTATCTGATTTTCTTTCATGATCCTATACTGGATCTCATCTTCTACACCCTCTACACAGACGTTCATTTTCAGGGATTTGCCCAGTTCCGAAATCATCTTTACAAATACCTGTGAGTACTCATCCTGACTTACGTCTTTTACAAAACAGCGGTCGACCTTCACAATGTCAATGGGCAATTCCCGAATGTGATTTAAAGAAGAATATCCCGTTCCGAAATCATCCAAAGCGATCCGCACACCTTCCTTACGAATACTGTTCAAAAGGTTCGTCATATAAGTGATATCATTGATTGCAAGACTTTCCGTTACTTCCAGTGTCAGATTAGCCGGACGCAATCCCGTCTCTTTCAATACCTCTTTGATTTTATCCTGCATATCCTTTTGCAGAAGCTGCACCACGGAAAAGTTTACATTCACCTTGTAATTCGGGTGTCCCAGATCATTCCATCTTTTGCAGGCTGCACATGCCTTCCTTAAAACAAACTCCCCGATCGGTTTGATCAATCCCAGATACTCTGCTAATGGTATGAATTCCGAAGGCAAAATGCGTCCCATGGCCTTAGAATTCCAACGCACCAGGGCCTCTGCTCCCACGCAGGCATTTTTTCCCTGTGAAATATCTATGATCGGCTGATAGAAAACCTCAAATTCTTCCTCCGGATGCATACAGGCATCCCGCATGAGTTTCTCCAGATCCAGGCGTCTGACATCCGTATGCTTCATATCTGATTTATAAAAATGAACACAGTTCTTTCCTGCCTGTTTTGCCTCAAATAAGGCCATATCCGCCTTTTTGATGATCTCTTCCACCGAATCCGCATCTTTGGGGAAGGAACACACACCCATACTCATGGTACAGTAATAATTGGCGCCTCCCAAGTACCACGGATGCTTGAAGACCGCTTCCACAGACTCCAGGATCTCCTGTAATCTGTCATAGTTTTTATCACTGATAATGATGATGAACTCATCACCGCCAACCCGGTAACAGGCGCTCTCGATTCCCCGGATACGACGCAGATTCGAGGAAATGGCTTTCAACAGAAGATCACCGTACTGGTGGCCCAGTCCGTCATTAATGTGCTTAAAATCATCTAAGTCAATAAAAAACAGTGCTCCGTTGCCGCCGTTTTCTTTGGCAAGCTGTATGAAAAACTCCAGATCCTGTTCACACCGCATCCGGTTAAAAAGACCTGTAAGAAAATCGCTGTTGGACGATTTTTCAATCTTCTTTTCATAGTTTTTCTGCTGGGTAACATCCTGAAAAGTGTACATTTCCACCTGACTGGAATCCACCCAGCGGATCTCTCTTTTATAGAATGATAACCAGATGTCCAGCTCTTCGATATAATACTCTACCTGCTCCTGGCAATTTCGGACCACATTACGCAGGTCTACTTGATCTAACACCCTTTGGATCTCATCCGAAAACAGATGATTATGAAACAGAACCTCCCTGTTTTCCGGTCTAACCACAAGGATACCCACATTCAGATTTTCCATGATCTCTTCCATGGATGCCATGGAACCTGTCAGTGAATTCTGTGCAATCCGCTTGATAATAATGCTTTGGATGATCCTTCTGACGTCCGAGAGAAATCCCACCGTCTGTTCATCCCAGATCCTTTTTTGCTTTATGCTGGAAAACACAAGGTACATGATCACGTCCTGCTTCATCTGTATCGGCAAGACCATGACAGCAAGGTAGCCTTCTTCCTCCATGTATCCCTTCTGCTTTTCATTCAACGTAGTATTGGAAGATACAATATAGTTCTCTGTTTTCATGAAGGGCAAACGGGATAGCGGGATGTTCTGCTCCCGATCCATGCGACGCAAAGAACTGTCTGCTGCCCATTCTCCGATCATGGATACGGTTTCCCTTTCCGCATTAACCCGGTACAGTCCTGCTACATCCAGATTTAACTGCGTACACACCTTTTCAAAAATGCTCTGTACAACTTCTACAATGTCCTTTTCAGACTCTAACATCTGTACAATATCGGTCAGCAGCGCATTTTTCTGATAATCCGCTTCCATTTCCTGCTGTGCCGTTTCAGACAACTCGACCTGAAGTCTGGCCTCCTTTATGCCAGAAGATAATTCCAACTGTCTCTGAAGAAGCCGGTATCCTAATTCTACCGCTTTATCATACTCTCTTTTGCTAATCCGACGCAGATCTCCTGCCGTTGCAGATAATTGGTCTTCCTCGGGATCTACGAATCCCAACATGCATAGAATACCGTGGGGAACACCCTGTTTTTTCAGGATCAGGCACTGGCATACCGCAGTCTCGTCCTGCATGGGTACCGGAATGATATCTTCCAAAAAGTTATTTTCCACACTGTCTATCAGCTCACTCAGCCGGCTTTCAGGCAGAAAACGGCTGATTTCCTCCCGTACGGGCTCTTCCAGATAAGACAGATCCGCCACAATCTCATGTTTTCGATTCATTCCAATGGAATAGATATGAGTCGTCTCATACAAAAACCGTTGGATCAACGGAAGGTATTCTACTTCCAGACTCTTTTCTTCTGTCATTTTCTAATGCCTCTCATTCTAGTAATCCGTGATTATTTCGTTTTCCCTGTTTTATATCCCACGATATAAAGATGCGTATCCAGGCGCTGTTCTATCTCATATTCTCTTAACAGAGAAAACTCTTTATTCTGTCTTAGCTGCTGCTTCATAAGTCCATGTTCATTACCGTAAACTACCAGGATGCCGCCTTCCTTAAGAAGCTGCTTTCCTTTTGTAAAAAGAAGCCGGTAGCACCGTCGGATCTCTTCCCTGCTGACATTTTTCGTAGTTACAGGCATATCGGTAACAATCTCATCAAAAAGATAAGAATGGGTAAAATCTTCAAAATCTCTCTGAATATAATGAATGTAGGGGCCGATCTTCTCCGAATTGTTTCTTGCCTTGTGGATCGCTTCCCCATAGCAATCTACACCATAACAATCTCCGGCAGGTTTCACTGCTCTGCGCTCAACCAGCATGGTTCCCACACCACAATAAGGATCTAATACCTGTGCTCCTTCTTTCAGGTATGGTGCTGCCAGCTGAAACAGAGTCGCTGCCAGATAGGGTTTGATGGAAGTGGCTACTACCTCTTTCCGATAATCAAACCGCTTTCTTGGCAGCGTATAAAGCTTCACCATCACGCGATGTCCTCCCTCCGGATTCTGCATGACACGGATTTCCGCCTCATAACCGGAGGTGGTATTGATCAGATTCCCCTTACTGAATCCGGTCAGTTCCTGACCCACACGTTTGATATAGGCTCCCTTCTTACTGCGCTCCATAGGATCCGAAAGTCCGATCCGAACTCCCATTGGACCGGTCTGTTCATGGGTTTTCTCCAGAAATTCCATGATTCCAAGATCCCTTAGTTCCTGCGCCAGCATTTCCGGGGTGGGATTCTGCGTCTGTGTCTTTCCCATATAGAATAATGCTTCCTCATAGGTACGGATTTCAAATAAGCTTTCCAGATCATCCGTTTTCACCATAACACCACCAGGCACTTTTTTCCTTGGTATCCTGGGCAGCTGCCGGATGGTGACCTCCTGTAATCCCTCTTTGGTGGTCAAAAGCACTTCCTGAACCTGATAAAGACCAATAAATCTGTGTTTGGGCATAACCCCTTGTACAGTCAACATCTCAAACAGGGCTTCTGCCTCTGCCATCAGATGTCCCCGATGTTCTTCCGGCATCTTTCTATGCACAAGCTCATCAAATCGTGCCTTCAGATCCGGTATCCGGCTTTCATAGTTTAGTTCGGACATGGCCCGCAAATAATCTTCCCTAAGATACAGAGTTTCTTCTTTGCTGTATGCCCAAAAGATCCTGTCTAAGGACTCCTGACTCTTGACTGCGGCAAGGATCTGGGCGCCGGCTCTTCTGACTTTGGGATCTTCCTGTTCCAAAAGCTGTTCAAAAAGCGGTCGCTCCTGCAGGATGAGTTCCGCGTCTACGGATCCCTTTCGCAGTTCTTCTCTTAAGGATAATAATTTATCTTTTATTTCCCGGTTGTTTTTTATGGCCTCAATAGTTTCGTTGATCAATGACACTTACTTTTCTCCGTTTTTCAAAATAAAAGAATTCACATCTTCTTTAAATGTATCCCATGCGGATTGATTTTCCACAAAATACTTTGGACAATTTTTTCCTGTCACATCATAATGACGAAGCAAATCCTCGCTGTTTAGTTCAAACCGTCCCATCAAATAGGCACATAATTCCACCAGGGACTGATAGGTTTCTTTCGTAAACCTGCCACTGTCATCTTTGTGGCAGCATTCGATGGAAATCGTATCCACATTCCTTTCATTTGATGCATAGGAGATCTCTGATGTAGGAATGCACTGCACAATTTCACCTTCCAGCCCTATAATGAAATGGGAACTGGCTTTGGTAATGTGGCTGTCTTTTAATCCCTCAAAATATTTTTGGTTTTCAATGGCTGTAGTTCCCGGATTGGCCGTATAGTGGACCACAATTCCTTTTACCTCTTCAAGGGGTAAGCCCGGTCTGCTGTACTCATTTACCGTCAGAAGTTCCACATCTAGTTCCGGTTGTGTAAGGTAACTGATCCCCTGTCTGGCTATTTGCGCTCCCGCATCCACAGGCTGCGCCTGCCTGCTCCTTCTGACTACCAGACCCAGAATACAAAGGCCGCACAACGTAAGAAGAATCGTCCCTGCCAATACCTTTTTCCTGTTTAATCTCTGTCGTCCTCTCTTGTATGACATTTCTCTGTATCTATCCTTCTATTCAACGCTTTTCGACATAGCATCCAGAAATCCTGCTGCTTTCTCGTAATTCTCTTCTTCCATACACCGAACAGCTTCTGAAATATTCTCCCTGTACTCTTCAGGAACATTCGCTTCCTTCAGTTTTCTAAGAAGTAACATGGCATGCTCCAGATTAAACTGCATCATATCCTGCTCTACCGCCCGGGCTGTCCGGATCACATCCTCGGCAGTCATGTTTTTCTCAATGGTTTCCTGGATACTCTTTACATCCGTCGCAATCTGCTGCTGGGTGGAATTCGGGTTACTGATCAGTTCTTCCGGAAGATTCTTGCGGATCGTCTTATACAATACTGCCACTTCAATGGGTTTGGAAATATAGTCATCAAACCCTTCCCGCAGATAAAAGTCCCTTACTCCGGATGCCGCGCTGGCAGTAACTACCACCACCGGTGCATCTTTGCTTAAGTTCTCTTCCATACTGCGCATCTTCTTGAGTGTCATAATGCCATCCATATCCGGCATCATGTGATCCAGTAAAATGATATCGTATTTTTTCTTCTGTACTGCTTCCAGGCATTCTTTGCCACTGGCAGCACAATCCACCTGCATCTTGCTTTTCTTAAGTATTCCATTGATCACCGCCAGATTCATGCGGTTATCATCCACTGCCAGAAGTTTTGCGTCCGGTGCAAGAAACTCCTGTCCTTCTTCTGTTACCTGTTTCTCTGTGTCCCGGAATACGCGCTCTTTGTTACCGATGGGTGTGGCATCTTCCACTTCCTGCTTCAGACTAAAACGGAATACCGAACCCTGTCCATACTCACTCTCTGCCTCCAGGCAGCTTCCCATCTGTTGGAGGATCTGGTTGGTAACCGTAAGACCCAGTCCCAGTCCATCCAGCAACCGGTCCAGAGGATCGATCTTCTCATGAAACTGTCCGAATGCCTGCCGCATATCCTCTTCTTTAATTCCGATACCGGTATCCTTCACCTGTACCTTCAAACAGATGGTTTTCTCATCTGTCTGTTCAAAAGTCACCTGATAAGAAACCTTTCCGATGGGGGTATAAGCCACCGCATTTGCCAGCAGATTCAGAACAACCTGTTTCATACGGTTTCCGTCTCCCCGCAGAACGGAGGGAAGGTTTTCATCAAACTCCAGCTGCAGATCTATGGATTTGTTGTCTGCCCTGGTTTTAATCAGGGTATAAGTCTCCCGGATCACTTCCGCAATGCTGTATGGAGCCTCCTCAACAAACAACTGTCCTTTCTCGATCTTAGACAGATCCGACAGATCGTTTAACAAAGACTCCATGATCTTGCCGGCACTGTAGATATTCTCCAAATACTCGCTGCTTTCTTTGTCAAATTCTTTTTCTTTCAGTATTTCATCCATTCCCAGGATGGTACTTAACGGAGTCCGAAGTTGCCCCGCCATACTGTTTAAAAAGGCTGTTTTTGCAATATTATCATGTTCATGTTTTTCTTTTTCCAGAACGGCTTTTTCATACTCTGTCCGAAACTTCTCTGCCTGTTCTTTGTACTCTTCCACTGCCTTTTGCTGTTTTATAATATACCTGCGCAACAGCCATCCCAGCACCAGGAATACCAGCAGGATGACAGCCAAAGCAATGATGTTATCTATACCAAATACTATGGATAATCTCTTCATAAAACGCTCCCTCTTTTTCGTTTTATAGATCCACCACAAGCTCCACCGGACAATGGTCGGAACCTGTTATCTCCGTATGTATCTTAGCATCTTTTAATTTATCTTTCAGCTCTCCGGAGGCGATGAAATAATCGATCCTCCATCCTGCATTCTTTTCTCTTGATTTAAACCGATAGGACCACCAACTGTATATCTGCTCCATATCCGGATAGAAATACCGGAACGTATCAATAAATCCATGTTCCAGAACGGTGGTGAATTTTCCTCTTTCTTCATCTGTAAATCCTGCATTGTGATGATTGGTTTTGGGATTTTTCAAATCTATCTCTTTGTGTGCAACATTTAAATCCCCTGCATAGATCACAGGCTTATTCTTCTGTAATTCTTCAACATAAGCAAGAAATGCATCTTCCCATTCCATACGATAAGAAAGACGCTCTAACTCCTGTTTGGAATTGGGCACATATACTGTCACGAAGTAAAAGGTTTCAAATTCCAGTGTGATTACCCTGCCTTCCTGGTCGTGTTCCTCTATTCCCATTCCATAAGTAACCGACAAGGGCTGTTTCTTAGAAAAGACCGCTGTTCCGGAATAGCCCTTCTTTACCGCATAGTTCCAGTACTGATAATAGCCGGGAAGTTCCAGCTGTACCTGTCCCTCTTGTACCTTACTCTCCTGGATACAGAAAATATCCGCATCAATCTCATTAAAAAAATCCATAAAGCCTTTTGTCAGGCAGGCTCTGATGCCATTTACGTTCCACGAAACTAATTTCATCCTACTTCATTTGTTCGTAAGCACTTACGAATTCCTCTCTCCTGTTTTTTACATCCTCATACTGTTTTTCCACATGGGTATACTCCTGTGCCCGCAATGATTCCACAAGTTCACAGACTGCTGTATATAGCGGGGTCAGGCCGAGATTGCCCGTTACTCCCTTCATGGCATGGGCAACCTCAAAAGCCCCTTTATAATCCTTCCGGTCAAGACATTCCTTCAGTCTTGGTATCTCATTTTCTTCTATAAACTCATCCAGACAGGAGATCAGCAATTCCTCATCATCCAAAAATCTATCCATGACTCCATCTACGTCCGCACCGTATGCGGCCAATGTTTCCGCCAACAAACTCATCTTCTGCCTCCTTATGTTTTATATTTTCTCCCGAAAATCAATCCTGCAGATGATATAACTTTATCATTTTTTCAGCTATTTGTCTATTTGGAGATGCCTCTTTTACAGAATTCCTATTCCAATGAATCGGCAATCCAGCAAACTGCCTCGGAAACTTTGGATTCCGTCTGTTCCTCCGAGGCCTTCTTAAGATCCTCTAAACGATACATTCTGCCCATCAATGCTGTCTGGATCTTTTCAGCCATCCCGGCATCCAGCGCATCGGTATAGACCTTCACATCTTTGATCCTTCCTGCTTCCACCTGTAAGAATATCTGTACTTCTCCCCAGTCAAAACGATGGAGGAATTCATTACTCATGGATGGACTGGTTCCAAATCTCCACTCTTCGGACGCAAATCTTTGTCTGCCTTCTTCAATCGCATCCCATTCTTCCTTCTGTGGTTTCCACAAGGTACTGGGCAGCCCGTATTCTTCTTCAAATGCCGTGATCAATGCTTTTTTCATTGCCTCAATGGTAATGTCAGGATTCAGCTGTGCAAGGTTTACCACACGGCTTTTTACAGAAGAAACTCCCTTTGATTTGAGTTTTGCCTCTGATACTGTAAGGAAATCCGACAGTTTTGCGGAATTGACATTGATCATGATCGTTCCATGGCTATAAGCATAGTCTCCGGATGAGAAAAAAGCATTTCCGGAAAACTTTTTCCCGTCAATGGCAATGTCATTCCTTCCGGTTCTTTCTGCATTTAATCCAAAAGAATTGACAGCTCTTAAAATAACTCCAAACTGCCGGTCCAGATTGTATTCACTCTTTCGGACACAGAACGTAAAGTTCAGATTACCAAGATCATGGTACACAGCTCCCCCTCCGGAAAGACGGCGTGCAAGGTGTCCGCCTGATTCCTCCAGTTTGCTCACCTTACATTCTTTGTATGCATTCTGGTTTTTTCCGATCACAACGGTATTGCTGTTCTGCCACAGAAACAGGATACACTCCTGCTCACCGGTATGAAAGGTAAGATACTCCTCCGTTGCGATATTTTGAAAGGGATCGTTCACGTCAGAACAAAAATGTCTTAATGATGTAATCATGCTATTTTCTCCTTGTATTTCACTCTATTGACATCTGTATGTCAGAAAAAAGCTGCCGCTTCACGAAGTATTCTTCGTTCATGCGGCAGCTCCTTTTCCTGTAGCCGGACAACTCACTCTTTGTCTGCTACTTGTTCTTCTTCAAAAAAACTGTCACTTTCCTTAGAAAGTATAAGCCACTACCGGGTTTCTTGCAGCGCCTACTTCATCCGGTCTTCCGATCACGGTATGATGCGGGCTGTGTTTGATGTACTCCGGATCTTCTTCCGCTTTCTCCATGATCTCGCGAAGCACACTGATCACATGATCCATTTCTTCTCTTGTCTCGGTCTCGGTAGGTTCTACCATGAGAGCCTCGTGAACGATTAATGGGAAGTACATGGTTGGCGGATGAATGCCGTAATCTAACATTGCTTTTGCAATATCCATTGCACTGACATCAATGTCATGTTTCTTCTTCTCCAGAGTCATGACAAACTCATGCATACAGGTTACATCATAAGCCATGTCATATACATCAGCCAGTTTCACACGCATGTAGTTTGCGTTCAGAACTGCATTAGCGGATGCCTCCTTGATACCCTCTGCTCCCAGTGTTAAAACATAGCAAAGCGCCCTAACATTAACAAGGAAATTTCCTGCAAAACTTCTCATGCTTCCAATGCTCTGTTCTGCTCTTGCATAATCATATCCATCAGCTGTTTTTGTAGCCGTAACACTCGGAAGGAATGGAGCAAGGATGTTCTTACATCCTACTGCACCACTGCCCGGTCCACCGCCTCCATGTGGAGTAGAATAGGTCTTATGAAGGTTCAGATGAACCACATCAAATCCCATATCTCCCGGTCTGCACTGTCCCATGATGGCATTCTCGTTTGCTCCATCATAGTAGCAAAGGCCACCGGCTGTATGGATGATATCTGTAATTTCAAGAATGTTTTTATCAAAAATTCCAACGGTATTTGGATTGGTAAGCATTAAACCTGCGGTATCCTCTCCCACAGCTGCCTTCAATGCATCCACATCCACACATCCGTCCGGTCCGGAAGGAATATTGACAATGTCAAATCCTGCCATTGTTGCAGATGCCGGGTTGGTTCCGTGTGCGGAGTCCGGAACGATGATCTTGGTACGTTTCTCATCGTTGCGAGACTTGTGATAAGCCTTGATCAGTAATAATCCGGTAAACTCTCCTTGTGCACCTGCAGCAGGCTGAAGGGTAAATCTGTCCATTCCATTAATCTCTGCAAGCGCATTCTGTAAAACATACAGAGCCTTCAGACATCCCTGAACAGCAGAAACCGGAGCCAGTGGATGTACCTCTGTAAATCCGGGCAGCGCTGCCATTGCGTCATTGATCTTTGGATTATATTTCATGGTACAGGATCCTAATGGATAGAATCCGTCGTTTACTCCATGGGTACGTTTCGCGAGCTTTGTATAATGACGGCTCAGTTCATTTTCAGAAACATGGGGAAGATGCATTTCCTGCTTTCTTTCCGGTGCCTTTAATGTTACCGCTTCCACATCACATTCCGGTATAAGGTC
Source organism: Lachnospiraceae bacterium (assembly GCA_051877515.1). Lineage (GTDB taxonomy): Bacteria > Bacillota > Clostridia > Lachnospirales > Lachnospiraceae > XBB1006. The sequence goes on along the minus strand of JBJEIY010000017.1, from coordinate 115,039 downwards.
TAATCCTCTGCCTTCCTGTCCCAATTCAAAAATCAGTTCCATTATGCCTGCACCTCCTTTACAACAGCAATCACTTCATCCATCTGTGCCTTGGTATTCTTCTCGGTTGCACACCACAGAATCTCGTTCTCAGAAACAGGAAGTCCTGCAAGAATTCCCTTCTTCTCTAAAGCTTCCACGATCTTAGCTGCAGGAGCTTTGCTTTTCATAACAAACTCATGGAAGAACTCTCCCTGATAGCTTCTGGTGCAGCCTGCACTCTCTAATCCTTTTTCCAGATAATGTGCTTTGCTTACACACTGGGAAGCAACTTCTTTGATTCCCCTGCTACCCATTGCTGCTGTATAAACTGCAACGGTCAATGCACAAAGTGCTTCGTTGGAACAGATGTTGGAGCTTGCTTTCTCTCTACGGATATGCTGCTCTCTTGCCTGTAAGGTCAGACAGTAAGCAGTGTTTCCCTTATCATCCTGGGTCTGTCCGACGATACGGCCGGGAAGCTTACGCATCATATCAGATTTACATGCCATAAATCCGATGTACGGTCCACCAAATGCCATCGGTAGTCCTAAAGGCTGACCTTCTCCAACTGCCACATCCGCACCTGCTTCTGCCGGCGTCTCTAATACAGCCAGAGAGAATGGGTTGCAGGATACGATCGCTTTTGCCCCTGCTTCATGTGCCACTTCCACTGCTTTTCTCACATCTTCGATCTGTCCGAAATAGTTTGGCTGAGCCACTAACAGACATGCTGCATCACTGTCTGCCATCATTTCAGCAGCCTTTGCGTAGTCGGTCAGTCCCTCTTTTGCAGGAACGGTCACAACATTGCATCCGCTTCCGAAACAATAGGTCTTAACAACATCAATGACCTTTGGATCCACGGTTTCGGAAATAAAGTAGGTTCTCCTCTTTCTTTCCTTACACATAGCGCATGCCTCTGCTGCTGCAGTTGCTCCGTCATAAACGGATGCATTGGAAACATCCATTCCTGTCAGCTGGCAGATCATGGTCTGATATTCAAAGATAGACTGTAAGATACCCTGACTGATTTCAGCCTGATATGGAGTATATGCAGTAACAAATTCTTCTTTACTGGTGATCTGTTTTACAATAGCCGGAATATAGTGATTATATGCTCCCGCACCGCGAAATACTGTTCTGTAAATCACGTTCTCGGATGCCATTTCGCTAACTGTTTGTGCTGTTTCAAGCTCACTCAATCCCTTTGGCAGGTTCAGCGGCTTTTTCAAACGAACAGACTCCGGGATCACGCTAAACAGATCGTCAAAATCTTTATAGCCGATCTCTTTGAGCATTGCTTCCTGCTCTGCTTTGGTATTAGGTACATATCTACCCATTGCAATACCCTTCCTTTCTGTTATTTTTCGCTTTCGCAAAATGCATCATAATCATCTGCAGATAAAAGTTCTTCGGTATCGGTTACATTCTTAACCTTTACAAACCATGCATCGTATGGAGCTTCGTTGATCAGTGCAGGGTTGTCCAGTAACTCTTCATTGATCTCAACAACTTCTCCGGTTACCGGTGAATATACATCAGATACAGCCTTTACAGACTCAACGTCTGCAAATGTGCTTCCTGCTTCTACTTCGTCTCCTTCTTCCGGAAGGTTTACAAATACTAAATCTCCTAATTCGCTCTGTGCAAAATCGGATAATCCGATTACAACAACGTCTCCATCTTCTCTTACCCACTCATGGGATTTGCTATACTTTAATTCCTTTGGTGTGTTCATAATGTTTTCTCCTTTTAAAATATATTTTTCTTTCCCCTATGGGGATAAAAGATCTTTTTTATTTTGCAGCTGCTGCCTTCTTCGGGCGTTTGTAGATTGGAAGTTCTACGATCTCTGCTGCTACTTTCTTACCTCTGATCTCAACTGCAACTTCGCTTCCGATCTCTGCATGATCCTTATCAACGATTGCCATTGCATAAGCTCCGTTCATGAATGGGAAGTGGGAGCCGCTGGTGGTTTCTCCGATCTGGATATCTCCTGCAAATACCGGCATATGTTCTCTTGCAATTCCGCGTCCGGTAATCTTTAAACCGATTCTGGTCTTAGTGGATGGATTCTCCAGTAATGCTTTCTTTCCAATGAAGTCTTCTTTATCCATGGCAACATAGTTGTCAAGTCCGGTCTCCAATGGAGAAATGTCATCTGTCATTTCATGTCCGTACAGTGGCATAGCTGCTTCCATACGAAGAGTATCTCTTGCACCGAGTCCGCAGGGGATCAGTCCCTCTTCTTTACCATACTCTAAGAATGCATCCCACATTTTCTCTGCATTCTCAACAGGAAGATAAATCTCGTATCCCATTTCTCCGGTATATCCGGTTCTGGATAAGATACAGTCAATTCCTGCTACGGTTGCATTGAAGTTTGCACTGTAATATTTCTTCGGGATCATCTCCGGATCTACCATCTTTAAGATCACGTCTTTGGCCTTTGGTCCCTGAACAGCGATCTGTGCGTATTTATCGGATACATCCTCGAATACCACATCGCCAAACTGATGCTCTACGATCCATTTGTAGTCTTTGTCTTTGTTGGCTGCGTTGGGAACCAGCATGTAGTCATTGTCACCTTTGCGGTAAACGATGAAATCATCTACAACACCACCCTTGTCGTTACACATTGTGGTGTATCTTGCCTGACCATCATACATATCGTCAAAGCAGTTTGTCATCAGGTAGTTAATGTTCTTTAATGCGTCCGGTCCTTTACATGTGATCTCACCCATGTGGGAAACATCAAACATACCCACTCCTGTACGAACAGTCATGTGCTCTGTGATTACACCTGTTTCGTACTGTACCGGCAAAAGGTAACCTGCGAAAGGTACGATTTTTCCGTTTGCCTGTACGTGCTTGTCATACAAAACTGTTTTCTTTTCCATTGTTTTGCTCCTCTCTTTGTGCTATAAATTCAATTTCATAATTGATCTTCTGAATACCCGCGTGCCTCTTTGGGCACTATGTTAAATAGGTAACGAAAAAAGCGCATAGAACCTAAACTCTCTACGCGCTCTGTCTTCTTTACCTGAAAGATTCACTTCATCGGTGCATTTTATATGCTTTCCAGAGTATCGTCAAGACTCAGTCCTTTTACCTGAGAGTTTACTGCTAATTCCCCTTCGGTGCCGTCTACACGTCCTCTCCTGAATCTATCATTCGATTGTATTCATTTCACCCTAGTAGTTTATCATCTGTCCAATGGGGATGTCAAACCAAAATATTAACCAATTTTTTGTGAACTTTGCATAAGTTTATTGGCACATTTAAGATAATTTAAGCATGCCTGAAAAACTGCTACTCTCCCATCAGTTTTCGAACCCTTCCACTGACTGCAACAGCCAAAACCAGTTTTGCTGCGTCCGGGATCAAAAACGGGAACACACACATTCCTAATGCTGCCATCATACTGATCTGTTCCACATTTCTGCCATACATCCAAACGAACCATATCGTTCCGAACGTATAGCAGACCGCCAGACCAAGAAGGAGTGCCAGGATCTTCATCCATAATTTTCTTCCAAGCAGGCGTTCAAAGACCCAGAAAAGAAGTCCGGTAAACAAAAATCCCAGGATATAGCCTCCTGTGGTTCCAAAGAGAACCGAGACCCCTCCTTTAAAGCCGGAGAATACCGGCGCTCCTACCAGGCCCAGCAATATATAGGTCAGAATTGTAATCGTTCCTCTCTTTCCTCCTATGACAAGCAGGATGAAAAAGACTGCAAATGTCTGCAATGTGAAAGGCACCGTAGCCGGAATGGTCAGCCATGAGCAGATGCAAAGAATCGCCACGCAAAGCCCCATCATTGTGATATCTTTTGTTTTCATAAGTTTTTCCCTTCTGTAAAAAAATTTAGCAGTAGTATTTTATCACAATTCTTTTCCGCCTACAACCGGTACCTTCCAAAATCCGTATTTCACTCTATCTTTGCTGCGTTACCGCTTTTAAACCCCCTTGCGACGCATCAATTACGATCCGGTCTCCCTGTTTTACCTCATCCTGTAAGATTAGTTTCGCCACCAGAGTCTCCACCGTTTTCTGCATATATCTGCGAAGCGGTCTTGCTCCGAAAGCCGGATCAAATCCATGCTCTACAATATAAGATTTTGCCTGTGGATTCAGACTTACCGTTAGCTGCTTATCTTCGATCCTGCCGTTTAATTCTGCCATGTTCAGATCCACAATGCTGTCTATCTGATCTTCCGTTAACGGTTTAAACATAATGATCTCATCCAGTCGGTTAATGAATTCCGGCCTGAACCGTGTCTTAAGCTGATCCATGACAAGCTGCTCACTTTCTTCGCTGATATGGCCGGCGTTGTCGATCCCCTCCAGCAGATACTGGGCTCCCAGATTGGAAGTCAGTATGATGATGGTATTCTTAAAGTCCACGGTCCGTCCCTGGGAATCCGTGATCCGTCCATCATCCAGTACCTGCAAAAGCACCTGGAAGACATCCGGATGGGCTTTTTCCACCTCATCAAACAGTACCACAGAATAAGGCTTGCGTCGTACAGCCTCGGTAAGCTGTCCTCCCTCATCATAACCTACATATCCCGGAGGCGCACCAATGAGACGGGACACAGAGTATTTCTCCATGTACTCACTCATGTCGATACGCACCATATTGCTTTCATCGTCAAAAAGTGCCTGGGCCAGCGCCTTGGCCAATTCTGTTTTTCCCACACCGGTAGGTCCTAAGAACAGGAAGGAACCGATGGGCTTGCTCTGATCCTTGATTCCGGCCTTGGACCGCAAAATCGCTTCTGTCACCTTGGTCACAGCCTCGTCCTGTCCGATCACTCTTTTGTGCAGTTCGTCATCCAGATGCAATATCTTGCTCCGTTCGCTTTCGTTTAACTTCGTTACCGGAATACCCGTCCAGCGGGATACGATCCTGGCAATCTCTTCTTCACTGACACTTTCATGTACCAGCCTTAAATCCCGCTTTCTTACATTTTCTTCCTCCAGCTCCAGTTGTTTCTGCAGTTCCGGCAGTTTACCGTACTGCAGCTGGGCACTTTTTTCCAGGTCATATTCCTGTTTTGCCCGTTCGATATCTTTGCGTACCTGCTCCATTTCTTCTCTCAAAGCAGACACTTTCTCCACCGCATGCTTTTCATTTTCCCACTGCAGTTTTTCATTGGAAAACTGTTCCTTCAGCTCTGCCAGCTCCTTCTGAAGATCAGAAAGGCGGTTTTTGCTAAGCTGGTCTTCTTCCTTCTTAAGAGCTGTTTCTTCAATCTCCAGCTGCATGACACGACGGTTCAGTTCATCCAGACTGGCCGGCATGGAATCCAGCTCTGTCTTGATCAGGGCGCAGGCCTCATCCACCAGATCAATGGCCTTATCCGGCAGGAACCGGTCCGTGATATAACGGTTGGATAATACTGCCGCACTCACCAAAGCAGAATCGTTGATCTTCACACCATGGAAGACCTCATATCGATCCTTTAATCCACGCAGAATGGAAATGGTATCCTCTACCGTAGGCTCATCTACCGTAACCGGCTGGAATCTTCGTTCCAGGGCAGCATCCTTTTCTATATAATTGCGATACTCATTTAATGTGGTTGCACCGATACAGTGCAGTTCACCTCTGGCCAACATGGGCTTTAGCAGATTTCCCGCATCCATGGCCCCATCGGTTTTTCCTGCACCTACGATAGTATGCAGCTCATCAATGAACAAAATGATCTGTCCCTGGGAAACCTTCACTTCATCCAACACTGCTTTTAACCGTTCTTCAAACTCTCCACGGTATTTGGCACCTGCGATCAGCGCTCCCATATCCAGAGAAAACAGTTTTTTATCTTTCAATCCTTCCGGCACGTCTCCTCTGGCGATCCGCTGTGCCAGCCCCTCCACTACAGCAGTTTTACCAACACCGGGTTCACCGATCAGAACAGGATTATTCTTGGTTTTACGGGACAGGATACGGATCACATTCCGGATCTCGCCGTCACGGCCGATGACCGGATCCAACTTCTGGTCCCTGGCCCGTTCCACCATATCAAAACCATATTTTTCCAGAGTATCATAGGTTGCCTCCGGATTATCGGTGGTTACCTGCTGGTTTCCTCTTACCGTAGCCAGTGCCTGCAAAAAACGTTCTCTTGTGATCCCATACTCCCGGAACAATTCCTTCATGGACCGATTCGGATATTTTAATAAGGATAAAAACAGGTGCTCCACAGAAACATAGGCATCTCCCATCTGTTTTGCCTCATCTTCTGCCGAGAGCAGCACCTTATTCAGGTTCTGACTCATGTAAAGCTCCCCTCCGGATACCTTTGTACACTTTTCCAGATGAGAAATGGCATTGTTGAGAAAATGTTCTTTATTGATCTCCATCTTTTCCACAAGCTTCATGATCAGCCCGTCTTCCTGGGACAGCAATGCTACCAGCAGATGTTCCTGTTCCAGTTGCTGGTTTCCATATTGATAAGCGAGCTTCTCACAGTCATTGATGGCTTCGATTGACTTTTGTGTAAACTTTTGAATATTCATAACTATCCCTCCTTTTGAACCTCACTTTATCCTCTTTTGTTAGCACTGTCAAGTAGTGAGTGCTAATTTTTATGATTTTTTTATATTCGCTGCTGTACAATCCTATTCTTCCTGAAAGATGTTAAAATATTCTTTGATAATCCCTTGACAATCTATCTCTGTCACAGTATGATTAGACTATAGTCTAGACTAAAGTCTAGCTGTTCTACGCACTGCTGTGTATACATCCCACCAACCCATCCATACACAGCAGCGCACCCTTTGGGGCTCTCCCCGGAAAGGAACCGTTATGAGTCTGATTACCAGCATCCAGAAATACTCCATCCATGACGGAGACGGAATCCGGACAACCGTTTTTTTTAAAGGCTGTCCTCTGTCCTGTAAATGGTGTCACAATCCGGAAACCCAGAACTACCACAGACAGCTTTTGACCCAGCCCGAAAAATGTTCCGGCTGCGGGCACTGCGCTACTGCCTGCAGGAATAAAGCCATTTCTCTTGCAAACGGTATCGCTGTAACAGATCTTGCCAGGTGTACAGCCTGTGGAGATTGTGTGGATGCCTGCGTTTTAAACTTAAGAGAACTTGCCGGGACTGAATATACTGTGGAGGAACTCTTTAAAGAACTAAAGAAGGATGAAATGTTCTACGAACAGTCTCATGGAGGCGTAACCCTCTCGGGAGGCGAGGTTATGAGCATGGATATGGACTTTTTGGAGGCGCTGTGTAAAAAGCTGACCCGTTACGGTATCACCGTTACCATTGATACCTGCGGACATGCACCTCAGACGAATTACCAACGGCTTCTGCCCTATGTGGATACCTTTTTGTATGATATTAAAACTCTGGATAATAAACTCCACAAAGAATACATGGGTACGGACAATTCATTGATCCTATCCAATCTGGAATACTTAAACAGCCACGGTGCACGGATCTACATCCGGATCCCAACCATTAAAGAGGTCAATGGGAATGAGCAGTCCATGACAGACATCATTTCCTATCTTGTCAGCAAAAATATCCGGGCAGCCCAGATCAATCTTCTGCCCTATCACAACACCGGTTCTTCCAAATACACAAGACTCGGTATAGAATATCCGGGCAAGGATCTTAGCGCTCCTTCCAGGGAAGAAATGGAGCATTTTGTTGCACTGTTTTGCAAGGCCGGATTTGAAAATGTGAAAATCGGCGGTTAAAACCGCTGCAGATATACTGTATTGTATGGCATATAAACATCACCAGGAGGTAGAAAACATGGAAGAAAGAGGAATGAATTCCCGCATCAGGGCACTACGCAAACTGAGTGTCAATACGCACCCTCACATTGACCTTGAGCGTGCCATCAGTGAAACGAAAACCTATGAGAAGTATGAAGGCTATCTGTCCATACCGGAGTTGCGCGGTCAGGTATTAAAAGACTATTTTTCTACCAAGACCCTTTACATTGGGGATGGGGAACTGATCGTGGGAGAAAAAGGTGACTCTCCTCAGGGAGCCCCCACCTTTCCGGAACTTTGCTGCCATACCACAGAAGATATGAAGATCATGAACGACCGGGATCTTATCAGCTTCTCTGTCACTGACAAGGATTTAAAGATTCAGGAAGAAACCATGATCCCCTACTGGGAAAAACGCAGTATCCGCAATCAGATCCTGCGCCGCATGACACCGGAATGGAAAGCCTGTTACGAAAGCGGCATTTTTACCGAATTCATGGAGCAACGCGGACCGGGTCATACCGTTGGTTCTTCCAAGATTTACGAAAAAGGTTTCCTGGATTACAAGAAGGATATCCAGGATGCCATCGACGGACTGGATTATCTGACGGATCCGGAAGCTCTTGATAAGAAAAATGAATTAGAAGGTATGAAGCTTGCCTGTGATGCCATTATGATCCTGGGCGAGCGTTATGCAGACTATGCAAGAAAACTGGCAGCCTGTGAAACGGATGAAACCCGCAAACAGGAGCTACTGCAGATCGCAGCAAACTGCGATGTGGTTCCTGCCCACAAACCCCAAACCTACTGGCAGGCTATCCAGATGTACTGGTTCGTTCACCTTGGCGTCACCAGCGAATTAAATCCCTGGGATGCCTACAGCCCGGGAAGACTGGATCAGCATTTGAATCCGTTTTATGAAAAGGATATTGCTGCCGGTATTCTGGACGATGACAGAGCATTGGAACTCTTAGAGTGTCTCTGGATCAAGTTTAACAATCAGCCGGCACCGCCAAAGGTAGGTATCACCTTAAAGGAAAGCGGAACCTACACAGATTTTGCCAATCTGAATACCGGAGGTATCACTCCTACCGGAGAAGACGGCGTTAACAGTGTCAGTTATCTGATCTTAGACTGCATGGATGAAATGAAGCTGTTACAGCCAAGCTCCAATGTACAGATCAGCCGTAAGACTCCCCAGAAGTTCTTAAAACGTGCCTGTGAGATTTCCCGCAAAGGCTGGGGACAGCCTGCTTTCTATAATACGGAAGCCATTATTCAGGAATTAATGAATGCAGGAAAATCTTTGGAAGACGCAAGACGGGGAGGCACCAGCGGTTGTGTGGAAACCGGTGCTTTTGGAAACGAAGCCTATATCCTTACCGGTTACTTCAACCTTCCCAAGGTTTTTGAACTGACCTTAAACAATGGCTACGATAAGGTTTCCGGACGTCAGTTAGGTCTACAGCTGGGTTATGCCACAGATTTTGAAACCTTCGAGGAGTTATTTGATGCCTTTAAGAAACAGGTAAAATACTTCATCGATATCAAGGTTCAGGGCAGCAATGTGATCGAAAAGATCTATGCCGAACAGATGCCGGTACCCTTCCTTTCCATCATCACCAATGACTGCATCACTTCCGGCAAAGACTACAACGGAGGCGGCGCTCGTTACAATACCAAGTATCTTCAGGGTGTGGGAATTGGAACCATCACGGACAGTATTGCTGCCGTAAAATACAATGTTTATGACAAGAAGAACTTCACCATGGCAGAGCTTATGCAGGCATTGGACGATAACTTTGAAGGCCATGACAGGATTTATCATCTTGTACGTAATAAAACGCCCAAATATGGCAATGATGACGAATATGCAGATGATCTGATGAAAGAGATCTTTGCTTTCTACAAAGATCAGGTAACCGGTCGTCCAAATATGTTGGGCGGAACCTACCGCATCAACATGCTGCCCACCACCTGCCATGTATATTTCGGAGAAGTAATGATGGCAAGTCCCAACGGACGTCTTGCCCACAAACCGGTTTCTGAAGGAATCTCTCCGGAAAAAGGTGCTGATGTAAACGGTCCCACTGCCGTGATCAAATCCTGTTCCAAAATGGATCACCTGCAGACCGGCGGAACTTTATTGAATCAGAAATTTACCCCGGGAGTGGTTGCCGGTGAACAGGGACTGGAGCAGATGGCAAATCTGATCCGCACCTATTTCAACATGGATGGACATCACATTCAATTCAATGTAATTGACAAAGAAACCCTGATCAAAGCCCAGCAGAACCCGGAAGAATATAAGGACCTGATCGTCCGTGTAGCAGGTTACTCCGACCACTTCCGTAATCTGAGCAAAACGCTTCAGGATGAGATCATTGAACGTACGGAGCAATCCTTCAATTAATCAAAAATATACGGCCGAAGACCGGACTGCTTATGCAGAACGGTCTTTTGCCGCCCTGTGGAGGTTTTTATGGCAGACAAACCAAAAAGTGTAAAAAACGAAATTATCACTGCCGCCTGGCAGTTATTCTATGAAAAAGGATATAATGATACCACGGTAGACGAGATCATTGAGCGATCCCATACCTCAAAGGGATCCTTTTACCACTACTTCAAATCCAAAGATGAATTATTAAACTCTCTGTCGGATCTGTTAGATGATTACTATGGGGAATTAGAGCAGCGTATGGACGAATCCATGGACAGCTTCTCCAAACTTCTTTTTTTAAACTATGAAGCCCATAAAATGATGGAAGAACACATGCGCCTGGATCTTCTGGCTTCCCTGTATTCTTCCCAGCTGGTTTCAGCAGGTTTTCGAAATCTGTTAGACCAGAACCGTAAGTATTACCATCTGATCCGTTCCATCGTGGAAACCGGTATTGCCAAAGGCGAATTAAATGATGATCTGTCTGCCTCAGAAATAACACGATATTATTCCATGTGTGAACGGGCCCTGATCTATGACTGGTGCTTAAACAATGCCTCCCAGTCCCTTTGTTCCTATAGTGAACGCTATATGCCCATCATGCTGGAGCATCTAAAAAAGAGAGATTAGTTTCCCTCCCCATTTTATATATGTGCGCCGCCAGGTGCACATACAAGTGAGGCTGCTTGCAGACTCACTTGTCATAAACAAAAACAGCTGTCGGAAATTTCTGACAGCTGTTTTTCTATACTAATTCTAAACTTTTTCTATGATCTATTTCGGAATCCTGTAAGATTCCGCCAGTAAGCACCACTACATACTTCTCGAGATCTCTTCTACCGTCTTAACCGCTTCGAACACGGCACTGCGCATTCCCAGTTCTTCCAGTACCCTTACTGCTTCAATGGTGGTACCTGCCGGTGAACAAACCATATCCTTTAATTCCCCCGGATGCTTTCCTGTTTCCAAAACCATCTTGGCGCTTCCCAAAACAGCCTGAGCAGCAAATTTATATGCCTGCGGTCTTGGCATTCCTCCGCTGACCGCTGCATCCGCCATGGCTTCTATGAACATAAATACATAAGCAGGAGAACTTCCGCTGACAGCGGTTACGGTATCCATTAATTTCTCCGGAACAACCTCCACACGGCTGAAGCTTTCCAGCAAACTCTTCACCTGCGCCAGCTCTTCTTCAGAAATATACTCATTGGGGCAGGCTGCAGTCATTCCTTCTCCCACCATTGCCGGGGTATTGGGCATGGTTCTTACGATTTTAACCTTCTTACCAAACTGCTCTTCCAACCATGCAAGGGTCTTGCCCGGTGCAATGGTAATGATGATCTTCTCATCTGTCACTTCCGAAGCGATCTGCCGGATCACATCCTGATAATACTGTGGTTTTACTGAAAGTACAATGATGTCAGACTTTCTGACTACCTCTTTGTTATCCTCGGTTACACAGATCCCATATTCCTTCTGCACCCTTTCCCTGCCCGGTGCGAATACATCTGATCCTGTAATCTCCTCTGGTTTTGCAACTTTTCTGGCAATGACGCCGCCCATGATTGCAGATGCCATATTACCTGTTCCGATAAAACCTAATCTCATTTTTATTTGCCTCCGTTTTTGTGTTTTATCCGCTTCTTACAAGCGATCTGTTACAAACCCATCCTTTGTTATTGTACCATAAAAACCTTGAAACATCAAGGGTTCCCACTGTTTCTTACCTGCTTTAAGTGCCCTTTTTTGCCTGTTATTCCCCTGTCACTCCAAACCGAAACACGGTCTCAAAATGATAGGGGGCACCAGCCTGAACCAGAGGCTTTTCAAAGCCTTCTAAGTTGATGGCATTGGGTGTATACTGGGGCTCCAGGCAGAATCCATCCCGTTCTTCATACACTGCCCCTTCTTTTCCCTTTTGATGGGAAATATAATTACCGGTATACAGCTGCAGGCAGGGGCAATCCGTATACAGTGTCATATGAATCCCACTGTCAGGGCCATAGGCCTGTGCCGCTTTTCGAAGTCCGGTTAACGGATCTTTCTTTTCCGACAGCAGATAATTGTGGTCATATCCTTTCCCAATTCTTAGCTGCTGCTGTTCTTCCGGTGCAAAAGTAGCTTCTTTCGCATGGATCCGTTCTCCGATCTCATAATATTGTCTGAAATCAAAGGGGGTCCCTGATACTGCCCGAACCTCTCCGGTAGGCAGGAAGGTTCCTTCCTGAATGGGAGTGTAGTGATCTGCATAGAGTTTCAGACACTGCTTTTCCACGGAACCCGCCCCATGTCCGTCCAGTTGAAAATAACCGTGGGTGGTAAAATTAAGGATCGTGTCCTGATCAGAGATGGCCTCTAGTGCAAGACGCAGCGAAGGTCCCGAAAGCTCGTAGACCAGTTTCATGGTTACATTTCCCGGCAATCCACCCGGTTTTTCTTTGTCCACATATTGCAGCACAAGACGCTCCCTGCCGCTTTCCTCTTCCTGTTGTGTCCAGACCGCAAATGCTGTGCACTGTTGTGCGCTGTGATGGTGATTGGTTCCTTCGTTCTGTGTCAGATGGATGGTTTTGCCGTGAATCGTCACCTCGCCGTTACCGATCCGGTTGGCGCAACGTCCCACCAGGCCTCCAAAATAGCAATTTCCATTCTGATATCCTTCCAGGCTGTCATAGCCCAATAAGACGTCCCTTACCTTTCCATTTTTATCCGGTACGCGGATGGCCACCAGTGTTGCTCCGTAATTGGTGATCCCGACTTCCATGTATTCATTTTTTAAGGTATAGTAAAAGACCTCTTGATTTTCCCCGGCAATTCCCCAGAATTCTTTTTTCGTCATCTTATGCTCCTTTTCCCTCATAACGGGCTTCTTCCGTCACCACGCCACTCAGGGTCACATCATGTTCATCTGTAGGTACCGCAGGCATTTTCTGGGCTTCGAAAGCCACACCCAGAATCCTGGCACGGGTGCATTGGGGAAGAAAGCGGTCGTATACTCCTGCTCCCATACCGGTACGGTTTCCCTGTGCATCAAAAGCAACCAATGGTGCCAAAACCAGATCAATATCCTGCGGTTTTAACAACGTAGATTTCTCGGGCAACGGTACCTCTATTCCGTACAGATCCTCGCCCCAGCTGTCCTCCCCGTCCGGTACCAGGGCGATCATAGTTGTTTTATCCGTACAATACGGGTAAGCAAGGATCTTTCCATCCTCTATGGCCCATTGATTGATCCTGTCAATACATACCTCTGAACCAAAAGCCTGATAGGTCAGTATCCGCTTTGCACTTTTATACTCTGCGCTTTCACGGATCCTTTCACAGATGCGTCTCTGATACTCCTTACGGATTTCTCCCTGAACCGAAGCGCGTCCTTTTTTCCCTTGTTTACGAATCTCTGCCTTATCCATTTTTCTCCTCCTTGTATTACTTACAGTATAGCGAAAACCTCTAAATTAATAAAGACTTTCTATTGCTTTTCTATTTACATTCTTTGCCGCATTTGATAGAATCTCTCTAGAATTTTGAAAGGAAGGTGCATGCTTATGAATTACCAAAGAATAATACAGGAAATCCTGAGTATCGGACAGATGATGGTCGGCACCGGAGCCGAGATCTTCCGTACGGAAGACAGTCTGTACCGTATGCTGGAGAGCTATGGATTCAGCAATTGCAACGCCCATGCCATCCCATCTAATATTCAGGTTTCTGCAGAAGCGCCAACCGGCGAGATCATTACCCAGATCTGCCACATCAGAAAGTCCGGCATTGATCTGACCCAGTTAGACAAACTGAACGATCTGTGCCGCTACATATGTGAAAATCATCCGGACGAAAAAGAGATTCGCGAAAGAAGAATTGCCATAACCAAACTGAAACCTATGAAACCTGCTCTGACTGCCTTGGCGGCCATGCTGGGCGGCGGCGGTTTCACTGTATTTTTCGGAGGCGGTTTCATTGACTGCATCATAGGCTGTATTGTTTCCGTGTTCATTGCCCTGGGCGGCATGCAGCTTGCCAAAAAAGAAAGCAATGGTTTTATTTATAATCTGATCCTGGCCTGCATTTCAGAATTGTTTATCCTGTTTGTGGTGGATTTCTATCCCAATGCCCACCCGGAAAGCATTACAGACGGAATTGTCATGATGCTGATCAGTGCCTTAAGCACTACCAACGGAATCCGGGATATGCTCCAGCGGGATATCCTTTCCGGAATTCAGAATATCCTGGGCTCCATCATGGGTGCTGCCGGAATCGCCTGCGGTATTGCCCTTGGCATGATGGTTCTGAACGGACATGATGTGGGCATGATCCTGAATCCATCTATCCCTGCCCAGGTGATCACCTGTGGATTAGCCGGTACCGGATTTGCCCTTTGGTTCAATGTTCCCAGAAACTGCATTGCTTTCTGTGGAATCGGAAGTCTTGTGACCTGGCTGATCTATGCTGTTTGCAACACTTTCTTTGGTTTCAATAATTTTATTTCCACCTTAGTGGGTGCCTGTTTTGTAGCTGCCTTTGCCTATGTAATGGCCAGGGTAAAAAAGATGCCTTCCACGGTATTTTTAAGTTCCACGGTGATCCCTTTGATCCCCGGACCGAACCTTTACTATATGATGTATGCAGTGACCAGAAACGACTCTGCGCTGCTGCGAAGCGAAACCGTCGTTTTACTGGAAACCTGTCTTGGCATTGCTTTGGGATTTCTGGTCTTTGATGCCATCATGCGTTATACCAGCGATTTGTATAAAAACAGCATTTTTGCAAAATAATAATAAGAGATTCCTTTCATCAAAAAGCAGCTTCGTGCCCACATTGGCACAAAGCTGCTTTTTTAATCCATCCTAAATAAGGCTACATCCTATTTCAGATACTTTTCCTGCCTAAGTTCCCTGATCAGAAGGAACAGGGTTGTAACCCCCGCCATGAAATCCGCTATGGCACCGGAATACATAATACCGGAAATCCCCATGAAAACAGGCAGTATCACCATCAGAGGAAGCAGATAAAGAATCTGTCTTGTCAGAGACAGGAACATGCCCACTTTGGGTTTTCCGATGGCCGTAAACAAGTTGGCAGTAATCGGCTGCAGAAAATTCAGGAAGGTAAAGAATAAAAAGATCCTGAAATAAGAGATCGCAAACCGGAAGTATGCTTCACTTCCTGATCCGAATATAGCGATGATCTGGCGAGGAATCAATTGGAACATGGCAAATGCCACAACGGACAAACCAAATCCCACCTTGATAGCCAGCAACATGGCCTCTTTCACCCTCTTATACTGTCCTGCACCGTAATTGAAACTGACAATCGGTTGCAGACCCTGGGAAATTCCAATGATAAATGCAAAAAACACCTGATTCACCTTACTGATGATGCCTGCACAGGCTATGGGAATCGCTGCACCATATTCAGACATTGTTCCATAATGCTTCAGGGATTTGTTCATCACGATCTGTACCACCATCATTGCCAGCTGGTTGGTACAGGGTGCCGTACCCAGACTCATGACACGGAGCAGGTATTCTTTCTTCGGAATAAAATACTCTCCTTTCATCACAGCCGTTCTGGCATGGACAATACAATACATTGCCATGACACCGGAAATCACCTGACCGATCACCGTTGCCCAGGCTGCCCCTGCCATTCCCCAATGAAATCCGAACACAAACAATGCATCCAGCACCACATTGATGACTGCTCCCACAATGTTCACCACCATAGTCATCTTTGGCCTGCCATCTGCACGGATCAGATGACCTCCACCGGCTGCAATGATGGCAAAAGGAAATCCCAGTGCCACGATCCGCGTATATACCGCAGCCAGCGGCAATACTTCCTCGGGAGAGCCAAAAAAGTGTAACAGGTTTGTCAGACAAAGTTCTGTTACAGCAAGCAGGACACATCCAAGGATGATCATGACTGCCGCTGCATTACCAAGATAAAAAACGGAAAGCTCCGTTTTTCCTTCTCCCTGTGAAATATTAAATGCACTTGCCCCACCAATTCCCAAAAGCAGTGCAACTGCGATACAGGAAATGGTCAGTGGAAATACGATGTTAGTAGCTGCATTTCCCAGCTCTCCCACACTCCGTCCAATAAAGAACTGGTCAACTATGTTGTACAACGAGCTGACCAGCATGGCTATCACACTTGGTACCGCAAACTGCCAAAGCAATGTGCGGACCGGTTTTTTCTCCAGGGGATTTCCCCCTTTTCCTTCTTCATATTTCATACGTTTACATCTTCATAGAAGAGGCATTCTCCTCTTCTGTCCTTCTTTTTCTTCTTGCATTCGCATTATGAGCTTCCTCATACGCTTTATCAAATTCCCGGATATCCTCAATACAAAAACAGGAAAAATCCACGTTTAGAACGATTCCATCCACATCAAAGCAGGCGAACCGCCGTTCAATTTTCTCAAAAAGATCTTTGGCTTTCTGCTCTGCGGTTCCCGGAAGGAGTAAAAGCATTTCACCGCCGTCAACCCGGATCAGGTAATCCGTTACCCGGGACATCTGCTGTAGCACCCAGGCCATGCGGCGCAGAACCTTATCTCCCATTTCCGTACCATATTCCCGGTTGATCACATGCATCCCGCTAATGTTATATACTCCACCCCAGATCGGGTAGGTCTTTTTTTCTTCCATCTCTTTCTTGAATAAAGATATATAATTCCGGTTATATGTTCCCGTAAGGATATCATGGGTGGCATTGTATTCCATCTGGATCAATGCCCGCTTTTTCTCTGTGATATCATTGTACACAAAAACAGAACCAATGGCACGCTCTTTATTATCCTTCAGGTACTTATACTGGATCTGAAAATAATATACTACATCCTTACATACAAAGCTGGTTTCAAAGACCTGCTCTTCTTCCCCGTTTAAGTCCAGATAGGAATTCTCCCGCAAAAAATCCGATAATCCGTCTCCCTCCTGCACACCAAACAATTCCCTGGCCCTGCGATTACTCATCAGCAACCGGCCTTCATAATCAAACAACACAATGGGATTATTCATTTCCTCAACAAAATAGGCTTTTGTGGCATTGGCTGCTGCTTTCCCTTTATAGTCAAATACATAGAAATACAGAAAACACCCCAGCACCGCATAAGCTATGATGGAAAAATCAATCCTTCCGCCCATCAGCAGGAAGATCACATTAAACAGGATCACCGCGAAAAATGCAGCCAAAAAAACAGAATAGCGCACCCGGTATAACCGTGCCACCTTTAGACTTTTTTCCAAAAGGATAAATCCGATCACAGCCACCATGACATAACAGATCCCCAGATGGATTTGGAAAAGAAGATGTGGACGGAAAACCAGATACACTTCTCTTCCCTTACTGATCACATCATAGCCGATACTCTGCTCAAAAAACGGATTTAACAAAAGGTGTAAACTGTCTGCGCTCAGCAGAAGTACTCCATACCGGTATGTTCGCCGGACCATATCCCGATTGGAGGTAAACAGCAGACAGAACTCAATCAGGAAAAACAGATCCCAGTCAATACACACAAACACCAGACTATTACACACAGACATGACATAATAATTATTGGAACATAAATAGATCGTATAAGAGAAAACCGCAACAAATCCAACAAATAAAACCTTGGTCAGACTCCTTCCCAGTTCATCTTTCTTCATCATTGCACGATACAGATACACTGCCAACACAATGGATGCCCCAAAATATATGCCTGCAAAAAAGGCTTTCTCCATATCGAACCTTCCTTTCTCTAGCCAATCTTAAAATGATAAATTTATACTAACACCTTATCGTGTCAATTCTATGTTCTCCGGACGATATTTTACTTATTATATAAATTTTTTTATTGTATCAAACAGAATCCGTGGATCCACAGGTTTTGCAAGATGTTCATTCATTCCTGCCTGTCTGGTTGCTTCCCTGTCTTCGTCGTAGGCATTGGCAGTCATGGCAATGATGGGGATACTCTTCGCATCCTCACGTTCCAGTGCCCGGATCTGCCTGGTTGCCTCAATACCATCCATCTCCGGCATCCGGATATCCATCAGTATGAGCTGAAATTCGCCCTCTTTACTGTCTGCAAAAACATCCAGTGCCTTCCTGCCATTCTCCGCAGCCACGATTTCCATACCCTTACGCTGCAATATCTGGCGGATGATCTCCATATTCGTATGCTGGTCTTCCACAACCAACACTTTTTTACCGATAAAACATGCATCCTCATCCTGTGATTTATCCGCTTGTGAAATGTTTCTGTTCCGGCTTACCAGTTGCCGGTACATCACCACGGTAAATGTGGTACCCTCTCCCAGCTTACTCTCAACGGAAATCTCTCCTCCCATTCGCTCCACAAGACTCTTTACAATGGAAAGTCCCAGTCCGGTTCCTTCACTCTGCTCGTTACCGGGCTGATTCTCCCGTTCAAAGGGAAGGAACAGCTTCTTCAAAAAGCTCTCACTCATTCCGCAGCCTTCATCACGGATGACTGCCTCCAGACGCACCCTGTCGTCCTTCATGGGGTGATACTCATTTTTCCAGTATACCGTTCCTCCTGGATTGGAAAATTTTATGGCATTGCTCATCAGGTTACTGTAGATCTGCATGGTATGTAACTTATCCATGATCACCACGCTACCCTGCGTGCTTTCAAAATCCGTAATGATCTTCACACCCTTTTCTTTTGCCATGGTCTCAAAAATCGGCATAAGGGAATCCCGGATCTCATCCACCCGGACAGGCGCTTCCTGAATCTCTATCTTTCCGTTTTCTATTTTAGACATATCCAGGATATCATTTAACAGCCCCAGCAGATACTTTCCGGAGGCTTCGATCTTATTCAGATAGGTTTCTACCGCAGCGGGTACATTCTCCTCCTTTTGGGCCAGATATGTCATTCCCAATACCGCATTCATAGGGGTACGGATATCGTGACTCATGCGGGACAAAAAATCCATTTTGGCATCCGCAGACCGCTTCAGGATTTCATTTTCCTGTTCGCTCTGGTACACACGAAAAACTAAAACAAGAATGATCATGCCAATAACAAAGACCATAATCTGTATGGTAATACTCTCTGTGGGGTTATCGTAAACTAATTTCAGAAATTTACTTTGCTGTGGCTGTTGTGCAGTCTCACCGGTACAGATGGCACGGATCCTGTCCTGTGAGATACCCGCCAGTGTTTTTGACAGAATAGATGCCAGTATGGCATTGTCCGAATCCGTTAATGCCATACAGCTTTTACTGGTATAATCCAGCAGTTTCGTAGTCAATCCTGTATTTCGGTAATTTGCCAGATAGTACTCCGCCGTCAGTGAATCCACAATGGTATAATCCGCCTTCTCCTGCCGCATCGTTTCAAAACATTCTTCAAAATTACGGCACACGACAATCTGCTCTTCCGAAATACCGGCATACAGATCCTCCGAACAGGGATCTCCTTTCACTACCGCAGCCCTGGCTGTAGTTCTGTCAACCTCTTTCCCCTTGGGCGTGATCAGATAATAATTCTTTGTGAAATAAGGACTCGTGGTCAGAATATCTCCTGCACTCTTTTTTCCGCCTTGGTATGGCTGATCCATCCATACATCCACACCCTGACTATTCAAAAAACGGAAAAACTCAGAACGCCGGTCCGTCGTTTCTCCAACTCCATCCAGAGAGGCTTTTAACTCTTCCGGAGAAAAAATGTTTGTTCTGTAAGCCACTCCCAGCCGGGCACAGATCAGCTTTGCCAGTTCAGGCAGCACACCTTTATACCCGTCCTTTTCCAGCCGGCTTAAATATCCCTGATCATCTACAAAACTAAAGGTAATCCCCTCGATATCATTCAGATATTCCTGCTCCTCTTTGGTCAACGGAATCGTCCCACTCTCCGGATAATACAGGATATAAGTCTCATAGAAAAATGTAGGTTCCGCCAAGTTAATCTGGCCGATGGCTTCATCCAGTTTTTTCATACAGGGCGAACCTTTTCTGGCACAGATATAACCGGACTGATAACAAAACCGGCTGAGGATCCTGTATCCCACATCATAATCCATGATACCGGTGATCACTGCATCCAGTTTCTGTTCTTTCAGTGCACGTTTGCACTGATTGTATCCATCAAAAAACACCAGATTATCTTCCGTGATATTTAATTCCTGTAAATAATCCGTAACCGGCAGTTCCTCTGCCAGATCCCGGGATATTCCCACCTTAAGCTCCGGAAAGCTGTCCTTATCTTCATAGTTTAAATCTTTACGATCTTCGGTAGTCATCAGCACATGACAGTAATCCAGAATACCCAGTTTGCTAATGGAAAGCTCCTCTTTTTCCGTCTCAAGATTCAGTCCTGCCACCGGAAGGCATAAATCAGCCCTTCCGTCTGACACCATTTCTTTGGCTGTCTCCCGGGAGGATGCTTCTACATACTCAAATTGAACATTGCTGTATTGGGATATTTTTTCCAGAACATCTACACCATAACCATGTACATCCCCATCCGGGTCATATTCAAAAAACCCTTTTGCCGGATGACACGCGACACGCAGCACATCCCCGCTTTCTGCTACGACCTGCACGGGAATTGCGCCAAGACCTAAACTGATCAGAACTAGTATAGATAAAATGATATTAAAAATCTTTTTCATTTTTCGGTTCGTCACCTGTTCCTGTCTGAATTTTATACGACACTTCCTTTATTTTGCACTATTTTTCCATTTTTTTCAAGAGTTATATGGAATTTCTTTCAAAGTATTCAGAATACATAGAGCTCCCCAGCCGGCTCTTTCGTTTGGGTACTGTGTATACTCTGTGATCTGTTTCGCTCCTTTGATCAGATATGCCTTTACTTTATCTGCGTAGAGGAAGGGATCTCTTCCCCGGACAATTCCCCATTCCATGATCAGTGCCGCTGCACCGGACACAAAAGGAGTCGCCATGCTGGTGCCGGTTCGTCTGGAATATCCGCCTCCCGGTGCCGCTGACAGGATTCCCACTCCCGGTGCCACCAGATCCGGCTTTACAAGATGGTCATTCCAGGTATAACCACGCCCGGAAAAAGCAGCCACCTGCCCCAGTCCGGTATCATAGGCTCCCACGGTAACCGCCCTGCCTGCACTGGAAGGAATGGTCAATGTGGTCTGGGGTGACGGACGTAAGAAACCTGTTTGCAGAGCCAGACTCTCAGATACCGGAAACCAGATATCCACCTGCCAGGGCTCACGCTGGGTGGTTCGGATCTCCATCTGCCATAATCCGGAAGACAGATATTCCTCTTCCGGCTGCAATTCCAGATATACTTCCTGAAACAAAACATGGGGTGAAGGTGTTTTATTATATACGGAAAGCATACCGCCAGGAATCTTATATAGGGCATTGCTCCTGTTAAGATCCAGTTCGATCCACTGTTCACCCGGTGGCAGGATCCTTAGACCCATATCCGGTTTAAAATCCTTAAACAGACTAAAACCAAAACCTTTTTGATATTCTCCTATGGAAAACTCAGCGATCACCTTATCCTGCGCAGATACCTCCCGGGAAAAATGACCGTTTCTGCCTCCTTCGTTTCCACTGCCCACTACGATTACAGCCTTTGCATAGTTTAAAACCTGATCCAGATAGCGTTCTGTCATTGCAGTACCATTGTGGGCACCATAGTTATTCCCATAGCTGATATTGATCACCATAGGCTGGTTTTTCTGCATCGCCATGCGGATACAATGATCCATTCCCAGCATCAGCTCTGAGGTTCTTGAAAACTGCCTTTCCCCTCTTCCCAGTTTCACCATAACGATCCCGGATTCCGATGCCACTCCTGAGTTGCCGGATCCGATTCCCGCCACATGGGTTCCGTGACCGGATCCATCCGTCTGTGGCACGATTCTGTTTCCCTCCTGCCTTGGCAGGAGCAGTGCTTCGTTGATCTGTTCCCGGCTGTACACCGTCTTTGATCCGGTTGACAGATCTACGATTTCCAGAATCCTCGTCGTCCCATCCTCATTTAAAAACTCCGGATGACGGTAATCGATGCCGGAATCCAGATAGGCCATGATCACCCCTCTTCCTTTCAGATCATTCTCCCTTTCCGGACAAATGGAAGAAAGACCCGATACCTGACAGGCGGATAAAAAACTTTCATAGTATACATCTCTGGGATACTCCAGATCCAGAATCCGATCATCCTTTGTTAACTGACGGATCTGTTCCGGATCAGCCATAACAATGGCATAACCACCCAGCAGCTCCTGATAAGATGTTACTCTGTTCTCAAATAATTCCTCTCCGTTTCCCACATATTGTACGATCACTTCCCGGTCTGTTGTTTCACTCATTTTCTGCATCTCTCTTCATTTTTTACAATATATGCAAAAAGGCATACAGTACAAACCCTGTATGCCTGTTGAATGCCTGTTTTTAAAGCAATCGGTTATAATGATATCCATTTCCTTCTACATCTGTTTTTCCCGTTTCTTCTTTCTTTCTTCCCACACTGTTATGCTGCTTCATTTTTTCTAAAAGTGCACGGACCAACTCCTCTGCCTCTTCATCATCATACTCTTCCAGCTTTTCCTTGATGATCAGCAGATCTTCCGCAACATAATCAGGAATCTCGTATTTTAGAAGTTCCGCAACTTTGTTGATGGAATCCCGAAGATTGAAGTTGGTAAGATTATCCAGAATATATACCAGCCTGGCATTGATCTCTCCGCTGGTGATGGGCATGGCAGAATGTTTGCCGGAAGAACTCATGTTTCGTTCCAGCAGACGTACCACCCGTTCCACCATACTTAAAGATGCCTCCTTGGCACCGTCCTCCATCTTTGTCTTGGCATTCTTGATCCGGCCACAGATCTCATCATTAATCTGATATCCCAGCACCTCATCCATTTTAAAGATTGCTGCCTTGCTCCGTTCTGCCTTGATATCTTTCACAATCTCCTTCATCCGGAAAAGCAATTCCTCCTCTTCCATGGGAAGCTTACCCAGACGCTTAAACACCCGTTCAATCCTGATCTGCAGGTCGTCTGCCTCAAACGGCTTTGTGATAAAATCCATGATACCCAGTTTACTGCCCTCTATGACGGTCCCCTTATCTTTCTTGGATGTCAGAAAAATCACCGGCACCGTGGTTCCATTAGGTTGCGTCCTGATTTCCCGAAGTGTTTCGATTCCATCCATAATGGGCATCTGCACATCCAGAAGGATCAGATCCACCTTGTCACGATACAGGTACTTAATCGCCCGTCTTCCGGAGATCATAGGAATCACTTCGTATTTGTCTTTCAGATCCTGTTCCACTGTGGCAAGATTAACCGTATTATCATCCACCACCATGATTTTCATTCTCTCAAACATACTTCCTCCTAAAGGTATAATACATCTAATAATTCATGTAATAATTCCTCTGCTGCATCATCATCATACAGCTTTAGTTTTGTTCTGATATTTTGAAGGACCTTCCTTGTTTCCATTCCTACTCTGTACTCCAGAAGCTCATCCACTTTATGGGCTGCATCCTTCGGCTTGAAATCCTCCAGACTGGCTAAAATGTCCTCGATTCTACCGATCAATACCGTCTCCGGTAAGGTCGGCAGACTTTCATCCTCATTATCATCGTCTCCCAGTCTGCCAAACTTGCGTAATACCCGTTCGATTTCTCCCAATACTGCATCGTATTCTTCTAGAAGTGTCTCGTAATTATCCTGGATAAACTCTTCCCTGCCATCCCTGGCTGCATATTCGTTCGCCTTGGCCATGCCGGACAATTCCAGCGCACCGATATTTGCAGCGGCGCTTTTCAGGGCATGCACCTCGATCTCATAATTTTTATAATCCTCTGCATCTGCCAGCTGGCCTATAAAGATGACCTTCTCCAATCCATCCGTATAGAACAATTCCAGAAGTTCCAGATAAGATTTCACACCCTCTTTGCGAAGGGAAAGTCCCGTTCTGACATCCACGCCTTCCATGGCAAGCTGCTGCACATCTTCTTCCGTAAATTCTTCTGCGACTGTAGTAGTATTATCCGGCACCTTATCTTTTTCCGGAATAAAGGTTGACATGATTTCGTGCAGCTGCTCTTTTTCAATCGGCTTAGGCAGAAAAGCCTGGAATCCGTTTTCCAGAAACATCTCCCTTGTTCCCTTAATAACGTTGGCCGTTAATGCAATGATCGCAGGCGCCCGTCCATTTTCCCCACACTGGGTCCGGATAATACCAACGGCCTCCACGCCATCCATTTCCGGCATCATATGGTCCATGAAGATCATATCGTATTTCTTTTCTTTTACCTTCTCAATGGCTTCCGCACCGCTTTTTGCCTCATCAATCCTGGCACCGTAAAACTCAATCAGACCGGCGGCTACTTTAAGATTAATGCGGTTGTCATCCACGATCAGGATCTGACTGGACGGACATTTAAACGATTCTTTTTCTTCCTCACTTTTTTCCGCTACAAAAAGCGCACTCTCTTCAATCGGTATGGCATCTGCCACTTTTTGAGGAATGCTGATCTGAAACCTGGTACCCTGTCCGTATACACTGTCTACCTGGACCGTTCCGTCCATAAGCTCCGACAGTTTTTTTACAATGGCAAGACCCAGACCGGTTCCCTCTACCTCACGGTTTTTTCTGGTGTTAACCTGTTGGAAGTTCTCGAAGATCTTATCCATGTCTTCTTTTTTGATACCGATTCCTGTATCTTCCACGATAATGATCATCAGAATCCTGTCCTCATCCAGAAGTTCGTAGTCCACCGTCAGACTGACCTGCCCTTTCCGGGTAAATTTTATGGCATTATTTAAAAGATTGATAATGATCTGCCGTATTTTTCCGTCATCGCCGTAAAGCAGATATGGCATTTTTTCATTGATATTGCACCGCATGGACAATCCGTGTTCTGCCGCTACGATCCTCATGATTCCATGAATATCGTGTATCAGGTCCTCTACTGCATATTCCTGTTCCCGCAGCTCCATCTTTCCGGCTTCCACTTTGGAAATATCCAGGACATTATTCACTATGGTAAGCAGACTGTTGCAGGCATTTTTGATATCCAGGGCAAAATCATACACCTTTCTTCCCATACTTTCTTCTATGATCAGTTCGCTCAGGCCGATGATGGCATTCATAGGTGTCCTGATTTCGTGGGACATATTGGCAAGAAAATCACTTTTAGCCTTGCTCGCTTCATCCGCCTCTTCTTTCATCCTCATGATCTCTCCCAAAAACTGATACATCTCCGTCTCATCAAAGATCAGGATCACGTAACCGCGGATCACATCATAGCTGTCCCTTACCACATTTAAATGACCCTCATAGTATTTTCCGTTTAACTGAAACTCGTTTTTCCCGGACGCCAGAACAATTTCCATGGGAAATCCTTCAATCTGCTCGATGCTGGTACCTTCCTCCACATTTTTCAGCTCCGGAAAAATGTCCACGGCAGCATCATTTACAGTCAGGATCTTCATTGCACTATCCAGCGTTATGACACCATCATCCATAACTTCCAGTACCTTCCGGGAAACCAGACGGTTAATATCAAATCCCTGTGTCTGGTTCAATAGAAAAATAGAAATGATCACTACCCAGGTGGCTACCATTGGGGTAACATCAAAGGTGATCAGCGGGCATAGCCAGTATAAGAACATGGAAAGCACCGGCATCGCGGAAATACTTGTAATGGTGATCAGAATCCTGCGCCGATGTATCTCTTCCTCTCTTCGAATCTCCCCTGCTGCTATGATGACGGCAAGAATATAGGGGACCAGAATGCAGAAAAAGTACAACCCATGTAATGGTCCGTATTCCACCTCCATATGAAACCGGGAATCCGTAACCGATGTTACTGTTTTATAGTATAGATGTGTATAATCGTTGCTCCATACAGCAAAGATCACAAGCATATCCAGAATAAAAATCAGTCGTGTGATCCAGTCCGGAACTCTCCGGTTACAGTGCAGGGAAACAAACATCAGAAATGCCAGCGGATAGAAAGTACTTCCCACATACTCCACCATATTGGCATTTAAGGCACCTTCCAGTGTGACAGAATTCACTTCGATCAACACGCCGATATTGTGGATAATTCCAAGTAGCAGCAATATCATCATCAGCTTCTGCTCCCTGGAGGTCTCACCTTTGATCAAATGATACAACGAAGCACCGGCCACCCACAGGGTGATCAGCTCACAAATTGAAATGAAAAAGACCATCTTTCCTCCCCATAATCAAAAGACTTTCTTTTATATTTCCTAAATCAATCTACATTTTACCATATTCCAGCCAAAAATCAAACGATTCTACAAATTTTACGTTCTTTTTTCTTAAATTTAACAAATAAAATTGGTACTGTTCTTTTTGTAAAAATTGGATATTCTAACCAAGCCATCGTTGTTGTATAGTATTGAATGATATTTAGAAAGCATAAATTGGAGGTATATAATAATGGAAAAAACAAAGAAACTCGTGCTTGCTGCTTTATTCGCAGCTCTTTGCTGCATCGCAACCATGATCCACATTCCTTCCGGTCCGACCTTAGGATATGTGCATCTTGGAGATGCATTGGTACTTTTTAGCGGAATCATTTTAGGACCGGTATACGGAAGTCTGGCTGCCGGAATCGGATCCATGATGGCAGATGTGATCAACGGTTATCCCCTGTATGTTCCGGGCACCTTTGTGATCAAGGCATTGTGTGCCCTTGTATGCGGTTTACTGTTCCATAGATTGAAGAAAAAAGCGCAGAGTAAAGCTGCTCTGTATCCGGTCTTAATCCTGTCCAGTATTGTAGCTGAGCTTGTGATGGTCTTAGGTTATTTCCTTTATGAGGTTGGATTGTTCATGATCACAGGAAGTGAAAACCCGAATTTTGCTACCGCAGTTGCAACCTCACTGACCGGCATCCCTTATAATCTTGCCCAGGGGCTGGTGGCTGTTGTATTATGTGTAGTACTGGTACCGATCCTGACCAAGATTAATGATTTGAGAGATGTGATCCTTGGCTAAATGAAATATAAAATATAAAAGAAAGAGTTGTTCTTCGCTGGTTGATGCGTAGAGAGAGAAAGAGTTGTTCTTCGCTGGTTGATGCTTCGCATCAAAATCGCTCAGAACAACTCTTTCTTTATACTCATTAACTATATGCAGGGCATCTCTTTCTTTATACTCATTAAGCAGATGCAGGGCAACTCTTTCTTTATACTCATTAACTATATGCAGGACATTTCTTTCTGCCTACTCCGTCTCCTTTGTCGTCAGGGAGACTGTTCCTGTTTCTGTCTGGATCAAAATCAGGGCCTTACTGTCGTCATTGTCTTTCTCCGGCCATGTTTTCTCACCATCGATCTTTACCTTGCCGTCTTCATTGGAAACATCGAACCGATAGTTCTCCTTTTCTTTCTTCATGTTCAGGTTCATGTTACCATTATGGTTTAACAGCTCCAGACGTTTTTCCACATCCAGCTCATCAATACGCAGTACTCCCTCCCGAACACAGAATTGAACATTTGCAAACGCTGCGTTTTTGATATGCACATTGGCTACATTGATATCCATTGTCAGATTGTTTCCGCTTAAATCATCTGCCATAATGGACCCGCTATCCATATCAATAAGGACATTCCGGATTTTTCCGTTCATGGAAAGTGACGTTGCACCTGCCTGTTGTACCAGGCGAAAGGAATCCATTTCTTTCCCTGATGGCAGTGTGACTTCAATATAGGAGCCATCCGACTTTGCATCCTCATCCAGATTGGCCTGGATGATATTTAAAACCCCGTCTTCCAGACCACAGCTGATGGCATCCCTGTCATCTCCGATCTGGGTAAACACTTCCACCCGGGAGCATTCTTCTGAATGCTTGACATGAATGGTTGCATACTCTGCCTGGATCCTGATTCCCGTAACATCCTGGGAGGCATAACTGACACTGTTATCACCATAATCCCCAAAATAACCTCCCTCTTCAAAATAGGCGTCCCAGTCTATGGGGTGCTCCTCCCGCCATTCGGAATCCGGCTCCTGCAGATCGGCATCAGACTGTATCTCATTGTTTTTTTCTGCTTTTTCCTGTCTTTGCGTGCATTGCATGTACCAGATTCCCCATAAGAAAAGAATACTGATACCCACCAAAAAAACAAAGATCCCTATTTGTATCTTCTTTCTCAAATCCGGTCACACCTTTACTTGACTAGTCTTTTTGCAGTCTTTTTACTTCCTCTAACCACAAGGATGCGCAGGCATCACTGGGCATACGCAGATCACCTCTGGGGGAAACCGCCACACTTCCTACCTTTGGGCCATCCGGCAGGCAGGAACGTTTGAACTGCTGGGCAAAAAACCTTCGATAGAATGTCTCCATCCATTTTAAGATGACCTCATCTTCATACGCACCTGCGAATGCGATCTTAGCCAGACGAAAGATCTTTTCGGGGCTGAAGCCAAAACGAAGTACATAATACAAGATAAAATCATGAAGTTCGTATGGTCCTACCAGATCTTCCGTTTTCTGGGCAATCTTCCCATCTTCCGGAGGCAGGAGTTCAGGACTTACCGGTGTATCCAGCACATCCGCCAATACCGCCTTTAATACCGGATCCTCACACAGATCCATATAATAGCTAACCAAATGTCTTACCAGCGTCTTGGGAATGGAAACATTCACACCATACATGGACATATGATCTCCATTGTAGGTAGCCCATCCCAAAGCCAGCTCTGACATATCTCCTGTTCCGATCACCATACCGCCATTTTTATTGGCAAGATCCATCAGGATCTGGGTACGCTCTCTGGCCTGACCATTTTCATAGGTCACATCATGCACCGCTTCATCCTGTCCGATATCTTTAAAATGCTGCCGCACCGCATCCTGAATGGAAACCTCCTTTAAGGTGGCTCCCAGAGATTTTACCATGGTCACGGCATTGTCATAAGTTCTGTCTGTCGTTCCGAATCCCGGCATGGTCACAGCCAGGATCTGTTTTTGATCCAGATTTAACAGCTCAAATGCTTTGGAGGTAACCAGCAATGCCAACGTAGAATCCAGTCCTCCGGAAATCCCTATCACGGCACACTTGCAACCGGTATGGAGCAGACGTTTCTTCAGACCCTGGGCCTGGATATGAAAGATCTCTTCACATCGCTGCCGCCTGCTCTCTTCTCCATGGGGTACAAAAGGTGCGGGATCTATATAACGGGTCAGCCCGGTTACTTTTTCATCCAGTTCAAACATGCACTCTTCGTAGCAGTTTGCCTGCTCCGATTCGAAGGTATTCCTTCTTCTGCGCTCACAGCTGATACGCTCCACATCAAATTCCGTCATGGTAAGCCCCGTATCAAACTGCCGGCTTTCTTTTAATAACACTCCGTTTTCCGCCAAAAGGTTATGTCCCGAATACACCACATCCATTGTGGACTCCCCTTCTCCGGCACTGGCATAGATGTATCCGCAGGTTAACCTTGCGGACTGTCCCGTCACCAGTTCCCTGCGATAAGCAGTCTTTCCTGTGATCGCATCGCTGGCAGACAGATTCACTATAATCGTAGCACCTGCTTTCACATGCTCAATGCTGGGCGGCTCTTCCACCCACAGATCTTCGCAGATTTCTGCAGCGATCTTAACATTCTCCATTCCTTCTGCCGCAAAAAGCAGTCGGGTACTCACCGGAATCTCCCCATCTAACAACGTTTCCAGTTCTCTACCCGAAGTAAAATAGCGCGCTTCATAGAACTCTGCATAATTTGGAAGGTAAGACTTGGGCACAATACCAAGCACCTGTCCGCCACTCAGGGCAGCCGCAACATTGTAAAGCGTATGGTTTAACGTAAGAGGCAGGCCCACGAAGAAGATTCCCTGTAATTTTCTGGTATAATCGGCCAGTTCATACAGTGCCTGTTTTGCCGCCTTCAACAAAGACTGTTGTAAAAACAGCTCCCCACAGGTATATCCGGTAATACACAATTCCGGAAAAACCACGATCTGTGCTCCCTCTTTCTCTGCTTTTTTCATCCAGAAACGGATCTGATCTGTATTATATGCCACATCTGCCACCTTAACCTGGGGCGTGACAGCTGCGACTTTTATAAATCCATGCTTCATACTTGCAGCATCTCCTTTAATTCATCCACTTCAAAGCGGTATTTTTTATTACAGAACTGGCAGCGTATCTCAATGGGTTCATTGTCATCAATAATCGACTGCATATCCTTTTTATCTATACTGAGAATTGCCCTGCTGACTTTTTCCCTTGTGCAGTCGCAGACAAATCCGGTTTCCAGGGTATCTAATATTTCAAGCCCGAACTCTCCCAGAAGCTCCGTCAGAATATCCTGGGGTGTCATACCATCCTCCAGCATCTCCGTTACGGAACGCACGGTAGAGATCTTGTGCTCCAGCTTTTCGATGGTTTCGTCGTCCACCTCCGGCATCAGCTGAATGATGAATCCTCCGGCCTGGCGCACACTACAATCCCGGTCTACTAAAACTCCCAGTCCCACAGAAGAAGGAACCTGTTCGGAAACCGCAAAATAATAAGTCAGATCCTCTGCGATCTCTCCTGTCTGAAGCTGTGTCTGTCCCACATAGGGTTCCTTGAGTCCAAGATCCTTGATGACCACCAGCTCACCCATTCCTATGGCACCTCCCACATCCAGTTTTCCTGCCGCATTCGGTGGCAGATCCACCTGGTTTTCAAAGGGATAGCCCTTCACATGACCATGGCTGTCTGCAGTGACATTCAATCCCCGCATCGGACCGGTGCCCTGAAGGTGCAG
The DNA here is from genome assembly GCA_051877515.1 of Lachnospiraceae bacterium. Taxonomy (GTDB): domain Bacteria; phylum Bacillota; class Clostridia; order Lachnospirales; family Lachnospiraceae; genus XBB1006. The sequence continues at coordinate 84,073 of JBJEIY010000017.1, read as the reverse complement.
GGTCAGCACATCCTTCTCACCCTTCATCATGCTTCCCATCATGGCAGCCGCCGTCAGGGTCCTTCCCAGTGCCGCTGTTACCACCGGAGCTGTGTTATGGGCTATTCTCGCTTCCTCCACCATGTTTCTGGATGTAACTGCAAAAGCGCGGATGGCTCCGTTACCTGCAGTAGCTCTGATCATATAGTCTTTCATTGTCGTTCTCCTTATACTCTGTATTATATCATGAACTTCGTTCATGATCCCATTCGTCGCTCGCCGAATGTGCAAGCACATTCTTCTCACTTGCGCTCATTATTTCGCATTCTCCCGTGCAATAAAATAGATCCGTTCACTTTGTGCAGTCGGCGGATTATGTGTAAAGGCATCATAGACGGCCTCCACCGCCAGTCCGCTTTCCTTTAAAAGCGATACCACCGTTTCCACGGTATAACATTTCTGATAATGGATTTCCTCAAACCGCCGGAACAGATCCTCCTGTTCCCTGACAAACAGGGTCAGATCATATTCATTGATGCGCTCTGCATCGTCATAATAATTCTCCCAGATGAAACTGCAGGACTCCCGGTTTTCGCAAATGGTTTTCTCTCCCAGCATTTCCCGGTATTTGTACTCTCCATTCATGTCAAAGATAAAGATACCGCCGGGATCCAGATAATTATTCACCAGTCGGAAGGTCGTCAGCAGATCTTCTTCCGACAACAGATAGTTCATACTATCGCACACGCTGATGACCGCCCGAACCGTTCCATATAGTTCCATTTCCCGCATATCCTGACACAGATACAGGATGTCATTGTCTGATTCCCGACTTCTTCTGGCGATACTTAACATCTCCGCAGAGGCATCGATACCGATCATATCATAACCCCTATCTGCCAAAAGCTCCGTCATCTTTCCTGTACCGCATCCCAATTCACAAAGGATTCCATCTTCTATACCATACTCACACAGCAGCTTGACAAGATATTCCGACCACTGTTTGTAAGGCACATTATCCATGAAAATATCATATACTTCCGCAAATCCGCTGTATGCTTCCACCTGTACTCCTCCTTATAAATATATCAGTTTCATAGTATCATCTTTCCTGTATAAAAGCAATGAAGGAAGTACTTTTCCCCCACAGAAAACTGTGTTGCTCCGTCAGGGTTTTTTCTTGATTTCATCCGAAAAAACCACTATAATGGCTTTGTATGATAGAAACATTTCGGAGGGGCACATGGACTTTAACCAAACCAGCATTTCCAAACATTATATTTCCGACAGCATAAGCCGGGTATATGCCCGCAGATTGCCGCTTCCGATCATGGTTCTTGTTCTTCTGACTGTAATCTGGCTGGTATTCCCCCTGAAAAGTCTGCTTTTCCCTACTAAGATCCGGCAGGGAGATCCCATTTCTGACCGGAATTCTTTTCGCTATGAAAATATTGAGGTGACCGTTGATCATCTGTATTTTACCGGATATACTTCTTCCATGTTCGGTCGTTCCAATGGATACTATTACTACACGATCTGGGATGACAAATGCCTGATTGTGCTGCTGTCCCCCGGAACCTGTCAGGAAGGACTGCCCAGTATGGAAAATGTTACCATCCATGCCAGGGTCTTACCTCCGGGACGTTCTTATGACCAGCTGATGTTTGACCTGTCTGCGGATCTGAACTGGACAGCAGATGGGCTGATGGAACAGATGTCTTCCTGTTATCTGGATGAAGCCGCTGTAAAAGGCTTTACCACTACATTATTTCTTTTGCTATACTTTGGCTGCTGCCTGTATACCATCCTCTATGTTCTGCTATGTCTTGTGTGGATCATGATCCCGGCCCTGGCCCCGCCAATACTGGCTTTAGGTCGATTTGGGAATGCGAAACAGCTGCTTACCCAGGCTGAGGAAGAATTATCCACCCTGCCCCAGTTGGCTACGGAGGATATGTTCATAACGGAAAACTTTTTCATAGAGGTTTCCCAGAACGGTGTTGCCATTGTCCCCATCCGGGATATCATCTGGGTATACAAGCACTCCACTCTGCATAAATTCCTTTGGTATCATTTTGCCATTTCATATACCATGCATATTGTGGGACACCATCATTTTTATTTACGGTGTCCTAAGAATATTAAGTCTGACATTGATGGTATCATGGATTATCTTGCGGAAGCCAATCACGGGATTTTAGTAGGATTTAACGAAGAAAACAGGCTGAAAGTCCAGGAAACCCAGAACCGCAGCCTGCATTTTGAAGGTATCTTCAGTTTTCTCAAGAAACATATTTAACCTGGATCTGTATCGACCGGTTATTACCATATTCATTGATTTCAGGAACATAGCAGACTGACAGTTTCATGCCGGTCTGCTTTCCTTTTAGCACGTTTTCGGCTGTCTGTTCATCCGCTTTTTCTATCAGAAACTCCCGAAACTCTTCCGGTGAAATAAAATAAATCCCGTCAAAGTAATTTCCGCTTTCGGTTTTTAATTTCATCTTCATGAATTTTCTTTCCCGCCCGATAATGCGTGCCGATACCAGTTCCACATTTTTCTGGGCAAACAGTGGTGACGGATTACCTTTTCCAAAGGGGCGCAGCAACTCAAATTCCTGAATCAGCTTGATGCTGACATAATCCATGGGCATAGGAATATCAATGCTGATTTTTTCCACCAGATCCTCCGGCGTAAGTGTGCAGTTATCATTGACTCTCTGCCGAAACTCCTCCAGTTTGTTCTCCTCTAAAGAAAAACCTGCTGCCAGAGCATGCCCTCCGAATTTGGTAAAACAGTCTGCGATCTGATTCATGGCATCATACATCGGATAAGCATCAATAGACCGTCCGGAACCTTTCAATCCTTCTTTGGTGCGAGTCACCACAAAGGTTGGTTTCGTAAACCGTTCCCGTACTCTGCCTGCGATGATTCCCGCAATGCTCTCATGGCAGTCAGGCAGAAAAATAACCAGCACCCTGTCCTCCTTAAGACCGGTCTGTTCCACCTGCCGGATGGCCTGTCCGGTAAACTGCTCTGTCAGATATTTGCGTTTCTCATTAAGTTCCACCAGGTTTTCTGCCAGAAGCCTGCATTTTTCCGCATCTTTTGTCAGGAATAAATGCAAGGCATCTTCCGCTGTCTGCAGGCGTCCGCTGGCATTGATACATGGTCCCAGTATGTAGCCGATATGATATGCTGACAGATTCTTCTGCTCCACTTTGCAGGCTCTTACCAGGGCGCAGATGCTTTCATCCTTCGTCTGTCTGAGTAATTTTAACCCTTCTTTGACAATAATGCGGTTTTCCTTTGAAAGGTCCATGATGTCTCCTACGGTTCCGATGGCCGCAAACATCAGGAGATGATTCTTGATCCGTTCCTGTTCTTCTTCCTGCATTCCGCATTCTTTGCAAAGTTGTATAATAAACTTGTAAGCTACCAGCGCTCCGCAGATTTCTTTGTTGGGATAGCAACAGTCCCACTGTTTGGGATTGATCACCGCATCTGCTTCACTGCGCAAATACCGTGGCTGCTGTTTTTCATCCATCTCATAGGGTACATTGTGATGATCCGTGACGACAATGGTAAGTCCCAGTTCCTTTCCCCTGTGGATCGCTTCCATGGCCGCAATCCCGTTATCACAGGTGATAATGGTGTCCACTCCGTCTTTTTCTGCCTGCTCTATTAGCCTGACATTCAGTCCGTACCCGTCCTCAACACGATCCGGGATCACCTGGCTCACGCACCCATGGCAGGCCGTGATTCCCTGATACAGAATGTATGTCGCCGTCACACCGTCAATATCGTAATCCCCGATAATACGTATTTTTTTCTGCTGCTCAATCTTTTCTCTTATGATGGACGTTCCCAGTTTCATGTCCTTCATAAGCGCTCCGTCAGGAAGACTGTTCACATCTCCATATAAATACATTTCAATCTGTTCATCCGTGATCACATCCCGGTTTCTTAATAACCGCGCCGTTACCGGATCAATATGGTATTTTTCGGAAATCCCGAAAAAATCCCCTGACTTATTTTGTAGCATCCACTTTGTCTGGTTCATTCTTTCCACGCCTTCTGTATCCGTTTTGTGACCATGGAGGCCGCCATTCCGATGGCAACTCCTGCCAACACTCCGAAAACCAATAATACCGGAAGATAATAGAGCAGCTTTCCGTTCTCCACCACTGCAACCGCCATCAGGATCTGACCGATATTATGAAATACGCCACCTAAAATGCTGACTCCTGTCATGGTAAAACAATCCCATTTCTTAGCTGCCGCCATAACCGCAAAACTAAGTAATCCGCCTGCCAGGGAATACATCATACTGGCCATACTGCCAAAAGTAAACCCCACCAGCAGGATCCGGACCATTGATAACACAAAGGCCTGTCCTGTCCCTATAGTATATAGTGCTACCATGATCACCAGATTTGCCAATCCTATCTTCGCGCCGGGGATTCCGAGGCTAATGGGAATCAACGCCTCCACGTAGGACAGCACAAAGGCCAGTGCTACCATCATCCCTGTATAGGCAACCCTTGCCGTCTTATTTTTCTTCATCCTGCTTTCCTTCTTTGCTCCTTAGTTCGTAGACAGATCTACGTCCTCAGACTCCTCCTTCTGATTGACGATCTCTACCACAACCTGATTGGGCAGACACACCATGGTCTGTCCATTCCCACGGATTTTTGCATGATTGACACAGATCTTGTCCGGGCAGGTTGCCTTAACGATATCCGCATATCCATCCCGGATGACCAGCACATTTTGATTGCCGTTTCCGGCATCTATGGTTATTCTGGCATTTTCCGTCAGGGGATAGCGGCCATATTCCTTTCCGTCCACCGTTACCACTGCCACAGCATCATAAGTAGTCCGTTTCTGATATAGTTTCACTGCCAACAGGCTCACAACCGCAAGCACCAGAAGAAAGATGATCAGTATCCTGTCATTTTTCTTCTTTTTCTCTATACCCGTCATTTCCACAAGCATACACTTCCTCTACTCTTCCGGAACATCGATGAGATTTCCCAGATCAAACTCCCCGCTATAGAGTCCTTTCGACTGACACCAGAAATACACATCCTCCAGTTCTTCCTCCGACGGGACCTGACTTAATCTGTAATCATTCCAGGTTAAGCCCTCCAGATCCTGATTCTCCAGTCCGCCATGTACGGAAAACAAAGAGCGCTTCTCCTCTTCTGTTTTTGTGGAAAGATCCGTGACTGCCTGCCGGTATGCCTGGCAAAAACCTGCTGCCAGATCCTCATTATTATCCAGAAATCCTATACAAAAAGCCGTCACAAACGGAGATAACCCACATTCCTGTGAAGTGGCCAGGACCACTGCTCCCTGCTGTCTGGCCATTCCTGCATAGGGTTCCGGAAGTAACACCAGCAGATCCGGCTCTTCCCGGAGAATCATAAGCACTGTTTCATATGCGTCTGCCTGGGATTTATCCACATAAGTATCTACATAATTGCTCTGCGCCAGCATATAGTCCAGTATGTATTCCATCCCTGTATTTTCCGGCATACAAACCATTTTTCCTCTGCACTCACTTAATTCGGTTGCTTCTGCCTTCGGACCTGCCAGAAGACAGACAACCGTATCAGCCGGTCCCACGATCCGCAGTTCTGTCCCTTGTTCCTTTACTGCAAACACCGTTGCCGAATCGGTCAATACACCATCCAGTACTCCATCCAGCAGTGCCTGCTTTTGCTCTGCAAAAGTACCAAACTGTTGCACATTCAGCACAAATCCTCTCTCCCGGTCCAGATCTTCTTCCTGCATCAGAAAAAGAGGCAGAGCATCCATGGTTTTGCATACACCCACCGTAACCACAGGCAGTTCCTCTTCCTCTTCGGGTTCCGTTTCATATCCTGCTGTGGGTCCTTCCTCCTGTTCTATATCCGAATCCGGATTGTTTACCGGGGTTTTCTTTTGGCATCCTGCCATCCCCAAAACCAGTACCAGAATCAGGATTCCGACCAATACTTTTCTTTTCATAAATAATCCCCCTTTTTCTTATCGCTCATACGAAAGGCTATCCAATATCTTTCCTACAATGGTATCTATCATGTTCTCATAGCTGACATTATTCTGGGAAAAAGAAAGCATCGCCGGCACCACTTTTACCCTGAGTTTCGACAGGATCAACATATGTTCCAGATATTCCGTAGTAAACGGGGTATCCTTGGGCACCAGTATCAGGGGCCGGTGCTGGAGGATACAGCTGCGGGCATAATTGGTAAGACTGCTTTCGGTATTTCCCTCTGCCAGCTGCCGGATAAGATCTTTGGGGCACGGCAGGATCACCATACCGTCATATCCCATAGAAGCCAGGGTATCTCCCCTGGAAAGATCCCCTTCCAGAAAAAAAGAATCCGGATACTTCTTTTTGAAGCTCTCGATCCACTGCTGCATATCGGAAAGTGTGAATCCAATCTCCGGTGCGCTCTGGGATCGCACAGGACTGACAAATACTTTGTATCCTTTGCTTAATAGCTCCGCAACCAGACGGATTCCCAGTACGCTTCCCTCTTCCTCCGGTATGCCTACAACATATTTTTTTGTACGTGTTCGCTGCATATCGCACCTCCAAGCTCACTTACCATGAGCAGCAAAACGAAAACCTCTATTCCTGTGCATCCGTAACCAAATATTGTTCAAATCCTGAAGAATACTCCATTTCCCCGTTTTTCAGAACCCACATGGCATCCACGCCTTCCAGGCTCTCGGTCAGCTTCTTTCCTTCTTCCACGGGCATCACAAACAATGCTGTGGATAATCCGTCTGCCAGACCGGATTTCTCCGTGATCACTGTGACGGAACGGACATACTCCGCAGGTTCCCCGGTATCCGGATCAATGATGTGGCAGTATCTCTTTCCGTCTACTGTATAATAGCGCTGGTAATCCCCACTGGTCACCACACATTTATCCTTGACAGCCACACTGCAAATGTAGTTTTCTTCAGATTGGGTATCAGGATTCTGAATGCCCAGCTTCCACTTGGAGCCATCCGGTTTTTCACCCAATGCCAGTACATTTCCTCCTACACTGATCAGTACGTTCTCCAATCCGATCTCTTTGGCATACTCCCCCAGAAGCTCTACCGCATATCCTTTCCCGATGCTTCCCACATCCAGAGACATTTCCTTATCCTTCAGATACACCGAATGGGTTTCCTCATCAATCATGAGATTCTCCGGATCACAATGCTCTGCCGCCCTGGCCAGTTCTTCTTTGGCAGGCAGTTTCGCCTGTTCCGGATGTTCCGTACCCTGTGTCCTGTAGTCGTGCCAGATCCGTAAAACACTTCCCATAGCGACATTGGTCTGCCCGCCGGTAATCTGATACACTTCTTTGCTTAGTTTCAACAGGTCTATGATCTCTTCGTCCGCCTTCACACTGCTTTTTCCTGCTTCATCGTTGATATCTTTCATATTATTCACATCCGGATAGCTGTGATAGATATCAAACAGTTCGTTATAATACTGCAGACGCTGATGAAGCTGCTCTGCTTTTTCCTCAAAAGCGTCTCTGCTCTCTGCATATCCCACTATCTGCGTAACCGTGTCCAATACATCCGTATAGGTGATACTGTATTTCTGTTCCCCTGCCATATGTTGGGAATCCTTTCTTTCCCATCCTGTTCCAATCAGTAACAGGATTATCACCATCAACAGCGCCACAATCGCTGCCTGCACGGTTTTCTTCATAATCCACTTCCTCATCTAAACGAAAGGACTTCAAACCATCCTCACTTGTTATGTATACCAATACCTGCCCCGGTTGAAACCTGGGCAGGTATTTTTCAGCTTTTCCGATTCTTTCGGTATTCTTCTTTTGTCGTTCTATAACTCACAATTATTCACGGTACGTGGAAAAGGAACCACGTCACGGATATTGCTCATACCGGTCAGGTACATCACGCAACGCTCAAATCCCAGACCGAAACCGGCATGACGGACAGAACCATATTTTCTTAGATCCAGATAGAATCCATAATCTTCTTTGTTCAGTCCCAGTTCCTCCATTCTCCGGCAAAGCTTTTCAAGGTCATCCTCCCTCTGGCTTCCACCGATGATCTCTCCGATACCGGGAACCAGACAATCACAGGCTGCTACCGTTTTGTTGTCCTCATTGAGTTTCATATAAAAAGCTTTGATCTCCTTGGGATAATCGGTTACAAAGACAGGCTTTTTAAATACCTCTTCTGTCAGATATCTCTCATGTTCTGTCTGAAGGTCCTTGCCCCATTCCACCTTATAATCAAACTTGTCATTATGCTTTTTCAAAATATCAATGGCTTCGGTATAGGTTACCCGTTGGAAATCCGAATTTGCCACATGCTCCAGCCTCTCAATCAGTCCTTTGTCTACAAAACTGTTTAAGAACTGCATTTCTTCCGGTGCATTATCCAGACAGTACCGGATCACATGCTTTAACATGGCTTCTGCAACATCCATGTCGTCAGAAAGATCTGCAAAGGCCATTTCCGGCTCAATCATCCAGAACTCCGCAGCATGGCGGGTGGTATTGGAATTCTCCGCACGGAAAGTCGGACCGAAGGTATAGATATCACGGAAAGCCATGGCATAGGTTTCCCCGTTTAACTGCCCGCTTACCGTCAGATTCGTTGGTTTTCCAAAGAAATCTTTGGAGTAATCTACTTTTCCATCTTCCGTTTTCGGAACATTATTAAGATCCAGAGTAGTCACCTGAAACATCTCTCCTGCACCCTCACAGTCACTCCCGGTTATGATGGGGGTATTCACATAGACAAAACCCCGTTCCTGGAAAAACTGGTGAATGGCAAAAGCTGCCAGGGAACGGATCCGGAAAGTTGCCTGAAATGCATTTGTTCTTGGTCTAAGGTGAGAAATGGTTCTTAAGTATTCAAAGGTATGCCTTTTCTTCTGAAGGGGATAATCCGGTGTGGACTGTCCTTCAATGACAATATCCGTAGCCTGGATCTCAAAAGGCTGCTTTGCCTCAGGTGTAAGAACCAGCATACCTGTCACGATAATGGCTGCTCCCACATTGAGCTTCTCAATCTCAGAAAAATTCTGCAGTTGATCGGAATACACCACCTGAAGATTCTCAAAAAAACTACCGTCATTGACTGCTATAAATCCAAAGGTTTTAGAATTACGAATGCTTTTTACCCATCCGCCGATAGTCACCTGCGTCTCCTGATACTGTTTTGTATTCTTGTAGATATCTCGAATCGTGTTTAATTGCATATTCTCCTCCCTCTCCGTTTCCGACATACATGTAAGAATCCGTTTATTCGGATGTCGGAATATAGTTTACTTCACAGGTATCTAATAACTTGTCAACAACACTGTTGCACACATAAGCCAAAGTCAGTTCCTGCTCCGGATACTCTGCAAACAGTTCTTCTTTGTCCTGGAATCCATAGTAGGATACGTAGGCATTGATATATTCTTCCAAGCCTTCTTCGTCTGCCTCAATTCCTTCCTGCTGGGAAATCGCTGCCAGAACCATCTGCTGACAAAGACTCTCATTCATCATAGAAAGAATCTGCTCTTCGAACTCAGATGGTCCGTATCCGTAATTATTCTGCAGATAATCGGTTACGCTAAGACCGGCCTGTTCTACACTTTCACGGAAGGAAGCAAGATATTCTTTGGAACGGTTGATCAGCAGTTCCTCAGGAACCGTCACTTCGCATTCCTGTACAAGCTTCTGTACCAATGCGGTTCGGGCATCACTCTGTTTGGTACTTTCCATGGAATCCTTGTAATAGGACTTCACATAGTCATAAAAATCTTCTACGGTTTCATATCCGAAATTATCCGATACAAAGTCGTCCGAAAGTTCCTCATAGGTATAGAACACTTCTTCATCAATGCTGTTTACCGTTACAACAAACACAACATCTTTTCCCGCCAGGGATTCCTCATAATCCTCAGGGAAAGTCAGATTCAAAGTCACTTTATCACCGACAGATGCACCGACAAGACCGTCTTCAAATCCATCGATAAACTGACCTGATCCAATGGAAAGATGTGATCCTTTCGCAGAACCGCCATCAAATTCTTCTCCATCCACGGTTCCCACATAATCAATATTTACAAGGTCACCGTCTTCCACTGTCTGCTTATCCGTCTCTTCATAGCCCGGATAACTCTGCAGGGTCTGGTTAATGGCATTAATAACATATTCGTCATCCACTTTCACGTAATTCACATCTACACTAAGCTGGCTATAATCACAAAGTTTCACATACTCACTCAGTTCATAATCCAGAACGGAAAGTCTCGCTTCTTCGGCCATCCACATATCGCTCAAAGCCTCATCCATACCGCCCGGTGCGGTCGCTACAACATCCTTCTGCGCTCCCCAGAATAACAATCCGCCCAATAAGGCTACGCATATCGCGCTCACCAATCTCTTCATGCTTTTTTCCTCATTTCTATCTTTTACTGTCGGGTCTTAAAGCCCTGATGCCTCCCACTTTAAAAAGGAGTCTCACATCTAAGTAGAATACCATATTTGGCATGAAATTAAAAGCCATTTCCGTAAAATCTAATTGCTTTTTATCTATGAAAATGATACAATACAACACGTACGAAATATAAGGAGGAAAAGACATGGCTTGGTATTGGTGGCTATTGATCATTATCACGGTGATTCTGGTTCTTGGAATCATTGGATTATATTTTCTTGGTAAAAAAGCAGAGAAGAATAAGGCAGAGCAGGACAGGATGATAAAAGAAACCGCACAGACTGTGACCCTGCTGATTATTGATAAGAAAAAAATGAAATTGAAAGATGCCGGTCTTCCTGATGCGGTGTTGCAGCAGTCTCCCCGCTATATGCGTGGCACAAAAACCCCTGTCGTAAAGGTTAAGATCGGTCCTACCATCCGCACCTTGTTGTGCGATCCGGAAATTTTTGATGAAGTTCCGGTGAAGAAGGAAGTTAAGGCCGTTGTCAGCGGATTATATTTAACCGCCATCAAAGGACAGCATGGAAAGAAAACTGCGACTGCTCCGGAGAAAAAGGGTTGGCTTGCCCGCATGAGAAAAAAGGCAGGCATGTAGTTTTAGCAAAACCCGGTAAGATGCCGGTTACAAAAAGGATCGACGATAGATCGTCGATTCTTTTTTATTCATGACAAGCAAGGCTGCCTGCAGACTCCTCTTGTTGTTGTGTTCTGTTTATTTTAAGAAATAGTTCGCATTCTGCCATGGGCTGATAGTTTACCAGCATACTGTAAAGGATCTGTACCCGGATTTCATTTTCCTCTTCTGTCACACTGACCCTGTGGGTATCCATACCCATATGGATCTGTCCTTCTGCGGTATAATACGTAGTCTGGTCGCATTTCCCTGTTTCAAAATACATACGGGTATTGACTTCACCTTTTCTGCTGATCTCCACACTGTCCGGTTTGATCTTCAGCAGATTGCGGGTTGTACCGCTGGTACCGTCCATGATTTCTTCATAAACAATGTAATGGGTTTGGTTCTTAAAGTAGTATTCCGCTACATTCATAACCTCAATTTCTTCCGGTTCCCCATCCGCAATATCGCTTAAGCTGTGCAGTCCTTTAATGCTGAAAAGCACTTTTTCCGCCATGTAATCGTTTCCTCCGTCTTCACGCTATCGAAATGTATTCTACCTCTTTTTCTTTAAATATTCAAGGAATTTCCAGCGGATGGTATAGTTTTCACTTTCCATGATGGCACGGCACTCTTTGGCTGTCAGATTATCCTTAAACTTTTTCCACTCCTTCCCGTTATACTGATAAACAGAATTGGAAAAACACAGATTGGGGTACATCACACACCACCAGTTATGTCCTTCCCCTTTTCCCAGGATTATGGTCAAAGCTTCATATTCCCCTTCCGGAAAAGTAAGACCTTCATACTCTTTTTCCGGAAACTCGCTGACAGAAAGACTGGCCGTTGCACGGTAATCTGCCTGCTGCCCACTCAGAGACTGGTTTGCAATTTCCGTTATACGGGTTAAATTTGCCCGGATGATATGACGGGTTTCTTCAATGCTGTTACTCTCCGCCAGTATCTGTTCCATATATGCCCCCACATCATCCCGGACCTTTTGTTTGATCCTTTGATCCGCACTGCTGTCACTGTTTGCCAATACATGAAAACGGATCACCTTCTGGGCAATGGAAGACTGCAGGCTGTAGTCGTATTGCTGTTTTCCAAGAATGAGAAAACCCAACAGCATCACAAGCACAAGTATGGCCCTTTTTCTTTTTTCCATTCTTTCACCTTCCTTTTCCTGTTATTGGAAGGATACCCTGTTTTCACCTCCTCTAAACACCACAGCATCTGTTTCTGTGATTTTTCCCTCCCTGATTTCAATACGGGGAAGGTAAAGCTGCGTTCCCGGACTGTAACAGGTATTCATCAGCTCCAATACTGTTACCGTATGTTGAAATCGGTAATGCCTCATCTGGTCGTTCAGCGTTTCTTTTTCCTCCGTGGTTTTCGGGCTGATGTTATCTTCACAGTAAGCAACCCTGGTCTGAAGTGAAATCTCATCCCGGTTCAGCAATGTATCGATCAGGGTCTCATCCAGCTTTTCATGGATCACCAGAAGCTTTAAGTGAGAAAACTCCCTCATTGTAAGCTGGCTTTGTTTCTCCCCTCTGATCAGGGTATCGGCATCCGCCACCAGTACGATTTCTTTTTCGGCCAGTTTCTGTGAACATCCCGTTATGTTAATGGCAAGAAACAAAACCAACAGCATCATTTTTATTCTTTTCATAGTATTTCCTTTCCGGATGTTTTTTCCTGTCCTGTTTCCAGGGACTGCTTTTCCTGCCGGACCGGTTCTGACAATACCGCCACACATTCCCACAAGGCAAAGAAAACCGACACCCATAAAATGATATCTGCCGGAATTTCCATACGCACAGGAAGTTTATCAAACCATACCGCACTTCTTCCCAGATTCAGAAACATATTCTCAGACTGCACCAGCAATGGGAAATGGAATGTCCCTGTCAGAACAATATAAAGCAGGAAAAAGAGTATCCATAAGACAAGCTGTTTCTTCCACTGTGACTGCCGCCCTTTTGAAACACTTTTGCCCAGTTCCAGCCAAAAGGGCACATGAAGTATCAGCAGGATCAGCACTTCTTTCCAAAGACCTGTACTGTCACTGTGTGAAAACCGAAAAACGTATTCCGGCTTAAGATTGGGAATCTGAAACAGCAAAAGTATCAGCAATAAGATACCCAATGCCTTACTCCATAAGCTTTTCAGTCCTTCCGGATTCTCCATGCCCCGCCATCCCAGCAAAAGCAATAGCACCAATACCACACCTGCCACGATCCAGTACCGTTCCAGTCCCAAATACCCTGCTAACAGCCTGGACAAACGATACCATACAAGCAGACCGAACCCTGCCGCAAGAAACTTGCAGAATATCCTGTACACAGGGCTCCTTTTTTCTTTTACCAGGGCAGCAACCAGACAGCAGACCGCCCCTGCCAGGGGAATGGCCAGTAAACTGGTCCGTCCTGCCCTTACTGCCACCGGCAGCATAAAGTAAATCATGATCCCAACTTGTCCCATTCTCTTATCCTTTCTTTGTTCTTTTCAAACGCACCGGATTCTGGGAAAAACCATACACCCCACGGTATTGCTTTTGCCGGGTAGGCACCTGAAAGGTGGAGTGCACCTTTGATAAAAACGGCCTGCCCAGGCTGGTTAACGTGGACAGGTGCAATGTAACCGCCAGCAATCCCACCACCATTCCCACCGGACCGGCAAGGGCGCAAAGCAGGATAAACCCAAACTTCAAAACCCGGAAGGATTGGGTTAATTCCTCACTTGGAATGCTAAAGGAGCAAAGCGCTGTGAAAGCCACAACAATGACTACAATGGGACTGACCAGACTGGCATCCACTGCCGCGGAGCCAATGATCAAGCCTCCTACGATCCCAATGGCATTCCCCATATCTCCCGGCATTCTCACGCCTGCCTCTCTTAACAGTTCAAAGGAAACCTCCATCATAAGGATCTCCACCGGAGCACTAAAGGGATTGCCCTGGGCTGCTCTTTGCACCGCCAGAAGCAGATCCGTAGGCAGCATCATATTCTCATAGGAGCAGGCCACAATATACAGCCCCGGAAAAGTCATGGCAAAAAAGCATGCCATATACCGCAGTCCCCGGATCAGGGATACGATCTGATAATTAAGAAAATTATCGTCCGCCGCTGTGAGAAAATCCTGAAATGCAGATGGTAAAAGCAGAACTTCCGGGGAATTATCAAAAATCAGTACTGCCCGCCCTTCCATAAGTTCCTCTGCCGCAAAAGAAGGTCTTCTCGTACTTTGGATCTGCGGAAAAGGTGACCAGCTCTGTTCCATGATAAGCTGTTGCTCTGTTCCGGAATCCAGGATCCGGTCAATCCGGTATGCATCCAGTTTCTCCTCTATATGTTTTAAAATGTCCGGAGCCACAATCCCTTCCATATACACCAGATAGGTTAAGGTATTGGAACGGGTTCCTACATGGTACTCCCGTACTTTTAGCTGGGAAGACCGAATGCGTTTGCGTAACAGAGATACATTGGTTTTGACCGAATCGCTAAAACTTTCATCCGAACCCCGCAGTCCTTTCTCCGTTTCTGCCTGTGTTACACCCAATCCGGGATAGCCTTTGTTGGGAATCTTCAGTGCCTTGTTGTAACCATCCAGAAACAGGATCACATCCCCGCTTAGAAATCCCTGTATACTTTGGGGCAGATCTTCCAGCTCTTCCACGTCAAGCATTCCCAGCTTTTTCTCTCTGACTCTGGATAAGACCCTGCTTCCCTCCTCTTCCACCAGCATGGAAAGCATTTTACCCAATGCGGAATCTGAAAACTGCAGGTTTTGTGTGGTAGGTTCCGTAAAAACAGCAAGTGCTTCTACCGATGGCTGTACTCCCAGATGAAATTTTCGAAATACCACATCTGCACAGTCTTTCAATTCTCTCCGAAAATACGTCTCATTCTCCTCAAGCCTGCTGCTAACCTGTATTACCTGTTGCATAATGATCCTCCCTGCTATACAAGATGAGCCTGCAAGCAGACTCACTTGTCATATACAAGATGAGCCTACAAGCGGGCTCACTTGTCATGAAAAAAGGTTGAGCAAAACTGCTCAACCTTAGTATGGTAAAAATCTTTCTGCTTATTCATGCTTTCGGATTGCATATTTAATAATCTCTTCCTGGCTGTCCAGATGGACCAGAACAGCCTGCAAACCTTCTTCCTGCTCTCCTCTTTTCAGTGCATCCACAATACCGCGGTGCTCCTGTATCAGTTTCCTGAGCTGTGCTCCGTCCTGCCACTGTGCCCAGCGGTATCTGCTTAACTGCTCCTGTAAAGTCATCATGATCGACACCAGTCTCTGATTCCCGGTAGCTTCAAAGATGGTAGCATGAAACTCCCAGTCTTTCTGTTCGATTTCAGAAGGATCCCCATCTGCCACTGCCTCTTCGAAGACTTTCTCTGCATAACGCATATCTGCCACCTGCCCGGGGGTAAGATGTCCGCTGATATACTTTACTGCCAATTGCTCCAGGCAACGGCGTATCACGTATACATCCTCCATATCCTTCTGTGTCATCTTTGCAACCTGTGCCCCTCTTCTGGGTATGGTAAGAGCCAGCCCTTCCTGCTCCAGCATACGGATGGCTTCCCGCACGGGAGTCCTGCTAACCCCCAGCTTTCCGGCCAGTTTCATCTCCATAAGCCGTTCGCCGGGTTTGAGCTCTCCATTCAGAATTGCATTTCGGAGAGTCTGATAAACCACATCCCGCAAAGGTAGAGAATCATTTTTCACCAGCTCTAAATTTGCCATTGCTCTCTCTTCCTCTCACATTATAAAACGAAGTCGCCATTACCTGTCCTATGCCATTCATATTGTCAAATGCCTGCGCAGCCTGCCTCGCCTGCTCCCTGGTTTCAAAAATCCCAAAAACCGTGGGGCCGCTTCCACTCATCATTGCTTTCAGTGCACCCTGCTGCTCCATGAGTTTCTCGATCTCTCCAATGATGGGATACTCTCCGGCCGTCACCGGCTCCAGATTATTGTCCATGGCCGCACACATTTTTTTCCTGTCCTGATTTCGGATCGCTTCTATCAAACCATCGATATCCGGATGCTTTACTGTCTGCATTTGATCAAACTTCTGATAAACCTCTTTCGTAGATACCCCAAAACTCGGTTTCACCACCAGCACCCCACAGGCAGGGCATCCCGGTAAAGGTGTCAGGATCTCTCCGATCCCTTCTGCCAGTACCGTTCCCCGCATAATGCAGTAAGGCACATCTGCGCCCAGGCAGACACCCAGATTCATCAATTGCTTTCTGGACAGATTCAGGCGAAACAACAGATTCATTCCAAAAAGTGCTGCTGCCGCATCACTGCTGCCGCCTGCCATTCCTCCGGAAACCGGAATAACCTTTTTCAAATCCACATGAACGCCCTGTTCAATATGATATTCTTTTCTGATCAATTCAATGGCCTGCACAATGAGATTATGCTCGTTGCAAGGCAGATAAGGCAGATTGGCTTTCATGGTCACCTTACCGGTATCCCTTTTTTCCATCACCATATGGTCATGCATGCATAATGTCTGCATTACCATCCGCACTTCATGATAACCATCTTCCCTTTTTCCTACTACATCCAGTCCAAGATTCACTTTTGCCAGGGGCCGTAAAATGATGCGATCCATACCTTTCCTCCGCCTCTTGTATACAATATACAATAATAAACCATTTTATTTTTGTCAACTCTGCACAGACTCCTCCGGTTTGTTCCATAGGATAAGATTTGATTTATACTGTACTTTTTTGCCATTTTGTGTTAATTTGTAGGTGAAAGGATTCGATATACTAATTATAATAAACCAAGGAGGGTATGTTTATGGATGTGAATAGTGTAAAAGCGCTTTCCGCTTATCAGAACAGCTCACGGAAGAGCATGAAAACCGAAGAAGTTGTCCAGACCAAACAGGAAAAGGCAGCCAACGAATTGCTGGAAACTCCTGCAGGTGTGCTGGTAAAAGGTTCTCCTTCTGCCGTTTATGAAAAGAGCGATCTGGTACAGATGATGCAAAATGACGCAAAAGCCCGTGCGCAGCAGCTTCAAAACATGGTTTCCGAAGCTCTGTACAAACAGGCCGGCCTGTCGGTAGGCGGAGATGACGTATGGAAGTTTCTTGCGAAAGGTGAGTTTAATGTAACCGAAGAGGCGAAGAAACAGGCACAGGAGCTGATATCCGAAAACGGATACTACGGTGTAGAACAGACTTCTGACCGGATCCTGCAATTTGCCAAAGCACTCAGTGGCGGAGACAGTTCCAAAGCTTCCGGTCTGCTGGATGCATTTAAGAAGGGATTTGAGCAGGCTACCAAAGCCTGGGGAAAAGAACTTCCGGAAATCAGCCAGAAAACCTATGAAGCTGTGGAAAAGAAGTTTCAGGACTGGATGAATGAAGATTCCAAACAGGAAACCACTGCAGAAGAATAAGAAAAGACCCTGCCCACCATATTGGTTGTGGGCAGGGTTATTTTATTTTTTGAGCCGCTTATCACTTTTTACAGCTAAATGCGTTCCTACACTCTGGAATATCTGAACAAGAAGGATCAACAGCACAACGGCCGCCAGCATGATCAGATACTTATAGCGATAATAACCGTAATTAATGGCAATCTTTCCAAGTCCGCCGCCACCAATAATACCACTCATGGCCGAATATCCCAAAATAGTGGTAATGGCAATCGTAGCATTGGAGATCAAAGATGGCACACTCTCCGGAATCATTACCTTCATAATAATCTGTAGGGGAGATGCTCCCATACTCTGAGCCATCTCAATGGTATTGGGACTGACTTCCCGAAAACTGCCCTCTGCTAATCTCGCCACAAAAGGAAATGCCGCAATGACTAAGGGAACAATAGATGCCGTAGTTCCCACCACGGTTCCCACGATCACTCTCGTCAGCGGAAAAACCAGGATCATCAGGATCAGGAAAGGTACAGAACGAAGCAGATTGATCACAACATTCAACACCTTTAACAACCAGGCAGGAAGCGGAAGTATTCCATCCTTTTCTCCCGCCACAAGGAGCACTCCCAAAGGAAGTCCCAAAACAATGGAAAATGCCGTAGAGAGCAGAGTGACATACACGGTTTCCCAGATTGCCAGTGGAAACTGGGTCTGAATGATTCCCCAGGCTTCCATCAGTGTTGCTTCTGAAAATAAACTGTTAAGCATGGTATGTTACCTCCTCTGCCGTGATATCATCAATTCTGGTCAGATACCGGATTGCCCGTTCCAGTTTTTCCGGACTGTCCGGAATTCCCAACAGCATAGAACCATAAGTCTTACTTCCAATGCTCTTGGTGGATGCATAGACAATACTTGCCTCAATTCCCTCTTCTACTGCCAGACGCGCGATCATAGGCGTTCCTGTTGCTTCAGCACCGTTAAATACCACACGGATCAGTTTTTCACCGGGAAGTTCCTCACCGAAAGTAAGCTGGTCTCCTTCCGGATACACCAGCTTCTTTGCAGCATCCGACTTTGGATGTGCAAACACTTCTGCCACTTCTCCCTGCTCTGCCACTCTTCCGTCTTCCAGAATCGCCACATGCTTACAGATACTTTCCACTACACTCATCTGGTGGGTAATTATGATAACCGTAATCCCCAGTTTGTCATGAATGCTCCGGATAAGATCCAGAATGGAATTGGTGGTGGTAGGATCCAGTGCACTGGTAGCTTCATCACATAACAGGACTTTTGGATTTGTTGCCAGTGCCCGGGCAATGGCAACTCTCTGCTGCTGTCCTCCGGATAATCTGGAAGGATAAGCATCTGCCTTGTCCCCAAGCCCTACCAATTCCAAAAGTTCCTGGGCTTTCCTCTTTGCTTCTTTGGGTTTCACCCCCGCAAGTTCCAATGGGAAGCACACATTCTTCAGGCAGGTTCTCTGCATGAGAAGATTAAATCCCTGAAAAATCATTGTAATCTGACGCCTCATGGCCCGCAGTTGTGCTTCCGGCAGTGTTCCTATATCACAACCGTCTATTTCTATACTGCCCTTGCTTGGTCTTTCCAGCATATTGATACAGCGTACCAGGGTACTTTTTCCTGCGCCACTCATGCCGATGATACCAAATATGTCTCCATCAGGAATGGTCAGGGACACATCATCCAGTGCCCTGACCTCCTCCTGCGAAGTATGAAAATACTTGGATACATTTTTTATCTCAATCATTATGGTTAATCCTTTTTATTCGATAGAATCCAGACTGGTCTGTTTGCCACCGTAGATTCCCAGTGGCTCAACATGGATTGCTGCAACAGATACTAAATGTGTTCCGTTCTGCGCATTGAAATCATCCATGTAGGGAACGTGCTGGAAGTAGTTGGCATCAATTTCTCCACTTTCTACTACATTGTTTGGCTGAACGTAATCCGTAAATTCGGTTACTTCCAGAGTAATGTCTTTCTGTGCAAGGATATCCTTAGCAATTGCCAGGATTTCTGCATGTGGTGTTGGAGAAGCTGCTACTGTTACAGTCTGTCCGGCTAATGCATCATAGTCAAGTTCCGGATCATATCCGTCTGTTGGTGCATCTACTACAGAAACCACTGCACCATCATATGTAGCATTGATAAAATCAACAACCTGCTGGCTCTCTAATGCAGCTACCAGCGCTTTGATCAGTTCGTTCTCTTCATTTCCTTCTTTTACAGAAAGAATGTTGCCGTATGCGGAAGAAGAGCCCTCCAGTGCAAGTGCATCGGAAGTTGGGTTTAATCCTGCTTCAATGGCATAATTGGAATTGATCACAGCATAATCTACGTCCTGTAAAACATTTGGAAGCTGTGCTGCTTCTACTTCACTGAATTCAATGTTATGAGGATTCTCTTCAATATCAAGAATCGTTGCAGTGATGCCTGCACCTTCTTTTAAAGTGATATATCCAAGGTCTTCTAACAGTAATAATGCTCTTGCTTCATTTGTTGTGTCATTGGGAATGGCAATCGTAATGCTTTCTGCAGCAGCGCCATCCTGTCCGCTTTCCTCTGACTTGCTGCCACAGCCTGCCAGTGAAAAGACGGTTACTAAAGTTAATACCAGTACCAATAAACGTGAAATCTGTTTTTTCATAATGTTACTCTCCTTTTTCTTTTCTTTTTTCGATTTCATTTTTATACCTGTTGAGGAAAATCTGCGCGCTCTTCACAGCTTACTTGTGACAGTCAAAGACTCTTTTTCCTGTCACAAAAAAACCGGAAGACTCCGATCAAGTCTCCCGGCTTCACACTCGATTCAAGCGACGGTCACAGTTGCCTATTCGGCAGCCTGCCTAACCTTCACAACGGAGAACATATCGGAAATCTTTGCACGCAAAATCATGCACATGCCAAACATGCACATACACATCTCCATCATCATGCCTGCATTCTGGAAAAAGCTTCTCATGACTTCGTTCTCCCTTCCTCTGAATTTACCGGTTTTATCCGGCAACTAGGATGGGTCTATCATACATCCTTTAAAAAACCCTGTCAACAGACAAATCCCCCAAAATACTTTAGCGCTGTAGTGTAGTGCTTTGTTGGTTTTCACGAAAATTCAATCTATTTAAATACAATTTGTAAACCGGAGTCGCATCTTTCCCTGGCCTACTCCTACCTGTTAAAGAATTCCACAATATCCGTATAACCGGACTGCTCCAACTGCTCTTTCTGGAACTTCTTATTCTTATTCATACGGGAAACCAGCACATCGCGTCCTTCCGCCCTCAGTTTGGCAGCCTGCGCCATTACTTCGCTGAGCCGTTGGGCTGAACATCCCTTCTCGATCAGAAAAGCTGTTTTTTCCGGCTGGCTGGGAATCTTAAATCCGCTTTCCATCAGAAGAAGGATAATCCTCTCAAAACCAATGGAGAAGCCACAAGCCGGTACATCATTGCCGGTAAAATTACCGATCATCTTGTCATAACGGCCGCCTCCGCCACAGGCTATGCCAAGTTCCGGCATGGCAATTTCAAAAATCGTTCCTGTGTAGTAGGACATTCCCCTGACCAGTGTAGGATCAAAAACCAGTTCAAACTCTGCTGCCTTGGCTGCATTCACACATGCTGCAATCTCCTGCATATTCTGCACTACTTCTTCCGGCATGAAACTTCCCAGAATCTGTGCAAGATAAGACAGTCCGTCTTCTTTTCCTTCTAATTCGCAGAACAGATTTAAGTACTTATCCACACTTTCCTGAGTAAATTCATGGCTTAACAGTTCCTCCCGTACGCCGTCAAGTCCGATCTTATCCATTTTATCCAGAATGATAAATACCTCATCAAACCGGTCTTCGGTAAATCCGCTGTATGCAGCCATTGCCTTTAAGATTCTTCTTTCATTGATCCGTATCTGGAAATTCCGAAAGCCCAGTTTTCCAAGACAGGTTGTGGTTGCCGTGATCAGTTCGATTTCCGCTAAATCCGAAGGATCTCCCAAAATATCGATATCACACTGCATAAACTGGCGGTAACGTCCCTTCTGGGGCCGGTCTGCCCTCCAGACATTACCCATCTGCAGTGCCTTAAAAGGGGATGGCAGTTCATTGGCATTATTGGAATAGTATCTGGCCAGCGGAACCGTCAGATCATACCGCATACCCTGATCTACCAGATCTGCCTCACAGGTTGCTTCTTCCAGTTTTAATTTTTCTCCACGCTTTAAAACTTTGAAGATCAGCTTTTCGTTTTCTCCTCCCTGCTTACTGCACAGGTTGGAAATATCCTCCATACATGGAGTTTCAATGGGGGTAAATCCAAAACTCCGATAGGTTTCCCGGATCACACCCTGCACATAATCGCGTAATTGCATTTCCTCCGGCATAATGTCACGCATACCCGTGACCGGTTTTTTCTTTAAAGCCATAAGTCCTCCTATTTTAACATGCCACATCGTCTCATGGCATCATATTTTCTCTGGATCATTTCCTGTGTTCTGCTTAAATACGCATTGACATCCTTTACTGTTTCCACCCGTTCTTTTAGTTCTCCGGGGGTGGTCACCAGTTTGGTGATTGCTCCTGCACCTGCCGCCAGAATGCTCTGGCGTTCCTCCATGATCAGGATATTGTATAATCCTTCTTTTCCTTCCATGGAAAAGCCGATGTTTTCCTGATTGTCCGCAATACTTTTCTGTCGGTACAGATAATAAGGTATCATCCCCATATTCCGGGCACATTCTACCGCCAATTCCATACTTGATACGGTATCGGCAAACTGTAATCCCTGATATCTGTCCTTTTCCAGATTCAGCCTTGCATTGTGTTTTCTTGCCAGGCAGTGTACGGTGAGATTATCCGGTTTCAGACGGGAAATCTGTTGTAATGTATCCTTTACATCTTCCGCCGTTTCCAGTGGAAGTCCCAGAATCAGATCCATGTTAATATTATCAAATCCACATTCTCTTGCCAGGAAAAACGCCTCCCGGGTCTGCTCCACCGTATGCCCTCTTCCGATCACATCCAGTGTTTTTTGCTGCATGGTCTGTGGATTAATGGAAATCCTGGTTACCCCCAAAGCTTTTAAGACCTCCAGCTTTTCCCTTGTAATGCTGTCAGGTCTTCCGGCCTCTACGGTAAATTCCAATACCGAAGAACAGTCAAACCTCTCCCGGATAAAACCAATGAGCCGGTGCAATTGCCCGGCACTTAAGGTTGTGGGGGTTCCGCCTCCGATATAAATACTGTTTAAACAGAAATCCTTTGTATGTTCTGCCAGAAAATCAAGCTCTTTTATGACACAATCCACATACTCCTCCATCCGCGGTCTGAAGACCGCCTCCGGAAAAGAGGTAAAAGAACAGTACAGACAGGTCGTCGGGCAAAAAGGAATATGCACGTACAGACTATAACCCTGTTTCATTTTGACACGGGATAAGATCCTGCGTTCACGGTCTGCCACTTCCATACCCAGTTTCAGCTTTTCGTCACTGATCAGGTATTCCTGCTTCAGCGTCCTTCTCAGATCTTCTTGTGCCATTCCCTGCTCCATGGCCTTTATAAACAATTTGGTAGGACGGATTCCCGTCAGGGTTCCCCAGGGAAGCGTCTGTCCGGTAAGCTGTGCCAATACCTCGTACAGCAGCTTTTTCAGATCATTCTTCTGTTTTCCCTCATCAGAGTTATGGGTCATGATTTCTTTTTCAATCCCACATTCTCTGATCACAAGCCGGATGGTTCCTCCATGAATCCCGATGGTAAGATGCATCCTGACCGGTTCTTCCTCCCGGGGTCTTTTCTGCTGAACTACCCTGCTCCTTTGTGCATGAACATACAGATTTTCCCCCGGATAAAAGGCTTTTACCATGGCCCGCACATCACTCTCGAACCGATCCGTATCCAATTCTATATAAATCATATTGTTTTTCTTTCTTATGCGATAAAAGGATTATACGCTTTTTCATGACCAATGGTGGTAGCCTCCATATGTCCCGGAAATACTGCCACATCATCCGGTAAAACAAAGAGTTTTTCCCTGATGGAGCGCACCAATGACTGCATGCTTCCTTCCGGAAAATCTGTTCGTCCCACCGATTCCAAAAATAGGGAATCCCCGGAAAACAACACTTTTTCCTCCGGGAAATAATAGCATACTCCTCCGGGTGTATGACCGGGAGTGGCAATCATCTGCCCAGTAAAACCGGCCAGTTTAAAAACATGACCATCTTCCCAGTACTCATCCGCATGGAGCACCTTCGAATGCATGCTCAGTCTTGTGTCTTCCAGAACACGCCTCTCTTCTCTGCTTGTATATGCCTTGATCCCATAGCGTTCCCGCAATGCGTTCATGGCGCCGGTATGATCATAATGTCCATGGGTCAGAAGGATGGCAACAGGCGTAATCTGCCCTTCCTCTAATTTTTCCATGATCCGTTTTGCTTCATCTCCCGGATCAATGATCAGGGCCTCTTTTCTTTCCTCATGAATCACGAGGTAACAATTTTCACAGATATAGCCCACCTGCAAAGATTCAATTCTCATTGCCATTGTCTCTAACCTCTGGTTCTTTCGATATCCATAACACTCTCCACCTGACGGATCCTTGCCATGATAGAGTTTAACTGGTCTTTTCCCTTTACTTCAAATGCAAGGGATATGGTCGCGATTCCGTTCTTGCCTACTTTGGTGGTTGCAGACTGAATATCAATGTTATGCTCCGTAAAGATACGGGTAATATCCACCAGAAGACCTTTCCGATTGATAGAATAAACAATGATCTCCGCCAGATAATTTCCGGTTTCCGATCCTTCCTGCCACTCTGCATCAATGAGTCTGGATTTTTCCAGTTCTGTTAAGTTCAGAACATTGACACAATCGGTCCGGTGAATGGTCACACCTCTTCCCCGGGTCACATAACCTACGATCTCATCGCCGGGTACCGGGCTGCAGCATTTGGAAAAACGCACTGCCACATCATGGATACCCTTAACGGTAATCCCACTCTTGGATTTGCCGCGATGGATCTGAACATTCTTATTACTGGAAATCGTATCCAGAATATCACTGTCCGTCACATTTGCTTCTGCTTCTTTTCGGGCAAGATCCGCCATTTTGTTGATAATCTGACCTTCCCGCAATCCTCCGTGGCCCACACTTGCCAGTAAGGAATCCCAGTCTTTGAAACCGTATTTGCGCAGTACCTCGGCTCTGATCTCCGGTTTATTAATGGTTGCCACGTCCACACCATGACTCTTGCAATAAGCCTCCAGCATATCCCGGCCTTTGGAGATATTTTCCTCCTTCAGTTCCGCCTTAAACCAGGCATTGATCTTACTCTTTGCCTGTGAACTCTTGACAATCTTCAACCAGTCACGGCTGGGTCCTTTGGTATTCTGGGAAGTCAGGACCTCAATCCGGTCTCCGTTCTGCACACGGTAATCAATGGGCACCAGTTTGCCATTGACCTTGGCACCCACCATACGATTTCCCACCGCAGAGTGGATGGCATACGCAAAGTCGATAGGGGTAGATCCTGCCGGAAGATTCTTCACATCTCCGGAAGGCGTAAAACAGAATACATTATCGGAAAACAGATCCAGGTCACTTTTCAGCAAGGACATGAACTCCTTATTATCGGACATGTCCTTCTGCCATTCTAAGATCTGCCTTAACCAGGTCATTTTTTCTTCTTCCTGGACATCCGGCACGGCTCCGTTGGAAGCCTCTTTATATTTCCAGTGGGCAGCAATACCATATTCTGCCACACGATGCATTTCAAAGGTACGGATCTGCACTTCAAAAGGTGTTCCGTTCTTACCGATCAGCGTAGTATGAAGAGACTGATAACGGTTGGGCTTGGGCATGGCGATGTAATCTTTAAAACGTCCCGGAATGGGCTTGTAGCGCTCATGGATCACACCCAATGCTGCATAACAGTCTTTCACCGTGTCTACAATGACACGGATAGCAAACAGATCATAGATCTGATCAATGGTCTTGTCCTGATTCACCATCTTTCGGTAGATGCTGAAAAAGTGCTTTACCCTTCCGGAAATCTCCGCCTGGATACCGCTTTCTTCAATGTATCCGCCTACTTCTTCCACCAGACTCTGGATAAATTCTTCCCTGGCAGCACTGTTCATCTGGACTTTTTTCACCAGGTCATAATATACATCCGGTTTTAAATATTTTAATGCCAGGTCATCCAGTTCAATTTTGATCTTGGAAATACCCAGACGCTGAGCAATGGGAGCATAGATGTCCATAGTCTCCCTTGCCTTCTCTTTCTGTTTCTCCGGCTTCATGTACTTCAGCGTACGCATATTATGGAGCCGGTCTGCCAGCTTGATGATCACAACCCGGATATCTTTGGCCATGGCCAAAAACATCTTACGCAGACTTTCCGCCTGCACCTCGATCTTATCCTGGTCATAATTAAGCTGGGTCAGCTTGGTAACACCATCCACCAGCAGAGCCACTTCATCTCCAAATTCCTCTGCCAGCTTATCTTTGGACATGGAAGTATCTTCTACAACGTCATGAAGCAAACCTGCGGCAATGGTCTCCTTGTCCATTTCCAGATCTGCCAGGATAATGGCCACACAAATGGGATGAATGATATAAGGCTCCCCGGACTTTCTCTTCTGATCCTTGTGCATTTCTTTTGCCGTCAGATATGCTTTTTCAATGATACTGTTATCTGACGAAGGATGATACTTCTTAATGCACTCTAAGAGCTCCTGATATAGTTCATCCGGATCCCGAAAATCAGAGGTCTTATGGATTCCTCCGGTCTGCACTTCCATTTCTTCTTCAAATTCTTCTATTTTTTCTGTTGTTTCCATAGTTTCACCGCCATTTATCAAGCCTGTATACCTGTCCATACTAATATCTTCTAATTATACCGAACTTTTCGCTTTATTGCAATGGTTTGATATAACGAAACATCTGCTGTCCATTATCTTCAATCTCCCGTTCAAATACAAATCCCAGCCTCTTTGCTATATGGATTGAGATCTCATTATCCGGACGGATCAGACAATAGACTTCCTGCAGATTAAGGGTTTCTTTCGCATAGACGAGAATTGCCTTGCAGATTTCCATGCAATAGCCTTTTCGCAGAAACGGTTCTGCGATCAGATACCCCAGCTCCACGCCGGACACACCATCTTCATAGGTCTTGGGATTTAACCCGGCCCTGCCTGCAGACAATCCGGTTTGTTTATCAATGATATGCCAGAGACCAAACCCATAATAACCGTAAATATACCGGCGATAGTTGACGATATATTCCCGTTCCTTCTCCCTCTCCGGAAAAAGCGGCTCCAGAAACCGGGCAATGTGGGGTTGCGCATGCATGGCATATAACCTGTCCAGATCCTCCTCCCATTCTTCCCGCAGGATCAAACGCCCGGTACGCAGGATCTCCCACGGCAGATTATGTTCCCTCTGATAACACTTTAATAAAAAGTCACTGTCATTCTCCCAGACCTGCTCTGCCACCATAGAAAAACCTTCCCCCTGCTCTGCCGTCAGCTCACAGGCCAGAATGGCGATTCCCAGAGCCTGCGCCGCCAACAGGACTTCTCTCCTGTCAGAAAGCAGCAAAGCATCCTCCCTGCTTATTCCATTTTTCCGAAAAAAACTCTGTATACACTCACTTGGGGAGTACCGGCATCGGAAACCATGCATTTGGTAAATAGTATAATCTTCTTTTAATTTATCTATCCAATCTTGGATGTTCTTCTCGAATTGCGGATTCCCCGGATAAAATGTAAAATCCAGAACGATGGTTGTTAATTCCATAGGTTTCTCCTCTGCACAGAGCAGTCCTGCTTTCCTGCCCTTTCTTGTAGTATACCTTTCATGGGTGGTTTCTGCAACGTCTACAGGCTTTACTTTTTTCTGAATGTAAGGTAAAATGTTCCTCGCTAGGAAATAGAAAGTGAGGAATATACTATGGCAACCAACCCAATCGTAACAATTGAAATGGAAAACGGGCAGGTCATGAAAGCAGAGCTTTATCCTGACATTGCCCCTAATACAGTAAATAACTTTATTAGTCTGATCAACCACAATTTTTATGACGGCCTGATCTTCCACCGCGTCATCAGCGGCTTCATGATCCAGGGCGGATGCCCGGACGGAACCGGAGCAGGCGGTCCGGGGTATGAGATCAACGGAGAGTTTTCATCCAACGGATTTGCAAACGACTTAAAACACACTCCGGGAGTTCTTTCCATGGCCCGCACCATGGACCCCAACTCTGCAGGAAGCCAGTTCTTCATCATGCACAAAGATGCTCCCTATCTGGATGGCCAATATGCAGCATTCGGAAAGATCATAGAGGGAATGGACGAAGTAAATAAGATCGCAGAAACAGCAACCGATTATGCCGATCGTCCCCTGACTGCGCAAGTCATCAAGTCCATGACAGTAGAAACCTTCGGAGTAGAATATCCGGAACCGGAAACACATTAAGAAAAAATGCGGGAAGCTTCTGCTGTCCCGCACTTTTCTTTTTTTCATTTCAAACAGGTGTCATTTTTAAGACAGAATGGCCGCTAACAAACCATACGATACGAAAGACATGATCACCGTCGCCAGACATATTCCCAGCAATTCAGCCAGGATCGCTTTTTTCCAGTCAATATCCAGCAAGGCAGCAATGAGCGATCCCATCCAGGCTCCTGTTCCGGGAATGGGAATGCCCACGAACAGCATCAGTCCCCAGAATTCAATCCTGCTGATTTTATCACTTTTACTCATAGCTTTGTTTTCCAGCCAATCTACCAGTCTGGCAAAGGGCCGAAAACGCCGCATCCATGCAAAGATCTTCTTAATAAACAGTAATATAAACGGTATAGGCAATATATTTCCCACCACACACAGGGGTATGGCTGTGGTAATGGGAACCTGAAGCAGCGAAGCTGCCAGAAGTCCCCCACGCAATTCCAAAATCGGCATCAGGGAAATCACAAACACAATGGCCTCCCTGGAAATATATTCCGATAAGTGCATGGTAAACCATGTTACAAGACTTTCCATATACGAACCTTTCTACCTTTTACAGACCATATTCCTTTGCCAGCTTTTCAAACTGCGGGATGGAACGCCTGATCTTATCTGTGGCCACGCAGTAGGATAACCGCACATAACCGGGACACTCAAAAGAAGTACCGTTTACCAGCATCAGGTTATACTTTTTGGCTCTTTCACAAAACTCGATCTCATCTTCTACCGGGGATTTTAAAAACAGGTAGAATGCGCCTTCCGGCTTCACACAGGTAAATCCGGCATTGGTCAGTCCGTTATAAAGAATCTTTCTGTTAGTATCATAATACTCTAAATCCGGCTTTTCATTCAGACATTCTTTTACCACCAGCTGCATTAAGGATGGTGCATTTACGAAACCTAAGATACGCACTGCGATTTTTAATGCAACAGCTACCTTTTCGTACTCCGCCATGCGTTTGCTGATGGCAATGTAACCGATACGTTCACCCGGCAGTGACAGGGACTTACTGAAGGAATAGCAGACAAAGGTATTGTCATAATACTTCGTCAGAAAATGATGTTTCGCTCCATCATATAGTAACTCACGATATGGCTCATCGGAAATAAGATAAATCTCATGTCCAAAAGCTTCCTGCTTTTCTTTCAGAATGCGGCCGATTTCTCTTAAAGCTTCTTCCTTATATACCACACCGGAAGGATTGTTTGGTGTATTCACAATGACTGCTTTGGTCTTCGGAGAAAGTTTATCCGCAAAATCCTCCATATCCGGCTGAAAAGTGTCAAGATCCGGTTTTACAACTACGATCTTACCATAAGAGTTACCCACATAATGGATATACTCGCTGAAATAGGGAGCAAATACCACCACTTCATCTTCCGGATCTAAAATGCTGTGCAACACCGTGTTCAATGCTCCGCCTGCACCTACCGTCATGATGATACCCTCTTTTTCAAAATCCGTTCCGAACCTTTCGTTTAAGTTGTCAGCCACAGCCTGACGCACCGCCGGAATCCCTTCATTGGCGGTATAGCCATGCAGCTTGATGGAATCCGTGTTCTGAATGAGGTCCACGATGGTCTCATCGAACTTCTTTGGTGCACTGGTAGCCGGGTTTCCCAAGCTAAAATCAAATACATTTTCCTCACCGATCTGGGCAGCGAGCTTTACTCCGTACTCGTAAACCTCACGGATGGCAGAACTGTTATTCATTGCTTGTTCCATTTGTTTCGATATCATTTTGTTTTCCCCCTTGGTCTTGTTTATCGGATTGTTCAGACGTTTTCTCCTCCGTCTGGGTTGTAGTCTTTTTCTTGCTTGTACTTGAACTCTTTGTTGTTTTGGTACTGGTTTTTTTGGTACCGGTTTTTTCTTCCTTCTTTGTTTCCTTAGGCTCTGTACCCTTTAACTTGTACACGATCACAGGATTTCCCGGCTGAATATTCTCAAAGATCGTTTTCGCTGCGGAAAGCGGAAGATTAATGCAGCCATGGGATCCTGCGGTTTTATAAATATTCCCGCCAAACTTACTCCGCCAGGTGGCATCATGCATTCCGATATTTCCATCAAAAGGCATCCAGTAATTGACCGGGGTTTCATAATCGTCTCCACGCAAAACCGCATTCTTCTGCTTGTATTTCAGCATCATCATACCTAATCTTGTGGCATTTCCATTGGATTCATTACCGGACACAAAATCCGTTTCCATTACCTTCTTGCCCTTAACATACAGAAACAGATGCTGGGCGGTCAGATTGATCTCCACATAAGTATCTCCGTAATCATAGGTTCCGTAGCTGGCAGCCTTCTGACTAAAATGCGGTTTTCTGCTTTCCACGGTGCCGGAAAGGATCGCCTCCTGCAGGGCCTCCGCCTCTGCCTGGATATCTACCTTCCAACCGTAATCGCTACGGGTTATAGTCACGGTTTTTCCGTAAGAGGTCTTAAACTTTTTCGTTTTTCCCAGAGTGGAAAACATTGCATCCAGCCGTTTTAAAAATGCGTCCAGAGCTTCCCCATCCAAAGAGATGTTTCCTTCTTCATCGTAGATCAGCATCTTACTGATCTGCTCTGCAGAACACTGTAACTGCTTCTCTCCTGCCTGGTATGTAATCTCTGCCTGAATGCACACATTGGCATTCTGAAGGGCTTTCAAAAGGTTTTCATCCTCTTGCAGGATTTCCGGATCCTGGTAGCACCCGGCTTCAGAAAGGTCAACAGACTCGTCCAGATTCTCGACTGCTTCCTGCACAACCTGTTTTAATACATCCTTCTTAACCGTTGTGCCATACACCTCCGGTACAATATGATAACTTCCGTCTTCATAAGCAAGCGACGCATCCTGAGGCGCTGTCTGGTTTTCTTTCTGAACGCAGGAAAGGTTTTCCACCATAGCATTTAGTTGTTCCTGATCATAGGCAACCGGTTGCCTGTCCATTTTATTTTGTACGAAAAAGTGCACGATCCAGCCAAATCCGGTCTGCTCAGCCAAAGCATCTTCTATGGCCATTCCCAGATCCGGTGTAAGTGACACAGACGCACCCAGGATCTCTTCGTCTTTTCCTTCCCGTTCCTTCAGGATCAGTTTATAATCCTCTACTTCTTTTTGGATAGAAGCTTCCACCTGTGCCGGTGTCATTCCGGACACAGACAATTCTCCAACCAGTGTATTGGGGTAAAAATGCATCCTGTAATAGATCGCTATTCCAATGTATACTGCACAAAGAGCCAGCGCTGCAAGAAGCAGGGTGACCTTAAATGCCCGGCTTTGTTGTTTCCATTTCATTTCTCTTTCGTTACCTTCCAATCTGATTACAAAAACTAGGAATATCTTATAAAAGAACACCTCATTTGTCAACACTTCACCCCTTGCTACCTCTGGATTTCTATGTTATAATACAGGGTGATTCAAAAGGAGATTTTATAATGAATTTAAAAGATTCCATGTCCCAAAACGGGTTCCTTACAAAAGCAAAAAACCTGTGTCATGAATACCGTCATGCCGTATGGTTTTTATATATCCTGGTTTACATGCCATGGTTTTCCTTTATTGAGCAGCATGTTACCAGCCGATTTCATATCGTACATATGATATTGGATGACTACATTCCTTTTGTGGAATACTTTGTCATTCCATATCTGCTGTGGTTTGCCTATGTCAGCATGACCGTGGTGTATTTCTTTTTTCACAACAGGGAAGATTTCCGAAAATGTTGTATGTTCCTTTTTACCGGAATGACTATTTTTCTCATTATTTCCACGGTTTATCCCAATGGTTCTTATTTAAGACCCATTGTATTTCCAAGGGATAATATGTGTACGGATCTGGTGAAACTGGTTTATGCTATGGATACCCCAACCAATCTGTTTCCCAGCATCCATGTGTACAATTCCATCGGTATTCATCTGGCATTGAAAAACAGCGAAGATTTCAAACAGCGCAAAGGATTTCTGAGAGCATCTTCGGTTCTGTGTATCCTGATCATCCTGTCCACCATGTTCATTAAACAGCACTCTGTGTTTGATGTCCTGACAGGAATCGGATTGTCCTTCTTTATGTGGATGCTGATCTATGCACCGGAATCCATTCACCAGAGAAACCATTCTTCGGAGCTTTCTTTTCCGAAATTTTAGAGAAAATCTGTAACAAGATGCATCTGCAAGCATCCTCACTTTTCATAAAAAGCCGGACTGTTGTCCGGCTTTTTGATTCTTTGTGCCACCACTTTAGGCGTTATTCGTCTGCTTTTCCATTTTTTCCTTTTCCCTGGAAATAGCTTCATTCAGGGAAAGCATCTTGTCATCCATAATTGATACGATCCCCGCACACTCTCTTAACTCCTGACTGATATACTGCGGTGCATTACCCTCGAATTTATAATAGATCTTATGCTCCAGACTGGCCCAAAAGTCCATGGCTATGGTCCGGATCTGGATCTCCACCTGCGTCTGCACCGTCCGGTCGGACAAGAAAACCGGAACCGTAACATTCATATGAAAGCTTTTGTATCCGCTTTCCTTGGGCTTTTTTATATAGTCTTTAATGGAGATCACCGTCAGATCACTCTGGCGGCCAATCATATCTGCCAGACGATAGATATCCGGGATAAAAGAACAAACGATCCGGATCCCTGCAATATCATCCAACTGTGTGACCATGTTCTCCAGATTCACTTCATATCCCTTACGATGCAATTTTTCCTCAATGCTGTCCGGAGTTTTCACTCTTGACTTTACATATTCAATGGGATTGTAATTATGAACATGTTGAAATTCATCATTCAGGATATCCAATTTTGTACTGATCTTCTTTAATGCCGCACTGTAAAGCAGCATAGCGGTATTATAACCATCCTCTTCTTCCCGTACCAGTTCCAGCATCTCCATGTAACCGCCTCCTTTATGCTTCCTCAAGAACTTCCAGCTCCAGGTAATCAAACGGTATGCTTTCTATAAAACAGTCCTGACTGAATCTGGTTTTCGCCGATTTCTGAAATTCCTTCACATTCTGATCTAACCAGATCGGGTTTTCCAGATCAAACTGATAACAGATTTCTCTAAGTCCGTCAAAAATCATATGTGTTCTGGTATCAAACGCTTCTCTCTGATAAGTATAATCCCTGACCAGACGATTGTCTTTCCACAGTTTTCCCCATAACCGAAACATCTTCTCCCACTCCTCTTACTCTCTTCTCCGTCAGCCGGCAACAGCATTCTTATAAACTGCGCTGGCGTTTACATTCATACAGCATGACCGAAGCCGCTATGGCCGCATTCAAGGATTCCACCTGACCCTCCATGGGAATCTTTACATAACAGTCCGCACACTGTGCCACCTCATCGGATAATCCGTTTCCTTCGTTTCCGATCAAAAAGGCCACCGACGACGTATAATCTTCCCGGTAAAAATCCCGCTGTCCCTTCAGATGCGCTGCATAGGTTTTCACACCCCGGCCCTTCAGTTCCTGAATCAGTATGCTTAAATCTTCCGTAATAATCTGTGGAATCCTGTAGATGGATCCCATGGTTGCCCGGATCGTTTTGGGATTGGTAACATCTACACAGGTTTGATTCATGATCACACCCGTGATTCCTGCTCCCTCCCCTGTACGTATCATGGTACCCAGATTTCCCGGATCCTGAAGACTATCCAAAACCAGGATCAAAGGCACCCTGCCATCTTTCGGAAACAGGTCTTCCAACTTCCATTGTGCCATTTTTATGATAGATAATATTCCCTGTGGTGTCAGTGTATCACAGACAGATGCAAAAACTTTATCACTGACCACTTCCAAGACATCCCCTTCCCGGCAATAGGCCTCACCTTTCTGCGCCAAAACCGTTTGCCCCTGCGGGGAATTCAGAAAGCTTTCCGAAACAAACACCCTCTCGATCTGCTCAATCGGCGCCTCCAGAAACATCTTGATCCCTTCTACCACAAAAAAGCCCGTTTTCTTCCGGACCTTTGCTTTTGCATTTAATTGTATGATCTGTTTCATCTGTTTATTTTCCGAACTGGTTATCATGCACTCTCCAACCGATCCGCCCCTTGCTTTTCCGTTTTGGTTTTCACCATTCTGCCGGACTAAATCGCAAAGGATCGATAAATCTCATACTGATATTCATCAACGGCTTTTGTCATAGACAATGCTTCGTCAATATCAAAATCTACAAATTCACCATGTTTATACGCGATAACACGGTTACTCTTTCCTTCACACAGCAGATCCACTGCCATAGCTCCCATTGTAGAGGCATAAACACGATCCTTACAGGTCGGACTTCCTCCACGCTGCATATGACCCAGAATGGTAGCTCTGCACTCCATTCCGGTCTCCGCTTCAATACGCTTTGCCATACTCTGGGATTCTCCAATGCCCTCTGCATTGATGATAATATGATGTTTCTTGCCTCTGGCCCTGTTTTCCTTAATATGGTTAATGATCCTGTTCTCATTATAATCATATTTCTCCGGAATCAGGATATCCTCTGCTCCATTGGCAATACCGCACCACATTGCAATATATCCTGCATTACGCCCCATAACCTCAATAATACTGCATCGTTCATGGGAGGTAGAAGTATCTCTGACCTTGTCAATCGCCTCCATAGCCGTGTTGACAGCCGTATCAAATCCGATGGTATAATCGGTACAGGCAATATCCAGATCAATGGTGCCCGGAAGACCGATGGTATTAATACCTAAGGCTGCCAACCTCTGTGCACCCCGGAAAGAACCGTCTCCTCCAATGACCACAATACCGTCAATGGCATGTTTCTTACAGATATCTGCAGCTTTCTGCTGGATCTCCGGGTCTTTAAACTCCAGGCAACGGGCAGTCTGCAGAATGGTTCCGCCTCTTGCAATGGTATCGGAAACATCCTTTGGATGCATCTTGAAAAACTCTTCCTGTAAAAGACCGGCATAACCTCTCTTGATTCCAACCACATTCAGGTCTTTGGAAATTCCCCGTCTCACCACAGCACGGATCGCCGCATTCATTCCCGGTGCATCTCCACCGCTTGTTAACACTCCTATGGTCTTAATCTTTTTTGCCATGTCTTTAGCCTCCCTCTTGCATTCTCTTCCTAAATATCCTCTTTATTTTATTACTTTTTCACAAAAAAAGCAATGCAATTTTCGACATTTTTCCTAGGTTGACAATAATATCACAATTTTACAGGTAAAAACAGCACTAATTTTTTCTTTCTACCATGGAACGATCCACTACACGAACATTTTCAGAGTCCAGGAAACCATAAAGTTTCCGCAGAGTCTCCTCATCTGCACTGATATTGCGGTTGGGCGGCAGTTTCTTGGTAGCCTTTTCCTTTTCCAGATACAGGATCACTTCATCCTTGCCGTCGGAGGAAGCTAGAAGTTCAAAGAGCTCCTTACTCTTTTGATCGAATGCCTCTTTATCTTCAAACTTCAGCCAAACCTGACGGGCAATTTCTTCAAATGGGATCACAGCCTCGCAGATCAGCTTTGCATTCTTCTCCTCTTCCGCATTCACTCTGCCTCGGACAAAAACCTTAGCATCCTGGACAAGATACTGTTGATACTTCTCATAATCCCTGGGAAAAACAACGATTTCCACAGTTCCCACAAGATCTTCCAGCGTCAGGAAGGCCATGGTCTTATTATTCTTCGTGTATTTTATAGTCCGTTCCACGATCATGCCACCCACAATAGCGGACGCACCATCTCTGACCCGAGTCGTTCCGGTCTCTTCTTCCAAAAGAAAATCTGTGGTGGTATTACTGATATTCCGTTGCCATTTTTCCTCATAGTCATCCAAAGGATGGCCGCTGATATAGATTCCCAGCACCTCTTTTTCCAAAGCCAGAAGGGTCTGCTTGTCATACTCCTCCACATCCGGAACCCGGATCTGATACTCTTCTTTGTTTTCTTCCGGAGCCAGATCAAACAGGCTCATCTGACCGGACAGGGAATTTTTCTTCTCCTGACTGACCTGGTCCATCATACTGGGATACACCAGCATGGCCGCTTTCCGCTTAATGCCCAGGGAATCAAAAGCTCCGGCCTTGATAAAGCTTTCCAGGGTACGCTTATTGATTTCCCTGGAGCTTACACGACTGATGAAATCTGCCAGAGATTGAAAAGGTCCCTGCTGATCACGATTGTCGATGATGGCTTCAATCACCGGTTTACCGATACTCTTTATGGCAGACAGCCCATACCGGATCTTCCCATCCTGCACAGAGAAGCTATCCGTACCCACATTAATATCCGGTGGCAAAACCTCTATTCCCATCCTTCGACTGGTCAGGATATACTCAGAAACCTTGGAAGCATTGCCCAATACCGAGGTCATGAGAGCCGCCATATACTCCACAGGATAATAGTATTTCAGCCAGGCTGTCTGGTATGCAACCACGGCATATCCGGCTGCATGGGATTTATTAAATGCATATTTAGCAAAATCGATCATTTCGTCATAGATGTGGTTCGCTGTTTTTTCATCAATACCATTGGCGATACAGCCCTTCACACCTTCTTCTTCATTTCCGTATACGAAGCTCTGGCGTTCCTTTTCCATGACCGCCGCTTTTTTCTTACTCATGGCACGACGGACAAGATCGCTTCTTCCCCAGGAATAACCTGCCAGATCCCGGACGATCTGCATAACCTGCTCCTGATAGACGATACAGCCATAAGTAGGTTTTAATATCGGCTCCAGCTGCGGACATTCGTAGGTGATATCCTCAGGATGATTCTTTCCCTTGATATAGGCCGGAATGAAATCCATGGGGCCGGGACGATACAGGGAAATACCTGCGATCAGATCCTCCAGACTCCGGGGCTTTAATTCCTTCATGAAACTGGTCATACCGGCACTCTCTAACTGGAATACTCCCTCGGTTTTACCGGCACTGATCATATCCAGTACCGCTTTATCATCAAAATCAATATGATCGATATCCACATCAATGCCCCATCCTGCCTTGATGTTTTTGACGGTATTCTGGATCACAGTCAGAGTTCTAAGTCCCAGGAAATCCATTTTCAGTAAACCTAATTCCTCCAGCGTTGTCATGGTGTACTGGGTGGTTATAGACCCATCCGAAGCCCTGGATAAAGGAACATACTCTTCCACCGGTAACTGACTGATCACCACACCTGCAGCATGCATGGAAGTATGCCTCGGCAATCCCTCCAGCCGAAGGGACATGTCAACCAGCTTCTTTACCGTTTCATCTGTATCATAGAGCTTCTTAAGATCCGGATTCATCGTCAATGCTTTGCTGATGGTCATGTTCAGTTCATTGGGGATGGCTTTGCTGATGGTATCCACAAAGGCATAGGGCAGATCCATCACCCTTCCCACATCCCGGATGGCATTTTTCGCAGCCATGGTACCAAAGGTAACAATCTGGACCACTTCTTCTTTTCCATAGGTGCGAACCACATAATCAATCACTTCCTGCCTTCGTTCAAAGCAAAAGTCCACATCTATGTCCGGCATGGTAACACGCTCCGGATTAAGGAAACGTTCAAAAATTAAATTGTATTTTAACGGATCGATATTGGTAATCTCCAGCGTATAGGATACAATACTTCCTGCAGCAGATCCTCTTCCCGGTCCTACCATGATCTCCTGGCTTCTGGCATAATGAATGAAATCCCATACAATGAGAAAGTAATCCACATATCCCATGGTATGGATGGTATCCAATTCAAATTCCATATGGGGAAGAACCTCTTCCCAACGGTCCGGATAACGCCTCTTCAGTCCTTCCAGACACAGTTTATTTAAGTATTCCCAGCTGGTCAGTCCATCCGGCACATGATATTTCGGAAGCTTGGTCACACCAAATTCAATCTCCACGTGACAGCGGTCTGCTATTTTCTGGGTGTTTTCCAGTGCCTGCAGGGCGTAGGGAAAAAGCAGCTTCATTTCCTCTTCGGATTTAATATAGTACTGCCCACCTTCATAGCGCATACGGTCCTCATCCTGCAGCTTCTTTCCGGTCTGGATACAAAGCAGAATATCATGGGGTTCTGCATCTTCAGCGGTTGTATAATGAACATCATTGGTAGCCACCAGCTCAATTCCGGTTTCCTGACTCAGTCTAAGAAGCTGCTGGTTTACCAGACGCTGTTCCGGGATTCCGTGATCCTGCAACTCCAGGAAAAAATTTCCCTTGCCAAAAATCTCCTGATACCGTAAGGCAGCCTCCTTTGCATGGTCGTACTCCCCTTTTAACAAGTTCCGCTGTACCTCTCCTGCCAGACAGGCGGACAGGCAGATCAGTCCTCCCGAAAACTCCTGCAAAACCTCATAATCCACCCTGGGTTTATAGTAAAAGCCTTCCGTAAATCCCCGGGAAACGATCTTCATAAGATTTGCATAACCCTGATTATTCTCCGCCAGCAGCACCAAATGAGAATACCTCTCTTCACCGGTGCCTCCTTCCCGGTCAAACCGTGAACCCGGAGCCACATACACCTCACAGCCCAATATGGGATTCAGCCCCGCACTATGGGCAGCACGATAAAAATCTATGACACCATACATTACGCCATGATCTGTAATGGCCACACTGTTCATGCCAAGTTCCTTTACCCTTGCCACGCACTCCGTTATTTTATTGGATCCGTCTAATAAGCTGTACTCTGTGTGTACATGAAGATGCGCAAATGCCATGTATGCTCTCCTGCCTTTTTCTTCTTCTAGAATAAAATGTGCGTAGGCACATTACCTTTATTCATTTTACCACATCTAAAGTTTGGCAACAATCCGAAATCCAGCTTTTTGACATACAAGATAAGGCTGCTTCATCTAAATTGCCGCAAATAGAAAAAAGGGTCTTTCTTTCATTGTAAAAGACCGGAACCCTATGCTATAATAAAAACTGTACTTTAGGGAATAATTAAGAAGTTCAAAGGAGCAGATTCTAAAATGAAGACAAAAATCGGACGTTTTTTTCATAAAGCAGGACAGATTTTATTCTGTCTGATACCTATTCTGGCCACTCTGGGAATCCAGATTGCCGTGACCATCCCTGTAACCTTTTATTATTTCAGTGCCCTGGGCATCGCCGGCATCAGTCCTGCCAAAGGACAGGGCATCTTAGACTGGATTTATGACATGCTGTTTCAGTCAGACTACGTCGTTTATGTTACCGTAGTCTGGGGCATCATCAGTATGGTGGTATTTTTACTGTGGTATCTTCACATCCATGACAGATCCAAAGATATTCCCGTCCGCAAAACGCTGACCACCTATGGGTTTTCCGGACTTTTACTGATGATGGTTGGATTACAGATCGGTATCCAGTATCTGTATTCTCTGGCAGAGACCTATTTCCCACAGCTTTTTGAAAGCTATAACCAGTTGATGGATATGGAGCAGTACGGAACCATTGGCTATATTATCATGCTACTGTATGGCATTTTCGTAGCTCCCATTCATGAAGAACTCTTAAACCGCGGTGTCACCCTGCATTATGCCGCCAAAGCGCTTCCCTTCTGGGCCGCTAACTTGCTGCAGGCAACACTGTTCGGTCTGTTACATATGAATCTTGTCCAGGGTTCCTACGCCTTTATCGTGGGTCTGGTGCTGGGCTATATCTACAAAACTTCCGGCAACTTAAAGGTGGCTGTTCTCTTCCACATGTTATTTAACCTGTTCGGAAGTCTTATTTCCCTCATGCCTCTTAGCACCGACGAACCTTCTGCCTATGTATTAGTCGGAGTATTAGGTGCAATTATTGCCCTATCCGGATGGATGCTCTTTCAAACAGCCACCCGGATGCGGGATGAAAAACAATGTTAAAACTCCGGTCTACCATTATTTCGTTTATCGTGTCCTATCAAGTTTGATCTTATCCAGGTGCCAGATCTCATCCACGTACTCCTGGATCGTACGGTCTGAGGAGAATTTCCCGGCACAGGCAGTATTGAGCATGGCCATTTTCGCCCATGCGTGCTCATCCTGGTAAGCCTTATTCACCCTCTGCTGTGCCTGTCGGTAAGATTCAAAATCTTTCAGGATAAAGTATGCATCTGCATACCGGGTCTCTCTTGTATTTAGCAGGGAATTATAAACCTTGCGGAACAGTTCTGTATCCTGACCGGAAAATCTTCCGTTTACCAGTTGCATCACCACTCTGCGCACATTGGGATCATTGTTAAATATCTCCATGGGATCGTAATCCCGGTTTCTCTCATGCTCAATGACTTCTTGTGCACTCATGCCGAACAGAAAGGCATTTTCTTCCCCTACTTCTTCTATCATTTCCACGGTTGCTCCATCCATGGTACCCAGAGTCACGGCTCCGTTTAACATAAACTTCATGTTACCGGTTCCGGAAGCCTCTCTGCTGGCGGTGGAGATCTGCTCACTGACATCAGCTGCCGCAAACAGCAGTTCCGCATTGGACACCTTATAATCCTCAATAAAGACCACTTTCAGTTTATCCTTTACCGCCGGATCATTGTTTACCACCTCTCCCACTGCATGGATCAGCTTAATGGTGAGTTTGGCATTCTCATAACCGGCTGCTGCCTTTGCCCCGAAGATAAAGGTGGTAGGATAAAAGTCCATATCCGGGTGTTCCAGCAGTTCATTATACAAGTGCATGACATGTAAAATGTTTAATAACTGGCGCTTATATTCATGCAGACGTTTCGCCTGGATATCAAAAATGGATCTGGGATCCACCTCAATCCCGTTATGCTGCCGGATATACTCAGCCAAACGCAGTTTATTTTGATATTTGATGTTCATGAACTCCTGCCGGGCTTTTTCATCCTCTGCATATACCTTTAATCTCTTTAACTGGGACAGATCTGTGATCCAGTCCTTTCCGATATGCTCCGTGATCCAGTCTGCCAGAAGCGGATTTGCATGGAGTAAAAATCTTCTCTGGGTAATGCCGTTGGTCTTATTTAGGAATTTCTCCGGCATCAGCTCATAGAAGTCCTTTAGTTCCCGTTTTTTCAAAATCTCGGTATGAAGTTTAGCCACACCGTTTACATGATGACTGGCCACAATGGCAAGATTCGCCATTCGCACCTGTCCATCAAAAATCACTGCCATAGAACGGATTTTTTCATAATCTCCGTTATATCTTACGTTCAGTTCATCCACGAATCTGCGGTTGATCTCTTCCACGATCTGATAGATCCTTGGCAACAGGCGGGAAAAAATATCAATGGGCCATTTTTCCAGTGCCTCTGCCATAATCGTGTGATTGGTATAAGAACAGGTTTTTGTGGTAACCTCCCAGGCTTCATCCCAGCTTAAACCTTCCTCATCCATAAGGATGCGCATCAGTTCTGCCACTGCCACGGTAGGATGGGTATCATTCATCTGAATAGCTACTTTTTCATACAAACGACGGATATCCGGGTGGTTCTTTTTATACTTGCTCACGATCCTCTGCAGGGAAGCAGATACAAAGAAATACTGCTGTTTTAAACGCAATTCTTTTCCAAAAATATGATTGTCGTTAGGATAGAGCACGTCCACCAGCGTTCGGGCCAGGTTTTCCTGCTCCATTGCCATACGATAATCTCCTTTATCAAAAGAAGACAGCTGAAATCCTTCCATGGGCTCCGCATCCCAGATCATAAGACTGTTCACCATTCCGTTGTCATACCCAAGAATCGGCATATCGTAAGGCACTGCCCGTACTTCACTGTAATTCTCATGAATGAACTCATAGTTACCGTCCTCTTTCATCTGGGTACGGATATTCCCTCCAAACTTCACACTGACAGCCAGTTCACTACGCTTCAATTCAAAAGGATAGCCATTCTTCAGCCAGTTGTCCGGCTCTTCCACCTGAAATCCGTTTTCGATCTTCTGGCGGAACATACCGTAACGATAGCGAATGCCACAACCATAGGCCGGATATCCCAGGGTAGACAGAGAATCCAGAAAACAGGCCGCCAGACGACCCAGACCGCCATTTCCCAGAGCAGGATCCGGCTCTTCATCTTCAATCGCGGTAAGATCGATCCCAAGTTCCGAAAGCGCCTTCCCGATCTCGTCATAGGCAGTCAGGTTGATCATGTTGTTTCCCAGGGCGCGTCCCATCAAAAACTCCATGGACATATAATAGACGATTTTCAGATCCTGTTCTTCCATTGCCTTCTGGGTTTCCATCCAGTTCTCAATGATCGCTTCCTTCACCGCATAAGAAAGTGCCTGATAGATCTCCTGATTTCCGGCTTCGCTTAACCGCTTCCGGAACAATGTTTTCACATTATCCTGAATGGCCTTCTTAATTGTTTCTTTATCGAATGTCTGATTCATGGTACCTCCTACAGTTTCAAAACGCCCAGTGTAACATCTTCCCCATTAATCTTCCACTCTTTGCTATAACCGGAAACGGTACCTGCTACAAGTTCTTCTCCCAATACTTCTTTCAACAGGTCCTGTCCGTATTTTTCCATGATCTGAACGACTTTTCCTTCTGCCTGATAGGATACACGGATCTTATCCATAACCTCGAAGCCTGCCTCTTTTCTCATGGTTTGGATCTTGCTTACCAGCTCACGCACGAAACCTTCTTCCAGCAGTTCTTCTGTCAGGTTACAATCCATGACTACTGTGATCTCATTGTCACCCTCCGTTACATAGCCTTCCATCTGGGTCATGGTGATCAGCAGATCTTCCTCAGCCAGTTTCACTTCACCGCCGCAAAGGGTCAGCACGCCCTCGGATCTTAATTCCGTCATGGCTGCATTACCGTTGATCTCTTTTAATTCTTTCTGAATCTGTCCTAACAACTTACCGTATTTCGGACCAACCGTCTTTAACTGCGGTTTGAAAAGATAATCCGTAAAGGCACTGACATCTTCTTTGAATTCCACTTCTTTGACATTTAATTCTTCTGCAATGATCTGCACGTAGAAATCATTCAACTGTACCGGTGCCTTAACATACATGTGTCCCATAGGCTGACGGTTCTTGATGTTTGCTGCATTTCTTGCCGCACGGCCCATGACAACGATCTTTAAAACCTCATCCATGTTCTTTTCCAGTTCCTTATCCACCATGGATTCCTCAGAAACCGGGAAATCACATAAATGGATACTTTCCGGAGCGTTTTGGTCTACACTTCTTACCAGATTCTGATAGATCTGTTCTGTCATGAAAGGAATCATGGGTGCTGCCAGTTTGCTGACAGTAACCAAGGCAGTATACAGAGTCATATAGGCATTGATCTTATCCTGCTCCATACCTTTCGCCCAGAAACGCTCTCTGGAGCGACGCACATACCAGTTACTCATATCATCTACGAATTCCTGTAATGCACGGGCAGTCTCCGGGATCTTATAATTTGCAAGATCGTCATCTACTGTTTTGATCAGTGTATTTAATTTGGACAACAGCCACTTGTCCATTACTGTGAGGCTCTTGTAATCCAGTGTATATTTGCTGGCATCGAATTCATCGATATTGGCATACAGCACAAAGAATGCATAGGTATTCCACAGGGTTCCCATGAATTTACGCTGTCCTTCTGCCACTGCATCTCCATGGAAACGGTTCGGCAGCCAGGGTGCGGAATTGATATAGAAATACCAGCGGATGGCATCGGCACCGTAGGTTTCCAATGCCTCAAAAGGATCCACTGCATTTCCCTTGGATTTACTCATCTTCTGTCCGTTTTCATCCTGCACATGTCCTAACACAATAACATTCTTATAAGGCGCCTTATTAAACAGCAGGGTAGATTCCGCCATCAGGGAGTGGAACCATCCTCTGGTCTGGTCTACCGCCTCCGAGATAAAATCTGCCGGGAACTGTTTTTCAAACAGGTCTTTATTTTCAAACGGATAATGATGCTGTGCAAATGGCATGGCTCCGGAATCAAACC
This sequence comes from Lachnospiraceae bacterium, assembly GCA_051877515.1. Taxonomy (GTDB): domain Bacteria; phylum Bacillota; class Clostridia; order Lachnospirales; family Lachnospiraceae; genus XBB1006. Next base: position 40,175 of record JBJEIY010000017.1, on the reverse strand, counting down.
AGCAGTCAATCACTTCCGGAACACGACGCATGGTCTTGCCGCAATCCGGGCACACAAAGGTCACTTCATCGATAAATGGTCGATGCAGCTCGATCTTGGCAGCCTCCGGATCTTTGCTACGTTCAGCAAGCTCCTGACGGCTTCCGATACATTCCTGATGTCCGCAGCCTTCACACTCCCAGATATTAAGCGGAGTTCCCCAGTAACGGTTTCTACTGATCGCCCAATCCTGAATGTTCTCCAGCCAGTTTCCGAAACGTCCTTTTCCGATGGACTCCGGAATCCAGTTTACGGTATTGTTATTGCGAACCAGATCCTCTTTGACCGCCGTCTCCTTGATGTACCAGGATTCACGGGCATAGTAGATCAACGGTGTGTCACATCTCCAACAGTGTGGATACTCATGCTCGAAATTCGGCGCATCAAACAGTTTTCCTTCTCTGTCTAAATCGATCAACACATCTTTATCGGCATCTTTTACAAAAATTCCACCATACGGGGTTTCTTCTGTCAGTTCACCTTTTTCATTTACAAACTGCACGAAGGGAAGGTCATAGTTTCTTCCTACGTTAGCGTCGTCCTCACCGAAAGCCGGTGCAATATGAACGATACCTGTACCATCGGACATGGTAACATAGGAATCACAGGTTACAAAATGTGCTTTCTTATTCTGCTTCTTAGCTGCAATACCGGCACATTCAAATAACGGCTCATACTCTTTGTATTCCATAGCGGAACCCTTGAAGGACTCCAATACCTCATAAGCTTTTTCTCCGTCTTTGCCCAGTTTACCCAAAACAGTGTCCATCAGGGCTTCGGCGATATAATAGGTGTATCCGTCTGCCGCTTTTACCTTGCAGTACATCTCATCCGGGTTCACACAAAGCGCCAGGTTGGATGGCAAGGTCCAGGGTGTGGTTGTCCATGCCAGGAAATAGGCATCCTCTCCCACAACCTTGAAGCGGACTACTGCGGAACGCTCTTTGACGGTCTTATATCCCTGGGAGACCTCCGCAGTAGAAAGCGGGGTTCCGCAGCGTGGGCAGTAGGGCACAATCTTAAAGCCCTTGTACAAAAGGCCTTTGTCCCAGATCTGTCTTAAGGCCCACCACTCAGACTCAATATAGTCATCATCATAGGTTACATACGGATTCTCCATATCGGCCCAGAAACCGACCGTACCGGAGAAATCCTCCCACATCCCTTTATATTTCCATACGGATTCTTTACATTTTTCAATGAAAGGCTCCATACCATATTCTTCAATCTGCTCTTTTCCGTTTAATCCCAGCAGTTTTTCCACTTCCAGCTCAACCGGAAGTCCATGGGTATCCCAGCCTGCTTTTCGGGGAACCATTTTTCCTTTCATGGTCTGATACCGTGGGATCATATCCTTGATCACTCGGGTTAAAACATGACCGATATGGGGTTTACCATTGGCAGTTGGCGGTCCGTCATAAAACGTATAGGTCTCTGCGTCCTTACGCTGCTCCATACTCTTTTCAAAAATTTTCTCGTCTTTCCAGAACTGTTCTACTTCCTTTTCCCTCTGAACAAAATTCAGATCCGTAGATACTTTCTTGTACATCTTATCTCTACCTTTCTAAAAATAATTCGCGGTCCAATCAGGCAATAAAAAAAGTTCACTCCCAGTAAAAGGAATGAACGCATAGATTTCACAACCACCTGTTACTGCATACTTGGTTTCCCGCATATGTGTTCCCGTTAACGGAGGAAATCCGTCAGCGCCTACTCTCCGTCTGACTCATCGGATTTCAGGCCGCAACTCAGAAGTGATATTCGAACTGCCTCCCTACTTGCACCGGCTCCCACCATCCCGGCTCGCTCTTACGTTTGGAAAAGCGTCTACTGTCTTCGTCATCGTTTTTACATATACACGTATTATAGAATTAAAAAAAAGGTCTGTCAAGACTTTCCTGACAGACCTTTTGCCATAAAAACTATTCTCCGAATACTGCTTTATAATCAGCCTGGAATTTCTCGATTCCCTGATCAGTGAGAGGATGCTTCATCATCTGCTCTAATACTTTGAACGGAACAGTTGCAATATCAGCACCTGCCAGAGCGCAATCCGTTACATGGATCGGGTTACGGATGGAAGCTGCAATGATCTGGGTTTCGTATCCGTAATTCATAAAGATCTCGGAAATGGTACGAATAAGATCAATACCCGGCTGGCTGATGTCATCCAGTCTTCCTAAGAACGGTGATACATAGGTTGCTCCTGCTTCTGCAGCCAGGATCGCCTGGTTTGCGGTAAATACCAATGTTACATTGGTCTTGATTCCTTCTTTGGAAAGAACCTTCACGGCCTTCAATCCTTCCATGGTCATAGGGATCTTAACAACCATGTTCTTGTGGATCTTGGCAATTTCACGGCCTTCCGCGATCATGCCTTCTGCATCAACGGTAGTAGCCTTAACTTCACCGCTGATAGGACCGTCTACGATAGAAGTGATCTCTTTGATGACTTCATTGAAATCTCTTCCGGATTTTGCGATCAGGGACGGATTTGTGGTGACACCTTTGATCACACCACAATCATTGGCTTTGCGGATCTCATCCACATTGGCTGTATCTAAGAAAAACTCCATACTCTATTCTCCTTTTTTGTTCCGATTAATATTTCCTTGCCCATTATAGCATTGTTAGGTGCACTTTTCCAGTATCTCCGATTGAAATTTGCATGTTCATTGCATTTTATCCTATCATCCGCTATGATTAAGGATAAGAAATGTATAACAAAAGGAGAGGACGTACTGATGAAAACCGTAATTGATAGACAAAAACTGCAGGAAGAAGCCGTAAAGGTCTTTACCTCCGGCTTCACCTGTTCCGAATCCGTGATCTATGCGATTCGAAAAGAATTGGAACTGGACATTCCGGATTGTGCCATTGCCATGAGCAGCGGAATCCCCTGGGGATTTGGCGGCGCAGGATGTATCTGTGGAGCTGTAGCAGGCGGCGCCATGTGCATTGGATATGTGTATGGGCGAACCACACCGGGAGATCCCAGAAACATCCGTTGTTTTGCACTGACGGAGGAATTACACAACCGCTTCAAGGAACACTTCGGTGCCGTGTGCTGTCGGATCCTTACCAAGGGTTACGAAAAGCAATCCCCGGAACGTAAAGCCCATTGCATTGAAATGGTAAAATTTGCCGTAGATGCCGTAGCCGATATCCTGTTAAGAGAACAGGAAAAAGACCTTGCCCAGATTGAAACGGAATAATTTAACTATCATAAATTCCAGCCATCACCTCCATACTATTTATGGAGGTGATATGTTATGTTTGATCATTTTCCAAAAGATTATGATTATCTTTCAAAATCAGCTTCCATGACGGATTGTACCGGTCTGATACCGGAAGGTCCGGTGGATGAAACCGCACTGGAAACCTATCAGGAGATCTATCCTTTCGGCGGCAAAGAAATGGCAGACACCATACGGGAAGACGTCTACGGAGAGGATAATCCTTCCTCCCGTCCGGTAAACTAGCTTTTTCCTTTACCCGGGAATCGCATCAGATTTAAGTGTATTTCACCATTCAAAGTGCCTGCTTATCTCACAGCAGGCACTTTTCATGTGTTAAAAATATAATTAATGCTTCCTCTCTTTCAAATTCCCAAAAAAGTAGTATAATAAGACATATGCATGACTGTCTTGTCAGTCAACGAAAATATATCGGAGGAGGAGAGGTTAGCAGCCTCTGCTAACACAGAAAAGATGAATTTAACACTAATGACAGACCTGTATGAGCTAACAATGATGCAGGGATATTACAAAACAGGCAACAAAGACATCGTTGTTTTTGATGCATTTTACCGTACCAATCCTTTTCAGGGCGGATATGCCATCATGGCAGGCTTGGAGCAGGTCATTGATTACATTAAAAATCTCCGTTTTGACAAGGAAGATATTGAATACTTAAGAAGTCTTCATATATTTGACGAGGATTTCCTTTCCTATCTGGCTGATTTCCATTTCTCAGGAGATGTTTATGCCATTCCGGAAGGAACCATCATCTTTCCACGGGAACCGTTGGTCAAGATCATTGCTCCGGCCATTGAAGCCCAGCTTTTGGAAACTGCATTGTTAAACATTGTAAACCATCAGTGTCTGATCGCTACCAAAGCAGCCAGAGTCTGTGATGCAGCAGAGGGCGATGGCGTAATGGAATTCGGTCTTCGCCGTGCCCAGGGTCCGGATGCCGGAACCTATGGTGCCCGTGCTGCTGTCATTGGCGGCTGTGTAGGAACCTCAAATGTGCTGGCAGGTAAACTGTTTGATATTCCGGTAAAAGGAACCCATGCCCACAGCTGGATCATGAGTTTCCCGGATGAATATACCGCTTTCAAAAAATATGCTGAACTTTATCCTGATGCCTGCCTGCTGCTCATTGACACCTACGATACCTTAAACAGTGGTCTGCCCAATGCTATTAAGGTATTTCAGGAAATGAAAGATGCCGGCATCCATCCAAAAATGTATGGTATCCGTATGGATAGCGGTGACCTTGCGTATCTTTCCAAGAAGGTTCGGAAAATACTGGACGAGGCCGGATTTCCGGATGCTATTGTTTCTGCATCCAATGATCTGGACGAGCATCTCATTGAAAGTCTGAAACGACAAGGTGCCACCATCACCTCCTGGGGTGTGGGAACAAACCTGATCACAGCCAAAGATACGCCGTCCTTCGGAGGTGTATACAAACTGGCAGCGGTATACAAGGACGGTGCTTTTATCCCTAAGATCAAGCTTTCGGAAAACACCGAAAAGATCACCAACCCCGGTAACAAAACCGTATACCGGATATATGATAAACAGCAGCATAAGATAGAGGCGGATCTCATCTGCTTTGTGGATGAGACCTATTCCGAGGATGAGGATATTACCTTGTTTGATCCCCAGGAAACCTGGAAGAGCACTACATACAAGGCCGGAACCTACACCTTACGGGAGCTTCTGGTTCCCATCTTTAAAAACGGTGAATGTGTCTATACCTCGCCCTCTGTTATGGAAATCCGGGACATCTGTACTCGTGAGAAAGATACACTCTGGATGGAGTGCCGCCGTTTTGCAAATCCTCATCAGACTTATGTGGATGTCTCCCAGAAACTGTTCAGTGTGAAAACGGAATTGTTCCTGGAATACCAGAACAAGAAAAAAACAAAAAAGAAAAACTAAGAACCGCATTTGTTTACGGCAAAAAAGTTCCCTGCGCCATTAGACGCAGGGATTTTTTATTCTCAATCTTTTGTGGCAAAATCCACAAGCTTTTTACATGCCCAGCACAATCGCCCACAGAGGAATGGTGATTAAAGAGCACAGAGTGGTAAAAGCCACTGCCACGGCTCCGGTTTTTCCCTGTTTCTCATAGGGTGCGGTTCCCATGGCTACCAAGGATGCCACCGGCATGGCAAAAGTAATCACGGTAACCTTAATCAGATACTGATCGTGAATGATCGGCTGCATTACCATCCAGATAAGAAGCGGAACAATGATCAGTCTCATAACGGATAACAGATACATCTTCTTATCCCCAAATACTTCCTTCAGCTTATACTGAGACATATTTGCGCCAATGATCAGCATGGATAACGGCATGGTCAGCCCGCCGATAAAACTCAGCGGTTCCGCCACTAACTGCGGAAGCCCGATCCTTCCAAAAAACAGGATGATAACCAGAATTCCTGCTATGCTTCCCGGATTGATCAGGGATTTAAAATGAAATTTCTCTCCGCTGTCTGCATTGGCATCCTTCTGGATCAGTGCAAGGCCCACCGCATAGAACATCATGTTAAAACCAAAATGAATTATGGTGGTGTAAAAAATTGCTTCCTCACCCAATAATGCCTGTACCACGGGAAATCCCATAAAGGTGTTATTACACAACAGAATAGTCAGGGTGTAGGTCCCCACCAGATCCTTATCTACCCGCAAAAGCTTTGCAAATGCCCAGCCTACGAAAGGAAGGACTGCGTAACAACAGGCTCCGAACACCAGGGCAATCAGTACACTGCCCCCTGCATCCTCCCCCATGGAGGTCACGGATGCCAGCACGATGGCCGGTCCGGAAATATTTACAATCACCCAGGACATCTTTTTACAGATCTCCCGGGAAAAAATGTCCTTTTTACCAAGATAAAAACCGATCAGCATAGTGGCAAACAGTTTTATCATGGTCGCTGCTATTGTCATGTCCGCTACCACCTTAACCTAACAATTTCTCTACGGTAGCAAGTTTCACACATACGACGAAGAGTTCTCCTGCAACTTCCAGTTCTTCAATTGGTGGCAGGGACGGAGCAATACGAATTACATTGTCCTTCGGATCTTTTTTATATGGGAAGGGTGCTCCCGCGCCGGTCATCACCATTCCGGCCTCCTTACACAGCTGGATCACCCGTTTTGCGCAACCATCAATGGTTTCATAGGTGATAAAATAACCACCTTTCGGTGAGAACCAGGAACCTGCCCCACGATCCTTTAATTCTTTATCAAACAGACTCAGTAACATCTCAAACTTCGGTCTTAACAGATCAGCCTGTTTCATCATGTGCTTCCGCAGTCCGTTGATGTCCTTGAAATAACGTACATGACGAAGCTGGTTTACTTTGTCAAAACTGATCATCTGAATGGTCATAGCCTTTAAAATGCTCTCCACATTTGCCTTGGATGCTGCTACTGCGGAGATACCTGCTCCTGCAAGACTCATCTTGGAAGTGGATGCAAACATATATACCATGTCTTCTTTTCCGTTTTTCTTACATTCCTGGAAAACGTTTAACAGTTGATCCTGGTCATCCGGATATAAATGATGCTCAATATAAGCATTATCCCAATAAATACGGAAATCTTCCGCAGCCGGATTAAGGGCCGCAAACCGTTTTACGGTCTCATCGGAATAAGTGATTCCCTGTGGATTGGAGTACTTCGGTACACACCAGATTCCTTTTACTGCCGGATCATTGTTTACATACTGTTCCACCAGATCCATATCCGGACCATTTTCGGTCATGGGAATGTTGATCATGTCAATCCCAAAGAACTCGGTAATGGCAAAATGACGATCATATCCCGGTACCGGACATAAGAATTTTACCTGATCCAACTTACTCCATGGAGTAGATCCTAACACACCGTGTGTCATGGAACGACTTACCATATCAAACATCAGTGTCAGGGATGCAGCGCCTCCCATAACCACTTCATCCTTGTCGCATTCAAAAATCTGCGCCATAAACTCTCTGGCTTCCGTGATTCCTGCCAGCACACCGTAGTTTCTCACATCACCGTCCACAGACATGAAATCGGAATGACTGTCCAGTGCATCCACAACCGGGGTAGAAAGATCCAGCTGTGCGGTAGATGGCTTTCCTCTTGCCATGTTTAAGCTTAAGCCTCTTTTCTGAAATTCCTCGTAGGCCGCTTCCAGACTCTGTTTTTCTGCCAACAGTTCTTCTCTGGTCATTTCCTGAAATGTTTTCATTTTCGTTTCTCCTTCTTTTTCCTAATTCTTCTATCCATCTATCCTTCTGTCAATATCCATCTTACTGCTTTTCTTCCGGGTAGTCTACCCCTTTTATACGTTTTAGGTGTTCCCGGATCTCTTTTTCATGCCCCTGCTGTGACGGACGGTAAAATTGTCTGTCCCGGATCCGGTCCGGCAGATACTGCTGCTCCACATAATGATTGGGATAATCGTGAGCATACCGGTATCCTACCCCATGTCCCAGCTTGTCGGCTCCCGGATAATGATGATCCTGCAGATGAACCGGAACCGGCTCACTTCCCGTTTTCTTCACACACTGCATGGCATCAAAGATCGCATTGGTACAGGAGTTACTCTTGGGTGCGCAGGCTACGGCATTCACCGCCTCAGACAGAATAAGCTGTGCCTCCGGCATTCCAACCCGTTCTACCGCCAGACAGGCACTGACAGCCACCGGCAGCACCGTAGGATCCGCCAATCCCACATCTTCCGCCGCACAGATCATGATCCGGCGGGCAATGAACCGGATATCCTCTCCGGCATACAACATTTTAGCCAGATAGTAGGTCGCTGCATCCGGGTCGGAACCCCGCATGCTTTTGATAAAAGCAGAAACCGTATCATAGTGATTATCTCCGGTTTTATCGTATCGTACCGCCCGTTTCTGAATGCACTCCTGTGCTACCTCAAGCGTAATATGAATGATCCCATCTTCAGACCGCTGGGTGGTCAGCACACCCAATTCTAAGGCATTTAATGCCGACCGGGCATCTCCGTCGCTAACCTGGGCAAGAAACTCCAACGCATCTTCAGAAATATCCGCATGATACGCTCCCATTCCTCTCTCTTCATCCTGAACAGCCCGTCTGATCAGCTCTTTCACCGCATCTACGGTAAGGCTCTTTAGTTCAAAGATGATGGATCTGGATAAAAGCGCTCCATTTACCTCAAAATAAGGATTCTCCGTTGTGGCTCCGATCAAGACCACGGTTCCGTCCTCCACAAAAGGTAACAGGTAATCCTGCTGCCCTTTGTTAAATCGATGAATCTCATCCACGAATAAAATCGTCTTCTGCCCGTACATTCCGGCATTCTCTTTCGCCTTCGCCACAACCTCCTCCATATCCTTTTTCCCGGCAGAGGTGGCATTGATCTGCACAAACAGAGCACTGGTGGTATTAGCGATCACCCTGGCCAGTGTGGTTTTTCCCGTTCCCGGAGGTCCGTAAAAAATGACAGAACTGATCTTATCTGCCCGGATCGCACGGTAAAGCATTTTATCTTTTCCTATGATATGCTCCTGTCCAACCACCTCATCTAAGGTACGGGGGCGCATCCGGGAGGCGAGGGGTGCCTCTTTTTCTTTGTTCTGTTCCCGCATATATTCAAAAATATCCATTGATCCACTCCTATTTCAAAGCAGTTTGAGCAGTTTTCACCAGTACCTGCATAGCCTGAACCGGATACTGTCCCACCGCGGTTTCCGCAGTCAGCATCACGGAGGAAGCTCCCTGTTTCACTGACTGATAGATGTCGTTCACTTCCGCCCTGGTGGGTACCGGATTGTGCTCCATACTACCCAGCATCTGGGTCACCACCATAAACCGGCGATTATGCTGCCTGCAGGTAATTCCGATTTCTTCCTGGATCTTCGGAAGTTCATAAAGTTCCACAGAATTTCCCAAATCTCCTCTGGCAATTACAATCTCATCACAGGCATCCACCAGTTCTTCCAGTCTGTCAACGCCTCGTTTATTCTCTATCTTGGCATAGATCTTAACATGACTTAAATTTGCTTCCCTCAACACATTTCTTAAATTTACCAGATCCCTGCATCCCCGTACAAAAGGAAGCATTACTCCTGTCACTCCGTATTTTCCCGCCATCCCCAGATTACGGATATCAGAAGGTGTCAGGGTGGGCAGTGAGATTTCACAACCGGGCAATGCAATGCTTTTACGGGAAGAGAGCTTTCCTCCTCTTATGACACTGCATACTACCCGTTCCCCGCTTTCCGGCTTTTCGCAGGAAACAGCCCTGCCTGACCGGTCTTCAAATCCGGTAACTTCCAGCATCAGTTTTCCATCATCCAGCAGGATCTTCTGCCCCTTTGTCATTTCCCACAAAACCTGTTTGGGCACCGGTATATAATCATTTTCCTGCTTATCAAAAGGTTCGGATAAAAGTACGGTCTCTCCTTCCACCAGCAGCAGGTCTTTATTCAGAATTCCGCAACGCAACTCCGGTCCCTGCAGGTCGATCACCAATTTTCGCTTAACTCTAAGATCCTTTCCCGCTTCGTCCAGTATCGCAATCCATTCTTCGCAGTCTTTTAAGCTACTATGGGATAAATTCAACCGGACACCGGTCATTCCCGCATCAAACATGGCTTTTAATGTGGCCCTGTCAGCACAGGCAGGTCCCAGTGTTCCAAAATAATCCATTTGTCTCATATTCTTTTTCCTATAAGTATGTAAGAAGTTGTGCACACAGCACTACAGCGATCAATGCAATGGGGTAGGTTGCCGCATATGCCGCCGCCACATTGGAGGTGCCGGTGGCATTGATCAGTGCCCCCAACGCCGGGGTAGAGGTCATTCCTCCGGTAAGAGAACCCAGCGTATTAAACAGGCTCATTTTCAGCACTTTTCGTGCCACAACATAGCCCAGTAAAAGCGGTACCATGGTCATAATGGCTCCCCAGACAAACAGGGATGGTCCAAACTCACTTAAAGTGGTCACAAAGTCCCGGCCACCATCCACGCCAGCTCCCGTCAAAAACAGTATCAGTCCCAGTTCCTGACACAGAGACAGCACATCCTTATCCACCTGAAGGCTGAGTTTTCCAATCTTACCAAAATGTCCGAAAACAAGCCCCATGATCAGAGGTCCGCCTGTAGTTCCAAGACTGAATGTCTGACCATTTCCCAACGGGATACAGATACTACCCAGAATAATTCCCAGCATGATGGTCAATGCCAGAACGCCAATACCGAACTTATCCATGGTAAACAGCTGCTCATCCTTCCGGGTCGCAGTGCCTCCGGCACCTCCGTCTAACAATGCTCTTTCTTTGTCCATGTCAGCATGAACAAGCTTTGGCACGATCTGTACAAAAAGCACAACACCCAATACACCAAAAGGATAGGCCACTCCCAGGCCTACCGCCACCTGATTGTATAGCGGGCTGTCTGCCAACGCTCCCTGTGCTGCAGAAAACGCCGGGGTACTGGTCAGAGCCCCCGCCAGTAGTCCTACCGACATCGCCGAATTCATATCCGGAACCAACACTGTGATCAGGGCACAGACTCCTGCTCCTGCCAGAATGATCACCAGTCCCAATAGTACATAGGATTTAAAATTTTTCTTCAGGTTCTTAAAAAAGGTTGGCCCTGCAATGAGACCAACCGCTGTTACAAAAAAGATCAGTCCCATATTCTGGATCATACTGAAATATTGCTTCACGCCATCCCAGCCGCCGGCCTCACTCCAGGCTGTCACATGATCCAGGCCGTACTGAAGAAAATGCCCGGCAAATAGCGCCACAATAAACACCGCTGCACTTCCCAGTGAAACTCCTTTTACGGAGACCTTTCCAACAAGATATCCCACTGCAATAATCCCAAATACCAGAAATAGGATCAAGGCCATGGTTTTAACATGAAACAGACTGACTCCTGCCACTTCAAATAGTTGAAAGCTCATTTTATCCCCTTTTCCCCTGAAAATATTTGTATTTTATTATCTCGTGAGCGTCGCTCACTCAATAATTTCGCCGTTCGCCGAATGTGCAAGCACATTCTTCTCACTTGCGCTCATTATATCATACTTAAATTACACTTTCCACAACGGATATCCGACCGCCTGTCAGATTGAGCCCCTTTCGGGGTATCAGAGAGTAACCCGTTTTGATTTTTATCCATATAATTTAGCAGAATAGCCATTCCGCAATGTCTATTATTTGAATTCCTTCTATATCATATTGTGGGTTTCTTGTTCTTGCCAGCAACAACTTAGGATGAATGTCATATTTTTCGGAAGTATTATATTCGATTTATTAAACAAAAACAAATATTTTTTATTTTTGTTTAATAGTTCCCTGCTACAGCAAAAGCAGTTCCTCCACTGTTACAAATTTATAGCCCTGCTGCCGCACCTGCCGGATCAAATCCCGCAATGCTTCCACCGTTCCCTGATACTGGTCATGCATCAGGATAATAGCCCCTGGTTTTAATTGTTTCTGCACCCGGTTTAGGATCTGGCCTGCACTGCTGCCGGTCCAGTCTAAGGTATCCACATTCCACTCTATCTCCAGCAACTCCTTCGGCACTTCATTCTCCCTTACCTTCCCAAAAGGAGGCCGCAGAAGGATAGGCGCTTCTCCCGTGATCTTTTCAATGATCTCCTGGGCATGTTCAATTTCTTCTTTTGCCTGCTGCGTGGACAGGCTGGAAAGATCTACATGGGAATAGGTGTGATTTCCTACTGCATGCCCTTCCTTCACCATTCGCTTTACCAATTTCGGACATTCTTCCACTTTTTCCCCCATCAGGAAAAAGGTAGCCTGCACTCCCTCTTCCTTTAGAATATCCAGCACCTTCGGTGTGATCTTTTCGTGGGGTCCGTCATCAAAAGTCAGAGCCACCACTTTTCTGGCTAGCGGCTCTTCCTCCGTTTCCTGTGTGGCAGGTACATCTGTTTGTAGCGCTGACTGTTGCGGCATCCCGGAAATCACCCAAGCGAATAAAAACAGGGGCAGCGCTCCTACAACAAGCGCTGTCCTTATATATTTTTTCTTCATAGCTACTGCCTTTTGCATTCTTTTTATATTCTACGCAGTTTGCCGGAGTTTTTGTATAAGTATTTCATACCCCTCCTGATTCTTATGCATAAAATCAACTCTTTTTATAATATTTTTTATAATGAAAATAATACCATTAAATAAATATTATAAAAGAGTTATTAATATAATAAAATAGATATGAGGGAGGTGTTATTAATATGTTTAAACTAAAAGCTGACTATACCGAATACGAAAACAAATCTTTACGTCTTCCAAAAGACCTGATTAATCAAGTTCAGTCTTTAGCTGACGAAAACAACATGTCCTTTAATAAAGTTGTCATTCAGTGTATTGAGTATGCACTGTCTAATATTGATGTCTCAGAATAATTAACTCTTTCACAATACTATATTTTCTTCACTATTATCCCAAATTCTCATAGTATCCTTTTGCGCATTTGATCCACAAATGCCTTTCTTTTTGTACGTGAATAATATAATTTATATTATTTTTTATAATATTTCTATTGATTATTTTATTAGTGTATTTATAATAGAAGATAGCAGTTTATTTTGCTAATATACAAAAAGGAGGAATTCAATGAAAGCATTGAAAAAAATGCTGGCTTCACTTCTCGTGCTGACACTTGTGCTAACTATGATGCCATCTACGGCAAATCTGGCGCAGGCTGCTTCTAAATCCGTCACGGTAAGTACTCAAAAAGGATTAAATTCAGCACTGAAGAACACGAAGGTAACAAAGATTACCATCAAAACCAGCAAAACCCAAACTTTGAAAATTGGTTCTGGTAGCTATACAAAGAAAACCTTAACGGTTTCTGCTCCTAAAGCTACTATTACCAACAACGGAAAATTCAAAAGCATTACCATCACGAATGCCACAAAATTCACGGAAAGAGCAAAGAACAATACTCTGAGTGTTTCTGATTCCAAGCTCTCTCTGGTTGTTTCTTCTGTAGCATCCGTGAAGAAACTGACTTTATCTAAAAAGAATGGCAAAATTACACTAACTAACAATGGTAAGATCAGTGCTGTTTCCATTACAGCAAAGACTACCCTTTCCGCAAAGGGATCAGCTTCCAGCAACACCAAGGTAACCATTGGTAAAAATGCTACAGGTTCAACACTTACCAGCTCCATCGGTATGACTCTGACTGCTGGCGCCAGTGCAAGCGTGAAGCTGTTACGCGGAGCCGGTGCTTCCAAGATTACTTTAACATCTAAATCCATTACAGTAAAAGTAACCAACAATACCACAAAGAAGATTACTGTTAAACGCGCTGACGGAACTACCGTGACCGTCAAAGCCGGTAAGTCATCTTCTGTAGCCGGTAAGAAACCATCTTCTAGTTCCGACACCGACAATGGTAACACCGATAACGGTAATACTGACAATGGTAACACCGACAACGACAACACTGACAATGGTAACACCGACAGCGGTAATACCGACAATGGTAATACTGACAATGGTAACACCGATAATGGTAATACCGATAACGGCAACTCCAACTCCGGTTCTACCGGTGGCGGTGGCTACTGGGGTAGCGGCGGTTCCTCCAGTGGCGGCAGTTCCTCCGGTGACAAGCCTTCCGGTGGCGATGAACCATCCGGTGGCGACGAACCATCCGGTGGCGACGAACCATCCGGTGGCGACGAACCATCCGGTACAGAAGATTCTGCAAAAGCATTTGCAGCAGCGATTTCAACCGCCACATCTGAAGCGCCAGTTGTCCTTGGACAGGATATCTCCGGCGATGTAGATGCGACCTGGAACGGCAACGGAACACTGATCCTCAGCTTAGGAAAGCACTCCCTGGCTGGTACGCTTAAGATCACTGCTCCAGACGCAACCAGAATCGAAATCGTAGATGAGGGTGAAGGCACCGATGGTGCTGTCATTTCCGGAAACCTTATCATAAATGCTCCAAATGCACATGTAGAAAACAGTGCTCAGGTTGACGGAACCATCCAGATCGAGGCAGTAGCCAATAATACATTTGTATTAAGAGATATTGCAAGACTCGTAGAGTTCCTCGGCGGCGGTAAGATTGAGATCCCGGAGACCCTTGCAGAAACTCCGCAAGTATCCATCAAGACAGACTCTCAAGTTACTTTAGACGGAAATATCCAGAAGGTTTCTGTTGAGAAGGCCGATGCAAAAATTAATGTTACAAGCGGAACCAGCATTGCCGCAGTAGATGTAACTGGAGACGCCGCAACTGCAGTGTCCGGCAGTTCCGTAACCATAGCCGGAGAAGGAAAAGTTGTATCATTGAATGTTTCCGCTTCTGTAACACTGGAAACACAGGTAGATCAGGTTTCCGTGAAAAACGATTCTGCTAGCATTCAGGTTACTGAAGACAGTACTGTTGGTTCCATTGTGGTAGAAGCCACAGTAAGCAATATTTCCATCAAAGTAAGCGGAACGCTGGAAATTCTGGATCTTTCTAACATAATTAATGTCGGCACTGTAACTGTAACCGGATCTGCAATCAGCGGTTCTTCCATTGTTGCCAGTGATAGTAATAAAGTAGCGATTGAAGAACAACTTCCGGAAGAGTTAAAGACTCAAATCGTTACCATCGGTAGTGTTACATTGGCGTACACTGGTTCAACTGATCTGTATTACGGAGAAAGCATTGATTTATCAAAAGCTTTGATTACAATTACATATTCAGATCACTCAACCAATACATTGGTGGTTTCCGAGGATATGCTAAATGATTATGCAACAGATGGATATCTTGAAGTTACATATGCAGGTAAAACAAGCAACCAAATTTCACTCACCTACAAGAAACGCGATGATTCCGTTACCCTTAGTTGTACAACAGGAACGAAAACTACAACCGAGGAAGGAATAGATCAGTATACTGTAGAAGATGCTGTATTTGCTGAATTAGACAAGTACGTGAGTGCCACCTCAAAAGAAGAGCTGAAGGTTACATATTCTTATTGTGAATATAACAGTTCCGTAGTTAACACCGGTTTACCAAGCACTTCCGGCAGCTACTATATCTATGCCTATTCAGAAGGCAATGATTACTGCAACGGTGGCAAAGCTGTTATCATCGTGAAAGCAGCTGGCTGGGATCAGCTTAGTATCAAGAACGAAACCGGCACAGACGAGGAAAATTCCACCGAATGGAATACCTTTGATTATGAGGGTTATACATGGATAGGCCTTAACTTTAATGATGCTTCAAAGTTTTCAAAAGATGTTATAGAAAGCTTCATTACAAATAATATTGAATCAGAAAGCGGATATGATCTGTCCTACCAGTACTGTATCTCCAACGCTCCTTATGCAGAAGAGGGTCTTCCTGATGTTCCCGGAAACTGGTGCGTATATGTGTCCACACCGGGAGCAACCTTGGACAACCATAAAGCAATTTGTATCAGTATAAATGTTACCGGCTGTGCAATACAGGCTGTTTCTGCAACCTTTAGCGGTGATGCAAACCCATATCCCAAAGACAACATCACTATCAGCACCGATGAGTATAGCGGATATGCTATATACGATATGCCTCTTGAACAAGGAAAAGAGTTTACTATCACGTATAGCGCTGAGGTCACTGAAGTGATTACCGAACTATGGTTGGGCGATTATGTATGGGAGAAAGTCGATTCCATCTCCAGTACTTCAACAGAAGGTTTTTACAGAATTCGCGTTCATGTAAATGCAACCGCAAGTGAACCGGAATCCTGGTGCATCTTCTTTATTAATATTGTTAGCAGCGAAGACATTCAGGCATATACAGAGAGTGCGCTGAAAGAACTTGCATATACTGCTACTACCTATAACTACGATTCCGGAAATAACTACTTGCAGCCTTCTTATCTATCATTCAACGGAGATGATACCGTTTCCGGAACCTTTACGAAAGAAAATTCTCTTAATGCAATAGAATCTGTTTTTGCCAGCAAAAAAGACAGTATTACAGATGGAAAGATCACAAATGCCTCCGGCTATGAGAAGGATGCTCTGGAGTATGTGATTGATTCTGTAGTTATGAACACCTTTGCAAGATATCTGGGTGCATTGTACCGTGCTAATAGTAATACTAAGTTAGTTAAGATTATTTTCAATGGTGTCGATTACACCTGGAACTCAGAAGGTAAAAGCGCAGGAAGCAACTGGATAGATGAAAACGGAAACACCTTAGTATCCGCAGTTGTAACAGCACAGAACACTGCAATCCGCGATGTTCACTTAACACTTGTTGCTTACAACGGATATGAAACAACGATTCGTTTTGTTGCCGATGTTCAGGTAACAGCAGTTGAGATTTTGGGTGATTTATATCCTGAACTCGTACATGTTTTGGGTTCTGCATGTCAATATGTTTATGAGGATACCACGACAAATTATCAGCCGTTATCTAAACTTGCTGTAAGTGGCAACTCAGTTACTGCTAGCATCGGATCTGAGGATGCTTCTGCGATAAGTGATATTATGAGTAGCACAACATATACACAAGAAGTAGCCACATTGACATATGTGATGAATACCTTTGCAAGATTCGTAGGTGCTATTTATCGTTGTGATAGCGGAAGTACTGTTAAAGCGATTAAATTTAACGGCAACACTTATCGCTGGAATGATGCTCTTGGAAACAAAGGAAGTAACTGGGCATGTGAAAGTGTCTCCTTAGTTTCTGCAGTCACAACATACTATCAGGAGAATCCAGACACTGATAAGGTTACATTAGAGCTGATTAATGACGACGGCATTGCACTAGAAATGTCATTCAGCGCATCTATAGCGGAGTAATCTCCTTACCATACCGCAAGGTACATTAACAAAAACAGGCGGCTGCCACTCGCAACCGCCTGTTTTTTTATTCCATCTAACTATATTATTTCTTAGCCAAACAATCCCTTGATAAAATCAATGATCGCCTGGAAGAATCCTTTAATAGCAGCCAGAAGTCCATCGGTATCCACATCACCGATATCAAAGCCCATATCGGTCAGTTTATCATAGATGTCTTTTGCCTGCTCTTTTAAAGTATCAGGGTCGATGTCCAGCTTGCTGATCTTTTTCATCAGCGCAGCCACTTCTTCCACCTGCTCTTCTGTCAGTTCAAGATCCAGCTTCTCAGCTCCTTCTTCAATAGCCGCACGGATATCCTCTTCATCTTCCAGTCCCTGTTCTACCACAACCTGTTTTACATATGCCATCAGGTCTGAAACCGCTTCCGCATCTCCCATTTCTTCGCCCAGTTCTCCGGTAAGAACGATCTCATTGGTAGCAGTTTCCAGTGCTTCTTCGTCTACCTCTTCACCCTGACTGTCTGCGTATGCTTTTACCGCACCGATGAGGGCTGCAGTGCCGGACAGTTCAAAAGGTCCCGCCACGGTTACCTCTGCATCTTCCATACCGGCGGTGATCAACGCATTCTTATACATGGATACGGTACAGTAATTGATGTTATAGGTTGTAATGCTTAATCCTGAACCTTCTGCCTGTGGAATCAGCTTCACGGAAGAAAAAGCTCTGCTTCCGATGACGGATGCGGGAAGGTATGCATCCAGATACTGATGTTCCTCGCCATTAGTCACTTCCAACTGCACATAATCAGGAAGTTCTTCCTGCGTTACCCCCAGCAGATCCATGACAGTATTATACTGTTCGTTATTCAGGTCTGCTCCGGTAACCAGATATGCCTGTCCATATTCATTGACATTTCCGGTTCCGTCTGCCAATACGGTCATGGAGCCGGTAAGTACTAATACTGCTGTAAGCAGCAGTGAAACTATTCTTTTCATAGGATTTCTAACCTCACTTTTCTTTCTCAGTTTTTTAAGCTTTTGTTCTATTGGGGATTATACGTTATTTCCCCTGATTTGTAAACCTTTGCACCCTGCATGGAGCCGGGACAGTCATTCCATTTGCTTGATTCAGTCATGCCATTTCGTTTGTTGACTTTCTGCACTTTACTGGGATATGATGACCATAGAAGTCGACGAGAGGAACAGAATCTATGAAAATCGGGCGTGAATATATTTATGCAGCTACTTCTATCCTTTGTTGGGGAACAGTGGCAACTGCATCCAAAATCATCATGAACCAAATGGATGCCATGTATGCACTGGCCTTTTCCTTTTTAACAGCCACGATTTTCCTGTTTCTGTATAATTTAAAATGCGGGCACCTTTCAAAGTTGCGCCGGCTTTCGGCCAGAACCGCACTTCGTATGATTATCGTAGGTTCTCTGGGTGTTTTGTTTTACAATCTTTTTTTACTCCTGGGAACCGCACTTTTACCGGCACAGGAAGCCTTTGTCATAAACTATCTCTGGCCGGCTCTGATCATTATTTTTTCCTGTCTGCTCTTAAAAGAGTCCATGACCATAGGAAAATTCGCCGCTGTACTCTTTTCCTTTTTGGGAATTATCGTGGTCACTACCAATGGTAACTTCCACAATCTGTTAGGCGGCTCACTCATGGGAATACTTTACAGTCTTATGGCAGCCCTCTGCTATGGATTGTACTGTACTTTAAATAAACGGGAAGACTATGACAAAAATATCAGTGTATTTCTCTCCTACGCTTCCGGTACTGTGATAGCCTTCCTGTGGATCCTTATCCGGGGAACCTGCCGGATTCCTTCCATGACGGAATCTGTCGGTCTTATCTGGAACGGGATCATCTGCAATGCCCTGCCCTACTTAACCTGGGCACTTGCATTGGATATGGGAAATACAGCTGTGATTGCTAACTTAGCTTACCTGACTCCCTTTGTATCCCTGCTTGCCACACATTTTATTCTGGATGAGCCTGTGACCGTGTATTCTGTGGCGGGACTTCTTCTGATCGTACTGGGGATCGTGATTCAGGTACTAATGCAAAAAACTCCCACCCGGAGACAAAAAGCATAGCTCTTCATCTGCCGGACAGGAGTATTTTACAATCATTTTATACCCTTATTCCCAAAAGCCAAAATAAAACCCTTATAAAAATTGAATAAACTAACCTACCTCAAAACCATATTTTAACGGATCAAGGCTATCGATCAGATAGGTACCGAAACCGGTCAGGTAAGCACTTCCTGTTACCGTTGGAATGACAGCATCAAATTCTGCCACCTTGGTAGTATCAATGATTTCACCGGTAAACAGACTTCCGATGAAGCTCTCATTCACGAACTTCTCGCCTACCTTTAATTCACCCCAGTAATACATTGCCGCAACTTTTGCGCTGGTTCCGGTTCCACAAGGTGAACGGTCCGCACTGCGATCACCAAAAATAACGACGTTTCTGGTATCTGCTTTGTCCGGATTTGGTGTAGGTCCATAGAATTCCACTAAATCAACGGTATTGATATCCAGCTCCGGATGCTGCACAGGAACCTGACGATTGATTTCTTCCAACATCTTCATTCCCAAATCAGTATATGCCCGGATATTCTTGGCATTGATCTCACCAATATCAAGTTTGGTGGTGTCTACCAAAGCGAAGAAGCTTCCGCCGAAGCTGATAGCAAACGGAATATCCTTTCCATCTATGTTAATGGAAAGATTATCTTTATACATAAAGGAAGGAACATTTGTCAGGGTAACGGATTCCACTTTACCATTCTTCACAATGGCCTTGGTCCGGATCAATCCTGCCGGTGCATCCAGAACAACCTCATTCTCTCCCTCATGTGATTCAACTAATCCTGCTTCAATAGCGACTGTTACAGATCCAATGGTACAGTGACCGCACATATTTAAGTAGCCGCCGGTATCCATAAAAATCACACCGAAATCAGCCTCTTTATGAACCGGTTCACAGAAAAATGCACCAAACATTTCCTGATGACCTCTTGGTTCCAGCATCAATGCTGTACGAAGATGATCATACTTGCTCTCCATAAATTTCTTCTTCTCGATCATAGTGCTTCCTTCCGGTTCCGGAGCACCACCGATGACGATTCGGCAGAATTCGCCCACAGTATGGGAATCTACCACCTGCATGACAGACTCAAATCTGCCTACATTCACATTTGCTTTCAGATTCACTGCTACTTCTCTCCTTAATTTCCTTATATTTCTTTTTTATATGTACTCCCTTGGCAAAACCCCCAAATAAAGGTTCAAACCAAACTCATTATAGATGATTATGCATAATAAGTCAATGAATCCCCTTGTGTTTGTGAATTTTTTCTCATATACTATACTTAACTGATTGTTTCCACATTTTATTAAGGAGGATTGCCATGCCATCAACCATTCGCTACGAAGTTAACGCCAAACGGGACAAGTCCATGATTGAAGCCTATATCACGTTTATCAACCGCGTCCGCTATCCCCGTGTCACCACCAATTTCCTGATTTTCGGAGTGCTGATTCTCTTTCTTCCTTTCACCGGTTCCGGACATCACCCTGTCATATATGGTACCTGCTATGTGATGGGTATTTTCCTGATCCTGATGGGATTGTTTCGTCATCACATCCCCATAAAACGTATGGAAAAGCGTGACCCCGAATATCAGCAGGGAATTGTAACCACCTATCGTTTTGATGAGAAAGGCCTTAAGGTCTTGCGGGAAGAGCAACCCTTCTTAAATCCGGGCGGCTATCACAAGATCTCTGCATTGTACTATGATGAGTCCTTTTTTTATCTTTGCATGAATCAGGACGATCTGTTTATCCTCCCAAAAAACTGCTTTACCATCGGCTCTGCCGATACTTTTCAGCAGTTTATCCTTTCCAGATGTAACTGCACCTGCCGTTACATTCCCAGGAAACTGATAAACAAAATAAGAAGGAACCGCAAATAACCTAACTCATAAAGAAAGGGTGTGCCATCTTCAATGGCACACCCTCTTTTTTCTTTAGCCTTCCTTTCTTGCATCCAGGAAATAACGAATTGCTGTAAATATCATTACCGCACATACTATGTAAGAAAGTGTTGTCAATGAGAATGCATATTTTAACAGTAAATATGCAAGAATAACTCCGATCGTTCCTCCCATCATTACAAACAGGTTACAGGTACGATCATACTTATTCTCTTTGATAAAACTGGGAACCGCTGCATTCATTAAGAATCCACAGGATCCCATCATGATCGGAAATGCTGCTCCGATGTTCAGTCCCAGCATAGAGCAAAGCGCGATACAGGGTGAGTATAATCCGAATCCAACCATCATCAATGCGCCCAGGAAGAACTGAACCACGATTCCGATCACTAATTTCACTCCGGTTAAAGCCAGTGCGTCTCCGCTGGATCCAAAAGGACCTACCGCCATGGTACGGCACACCGTAACGATGGAAACTGCGATCAGGGAAATACCCAGTGCATAACGAACCACTTTCATGTTCCACTTACATACGATCTTGGAACCGATGACAGCTCCTACTGCAGAAGATGCCAACATTAATGCCAGTGTCAGCGGATCAATTTCCACAAAAGTCATGAAGAGGATGCCTTCGATGGCCACCGGCACCGTATGGCCAAGGTTCAAAGTACCGGGAACCAGGTCATCACGGCAGGTATTGGTAAATTTAAATAATGCCATATTGGGTGCGTAACATCCGATTCCCCAGGTGTCAAAGAAGTCCACCAACATTCCCATAAAGAAGAGAAGCGGTCCCTTTTTCAGTTCCAGTTCATCCTTGTGCTTGATCGTATCCATAACGATCATAATACAGGATATGACGGTCCATACCACAAGAACAATTCTGATAATCCATAATGCTGTCATTTGTTTACCTCCTGCTTTCTTTTTAGTTTATTTATAATCCAAAACAAGCAGCCTACGGAATCCGCGCGCCACTTGCTTATTCACTCTTTGTTCATCTTTTGTTAACAGTATCACATTTTCACCACAAACGCAATACTATTTCTTTCATTATATAAAAAACACAATCTCCGGCGTTTAGTTTAGCTAACTAACGTGCTATCACACAGACATGATAGTAGTCAAAAATCCTTTCCAATTACTACCAAACTATTAATTTTATATTAACATTTTCGTTGTACATTTTAAGCAGGCATGATATAATATTAACAGTTCAGGATTTCAGATGGTTTTGAATTGAATTGTTTTTCCATTTGAAAGTACAGGACAAAAAACATATTGGAGGAATTACAAATGGACAACACAAAGAAAACATGGCCATTTGGCTTCTGGGTATGCTCTTTCTCTTTCACACTTGAGAGATGTGCATACTACGCAGCGAAATGGGGTCTCACAATTTTCATCGTTTTGGAAGCAATGAACGGTGGACTCGGACTGGATAAGTCTGTGGGAGCTGTTATGAGTTCCAATCTGGTAGCTTTTACTTACATCACACCGATCATCGGTGGAATTATTGCAGACCGTTGGATCAGTCCTCAAATCCTGGTTCCGTTGGGAGAAATCTTAATGGGAATCGGCTGGTTATGCGCATGGAAAGCAAACGGAATCGGAATGCTCTGGGCTGCCATTATCCTGCTTGCTATCGGTACCGGTTTCTTTAAAGGAAACATCTCCGGTATCAACGGACGTCTTTTCCCGTTAGCAGACCAGGATACACTGGATTCCATTTTTAACATTCAGTACATGTTTGTTAACATCGGATCCTTCGTTGGAACAACCTTCCTTACATTGATCGCTACACAGGTTAGCTATCGTCTGATGTTCTTGGTATGCGGCATCCTTCTTTTCGTTGACTGCTTATGGTGGTTAATCGGACTGAAATCCTTAGGTGACGCAGGTAAGAAACCGTTCTTAGTTGACAACCGTAAAGAAGATACCGCTGCGGCAGATACCAAGAAAGACAATGCACCTCTTACCAAACTTGAGAAAAACCGTGTTGTTGCAATCTGCATCGTTACTTTATTCTCAGGTATATTCTGGTTATTCTGGTACTTAGTATACTTACCGGTTTATTACGAATTCGGTCCTGTTTCCCAGGGTGGTTCCGGATGGGCAAACTGGATGATCGGCAGCTTCGAAATGCCAACTTCCTGGTTTGACTCCGCAAACGGATTACTCTGTATCATCCTCTGCCCGATCTTTGCAGGAATCTGGGCAAAGATGAAACAGCGTCCACAGGGTGACTGGGGAATGTTTACCAAAACTGCTCTCGGAATCATCATTCTTGGTGTTTCACTTGCAATCATGGTTGCAGCTGCCTTTATGGCAGGCGAAGGAACCAAAGATCCGGTTGGTGTATGGTTGATCTTCTTAACCGCATTTGCATTAACCCTCGGTGAAGTTATCTTCTCACCTCTTGGCAACTCCTTCATCAGCAAGTATGCTCCTGCAAAACTTCTGGGAACCATGCTTGGTGTATGGCCATTGATCATTTTCTTCTCCGGCAAAGCTTACGGACCACTGTACAACTGGTTAGGACAGTTCTCCTTCGTAAAAGCATACGGAATCGTATCCATTATTATCATCGCTATTGGTATCGTAATGTTATTATTCACCAAGAAGTTTGATGAAATGGTTGGAGGAAAATAGAATCTCAACCCTAAAAAAACAAATTCAAAACAAAGAAATATATGAAATTATATTTTTTATTAAAACAGGCATCGGAATTTCCGGTGCCTGTTTTGTCTGAATAATCAATGGTTTACCGGCAAAAGCACCCTTGCTTTTATGCCCTGTCTGCGATATAATAATCCCGAATTACAAACATGAAAGAAAATCATCGGAGGTACCAATGACACCACGTTTTACTATTAAATATGAAGAAACAAAGGAAAACATTTTTCGAACCTGCGAGTTGTATCGCTTAGACTCCAGTATAAATGGTTTCCGCATCGGTGCTTTGGCGCTGGCAATTATGATCCTGGTAGCCATGATCGCCAATATGGGAGTCTTTCATAACTCTCCTGTTGAAGTTGTCATCTTTTTACTCAAGTATTGTGGAATTTGGGCACTGATCTTCGTCGGACTGGAGTGTTTCCGCAAAACATTCGGAAAGAAATTGGCTTCTACCGCTGCATACGGTGATGCGAACGGTGCGTATGAACGGCGCAAAGAAAAAAATATAAACGATCTGAGGGTAGAGATAGACTTTTTTGACGACCATCTTGTAAACATTACCCCCACTTCCCAAAGGGAGTATTCCTATAAACAGGTAGTAAAACTGCTGGAATCTGACAAGGCCATTGGATTGGTGATCCGTTCAGAGCAGGGTGCCAAAGGATTATTTGCCTTCCCAAAGGAAGCTCTTGAAGACACCTTTCAGGATGCATTTAAATCTTTTATAGAAAACCGCTGCCCACACGTAAAGAAGGGTTTCCGAAAATTATAGAAATACAATAAAGATTAAAGGGTGAGATTATGGAATTAAACAGATATGAGTTGTTTCTTGATGTTGCAACTACAAAGAATTTTACAAAAAGCGGTGTGCGCATGGGCTACACCCAATCCGGTGTAAGTCATGTTCTAAAATCCATGGAATCGGAACTGGGATTTCCTCTCTTTGTCCGAAATAAGCATGGTGTGTCCCTGACTGCGGAAGCAGAGCGAATCCTTCCTCTTGTCCGGGAATTACTGGAAGTGAACCGCAAATTAGACCGGGTTGTGGAAACCTTAAGCGAATCGGGCGGAGGCCATCTGACCATTGCTACCCTTGCAAGTATTTCTCACAACTGGCTTCCGGATATCATCAGTGCATTCCGCAGAGAGTTTCCTTCCATGACACTGGAGCTGATCGAAGGAAATCCAAAGGAACTACTCTCCTTTCTGGAAGAAAAGAAAGCAGATCTTGCCTTTTTAAGCCGTAGTGCTTCCGATGATATGGAGTGGATCCCACTTTACGATGATCCTATGCTGGCTGTGATCCCGGAAAGCTTTGACATTACCGGTATGAAGAGTTTTCCTGTATCGGATTTTGAAGATCAGCCCTTTTTACTTCCTGCCAGAGAAGTATACACGGATTTCCCGGATTTGCTGGTAAATCACGGCATCCATCTGAATGTGGTTTGTTCCGCCAGAGAGGACCTGTCCATCATGCACATGGTAGCAAGCGGTTTAGGATTCAGTATCCTTCCGCAGATGTCAGTATTGGATATGAAATATCCCATCAGCACACTGCCTTTAGATCCTCCCATCAGCCGCGAACTTGGCATTGCTTATCCCAAATCAGACCACATGTCTCCGGCTGCTACCCGTTTTATTGAACTGACCCAGGAAATGCTTTTAAATATACGTTAATCTGTCTTTTTTCAATCTTTATATTACATCTTTCTATTATTTGAATTTTTGATTTTCCCATTCCAGACATTACGTTTCGTAATGTCTGGAATTTGCATAGCTCATTTCCTTTTCCCCCAAAAACAAGGTATACTTATATTTGGGAAAGAATTAACAAATTCTTATTGGAGGTGCCCATGAAGTACAAAATTCTATTAAAACAGCACATCGGTGCTCCTTGTGCTCCAACTGTTAAAGCTGGTGACAAAGTTGAGCGCGGTGTATGCATCGCAGAGCCAACCGGCCTGGGTGCTGCTATTCACTCTCCATTCGACGGCAAAGTTGCCGCTGTGGATGAAACATCCATCATTATTGAAGCTTCTGAAGCAAATCCTTCCGAAGACAAGTTCGTTCCGATTAGCGGAGCTGACGACAAGGAGCTTATGGCTGCTGCCGGTCTTGTTGGAATGGGAGGAGCCGGATTCCCAACGGCTGTTAAGTGTAATGTTGATTTAAAGGGTGGTTACATTCTCGTTAACGCTGCAGAGTGCGAGCCTCTGTTAGAGCACAACATTAGCTGGATTGAGAAAAACGCTTCCAGACTTCTTGATGGAATCAAGATTTTAAAGAAACTGTGCAATGCCAAAGAAGGTGTTGTAGCCATCAAGGCAAAGCATGAAGAAGCTGTAAAACTTCTTGCAGATCTTTGTGCGAAGGAAGAAGGTATCCGCGTTCATCTTTTACCGGACATTTACCCAATGGGTGAAGAACGTGCCGTTGTAAGAGAAGTATTAGGAAAACTTCTTGAGCCTACTGATCTTCCATCCAAGGCAGATGCAGTAGTAATCAATGTGGAGACTGTTCAGCGTGTTGCTGAAGCAGTTCTTGACAAACGTCCTGTAATTACCAAGAATGTATCTGTTGCAGGTAAATTAAAGGGCGGAACACATACCAGAGTATTCTTCGATGTTCCTATCGGAACTACCGTTGGTGAACTGATCGAACGCGCCGGCGGAATCGATGGAGAATATGGTGAGATCGTAATGGGTGGACCATTCACCGGTAAAGCTACCACTCTGGATACTCCGATCACCAAGACAACAGGTGGAATCATCGTTACCAAACCTTTTGAAGATTTAAAGGGTGCGAAAGTAGGATTACTGTTATGTGCCTGCGGCGGTAACGAAGATCGTATGCGCGACATCGCTACAAAGATGAATGGCGAAGTTGTCACCGTTGAAAAATGTAAACAGGCTGCTGACATCAAGGGCACCCTGAAGTGTGAGAACCCGGGTAACTGTCCTGGACAGGCACAGAAATGTATGAACATTAAGAAAGCCGGATGTACCGAAATCTTAATCGGAAACTGTAGTGACTGTACCAATACCGTTATGGGATCTGCACCAAAGCTTGGATTAAATGTTCATCATCAGACAGATACCATCTTCGATACCGTTGGTAAAGAGCGTATGCGTTATCTGACCAAATCCAAGACCGTTCCACAGCTTGGCGAAGAAGCTTCTTCCGAAGGCTGTGTATACGAAGTTACAAGAGATGAAAATGATGGCTTACTGCATATCGATATCAAAGAGGGCAAGAATATCGAGATTGAATTACCAATCTTCCTGCAGTAAAAAGATCATTATCCATTAAGACTTAATGAAGGAGGCCCAGACTCGTGGCAATTAGTGAAGAATACGCGAAAGAGCATGCGAAAAGCCCGGCAGTTCTTTGCTGTCGAGCAGAAAAGGGTGTGGTTTTAACAAGCCATAACTTGATGCTGCGAAAGCGCCGGTTGGTGCTGCGAACATTTCCGTTCCGGTAACAGGCGGAGTTCTTAAGATTTCCATTGGAGAAGGTAAAGATATTCATGTATCCATGCCACGTATCTGTGCAGGTTCTGACCAAGTCGATTAATTACAGAACTGAGCAGATAGCTTATTGCTTTTTAGGAAGAAGGTAACGCAAAGTTGCAAGCATTACCTTCCCCCCTGCAATAAATTGCGAGGACCTGTTAATAATAATTTAAAGGAGGCCTAGACACATGGCAATTAGTGAAGAATACGCAAAAGAACATGCGCAAAGCCCTGCAGTCCTTTGTTGTCGTGCAGAACAAGGCGTGGTTTTAACAAGCCACAACTTAGAGGATCCTGCTATTTTTGATGATCTGGTAGATTCCGGATTATTAAACTTAGACGGATGCCTTACCATCGGTCAGGTTATCGGAGCAACTTTAACCGGAACATTTGATTCCCTGACTCCTTTGACCGTTGACAAAATTGATAAAATCGTTGAAGCAAAAGAAGAAGCTCCGGCTGAAGCTCCGGCAGCTGCTATCCCGGCTGCTACAAATGCTGTTGTTTCTGCTCCTACTGCAGGTGGAACTATTAAGATTTCCATCGGAGAAGGAAAGAACATCCACGTTTCCATGCCACTTGTAAGCGGTGGAAATGCTGCTGCAACTGCAGGTGGTAGCGTTGCTGCCCCTGTTGTAAATGAAGAGCCAAAGTTACTTCGTACTTTAACCCGTCATCACTACAAGATCACCGAAGTAAAACGTGGACCGGAAACCAAGATTGAAGGTACTACTCTTTACATTCGTGAAGGCATCGAGAAAGAAGCCGTTGACAGCCAGGAACTGGTATATGACTTAAAGATCGATATCATTACTCCGGAACAGTATCATACCTATTCCGAAACCATTATGGACGTTCAGCCAATCGCCTGCAAGGAAAAAGGCAGCGAGCTTGGTTCCGGCATCACCAGAGTATTGGATGGTGTTGTTATGATGGTTACCGGTACTGATGCTAACGGTGTTCAGATCGGTGAGTTCGGTTCTTCCGAAGGTATCTTAGATGAGAACATTATGTGGAACCGTCCGGGTGCACCGGATAAGGGCGAGATCTTCATCAAGACTCAGGTTACCATTAAAGAAGGAACCAACATGGAGCGTCCGGGACCATTGGCAGCTCACTCTGCTACCGATGTGATCACCCAGGAGATCCGTGAAGCTCTGAAGAAATTAGATGACGAATCCCTGATCGTTGACAAAGAAACCTTCAATCAGTATCGTCGTCCCGGCAAGAAGAAAGTTGTTATCGTTAAGGAGATCATGGGACAGGGAGCTATGCATGACAACCTGCTGATCCCACAGGAGCCTGTAGGTGTTCTTGGTGCCCGTCCAAACGTAGACTTAGGAAACGTTCCGGTTGTTGTATCTCCATTGGAAGTTTTAGACGGATGTATCCACGCATTAACCTGTATCGGACCTGCTTCCAAGGAAATGTCCCGTCACTACTGGAGAGAGCCATTGGTTCTTGAATGTTTATTTGACGAAGATGTTGACCTTTGCGGCGTTGTTTTAGTAGGTAGCCCACAGATTAACGCAGAGAAATTCTACGTATCCAAACGTGTTGGTATGACCTGTGAAGCACTGGAAGTTGACGGAGCTTTCGTTACTACCGAAGGATTCGGAAACAACCACATCGACTTTGCAAGCCACATCGAACAGATCGGTATGCGTGATATTCCTGTTGTTGGATTATCCTTCTGTGCAAAACAGGGTGCCCTGGTTGTTGGTAACAAATACATGGTTAGCATGGTTGATAACAACAAGTCCGAAGGTGGTATCGAGAACGAAGTTCTTGCAAACAACACCCTTTGTCCGGAAGACGCAGTTCGTGCTCTGGCAATGTTAAAAGCTAGAATGAGTGGACTTGAAGTGAAAGCTGCTGAGCGTAAATGGACTCCGGCTGTAAAAGACAGCAACTTAGAGCTGATCTCCAACGTAACCGGCAAACCGGTTGAGCGTGTGAAGAATGAAACTTCTCTTCCAATGAGCGACAAACGTAGAGAGAAATACTCCTAAGTAACAGGTGCAAGATATGCCACTGAATTACGGAGACAAAATCATTTATATGGAAGGTATCATTGTCCGCGTGACAGATGGTGCCGTTGGAATTGACCTGAAGGGACGGTTAGGTTATCTGGAGATTCCCATGAGGATGCTGATCACCGACTATCCTATCAAAATCGGTCAGGAAGTTGGTTTCAACATGAGCTTCATTGAACAACTCAGTGAAGAACCCAACGAAACATATGTAAATAATCAAATCAATAAAAAACGTTCGGCTGAAGAAATCAAATCAGCTGGGAAAGGAGAACGAAATGCCTAATTTTAATTTCGAAGGATTACAGTCCGAGATTTATGTGCCTGTAACTCCACCTCCGGTATGGGCACCAGTAACCAAGCCTCTGAACGAGATGAAGATTGCTATTGCAACTGCTGCCGGAGTTCATCACAAAAAAGATAAACGTTTTAATCTGGCTGGTGACTTTACTTTCCGTGAGGTATACGATACCATGCCATCCAGCGAGTTAATGGTTTCCCATGGAGGTTACGACAACAGTGATGTTAACAAAGATATCAACTGTATGTTCCCAATCGACCGCTTACATGAACTTGCAAAAGACGGTGTGATCGGATCCGTTTCCGAAATCCACATTGGATTCATGGGTGGTGGTGGAAACCAGGAAAAATTCAAGAATGAGACCGGTCCGGCAATTGCCCAGATCTTCAAGGATCACAATGTAGACGCCGTTGTCTTAACCGCTGGCTGAGGTACCTGTCATCGCTCTGCAGTATTGGTGCAGAGAGCCATTGAAGAAGCAGGTATCCCAACTGTTATTATCGCAGCATTACCACCGGTTGTTAAACAGACCGGTACACCTCGTGCAGCTGCTCCATTGGTACCAATGGGTGCTAACGCAGGTGCTCCGCATGATGTGGAAATGCAGTACAACATCGTAAAAGAGTCCCTGGATTTACTGGAAACCTTAGAGTCTCCGGGACAGGTTATTCCTCTCAATTACGAGTACGTTGCAAAAGTTTAAGCAACTCACCAACTGCCGCAGTTTTTGCTGCGGCAGTTTTTTTACCAGGAGGTCATTACATGTCACAAGAAAAGATCATGCGACGTCTTACCATCCAAAGCCTTCATGTAGAATCGGTATGTTTGGGAGATGCTTTTTCCATAAAACCGGTGAAAGAAGAAGGCTACAAAACCTATGAACTGACCCTGCCGGAGTCTTCCCGGGATCTTACACCAAAAGAGGAAGTCTTTTCTTCTCTCACAATGCGGATCATTCCTCCTCATGAGCACCATGTGCATAATGAGTCCATTATGGATGTTTTTCCTATCTCAGCTAAGATCTTAGGAAAACTTGGGGAAGGCACCAGCCGCACTCTCACCGGTGTCTATGGTATGATCACCGGTGTTGACGAAGCCGGTGTTCCGATCTGTGCCTTCGGAAACTCTGATGGAATGTTAGACGAACAAATGGTATTAGGAAAAGCCGGAACTCCGGGACCGGAGGATTACATCATCTGCTTTGATGCAGTGCTGAAAGCAGGGGCCGGATTTTCCAGAAGCGGACCGGATGCGATTCACCATGCCGTAGATGTCTACTGCCAGTTTATCCGGGAAGAGCTAAAGCGATTCCATGCATTAGATGCATCAGAAAGCCATACCTATGAAGATAAGATCCGCCCCGGCAAACCAAAGGTGGCTTTGGTAAAACTGGTATCCGGCCAGGGTGCCATGTATGACACCCGATTTTTGCCTTCGGAACCTTCCGGTTTTGAAAACAGTCACTCCATTATTGACATTACCGGCGCTCCCATTGTATTTTCACCCAACGAATACCGGGATGGAGCTATTCGGGCCATGTATTAAGGAAAGGAAGGGAAAGAGCATGGGTGTAGGACCATCAACCAAAGAAACCACGCTGCACCACTTTCGGGATCCACTGTTAAAAGTACTTTCGGAAGATGCAGATTTTGATTTTCAGGGCATTGTCATTGGCGGAATCCCTCAGGATAATGTCAGTAAAGAACGCACCGGCGAACGCATCGGTGCCTGGATAGAAGCCATGCGCAGCGACGGCGTCATTGTCAGTGCCGACAGCTGGGGCAACAGCGATATTGATTTTGCCAATACCGTGGAACAGATCGGCTCCCGGGGCATTCCCGTGGTGGGCTTAAGCTTCTGCGGAACAGCCGCACAATTTGTGGTCACCAATCCCTATATGGACACCATCGTTGACATCAATAAAAGCGAAGAAGGTGTCGAAACGGATGTTGTCGGGGAAAATTCCCTGACAGAAATGGATGCCCGCAAAGCTGCTGCACTGCTGAAGTTGAAAATGAGGAAAAACAAGTAAGAAACGAGAAAAGGTATCCTCCTGCCGGTTGCTGACGCAAAATCGCAGGGTGGATACCTTTTTTGTTTACCATACTCCAAAGAGTACATTTTTTGGCTTTTTATATTGCTTTTTCGAACAAATGTTTGTTATAATACTCTTAGGTGCTACCACGCGTTGACGTGTGTATGGCGGTTCGCTTTGTGCGGAGAGTAGAACGTAGCTCCGATTACATAGATTATCCCATATGGGAAATCTGGTGAAAGGAGGACTTTCGCTTTGCTTACGATCGGTGACCTTATTACTGTACTTTCGCTTTGTGCGACTTTCTACAGTCTTGGTTACATGCATGGTAAGCATGCTTCCAAGACACAAAAATAACCGCCCTAGCCTGTGAAGTGGACGGTTATTTTAACCCAAATCAATCAGGTGAACCGTCATCGGTAGCACCTTTTTGTATCTTTATATTAGCACCGGTTTCTGCCTGTGTCAAACAGATATTCTGTTTTCAGTAAACCTGCAAACACTGATTTATCAACAAAGCAGCTTTTTATACCCTACATGCTCACCGACAAACTCAATTGCGGCATGTTAACAAGTTTGATGACTAAAACTCAATTTCATACTCCAAATATCGTCTGGACTCATTCTGCGCTTCACTCGAGACTGAAGCATTACCTGAACACTTCATTCCCTTTAATACCGCATCAATCTTAGCCGCATCACTTTCCTTCATTCCAGATGAATTACTTAGGTTCAAAGAAAGTGTCTGCTGAAGCAAGGGTGTCTCCTCGTTCATTCTCAAAGTGATTAAATTCTGAATCAATGGCTCTCTTTGTAAATAATGTAATTTCGGTTTAATTGGTTCATGTCCAGGAAATGTCATCTCTGCTGCAATGTCAACTTTGGAAAACTCTCTTTCCTTCCTTTCCTGTTGCCCATTGGCAACTATCATTGCTTTACCGTGAGCAGTTATCTTTTTCTCTGAAAAAACAGATTTCTCTTCTTTGTAGGTCACCTTAAAATGCTTGGCCCCAAGATCCTGTGCAATTTTCTGCAATTCCGCAATACGCGCTGTTTTTAAAAAAGTAAAATAATCGTTTAAAGCTATATAACGATCCCGATCACTAGGATCAACATAATAAAACTCGCTTTCATCATCCGGATAAAATGCTAATCCAAATACATCTATGGAATCCTTGAAAACATTTACAATAGAGAGTTCTTTTTCATCCGAAATAAACCCAATTGATCCCTGGCACACTTTGCTCTCCGCGTGTTTTTTATCCCGATCCGTCACCCTAATAAATTTGGGCATCAAAAAATCTGCACTGTTTAAAGTATCAGGAAAAAGAGGCTGAAGTGATTTTTTCTCTATTTCCCGTGCCTTTTCTTCAATCCCCTCTTTTATAACTTTCGAGCTCTTTTTCATAGCCTCCTTCACGTTTTCTGCAGCAGACGTGACGTCTGAAAAATCAAGCTGTCCATCATCGTTTTGATCTACCGCTTTCATTGCTACATCTTTTGACTTATCAAACAGATTTTGAACACCTTTTCCTACATCAGAAGCAAGCATTTTAAACGTTGAATTCTTATCCATAACATTTTCTCCCTTGTAAAAGTTCGTAGCTTTTAGATTTCTAGATGATAAAACTTTCTAAAAATGAATATACCACATTTGTCCGTCTACCACAATATTTGCCCGTTTGATGAAGAAAATATACTGTTAGAACGATTTTGCGTTAGCAATCCCCGGATTAGATTTAAGGCAAAAGAGGTTTCGCCAAGCACCCCGACACCATCTGGAGAATGATGTGACAAAGCCGGGAAATATTCTGTTGGAACGATTTTGCGTTAGCAACCAGTGACAACAGAATATTTTCCGGCTTCTATCTCTTTATTTTCTGGGTTTCCTGCCGCAGGATTTCGCCTCCGTACAGAACCCACTCACTTCACATTTGGGCTTAAAATAATTCTCTATAAGATACGCCCACTCCTCTGAGTATGCCGACAATTCTTTCATCATATCCTGCATTAGCTTCCGATACTCCCAGTATGCCCTGGTGCACAGACGCTGATGAGACATATCAATAAGGTTTCTAAGGTTTGTGCGTAAAACCACTTTTGTCTCCATGCCAAGGGGAAGTAACATATTGATATCTTCTTTTGGCAGCCCCAATTGCTCTAACTTCTCCAGAGAAGCCAGAATATTTTCCATAGCCTCTTTGTAGATTGCAGCACCCTGCTCATGCTCCCGGATTCTGGGCGGTGTCACATAAGGAAATCCCTGCTGATAATTGATATAGCGGGTGGAAGCCTGCAGTCTGGTGGGGCCTCCTCCTATGTGGGTATAGAACTCCCGAATGACTCTGGCGGAGTAGCCGTCCAACACCAGATATACCTGGGGATATTCCCAGGTGCGTCCGTGTCCCGAGGTTAAACAGTCCAGTCCCCGTTTATAGTTTTTTGCCTGATCTGTGATGTCTGCTCCCCAGCAGACACCGGCCTCCCGTCCTATAAGACTGACAGGATCCACCGTGGTTTCCGGCTGTATGATGATCTTGCTCATATTTTTTCCCTTTCCGCCGCGGCTCATTGCACGCCCTACAGCTTTCCCGGCACTCCGTCGCGGCGCATGCCTGGCCCGGCATCTTTCACGCTTCATTAACAGCGGCATGCCGCTTATTTTCCGTAGTATTTGATAACGTACTCCACAAACATTTTTTCATGGGTACGATAAATATCCTTCTTTCGATAGATCAAATTCAGGTTTCGCTCTGCTCCCTCCAAAGGGATCTCAAAGCACAGCATTTTTCCTTCATCGCAGCTATTATGAACTGCTTTTTCTGAGATAAGGGCTATACCCATTCCTCCCATGACCATATTCTTAATGGACTCGGAATCATTCAACCGGGCACAGATATTCAGAGATTCTTCCTCGATCCCCAGATCCTTCAGCACCTTATCCGCATACCGCTTACTTCCGCTTCCCTTTTCTCTTACAATCAGCGGCTCTGTTCTAAGCATTTCTGCAAGGATACTAAGATCCTTCTTTTCCTCATATCTTTCTTTTCTCTGCTGAAATGCTTCTGTGTTTGGAGTGATCAGGACAATATGGTCTTTGTAAAATGGCACACAGGTCAATCCATCCTGATCCTGCTCCATTCCGATAAAGCCAACCTGATAGTTTCCCGACATCAACCCATCCAGCACATTCTGGCTGTCTCCCTGATGAATTACAAAATGTACATCCGGGTACTCCTGCACGTACTTTGGCAGAAGCTCCGGCAAAATATAGGAAGATGGAATAGTGGAGCTTCCCAAATGGATGGTTTTATTCTCCTCCTCAGACCAGCTCTTTAACAAGCGATCCCGAAGTCCCAGCATATCTGAAGCACACTCATACAACTCCTGTCCTTTGGGGGTTACCTCCAGACTCTTCGTATGCCTGTTCAGCAGCTTTTCGTGCAGCTCCATTTCCAGCATCTGTATATGCGTACTGATCGTAGGCTGGGAAATATAAAGCTTTTCTGCCGCCTTGGTAAAGCTTCCGTACTCTACCACAGCAACATATGACTCAAGCTGTTTTAATTCCATGTTCCGTCCTCCTTTGCTCTATCCTATGGTATTTTTCTTTCGCTCCGTTTCTTTTCCACACCACAAAGTGATCTTGCACTCATCCAGATAAGCCATGATAGGCTTGGCCGCTTTCCGGCTTACCTCCAGAAGATCCCGAAGACTGGAAAATGACAGGATTTCCTGTTCTTCAAAATATTGCAAAACCTTCTCCCGGATCTGTGCCGCTACCGTAGGCGCAGTACAAATGGTATCGTGGATCCGTACCAGTTGTTCTTCCCTGACCAGATTCTCCACGATATCCTCAAGCTCCTCCTGCGAAAGCTTTCCCTGCAAAAAATGCTCTCCGGATGGGGAAAGTAGTTTTTCATAATCCAGCAGGGCAAATCCTTCTGCCTCTGCCTGCTCAACCAGCATTTTTTCCGCACTCCGGTAGACTTCATCTTTCTGAACCTCAAAAGATGCCAGCCATACAAATTCCTTCTCTGCCTGAAGCTTATTCTCCCGGGTCAGATACTCCAGATACAGTTCAAAAACAGCCGGATCCCATCCCTTGAACAGACTGCTTCGAAACAGTGCTTTTGACATGCCCCTCTTATAGGGATGGTTTTTATGATACTCTTCCAGTTTTTTGGTCACTTCCAGCCAGATTTCCTGCTCTGCTGCAAAAGACCAATAGTAGGATTGTTTTTTTCCATTTAATACCAGACACACTTCCTCCTGCTCCAGCCTCTCCTGCTGGATCAGAAGTTCCTGTTGCTGCATCTGTGCCTGCTCTGCCAATGCCTTCGCAGATAAGGGCTGCTTCACACTGGCCTCTATGATCTTAAGAACCATCTGCTCCTGTCTGTCTTCTTCACGCTGCCGCAGGCTCTCAATGACTCCTTCATCAAACCGTTTGTGTTTTACCGGTGCAACCTGCAATACCTTTCCTCCGCCCAGGGTCTCCAGAGGCGATAGGAAACGCACTACAAACCGGTCATTTCGCTTCACGCACACATCTGTCTGGGTAATAAGCTGTGCATACCCTTTCTCTCCTGCATGAAGTTCCTGTTTGTCTAACAACACTACACGGGCAACCACTTCATCGGATCCGATGTGAAGATGAACCCGGCTTTGATTTTTTACCACACGGCCACAGTCATCCGACAACTGCATTACCACATCCAAACGGTTCGTTGGTGTTATGCAGCCCGGATAAGCCAGCACCATTCCCCTATGCACCTGCTCCTTACTGATACCGGTCAACAACATGGCTGTCCGCTGTCCTGCGTAAGCCTCTGTAATATCCTCACCATGGGATTGCAGGCTCTTTACCTTGGCCGTCAACTGCTCCGGATAGATCATGACTTCCTGCTCTATACCAATGGTACCTTCCAGCACCGTTCCTGCCACAACCGTTCCCAAGCCTTTTACCGAAAAAACCCGGTCTATAGGAAGCCGGAAATGTCCGGCGGTTTCTCTGTGGTGACGGGATCTGTGAACCTCTGCTACCACCAGATCCGTCAGTTGTTGCATCCCTGCTCCGGTTCTGGCACTGACACAGATTCTGGGCCAGGTTTCAAAAATACGCCCCTTTAACTGCTCTGCCACCTCTTCTTCCATCATCTGTGCCCATTCTTCTTCCACCATATCCAGTTTGGTCAGCACGATGATGCCATTGGTAATATCCAGCTGCTCTAAAATATCCAGATGCTCCCTGGTCTGTGGCATGATTCCCTCATCTAAAGCAATGGTCAGCAGTACCAGATCCATGCCGCATACACCTGCCAACATATTAGGGAGAAACTTTTCATGTCCCGGAACATCAATGATGCCCGCCCTCTCCCCGCTTGGAAGGTCAAAATAGGTGAATCCCAGATCAATGGTGATCCCCCTCTTTTTTTCCTCTTTCTGGGTATCGGTCTCCCGTCCCGTAAGAGCTCTTATCAATGCGGTTTTTCCGTGGTCAATATGACCTGCAGTTCCAATGATTATATGTTCCATACTCTGACTATTTCCTTAACCACTGCATCAAATTCTTCTTCATACATGGTACGCATATCGAAGATCAGATGATCTTCCTCCACCCGCACGATCACCGGCAGTTCTCCCAATCTTAACTGCTCTGCCAGATCCGGGGTCTTATGGTCTTTTCCTCTAAGCGCCACCGCATAGCTTGGCAGAAATTCTCCCGGCAGGGAACCTCCGCCCACCGGATTACTGCAGCTGATCACAGAAATCTCTGCTCCTTCCGGCAATGCTCCGGCAACTTTCTTTCCAAACCGCTGCGCTTTATCCTGAAGCTTCTCCACCGGAGTGGTGATCATGGACAGTACCGGAATATTTCTCATGGCATAGTCCTCATCCTCATACATGGAGAACACGGTTTCCAGCATAGCTGCCGTACACTTATCAATTCTCATGGCACGGGTCAGGGGATGCTTTTTGCAGCGCTCTATCCATTCTTTCTTTCCTGCCAGAATACCTGCCTGAGGTCCTCCAAACAGCTTATCCCCGCTGAAGCACACCACATCTACGCCTGCCGCAATACTTTCCTGCACAGTAGGCTCCTTATTCAATCCATAGCGTGAAAGATCAATAAGAACACCGCTGCCCAGATCCTCGATCACGGGCACGCCTTTTTCTCTGCCTAATTTTACCAGTTCATCCCTGGATACACTTTCCGTAAATCCTAATACTTTAAAATTACTGGTATGCACTTTGAACAGTGCTCCCGTTTCTTCCGTTATGGCTTCTGCATAATCACTGAGTCTCGTTTTGTTGGTACAGCCCACCTCAATGCGGGTAGCACCACTCTGGTCAATGATATCCGGTATACGGAATTTGCCGCCGATCTCGATCTGCTCTCCTCTGGATACGATCACTTCTTTTCCCGCGCCAATGGCACTAACCATCAGCAGAGCCGCTGCAGCATTGTTGTTTACCGCCATGGCTGCTTCTGCTCCCGTGATCTTACAGATCAGCTTCTCAAAATGGGAATACCTTTCTCCCCTATGACCGGCCTCTAAGTCATACTCTAAGTTCATGTAGCCGGACATCTGCTCCATCAGCCTGTCCATAGCCTGCTGTGGCAGAGGTGCCCGCCCCAGATTGGTATGTAAGATCACACCTGTGGCATTGACTACATGCTTTAAGTTACATTTTTTCTTATCTTCCACAACCGCCAGCACCCGGTCTGTCAGATGTTGCAGCCGTTCTTCCAGAACCTCCGGCTTAGGATTATCGTTTAATGCAAGCCGTATTTCATCCAGCTGACCACGGATCGCTTCCAACACGGGATCTTTTCCGTATTTCTCCATGGCATCCTGTATCTCCGGTTTTTCCATTAAAACATCAATTTTCGGTATCGCACGAAACAGTTCATTTTTATTCATTCTGCTGACCTCGTATTAAAGTAATCTATCGGATTATTAAAAAATTTAATTTCTTATCTTATCATACCAATTTTTCCTCATCTAGTCCACCGCTTTGCTAAGAAAAAAAGAAAAAAAAACGGACAGGGGACGGTCCCCTGTCCGCTAAACTGCTGCTTTCTATAATTTCGATAACAACTCCGTCTTTTTCGCCTGGAATTCCTCCTCCGTCAGTATACCGGCCTCCTTGAGTTTTGACAGTTTTTCGATCTGTCCCAAGATATCCTCTCCGCCTGATGAACTCGGTGCATCCTTTTTCTGTATCTTATCAAGAATGTCATTCTTACGAAGAAGATCCATCAATTCCTTACATTTAGCTGCCTGCATATAAATTGTGGTTCCCGTCAGCATTTCGACTCTCAGTGTGGCTTTCTTTCCATTTGCGTCATTGTATTCTAATACCACCACATTTTCCTGCTGCTGATTTGCATCATTGCCCGCCCCGAGAAAAAATTCTGCGTGAGAAATGGTTCGCTTCTCAATGCGGATATCAGTGATCTCCGAATAAGGGATGTCCAGATCATACAACCAGTCCTTTGTACTAAGGGTGACCCTAAACGCAAAGCGATCCTCCATCACATTCATACCCCAGGCCCCCGCCTTTGCCTTCGGTATATCGTCCAGACCACCAACATAAGTAAATTCATATCTGGCCAAAGCACCGTCCAGTGCCTTTTTTAGTTCCTTGTATTCCCCATGCTGGGCTTTTACAGAAGAGGTTGTAGCCTCCACTACCTGACTTGCTGAAGTCTTGATCTTATCAAATAAATTCATCGTATTCTATTCCTCCTTCTCATCTGCATCATATTCCAAAATATCCATGATAAAGTTGTACATATAGCGCGGATACTTTTCTGCCTCGGCATCTTCTCCCAGGTAAAGTGTTGTTGATTTACCGCCAAACTCGATCAGCACCTCTTCCTCATCAAAGTCCACCGACTCAATTTCTTCATAGGGGATCACAACCACGATCTCGCCTTGATTGCTCCAGGTCACGATGGCTGATGCTGTAAAAACAATGCCGCTCTCCATCTCCCTGCCCTCATCCGTGTCCACATAAACGAGCACATCCTTTTTCTTAAAGCGCCTTCTGCAGATTGCCGTTATATCAACTAGTATCTCTTCCGCAATACTACCACTGCCAACATACGGACCAATCTTGTCATCACTTAACCCAATTACATATTGGCTAAAATCCTCCGGGTTTCCCCATGCACCACATACATCTGCTCCAATTTGAGACATACACTTTTCCTCCTTTGATTTTCCTGCATTTTATCTGCAGCTTGTGATTACACAATACCCGTCACACCGGACATGTCCTGTCGGAGTATAAAAAAATCATAAAAATATTTTTTCCCGTTTACTCTGACATACTCTGTCCCAGTAAAAAGGTATTCTGAAAACAGAGAAAACGTGTTACATGTATATTCCGTTTGAATAGTGCACTCTTTCCGGAAATCCAGAGCACCCTTTTCCGATATTTCAGAGCAGGCATTTCCGCTTAGGAGTGCAATCCCCTATAATGA
>JBJEIY010000016.1:0-3045 GCA_051877515.1 Lachnospiraceae bacterium | reverse complement strand
AGTCGGTTATGAAAAGCTATACATTATGCAAAGTTGAAGGCACAGATACTTGCAAATAAAGGATTCTTGGGTTGATTTACTTTCCATAATAAATCACGATTTAGGTGTATTTGATCAACAACACTTAAGGAGGAATGCAAGATGGAAAATCTAACATTGCAACAATTAATCACCCAAACCATGGAAGCACTTACTCTGGCAGGTGCATCCAACTATTATCAGAAAGTATTTAAGACTCTGACAAATCAGCTTTTGCTATATGCAGAAGAACACAACACTGATGCTTTCAGCATGGATTTTGGCTTGCAGTTTTTAGAAGATCATTATTCTATGTCATCTAAAATCGAACAGAAAAAATGGTGTGCAACTTATTCCCGATGTATTAATGCTTTGGCTGAATACCAGCGCTCAGGCAGTATTACTCTCTATCTTGTTATGGATGAAAGAGCATACACTTTTCCTGATGGATTCCGTAACAGCGCAGAAGATTATATTTCCCATCGGGAAAAAATCGGAATCATAAAAAAATCCAACAAGGTATGCAGTTTATATCTGGAGCGATTTTTTGCTTTTTTAACTAAGAAAAATATCTTTTCTTTGGCTGCTCTGTCTCTTAAGGATGTTTTGGAATTCATGGAATCATTGAGTTGCTATGAAAAACCAACCATAAATCATACCATGCGTGCAGTACGGTATTATCTGAAATACTGCTACGAGAATGGATTTATGGAGAAAGAAATGTTTTCCAAGCTTCCAAACCCTCATTACAACAGACAAAGCCGCCTGCCTTCATCTTATTCTGCGGACGAGGTAAAAAAGCTTCTTGATTCTATTGATCTTGGAAATCCGTGTGGAATCCGTGACTACGCGATTATTCTTCTGATTGCAAGACTTGGTCTGCGTAGCAGTGATGTTGCAAATCTCAGATTCTCTAACATCGACTGGGAGAAAGAAGTCATCCGCCTGACACAGGTAAAAACCGGGAATTCGTTGGAACTTCCTCTTTTGGAGGATGTAGGAGAAGCAATCATTAATTATCTGAAGAACGCAAGACCCAAAACCGATTCTGACCATGTTTTTGTGAGACAGGTGCCACCTTATACGGAGTTCAATCCTGGTGCAGTTGGTTCTCTTGTAAGAGTCCATCTCCAGAAATCCGGAATTCACCTTGAAGGGAAAAAGAAAGGTTCTCATACACTTCGTCACAGTCTTGCAAGTCGCTTGCTGGAGCATAAAATCCCGTTACCTGTCATTTCGGAAATCCTTGGTCATACAACTACGGAAACTACGATGACCTATCTTAGGATTGACATCACTGAGCTTAAAAAATGTGCATTGGAGGTGTCTATCTAACATGACAAGAATCAGAAAACCGCCTGTAATGACAGGTACTTTTGCAGAGATTGCACAGGAATTTATCCAGTATAAAAGAAGTCTCGGTTTTAAATACTCTGATGAACCGAAATGTTTATCTCGATTCTGCCGTTTCAGTGAAGAACAGGGTATCTCGGAAATAGTAATATCCCGTTCTCTTGCAGAAAAATGGATAGCCCCTCGCGAAGGTGAATCTGAAAAAAGTCGTTCGCACCGTATTACCTGTATAAGACAGTTTGCCATATATCTTAATAATCTCGGCTATGATGCTTACATTGTTCCTGAGGTAAAAGGATTAAATCACAGTTCATTTGTTCCATATATATTTACTCATGAGCAGATAGCTGCGGTGATTAAGGCGGCTGATGAAACAGAACCCCGGGAGGTTGCAAGAAATATGCATCTGGCATTACCGGTAATCTTTCGAATCCTGTATGGTTGCGGACTCCGTGTATCAGAGGTTGTCGGGCTTCGTTATAAGGACGTAAATCTTGAAGAGGGGATTCTGACAATTCGGGAAGCCAAAACAGACCGTGACCGATACATTCCATTATCAGATTCCGTAAAAGAGGCCTGCGTATCTTATGCAGAAAAAATCTGGTGGGAAAAAGACAGTGACTATTTCTTCCTTGCTCCTGACAGAACAATGATCAGTCCCATGACCGTATATCAGAGATATCGCAGGTATTTAGAAGCTGCTGGTATTTCCCACGGTGGAAAAGGTCAGGGCCCCCGTCTGCATGACATCCGCCATACATTTGCAGTTCATGTTTTACAGAAGTGGATCAAAGAAGAGGAAGATTTAACTGCTATGCTCCCAATACTTTCCACATATATGGGACATAAGACTGTACGTTCAACAGCTCTGTATCTACGCTTGACGTCAGAAGTTTATCCTGAATTGATGAAGAAAGTAGAAAGTTCCTGCGCATATGTCATTCCGGAGGTATACCATGAAGGAAACTGATTTCGCACGGTATCTGACTCAATTCCTATCCGTATATCTTCCTGGTCAGGTTGGAAGTAAACGTAATACCCAGCTGGCATACAGAGATTCCTTTTCGTTACTTCTAAAATACTGCAGAGATCAGGAGAATCTTTCTCCTGAAAAGCTGACGATTGCGAAAGTGGATAAAGAGTTGGTTGTGCGCTTTTTACAATGGCTTGAAGATGAACGTAACTGTAAAGCCGCTACAAGAAACCAGCGACTTGCTGCAATTCACTCCTTTTTTAGTTTTTTAATGATGGAAGAACCACAGTATATACAACAGTGTCAACAAGTTTTGTCGATTCCGATGAAAAAAACAGATAAACCACCACTTATGTATCTTCCGTTAGATAGCATTAAAGGATTACTTGAACAACCAGACAGAACAACTCCCCAGGGCAAGAGAGATGCCGTATTACTATCTCTTCTATATGATACCGGGGCAAGAGTTCAGGAACTGGTTGATCTAAAAGTTTGTGATGTTGCTCTAAATGACACTGTTACCATCATACTGACTGGAAAAGGTGGTAAGAGCCGCATTGTTCCTGTGATGAAACCAACCGGTGAATTACTCAAGCAGTACATTGAAGGGGCAGGATTATCTTCGCCTGTATATAGCCACAATCCTTTGTTTACTAATCGAGGCAATAAGGCATTGACAAGAGCTGGCGTAACATACATTT
>JBJEIY010000015.1:0-47361 GCA_051877515.1 Lachnospiraceae bacterium | reverse complement strand
TACTGCTTTTTGCAGCAACTCGTATATCATACCATCCGTTGCCGCGTTTGTCAACCGTTTTTCACAAATTCTTCTGAATATCTTTGACCATATCAATACCAACAATTTTGATACCTTGCATGGGCGGCAGACTTTTTGCATTGCTCCGTGGTACGATGCATCGGGTAAATCCCAATTTGGCTGCTTCCCGTACCCTCTGCTCTGCCATGGAAACTCCTCGGACTTCTCCACTCAAACCAACCTCTCCAAAGCAGATGGTTTTCTCATCCACAGAAAGGTCTTTATAGCTGCTTACAATAGCAACTGCCATGGCAAGATCAATAGCGGGTTCCACCATTCGCATTCCTCCTGCGATATTGATGTAAGCATCACAAGATCCCAGATGATATCCTGCCCGTTTTTCCAGTACCGCCATCAGCTGGTTCACACGGTTGATGTCGGCTCCTACCGCTGTCCTTCTCGGAATACCAAGATTGCTATGACAAACCAATGCCTGTACCTCCAGTAAAATCGGACGTGTTCCCTCCATAGAACAGGCAACGACGGATCCGGATGCATCCTGGGGTCTTCCTTCCAGCATAAATTCCGAAGGATTTTCCACTTCCCGCAGACCTTCCTGCCGCATTTCAAAAACTCCGATTTCATTCGTTGAACCAAATCTGTTTTTCACTCCACGAAGGATCCGATAGGAAGCATGC
The DNA here is from genome assembly GCA_051877515.1 of Lachnospiraceae bacterium. GTDB lineage: Bacteria > Bacillota > Clostridia > Lachnospirales > Lachnospiraceae > XBB1006. The sequence goes on along the minus strand of JBJEIY010000015.1, from coordinate 46,663 downwards.
CGGTCTCCCTCAAAATACAGTACCGTATCAACCATATGTTCCAACACTCTGGGACCTGCCACTACTCCTTCCTTGGTAACATGACCAACAAGAAAAATGGTAACTCCCTTTCCTTTTGCAATCTGCATAAAGGTATTTGTTGCTTCTCTTACCTGGGACACACTTCCCGGTGCACTACTGACATCTTCTCCATACATAGTCTGAATAGAATCTATAACCACGATCTCAGGTTTTTCCCTCTCTATCACTTCTTCAATGACTGTCAGCGATGTCTCACATAATAAGGATAATTGCGGCCCGAATTCTCCGATCCGGTCTGCTCTAAGTTTGATCTGCTGCATGGATTCCTCGCCGGAGATATACAAGACCTTCACCCCGTTTTGAGACAGATTTCTGCACACCTGTAATAATAAGGTAGATTTACCGATTCCCGGATCTCCCCCCACCAGAATAAGAGAACCCTTTACCAGTCCTCCTCCCAGCACTCTGTCCAATTCCTGCATCCCAACACTTCTGCGATCCTCTTCATTCACTACCACATCCGTGATTTTTGTCACTTCACTATCCGCGATCCTGTTGTGCTGTTTTTTGCCGGAGGGCTTTGTGACTGTTTCTTCCACAAAAGTGTTCCACTCCTTACACCCCGGACACTGTCCCATCCATTTGGAAGACTCTAACCCGCAATTCTGACAGAAAAAAACGGTTGTTTTTCCTTTCGCCATACATTTTCCTTTCCTTCTTATTGTAAAAAGAAATCCGGCCCAGAGGCCGGATTCCATATGTAATTCCTCTAGTTCTTCTCAATGATCACGGAAGACTGGTCTCCTTCACTCAGTTCCACACTGAGAGTAAGTTTACCACCCAGGTTCGTTTTCACACTTCCGGCATCTTCTCCGTTGATATTCACAGAATACTCGGCTTCATCTTCCAGTTCCAGTGTGATCTGGGCATCCGCCATACCCTCTACTGTAAACTTCATACCTTTACTTGTTTCGCACAAGCCTGTAACGGTTGTTCCCGGAACCGATTCATAAATCAGTAACCCATTCTTCTCCAGCTTCGTGATATCTTTGCAAGTTTTTACCTTATAAATATCTCCGGCACATTCAAAATTGTCCAGCTTTCCTTTTGTCTCTAATAAATAATTACCAAAGCTGATCTCGCCTGTTTTCTCGGCCCTGATCAGTTCCTCCACTACTGCCATTTTCATCCTCCTTGTAGCTTGCACACATCATCTTGCGTGTATCTCATTATATACTACTGCCTGCATAATTTCCAGCAGTTTCGATTTTTTTAATAAAAAGTTTGCAAAAGTCCGGTTACTGTTTTACCCGGAATACAATCCCATTCTTTTTTAATCCCAAAACCACATGATCCCCGGCTTTTATCTTGCCTGTTAAAATCTCTTCTGCCAAAGCGTCCTCCACCTTGGACTGGATCATTCGTTTTAAAGGTCTTGCTCCATACTTCTGGTCATATGCTTTTTTCACAATGTATTCCCTGACAGCCGGTGTAATGGATAACGTGATATTCAGATTCTGTCTGCAACGTTCCGTCAATGTTTTTGTCTGGATTGATACGATCTGCTTCATTTGTTCCATATTCAGGGCATGGAACACAATGGTCTCATCGATTCGGTTTAAAAACTCAGGTTTAAACACCCGCTTTACCTCCTCCATAACACCATTCTTCATCACTTCATAATCTCTGTTTTCATCTGCCTTGGAAGAAAAACCAAGCAATTTGGGAGCCACGATCGCCTGTGCCCCTGCATTGGATGTCATAATAATGATGGTATTCTTAAAATCAACTTTTCTTCCCTGTGCATCAGTAATATGCCCATCATCCAGAACCTGAAGCAGTACATTGAAGACATCCGGATGCGCCTTTTCGATTTCATCAAAAAGAATGACTGCATAAGGATTCCGACGCACTTTTTCCGAAAGCTGACCCCCCTCATCATATCCTACATAACCTGGAGGAGAACCAATCATTTTGGAAACACTGTGTTTCTCCATATATTCAGACATGTCCACCCGGATCAGCGATTTCTCATCCCCAAACATAGCTTCTGCCAGTGCTTTGCTAAGCTCCGTTTTTCCTACGCCGGTAGGACCCAAAAACAGAAAAGATCCTATGGGGCGTGCCGGGTCTTTCAGTCCTACACGTCCTCGTTTTACGGCCCGGACTACCGCGCTAACCGCCTCATCCTGTCCCACCACACGATTGTGAAGCAGATTCTCCATGTTTTCCAGTCGGGCGCTTTCTTTTTCTTCCAGACGTTTTAACGGAACCTTGGTCCACTCCGATACCATGTTCGCAATATCCTCTTCGCCTAACTGCACCATTTTCCCCGTATCTCTCTTACTAAGGCGTTTTGTTAAGCGTTCCAGCTCCTGCTTTTTCTGGGTCCTTGCCTGTTTTAATTCCGATGCCCGTTCATAGTCTTCGGTACGCAATGCTTCTTCAAACTCTGCCTCTAAATGCAAAAGTGCATCCTCCAAAGCCTTTTTCTTTTCTGATCCACCAATCTGCATTAACTTTGCTTTGCTGGCTGCCTCATCCATCACATCGATAGCTTTATCCGGCAGATTACGGTCATTAATGTAACGGGCGGAAAGTTTAACGGCCGCTTCCACCGCTTCATGACTGATCTGTATCTGATGGTGTTCCTCATACTTATGCTTTATTCCATCCAGGATCGCAATTGCCTGCTCCTGTGTTGGTTCCTCAACTGTAATGGGCTGGAAACGACGCTCCAGTGCGGCATCCTTCTCAATATATTTTCGATACTCTTCCAGCGTTGTTGCACCAATAAGCTGGATTTCTCCCCGGGCAAGAGAAGGTTTCAGAATGTTGGATGCGTCTATGGCTCCCTCTGCTCCTCCTGCACCGATAATGGTATGAATCTCATCAATAAAAAGAATGACATCTCCCGCATCCGTCACTTCCTTGAGAATCCGTTTGATCCTCTCCTCAAATTCACCACGATACTTGGTACCTGCTACAATACCGGAAAGATCCAGATTGATCAGTCGTTTATCCTTTACGGTATCCGGTACAAGCCCCGATACGATCATACTCGCCAATCCTTCCACAATAGCGGTTTTACCCACTCCCGGCTCTCCAATAAGACAGGGATTATTCTTACCCCTTCTGCTCAGTATTTGGATCGCTCTTTGGATTTCCTGGGTTCGTCCGATCACCGGATCCAGTTTACCATCTTTTGCCAATGCCGTAAGATCCCGGGAATACTGGTCCAGAATACCTTTTTCCTGTTTCTTTCCATTGCGTCCCGGCATTTCTTCCCGAAACTGTGCTCCGTCAACGCCCATGGCTGCCAGGATTTCCACATAGATCTTCTGGACATTAACGCCCATGGTTCCCAAAAGTCTGGTTGCCGCACAATCCGTCTCCTTCACGATAGCCAGAAGCAAATGTTCTGTTCCGATCATCTCATCCTTGAACCGGTCTGCTTCCAGTTCTGCCCGTTCCAAAACCCGGACCGTACTGGGAGAATATCCCTCCCGGTCTAAAATCAGGATGTCTCCTCCCGGAGCAATCAGTTCTTCTATCAGATCCATCAGCTGATCAGCATCCACATTCAGATCCATCAGAACCCGGGCAGCAACACCGGTTCCTTCCTGCAGCAATCCCAAAAGAAGATGTTCTGTACCGATATATCTGTGATTCATCCTCCGGGATGCCTGATTAGCCAGCTTAAGAGCTTTTTGTGCTTTCTGTGTATATGCTTTTCTCATTTATGCCTCCTACTCTAACGAAAAGACTTGTAGTGAATCCTACAAGTCTTCCAAATCTATTATTTCCAGACTGTCTTCATCTGCACTATCTTCACTTGATGAAACAGGCTTTTTTTCTATGGTAGTCTTGCTCCGCTGCGGTTCCATACCCGAATCCCTTTCCCCTCTCATGATTGCAGCCACTTCTGCCGCAAAATCATCCTCTGTGGTGGATTCCGGACGCATTTGCTCATTGCTTTCCTGCCGGGTTATAGAATCCTCTTGTGCTGCTTTTTCCTTGCTTTCACTGTTTGATGCAGTCGCTTCCAGATATGCGCCCTGACGTTCAATCACTTCCAGCTCGTCATAGCCCTCATTTTCTTCCTCTTCATCCTCTATCTCATCCATGCGATTGATCCTTCTAAGGATCAGCACATTGATCAGGATCAGGATCAACACTACTACTGCAATGATCATCCCGATCATCATTCTGCGGTTCGTTTCCTTAAGTTTATCATAACGTGTAGACAGTGTACTGTTCTTTTCCTGTAAAAGTTCTAATTCAGAATCATTGTCTGCCGTTTTTTCCCCTATGCTATATCCCAGATATTCACAGATTTTTCCCGTATCTTCATCATAAAGATAATACCCGTTTACCGTGTCATCCTCTTTGGACACCAGAAACAGAACTACCCAGTCAGATTCAGGATATTTTAATCCGGCTACTGTTGTTGCATTCACCGAAACTTCCACCTGCTCAAATCCCAGATTCATAAGCTCTGCTCCAAACTCATCACTCACTTCATAGAGTACTCCGCCTATTTCGAACTCAGGACTTGCGGTCAAAGGTTCTACTGTGGTTCCATTGTTGCCTTCTGACTGACTGCCATCCGGTGTATCTCCCTGTTCCGGTTCCTCTGCCGGATCGTCCGCCGGCACCTGCTGTGCTGCAGCTACCGAAATCTTTACGCCGCCTGCAGATAATTCTCCCGCATCAGCGGTTCCGTATGCTACAACACGACTGCTTCCTTCTGCCAGTGCCTTAAATTGAAACTTTATACTGTTCCCGGTTGCAGTTACTTCTCCTCCGGATGCAGAAGCATTCTGCGCATTGCTTCCGACGTATTGCAAAACATTGCTGTCATAAGTTATTCTCATTTGCGCAGTTGTTGAGACGCCTTCGGTATTTTGTGCCGTGATCGTAACGGTCACCTCTTCTCCCACCGTAAGCGAGGAACTACTCAGACCCAGGATCATCCTTCCTGCCGAAGCATAAGTATCCATTGCCATATCCGGTGCAGTCAGAACCGCCAAAATACAAAACAGCCCCAGAAGCCCTGCTGCGAATCTCTCCATTATCTTCTTCATCCTACTCCTCCATAGAGAATGTTTTCTTATGCTATTATACCCATTTTTCGGGTATGAATCAATCCTCAATTCATCTCTATCGAACGGATTTTATCATGACGGAATTATCCGGACTTTCAAATGATCCCGGAAAACATGATCACCCCTGTTGTTCCGCTGTCTTACCATGACTGCTGATGTTTTTCTGATGTGTAAATAGCAGCCAGAACAATATTGCCAGACATGCAAGCAGCGCACATCCCAACGGACGGTTTACCTGTTCTATCTGTTGCCCCATCAGTCGTAACAGTAACATCCAGACTCCCGCCGCATAAATGAAAGCTAACCAAAATAACAATGCTGCCTGCTTAATCTTTTTCATCTTTTTTCCCTCCGGTTCTTTCGTTTTCTGCCTTAACTCTACTCTTTGATCTGTCCGATAAACGGTACAATACGGCCAAAAAATCGGGTCAAAAAAGTCCTGGCGAACCAACTCGAAAAGGTTCGAAATTAGTATTGACATCAAAAAAACGGTAGTATATAATAGTCAAAATGCGTGAAGACAGGTAGCAAATCCTCTTTCGTATTTTCTGAAAAAATCTATATTGGAACAGGAGGACAATTATGCGTCATTTAATGAGTCCACTGGATTTCTCCGTGGAAGAACTCGACAAACTGCTGGCTCTTGCAGATGATATCGAAAAAAATCCTGCCAAATATGCACATGCATGTGATGGCAAAATCTTGGCCACATGTTTTTATGAACCAAGTACACGTACAAGACTTAGTTTTGAATCCGCTATGTTACGGTTAGGCGGACAGGTATTAGGTTTTTCGGAAGCTGGCAGCAGCTCTGCTGCAAAAGGTGAAAGTGTTTCCGATACGCTTCGTGTTATTTCCTGTTATGCAGATATTTGTGCTATCAGACATCCCAAGGAAGGTGCTCCACTTGTTGGTTCCCAGAATTCCTTAATTCCAGTTATTAACGGCGGTGACGGTGGTCATCAGCATCCAACTCAAACCCTTACAGATTTACTTACAATTAAACAGAAAAAAGGTCGTTTAAATAACCTTACGATTGGTCTTTGCGGAGACTTGAAGTTCGGTCGTACCGTCCATTCACTGATCCAGGCTTTGGTGCGCTATGAAAATATTTCCTTTGTCCTGATTTCTCCGGAAGAGTTAAAAGTTCCAAGCTACATCAAGGAAGAAGTATTGGATGCAAACAATATTCCTTATAAAGAAGTGGAACGTATGGAAGATGCCATGGCTGACCTGGATATCCTTTACATGACACGTATTCAGAAAGAGCGCTTCTTCAACGAAGAAGATTACCTCCGCATGAAAGGATTCTACATTCTGGATGCAAAAAAAATGGAAGCTGCCAAACCGGATATGATCGTTATGCATCCACTGCCGCGTGTAAATGAAATCTCTGTTGAAGTGGACAAGGATGAACGTGCAAATTACTTTGAGCAGGCTCAATACGGTGTATATGTCAGAATGGCATTGATTCTTACATTACTGGAGGTGGAAGTATGATTAACGTAGGCGCTATTAAAGAAGGATATGTGTTAGACCACATTCAGGCCGGTATGGCTTTACAGATCTACCATGACCTGGGGCTATCCCACTTAAAGGATTGCACCATCGCAATCATTACCAATGTTTCCAGCAACACCATGGGAAGGAAGGATATTCTTAAGGTTGAATGTCCTGTAGGAACCATTGATCTTGATGTGTTAGGATTCTTAGATCATAATATTACCGTTAATGTAATCCAGGATGAGAAAATCGTAGAAAAGAAAACTCTGGAATTACCCAAGCAGGTGAAAAACATTATCAAATGTAAGAATCCCCGCTGTATTACTTCCATTGAGCAGGAGCTGGATCAGATTTTCTATCTGACCGATCCCAAAAAAGAAATCTATCGTTGCAGATATTGTGAAGAAAAATACCGTTCTCACAAAAGAAATAAATTAAACTAGTTGTATCCTTAGGAGATTACAAAAAACCCCTGTCAAGCGACAGGGGTTTTTCATATAAGAAATAAATTTCTAAGCTTTTTACAGTCCCAACAGTTCTTTCTCACGGCGTATCGCATTTTCTTCCAGTGTTGCAAGTTCGGAAGACAGTTTCGCTACATATTCCTCGTCCTTGATGGAAGCCAGGTTGATCTTTACATTATAACCTGCCGCCAACACAGCAGTCCGGGCCATCATCAACGCGATCTGACCATCGGTTACTACATTGGGATTTCCCTTAACAATGGCAAGTTCGGCATAATCCATTACCTCATAGGCAAGTTTCGCCGTTTCCAGTGGAACCAGGGCAGCCTTTCTCAGGCTATCCTGTATCGCCATTCTGCGGGTCTCCTTTTCTTCTTCGGTGGTTTTTGGAAGCTTTAATGCAGCCATATAGTCATTAAAAGAATCAGTATCTTTTTCAATGGCATCCAGAAGGTCTTTGGACAACTGGCTTGCAGAAGATTCCATCACTTTCATTTCATCTTCCACATCTGCAAATTTCTCTCTGCCAATGGTTAAGTTGGCAACCATGCCTGCTAAAGCTGCTGCTAATGCACCTGCAAGCGCCGCCACACTTCCGCCACCCGGTGCCGGTTCTTTTGACTCTGTCAGGGCACAAAATGTTTCTACGGTTTTATTCTTCATCATATTATTTTACAATCTTACGAGCTTCCATGTAGAATCTCTTTTCCTGTGCCTCACCCATGGAGAAAGTCTTACGGGGCAGTACGCCATCGATAATAACTCCTCTGAATAAATCTGCCTTCGCAGGATCCGGTAAATAGAATCCCATATTGCCCTCCGGCTCGGATAACTGTGCAAGGGAATCCAGACCATGGATGTAGTCGATCTTGATATTCTTTCTGGTGCTTAAGTAGTCGTCTAAGAAATTCTGCAGAGTAGCAACTTCCATTGCCCACTTGGAATTCAGAACGGTGAATGCACCCTTTCTGCTTCCTGCGGTCCACTTGAATACCTGTCCGCCTGCTACTTCTCCTTCTTCTACACTTCCGCCGTTTGCTGCAAAGAATTTCTTTGCTTCTGCAACCACGTCATCCGGATCTGCTCCGAATAATACACGGTAGATTCCTTCAATCTCCAGACTCTCATCATGGATGTTTACTACCTCTGCAAGTACGAAACGTGCCGGATGAGTTTCTCTTTCTTCCGGAGTAAGGGTTTCCTTAATACGCTCCCAGTTTGCCTTCGCGGTAGCCATGGAATGGTTTCCGTCTCCGGTAGCATACTGAACGATTGGGTAATCCTTGTCCAGATTGTACTTCTTATTGAAGCTTGCTCTGTCTGCTAATTTATCCAATGCATTCTGGATCTGGTCTACAACCTCTCCTTCCGGAATAAACCATCCGGTCAGATGACCACCATTCTGCATTAACTCAACATCATAAACCTTCTTGAACTGATCTCTCTTCTCATAAACCGGCTCAATTACGGTTCTGTCCGGATCATCGATCAGCAACATGATATGAGGAAGTTCCATTGATGCATTCTTACGAACTGCAAGTCTGGGTGGAATTCTCTCCTCAACAGTTTTCTCGGTAGGACGAATCAGAGAGGTGGATCCTAAATGATAATCATAAGCCTCCAGATCGAATGCCATCATCAGTCCTTTCCGTCCGCACACACGTCCGGTTTCACGATCTAACAGGATCATTCCGGTTGGTAATTCTTCCAGAATGCCTTCTTTTTCATAACGGATCATCTCTGCATTGATCTTAGCGGTTCTTTCCTCTACGTCATCACCCTCTAAGTAAATCTCAGGGAGTGTGATCTTAACGGTTGATGGAGCATCTCCAACAATCTCGTTTACTTTATTCCAGTATTCCGGTTCCGATGTATACTGGTCACAGGCAACTACTGCCCATTTTGATACATCCACACCTTCCTTAGGAAGCATCATTCTGCATGGTTTTGTACATCTGTTATCTGCCACGTTCGTATCCTCCTAAGCTTCAAATGTAGATTTGATCACGTCTACTAATTCTAATCCGATTCTTGCCTGGCACTCTCTGGTACCTGCACCGATATGCGGTGTACAGGATACTGCCGGATGTCCTGCCAGCTCCCAGTTAGGATCTTTCTCTGATAACCATACATCCAGACCTGCTGCCTGAACTTTACCGGAGTTTAATCCCTCTAAAAGTGCTGCCTCATCCACATTGGATCCACGGGATACATTGATGATCACAACACCGTCTTTCATTTTCTCTAAGTTTGCTTTGTCCACGATTGGCTTATCTCCGGACGGAGCGCACATACAAATGATATCAGACTGAGCAAAAGCTTCTTCCTGAGATACGAATTTCATACCGATCTCTGTTTCTTTGTTCATCATCTTATCTGCAAACGGATCGTATGCAAGTAAGTTCATGCCGAGAGCTTTTGCTTTTACTCCAACCTGTGTTCCGATACGACCGAATCCGAATACGCAGATGGTCTTTCCTGCTAATTCAAATCCTTTGGAGTATGCTTTCTTCTCCCATTTTCCTTCTCTCATGGTATGACCTGCAATAGAGATGTTTCTTGCACATGAGAACATATGGGCAAATGCGAGCTCGGATACTGCGTTTGCAGAAGAGTTCGGAGTATTTCTTACGGTGATTCCTGCTTCTTCAGCATATTTAACTGCGATATTGTCCACACCAACACCTGCACGAACGATGAGTTTCAGTTTGCTTCCTTTTGCTGCATCGATCTGTGGCTCTTTGATCTTGGTTGCGGAACGGATGATAACCGCATCAAAGTCACGTAAAGCTGCTCCTAATTCATCCGGCTCATAGAACTTTTCAACAATTTCATAGCCGTCTTTTCTTAATGTTTCAATAGCACCTGCATCCATTCCATCAGTAACTAAAATACGTACTGCCATTTCTATTTCCTCCTGATCTTTCCTCTATATTCTTACGCGTTCTTCTCTTCGTATTCTCTCAAGAACTTAACCAGTGCTTCTACACCATCTTTTGGCATTGCATTGTAGATAGATGCACGAAGACCACCCACACTCTTATGTCCTTTTAAGTTGTTGAAACCAGCCTCGGTAGAAGCCTTCACAACAGCTGCGTCCTTATCTGCATCTCCGGTTACAAACGGTACATTCATTAAGGAACGATCCTCAGCTCTTACAGAACCTTTGAATAATTTGGAAGAATCTAAGAAATCATATAAAACTTTTGCTTTATCCTGATTGATCTTCTCTACAGCTTCCAGTCCGCCAAGCTCTAATAAATATTTGAATACCTTACCACAGCAGTAGATTGCCCAGCAGTTTGGTGTATTGTATAAAGAATCTGCATCTGCGTGGGTCTTGTAGCTGCAATATGTAGGAACCTTCGGATCCAGATCTTCGCGGATCAGATCTTCACGGATGATTACGATAGACATACCTGCAGGACCCACGTTCTTCTGAACACCTGCCCAGATCAGACCATATTTCTCAACGTCACATGGACGGCTTAAGAACATGGAGGACTGATCGGAAACAAGGATCTTTCCTTTACAATCCGGCAGCTTGTTGAAGGTTGTTCCGTTGATGGTCTCATTCTCACAGATATATACATAATCTGCATTATCCGGGATGTCCAGATTGGAGCAGTCCGGAACATAAGAGAAGTTCTCATCCTTGGAAGATGCAACGATCTTTACTTCTCCGTATTTCTTAGCTTCAGCAATTGCCTTCTTGGACCAGCTTCCGGTCTCAACATAGCAGGCAACACCATTCTTCATCAGGTTCATTGGAACCATGGCAAACTGCAGTGTTCCACCACCCTGAACAAACAGTACCTTATAGTTATCGGGAATCCCCATCAGCTTTCTTAAGTCAGCCTCTGCCTCATCTATGATCTGCTGAAAAACTTTGGATCTGTGAGACATTTCCATTACGGACATGCCGCTTCCACGATAATTTAATACTTCCTCCTGGATCTCTTCCAGTACCGGTTCAGGCATCATTGCCGGACCTGCAGAAAAATTGTAGGTACGATTGTACTTCATAACTTGTAAACTCCTTTCGTTACACTAGAATAATAACCCTTTTTCTTAGTTGGATCGGTTTTTAAACCTAAAGACATATTGTATATTATAAATAGTATTTTCCCAAAAAACAACCCCATTTTCCCCATCTTTAGGGTCCTGCCATTTCATATTTTTTAACCGCCCCTTTGCTTTTATTAAAGAAACGATTTACAATATAAAAACTATGTTCTTTCCTTTGGTACCCGGCTTTCGTGACAGGTCATATAAAGGATCTGATAGTCTTCTGACAGCTTTCTTATAGCACTTTGTGCTTTTTCATTGTGTTTTTCATCCAATTCCGCAAAAGGATCATCTAAGATCAGAAATGGTTTTTCCTGTTGGAACACAGACTCCACCACGGCAATTCTTAAGCAGAACCATAATAAATCCCTGGTTCCTTTACTGAAATACTCTGTTTCCCGCTGCATCCCTGCGGCTTTCATTCCAACGCAAAGCCGGGCATCCACACAGGGCTGTTCTTCTTCTGAAAAACCTAGCGCTGCCGCATAATGGTCAAAATTTTTCTTCACAGGCTCGGCATACCGCTTAGAAAACCTTTCCCTGGCTTCTTCCAAAAGCTGTATTGCGGTTTCTATGGCATCATACCTGGCCTCTTCTTCCGCAAGTTTCGTCCTCAGCATTTCCAGCTCTTCTACCAGGTCTGTCGCCTGCTGGTCTGCTCCCTCTAATCGGAGCATCTGACTACGATAGGCTTTTTCCTCATCCAGTATTTTGTATAGCGCATCCTCATCCTGCTTTTGCTGTATCTGGGCACTCTCCATACTCAGGCCCTCATCGGCTGTTTCCCTAAGTTGCTCTACTGTACCAAACTTTAACAGCTCCGCTTTCTCTGTCCTGATCTCCTGCAGTTCCCGGTTAAGATCCTCCGAATTCTTCAGCATTTCCTGAAGCATGGCTACTGCTATCTCATAATTGGCGGTTTCTTTCATATGGTATCCATCCAATGCTTTTTGAAGCTGTTGCTCCCTGTCATCACATTGGTTCTGAAGCTGTGTAAGACTCTCCCGATATGCATCCAGTTTTTGCTGCCTGCTGTTCTTTGCAGCTTCCTTCTGCTGCTGCCAATCTGCTTTGCGCTGCTGCTGCTGTTTCCTGATCCTTTCTTTTCCCTGCTTTCTTTTCCACAAAAACAGGCTGCCAAAAATCACCGGAAGCAGCAGCCCTGCCAGTGCAGCCGGTGTTACCAGTATTCCTGCCACCAGGACAGCTATCGTGCTGACAGCGGTCAGCACAAGCCAAACCGTTCCGGCACTGCCCTCTGGCTGTTCCTGCGTTTCTTCTTCCGGCATTTCCAGAACTACCGGCATCATAGAAAGAGTATCCAATTGTGTCTGTCTGGATAACATCTCCTTTCGATCCCGGCTCAGTTGTTGTGCTTTGACCAATTGCTGATTAAGATCTTCCTCGTAAGCCCCGATCCCGTCTTCCTCCAGCCTGGGAAAATGTTCCTGTATCTCAGCCAGCTGCCGGCTCAGTCTTATCTCTCTTTTTTCCAGGGAATCCATCTGGGCGATCCTTGCCCTGCTTCCTTCCGCTATTCCCGCTTTTTCCACCAGCTTCTTATCTTCAGCCAGTTTTCTTTTCCTATCTTCCGCTTCTTCTAAACACCGGTTTAACTTCCGGCTCCATTCTTCATAACTTTCCACCTGGGCCCGGGTTGTCCGCAGTTCCTGCTCTGCCTGTGTGATCCGGTTTATGGTTAGGTCTATACTTCCTCGTCCGCCGGTCTTCTTATACTGCCTTGCCTCTTCTTTCAACCGTTTGACAGCCTCCGAATAGCTGTCCATATCCTTCTCTCCGGACTGGGCACAGCCCCCGGTAAGCAAGGCAAAAATCTGATCGGTTCCCGCAACTTCATGCCTGTTCTGCGCAAGATACGTCGTGTATCCGTATGAAACCTGATCCACCGCAAACAATTCCTCTCCTATATTAGAAGAATACTCTTCACTGACCATGCCTGTTTGTTCATCATACAGTGTAAAATGGTCTTCCGATGCCTTCGCTCCGAAGCTTCGTTCAATACGGTAAATACGTCCCCCCTGTTCAAAAACCAGACTTCCCCCATAAGTTCCCATCTGCCAGGGTTGATATTTTTTCCGTTCATTATCTCCTAACTTTGCCCTGGGTTTATAATCCATCCCATAAAACATGGCCTTGATGAATGCCGCCAGGGTACTCTTTCCCCATCCGTTTTCCTCCGCCAGAACCGTCAGGTGCGGATCCAAAGAAATGGAGAAATGATGCAGTTTTCCAAAATTCTCTATGTAACAGGATTGAATCTTCACTATAATTCCTCCCCCATCAATGCATGGATTCCCAGCTCCATAACCGCTTTACGTTTTTCCTCATCATAGGATTTTTCCATACAAAGCCGGATAAATTCTCCCTTTAGGGTCACATCGTTTAAATAATCCTCTTGTTTGACGGCAAATCTGGTTTTATCCTTGATCTGAAAAACATAAAACTGCTGACTGAATTTTTCTGTCAGGTAAGACAGATTTCGTTCGCTGTCGATGCCCACTTCACCGGTCAGGATCACCTGTACCAGGTCCTGACTGTCTATCCTCTCTACACTCCTGCCAATCAGCTGTGCCACATCAAAGGTGGAATCGCATCCTGTCACATCCACAGTCAGCTCATGCAGCGAGCGCCTTGCGGCGGGAATAAATTCTTTCGTCATTCTGCCATCCAGGATTGTAAGCAGCACAAACCCTTTTTGACCACACTCATCAAATCCCCGCCCTTCCAGACAACCGGGATAGCAGAAACTGCCCCGGTTATCCAGCGGACCTTCTTTATAGGTATGAAGATGTCCCAGTGCCAGATAATCGATGAAACGGTTTTTCAGCTGATTCATGGCAATGACCTGGGCATTATCCTTACTCTGGTATAAACTGTCCTGTCCATGCAGCATGACAATATTGAAGTTCTGCGGTTCCAAAACCAGGGACTGGTATATGGTATCCTGATTCTCTCCGGTTAGCTCCGCACCGGAAATGGTCACTCCCGGATAAGAATAGGTAACAAACCGGTCCAAAAAAAGCTTCAGATTATCCGGAAGGACCTCCTCCTGTTCCCCTGAAGTAAAGAAATCATAAGAATCGTGATTCCCTCTAAGGTAATAAAAGTCTATCTCAGGAGCCTGCCTTATTTGGTTCAGAATGATTGAGCCGGTTTTCCTGCTTACCACATTGGTATCAAAAAGGTCCCCTGCGATCAGCACAGCCCTCACGTCATTCTCCCGCGCATAGTCGATCATGGATTCAAAAGTCAGAAGGATCTCACTTCTTCTTTGCAAACTCTGCTCTTTGGATAAATTTTTCTTCATGGCGGAATCCAAATGAATATCCGCACAATGGATGATCTTCATAGTTCCTCCTTAATACAAGGTCCGAAGTCCCTTGGGATAGTGATTTTTCATGATTGAGCCGGTCAATTTTCCCCAGCCCATGGAATAACCGTCCACATCTACAAGATGCCATCCCTTTTTTCCTTCCCGGGAAAAGGTTTGTCCGTGCAGGTACTGTGCTACTCTGGGATCTTCTGCCTGTAAACCGGTACGATACTCTTCTTTTATCTGGGATGTAAAAAGCGACATCGCCAAAGCATGCGCCGGTTCAAACCGGTCTTTCTTTCTGGTTCCCAGCTGCAGACCCGGACGAAGCACCTTGATCCCTTTTAGATCCGGACACCCCTGCGGTGCCAGATACAATTTCTCTCCAAAGCTGACAAAAATCCCTTCCTTGCGAACCGTAAGATAGGTATCTTCAAACTCGCGATATGCTTGGACTTCCTTTTCTGATAAGGACTTCTGCATTGCCCCATGTCCGCTGTTATCCTCCAAACTGCCCTGTTTACGCAACACCGCGGCAAAATGGCCTTCCCCCCTTAATTTGTGGGGAAACAGGCGGATGGTCTTTTCTTCCCTGTCAAATCCCGGACAGATTCCCCCGCAGAGAGGGACTTGTTCCAGTTCATATTCCGGATAGGCAGAAAGAAAACGCTCCACACTACCTTCATCCTCTTCCTTCGAAAATGTGCAGGTAGAATACACCAGTCGCCCACCGGGTTTTAACATCCTGTGTGCATAGGAAAGGATCTCATCCTGCCGTTTTGCGCAGGCCTCAACTCCTTCCACACTCCATTCCTCCATAGCCTGTTCATTCTTCCGGAACATTCCCTCGCCGGAGCATGGTGCATCCACCAGAATCCGGTCAAAATACTCCGGAAATACTTGTGCCAGATGAGCCGGTGTTTCATTGATCACCAGGCAGTTCGAAATCCCCATTCGCTCCACATTCTCCGATAAGATCGCTGCCCGGCCCGGATGGATCTCATTACTGACAAGGATCCCCTGTCCTTCCATAGCCGCTGCGATCTGTGTTGTTTTTCCACCGGGGGCAGCGCACAGATCCAGAATCCGTTCCCCCTTTTTTGCAGCAAGGAATACAGCCGGCGCCATGGCACTGGCCTCCTGGATATAATAGACCCCTGCCGCATGATAGGGATGTTTCCCTACTGCCACGTCCGCATCATAATAAAAACCATTCGGCTCCCAGGGCACCGGTTCCAGCCCCCAGGGCACCTGCCGAAAAAATCTCTCCTTCTCCGTTTTGAAAGGATTTATCCTCAAAGAAGCGTGGTGCTTCTCCAAAAGGGTATCCTTATAAGCATCCCATTCGCTTCCCAGCATGTTCTTCATTCTGTGTAAAAATTCTTCCGGATACATCCTCCTGGCCTCCCTGCTTCTTTTGTTTCGTGGTACTACTCAGTTTACCACAATCAAAACGGAGGCACAACTTAAAGTGCCTCCGTAAATCATCCTGTTTTTCACATCAGTTATGTATATGTAAAAGTTATTTTACCACTATGACTTTCTTCTCCACCGTTTCGAAACCAATACGGCCCACAGTTTCATAAAAAGCTTCTCCGCTTCGGCCTTCCTCCTGGTAGACTCCGATCAGTCGGTCTACAACAGAAAGCACAGCTTCTTCCATTGTGAATAACCGATCAAAGCTGCGGCCTTCCCGTTTTTTCTGCCCGCGGCTGCCTCCGATATAAACCCGGTAAGCCATCGTTCCCTTGGTAATGGTACCAAAGGGACAGATACCCACGCACAAACCGCATTTTATACATTTCTTTGAATGGATCTTGATCCTTCGATCCACCACCTGTGCTGCTGCCTGAGGACATCTTTTTACAACTGCGCAGTTCTTGCAGCCCATACAGTTCACCTGGTCGCACTGCGGAACCTTGATGCCTATGATCCCTATATCATATAAATCCACATCCGCACAGTTTTGCGGACATGCACTCACTGCAATTTCCATTTTACCCGGAAGCTCTACATCATGCAGACGTACATAAAACAATTCTCTTAACTTCTCTGCCAGTGCATAGGCATCAAAAATGCTATATGCACATTCCTTACCCGCACAGGGTACAATGGGGCGTACCTTTGCGCCGGTACCACCCGTAGAAATGCCGTGTTCTTTACACTGCTTTAGTACCTGATCGACATTCTCATAGGGAATTCCCTTGATCTCAATCGTACCGTCCCCTACAAATACGACTTCGTTTTCCCCATATTCTTCAGCCATACGGATGACTTCTTTTAATTCTGAAGCATTCAAACGTCCGCTTCGGGTTACCACCCTGCAATTAAATCTGTTCGTTCCCTTATTCTGGACAAAGCCCAGTTCTTTTAGCCGGTCTGCCTCCTGACAGGGAACACTGCCTTTTGGTGCATTTTTTTCTGTACTCACTTGCTTTCTCCCATCCTGTTAACGATCTCATTTATGCTGCCAATCTCATTGCATCATTTCCCCTTACAGATGCATGGTAGCCATAAGCTGTGGTACCAGCTGTTTTTTTCTGGAAACCACACCGGGAAGAACTACACTGTCTTCCCCTGTATTCTCATGAAAAGCCTCATCCACGATCTCTCGGATACCATTCCCCTTAAACAGAAGCTCGGTGCTTTCCTGTAAGATATCCGTCATCATGAAATAACTTCCCTCTGACAAACCACTCTTGATCCTGGAATCCATATATTCTAAGATCCGTTCTTTTAAACCTTCCACCTCTGTCCTGGACATGAAACTGATCTGGGCTATCTCAAAGAACTTGTCACCCATACCGAATCTCTTAAGATCCTGTTTAAAGATCTCCTCTGCCGAACGGTTTGCAAAATTACTGCCGGCATGAAACATCTTGGTTGCAAATTCTTCCACGTCCATTTCTGCAATCTTTGCCAGATCCAGAGCCGCGTCCTTATCTATCTGTGTACAGGTAGGCGAACGGAACAAAAGCGTATCGGAAAGAATGGCACTGCACATGATCCCCGCAATCTCTTTGGGTATCTTTACTCCGGCTTCCCGGTACATGGAATATATAATCGTACAGGTACAGCCCAGTGGCTGATTTCGGAAAAACACAGGCTGCATCGTCTCCATGCTGCCCAGTCTGTGATGATCAATGATCTCTAAGATTTCCGCATCTTCAATGCCGTCTACCGCCTGACTTTTCTCATTATGATCCACCAGGATCAGAGCTTTGGGTGTCATATCCAGCAAGTTACGTTTTGACAGAAAGCCCAGAAAATGGTCTTTATCATCTACAATGGGAAAATAGCGGTGTCTTAGCTTCGCCATGGTTTCTTTCACATGTTCCACAGAATCATCCGGCTTGAAAGTATCCAACGGTCCGTCGATCATAAAATGTCCGATAGGCATGCTCTGATTTAACAATCTGGCCGCCGTAAAAGTATCATAGGGTGTTGTGATAACCGTACAGCCATGTTCTGCTGCCAGTTTCCGGATGGTACCGGCAACCTTGGCTGCCTGGGTAACGATGATACAGTCTGCATCCATCTCAATGGCACATAACTGTGCTTCATAACGATTTCCAAGAATTACAAGATCATGGGGTTCTATAAAATCCTCCAGCTGATCCGGTGTGGCTGCCGCCACCAATACTTTACCCTGTTTAAACTGCTTTTGGATATCCCCTACAATCAGTTCTCCCTCCAGGGTTTCCACAATATTGCTATAGCTGGTACCTGCCTGCGACAGGATCCGGTTATCCGCAACCTCCATGTATGCCGTTGCGATGTCTCCAATGGTGATCAGTCCTGTAAGCTTATCATTTTCTATAACCGGAAGGGTCATAACACTGCTTTCCCGCATGAGGTTCCATGCCTTCATCAGGGAAATATCTCTGGATACTCCCTCGATCTCGCGAAATCCAATGTCCCTTACCTGACTCTGCACATTACTCACATAACGGGGTGGCTTCACCCGAAAATAGTCCAGCACAAAATGCGTTTCTTCGTTACGATGTCCCGCCCGAACCGGAATATAATGATTCTCCGGATTCGTTTGATTTTTTAAATAAGCATAGGCAATGGCCGAACATACAGAATCCGTATCAGGATTCTTGTGGCCTATTACCCATACCGTTCTTTTTTTCTGCTTCATAAATACTCCTCATTTTTCTATGTCCTGGCATCCACTCCGATTCCTGCCAGTTCTTCCCCGTCCAGCAGCTTTCTTGCCCTGTCATAGGGTGTATCATTATAAGCCGGTTTCGAGGTCTTGATCACTGTAGTCGTTTCCCCACCGGCGGCATACACTTTGCCACACTCCGGGCAGCGCTCCATTTTAATACGGACGTTTACGGAAACCAGCTCCTTGTTTTCCTCACTTCCCTCAGCGATAGCATTGCTCACATGTTGTTGTTCATGTGCCGTAACCGCACCATAACTGGCCTCAGGGGACACATGACCCGGAGACTTAAAGGAAACGTCCGATTCGTTGGAACCATCTACGTATTTCCGGTTCTTACAAGTCTGGCACTCTTCACTGCCCTGAGTCATTTCCTTCGTTTTTCCGTTTTTTCCCGCTGTATCCTCGAAGACGGGATATCTTCCGATCCTATCATATCCGTTTCCAACTCCTGCGATACCAAAATCCGACATCACGTTTCCTCCTTCCCACATACTCAGCCTGAACATATTATGGCTTCGAATGATTCTTACAGGTTTTGCAAATACCCTTCCAGCCAATGATCCTCTTGACCTTCTTTGGCAGTTCTTTTCCATTCTTCTCTTTGTATGCTTCCTGTCGAATGCAGAGGCATTCCTCTTCCGGGATCTCCGCATTATTTAAGATCAGACATTCCATCCTATACTCCTACTCTATCAGCCGCAAAGCCTCTTTATATTTCCGTTTTGCCTTCAGCAACTCCACAAGGTAAGGCTGGTAAAAACGGACAAAATCTGCTCCCATGCTCTTCTGCATCTGGGAAAATCCTGTTAATATCCGTTCATACTCCGGGCTGTCCAGGTAATTCCCATCATAACGCAGCCGTGCCATCGTTACCATATCCCGGTATACCGGTTCCAGGTTCTCCGAAAGCTTATCCGCCATATCCAGATACACGCCTCCCACAGTCTTATCACCAATATGCTCATAAGCCATGGCAAGCTTATGGTTAATGAGAAAAGCGGTCAGTTTGTCCTCTTCCTGCTTTAACGCAGACAGCAGATAAGGAATTGCTTTCTCATAAAGTTTCTGTTCAATGTATACAACGGCGGTATTATAATCAATAGAGGCCGAAATTTTCCTGTCTCCCCGGGACAGCTCCCTTGTTCTCTTATAAGCCTGGTCCATGCAGGAAATATTTCCCAGATTTCCATAGCAGACTCCCTCTAAGAAACTAATCTGTTTGGCTACCAAAAGAAAACCTTCCTGCATAGCCCGTTCATAACCAATCCTGCAGTCATTTAATGCCTCCTGGTAACAGCCCTCATAAAAGGCATCATACATCAGTGCTTCGTATACCAGACTGCAGTCCCGGATCTGCCTTGCTTTACCGTATGCCCGATCACGCTCCTGCCGGTTCTTTCCATACATTCCTTTTGCCATATAATACAAAAAGGCTGCATCCTCACTCATGTATTCCCGATAACGCTCCATACCCTTAAGCAGACGCTCTGCCACATTTCTGTCATCGGATCCCGCATTGTAAACACAGAACAACTGATATTCAATGGCCAATTCACTGTTTTCCAATGCTTTTTTGTTCCGGTAAATCTTCTCCTCCATTTCTACTGTAGACTCATGATGAAAATATGCGTCAAAATACCGAAACAAAAGATCCCTGTATTCCCGGATCGTTTCTTCCTCCTGCACATAAACAATGGAGAGTGCTTTAAATAGTTTTTGAATGATCTGCTCATCCGGTTCCGCGATACCGGACTCAATTTTACTCAAATAAGAAATAGCGCAAATTCCTTTGCACAACTGTTCTTGAGACATCTTTTGTCTGATTCTGTTTGATCGGATCAGATATCCTACCATCTGGTTCATGCCCCATGTCCCCCGTATTATTAATCTTCTCTTAATTCTATATCATTATTCATAATTTATCAATTCCTTTTCCCCTTTAATCTATGATTTTCTCGATATACAGGGAAAATTTCCAACTATTTCAGGTTAAACTCCGGTATAAAACTCTCCAAAGCTGTGTCTCCCTCCTGGATAAATCCCTGTTCCACTCCCAGTTCCACAGCAAAATCCACCACTTCCTGATATTCTTCCTGTGTAACTTTGCGATTGATCTCAGGATAGTTTTCCACTTCAGCCCGGGGCGTATACTGGTTCATAATACTGATATAAATCTGATTCCCATAGGTATCATACAGATAACGGATCACTTCTTTGCTTTCCTGTATGCATCCCGGCAACACAAGATGACGCACCAAAACGCCCTTTCTCATCATACCTGCCTCATCAAACCCGGGATATCCGGTCTGGCGTACCATTTCCGCAAGTGCTGCTTTGGCTATTTTCGGATAGTTCCGGGCACGAGAATACCGGGCGGCGGTTTCTTCCTCCATGTATTTAAAATCCGGAAGATAAATATCTACAAGCCCCTCAAGCAGCCTTAATGTTTCCGGCTTCTCGTAAGCTGACGTATTATACACCACCGGAATAGTCAGTCCCTGTTTTTTGGCCTTGCGGAGCATGGACCGGATTTGAAGTACATAGTGGGAAGGTGTTACCAGATTAATATTATGGCATCCGCTTTCCTGCAATTTTAAACATTCCTCCGCCAGTTCCTCTTCTTCCAGTTCTTTACCCACCAATCCACGGGAAAGCTTTTCATTCTGGCAGAAGACACAGCCCATATTGCAGCCTGCAAAAAAAACAGCCCCGGATCCCCTGTCTCCGGAAATACATGGTTCTTCCCAGGCATGGGGCGCAATTCTCCCCACCTTCATTCGTTCACCGACTCCACAATATCCCTGTCCTCCGGCATGCCGGTCAATCCCGCATTCCCGGGGACACAGAGTACATTCATTTTGAATCGTCTTCTGCATCTTACAGTTTTACAAGCTCTGTTACCAGAAGCCTGTCTCCTTCCACTTTGAAATGAATATCATAGCCTGCAAAGGACACCCCATATTGGCGGTCAGGATCTTCCTGATAAGCCGGTCTGGGATCCTGGGCCAGTATCTCCAAGGCACTGCGGCGTTTATTAACAGGGTATTGTTCCAGCAAAGCCTGCGGAAAATCCACAGTCAGCCGCTTTTCACCCACTTCATCCGCAAACCCTGCCCGGGCTTGCGGGTGGCTGTCCGCAAAGGGCAGATAGGGTTTGATATCATAAATTGGTGTTCCGTCCATCTGATCCACTCCGGTAACCTTAAGGATCACGCCCAGCTCCTCATCTAAAAAGACTTCTTTCAACCGCACACAGGAAAGGCCGATGTCATTGGGGTGATAAGGAGATCTGGTAGCAAAGACTCCCATCCTCTTATTTCCTCCCAACCGGGGTGGTTTCACCGTTGCATTAAAAGGGCGCGTGTGATTTTCCGAAAATCCCCACAGCAACCAGATATAATCATAATCCTCAAGCCCCCGAAATGCATCTGCGCTACGGAATTTCGGTTCCATGATGATCGTTCCTTCCAAATCCTCTACCAGACTGCTTTGTCTGGGAATCCCGAATTTTTCCGGAAAATCTGTCCGGATATGTCCGATCACTTCTAACTGCCTACCCATTGTCATCTTCCCCTTAAATCTGCTGATACAAGCACCTTATTACAACCGCCACAAACGGTGCAAGAAAAAAGCCACGATAGGATCTCCCTTCGTGGCAAACTGTTACTGTTATCCGACTTTATGCCTCATCATTATCTTCACTGGCACTCACTGCACCGGCTACAGAAACTACGGTTGCAATGGCTGCGATCAGAGCTGCAATGATGGCAATACCTATAATAGCTACCAAAATAAACATATCTTCCCTCTTTTCCTACTTAAGAAGTTCTTGCTTTAATCTTACTTAGTATAGCACAATCCGTTTATAAAGAAAACCATTTTTTGTATTTTCCTTACATAATCCACTGATTTTTTGTTTTTTTTCCATCTATATGCTATAATGGAAAAAAGAAATCCAGCAGGGTATCATTTCAACTTTTTAAAGGAGACCATACCATTATGAGAACGTTTGTAAACGAATCCGCGGAAGACTATCTGGAGACGATACTGATCCTAAGTCAGAAGCTGCCGGTTGTCCGTTCCGTGGATATTGCAAATGAACTGGGATTTAAGAAATCCAGTGTCAGCGTTGCAATGAAAAACTTAAGAGAAAAAAACCACATCACCGTCACGGATGCCGGATTCATTTACCTGACTGAAGAAGGCAGACAGATTGCCCAGATGGTATATGAAAGACATTTATTTTTAAGCGACTGGTTAGTATCTCTGGGAGTGGACGATAAGTTGGCTGCCATCGATGCCTGTAAGATGGAGCACGTTTTAAGCAAAGAAAGCTTTTCCGCCATTAAGAAAGCTTACGGCAAATCCGAATAAGATACCCTGAAATCATAAATCATGCCTCAAGTCTGGCAAGAATCAGTTCCTGCATCTTCTTCATGACCGGTACTGAAACGCCCAGCTCATCCGCTTCCCTGATAAGATAACCGCAGAAAGTATCCAGTTCACCCTGCCGATGGTTTTCCACATCCCGTTGCAGGGAACTTGTGGCATCGTCCGCCAACTCTTCATAGAACCGATGGAGCAGCCAGTCCAGATCTTTCTCCTTCATGTTCACACCTTTTGCCAAGGCCACGGCATAGGCTTCCTTTGTCAGCTCTTCGTATTCCCTGGCCTTAACAGGATCATCCCGAAGCTGTCCGATATTTGCATCATAGGCTGTTGTCTCCACATTGTAGGCACAGTTCATAATGTATTTTTTCCAGATCTGACGTTTAATGTCTTCTGCGATACGTCCCTCTATTCCAACACTGTTTAACACATCCTTTACTTCTTCCAACTGTTTTTGCCTGGTCTCATCCGCATCTTCAATCCCCAGCCATACTATAGTATACGGTCCCTGCTGGGTGATGGAATAATCCGGATTTGCAAAGGTGATCACATAGATGGGAGCCGCCACGATCTGCCCCTTAGGCAAGAACTTCTCGGCACGGCTTTCGGTATCTGCACCATTCATGACCAGAACTACCATGGTATGCTCATCCACCGCATTACCCAGGCTCTCCAGAACCTCTTCCAAAGAATAAGTCTTTACACAAACAAAAACAATGTCCTGGACCGGAAGTTCTTCGGCAGATTCTACCACACACTCCGGATGTACCACTTTTTCCCCTTTATACTCACTGTGAAGCACAAGTCCGTTTTTTCGAATGGACTCACCACGTTTTCCTCTGGCCACAAAAGACACATGGGGATACTTTTCAGCCAGCAGCGCTCCCAGATAACCTCCGATTCCTCCTATACCGATCAAAGCTATTTTCTTCTCTTTTAATTCCATGTACTGATTCCTCCATCATAAAATTCTTTCCGGTTTAAACCGTAAAAAATCCCCCGATACCAGCTTATACTCAATTCCATTCACCATGCCCTGAAAGCTGTCTTCAAAATGCTCTTTTCCATGGCAATGGGAATAGATCACCTTCTCTACATTATACTTTTCCGCCATCAACGTAAACGGACTCTGGGTTTCTCCCACACTGGTGGGTGGAAAATGCAGAAACATAAGAAACTTCTGATATCCTTTCTCTTTTGCCATTTCAAAAGAGATTTCCAGTCGCTCCAGCTCCCGTTTTCGAATGGTCAGAAAATGTTCATACGAATCTTTTCCCTCAAAACAGTACCCTTTCGTCCCCACCAATGCAAACTCTTCGAAAGTAAAAAAGTTATTCTGCAAAAAATGCAGTTTCCCTTCATAAGCTTCGTTTAACGTCTGCGTTTTCTTGGTTTTCCAAAACATATCATGATTTCCCCGCAGAAGGATCTTCCTACCGGGTAAGGATGCAAGAAAATCCAGGTCTGCCGTACACTCCGCCATTTTCCGTCCCATAGTATGATCACCGGTTACCACAACCGTATCCTGCTGTGTGATCTGTTTTCTCCAGTTTTTCGCAAGGCGTTGCTCATGATGTTTCCATACAGATCCATACTGATCCATATTGCGTTCTACTCCAAAATTCAAATGCAGATCACCAATGGCATACAAACTCATATTGTTTTCCTAATCTGTTCCTCCCGAACTTATGTAATAAAAACCATCACCATAAGATCTTTCTCATGGTGATGGTCCACTTGATCATAATCAATTCAGACTATTTATTCTTTTTATTGTGGGAACCAAGTGCTTTGAACTCTTCTGTTAATCCAAGACCTTTTGCCAGAGCAACAACGAAATCCTGCACATTGGTAACAACACCGCGGGAAGATAAACTTCCTCTGTCGGAAAGCTTATTTACTACGAACTCTGCAACATCCACGCAATAGAAGTAAACCTGACGAACCGTTCCATCCTTTGTTACACGGAAAGAAGGAGTCATATTTCCGGTTGCAATGGTATGTAACATGGTTGCCATACAGATGACGGTTGTCGCATCACGAACCTGGTCTCTCATGGCATTCTGTGCATCGTATACGTCTCCGTAAACCGGAGGAAGCGGACCGTCATCACGGATGGATCCACCTAAAACGTAAGGAATGTTATTCTTCTCTAAGCTATAAATGATACCATTGTCAATCTTTTCTTCTTCAATGAACTTCTTAACGGAACCATGATATCTTACACGGTTAATAAGATCCAGATGGTTGTAATGACCGTTCGGATAGTTCTTGGTTGTATAAATATCCTGTCCTAATGCAGTACCAAGGTAAGCTGCCTCCATATCATGGGTAGCCAGTGCGTTTCCTGCAAGTACGGCATGAACGTAACCATTGTTGATCAATGCTGAAAAAGCAGCTCTGGCATCATCGTCAAATGCAAAGGCAGGTCCCATAACCCACACGATTTTACCATGGTCTTTCTCATATTCAAGCAACTGCTCCAAATCATCATAATCTTTGGAAAATGCAGTCTCTCTGGATCTTCCGGTACGGAATGCAAATACATCTCCGGCTTTTGCAGATTCCTCGAATCCGTACGGATGAACGTAGATTCCGTCTTCACAGTTCTCGGTTCTTCCTGTAACAATGAGATCGCCTTTCTTTAAAAGTCTGAACTCTACAACATGGATCTTTCCGTCTTTATAGACAGCAACACAGTCCATGCGGCTTTCTTCTGCAAGAAGCCATTCTCCGTCAATTTTAAAATACTCCGGAAAAATACTCATTGCATGATAGTTCTCAGGTGCCACTCCATCCTTGGGAGCCTCTACCAGAACTGCATTTGGCGCTTTCACGAACATTTCCTGGGAAAAGTCCGGTGCGGTGTACTCTTTTAACTTAAACTCCATCTTTTGCTATCCTCCATACTCTATATCCTATACCAAATTTTATTATTTGTACGACACACTTTATTAAAGCAAATTTTTTCCAATTATGCAAGGGGATTAACAATTCTTTCTAAATATTTTTTATCCCCTACCATGGTTTCTTCCTTACCGGTCCCATTTATCACAAAGTGCATTGATCTGATCTGCGAATTTTGCCAAATCCTTATTTGCCATGCCTTTGCATTTTTGGATCACTGCCAGCAGACGCTCACCGGCAAGTACCAGACGTTCAAATACACTGTTACCCTGGCGACCCGCACGCTTCTTCTCCACTTTCTGCCTGCTTCCTTCTGCTATCTGTTTTCCGCTAAGCAGGTCAAATGCATCTCCGCTGTAAGGAGCATATGCCGACAGGCCCAGATCTCTCTGCAAATGATCCGCAAACCCCACTGCTGTGGTTTCTTCCCCATGAACCACAAATACCTTCTTTGGTTTTTTCTCAAATTTTTCAATCCACTCCGTCAGATGCTGATAATCCGCATGGCCACTGATTCCCGGAAGGTTCACAATATCTGCCTTTACTTCCACTTCTTCGCCGAATAACCTTACCTTATCCGCCCCGTTAAGCAGGGCATTTCCCAGTGTTCCCGGCACCTGATAACCTACAAACAGGATGGTAGAATCACTTCTCCACAGATTGTGTTTCAGATGATGGCGGATGCGGCCGGCCTCACACATGCCGGATGCTGAAATGATCACCTTCGGTTTGTTGATGAAATTGATCATTCTGGATTCGTCACTGGTAACAGCCGTCTTAAGTCCGTCAAAACGAATCGGATTCACACCGGATTCCACCATTTTCCGGGCTTCCTCATCAAAACACTCGGCAACATTCTTGTGAAACACGTTGGTTGCCTCAATTGCCATGGGACTGTCGATCCAGACTTCAAATCCCGGGTACTCCGGCAAGAGGTTTTCTGTCTTGATCCTTCTGATAAAGTACAGCATTTCCTGGGTTCTGCCTACGGAAAAGGCAGGGATCACCAAATTTCCGCCTTTGGTAAAAGTCGCATTCATGATTTTGGCAAGTTCCACTGCGTAATCGGCCGGTTTCTCATGATTGCGGTTTCCATAAGTGGATTCCATTACAACATAGTCCGCTTCCGTAATATATTCCGGATCTTTGATCAATGGCCGGTTCCCATTTCCGATATCTCCGGAGAATACGATCTTCCGGGTCTGTTCCTCCTCTGTCACCCAGACTTCAATAGAGGAAGATCCCAGCAGATGTCCCGCATCCACAAAGCGAATCTGCAATCCGTCACAAATCTGGATTGTTTCCTGATAGGGACAGGCAATAAAATGCTCCAGAACTCCCTGGGCATCGTTCAGATCGTAAAGAGGCTGGATCAGTTCCCGGCCTGCCCGTTTTGCCTTGCGGTTTCTCCACTCAGCTTCAAATTCCTGGATGTGGGCAGAATCCTTTAACATGATATTACAAAGCTCACAGGTTGCCTTTGTCGCATAGATCTCGCCTCGAAATCCGTGGTTATACAATAGCGGCAACAGCCCCGAGTGATCAATATGTGCATGTGTGATCAGCACATAGTCTATCAATGCAGCATTGACCGGTATTTCCTGATTCACATACAGATCCGGTCCCTGCTCCATACCACAATCCACCAGTACATGCTTTTGTCCAAAACATAAATAATGGCAGCTTCCCGTCACTTCCCGGTCAGCCCCCAGAAACTCTAGTCTCATTTTTCTTCCTCCTTTGATGTAAGACCCGGTTATTACAGATATATTTATTATACCAAATAAACATGTAAAAACATATGCACAAACACATTCTTTTGTAGTTTAATCCCTCATACAGCATTTTTTTTGCATGGCATCCCTAATTTTTTCTTGCATTATTCCCTGTGTTTGTATAATAATGGGTTTGTACCTAATGAAGCAAGATGATTCTGTAAAAGTCTGTCTTGTCACATAACGAGAAAGGATTAATAGTTATGAACGCAAAGAAACCTATGAAAAACATGATGAAACGTCTTCCAGCAACGGTACTTACCCTGGCTTTACTGTTCTGCCTACTTCCGCCTTCATCGGTACAGGCAGCCACCACATCCAAAAGCATTACCATGTATGTGGGAGAAGTTTTCAATTATACTGATTACAGCACCGTTAAATCCACCTCTTCTTCAAAAAAAACAGTGGTATCCGTAAAAAAAGACAGTTCCAACCCGAAATATGCCATTTTTACCGCAAAGAAAGCCGGAAGCGCAACCTTAACCATTAAGACCAAAAACGGAACTACCAAAATCAAAGTTACCGTTAAAAAATTATCCATGACGGTTTCCATGAAGGATCTTGGCAATGGATACATCTATGTGTCTGTAAAGAATAGTACCAAACAGGTCTTTGAGGATGTTACTGTCAATTACTCCTTAGTAGATGCAGATGGAAATGAAGTAAAATCCGATGACAAGAAAATCTATAGTGTACTTCCAGGAAAAACTTCTTACGGCACAATTTATTACAACAACTACAGCTATAGTGTGGATATTGCCAACAGCAAAGCATCCGTTACTGAAGTAGACAGATATCCCAACAGAACTTACAAGGATATTTCATCAAAAATTAAAACCACAGTATCCGAAGAAGCAGGCGAGGACACTATGGTTGTATCCATCACCTCAAAGAATAACTATACCGACTATGCTCACGTATACAACTTTATCCTCATCTACAATGCAGAGAATCAGGTGATCGGTTGTGAAAATAGATCTACCTATCTGAAGAGTAAAGCTTCTGACACAACTTCTTTGACACTATACATAAACTTGTATCCGGGATATGACCACTATAAGGTTATTACCCGATCCTACAGTTCAAAGTTCTAGTTAAAAACCCGTAAAAGTTTTTGCACACCACAATTGAGCAAAAATAAGGACCGCTGCTCCGTTGATACAACCGGAGGCGGTCCTTTTTTACTTCTTTCCTGCGCGACAAGCCACAGACTTCCGCATTTCTTTTCTTTGTTTTATGCTTTCTCATCATCCTGTCGTCTACGCTCATCAACATAGTGGATCAGCATTTTAGCGGTTCCATCAATACCCAGCCGGGTACTGTTCACGGAAATATCGTAGTTTCTGGAGTCGCCCCATTTACCCTCACAATAATAATTGTGATAATACTTTCTCATCCGGTTCTGTATCTGAACCTTTTTGTCTGCTTCCTCCATGGAAAGTCCGTCACGTTTGGCGATTCTTTCAACCTTTGCTTCCGGATCTCCCAGGATGAAAATTGTGATCAACCCCGGTCGGCCCGCCAAAATCGATTCCGAGCACCGGCCCACAACCACAAACGACTCTCCCTCGTCTGCTTTTTTTCTCAGAAAATCAAACTGCATATTTGCAATATGTTCTTCCGGAGAATTGCTATGTCCTTTTACATTTCTGGAAATCAGACGCTTCTTAGGAACTTCGTCATACTTCGAGTAATCCATACCGATTACATTTTTTTCCTTTGCAATCTCATTTACCAGATTATAATCATATAATGGTATTCCATAATGCTCCGCAAGCTTTTCGGCGATGATCCTTCCTCCGCTTCCGTACTCACGCCCTAATGAAATGATCAATTGTTTGTCCATAGGCCCTCCTTATGTTTCCCGCATCTATATTCTGACTATTTTTGCATAAATATGGTCTATTACTTTCTATTTTTTGTAATTATATCATTTATTAAGGCATTTGTATAGAGTTCAATCTTATTTTTCTCTTATTTGTTTCTAAAATTTTCCTAAAAATTGTCTAACACGGCTTGTTTGCTAGAACATCATCCCATGGGTTCCAAAATAGGAAAAGCAAAGGTCTGCTCCCGCCATACACATGGAAAACAATGTCATAAGAAACAGAAGTATAACAGCGGCTTTATCATACACCATGCTGCGATTTCCCAGACTTGCAGTCAGCAGTTCGCCTCCCAACCCCACCAGCATCAGCGGCCACAAACTGAAGATGACACGATAACTGATCAGATCCAGCGCAACATGAAGTAAAAACAAAATCCCAAAAATGATCATGGAGCAGCCTGCCGTAATGGCACCGACTCTGTGAACTCTAATTGTTTTCATTGCATCCATGATTTTCCTCCTCCTGTTCCATCTGTTTTTTCTTTCCTTTGATCATATAGATACCCAGGAAAATGATCAATATGGCAATCGCCAGCTGCGGAACACTGTTTAAAAATGAATAAACTCTATCCCATTCATCATACGGAATCAGTCCCAGACTCATGATCAGGTCGGTCAGATTACTCCATAGCATGCTGCAGCCCCATATGATCAGGATCACTGCGATCCATTTGCTGACAGCAGTTGAAGGAAGTTTGATCGGCTTTCCGTCCGTAAACTCTTCCCAAACAAACATATCTTCCAGCTTTTCAAAATCCTCCTCGTCACAGGATGCAATGTTTCTGGCATGAAAGAATCCGAAAAACCACAGAATTGCCGTCAAAAGTAAAAAGACATCATTGGCATTGATCAGAGCCGGTAGAAAGATGGAAAATCCGGCAATTGCCATAATACTTAACCCCATCTTCATAAATCCCATGTACATCTCAGCTGCTCCGGGGACCAAGGAAAAGAGCAGGGTAAATAATTTGTTTTTCTTTTTTGGTTTCATTCTATTTTCCTCCTAATTTTTTTATGATTGTAAGAAG
Source organism: Lachnospiraceae bacterium (assembly GCA_051877515.1). GTDB lineage: Bacteria > Bacillota > Clostridia > Lachnospirales > Lachnospiraceae > XBB1006. The sequence goes on along the minus strand of JBJEIY010000015.1, from coordinate 16,004 downwards.
TTCTCCGTCACGGATCACGCGACAGCTTCCGATTTTTTCCGTCAGACTTTCTTCTTCCTGATGCATCATACCTTCCGGTTTCTGCTGCGAAACAATGGTCTGTTTCACCAGCTGTTCCTCTCTTTGTGCATTCCCGAATCCGGGAAGCAAAAATACCAATGCAATGGCGGCCACTGCAGAAGTCACTACCCGGATACAGTAACGCCGGAACTCCAGGATCTTTCCTTCCTTCGGCGTTTTCTGTTTCTTTGCAGTCTGGGACATCTGCTCTTTTTCTTCCATTTTATGAAGGACCCCTGCAAGAAAATCCCCGGGGGCAGAGATCAGTTCCTGTTCCTCAACCTGTGCCACCAATTCGCAAAGCTGCTTCTGGGACAGATAGCAGTTTTCCGCTTGTTCCATGTACGCATCCTTTCCCGTTTCCATCTTTTCCGGTTGTTTCATTCCAGCAGTTCCTCCTTCCTCATGGTTTTTTTCAGCATTTCCCGTGCCCGGTAGATCCGGGTTTGAATGGTTTTTATCCCTACTCCGGTCTGCTCGGCAATCTCTTTTGCATTCTTTCCTTCAAGAAAATATTTCCCGGCCACCTCCTGATAAGGTGGCGGAAGATTTCTGCAGTGAAGCTTTACCTCCTTTATGATCTCCTGATTCAATACCTCTGACAGGGGCTCATTCCATACTGCAGTGGTTTTTTCCGGCATATCTTTCTGTTCCGTAACAATGTTTCTTTGCTCACTCCGTCTTTTCCAATCAATGCACTTATTACTGGCAATCCTGCACAACCAGGCCTTTTCTTCCCTACCATCAAAGGAATCATATTTTTCATAGGCTGTGAGAAACGTTTCCTGAGCAATGTCCTCAGAAGCAAAATAATCACCGGTAAGTTTCAGGCAAATGGAAAAAATCAGATTCTGATACTGATTCACAAGCCTGACCAAGTTTTCCTTTGAATCGATTTCTTCCACCCCCTTTTGTCTTCATTATATATAACGAAACAGAAATGGAAAAGTCTTCAAAAATTACCATAAAATTTTTATAAAAAACGTGGCGGCCACCACAACCGGGTGACCGCCACATCAGATTTTTGCTTTACATTTGACATAAATAGGTAAAATACCCCGCATAACATACCAGCATCAGGATTCCTCCTACTCTGGTCAGCTGCTTTTTTTGTACCACACATGCAAGCAGCAGGAACCCTGCACCTGCCATCACACACCCATCCGGGATGAAGTTCCGGGCATAGGGAACCTTCGTGATCATAGAAGTCAATCCCAGGATAAACAAAATATTGAATATATTGCTTCCTACAATATTTCCCATGGCGATATCTGCGTTTCCCTTCCGGGCTGCCACAACCGATGTAAAAAGCTCTGGCAGGGATGTTCCCAGTGCCACAATGGTTAGACCGATAAACCGTTCACTGACACCTGCCAGAAGTGCAAAATTCGTAGCAGCATACACTGCCAGCTTACTCCCCAGTATAATGGCCGCCATTCCTCCAAGAATATACAGGATCTGCCTGGGAAGCGTCATCTGACAGATAAACTGCTCCTCCTCTTTATTTTTTCCGGAGCTTACAAAAAGATATATCAGATAAACCGCAAAAGCCGCCAAAAGTAACACTCCCTCCGGCCGGCTCACAAATCCATCGTATCCCATGGCAACCAGCAGGATCGAGCAAAGGATCATAAATGGTATCTCATACCGGATGGTACTTTTTGCCACCCGGATGGGGACAATGACGGAGGCAATCCCCAGAATGATCCATACATTCAAAATGTTGCTTCCTACAATATTTCCCACACAGATATCCGCATTATTGCGGAATGCTGCGGTAATGCTCACTGCTGCCTCCGGAGCACTGGTTCCCATTGCCACTACGGTCAGTCCGATCACCAGTTGAGGTATTCCGAATCCGGCTGCCAGACTGGCCGAACCATCCACGAAGTAGTCCGATCCTTTTACCAAAAGAACAAATCCCGCTGTCAGGATCAATATCTGCAAAATACAATTTATCAATTACTTTTCTCCTGTCTGCTTTTCTTCTTTTTGCTCTATTTGCCCAATCTCCCTGGTATTCTTCCGGGGTCCGTTTTCATACCACCATACCCATGCAGTTGCTGCCACACCAAGACCGATGCACGCGATTAAAAAAACTGTTTCCATATACTATATTCCTCCACTTCTTTTTTTGCACGCAAACAAAACCTATGCACTGGCATAGGCAAAAAGGGAGGGACACTATTTTTCCCCGTCCTGATCGTGTATATAGTGAATAAGGAAATGCTGACTGCGGACTGCAGTCTTTACAGAATAAGACTCATACGTCAGAACCGCCTGAAGCAGTTCCGGCGCACAAAGACATGCTGCCGGATATAACCGGTTGCTGCCTGCTACTTGTTTTTTGAAAGAATCCTGACGGATATAAGTTGTCCGGGCAAGATCAGAAGATAGCTCCCGGGCATCATTCATCTTTAATGTTTTCTCCGGAGCAAACAGATATCCCTTTGCCTCGCATGAGATCTCCTCATCAGGATAATCCGGAACACTGTCCATGTTCAGGTAAAAGGCACATACCAGACACCCCAGTATCACACTCAGTGCCAGTGACTGTTTCAGTTTTTCCATCAGCCTCTTTTTCATTACTGCCTCCTACCATGATTTACCAATAAAACACAGTTGTATTATTGCATAAAAAAGCTTCCTTGTCCATACTTCTCAAGTGTGCTATTATAGTTTAAGTTGTGTGTTTTAACTTCACAAAAATAAGGGAAATAGGAGTGATTTGTATGTTATGGATTCTTGAGTGGATCCTTACGCTGGTCTTTGCATGGATCGCCGGCAAGCTTATCACGAGGCTTCGTATGCCCTCAATCCTTGGCTGGCTCATGGTGGGTATGTTTTTGGGTCCCCATGCACTGGGTTTAACCTCCCAGGCCGTACTGGATGCTGCCTGGTATAAACTGCTCATTACCTGGATGCAGTGCTCGTTTGGTCTGATGCTTGGCACAGAGTTGGTTTTTCATAAGATCAAAGCTTACGGAAAAGCACTGTTTGTCACGACTCTGACCCAGTCTTTGGGCACTTTCGCCTTTGTTTCACTGGTATTCGGAGTTCTGTTCTATGTTTCCAACATCCCGATATACCTTGCCTTTGCATTTGGAGGGATTGCCCTTGCTACGGCTCCGGCGCCTGCACTTTCCATTGTGCAGGAATTCCATACCAGAGGACCGGTTACCGATACCTTGCTGCCAATGGCGGTACTGGATGACATTGTTGGTATCGCTGTGTTCTTTACGGTGAATTCCGTGATTTCCAAAATGGTTTCCGGAGGTTCCATGCCTCTTTATATGATCCCGGTAATGATCTTTTTCCCTATTTTAATCGGGGTCTTTACCGGCGTATTGGCAGGACTACTGTTAAGGAAAAAACCGAAAAAGACGGGCACTTTAGTTATTTTGCTACTCGGAATCACGGCAACAAGTGCTTTGGGTCTGTTTTTTAATACCAGGATTTTCACCACCATTACACTAAACTATATGCTGATGGGAGTTTCTTTTTCCGCTGTTTTTTCCAATATGATTCCGGAAGAACAATTAAACCGGGTAGTGGATTGGTTTCATCCCATACTGGGTATTAGTTTATTGACTGCCATTGTGGATCTGGGTGCTCCATTGGACTATCATCTGATCCTGGGAGCAGGACTGTATACTTTTCTTTATATTGCATCCCGGGCCTTTGGAAAGTATTTCGGAGCCCGTACAGGTGCCAGGCTCACCCATATGCCGGAAAGTGTCCAAAAATATCTTGGTTTCACCCTCCTGCCCCATTCCGGAGTTTCTTTGGTATTTACGGGCATCATCTGTTCGGTGTTAGCTACAGCAGAGTCAGAGCTGGCTTCCATCGTAAAAGGAACCATTGCTGCCGCCGCTGTGATCAATGAGATCATTGCCGTGCTCGCAGCAAAAAAGGGATTCGAACTGGCTGGTGAGATCCGTCAGACAACCACTGACTAACTATATCGTAAATTCCCTAAATGGAATCCGTTTGTCAAATAGGCCAGCAAGATGAGTCTGCAAGCAGCCCCATTTGTCATGAAAAAGGAGTGTACGCCTGTAACTTGCGCACACTCCTATATTTTTTGCATTCCTTAGCCTGTTACTTTTTCAAAATCAGATGCCGGATGCTTGCATAACGGACAGATAAAATCTTCCGGAAGTTCTTCCCCTTCATACACATATCCGCATACCGTACAGCGCCACTGCGTCTTTCCGCCTTCTGCCTTAGCCTCTGGTTTCGGCTTAATATCGGACTGATAGTAAGCATAGGTTGCAGACGGATCCTGTGACAGCACTTCCATATCTGTCACTTCTGCAATAAACATGGTGTGACTTCCCAGATCAATGGCCTGTTCTACCCTGGCACTGATGTAAGCATTGGTTCCCTGTGTAATATAATATAATCCGTTTTCGCTGCGCTTGCAGGAAGGATACCCGTCAAATTTGTCCACATCCCTTCCCGACTGGAACCCAAAGTGACGAAACAGTTCAAACTCCGCCTTCTGACTCAGAATGGAAATATTGAACTTTCCGCTGTTCTTAACCAGATCATGGGTAAAATTATCTTTATTTACCGTAATGCTGATCCTGTTTGGACTGGATGTTACCTGACCTGCTGTATTGATAATACAACCGCTGTCTTTTTCCCCTTCCTGTGCAGTCAGTACAAATAATCCATAAGATAAGTTATACATTGCTTTTTTGTCCATTGTAACTCCTCCTTACTCTTTTTAATCCAGATTGATACGGTATACTTTCGTAGGTCTGCCTCTCATGTGGCTGGATTTTTGCCGGGATGACCTGGCAAAACCCGCCTCTTCCAGTTTCTGCAGTATCCGGTTTGCTCCCCTTAAAGACATATGAAATCTGTCAGCCAGTTCCGAGCTGGTAATCTCCTGCCTTCCCAGAAATATCAGCAGCCTTGAAATCCGGTGTATCGTGGCAGTAGACAACGACGATGCCCTGGAAATCTCCTGCATCCTCGCTGTTATGATACTGCTGGAAATGGTTTTTTCCTCCTCATCCAACGGTCCGATAAGTTTCTGCTCTTCATCCACCAGAAAACAGTCTCCTGATATTCCGGAAGCAACATATGCATTCCGGGCATGCTCCATGGCTTCCTCCAGAGAATTTCCCACTCCGAAGGAAATATTTAAACTAAAATCAATCTGCTCCTTTAAATACGCGGACAGCCGGTTTGTCTTAAAATCCTCTGTCACATAAGAAATCACTACTTTTTCCGTCAGAACATAGATCTGTTCCCGCTTTGTCTGTACCATAAATTTGAGATCGTTTTTGTAGGCAAAATCCATGACTGCCTTCTTTAAGGCGATCTCCATTCGCTCTGTCCATACATGATCTTTCGTTTCCCTGGGGGAGATCAGAATGACTGCCGGAGCATGGGAAGTGATCTTCTCTATTTTAATCTTTGCCAGAAGTTGTTGCAAGACCCCATGCACATGCTCATCCGTACCCGTTGCAAATATGCAGGGAATATGTAGCTTCTTTAGTTCCGGCACCAGGCTGCTGTAGCGGCAGATCACCATATCGATCTTGTCCTGATCCCATAACTGTTTGATCCGGGTTAGTGTATCCTCTTCCACCTGCTCCAGTTCTTCCATGGTGGCATGAGCCAGCCATTTGAAGAACTCCGGAAACATCTTACTCATGCTTTTGCTTTCCATAAGATTCAAAACTGAAATCTCAGGGGCCACATTCACAAACACATCGAAAATGATCCGTTCCGGATCCAGTGTTCTGTCCTCAATCAATAAAGAAAGAGGAATCCGGTAAAAGCTCTCATTGTCTGTATCCAGGGACAGGATTGGCTTTAATGGCATACTTATGGTACGTTCCAAAACTGTCTGTACCACAATGCCTGTTGTAAATATGCCGTCTGCCCATCCCTCATTGCTCAGATAAATACTCTTGAGATCCGAGAATTTCCTGTATTCCGCAAACCGGAACTCAACATTTTCCGGTGGTTGCCCTAACGTATCCCTGATATACTGGGCCAGATAGGTAGATGTGATCACTAAAACATGGTATGTCATGGCTTCTTTCCCTTTCGTATACATCATTATTTTGAAACAAACTGTTCCATAAATCAAGTTCTTTATTCCAAAAATATTAAAATTACTTTCAAATTTATACATATTTAACAAATATTGTGTAAGTATAACATTAATGTTTGCCAATTTATTATTTTTAATCTATACTTTAATTATCTTGAACAAAAAGTGTTCTTTATTTATTCCTAAATTAGGAACTGGAAGGGAGGAAAAAGATATTGAACGCAGAGCAGTTATTGAAGGAGGCCAACGGCTACCAGCAGGATCTCGTGGAGAAAAGACATTACCTTCACAGACATGCCGAAACCGGATTCGACCTTCATGACACCAAAGCATTTGTCAAATCCGAACTCGCCGCAATGGGATATGAACCGCAGGATTGTGGCAAATCCGGTGTGATCGCACTGGCAGGCGGAAAGAAGCCCGGGAAAGTATTCCTGCTCCGTGCAGATATGGATGCACTTCCCATCGACGAACAGTCCGGTGTGGAATTTGCCTCAGAACATCCGGGATGCATGCACGCATGTGGTCATGACATGCATGCAACCATGCTGTTAGGCGCAGCAAGACTGTTAAAGGAACATGAAGAAGAAATCGAAGGATGCGTGAAGCTGATGTTTCAGCCTGCAGAAGAGATCTTTGAAGGCTCCCATGACATGATTGAAGCCGGTGTATTAAAGAATCCGGATGTGGATGCCGCACTGATGATTCATGTTATGGCCGGAATGCCATTTCCGGAAGGCACGGTGATTGTTAGCGGTGGCGGAATCAGTGCTCCGGGAGCAGACTTTTTTAAGATTACGGTACAAGGCAAAGGTTGCCATGGCTCCATGCCCAATAATGGAGTCGATCCGGTAAACATTGCGGCACACATCATCACGGCTCTTCAGGAGATCCAGACCAGGGAATTGGCTCTGGTAGATGAAGCAGTGCTCACCATCGGTTCCGTTCATGCAGGAAAAGCGGCCAATGCGGTTCCTGATATATTGGAAATGGAAGGAACCATCCGCACCTATGATGAAGAAGTAAGAGCTTTCATTAAGCAGCGAATGACAGAGATTTCGGAAGGCATTGCAGTAACATTCCGGGGAAAAGCAACGGTTTCCTTCTACAGAGGATGCCCGGTATTGGACAATGACCAAAGCTTATCGGATGACGCTGCGAAATATACAGCTGAACTATTAGGTCCACAGAAGGCTCTCACCACTCCACAGCTTCTTGCCATGTCAGGGGATGCAAAGCCAAACAAATCCGCCGGCTCAGAAGACTTCGCTTTTGTAAGTCATGAGGTCCCATCCATTATGTTGGCGCTGGCTGCCGGAACACCGGCTAACGGATATGAGTATCCCCAGCATCATCCGAAGGTTAAATTTAATGATGTGGTTCTCGGGCCGGGAAGTGCTGTTTACGCATACTGTGCCATGAGGTGGCTGGAAGAACACAAGAAGTAAAAAAACTTAAAATGAACAAAAGAAAGGAAGGAACCCTATGAAAGAAATCATTAACAGCCCGTTGCTGATTGCATTGGTTGCCATTGGACTCATCTATATCGTAATTTTTTCATTACTGTATCTGAAAAAAGCATACACCAGATGTATGGAACTTGGAATTTCAAAAGAAAAGCTAAGTAAGGTAATCAAATCCAGTCTTGTTTTCTCTATCGTACCAAGTTTGTCCATTGTTGTAGGTTTATTTGCACTGATTCCGGTTCTGGGAACCGTTTGGTCCTGGTGGAGACTATCCGTGATCGGATCTCTTTCCTATGAGACACTGATCTCCAGCAGTGTTGCTTCTGCTCTTGGGTTTGCCACCAGTGCTGAAATGTTATCCGGTGCAACCGCAAGACAGTTCGGTGTGGTAATGATCCTTATGAGCATCGGAATGCTCAGTGGATTCTGTGTACTGCTTCCGTTAGGAAAGAAACTGTGTATGAGCGTTTCCAAATCCGAGAATGCAAGCACCTGGAAATATGTTTTAAGCGGATGTTTCATGCTGTGCCTGTTCTCCGTATACGTACCGGTCCTGTTGATCGGCGATACCATTCAGGCTGCCGTAATGCTTACCGGTTTAGTGATCGCTGTTGTACTTGGCGTACTGGCCTCTAAACCGAAACTCAGATGGTTAAACGACTTCATTATGGCATTCTCCATGATCGGTGGTATGGTTTCCTCCGTATTCTGGACCAGCATCTTAAAATAGGCAGGAGGTATAAACAATGAGTAAAGAGAATAAAAACATTACAATGGATCCGTTTCAGAAATGGTCACACAGCGTAGGCCGCATCATGACTCTGATTATGTTAATTTACATGATTGCAATTCCTTTCATCGTACTCTCCGCCTTTGATGCTATCCCATCTGTGGGCGAGGTATTTAACGTAGCTACGATCAGTATCCTAATGATCTATATCCCGGTAGGTATTTCTGAAGCCATCAGCTATACCCCCATCCTGGGAAGCAGTGCCTATCTGACCTTCCTTACCGGAAATATCATGAATTTAAAACTTCCTTGCGCCATCAACGCAATTAAGTTATCGGAAACCGAACAAAACACTCCGGAAGGCGATGCGGTTGCTTCTGTAGCAGTAGCAGTTTCTTCCATCATGACTGTCATCATTCTGGCCTTAGCAGCACTGTTAAGTTCCAGAATCCAGTTTGTATTCGAGATTCCGGCAGTAAAAACAGCGTCCAACTACATCATCCCGGCGTTGTTCGGATCCCTGACCTTAGGTCTGTTCTCCAGCAGCAGTGCCGGCGACAAAATCGTCAAGGGCGGTGTAAAGGGTGTGATTCCTGTATTGGTACTGGTATCTGTGATTTCCCTGGTTGTACGTATTACTTCCGGCGGATCCTTATTCGGTGCCATCGGATTCCTGATCATTGCAATGCTTCCCATTGCCATTATCACATCCAGGATCCTCTGGAAAAAAGGAAAGATCGTTGTTGTGGACAACCCTGCAACGCTTAAGAAAACTCCAGAATCCGAAAAAGCAGAATAAAGAACAGATTGCATAAAATGAAAAAACACCATCTCCGCATGCTGATTCAGCAAAAGGAGATGGTGTTCATTTTTTTCATGATATAGGAAGCTGCCTACAGTCTCATCTTATTGAAAATAATCCTCAATAATATTCTCTGCCGTGTCGGTATCCTCGGTAATGCAAACCATCAGATAGCGGCCACTCTGTTTTACAATAGCCTTATCCAGCCTGCTTACCTCTTCCGGTGCATACATTTCAAAGCTTTCTTTCTGTTCCTGAATCCTGGTATTGGCGGCCTCTACAGCCTCCCCGGCATCCTCTTCATCGGCAAACTCAAACACTGCCACTTCTTCTGCGGTAGCACCACTGCTGACGTATACGTAAGCATTTTCTGCTGTATTGATCTGATACAGCTCTCCTGCCACCCCACTGTCAATTTTGTTCAGTTCATCTGTATAGGTTACCTTTTCCGCCAATTCTATCGCTAATGCTTCTGCATCAATTGTTTTTTCTTCTGCCCGGGAACCGCAACCCACCAAAGCCATGGTCAGGGTCAATCCCAAGCAGGCCAAAATCTTTTTCCTCATTTCTATCCTTCATTATCCTCATTGAACTACATGTGTCTCTAAATACTCCAGCCATTTTTGGCAATACTCTTTTTTTAGATGGATGCCATCCACCGCCGCATCGTCCGGCAATACTCCTTTTTCGTTTTCTACCGCCTTTGCAACGTTTAAAAAACAAACCTTCTTTTCTTCTGCCATTTCCTGCAGAAGCCTGTTAAACTCCCGAATCCGCTTATTATTAATATAACGGTGTTCTTTCGATACCTTCCGGGATACCGGGAGAATCTGCTGGACATAGATCACGGCATCCGGATTGCTCTGCCGGATCCTATCAATAATCTCCCCATATTTCTCTATAAACATACTGCTGTATACCCATCCGGTTTCATTGATCCCCAGCATGATATAGACCTTGGAAAACTTTGTCTTTTTCAGGGCATCCATAATAGAAACCTTAGAATTACCCATCTTTATTGCAGGTTCCGTAAACACTGTCTTTACCGTGATCCCTTTATGGCTGTAAAAAGTTGCATTGGTCAACCCTGCATTTAACATAAAGCCTTCCGTTCGGGAATCACCGATAAACACCGCATCATCGAAATAACTCTCCGCTGCTTTCTCCGATTCCGGTACCGGTTTGGAATAGTCATATCCGTCGTAATCCTTCTTATTTTCCTTCTCTTCTTCCTCTTTGTATATCTTATCCGAATCTATGTCGTTATTTGTCTCTTCCGCTATCTGTGGTTCCTTATTTTCCATAAAAAAATCTGACCTTTTTGTAAAGATCAGTACTCCGAAAGCTAAAATGATCAGCAATCCCAAACAACAGAAACAAACTTTTTGCCGCATCGTATAATCCTCCGATTTGTTTCTTCGTAAGATTAGACTTTCATTCAGCGAAAAAAGTTGAACCTTTTATCCTTTTTTCGTCAAAAAATCTTTCCATCACCGGAAGAAATTGTATCATGCAATATATCCTGTGTCAAACCGGACGGAAGTAAAACCGGAAACCGATCCGGTGACCCTATGGTTCCACAATATGATTACGGACTGCATAAAGCACCAGTTCGGTAATATTCTTAAAATTGTTTTTTTTCATAATATTAGCCCTGTGAGTCTCCACCGTTTTCACGGAAATGATCAGCATATCGGCAATTTCCTTATTATTATATCCCTCTGCCAGAAGCTTCAGGATTTCCCTCTCTCTTCTGGATAATTCTTTTGACTCCGCTTTGCCGGAAGAGAGAAAACCGGTTGCCATAAACGGCTCTAATTCATGGGATACATAGATTCCGCCATCCATGGTCTTGCGAATGGCATCGATCAGTTCCTCAAAGGCATTTTCCTTCAGGATATACCCGTTACAACCGCTGCGAAAGGCCTCCGCCAGCATTTCTTCATTCTTATGCATGGTCAGAAAAAGAATCCTGATTTCAGGAAATACCCTTTTTACAGCACGGGCCGTATCCAGGCCATCCCGTTTGGGCATGGAGATATCCATCAAAAGAACATCCGGCGTATCCTTAAGAAACAAATCCTCCAGATTCATTCCGTTGTCAGCCTGACCGATCACTTCAAAATCCTCCTCCCGGCTTAACAGAAGCTCCAGGGATTCCCGCAGGATCCTATGGTCATCCGCCAGAAAGATACGAATGGTCCTTCCATCACTCATTCATTGGTACCTCCATTCTTACTTGTGTTCCTTCTCCTTTTTGACTGAACACCTGCAGTGTTCCTCCCAACATTTTCACCCTGTCCTGCATGGAAAAAAGGCCCACTCCGTTTTCTACCCTCTCCGGTTCAAATCCGTCACCATCATCTTTGACCACAAAGCAAAAGTACTGGGGCTTTCCGGGAAAGCAAAGCACTTCCACATGTCTGGCATTGGCATGCTTTAAAACATTGGTCAAGGCTTCCTGTACCAGCCGGTAAATGTTTAGTTCTACCGTATCATCAAAGTTGGGCAGTTCTCCCTCAACATGAAGAACGCAAGTGACATTTCCCGTCTTGTTGATGTTTTCAGTCAGAACTTCCAATCCGGCCAACAAACCTCCTTTATGTAAAGCCTCCGGGCGCAGATTATTCAGCACATTACGCATCTCTTTCAAGGAAGTATCCGCCAGTTCTGCCGCTTTTTGGGCATTTTGGGCAAGACCCTGATTATCCGCTTTCTCAGCCTGGGCTTTGTTCAGGTGCAGGATCACTTTCAATGCTGACAGACTCTGTCCGATACTGTCATGCAGCTCTTTTGCCAGATTTTCTTTTTCCTGTTCTTCTGTAATTGCCAACAGACGGGCCTGCTTACGCAACAATTCATTTTTTTCCCGGATCCGGTTCTCATAGGCAGATGTCTCCATATAATTCTGCCAGGAATAAAGGTCTCCGAATTCCACGATATTCAATCCCTTTTTCTCCTCTTCGGCCGTTACCCGGAGTCCAACCGTATGCTTTAGAATATAAAACATGACCAGCGCCACGCCAAAAGACCAGACAAAATCCACCAATACTCCCGTAATCTGTACCAGAAACTGCTTAAAAGGAGCTCCTAGCACAAGATAAGACCGATCTACGCAGAAAGGTAACAACAGGATTCCGGTCAGTCCTCCCGACAAATGGGTGGACACTACATTTACCACGTCATCAATTTCAAATCTTTTTAACAAATGGTCCAGGCTTTCTGCCATGACTCCGGCCATGGCACCCACGAACATGGCACTAACCGGGCTGGCATAGGCAGAAAGCGCAGTAATGGCTGCCAGACCTGCCAACACACCATTAAACAAGGCGATCAGATAGCCACCCTTTCGTCCCCAGAAAAGATTCACCGCCAAGGCTCCCATCGTACCGCAGGCTGCTGCCATTGTGGTATTTACAAACACTTTGGCGATTTCGGTACTGTTGAGGGAAATACAACTGCCGTTAAATCCAAACCATCCAAACCACAGGATAAATACACCCAGAACAGCCAACGGAATATTGGATTTACCCGTATCCTTCTTCCTTCTGCTTCCGGTCATAAGGAGTCCGGCCAGGGCAATAAAACCTGCCGTCATATGAACCACACTGGCTCCGGCAAAGTCCATGTATCCCATCTTTTCCAGCCAGGAAGGTGTTCCGGTCATATGACTTGACCAGGCCAGCCTGCCAAACACCGGATAGATGACCGCTGCGCTGAAAGAGCCGGCCATGAGCAATGCACTCAGACGGGTCCTTTCAGACATCGCTCCCGCAAAAATCGTTACCGAAGTTGCGGCAAACATAACCTGCTGAAAGAAAAAGCTATAATCATGCACCTGAAACATGGTTTCTCCGTACATGATGGGATAGCCCACCAGAGAATACAACACAATAGTCAGTGTCAGGTTTAACATGTTTTCAATCGCCACCGAAATGACATTTTTGCTCTGTACCATTCCTGCTTCATAACAGGCAAATCCTGCCTGCATGAAGAATACTAAGGAAGTGCAAAACAATTTCCACACGATGTTGATGGTATCCATTGGTATCCCCCTTATACTTCATCCTCCCGGGAAAGCTGTTTGTCTTTCACGATTTTCACGATCCTGCTGGTTCCCAGCCGGTCTGCACCCAGCTTGAGGAATTCTTTGGCATCTTCCAGGGAAGAAATCCCTCCTGCCGCCTTTATTTTTACTTCCGGTCCCACATGCTGTGCAAAAGTTCGGATGTCTTCAAGCTTTGCCCCTGCTCCTCCAAAACCGGTTGATGTCTTGATATAATCCGCCCCTGCACGGGTTACGATCTGACACATCTTGATCTTCTCGTCTTCCGTCAGAAAGCAGGTTTCAATGATCACCTTCAAAACCTTCGTTTTGCAGATCTGCTTTAAAGCACGGATTTCCTGTTCAATCTGCTCATACTTCTTATCTTTCAGCCATCCTAAGTTGATGACCATATCGATTTCCGATGCACCGTTCGCAATCGCATCCCCGGTCTCGAACTCTTTTGTTTTCGTGGTCATATAACCGTTGGGAAAACCGATCACGGTACAGATTGGAATTGCTCCTTTTACATACTCGCTTGCCAATGCCACATAACCCGGTGGAATGCACACGGAGGCAGTGTGATACTTCATTCCGTCATCGCAGATCTGTTTTATCTCTTCCCAGGTGGCTGTCTGGGACAATAAGGTGTGATCTACCGTTTCCAGGATTTTACTGACTTTCATTTTCATACCTCCCACGGTTCCTGTCCTCATTTCTATAGGACTTTTTGACATATTACCTGTACAGTATACCATAGTTTTCCATAAAACCAATTGCCTTTTTGCAAAATTTCCAGTATTATTAGGAATAAGAAAATTGTCGATTTCACGGAGGCAATGATTATGAATATACAGTTTCAGCTCTGCGGACTATGTATTTTAATATTGCTGATGATTTTTTATAAAAGTCATCCGAATCTTCAATTATATAAAGAGAAGGTTTTCTTCGTCGTATTATGTATCATTACCTTCAGTCTGGTTTGCGACGTCGCATCACTGTATGTGATCAGATACAGGGATGACTTTACCCCATCTCTGGTAGACTTTGTATGCAAATCCTATGTGATCACACTGGTATGGGGTTCATGGTCTGCCCTCATCTATGTTCTTGCCGATCTGGTAACCATAGTTAAGCATCGGATCATGACATTCTGGTTGCTTCTGATCCTCGCGATCCAGAGTGTTCTGGTCTACCTGCTACCCATTTATATTTATGACCGGGACAACCAGGTGTACACCTATGGCCCGTCCATCACGTTGGTTTATGCCTTTGTGGCTATCTATATTCTTTCTATTTTGACCATAACCGTGGTATTCCGTAAAAAACTGAATCCACACCGCCGTTTTGCCACCAACCTGTGGATGCTGATCTGGATCACTGCTGCCATCACCCAGTTTTTCAACAGCACTCTACTACTGGTGGGATTCGCCAGTGCACTGGGGGTATTGATCCTGTTTACCATTATCGAGAACCCGGAAGCAAATCTGGATCGAAGACTGGATTGCTTTAATTCCTATGCACTCTCGGAGTATCTAAAACAGCAGTATGAAAACAACAGGCCTTTCTGTCTTCTCGATATTTCTTTTGAAAACGAGAAATTTCTGGAAGAACGCGGAATTGATATCAATGCCATCTTTCAAGCAACCCTTCGACTATGTGGAAAGGATATTCTGGCATTTAAAAACATTAATCTGGGACTTGTTCTCGTAAGTGAATCTTCTCAAAAGCTGGAACGTACCGGGCAGGCGATCTTGGACAAATTCTCAGCCTCCGATATCTTCCGGAACAATGCTTTGATGACTCTGCTCCGGGAGTCCAATACTTTTTCCGACGAAGAAGAATTATATCGTTTTATGACCTTTGTCCGTGCCGAATATCAGGAAGAAAAAGGAGATCTTCTTGTTGCTGATAAAAAAATGATCTCACGGTTTCAGATGAAGTTTTCCATCGAACGGGAAATCGCTCTGGCACTGATGGAAGACAGGGTGGAAGTGTTTCTGCAGCCCATTTTCTCGACAAAAGAGAACCGCTTTACCTCTGCCGAAGCATTGATCCGGATCCGAAAACCGAATGGGGAGCTTATTCCTCCGGGACTGTTCATTCCCATCGCGGAAAGCAATGGACAGATCCTGGCTCTGGGAGAACGGGTCTTTGAAAAAATCTGTGCTTTTCTGAAAGACAGTGATGCCATTGAACTTGGCCTGGAATATGTGGAAATCAATCTCTCTGTGGTGCAATGTGAAAAGGAGAATCTCTCTGACCACCTGATCTCCATCATCGAAAAATATCAGATTGACCCTAAGCGGATCAATCTGGAAATTACAGAGACCGCATCCATCCGCGCCCGCATGACTTTGCTGGACAACATGGAGAAACTCATTGCCCATGGTTTTACTTTTTCACTGGATGACTTTGGAAAAGGGGAGTCGAATCTGATGTATATGGTGGAAATGCCGGTTTCCATCGTAAAGCTGGATTATGATATGTCAAAAGCCTTTTTCGACAATGAAAAAGCCAGGCAGGTGGTTCATGCCGTAGTGGGTATGTCCCATGGCATGGGCCTGAAGGTTGTGGCAGAAGGTATTGAAACTTTGGAAGAAAGAGAACAGATCATGCGGGAGGGTGTTGACTATATTCAGGGATTCTATTATGCCAAACCGCTTCCTATAGAGGAGTTTTTAGATTTTTTAAAAAACCTACAATAATCTTTTTCTGAAAAAATGAGTGTGGCATATAGTCGGGGTACGGACAAAAATCCGCACCCCCGGAGAGTGTAAACTATTTTGTGTAAACCCCTTGAATTGATGTTGAACTTCATGATT
>JBJEIY010000014.1:0-3235 GCA_051877515.1 Lachnospiraceae bacterium | reverse complement strand
AAATGGAGGTGTTCTCATGAACAATAGTATTACTCTGAAAGAAGCTATTGATGGGGTGCTCAAGTGCCAACGTGAAAATGGACATCCTGAGTCATACCTAATTGACCTGAGAAGGACTTATAACCGGCTTCTCGGCCATGCAGAGCGGCTAGGGACAGAGTATCTCACCAACGAGCTCATTACACAGTTTCTGGCAGATTCCAATAATTCCCGGTCGGGCGAATACAGTTACGAAAGATTCCTTGCCCACAACCGATGCATACGTTTTTTGGAGTCCTATCTAGAAACAGGGGAAGTATTCATTAACAAGTTCCATGAGCCTGTCAGGGAAGTAATCTCAGATGGATTAGCTGATGCCTTGAATCTTTATGACCAGGCTGAAGAAGCTTCGGGGTTAAGCAAGGCTTCACTCATAAAAAATCGCCGTCCGATTCGGTATCTACTGGAGTACATGACATCCCTTGGATATCAGAAGTTATCTGACATCCAGCCTGGTGATACTATCAAAGCAATCGAGGATATGCTGGAAAAGCACTATGAGCCGACAAGTCTTGTGACAGCGATTTCCGGGATGCGTCGATTCTACGAAATGTTTCCGGACCTCCAGCTACTCAGACTGGAAATTCCATCAAGGCTGCCGCGGAAACGTTCCATTATAGAAGTATACTCAGAAGATGAGCAGGATAAGATTGTCAGCCAGTTGTCTTCCCCCGATACATCCTATAGGGATGCAGCGATCTGCCTGCTTTCTTTTGAAACAGGGCTGCGAAGTGTCGACATCTGCGGCCTCAGGCTTGGCGATGTTGACTGGAAACACAATGTTATCCACATCGTCCAGTCAAAAACGCAGAGGCCCTTAAACCTGCCCCTGCGCTCATCGTATGGTAATGCAATGGTAAATTACCTTCTGAAAGAGCGGCCTGACTGTAACGAGGATTATTTTTTCCTTTCTGTCCATGCGCCCTACGTTAAGCTAAACACAACCTGGCACATCGTCAAAGCTGTTGTTTCCGCTGCGGGGGTTAATACTTCCGGCCGACTTACGGGCACCAGGATGTTCCGACACAACGCTGCGTCCGCAATGCTTAAGAAGGGGGTTCCCCTTCCTGCCATCTCAGAAGAACTTGGCCACAAGTGTCAGGACTCCACAATGGTATACCTTTCAACCGACCAGAAGACAATGGCATCACTGACGCTTCCTTTGCCGAAGGACGGTGATGAGGTATGAAGAAGGAAACTATTGGGAATAGAATTGATGCTTTCATTGCGTATAAACGCAGTCTCGGATACGTCTATGATACGCAGGAGCGGTATCTGAAACATTACCAGCGTCATATGGAAGAACAGTATCCTCATCTGGATTTGCCTGACAAAGCGAGCACAGACTGTTTCCTCGATAAATACAAAGGACAGCCTGGCGGCCTGTATAATGCTATGGCTCCGTTGAGGGAGTTTGCCAGATATCTGTTTCAGTTGGGATACCCTGAGGCCTACCTTATCCCGCCAAAACAGATGCCAAAACTCTATCCAGAACCTCCGTATTTTTTCTCGGAAGAAGAACTCTTCGCTTTTTTTCGGGAATGCGATTCCTACTTCGTTGACAATCCGGGGCCTCGAGCCCGTGGCATTATAATGCCCACACTATTCCGGGTACTGTATTGCTGCGGTTTGCGTCCTAAAGAGGCCAGGATGCTGCCAACAGAAAATGTGCATCTTGATAAGAAATATATTGATATTCTGCAATCAAAGGGGCCAAAAAGCCGAAGGATTTACATCAGTGATGAACTCACCTCTTATCTCACCGACTACAGCAGCCGGGTATCCGCAGTATTCCCTGATAGGCAATATTTTTTCCCGAGAGATAGAGAGAAGCCGTATTCTGAACAGGCTCTTTGCTATAATTTTGGAGTTATATGGAAGAGATCTTTTCCTGGATGGGAAGGAAATCTGCCCCGGATATACGATTTCCGGCATCATTTTGCATGGACTACCATAAACCGCTGGACAAGAGAAGGAATCGATGTAAATACCATGATTCCTTACCTGATGCGGTATATGGGGCACAACTGTATTAAGCATACCTTGTATTACTTCAGATTCGTCCCGGATTTTTATGCGGATTACAAGGCGCTTTCATACCGGCTGAATGATCGTATCCCGGAGGTACCCAATGAGTAAGAAAGATGCCTCGCTGTTCTGGGATACGGCTCACCGGTATCTTGACCACCACCTACGAGAAATCCGTCAGGTTAGCTGCCACACCATTGACAGCTACAGGGACTGTCTGAACAGCTTTATCAATTACCTTGAGGAGGTTGAACACATCAACCGGAAAAGGATTTCTTTCCACAATTTTAAGAAAGAAACGCTCAAACGCTATCAATCATGGATGGTCACGGAACGCAGTCTGGCACCAAAAACCTGCAACCTCCGAATGACTGCAATCCGCGCATTCCTGGAGTACGCAGCACAGGAATACCTGTGGATCATGCCGGTTTATACTGATGCGTGCAACATTGTTAGTGTAAAGACGGTGAACCATGCCATCGAATATTTCGAGCCGAATGAAATGACGACGTTACTGGCAGCACCTTCTGGAAACAGCAAAACTGACCGCCGCAACCAGATGATGCTTATTTTCCTATATGATACTGCTGCAAGAGTCGAGGAAGCCAGGCAGGTAAAAGTATCCGACCTTCATCTTGACGCAGAAGTGCCTTATGTTACGCTTCTTGGGAAAGGCAGGAAATACCGCAATATTCCTCTTCTAGACAAAACAATTCTCCATGTGAGAAGATACCTGAAGGAATTCCATGGCCCTGACCTTAAATCAGGTGCCCCATTGTTTTACTCAAAAATCCACGGGGAGATACACGGGCTTTCGTCCGATACCTTTGAAAAGATGATAAAACGGTATGCCGACCAATGCAGGGCAGATGGGTATCCGATGCCTGATCATGTCCATTGCCATATGGTAAGAAAAACCCGGGCAATGGATTTATATCGGGAAGGGGTGCCATTGGCACATATCCAGCAGTTACTTGGCCACGAAAACATCTCTACGACCAGTGGCTTTTATGCATTTGCAACACTCGATGTTCTTGCCAAAGCAATGGAGACTGTCAACCCTGATGAAGGTCTAAAAAGCTGGAGTGACCCAGATACGATGGAACGTTTGTATCGATTATGATCAAAAACTATGCCGAAGTTTTCAAGGAAATCCCTGATGTCTTCT
>JBJEIY010000013.1:0-3387 GCA_051877515.1 Lachnospiraceae bacterium | reverse complement strand
AAGTAATCCGGGACGGCGGTGTGGATTCCTCTGTTGACAATATGCTGAAAGTGACCAATGATGGGAGAAAGCTGGCACTGGATCAGCGTCTTGTGAATCCATTGCTTCCGGATGATGAGAACAGCAAAATCTGTGCCTGTGTGGAAAAGAGTTTTGCTATCTGGAAAGAGACCGCATCAAAACGGTCTGCCCAGCTTATTTTTTGTGACCTCAGCACACCAAAAGGGGATGGAACCTTTAATGTTTATGACGATTTGAAAAAGAAACTCATAGCAAAAGGAGTGCCGGAAGCAGAGATTGCTTTTATTCATGATGCAAACACGGAAGTGAAGAAAACGGATTTATTCAATAAAGTGAAATCCGGACAGGTTCGTTTTTTACTGGGTTCCACCGCTAAAATGGGTGCCGGAACCAACGTGCAGGACCGTCTGATTGCCCTGCATCATCTGGATGTGGGCTGGAAGCCTTCTGACCTGGAACAAAGGGAAGGGCGTATCATCCGTCAGGGCAATATGAATAAGAAAGTGCATATCTATCGCTATGTGACGGAAGGAACCTTCGACAGTTACATGTGGCAGCTGATCGAAAGCAAACAAAAATTCATTTCCCAGATTATGACCAGTAAATCCCCGGTACGAAGCTGTGAGGATGTGGACGATACGGCGTTGTCTTATGCGGAAGTAAAAGCACTGGCAACGGGAAATCCAGCGATCAAGGAAAAAATGGCACTGGATGTGGAAGTATCGAAGCTGAAGCTGCTGAAAGCAAATTTTGTGAGCAACCATTACCGGCTGGAAGATGATATTGCAAAGAATTTCCCACAGCAGATAGCAGTACTTAAGGAAAGCATCGAAGGATATAAAGCGGATCTGGCAAAGTATCAGGCAAATAAGATCACGGATCCGGAGAAATTTGTGATGGAAGTCGGCGGCACAGTCTTTTATGAGAAAAAGGAAGCGGGAGCAGCCCTTCTTGCTGTCTGCCAGTCCATGAAACAGGCGGATGCCATGATCAATGTCGGACAGTATCAGGGATTTTCCATCCGCTTAAAGTTTGATTCCTGGAACAAGGAATTTATCCTTTCCCTGAAAAATGAAAATGTATATCGTGTCAGCCTTGGCTCCGATGAAAACGGGAATATCATCAGGATCAATAATGCATTGGAGGCAATCCCGCAAAAACTGGCGGAAGCAGAGCAAAAGCTTGAGACAGTTCAGGGACAGCTGAAAAATGCGCTGGAAGAGGTGAAAAAAACATTCCCGAAAGAGGAAGAACTGAACCAGAAACTGGAGCGTCTGTCGGAACTAAATGCATTGCTGAACATGGACGAAAAGGAAACTGTGATGGAAGGGGAAGAAGAGCAGGACGAAGAGAAAGAGGAACACCAGTCCCTTCATGACAGAATTACTGCCATCAAGCAGAACAGCCAAAGGCAGGAGGGGAAAGATCCTGGAATGAGAACGACTGAAGTGTGTATCGGTTAATCTTTTGATATACAAGATAGGTTATAAGGTGTAAAATGGGGCATAGGGAGACGCCCCTTGAAATGAAAAAATCGAAATTTGAGGAGGAAATGATATATGCAGCATGAATGCAGAATAACGGTATTAGAAACAAAGGTATTTGAGGACTATCAGGAAAAATATCTTGCTGATCCTAAATCAGGCCCATGTCCGTGTTTTAAGGCAGGCGATACATTTTTATTGAAAAGAACAAGTGAACAAGATGATTTTTATCATCTCATGAACGGAAAATTCTGTGGTGAAGCGTGGGATGCGATTAGTCGATATGTATATACTGCGTTGCAAGGCGGTTCTATTATGCATAAGTGGACTAATGATGAAAGAATGATGATTGCTTGCTGCAATGATGGTACCAGACCGGTTATTTTCAAAATTGAAAGAATCGACATTCCTGAAACAGACGAAGAGAGACAGTGGCTCGAAAAGCAAAATTTCAAAAATGATGCAAATGATGCTTACACAGGATAGTTCCACAACTTCCAATTGAACGAGGTAAACAAAGATGGCACATTCGAAAACATACACTTTGGAAAAATTGCAAAAACGAATTGGATGGATTAGAAAGTTTGGTGCGTTCTTTTCTCCCAGTTATTTTAAGGCAGGAGTAAAAAGTGGTGACGGCACCGAAATGTTTTTGGAAACAGAAAAAGGAATCGTTCGAGTCCTGACTTATAATATGGATGACAAACAGGCATTACCTCTTTTTATCAATATCCACGGGAGTGGATTTGTATTCGGTAATGCGGAGATGGACGACCCATTTATGTTGCGTTTGGCAAAAAATGCGGGTGTCAAAATCATCAGCATTGATTATAGTTTGGCACCAGAACATCCATTCCCAACAGCAATTGAGGAGTGTTACGCTGTTGCATTATATGCAAAACAACATCCAGAGGAATTTGGTATTGATGCAAATAAGATTGCCGTGGGTGGGCATAGCGCAGGCGGCAATTTTAGTGCAGCTATTCAGCTAATGGATGCAGAGCGTCAAATGCTCGGATTAAAATGTCTGATATTAGATTATCCTCCGTTGGATGTTTATACGGATGGATCAGATAAACCGAAAGGAACTTTGCCGGTGAAACTTTCCCGAATGTTTGATGCTTGTTATTGTGTAGATGTAGGAGCAAGAAAAAATCCTTTAATTTCTCCGATATTCGCGACAACGGAAGAGTTGGCAACTTTTCCGCCAACTCTTATAATTACGGCAAGCAAGGATTCTCTATGCAAAGAGGCAGAACTTTTCCGTGACCGTTTGAGTGAAGCGGGGGTGAAAGTAAGCCATAAACGCTACGAGGCTCATCATGGTTTTAATTTACGTGCGGGTGCTAATTCTGATGATTCTTGGCAGTTAATGGCTGATTTCTTGATAATGTATTTAGGTTAGATTTTACTCCAAAATCTCAGGTTGACAGCGCACTAACTTCTAGTTTTTAGAGCTGAAGCAATATTTAATGACAATGGAACTCAAAAGTAATTAAATTCGATCATGGTTTATAACCGATATTCGCCGGCAGTGAAATACCTGCCGGTTTTTTCATGCCTGGAAGGAGGTGTTATGTGAAGAGAACAGAGAAAGTATTGTTGATTGTGTTTATGGTTGTTTCGTTGATATGCGGGAAATTTCTCTTGGATTACTGGCAGGATTCCTATGATAACAGACAGAATTACCGGCAGGTGGAAGAGATAGCGTTTCCGGAAAAGAATCCAGAAGAAGACGAGACAGAACCTAATGCAGATAATCCAATGACAAAGATAGATGACTTTGATTATCAGGCATTGCTGGATGAAAATGTAAACTGCATCGGTTGGCTGAAGATTGATGGAACCGATATCAGTTATCCGGTCGTGCAGGGTAAAGATA
>JBJEIY010000012.1:0-54223 GCA_051877515.1 Lachnospiraceae bacterium | reverse complement strand
CTGGTGCTTTGGGACGTTATTTTTATTTTTGAATTACAGTTTACGGAAACTCAAGGTCAATTCATCTTGATGATCCATGCTTTTTACCATAAATGATTTCTCCCGACACCGCTTCGAACCCAAAAACAGACCTCTGAACCATCGTCAGAGGTCTGTTGGATTCTAAAGCATCTTACATTTTCTTTGCTTTCATCTGCTTTTTGTTTTCATACATCATCCGGTCTGCCTGCATTATTCCTTCCTCATCAAGGACTCTGCCATATCCGACGGCAAACTTCAGGGGCACCTTCCGTTCCCGGTTGATATTATGGCTGGTCTGTTCTAATTCCGTCAGGAATTGCCCGGCATCTTCCCCGGTCCACAAAACCACAAATTCATCCCCGCCATACCGAAATACCCTGCCATCCTTCCCGGCTGTTTTTTTCAGCACCTTCGCAAGGGTCTGCAGCAGTTCATCTCCTGCGGAATGTCCCAGTTCATCGTTGGTATTTTTCAGATTATTTAAGTCTATCAGAAAACAGAATGCATCCCTGCCATCCTGCTTCAGCTGTGCAATTTCTTTTTCATAAGAATTACGATTGTAAACCTTCGTCAAGAAATCATGAGTGGCCATTTTGTTCATTTCACCGGTGCAGAATTCCAGCACATCGGAAAGCACCTCATTTACCTCACTGTAGCCATCCGGATTTACGATTTTGTAAGAAATGGCGATTTCTCCCTCGTACTGCTTTGCAACATAGTCTTCCAATACCTGTATTTCCTGTTTTGCCGTTCGGCCCTGTCTGACCGGAAGCACAAATCCGTTTCCGCCCACCCGGTATGGCCGCTGTTTCAAAGTCTGCCTGCAAAAAGAACCCATCTTTTTCATTGCATCAGCATACCGTTTCCAGTTTCTGATTTCCCATACCTCTTCTGCTTCACTTAAGGCCACCACCAAAAGACAGACCTTTCTCTGCCGGGCAAAGTATTCGCTGCAAACAGTTTCCAACCCATACTGATTATACATCCCTGTCTGCTTATCCAGATATTTTTCCGCATTTTCTTTACCCACCACAAGTCCGGCGAGAATCAGTAGCACATAGACAATGATACACAATGACTCTGGCTCCAGGACTGCAATCATGCTAATCACCAAAAGAACCGGCTCAAAGATCAGGATCGCCATACGCTTCCTGCGGTTCAGAATCTCCCAACACCGGATGCTGTAATACAGGATCGTAAGATGAAATAAGATCAGAGAACCGTACCGTACACAGGTAGTAAGATTCAAAGACATATTCATGAACATAGGAACAGTTCCCTTCTTTTGTAAAAATGTCACATTCTAACTAACAACTCGTTTGTTTCAATTATATCTTGTCGCATTTTACATATCAAGTGTTATTTTAAGTCTAATTTAATTTATATATGGTTACACTTACAATAATCTATATCGAGGTGCTTTCTATGAATAAAACAACCCAACAGAATGACAAGCGCTATACCGAAATCGGATATAATATCGCCTACTACCGTAAGCACAAGGGCCTGACACAGGAGCAGCTTGCGGAAAAACTGGACATTTCCAGACAGCATCTGGGTGCCATTGAAGCCCCCAATATTGTCCGTCCGGTTTCATTGGACTTACTTTTCCGCATTGCGGATGCATTGGATATTGATATACGTCTGCTGTTGGATTTTCACGGGAATGCGTAGATGGTTCTATCCATCTGGCCTATTCTCCGTATTCCGTGCACCCACGCAACGAAAAACAGCCCCGCCGTTTCCGGTAGGGCTGTCTTCTTTTATGATTCAAAGAGTTTCACGATACTGTTCTTACAGATTTCTCTGTATTTCTTCCGACTTTGCTGTACTTCTTCTTTTGCATCATATACATCCTGGTCCACTACACAGAAAAGGCCATAGGACATGATCTGGGAAGTAATGATATTTCCTACACGAAATTCACTGGTTTCGGAAAGGTTTAATTCCCGGATTGCCCGACGGGCCAGCTCCTGTAAGAAACTTGCCAGACTCTCCGGCGGACGGCATACAGCACCCTGATCTTCCCGCAGTTCTTCCCGGATATTGGTCACTGCATGCTTGAACAAAACCTGAAGTCCTTCCCGTTTTTCCATAATCTGGTCTATCATATCCAGCAGACAGTCCACTGCATCCCAGAAGGTTCCTGCTGCAGCCACTTTTTCCTTCATGTCAAGGAACTGCTCGTTGAAATAATACAGCTGTGCCTCTCCGATCAGTTCTTCTTTATTCCGAAAGTATTCATAGGCTGTGCCCTTACCGATGCCTGCCCGGCTTGTGATATCCACGACCTTAATGCTATGGATAGGCATACCTTCTTCTATCAGCTCCGAACATGCCTGAAACATTTGCCGTACCTTTGGCGGAGGATCCTTATAAATCGAAGATATCATCGTCAATCTCCTCCTTTATCATGCTCTTTTCCCGATGGAAAAGATCATAGATACATGGCACCACAAACAGCGTCAACAAGGTTCCGTACAGCAAGCCTCCAATAGTTACAATGGCCATTGGCTGCACCATATCGGCTCCCATTCCCATTCCCATGGCCATGGTGGACATAGCCAGGATCGTGGTCAATGCCGTCATCAGGATGGGACGCAGTCTGGTCCTTCCGGACTCGATAATAGCTTCCTTCTTGCTCATTCCCTTTTCACGCAACTGGTTGATATAGTCCACCAGCACGATTCCGTTATTAACAATGATACCCGCCAGCATGACAAAACCAACCATAGCGATCACACTGACTTCATTTCCGGTTAAATACAATCCCAGGAAACCACCGGTAAATGCCAATGGAATGGTAAACATAATGATAAACGGGCTGAGCAGTGACTGGAACTGGGCTACCATGATCAGGTAGATAAAGGCAACTGCCACCACCAGCATCAGTATTAACTGCTCCATGGCATCATTAATGGTTTCATCCTCACCTGCCATTTCAACAGAATAACCTTCCGGAATATCCAGCTTCTTTAACTCTTTTTTTATCTTGTTAGAGACCAGACCCACGTTATGGTCTTCGTCAACCTGTGCATTGATGCTGATGTACCGGTTCTGTGAATCTCTGCGGATAGCACTTAAGGACTGGATTTCTTCGATCTTTGCGATCTTCTTAATGGGAATTTCTTCTTTCTCTCCATCCTGGTTCTTATAGGTAAAGGTAATATTTTTGATATCCTCAAGCTGAAGTTCCCTGGCATCACTGGTCTCTAAATACACCTCATAATCTGCGGTATCCGTGGAAATCGTGGTAACACTTTCACTCTTGGTAAGCTGCGCTGCTACTGTCTGATAGACCTGTGCCACAGTCATGGAATACTGAGCTGCTTTTTCTTTATCCACCTTCACTTTAATACCGCTGATCCGATTATCCAGACCACTGCTGACATCCTCTATTCCTTCCGTACCGGATACGATTTCCTGTACCTGGCCTGTCAGATCCTGTAGTGTATCCAGATCACGACCTGTCACATTTACCTGGATCCCGCTGGTCATATAAGCGGAGATATCCATTGCAGATGCCTGCACATCCAGTTCTCCTTCCACATCTGCGGTCTTCTTTTCTATTTCTTTTATGATTTCATTGTTGGATAACTCTTTTTCCTCATCCAGGATCAGATACATGGTCACGCTGTTTGCATCACCGGAACCGCCTCCCGTTTCCATCATGGAAGTACTTCCTGCCATGGCGCCTACTGTCTGAACGCCATCTACTGTTAACATCCGGCTGATGATCTTGTCAGAAAGATCCCCCACCTCTTCCAGTGACAGATCTTCCGGTGCTGTATAGGTAGCTGTCATCTGGGTACTCTCCATAGAAGGTAAAAATGCAGTTCCCCGGGATACAGCACCCATGGCACTTACCACCAACAATACCAATGCCAGGAGCAACACCGCGGGTTTGAAACGTAACGCCACCTTTAATATCTTTGCATATACCGTCTGGATCCTGTCCATGATCCTGTGTTCTTTTTCCTTATTTTTTGCAAGTACTCCGGAAGCCATCATTGGCACAAACGTCAGTGCAATGATAAGACTTGCCAGCAGGGAGTACGCAATCGTCAGTCCCATATCCACAAACAGCTGACGGGTAACTCCCTCTGTAAACACAATCGGAAGGAATACGCAGGCTGTGGTAAGCGTGGAGGCGGTAATGGCTGAAGTAACCTGCTTTGCGCCCTTAACAGCAGCTTCCTTCGCAGGGATTCCCAAATTACGCATCCGGTAGATATTTTCAATCACTACGATAGAGTTATCTACCAGCATACCGATTCCCAAAGCCAATCCTGAGAGTGAAATAATATTTAAGGTTACGCCACTAAAATACATCAGCACTACGGCGGTAACCACACTGACAGGGATGGAGCAGGCAATCACCAGGGTCGGTTTTATATTTCGTAAAAAGATCAACAGGATCAGAATTGCCAGGATTCCTCCGATGACCATATTCTGGACAACAGAATCTACAATATAACTGATATAGATTCCCTGATCCATAATGATTTCGGTTGACAATCCCTCTGTATGATCCTCCAGAGATTTCATCTTTTCGATGGCAGCATCCGTTACATCTCCGGTTGAATATCCGGTCTGCTTTTCTATGGTCAGCAGGATTCCCGGCTCTCCGTTAATGCTGGTATATACATCTGCGGAATCATCCACATATTCCACCGTCGCAATATCATTTAAATATATCGGATCCACATCATCCATATTCAGGTCCAGCACAATCAGGTTGGTAAGCTCATCTATGTCGGCTACATCCTCTCCAACCCGGACCATATACTGGGTTCCGTCTTTTTCTACATATCCTGCCGGCATATCAAAATTCTGTGCAGACAGGATTCCTCCCAATGCTTCCTCTGTCAGGATCGTGGTAAGATCCGATGCCTCATATGCAGCTTCCTTGCTTTCTTCAAGACTGTCCAGTGCTTCTTTCAGACTGGTCTGTCCGCTGGCTACCTGGGCAGACGCGCTACCCATCTCTACAGCTCCGGAAATCTGTGAAGCATTTAGCTTGGAAAGATTCTGGTTGATGGTTTCAATGCCGTTGTCAATCTCCCGGATATTCTCCTCCAATGATGCAATGCCGTTCTGGATCATGGCATCTGCCGTAACATCCCCGGTAAGACTGCCTTTCATCTCGGTAATCTTCTCTTTCAGCTGGGCCTTCGTCTGCAGCAGGCTGACTTTCTGATCGGTCAGCTGGTTAACGGCTTCTGTAGTAGAACCGATCAGTTCCTGCTCTCCGCTTTCCAGCTTAGAACTCTGACTTTTCAGGGACTTCTCAGCATCCTTAATTTCCCTTTCTGCATCTGCAAATTTCTTATCCAGAGCCTTCTTCACCTTATCATTCAACTTGGCAATCTTATCGTTGTCCACGTTGACCCTGATGGAGGTTTCCACTCCGCCGGATACATTGACAGAGCCAACGCCGGCCACACTTTCAATCTCCGGAACAATTTCATTGTCCACATATTCCGTCAGTTCCTGTGCACTCATTCCTTCCATGGAAACTGCCGTGATCAGAACCGGCATCATATCCGGATTAATCTTCATAATGGAGGGATTCCCTACACGGTCCGGCCAGGTTGAAGCCAGCATATCCAGACTTTCTCTCATCTCCACTGTAATGGAATCCATCTCTGCACTCTGTTCAAATTCCAGAATCACCATGGAATAGTTATCCTGGGACACAGATGAAATATTTTTAATATCCGTCATAGAAGCCATGGCTGCCTCAATGGGTGCAGTAACTTCTTTTTCCACCTCTTCCGGCGTCGCTCCCACATCTGTGGTAACTACGATGGCATAGGGCATATTCATACTGGGCAAAAGATCCGTAGACATTCTGGTTACCGAAATAAAGCCTAAGATCAGTACCAGCACAATACCCACAAGCACTGTGTAAGGTTTCTTTACACTAAATTTTGATATCATGTTTTTCCTCCTATCCGTTCTTCCGACCGACCGGTCAGTCTTGATTCATTATACCATCTGCAATCCGGGATGCAAGTAAAATTTTTATAAACAAATCCTCGGATGAAAAATAGGTCTTTTCAAGCTTATGCACCGGTGCTATAATATTTTCTTGTGAAAAACGAAAGGAGACTTCGTACTATGGAAATCACAATGTTACAGGGAAAAATCCACCGTGCTGTAGTAACCCAGGCTGAGCCGGATTATGTTGGCAGTATTACTGTGGATCCGCTGTTGTTAGAAGCAGCCGGAATCCGCGAATATCAGTATGTTCAGATCGCCGATGTTGAAAATGGCAACCGCCTTGAAACATATACCATTGAAGGAGAACCGGGTTCCGGAATGATCTGTTTGAACGGTGCTGCGGCACTTCTGGTCAATCCCGGGGATCATGTAATCATCATGGCTTATGCCAATATGACACCGGAAGAAGCAGAGCATCACGTACCAAACGTCGTGTTTGTAAACTCCAAAAATGAGATTGTGACAAAAACCCACTATGAAAAACATGGGAAGTTGGAGCACACTATAGGGGAGATCATTTAAAAAAGAAGAAAAAATAAGATAGGTGTACTGAACGATTTTGACGCGCAGCGCCAACCAGTGAAGTACACTTATCTTATTTTATTTCTGCTGTTTTGAATTTCAACTCTGTTTACATAGAAATCTCATTATCTGCTTATGCATCATATGCCATGCGATATATCTCCAGAATATCCTCATAAGCCAGTGGCTTATCACCTATCAGTGTTCTGGTCTTACCCCGTGAGCAATCAAATGCCAATTTTTCAAGAGCACTCTCCTCTACACCAAGCATCTGCAGATTGGTAGGCATACCCATCGCAGCATAATACTCCTCCTGCTTATCTATCGCCATCTCGATGGTAGTCTCGGGATGCTCAAAATCTATATCCAAATTCCATATATGGGAGGCATACTGCAGCCACCTTGGAATATTGGCTTTATAGACATATCTGGCCCAGCTACACCATAGTGCCGCCAATCCTGCTCCATGTGCGATTTGGGGATACATGCCTGATACCTCATGTTCGAGCTGATGCACTATAAGCATGAACTCGCGCCCGCACTGGGTCAGCCCATTGTGCGCCAAAGAGGACGCCCACATCATATTGGCTCTGGCCTCATAATTTTCCGGATCCCGCAGACAGTCATTGCCAGCCTTCATGACACTCTTGATGATGGCCTCAGCTACAGCATCTGTCAGGTATGTATCAGTACCAGGGCAGAAATATCTCTCTATAGTATGCATAGCTATATCTACTGCTCCACAGGCTGTCTGATAGGCCGGCACCGTATAGGTCAGTTCGGGATTTTCAATTGCAAAATTCATCCTATTGGCACTGCATCCATAGCCCCTTTTTTCACCAGTCTCAGTATTTGAGATGACACAGGAGTTGGACATCTCTGATCCGGCTGCCGCCAGTGTCAGTATGCATCCCTTATTCAGTGTCTTCGAAGGCACTGCCCTACCTATGGAGAAATCCCACACATCTACTTCGGGATTGGCTACTCCATTCGCTATATCCTTGGCAGAATCCAAAACTGACCCTCCACCTACGGCCAACACAAAGTCTACTCCTTCCTCAAGACACAGTGCTATGCCCTTGCGTACCAATGACAATTCAGGATTGGCTACCACTCCTCCCAGCTCCACAAAACTGATATTTTCATCTGACAGACTCTTTCTGACTCTGTCCAGCAGTCCACTGGCTTTGGCTGA
This sequence comes from Lachnospiraceae bacterium, assembly GCA_051877515.1. Classification (GTDB taxonomy): domain Bacteria; phylum Bacillota; class Clostridia; order Lachnospirales; family Lachnospiraceae; genus XBB1006. The sequence continues at coordinate 46,479 of JBJEIY010000012.1, read as the reverse complement.
TTTACCACCATAATGCAGCAGCACCTTTTTAGGCGTATATTCAGCCACCAGTTTACCGACTTTCAGTTCCTCATCCTTACCAAAATAAACCTTTGTAGGTGTCTCATAGATAAAATTATTCATACTTTCTCCTTTATAAATTATTCATTTAGAATGAAACGGAAGAAGACAAGGGCTAAGCGATTTTGATGCGAAGCATCAACCAGCGAAGCCCCTTGTCTTCTTCCGCCCCTTTATTTCACATACGCCTGATCTACTTTGATCACCGTAAAACACCGCTTATCATACGCCGTTACCCTCTCCTGAATGATACCGGTAAGTCTGGCATTTTCCATCTGAAACCCTGCCGGTTTTACCACATCAAAAACCAGATTGGTGTGAGTTGGACCGGTTACGATCCGGAAATCGTGCAGAGTCAGATTCTCGTCAATATCCTTGATGATATCCGTCACAACACGTTTTAACTGCTTTGTCTGTTCATCGCCTACTGCAATAGGATCCATATGTATGGTAGCTTCACAACCCAGCTTTTTGTCAAGCTCCTGTTCTACGTTATCAATCAGATCATGCACTTCAAATATATCACTGTCCCCCGGCACCTCTGCATGCAGAGAGATCATAAGCCGTCCCGGACCATAATCATGAACCACCAGATCATGGATACCTATGATCTGCTCATGTGCCATCACGATCTGCTCAATACTGTCCACAAATTCCTGTTCCGGCGGCTGTCCCAGCAACGGATCCATGGTTTCCTTTACAGCTCCGATTCCTGCATAAAGAACCAACGCCGACACCAGAAGACCGCACCAGCCATCCAGATTTACACTGGTATACTGGGCTGCAACCGTACAGAGTAAAACCACAAAAGTAGAAACCGCATCCGAAAGACTGTCTGTGGAGGTGGCCTTCATGGCCGAAGAATTGATCTTCTTACCGATCCGGTTATTATAAAAAGCCATATAGCATTTTACCAGAATGGACACCACCAGGATTACCAATACCACGGTACCGCCTTCCACAGGTTCCGGATGAAGGATTTTGTTCACGGCGCCCTTTAATAATTCCACTCCCATAAGTAAAACCAGAAATGCTACCACCAGCCCGGAAAGATACTCCATCCGACCATGCCCAAAGGGATGATCCGGATCCGGTTTTTTCTCTGCCAACTTAAATCCTGTCAGAGTAATAATGGAAGAACCCGCATCTGACAAACTGTTAAAAGAATCTGCCACAATAGCAATAGAGCCGCTTAAACTTCCTGCAAGATATTTTACCGCAAACAGGAAAACATTGAACACAATTCCCATGATGCTGCACAGTGTTCCATACTGTCCGCGCACCTTACCGTCGGATATATTCTCACTGTCTTTGATCACATGTTTCGCTAACCATTCAACCATTTGGTACCTCCTAAAATATACTTAAGTACATCTCTTTCGATAATTTTTCCAGGGCACGGATCCCTGCATAGCTGTTTCCTTTTTCATCTAATCCGGGAGAAAAAATGCCAATCCCCATCCGGGTGGGCACTACGCCCATAATTCCGCCGCCAACACCGGATTTAGCCGGAATGCCTACATTAATGGCAAATTCGCCGGATCCGTCGTACATGCCACAGGTGGTGAGAATGGCATTCACATAAGTAGCATACTTGCTTTCAAACACCCGTTCATCGGAAAGGGGCAGTTTTCCCCGACTGCAGAAACAATATCCGATATTGGCAAGATCCTCGCAGTTTACACTAATGGAGCAAGCCTTAAAATACATATCCACCACGTCCTCTACCTCATCCGTGATCAATCCGTAGGATTTCAGCAGAAATGCAAGGGCCCGGTTTTTATTGCCTGTCCGCTTTTCCGACAGGTATACCTGCTCATTCACATGAATATCCGGATTGCCGGCCAGACGTCTCGTAAGATTTAATAAACGCTCAAACCTTTCATCGGTGGTTTTTCCCTTAATGAGTCCGCACATGGCAATGGCTCCCATATTAACCATAGGATTGATGTGCTGCCGTTCCAGACTTTCACCACTCATATTAATGGCGTCAAAAGGTTTTCCCGTAGCCTCAACTCCTACCCTGGCCCGCACAAACTCTTCTCCGTTATCAATAAGAGCCAGCAGCAGGATGATGGGCTTAACCACACTCTGGATGGTAAACGGGTTTTTATAATCACCTGCCCGGTATACTTTTCCTGCCGTACTCACGATGCAGATCCCCAGCTGTTGCGGATCCACCTTGGCAAGCTCCGGGATATAGGTGGCTACCTTTCCTTTGGTAGTTTCTTTTCTGCAGGAGGTCATCAGCTCCTCCAAAAACTGCTCCATCATGACTTAACCTCCTGTTTTGCCCTCATTTTTTTAACTATCCAAACCAGACAGAACAAATGTGTTCCTGCCGTAATCGTCCAACTAATGGGATAGGAACTGTACAGACAGGGCAGTGTCCTGTTCCATGTGAAAATTGTATAAATCCACAGGATACGAAAACCACAGGCACCGATCAGGGATACCACCATTGGCATAACGGAGTATCCCAGTCCCCGAATAATGCCCACCAAAGTATCCATGATTCCACAGATAAAATATGGGGCACAGATATAACCCAGCCGGACGATCCCGTAACGGATCACTGCTTCCTCGGTAGAATAGATGGATAATAACGGATGGGCAAAAACATAGGCACCCACGCCCAGTACCAGTCCCACTGCAGTTACCATACCGATACAATAGAATCCAATCCTGGGGATACGGTTCCATTTACGTGCACCGAAGTTCTGTCCCACAAAGCTGATGGCAGTCTGATGGAATGCATTCATGGCTACATAAACAAAACCCTCTATGCTGGAAGCTGCTGTATTTCCTGCCATAACCGTAGCTCCAAAGGAATTGATGGATGACTGGATCAACACATTGGAAATGGAGAAAATCGTCCCCTGCAAACCTGCCGGCAAACCAATGCGGATTAACTGTAACAGCTTCTGCTTATGGATCTTCAGCTGACGGATACTCAGGTGGCAGTTTCCCTCTTCCCTGTGCAATGCAACAAGGATTAAACCTGCCGATAAAAGCTGTGAAATGGAGGTTGCCAGCGCCACACCAACCACACTCAGCCTGCACACAATGACAAAAAACAGATTCAGGATCACATTCAGAACCCCTGCGGCGATAAGATACCACATAGGACGACTGGTATCTCCCACTGCCCTAAGGATGGCACTTCCGAAATTGTACACCAGCATAGCCGGCATGCCCAGGAAAAAAATCTTTAAATAAATGGCAGACAAAGGAAGTACATTCCGGGGAGATCCCATTAAGATCAAAATGGGACGTGTAAAAAACAGTCCCACAAAGATCAGGATCACTCCGCACACCAACGCAGCCAGGATCGCCGTATGTACCGTCTCCTCCACATCTTTTTTGTTATTGGCTCCGCTGTACCTTGCCACCATGACATTGGTTCCGATAGACAATCCCAGAAACAGGTTCACAAGCAGATTAATTAAAGAAGTGGTGGAGCCTACTGCTGCCAGTGCTTCATTGCCTGCAAATCTACCCACCACGATCACATCTGCTGCATTAAAAAGAAGCTGAAGCACCCCCGAAAGCACAACCGGAATGGAGAAAATCAGAAGTTTCGAAAAAATCGGTCCTTCACACATTTCAATTTCATGAGTATCTCTCTTCATCTTTTGCCTCTTTTCTTTACTTAATCCGGAATCTGTCGTCCGGTCACATCCATATGATAATCTGATCTTAAGATCAATTCACCCACCGGCACAATTTTAAATCCCTTTTCCTCAAGACGGGTCAGCACCTCATCCAACGCCTCTGCCGTATACTTTGCCCCATTGTGGCAAAGGATGATGGCACCGGCTTTCAGCTCTTTGTGATTACAGATGGTATCAATGATGGATGCTGTACCGTAATCTTTCCAGTCCAGGCTGTCCACAGACCATTGTATGGGATAATAGCCCATTTCCCGCGTCGTTTTGATCACTTCGCTGTTATAATCTCCATAAGGAGGCCGAAACACTGTCATCTCATAACCGGTAAGATCCTTCACCCGTTTATGAACAGACTCAATCTCTTCCCGCTGTTTCTCCTTGGATAAACCACTCATATTAAGATGGTTTTCTCCATGGTTTCCCAGTTCATGGCCTGCTTCATACAGTGCTTTTACATCCTCCGGATAGGCTTCCACCCAGCCGCCGGTCATAAAAAAGGTAGCATGCACATCATGTTTTTTTAAGATATCCATTATTTGTCCGGTATCCTCGTTGCCCCAGGCCGCATCAAAGGAGATTGCGACCTTCTGTTCACCGGTTTCCACAGAATAAATAGGAAGTTCTTTTCCATTTATGGAATGACTTACCCGGACAACACCCGGTAGCAGTTTCACTGCTGCGATGATCAGCATAGCCGCCACTGCCCAGAAGCATATGGAACAACGCAGCCTTCTTTTCGCATACTCCGCCAAAGACTGTGGTTTTTCTTTCTTTTTCATGAATCAGATCCCTAACATGTTGTTAGTATCTTATTCCTGTTCTTCGGAAACTATGACCTCGCGTTCTAAAACTTCTTCCTCTTTTAGCTCCTTCTTTTCCGTTTCCTCCGGTTTTATAGGCTCTTCTATGGCTTCACTCTGTTTTTGCTCCCGTTTTTCGTAGCCTTTATAAGAGCCTGCCAGTACCAGTTTGGAGATCAGTACCAGGATCCCTGTGCCAAACATCAGATCATTTCCCACATTCTGTCGCAGTGCCAATCCCGTAAAAGGATTCACCAACACGATCATGGAGGTCAGGATTACCACCGCCGCAAAAACAAGGATCAGAATCCAGCTTCTGCATAAAAGCCGCTTTAGATCCAATGCATCCTGCAATAGGATCACTCCGAACAAAAGTGCCATCAGGCTGATTGCCACCGGGAAAAATGCTACGATCTCCCTGCTTTTGATAAAACCGGCAATTCCTATCACGCATAGGAACACTCCGACAGAAAAACCGTAATCGGAAGCTTCCCGAAACCCATTGGACATAAAATAGCGCACAATGCAGCAGATGCCCCCTGCCACGATCACACCACACAGAAAATAAACGATATGCTGCAAACGGATCTGGGGAACAAACAACAGAACGGCTCCCACCAGAACCAGGATCACAGCTGTGATCAGTATCATCCGATTGGTAACTTTCTTCTCCATAATCTTCCTCCTAAATTGCCCGGGTATACTCCTTTAGCCATTCTCTTTCCTCTGCATCCAGATAGGGAGAAATGGTATCATATACCTTCTTATGATAGTCGTTCAGTCTCTTCTTATCTGTTCTGTCCATCTCTTCCGGATCGATCAGATCCAGATCAATGGGTGCATAGGTTATGTTTTCAAAATACATAAACTGCCCGTACATGTTCTTTTCGCCCTTGCGACAGATCAGTTCGTTCTCAATACGGATACCGTATTTTCCTTCCAGATAGATTCCCGGCTCATCCGTGGTAACCTGACCTTCCTCAAAGATACCGTAATCTTTTCTTCCAGGTCGGATATACCAATAGAAACAGTTGGGTCCTTCATGAATATTCAAAAGATATCCTACTCCATGACCGGTTCCGCATTGATAATCAAGATCCAGATCCCAAATAGGCCCTCTGGTAAGGATATCCAGATTATATCCCGTACAACCATATAGGAATCTTGCATTCGCCAGATTCAGATTGGAACGGCATACGGCAGTAAAGTGTTTCTTTTCTTCCGGCGTTACCGGTCCCAAAGCAAAGTTCCTTGTTACATCCGTAGAACCTTCCAGATAATGTCCGCCGGAATCTACCAGAAGCATCCCCTTTGGTTCCAGGGTTGCGCAGTTTTCCTTCGTGGCAGCATAATGCATCATCGCTGCATTCGGTCCGTATCCACAGATCGTATCAAAACTGACACCAAGACAGTTTTCCTGCTCTAACCGGAACTCTTCCAGCTTATCCTGCACAGAAGCCTCCGTCATGGGGATCTTTCCCACATTCTTTTTCAGCCAGTACATGAACCTGGTAAGTGCCACACCATCCTTAATATGTGCTTTCACAAGATTGGAAAGCTCTGTTTCATTTTTGATACTTTTCATCTTCTCAGCCGGATCTGCAGCATGGATGATCTTCGCCCCCTCCGGGATAAGATCTGTGATCCGGCTATTGGTCTGTTCTTTGTTCAGAAGGATCTTCGACTCTTCGGGCAATTTCCTGATATCTTCATAGATCGCATCGTACGCACGGATTTCCATATGGTTCTCGTGAAGATGTTTTCTGGTTGCATCCGTAAGAATCTTTTCATTCAGATAAAGATAGGCTTTGTCCATGGTGATCATGGAAAAAGACAGAAAAACAGGAACATTTTCAATATCATCCCCCCGCATATTATAGGTCCATGCAATATTGTACAGACTGCTCATAATATGAACATCTGCATTTTCTTTCTCCATCTGTTCCCGGATCCTTTTCAGCTTTGACTCGACGGATTCCCCGGCGTACTTCTCCTCCAGCACCCAGGTGGGCTGAGCCGACATCTCCGGCCTGTCCTTCCAGATCCCATCCAGCAGATCTTCCTTGGAATACACACTGCCATGTTTCTTTTCCGCAATTTCCCGGATACTGTCGGCAAGGTTCGCATTTACCACGCGTCCGTCAAAACCGATACAGCCTCCTTCCTGAAGCTCTTTTTCCAGATACTCCATCACCGTCGGCACCCCTTCGTTGTACATACGGTATAGGGTGATCGTACTGTCCTTTAACTGATTTTCAGCCTGGATAAAATATCTTCCGTCTGTCCATAAGCCGGCTTCTGTTTCCGTAATAACGGCAGTTCCCGCCGAACCGGTAAATCCTGTAATGAATTCTCTTGTCTTAAAAGACTCTCCCACATACTCCGAACCGTGAAAATCCGCTGTCGGAACAATATAAATGGTAATATTTCTCTTCTTCATCTCCTGACGTAATGCAGCCAAGCGCTCCGGTATCATCTTTTATTCCCCCTGACAATGTAAAGATTAATTATTCATGGTTACATCATAGCATAAAGCCGCACTAAAAAAAAGAACTCCTTCAAAACCCGTAAAAGGTTTTGAAGGAGTTCCCATATGACTTCGCAACAGGATTCCTCTGTCTATCTTCTTTCTCTATTCTCCTGCAGGGTTACCTTAAATGTCTTCTCAACATACTTTCCGCCATTCTTAACCTGGGCTTTAATGGTCACCTCTTGTCCTGCACTGTAATACTTAAGCTGACTCTGGAGTTCTGTCATGGTAGATACATCAAAATCTTCTATGCCTGTAATAATATCGCCTTCCACCAGACCGGCTTCTTCGGCTGCTCCACCCTGTACCAACTGATTGATATAAACACCGATGGGCATATTATAAACAGATGCAAAATCTTCTGTGACATCCGTACCATAGATTCCAAGATATCCTCGCTCCGTCTCATCAACTGCTTCTCTGGTAATGATGGCCTCAATAATCGGCTGTGCATCGGAAATGGGGATGGCATATCCGATTCCTTCTACACTGGTATCCGAGTACTTGGCAGAATTAATACCGATTACCTCGCCCGCACTGTTTAACAGGGCTCCTCCGCTGTTACCCGGATTAATGGCTGCATCCGTCTGCATTAAAGTATTGCTGTAATTCTCTACCGTCACACTTCTGTCTAAGGCACTGACTACACCGGTAGTAACAGACTGCCCATATCCTAAGGCATTTCCGATTGCGATTACCGGTTCTCCCACCTTACACTGGGAAGAATCTCCCATCACAGCTACCTTTATGGTTTTGAGTGTGGATTCCTTAAGATCTGACAGGTTTACTTTTACCACAGCCAGATCACTGCCCGGGTCTGTTCCCTTCACTTCCGCATCCACCGTCTCATTATCGGAAAAAGTAACCTTCAGGTCGATGGTTCCCTCTACCACATGATTGTTGGTTACCACATAAATGCTTTCGGAATCCTTACCGATGATGATACCGGAACCTGCATCCTGGTAAGTCTGAGTCTGGCTTCCAAAGAAACTCTGTACTTCTGCTTCTGCTGTGTTGGTAATGGCTACAATAGAGGGCATAACCGAATCAATGATACCCGAAATATCCTGGGATTGTGCCAGTCCTTCTGCAGTACTGGACACGTCGCTGTTTTTATAGGTCACAACTGAAGAGCTGCTGCCCAGCTCAATGCCGCTAACCTTGACAATTCCAACAAAGACACTGGAAACCACCAGTCCAAAGACCAATGCAATGGCCACGGTTTTCAAAAGCGTTGTGGTAAAACCGCCGGATCCTTTTTTGGGGGGCTGCTGTGGCTGATATTGATAACCGCCTCCTGCTGTATAATAATCATTCTGTTGATAACCTGTGTCATTCATTGTCCCGTCTTCCGGACGTCTTCCATAATAATTCTCATCCATAACTTTTTCCTCCTTCTTGTTGATATTGTCAGTTTAGGATTGCAATGTGTTGGTCAAGTGAAGATTATCAGAAAATCCATTGATATTTTTATAAAAAAAGGATAGCAGACCCGCAACCGGATCTGCCATTTTTGTCATTCGTTTATTGTGTACTGTTCTGGGTATCAGAAGCAGTATCCTCCACCACCGGTGCCATTCCGCTTTCATATATGATATTATTACTGATCTGCTGAACGGTTACAGACGGTGTATAGCTTTCATTTTCAAACAGGAACTGATGAAGTTTCTGCACATTGGTAAGCAGACTCACCGGAATTACGCAGGAACCGGCACTTCCCATCTTCCTTCCTCCGCGATCCTCAGGAAATCCCATAGACTCTCCCAAATGGTACTCCAACAATGAGGTTCCCATTTGGAGCATCTGCGTATAGGACAGACTGGTTTCGATATCCGGAAATACCTCATCCATGATCTTAGACATTGTGCCTACCCCGGAAGATTTCAGTTTGTCTACCATTTTAGAGATTACTTCCCGTTGACGTTCCGTCCGTTTGAAGTCATCTCCTACTCCCTTACGGATACGGGCATAGGATAGTGCCTGCACTCCGTCAAGATGATTTGCGCCTTCCGTTGCCACCCCATTCGTGGTATAGCCGGTTACCTTCATGACACCCTTCACATACTTATTGACCTGGGCAGCTTCTTTCGCATCCATTTCCACATCGATTCCACCCAGCAGGTTAATGGTCTTCACCAATGCATACCAGTCTACGGAAACATAATTCTGGATGTCCAGATCCAGATTTTTATTTAAGAAGGTCATCATTCCCACTGCGCCGTCATTACGACTATAGGCAGAATTGATCTTGGAATATGTTCCCTCATCTGTTACCTGAAGATAAGTATCACGGTAAACGGAAACCAGTTTTACTTCCTTTGTTTCATTATTAATGCTGGCAATGATGATGGTATCCGCATTACCCGTGGAATAATTGCCGACTACACGGTTATCTAAACCAAACAAGGCGATATTTGTGTATTTTCCCATGGCATCCAGAACATCTTTATCCAGATCCTCATTGGTCTTCACCGGATCTACCTTGGTCTGGTTAATCTTGCTAAGCTTCAGTGCAAACCAGAACACACCAAGTAAAACCAGCAGAACTATGATTTCTACTATGAACAGGATCAACTTCCTTTTATTCTTCTGCCTCTTTGTCAGTGGTTTTTTATTTCGGGACATTGTGTCTGTTATCCTTTCGTATATCCTTATATTAAAAACTAAATACTATCATACATCAATTCGATACAAATAGCAATGTCGGACTGATTAAGACATCACATCCGTGATCAGATTCGCAAGTTTTTGCGCCTCCCGTTCAATCACATCCTGATCCTTTCCTTCGATCATGACCCTGACCAGAGGTTCCGTTCCGGAAGGTCTTATTAAAACCCTTCCTTCATTTTCAAAACGTTTCTCAAGATCCTCAATGGCCTGGGCTATGGCACCGTATTCCATGAATTTTCCCTTCCGTGAATTCGGTACATGGGCATTGACCAATGCCTGAGGCAGAACCTCCATGACCCCGGCAAGCTCTGACAAGGGTTTGCCTGTATCTACCATAACCTGTAATAAATGCAGTGCGGATAATAATCCGTCTCCGGTGGTATTCTCATCTAAGAAAATAATATGTCCGGACTGCTCACCACCCAGATTGTATCCTTTTTCTTTCATGCACTCCAGTACATACCGGTCACCCACCACGGTCTGTTCAATATGGATGCCGTTCTCTCTTCCCATGATGGTAAAGCCAAGATTACTCATCACAGTACCCACAATAGTGTCCTTCTTCAGCCTTCCGTGGTCCTTCATATAGATTCCGCAGATCGCCATCAGCTGGTCACCATCCACCAGGCAGCCATTTTCATCCACAGCAAGCAGACGGTCTGCATCTCCGTCAAAAGCGAGGCCCAGATTGGCTTTTTCCTGAACCACCCGCCGGCATAACTCCCTGGTATGCGTCGACCCGCAATTGTTATTAATATTGATACCGTTGGGACTGGTATGGATAGCAACAACCTCTGCTCCCAATTCTTCCATCGTACGTATGGAACTTATGTAAGAAGCCCCCTCCGCACAATCTGCAACGATCTTCATACCGGAAAGGTCCACCGGCACGCTGTCTTTGGCAAATCGGATATAATCCTCTACAGCATCAAACTTATAATCGATTCTGCCCACCTGGGCTCCTACCGGCATGGTAACTCCCATCATATTGGAAGAAATAAGGTTCTCAATTTCATCTTCCAGGGAATCCGGCAGTTTATAACCGTCCCTGTTGAAAAATTTAATTCCGTTAAACTCTGCCGGATTGTGGGATGCCGAAATCACCACTCCGGCGTCTGCCTTATAAAATCTGGTCAGAAACGCCACTGCCGGCGTAGGAACAATACCTACATATACCGCATTGGCTCCCACAGAACAGATTCCCGCCATCAGCGCATTACTTAACATTCCACCGGACACTCTGGTATCACAACCTACAATGATCGTTGGCTGATGAGAAATCTCGCGTGTCAGGATGCTGGCTCCGGCCTGACCTAACTGTGTAGCAAGCTGTATTGTCAATTCCGATCCGGCTACTCCTCTCACGCCGTCCGTTCCAAATAATCTGCTCATAAACGATCCTCCGTTTATTCTGTTTCTTCTTCCTCTGTCTGATTGTTTTTTTCCAAAAGATCCAGCTTGATCTTGGAAACAGAAATCTCTTCAATCCCTTTTAATGTATTGACTGTGGGCTGAAGTTGTAAGGATTCTCCTTTTTTCACGCCCTCCAGATCCAATGTCAGCTCCAGATCCTCTTCCGAAATGGCCCTGACTGCATCTTTTTCTCCTTCCAGTGTAACCTTCACGGTTTTACTGATAAAGTGTACTTCCATATCCGATGAAAGCTTTTTCACGATTACATCTTCTATCGGAATGCTTAAGGTCTTTGTAGTATAAGAATTGAGATCAACTTTTATGACCACACTGCTCTGGTCTTCATTCACCGGTTCTACTCCTTCCGGAAGATAAGATGCAATGGAAATCGACTTCTCCTGGGACTCGGTCGCCCCGGAAAGATCCAGCACCTCTGAAGGAATCCTCAGCTCATCCACCTTCGCCAGGTTGCTCTTTTCCCCTTTCAGAGTAATTGTTTCAGGAAGACATTTGATAGAATCAATGGTGTATCCACTCTTAAGTGTACCGGTATATTCATAGATCACCGGCACACTCTTTGTTTCCAGGATCTGTGCCGTGATCTGAACCATGGAAGGTTCTATGGTCACATTGGTAGCAGTGATTCGCTGTCCCTCTTTGTTATACAACTGCGGAACCACATTCTGTACCCTGTCAGAATACATTCCATCTACATTCACACCGGCAGAAACCTTATCAATACTGTTGATCACGGATTCCGCACCGGTAACGGTAATGGTGGCCGGTTCACAGACTACTTTTCCCACAGCATATCCGTCCATAGGTGTACCTATGCTGTTGGCTGTCACAGCAAACTGCTGACTCTTAACGTTCTCAATGCTCACTCTCACATTGGTGGTCTTGACGGTAATACTGACTTTGCTGGCATAGCGCTCTGCGGTCACTTCCACAGGGACCAGTCCCAGCTCCAAATCTATTTTACTCATATCCGCGGTCACAATAAAATCCGATGCCGACATCCCTTCTACTATGGTCCTGGGACCCGTCACAGAAAACTTGATCGCGTCTGAATTATCGATTACTTCATATACCTTACCATTATCTTTGATAATGCTCTCGTTTACAATTTCCGCCGGCGCAGTAAAACTTACCGTCATTTGGGGATTATCGATATTTACTACCACCAGCCACAGCACAACGGATATCAGGACGGAGATTAACTTCAAACCAATGTTATTGGTTATCCGATTGAGGATTTTCTTTGTCATTATCCTTGAACCTCCTTTTGAATTTTCCCAGGCGGCGCGTTTCTTCAAACCGTTTCTGGTTTGCAGCAAGGCGTTCCTTCAAATACTCCGGAGACACACCCCGTTCCAGCTTACCATGCTCTGCCACAGAAACCCTTCCGGTCTCCTCGGATACCACAATGGTAAGAGAGTCACTGACTTCACTGACACCTACTGCTGCCCTGTGTCTGGTTCCCAGTTCCTTGCTCAGTTCCAGATTATCCGACAACGGAAGATAACAGGTTGCCGACACGATTTTGTTGCCACGCACGATCACCGCACCATCATGCAGCGGCGTATTATGTTCGAAAATATTGATGATCAGCTGGTTGGATATTGTTGCATCCAGTGGAATGCCCGTGCGTTCATAATCCGTCAGCACAATATCCCGTTCCACCACGATCAGTGCACCGGTCTTTACTTTTCCCATCTCGTAGCAGGCTTTCACCAGCTCCTGAATGGTTTTATCGGAATAACGTTCTGTATTATTTTTCTGTGCATCTATAAACGTCAGGCCGGACAGAAACTTCTTTTGTCCGATCTGTTCCAGGGCCTTTCGCAGCTCCGGCTGGAAAATAATAACCAATGCAATGATTCCAACGCTTAACGTCTTTTCCGCCAGCCATAGGATCGTATTCATCTGAAAGAAAGCTGCAATGGAAATAAATGCCAGAATCACCAGCAATCCCTTAAACAATACCCATGCTCTTGTATTCTGGATCCACACCATGACATTGTATACCAGAACAGCAATGATCAGGATCTCTACAATGTCCGTAACTGTAATATCCGGAAAATGCATCCAGAAAAGATATTTACTGATAAATGTCTCCAATCCGTGCATACTCCAGCTCCTTTCCCTTTTTATTTCGCTTTATTTCAATAAATCCGGATCTATATCAAGCTCTTTGGCAATTCTGTCTTTGCCATCCTCGCCTTCCCTTGGCATACCTGCCGTGGTCCTTCCGTAAGTCGTTACCTTCTTTTCCTTTGCGCTTACCAGAACCTTAGGCACAGCCTTTACGTAGTAATAGTAAAAATCATCCTCGAACTGAACACGTTCCACTCTTGTATAATCCAGGTTAAACAGGAAAAACTCTGCTACAACAGCCAATCCCATGGAAACGATACTTCCCAGGATCAGTCCTACGATTCCCGCAGTGTTTCCCAGCAAGAGCTTTCCGCAAAGAATGATCACCAGCTGCATGATCGTACCGGCATAAATCGCTGTTCGCCATGCATTCCGGATACTCTTACGGCGGATCACATAAACTACAACCGTGGTCAGAAAGAATGCCACCAATACAAGCCACATTTCCCGATTTCCCACCAGTTCATTCAAAGCCACCGCTAGTTTAGACGTTGCCTGTGTTCCTTCTGTTGCAAGCAAAACAGATTTATTTTCTTTGATCCCTTTCAGAAAATAATAAACCACTGTTCCCATCAGTACCGCCCCGGATGTGATAGGAGTACCGGTCAGTCCCAGTACCACCGGAGCTGCATAAGGGATCCGAAGGCTCCATAAAACCGGGGTCAGGATCAATAAATAGGTCTGCCCGGATGCAAACCGCAGGTACAGAAGATAGCACAGCAAAAATACTGCTGCACCCACCATTGTCACCTCTGTTCCCAGGCCATACAGGTTCAGCAACACATAAAGACCCATGATCAGAACACCTATGGATAACGGCAATGCCGCACAGAGCACCGCCAGAAGCACCGGGATGAAGATCATGTGGATCCTTGAAAAGAATCCCACATTAAAATACAACATGAGATAAGCTGCCAGCATCAGAACAAGTTTTGCGGCAACCTTAACATAGGGCTCGTTTTTTTCGATAAATCCAAGAATCTGTGTTTTTAACTCCACCAGTCTATCCATACATATTCTCCAAACGTTTCAATGCTTTATCATATACTTTCAACAGCTTCTCACTCCTCCGATACCGGTAAGAACTGATAAGCCAGGTAATGCCCAGATAACAAAACATAAATACTGCATAAAGAATAAGGAATACCATCATCATGCGCTCCAGATTCAGTGACAGATAGTCTGCCAGCAGGCCATCCAATCCATTGCTGATCCAGAGTCCTGCCAGAATCATGAAAGCAATGGTCCCCAGAAACAAGCTCTTGATCATCTGCTTGGCAATATAATCTTTTTTATAATACTGACCAATAGAAACTGCTGTTTTCCCCCGTCCCTCTTCATAGATTGCCAGCTTGGTCATCATACGAACTTTTTCTTCATTTACCAATTGTTTCACTTCCTTCAAGAAAAGCCACCCTCCCAGGGGTAGCTTCTTATTAGTTTAGTACCTGTCTAAAAAACGCATTCTGTCCTTGTCTCTTTCAGCTCTGTGCTGTTCGGTAACCGGTCTCTTAATGGCCCTTCCAAGATTTGCTGCCATCTTAGCCATACACTGTGGGCAGTATTTTCCCGTCTTAATAGGTGCTCCGCAGCTCTCGCACTCGATGCTGATAGGAGAATCCTTAGAAAACGCAAGACGCTCCTCCCGAACCCACTGTTTAATCTGGCGTACATCCACATCATTTGCTTCTGCAACTTCATTGATGGTGGCACCGCCATGTTCACGGATATACTGTTTTACCTGACTGAATTTGTCTTCCAGGTTCTTCTTACATTCCGGGCAGATGGGCTGACCGGATAAATAATTGAAAAGCCTTCCGCATTGTTTACAGTTACGTACTTCCATATCTATAACTCCTCCTAAAACCCTCTGCCGATACAGACTGTCAGACCATAAACCTGTTTTGTTCCATGCTCCTTCAATACTGCGGCGGCAGCATCTAATGTAGCTCCTGTGGTATAGATATCATCCAGGAGCATAACTCGGTTTAATTGTACCGCATTTTCCACCATAAGAAAAGCATTTTTCATATTATTTTTCCTTTCAAGATCATTTAATTCCTTTTGTGGACGTGTGGCACGATTCCTTACCAGATACTCCGAAAGCACCGGGATCTTGCATGCTTTTCCGATCTGCTGCGCCAGAAGCTCTGCCTGATTATATCCCCTCTGCCGTTTTCTGCGCGGATGGAGAGGAACCGGCACGATCCCGTCCACCTCCAAAGCAAGGATCCAGTGTCTGAGTGCAGCCAGTGTTTCGGTTCCAAAAAATTCCGCATGCTCTTTGGCATGATGATATTTCAATTCATACATCATTTTCTTTGCCAGATCATCATAGACAAAAACACTGCGATTCTGGGTAAACACATGGGGTGTCTTCTGACAGTCAAAGCACTTTTCCTCCTCCGCATCATCCAGTGGCTTTCCGCAGATCATACACACCGGGTCATGGACATAATGAAGCTGTTTTCTACACCGGTCACACACATAGGTCCGGGCAGGAATGATCTCTTTACATCCCCCGCATTTGGGCGGATATAGCAAATCCTTTAGCATATTGTTTCTTCCCACATCTCCTTCATTCGTTCTGCCAGACCGCTGTAACGCTTCTGCTGGTCTCCGTTTTCTACCATCTGGTCAAAAACATTCTCGTCACCCACCAGTGCTACGCAGGACTTTGCCCTGGTTACAGCCGTGTACAAAAGATTCCGGTTCATCAAAGGTCGCGGGCCCTGAAGCAGGGGGATCACCACTGCGGGATATTCTGCTCCCTGTGCCTTGTGAACCGTTACTGCATAGGCCAGTTCCAGTTCATCCAACTGGCTGAAGGGATACGTCACCAGTCTGTTTTCGTCAAACAATACCTCCATTCGTTCCAGAACCGGATCGATCCTCTGAATGGTGCCGGTATCGCCGTTAAAGACTCCCATTCCCTGATCGATCACCACATGATAACGATTGGTAACCTCCCAGGAAAGCTGATAGTTGTTCCGGATCTGCATCACCTTATCTCCTTCACGAAACAGTATGCTCCCTGATTTTCTTTCTTCTTTCCCTGCTTTCTCCGGATTCAGATAAGATTGCAACACTTCATTTAAATGCTCCACCCCAAGAAGTCCCTTTCTGGTGGGTGTCAGCACCTGGATATCCATAGGATTCGCATCCATATTTGCCGGAAGTTTATTCAAAACAAGCTGCAGCATGACACCAATCACCTGGTTGGCATCATACCGTTTCAGGAAAAAGAAATCCCTTTCCTTTTTCTCCAGATCAGGTTTCTGACCTGCATTGATCTTATGGGCATTGACTACGATATTACTTTCTCCCTCCTGGCGGAAAACTTTCTGCAATGCCACCACCGGCAGGATCCCACTGTAAATAAGATCATGCAATACTGCTCCGGGTCCCACACTGGGCAGCTGATCCATATCGCCCACCAGAATGATCCTGGTTCCCGGAATGACAGCCTTCAACAGAGCATAAAACAGGGGAAGATCCACCATAGACATTTCATCAATGATGATCACATCTGTTTCCAGGGGGTTATCCGCATCCCGCATAAAATGATTATTCTGTTCTGCGTTTCCGTTGATTTCCAAAAGTCTGTGTATGGTCTTAGCTTCAAAACCAGTCACTTCACTCATTCTTTTCGCGGCCCTTCCCGTAGGCGCCGCCAGCATGATGTCCAGATTTTCCATTTCAAAATAACGGAGCATGGTATTGATAATGGTGGTTTTTCCTGTACCGGGTCCTCCGGTGAGTATCAGGATTCCCTGCCCTGCTGCCGTTCTGACTGCCACCCTTTGTCTTTCATCCAGACAAAAGCCCTGCTCCTTTTCCATAAGTCCAAGAAAACGTTCCAGTTCCTGCTCCTTCACGGAATAGTTTACCTGAAGGCTCTTTAACATTTCAGCGCAGCCCCGTTCCATATGATAAAAAGAGGACAGGTATACATTTGGCTGTTCGTTTTCCGGGGATGCCTTGACCAGGACCACCTTTCTTTCCATGGCCAGATTTTCCACCTGGATTCTGATTACATCCTCCTTTACCTCAAGGATCCCGGCCGCAGAACGGACCAGAATATCACAGGGTAAATAGGTATGTCCGGAAGCTGCCGCCATAGACAAGGCATACTGGATCCCACTTCGGATACGGTAATCCGAATCCACACGGATCCCGATCTTTCTTGCAATCTCGTCTGCCGTCTTGAAACCAACGCCGTTAATCTCATCTGCCAGTTGGTAAGGATTGTCATTTATGACCCGATACATATCCATTCCGTATTTCTGATAGATTCGCAATCCCAGTGTCATGGAGATGCCATACTTCTGGAGAAACATCATGGCATGACGCAGTTCCTTTTTCTGCTGCATCTGATCCGAAATATCCATGGCCTTTTTTTCACTGATACCGGACACCTCAGACAAACGTTCCGGTTCATTTTCTATAATACGAAACGTATCCTCCTGAAACCTGCGCACGATCCTGGCTGCCAATGCCACGCCAATGCCCTTAATGGCGCCGGAGCCTAAATACCGTTCCATCTCCAGCACATCTGCCGGTGCGATCTCCTCATAACCATGAAATGCAAACTGCTCTCCGTAGCTTGGATGAACGGTATATTCTCCTGTAAGTTTCAGGCTGATCCCAACTTCGATTCCGGACAGATAACCTACCGCTACATACTCTTCTTCCCCTGACACCAGATCAAACACCGTATAGCCATTCTCATCATTCCGATATCGGATCTGTGAGACATATCCCTGCAGTATTTCCAATCGCTTTTCCTCCATAAAATAAAAAAGGGAGACATTCCGATGGCGCTTACAGCCTTTGGAGGAATATCTCCCGGATAAATCATCTTTTAGATATCATAGTTTCGCTTCATCTGCTCGAACATCATCTGGGCAATACCAAGACCCTGCCCTTCTGCACTGGCTGATGCATACTCTTTGATCATCTGATCTTTATAATACTCTTTCAGCTGCCGGTTGGAGGCACTGGTTTCTTCCGACTCCGGAACCATTTTTTCCATCGCCTTAAATACCTGCTCCGTAAAATAAGCCTCAAACTCTTTGCAGACATCCATCAGTTCCTCATCTGAGGCATTACTCAGATCTGATTTCAGATTTTTTTCCAGTTTTTGGGAAACTGCATCTCCCGCTGCTGCCTGGGTATATGCTCCTGCCAGAGAATCTATCGTTACAGACATTCTTCATCCTCCTATCGCTTCAGATTATTTGCCTGACCCAGCATATCATCTGCTGCCTGGATCGCTTTGGAATTCATTTCATACGCACGCTGGGCTACGATCAGGTTAACCATCTCATCTGCCACCTGAACATTGGATGCCTCCAGGTATTTATTACAAATCTCACTCCGGGTCAGTCCCCCCGTGGTTGCCTCATTCATGGCATTCCCGGAAGCATCGGTAACCGCATACCGGCTGCCGCTGACTTTGTCAAGTCCTGCAGGATTATTGAACTGCCAGGTTCCGATGGTCTGATTCAGAGTTACATACTGCCCGTTGTTATCCAGATAGCCCAACTCTCCTGTTGTGGTGGTAAAAGTTGCTTTTGCACTGGGTACAGTATCCGGCAGTACAATGGCGTTTCCGTTGGTATCCAACACTGCCAGGCCATCCGACGTTGCCAGCGTAACTCCCGTTGTTCCCATACTCCAGTGGAAGTCACCATTTCTGGTATAATAAGTTTCTCCGTCACCCCCGCGTACCGCGAAAAAGCCGTCACCCTGAATGGCGAAAGCCGTGGGGCTCTCACTGGCCGTCATGGCTCCCTGGGAAAAATCTGTGGTAATGGACGCCAGACGGGTTCCCAGACCTACCTGTGCTCCCACCGGTTTATTCTCACCGTTGGCGGAAGTTGTTTTACTCTGAATGGTCTGGTACAGCAAAGATTTAAACTCTGCCTTATCTGTTTTATATCCTGTAGTATTTACATTGGCCAGATTATTGGAAATCGTGTCTACATTGGTCTGCTGACTGATCATGCCTGTTGCAGCACTCCATAATGCTCTCATCATAGGTCTTCATCTCCTTACGGTAAACTATACAACTCCGTATTGTATATCGGCTTCTTTTGAATAAAAATAAAGGGGCGTAAATAAATTTATCCCCTTTATCTGCTTTCTGCATGAATTAAACTCTTCCCAGATTGTTCACCGTTTTATCCAGTGTTTCATCAATCGTCTGGATCACCTTCTGATTTGACTCATATGCACGGGAAACCGTGATCATCTCTACCATCTCGCTGACCACATTGACATTGGACATTTCCAGTACACCCTGATAAACTTCCACATTGGTGTCCACCACACGTCCGCCATTTGTCAGCTGGTACATATTCTCTCCGTAATGCTCCAAATAATCATAGTCTTCAAAGCTTACCACACCAATCTGACCTACAGAAGCATTGTCCTGAAAAATATTGCCCTGGGTATCTACTGTAAAAGGCTGATTCGGGTCAAGGCGGATATAATTATTCCGGTTCAGATCAGAGTTCAATGCTCCGTTCTGATTCAGGACATAGTCTCCATCCTTGGTCACCAGATAGCCTTCCGTATTTAACACAAAAGCGCCGTCTCTGGTATATTTGATGGAAGATTCACCGGCTTTGTTGGTAAATGCAATGGCAAAAAAGCCCTCTCCCCCAATGGCAAAGTCCGTATCATTCTCGGTTTCATTCAGGGAACCCTGGGAATAGTCTGTATAATTCTCCCCAATCTTGGCACCCAGGCTAATGGATCCAATCCTCTGGTTCAGATAATAGGAAGAAGAATCCTTGATACGATAGCCATACATGGAATCAAAGGACTGGGTCGTTGCCCCTTCCTTCTTAAATCCATTGGTTGCTGAATTTGCAAGATTATTGGTAAGCACGTCCAACCGGTTCATCTGATTTACCATTCCGGTATATGCAGTATATAGACCTTTTACCATCTTTGTCGCCCCTTTCTTTTCGGTTCGACCATCCTTAGTCTCTTACTCTATTGACTTTCCTGTCATAGCTTCTACATATTTTCCTGTTCCGATTGCCACACAGGTCATGGCATCATCTGCCACCATGGTATTGATGCCTGTCTTGGAACTGATCAGTTCGTCCAGTCCACGCAACATTGCACCGCCTCCTGTCAGGACGATACCACGGTCTGCAATATCTGCTGCCAGCTCCGGTGGTGTCTTTTCCAGTACACTGTGTACCGCTTCCACGATCTGTACTGTGGTCTCCCGCAATGCTTCTTCGATCTCAGAAGAGGAAACCGGAACACTCTTAGGAAGTCCGGTAACCAGGTTACGTCCCCTGACTTCCATGCTCATCTCCTCTGACAGCGGGTAGCAGGTTCCTACTTTGATCTTCACATCTTCCGCCGTACGTTCACCGATCAGAAGATTGTGTTTCTTTCTCATATATCGAACGATCGCCTCATCGAAATCATCTCCGGCAATCTTGACGGAAGTGCTGACAACCGTTCCTCCCAGAGAGATTACCGCAATATCGGAAGTACCTCCGCCGATATCCACGATCATATTTCCACAAGGTTTTGCAATATCAATTCCGGCTCCGATAGCAGCAGCAATGGGTTCTTCAATAATAAACACTTCTCTTGCACCGCAGTTCACTGCTGCATCCTCTACGGCTTTCTTCTCTACCTCTGTTACTCCGCTGGGAACACATACTGCAATATTTATTTTACGGTAGATCTTCTTGCCGATGGCTTTCTGGATAAAATAACGGAGCATTTTCTCCGTTACGGTATAGTCTGAAATAACGCCC
Source organism: Lachnospiraceae bacterium (assembly GCA_051877515.1). Taxonomy (GTDB): domain Bacteria; phylum Bacillota; class Clostridia; order Lachnospirales; family Lachnospiraceae; genus XBB1006. The sequence goes on along the minus strand of JBJEIY010000012.1, from coordinate 25,385 downwards.
TGACGCAAAGGACGAACTGCAGTAATGTTACCCGGAGTTCTACCAAGCATCAGCCGTGCATCTTCTCCAATCGCTTTGATCTTCTGTGTATCTCTGTCAAATGCTACCACCGAGGGCTCTTTTAGCACAACGCCCTTTCCCCGGATATATACTAGAATACTCGCTGTTCCTAAATCAATTCCAATATCTGTAGAAGCCATTTTCTTCCCCTTTCACGTCCAATTCTTTTCTATCGTGAGTGCCGGGCACAATACCGGCAGATTACTCATAAGATTACCATATCATTATATACAATTCTTCCCATTTTTGAAAGTTTTTTTTCATGTTTTTTGTGTTTCTTTATAAAAAGTTTATAACTATCTTCACACAGCCTTCACATTCGCTCTTTATACTAAACATGTACTAGCTATCTAGCTAATATAATTTTTCATAACTCATGTCCCTCCGAATCTGCCAGGTTCCGGGGGGACACTCCCCGAACATAAGAGGCTGCTGCATCTTTCTGATGCAACAGCCCTTTTTTATTCATGACAGATGAGGCTGCTTTCAGACTCATCTTATCTCAGATATTTTTTCAGATACTGTCCGGTGTAGGAAACAGGATCCTCTGCCACTTCTTCCGGTGTTCCGTTGGCAATCACCGTTCCTCCGCCGTCTCCCCCTTCCGGGCCCATATCAATAATATAATCCGCGGTTTTGATCACATCCAGATTGTGTTCAATGACCACAACGGTATTTCCGCCTTCTGTCAGTTTGTGCAGGATCTCCACCAATTTATGCACATCTGCAAAATGCAGACCCGTGGTGGGTTCATCCAGCACATAAATGGTTTTTCCCGTACTGCGCCGGCTTAATTCCGTGGCCAGTTTGATACGCTGGGCTTCACCGCCGGACAAGGTGGTGGAAGGCTGTCCCAGTTTGATATAGCCAAGACCCACATCATACAAAGCCCGGATCTTACGCAGGATGGAGGGCACGTTTTCAAAAAAGCCTACAGCCTCTTCCACCGTCATATCCAGTACATCGTATATACTCTTTCCTTTATATTTTACCTCCAGCGTCTCCCGGTTATACCTTTTGCCGCCGCAAACTTCACAGGGCACATAGACATCCGGCAGAAAATGCATCTCAATCTTTAAGATTCCGTCACCGGAGCAGGCTTCACAGCGGCCACCCTTTACATTAAAGCTGAACCGGCCTTTTTTGTAACCTCTGGCTTTGGCATCCGCAGTAGACGCAAACAGATCCCTGATCATGTCAAATACGCCGGTGTAAGTAGCCGGATTGGATCGGGGCGTTCTTCCGATGGGAGACTGGTCAATATCAATGATCTTATCTAACTGCTCCACACCTTCGATCCTGTCATGAACACCGGGAATACACCTTGCCCGGTTTAGTTTTTTCGCCAGAGACTTATACAGGATCTCATTGGTCAGTGAACTTTTTCCGGAACCGGACACGCCGGTAATACAGGTCATCACCCCTAATGGTATCTGCACATCAATATTCTTCAGGTTGTTTTCCCTTGCTCCTCTTATGGCAAGAAAACCGGTGGGCTTCCTTCTCTCTTTGGGCACCGGGATTTGCATCCGGCCGCTAAGATAAGCTCCCGTTATGGATTCTTTACATTGCATGATCTGTTCTGCCGTTCCCTGGGCAACCACCTGTCCGCCATGAGTTCCGGCACCGGGACCGATATCTACCACATAGTCAGCCTGCCGCATGGTATCCTCATCATGCTCCACCACGATCAGAGTATTTCCTAAATCCCGCAAATGTTTCAAAGTGGCAAGGAGCTTGTCGTTATCCCTCTGGTGCAATCCGATACTGGGCTCATCCAAAATGTAGGCCACACCCACCAGTCCGGATCCCACCTGGGTAGCCAGACGGATTCGCTGGGCTTCTCCGCCTGACAGGGAAGCCGTTCCTCGGGACAAAGACAGATAATCCAGTCCCACATCCATTAAAAACCGGATCCTGGCACGGATCTCTTTCAGAATCTGAGCTCCGATCAGCTCCTGTTGCGCTGTGAGTTTCAAATCTTCCATATAGTTCTGCAGGTCACGGATGGATAACTGCGTGGTTTCGTAGATATTTTTGTCGCCTACCGTTACCGCAAGGGATTCCCTTTTCAACCGCTGTCCGTGACAGCAGCTGCAGGGAGTGATCCGCATATAGCTTTCATATTCCTTTTTCATGACATCGGAACTGGTCTCCCGGTATCGCCGTTCTTCATTCCGGATCAGACCTTCGAAGGCTACATCATAGACGCCTTCTCCCCTCTGTCCTTTATAATGCACCTTAACTTCTTTTCCTCCGGTTCCCTCGATCAGTACCTTCCGGGCTGTCTCCGACAGTTCCTCGAAAGGCGTATCCAGACTAAATCCGTATTCTTTGCCCAGTGCCACCAGAATGGCATGGGTAAAGCTTTTGGCGTCCGTGGAGGACTGCCATCCCATAGCCTGAATGGCTCCTTCCTTCAAACTTAAGGTTCTGTCCGGGATCATAAGATCCACATCAAATTCCATTTTATAACCAAGACCTGCACATTCCGGGCAGGCTCCGAAAGGATTGTTAAAAGAGAAACTGCGCGGCTCCACTTCGCTGATACTGATTCCGCAATCCGGACAGGAAAAGCTCTGGGAAAACTGCATCATGTCTCCTCCGATAACATCCACACTCATCAGTCCTTCGGCCAGATTTAACACGGTTTCCACAGAATCCGTCAGTCTTTTTTCCATACCTGGTTTCACGATCAGACGATCTACCACGATCTCGATGTTATGTTTGTTGTTTTTCTCTAGCTTAATCTCTTCTGTCAGTTCATACATGTTGCCGTCTACAATGACTCTGACATAACCGCTTTTTCTCGCCCGTTCAAACAGTTTCTGATGCTCTCCTTTCCGGCCTCTCACCACCGGTGCCAGAAGCTGGATCTTAGTGCCTTCCGGAAGTGCCATGATCTGATCCACCATCTGATCCACAGACTGTCTGGTGATCACTCTGCCGCATTCCGGGCAATGCACCACGCCCACCCTTGCATACAGCAGACGCAGATAATCATAGATCTCCGTTACGGTTCCCACCGTGGAACGGGGATTACGGTTGGTAGATTTCTGATCTATGGAGATGGCAGGAGAAAGTCCTTCAATCTTCTCCACATTCGGTTTTTCCATCTGTCCTAAAAACTGTCTTGCATAGGAGGACAAAGACTCCATATATCGGCGCTGTCCCTCTGCATAAATGGTATCAAATGCCAGAGAGGATTTACCGGAACCACTCAATCCCGTCAATACAATGAACTCGTCTCTGGGAAGATCCAGATCGATATTTTTCAGGTTATGCTCACAGGCTCCCCTGATCTTAATGTACTTCTTGGTTTCACTCATCGTTTACTGCCTCTTCTATTCATAAATTATGTTTCATCAGGATTTCTCTATCTCTTCCAACATCTTACGCATTTCTATCATCTGATCACGCAGCTGTGCCGCTGCTTCGAAATTCAGGTCTGCTGCCGCCCGGTTCATCTGTTTCTTCAGATTGTCGATGCACTTTTGCAGTTCTTTTTTGTCCATGGATTCCGGATCCTTGGCAAACTTTGCTTCTTCCTCTGCAACCTTCTTGGTGATGCTGATGAGCTCCCGCACTGCCTTCTTAATGGTGGTGGGGGTGATGCCATGCTGTTCATTATACTCCTGCTGGAGGGTCCGTCTTCTCGCAGTCTCATCAATGGCCACCCGCATGGAATCTGTGATACTGTCCGCATACATGATCACATGGCCTTCGCTGTTTCGGGCTGCACGCCCAACTGTCTGGATCAGGGATGTCTCCGAACGCAAAAATCCTTCTTTATCCGCGTCCAGAATCGCCACCAGGGTAATCTCCGGAATATCCAATCCTTCCCGTAGTAAGTTAATTCCCACCAACACATCAAACACACCCAGTCTTAAATCCCGGATGATCTCGGAACGTTCCAGGGTATCAATATCTGAATGCAGGTACTTTACCTTAATTCCCACATCCCGCAGATAATCCGTCAGATCCTCTGCCATTTTCTTAGTCAGGGTCGTAACCAATACCTTATGACCAGCCCCCGTCTCCTTACGGATCTCTCCTAAAAGATCATCAATCTGACCCGCCACAGGGCGCACCGAAATTTCCGGATCCAGAAGACCGGTAGGCCGGATGATCTGTTCTACCCGCAGCATTTCATGCTCCTTCTCATACTCGGAAGGCGTAGCGGACACAAACATCATCTGATCGATCTTATTTTCAAATTCCGTAAAACTTAAAGGCCGGTTATCCTTCGCGGAGGGCAGTCGAAATCCATAATCCACCAGTGTGGTCTTTCTAGACTGATCTCCCGCAAACATACCCCTGACCTGAGGCAGGGTAATGTGGGACTCATCTACGATAATAAGAAAATCCTCCGGAAAATAATCCATCAAGGTATAGGGCGGCTGACCCGGTTTTAACCCGGAAAGATGCCTGGAATAATTCTCAATGCCGGAACAAAATCCGGTCTCCCGGATCATCTCAACATCAAAACTGGTACGTTCTCTTATCCTCTGGGCCTCTAACAGTTTGTCCTCGCTCTTAAAATATTTTACCCTCTCCTCCATTTCTTCCAGAATGTTTTCCGTGGCCTGCATGATCTTTTCCTGCGGGATCACATAATGAGAAGCCGGGAAGATAGCAATATGATCCAGCCGTGCCTTCACCTCTCCCGTCAGTACATCAACCTCCGTGATCCGGTCAATCTCATCACCGAAAAATTCAATCCGGATGGCCGTATCTCCATAATTGGCCGGAAAGACTTCCAGCACATCTCCTCTGACCCGGAAAGTACCTCTGTGAAAGTCCATTTCGTTTCTGTCATACTGGATATCAATGAGTTCCCGGATCACATCATCCCGGTCTTTTTCCATTCCGGGACGAAGGGATACCATCATATTGATATAGTCGGTAGGCATACCCAGTCCATAGATACAGGATACGGAAGATACCACGATCACATCCCTGCGCTCTACCAAAGATGCCGTGGCTGACAGCCGCAACTTATCAATCTCCTCATTAATGGAAGAATCTTTCTCAATATAAGTGTCCGTAGATGGAACATAGGCTTCCGGCTGATAATAGTCATAATAGGACACAAAATATTCTACCGCATTTTCCGGGAAAAATTCCTTAAACTCGGAGTACAACTGGGCAGCCAGGGTTTTATTATGGGCAATGACCAAAGTAGGCTTATTCAACTTCTCGATGACATTGGCCATGGTAAAGGTCTTACCGGAACCTGTCACTCCCAGCAGAGTCTCAAACTGGTTACCTTCCTGAAACCCTTTCACCAGATTCTCAATAGCCTGTGGCTGGTCGCCGGTAGGTTTGTATTCAGAATGTAAAACAAAATGATCCATGAATGACTCCTCCTGTACCCTCTCCTGTTATTCTCTGCTATCATATCACAGAACCGTTCAAAAGTACAGAACAAAAGTTCGCATCCTCTTGCAACAAATTGTGTCTGATGACAGCCTCAACTGCCGCGCATAAAACAAAGCAGAAGCCACCGGTGTTTCGGTCCGCTTCTGCTCCTGTTGTTATTTTCTATAGCGCTATGCTCTGCGTCCGCAGCATTGCTTGTACTTCTTTCCGCTTCCGCACGGGCAGGGATCATTAGGATAGATCTTGTCATGTTCCCGCTTTTTCGGTTGCTTTACACCGGAGTTATCTTTATTGGTTCCGGTTACCTTTGCCACCTGTTCCCGTTCTACCTTCTGCTCCACTTTAATATGCAAAAGAAGCTTCACGGTATCCTCCTGGATGGCAGCCGTCATGGCATCAAACATATCATAGCCGATGTTCTTATATTCCACCAGCGGATCCCTTTGCGCATAGGCCTGCAATCCGATACCCTGGCGAAGCTGTTCCATGTCATCAATGTGATCCATCCATTTGCGGTCAATAACCTTTAACAGGATCACACGCTCCAGTTCACGGATTGCTTCTTCTTCCGGAAACTCCGCTTCCTTCTGTCGATACAGTTCTTCTACGCGTTCTTTCAGTTCTTCTGCCAATTCCTGTTTTCCTTTGCCTTTTACATCTTCTGACGTAACAGGCTTCATGGGGAAGATGGGAAGCAACAGTTCATTTAATTCCTTCAGATCCCAGTCTTCACCGCCTTGTCCGTAACACAGACTTATCTGACTGTCTACCACGTCATCCAGCATCTGGAAAATGGAATCTCTCATGCTTTCCCCTTCCAGTACTCTGCGTCGTTCCGCATAGATGATCTCTCGCTGCTCATTCATGACCTGGTCATATTCAAGCAGATTCTTACGAACGCCGAAGTTATTGCCTTCTATCTTCTGCTGCGCTTTTAAAATGGCATCCGAAAGCATTTTATGCTGGATCGGCTCATTCTCCGGCACACCTACAGCATTGAACATGGAGATCAAACGTTCCGAACCAAACAAACGCATCAGGTCATCTTCCAGAGAAATGAAGAACTTGGATTCACCGGGATCCCCCTGACGTCCGGAACGTCCACGCAACTGATTGTCAATACGACGGGATTCATGGCGCTCCGTACCAATGATCTTCAGACCGCCTGCCGCTTTTGCCTCCTCATCCAGCTTAATATCCGTACCACGGCCTGCCATATTCGTGGCAATGGTTACTGCACCATGCTGTCCGGCCTGTGCTACGATCTCTGCCTCCATTTCGTGGAATTTGGCATTGAGTACATTATGGTGGATTCCACGTTTACGGAGTAATGCACTCAGCTCTTCGGAAGCCTCAATGGTAATGGTACCCACCAGAACCGGTTGTCCTTTCTCATGGGAAGCAATGATCTCCTCCACAACTTCGTGGAGTTTCTCTTTATGGGTTTTATAAACAGAATCATCATGATCCACACGAATTACCGGCTTATTGGTAGGAATCTCTATAACATCCATTCCGTAAATATCCCGGAACTCTTTTTCCTCTGTCAACGCCGTACCGGTCATTCCGGCTTTCTTCTTGTATTTATTGAAAAAGTTCTGGAACGTAATGGTAGCAAGTGTCTTACTCTCTCGTTTGACTTTGACATGCTCTTTTGCCTCTATCGCCTGGTGCAGGCCATCGGAATAGCGTCTTCCCGGCATGATACGTCCGGTAAACTCATCCACGATCAGAACCTCATCGTCTTTTACCACATAATCCTTATCCTTAAACATCAGGTTATGTGCCCGCAATGCCAGAATGATATTATGCTGGATTTCCAGGTTCTCCGCATCTGCAAGGTTCTCGATCTTAAAGAAATTCTCTACTTTCTTCACACCCTCTGCAGTGAGGTTCACCACCTTGTCCTTCTCGTTCACGATGAAGTCTCCGGTTTCCTCCTGGACTACACCCATCAATGCATCCATCTTGGTATAATCTGCCAGATCTTCACCACGTTTCATCTGTCTGGCCAGAATGTCACAGGCCTCATACAGCTTCGTAGATTTACCACTCTGACCCGATATGATAAGAGGAGTTCTGGCTTCATCAATGAGCACGGAATCCACCTCATCGATGATGGCATAGCTTAATTCCCGCTGAACCAGCTGTTCCTGGTAGATCACCATGTTATCCCGGAGATAGTCAAAGCCCAGCTCATTATTGGTGATATAGGTAATATCACACTGGTAAGCCTTCTGTCTTTCATCATGATCCATATCATTCAGGACTACGCCAACCGTCAGTCCAAGAAACTCATGAACCTTTCCCATCCACTGCGCGTCACGGGATGCCAGGTAATCGTTAACGGTTACAATGTGTACCCCCTTGCCTTCCAGGGCATTTAAATATGCCGGCATAGTAGAAACCAGAGTCTTTCCTTCACCGGTCTTCATCTCTGCGATACGTCCCTGATGAAGAACGATTCCTCCGATGATCTGAACCCGGTACGGTTCCAGGCCGATGGCACGTTTTGCACCTTCCCTTACCACAGCAAATGCTTCCACCAGAAGATCGTCCAGCGTTTCTCCTTCTGCCAGTCGTTTCTTAAACTCATCCGTCTTTGCCCTAAGTTCCTCATCCGTTAATTCCTGCATTTCGGGACGCAATGCTTCAATCTTATCCACCAATGGATAAATACGCTTTAATTCTCGCTCACTATGTGTCCCAAAAACATTCGAAAAGATACTCATTTTCATTCTCCTCTAAACTTCGTTACAATAGCAATATTGTAACACCTTCCACCCCAATCTACAACATAAAAACAATAAACTTTCCATAAAATATGGATTCACATTATCCTGTTTTATGCTATAATAGGCTCAAAAATTTACGAAGGGAGAAAAAACATGGAACACTTTAGTTATGCAACCGTAGGTACCTGTTCCAGACAGATAGACTTTGATCTGGACGGAAATACGATTCACAATGTATCCTTTCAGGGTGGCTGTGACGGAAATTTAAAGGCCGTTTCCAAACTTGTGGAAGGTATGGATATTTCCGATATTATCAGCCTGTTATCCGGCAACACCTGCGGACCAAAACCAACCAGCTGCGCAGACCAGCTTGCACGCGCCTGCCAGGCTGCCTATGACAAAACTCATTAATTGTGTAAAAAGCATGAACAAATTGTTAAACTTGCTGGTTTTTTGTTGATTTTATAGAGGGGCACAGCTACAATTGTGGTATATTTACTTTTATTTATACTATACATTACATTTCTTTATGATATAGAAAGAAAGGCGGTGCCCTTTGACCAAAAAATTTATTTCTACTCTACTGACCGTGGTCGCGTTTTTTTCTTTGCTGTCTCCTGTATGTTTCTCAGAGGCTTCTGTAAACGAACAGGTGATCCGTATCGCTTATACCGACGATAGTCCATTTCTGTATTACTCCAATAACAATTATCAGGGATATGTTGTGGAATACTTAGATGAGATCTCCCGCTACACACACTGGGATTATGTGTTTGTTCCCTGTAGCTGGAGTGAGGCTCTGGACATGCTGGACAACGGCGCCATCGACTTTATTCCCAATGCCGAAAAAGGGTTGTTCTTAGAGGAAAAGTATATTTTCTCCAAACATTATCTGATCAAAGATGAAAGCATCATCTATACCAAAGAGGACCGGGATCTGTGTTATGAAGAATTCGATGCCTTTGACGGACTGACTTTCGGTTTCCTGCGTGAAACCCTGCAGCCTGAATTTTTTGACGGATATGCTTCCGATAATCACTTTACCTATCATAAAAAATTCTATAACAGCGGCGACGAAATGCTGGAAGCCTACAATGCCAATGAAATTGATGCGCTTGTGGATGATGCCTTTACTACTTATCCGGATTTCAAGATCATCGGAGAATATGCACCCACAGTCAGCTATTTTATGGCGGCCAGATCCAACAAGGAAAAAATGGCGCTCCTGGACCATGCAATGGACACCATTGCGGCGAAAAATCCTACCTATGCCTATGATATCTACAAAAAGCATTTTTCCGGTCTGGTCACCTCCAGTCAGCCTTTGTTTACCCGGGAAGAAAAGGATTATATCGAAAACGCCGGTGAACTGCGCGTTGGATGTTATGCGGATGCAAAACCATACTCTTTCCAGGATGAAAACGGCAATTATCAGGGAATCGTTCCATATCTGATCCGGCAGATCGCTGAAAAAAGCGGACTTAATCTGGTCCCTACCACTTTGGATGCCTCCCGTTCTTCGGCAAAACAGCTGAACGGGGAGCTGGATCTGATCGCAGGAGTAGTGCTTTCCAAAGACCTTCTGAGAAGTGATCAATATCAGTACACCGATTCCTTTAGTTCAGAGGTCAACTATATTATCATGCCGGAGAACACTTTCATAAACAGCCTTGACGGTACAAGCCTTGCACTGCCTAAGGCCAGTACCTACTTTGCGCAGTACATTAAGAGTCACTATCCCACATGTGCCCTGAAATACTACGAAACCATAACCGATTGTCTGGATTCGGTTGTCTCAGGGGAGACAGACTGTGCACTGTTAGACTCTTATGTAGCCGACTACTGGCTGGATTGTCCGCGCTACCATTCACTACAGACTAACTTCCACATGTCCATCACCGAACCAACAGTGATCCTGGCTGACAGCTCTACCGATGAAATACTGATCAGCATCCTGAATAAGACTATGGATCAAATCTCCCAGCAGGAATTGCAAAATGCTTATGATGAGATCGTTTTTGAAAACCGCTATCAATACACCCTGGAAGATTTTGTTCAGGAGCACAAAAAAGATTTGTTTTTCCTTGCAGCCCTTACCCTGGTCATTCTCATTGCTCTGGGTATCATTACCAGACGACTTGACCATTTAAAAGCAGAACAGCGTGAAAAAGAGCTGCTGCGTATCAAAGCAGAAACAGACAGCCTTACAGGGCTTTATAATATTGATACTTTCTATGAGCATACCAAAGAAAGGATCGAAAATGCCGAACCCGATTCCTATTTTATTGTGATCACGGATATTGAACATTTTAAGATCATCAATGATATTCACGGCTATGGCGCCGGCGATGAGCTCATCCGCTTCATAGGATCAGCTTTAAAAGAACTGGCAACCCCATACGACGGACTTTGCTCCAGGTTAAGCGGTGACCGGTTTGCCTGTCTGCTTCCCACCACCATAGACGTGGAGAAAGATTTTGCCAAACCCTTGCAGACCAAGCTGGATCAGTACCCATTAGATACAAGGATTACCGCCTGCATGGGTGTATACTACATCCACGATCTGGCTCTTCCGGTATATATGATGTGCGACCGTGCCCGACTGGCCTGTGTCAGCGCGCAGGGTAAATACGATACCCACGTATCTGTTTTTGATGACGCACAGCGAACCAGGCTGTTGGAGGAGCACACCATTGTCAATGAAATGGCAGAGGCATTGGCAAGCGGACAGTTCCGTCTCTTTATCCAGCCCAAAAATAATATCACTAACGGCAACGCCATTGGAGGAGAGGCTCTGGTACGATGGATACATCCGGAAAAAGGCCTTCTTTCTCCCGGAGTGTTCATCCCGATCTTTGAGCGAAACGGTTTTATTACCAAGCTGGATCTGTACATATTGGAACAGACCCTGATCACGTTAGACCGTTGGCGTAAAGAAGGAAAAAAACTGATCCCGATTTCCGTCAACATTTCCAGAGTGGATTTCTACATGCCTACACTGGTAGACAAGATCTGCGCCCTGTGTGAAAAATACCGGATCCCACATGACTACCTCCAGTTGGAGATTACGGAGAGCGCCTACTTCGACGATATGAAATTTGTCGTTAAGCAGTTGGTGGCTCTGCAGAAGAAAGGATTCCATATCCTGATGGATGATTTCGGCAGCGAATACTCATCCCTCAGTATGCTGAAGGATGCTCCGGTAGATATCCTGAAACTGGATATCCGCTTCTTACGAAATACCGGAGATGCCACCCGTGGAAAGATGATCATCCGTTCCATCGTACAGCTGGCAAAAGAACTTCAGATCGACCTGATCGTAGAAGGTGTGGAGGATGAAGACCAGATCGAGTTCTTAAGATCCATCCACTGCGAAGCGGTGCAGGGCTTCTATTTTTCCAAACCGCTGCCTCTGGAAGACTTTGAAACATATTTAAAAACGCATATGCCTGATGCATAAAAAAAGTCCCGGTTACGGGACTTTTTTTGTGGGGATACTTCTTTGTATCCTATTCCTTATTCTTATATTTTTCAGCCTGGGCTGCGATCAGCTGACGATCCTCAAAGTAATTGATCTTCATGGCCTGTTTCACCTGTGCCAGTGTTTCACGGCCTTTCTGTCTGGCAGCTTGTGTACCTTCCTCCAATACCTTATAGACTCCCGGAATATCCTGTTCCCATTTGGCCCTTCTCTCCCGGATGGGAGCAAGCTCGTCTTCCAGAACCTTGATCAGGAATTTCTTAACCTTGACATCCCCCAGTCCTCCCCGGCGGTAATGATCCTTTACTTCTTCCAGATTCTGATACTCCGGCCAGAACTGTTCAAAATGTTCCTCCTTACAGAAGGCATCCAGATAAGTAAATACCGTATTGCCCTCGATCTTACCCGGATCCTCCACGCGGATATGGTCCGGATCGGTGAACATACTCATAACCTTACTCTTAACCTCCGCAGGCGTGTCGGACAGGTAGATACAGTTTCCTAAGGATTTGCTCATTTTTGCCTTTCCGTCAATACCCGGAAGTCTTAAACAGGTCCGGTTATCGGGTAAAAGCTCTTTGGGCTCTACCAAAACACCTTCTCCGTAAATATTTCCAAAGCTTCTTACGATTTCACGGGTCTGTTCCAGCATGGGAAGCTGATCCTCCCCTACCGGCACCGTAGTAGCCTTAAATAATGTAATATCCGCTGCCTGGCTGATGGGATAGGTGAAAAATCCCACCGGAATGCTGGCTTCAAAATTCCTCATCTTAATCTCCGACTTGACGGTAGGATTACGCTGCAATCTGGACACCGTAACCAGATTCATATAATAAAAGCTCAGTTCACACAATTCCTGAATCTGGGACTGGATGAGAATATGACTCTTTGCGGGATCAATACCGCAGGAAAGGTAGTCCAATGCTACTTCCACAATGTTCTGTCTGATCTTCTCCGGATTATCCGCATTATCGGTCAATGCCTGGGCATCTGCGATCATAATGTATATTTCATCGTATTCGCCGCTGTTCTGCAGCCGAACCCGTTCCCGCAACGAACCTGCATAATGACCGATATGAAGCCGGCCTGTAGGTCTGTCACCTGTAAGAATTACCTTTTTCATACTTTTATCCCTCTTTTTTACATACTTTACAAATATTATAACAAAAAATTCCTCCCTGACAACCGCTTTTGTCCGTGAAACGAAAAAGTTTCTTTCCGAAAACCGGACAGGGTTCTAAGAATCTTTGTCTGATAACAGATCACCTAACGACGTGGTAACACTCCGGCTGTTCTGTGTTTCCAGGTGTTCCCGGATCACACCGCCGATACGTCCCACCTCTTTTTCAAACTCCCGGGCTGAAATCAGGTGGCAGCCTGCTCCCACAATGATCACCTGTTCCAATCCATCCGAAGTTGCCACCGTCACCTCATAATCCTTTCCCATACGGTGTGCACATCGTTCTATATACTGATCCGCAGTTTCCGCTTCTTTGGTATAGACCACGGAAATATTCCGGTATTTTGTCACCTCCGTCTGATGTCCCTGCACCTTATAGGCATCATAGACCAGGATTACCTGCTGCCTGGTATATCCCTGGAAGTTGCATAAAATCTCCATCAGCCGGTTTCTGGCTCCTTCGATATTATTCTCTGCAAGCTGTTTCAGCTCATCCCAGGCATAAATAATATTATATCCGTCCACAAGAAGGTATCTTTCCTTCGGCGCCGCCGGTTTGTTCTGATGTCGTTGTTGTTTTCCGTAATCGTAGCTTTCCGGTTTCTCTTTCGGAACCGTACGAATGGGCTTTTCCTTCTTTTTACCGTTCCAGGTACCTCTGGAACGGGTTTCTTCAATATAATCCTGATTAAATTTTGTAGGAATGACTCCATAGGTTTTCTCAAAGATCTCCTTGAGTTCCTTTTCTGCCGCCTTTCCCTCTGCGGGTAAAATACCCAGTTTTTTCTGCTCCTCTTCCCGGCGTTTTGCTTCTGCCGCCACTTTCTTTGCTTCCAGCATCATCTCATATTCCTGAAGCTGCGCTTTGTCTTTGCCCTGGATAACCAGCGGAAGATGCATATATTGCTCTACCTCATACCATTCCACCACAAAGCCGGCTCCATGGGTACAAAAAACAGAAGAGCTCGGTTGACGCATATCGCCCGGGGCATCATAGGTTAATGCCGCCAGTACCTCTTCTTCATTATGGGCAGGAAGATATCCTCCCATCCTGCACTCCAGCTTGCCCTGTCCTGCAGTGTAAGCCACCAGCTCTTTCTGATATCCGTTGATGGTGGCTACCGGTGCAACACCCGTGATAATGGAAAAATCTCCCTCCACCACCGGAGCATCAAACTTTCCGGACATGGCTGTCAGATCCGTCATGGCCCTTCCCACAGCACCGGTAGGTACCGTCAGTTTAAAATCATACACCGGTTCCAACAATCTGCTCCTGGCCTTCATCAATCCCTGTCGCACAGCCCGGTACGTAGCCTGCCGGAAATCTCCGCCTTCCGTATGTTTGGGGTGCGCCCGTCCTGCCACCAGAGTAATTACCATATCTGTAATGGGAAATCCCCCCAGCACACCCAGATGTCGTCGTTCCCGCAAGTGGGTCAGGATTAGGTTCTGCCAGTTTCTGCTTAATTCATCCTCCGGGCACCGGGTCTGAAATATAAGACCGCTGCCCCGTTCTCCCGGCTCCAGTATTAAATGTACCTCGGCATAATGGCGCAGGGGTTCAAAATGCCCCACACCTTCTTCTGTACTTTCAATGGTTTCCCGGTACAGGATCTTGCCGGTTCCGAATTCTACCGGTATTTCATAGCGTCTGGAGATCTCTGCCTTCAGGATCTCAATCTGCACTTCCCCCATGAGCTGGATCTGGATTTCCCGCAGCTGTTCATCCCACAATACATGAAGCTGGGGCTCCTCCTCTTCCATCTCCTTTAAGAGTTTTAACATTTTCTGCTGATCGATCACCTTTGGATAATGTACGGCATAGGTCATCAATGGAGTCAGGCAGCTTTCCATGCCATCCTCCTCAATTCCCAGTCCTTGTCCGGGATAGGTATGGAGTAGTCCCGGAATGGTACAGACCGCACCCGGACCCACTTCGGTCACTTCTGTCTGCCGCATGCCGGAACAGATCCGGATCTGATTTACCTTGTCGCTCCAATACTCCCGTTCTTCCCGGGTTTTTCCCTCTATGACATCCTTTATTTTCAAGCAGCCGGATGTGATCTTCATGTGTGTCTGGCGGACACCGTTTTCATCCCTGGTGATCTTAAATACCCGGGCGCCGAATTCTTTGCCGTAAACCGGCGGCAGCGCGTAGCGGTACAGAACTTCAAGAAGTTCCTCTACACCGAAGTCCTTTAATGCAGAGCCAAAAAGACAGGGAAACACCTTCCGCTGCCGGATCATATCCGTGATCTGCTCATCCTTCAGAACCTCTCCGCCCAGATATGCCTCCATCAGTTCTTCCTCACCGGAAGCTACTGTTTCATAAAACTCCGTGGTTCCGTATTCTTCACAGTCTGCAGACAGCTTCTCTTTGATATTTCTCATCAGCCATTCTTTATCTGCCTGGCTCTGATCCATTTTATTGACAAAAAGAAATGTAGGGATCCGGTATCGTTCCAACAGATTCCACAAGGTTTCCGTATGCGCCTGTACACCATCCGATGCGCTGACAAGAAGCACCGCATAATCCAGAATAGACAGTACTCTCTCCGCTTCCGGAGAAAAATCCACATGTCCGGGAGTATCTAATAAGGATACCTGCCGGTCTTTCAGCGAAAACTCTGCCTGTTTGGAAAAAATAGTGATCCCACGCTGCTTTTCCATTTCATCCGTATCCAGATAAGCATCCTTTTTGTCCACCCGTCCCATTTTGGAAATCACTCCGGTATGGTAAAGAATGTTTTCCGATAACGTCGTCTTTCCGGCATCTACATGGGCCAGAAGTGCTATACAAATATGATCTTTTTCTCTCTGTGGCTCCTGCTCACCCATAGATGCCTTCTTCCTTTCAAAATACTGTCCGTATTGTATCATAAAGGATAACAATAGTCGAGTTATTTTCCTGTCTGTTTCCTTTTCTGCATATGGTTTTTCTTTACCTAAATTTTACCTTCATTTTTCAAAAAAAGGATAGTATGAACCCGCCTTCTTTTCTATATTAACTATAGTATACCACTGTTTGAAACTAAAAAAGAAAGTGTGGAGTTGACATGAACATCTATATAAACCGGGAACTTTCCTGGCTGAAATTCAATGAACGGGTTCTGGAAGAAGCGGAAAGCACAGAAGTCCCCTTATGTGAAAGGCTAAACTTTGCCTCCATTTACCAAAGCAACCTGGATGAATTCTTCATGGTACGGGTGGGCTCTCTGGCAGATCAGATGCTTCTGTCCAAAAATGTACGGGATAATAAAACACAAATGACTGCAGAAGAGCAGATCAGGGAAATCGTAAAACTCACAACGCAGCTAAACCGCCGCAAAGACGCTGTATATGCCGAGCTGATGGGGCAGCTGGAATCTTATGGAGTTCGTCTGGTGAACTTTCAAAAACTGGGTGAAAAAGAAAGCACCGATCTGGAGCATTATTTTGACAACGAGATCGCGCCGCTGACTTCTCCCACCATGGTAAGCAAACGCCAGCCTTTCCCTTTTCTGCAAAATAAAGAAATCTATGCCATAGGAGTTTTGACAGGCAAAAACGGACATGAAAAACTGGGCATCATACCCTGTGGCACCGGTGTGATCCCCCGCTTGATCGGTGTTCCCGGTCATCCGGATTCCTACATGTTGTCTGAAGAACTGATCCTGCATTTTCTCCCAAAGGTCTTTAGCAGCTATCGGGTTGTGGCGAAATCCCTGATCCGCGTAACACGAAATGCAGACATTGATGCGGATGCCCTGTATGATGAAGATCTGGATTACCGGGAATTTATGGCCAAAATCATTAAACGGCGGAAAAGATTGACACCGGTACGCCTGGAACTGTCCCGGGAACTGGATGGAGACATTGTAAAAACATTGTGTACTTACGCCAATGTAAAACCGGATTCTGTTTTCCGATGCCACTCTCCCCTTGATCTTAGTTTTCTTTTTCAGATCCAGGATATCCTTCGTCAGAAGACAGAGCTGTTCTATCCCAAACGGTTTCCGCAACGCTCCTCCCGGTTTCGCCCTAACTGTTCGATACTTCAGCAAATCCGTGAAAAAGACAAACTGCTTTCCTATCCTTTCGAAAGCATGAAACCATTTCTGGATTTTCTTCAGGAAGCCGCTACCGACCCGGCTGTGGTCTCTATCAAAATGACACTGTATCGGGTGGCCCGCCACAGCAAAATCATAGAGAGTCTCATTGAAGCTGCTGAAAATGGAAAAAATGTGCTGGCACTGGTGGAATTAAAGGCCCGTTTTGACGAAGAAAACAATATCGAATGGTCACGTCGTCTGGAAGAAGCAGGATGTCAGGTAATCTATGGACTGGATGGTTTTAAAGTCCACAGTAAACTCTGCCTTGTTACCCGACGGGAAAATAAGAAAACAGAATATTTTACCCAGATTGGAACGGGAAACTACAACGAAAAGACCTCCCGGCTCTATACCGATCTGTCTCTGATGACTGCCGATCCCTCTATTGGGCTGGAAGCCGCCTCCGTGTTCCATGCGCTTTCAAAAGGAGAAACGGTTGCTTCCTCCCGGCAGCTTTTGGTGGCTCCCCACTGTTTACAAAACCGGGTACTAAACATGATCGATGAAGAAATCCGTTATGCCGGTCAGGGCGAGCCGTCCTATATCGGCATCAAGATCAACTCTCTGACCGATAAAACCATCATAGACCGACTGGTCCGGGCTTCCCAGGCCGGTGTTAAGATCGATCTCATTGTCCGGGGTATCTGCTGTCTTCGGCCGGGTATTCCGGGAATCACAGAAAACATCCGGGTCATCAGTATTGTGGGTCGCTTTTTGGAGCATTCACGGATTTACCTTTTTGGAACCGGTCAACGACAAAAGATCTATATCTCCTCTGCCGATTTCATGACCAGAAATACTCTGCGGCGGGTGGAAGTGGCGGTTCCCATTCTGGATCCGGATCTGCGCAGGGAACTGTCCGAAATGTTCCGGATCATGCTTCGTGACAATTGTCAGGCCCGTATGCTGTGCTCCTCCGGAGAATACACCCGCATCCGTAATCAAGCAGATCCGCAAAATGCACAGGAATTCTTTTATCAGCAGGCCTATACACAGGCGGCCTCCCTCTCCCTTGCTACCGGCCGCACTACTTCCCCAACCGGCAAAGCATTGAAAGCAAAAATGATTCAAACCGGTTCCGGCGGAAGGCTTTCTGAAACCAGTAAACTGCTGCAAAAGATCCGCGTTGCTCTGGGACGTTTCCGTTTACCCGTCAAAAAGCAGGAAACAACCTTACACTGACAGAGGTGGAATTATGAAATATGCATTGATTGATATGGGATCCAACAGCATCCGGTTAACCGTCTATGACATTGACCGGCTTCACTTTAAGATCCTTTTTAAAGAAAAGATCATGGCCGGACTGGCCGGATATGTAAAAGACGGCGCCCTGACTCAGGATGGAATAGACTGTGCCTGCCGGGGACTTCTTCAATTTCAACACACTCTGGATCTGCTTCAGATTGAAAACCTGGCTGTGTTTGCCACTGCTTCCCTGCGTAATATTTCCAACACTGACCAGGCGGTGGAACAGATACGCCTTTCCACCGGTATCCCGGTGGAAGTTCTTTCCGGTGAAAAGGAGGCAGAATACGGTTTTTTCGGTGTCCGCAGCGACATGACCATTACCGGCGGTCTCTTTACGGATATTGGTGGCGCCAGCACAGAGCTGGTGCATTTCACCGACAGCATTCCGCAAGAAGTCCAGAGTATACCGGTTGGCTCCTTAAAACTGTATCGGGATTGTGTGAAAAAGATCCTTCCCGGCAAAGAAGCACAACGGCTGATCAACGAAACCATCCTTCGCGCCTTTGACAATTCCACCGCAAAAAGCATCCCCCCACAGGAGCACATGATCTGTGTCGGCGGAACTTCCCGGGCTGCTTTGCGGTTATGCCGTAAGCTTTATGATCTTCCGGAACACTGCCGATGCTTTTCCCATGAACAGTTAAATGATCTGACCGGATTCCTTTGCGGGGGCAGCAAAAAATCCACAGATCTGATCCTGCGCCATGAACCGGAACGTATCCACACCCTTATCCCGGGCATCCTAATCTTAAACTATCTGGCAGACCAATACGAAATACAGGATATCACGGTCAGTCGTTACGGTGTCAGAGAAGGATATCTGCACCAGAAAATACAATCCTCTCTTTCAGAGCAGCCTGGCTGACAATACAAACTCCACTTTATGAGTTTTTCCCCCCTAAAAAGTGAAATCGGCCGGTTCTTCCCGAACCGGCCGGTTTTATTTTTCTCAACTTTATGTAGTCCTGCTATACATCCATCATTTTCTCAAAAGCTGCCTTGATGTAGGAAGGGCTTTTGTGCATCACATAAGCCACATAATTGCCATTAGAAAACACTAAGGCTTTCTCAGCAATCTCCACCTGATCCGGCGCATAGTTCTGATAGCTCAATTTCCTGCTTTCAATGTGATCCCTAAGACTCTGTTCCACTTCGGAAACATCCTCTTCCTCCTTGACAAAGATCACTGCAAACTCACTGGCTGTCCCTTCTGCCGCATAGCAGAAAAAGTAGTCCTGCACTTTATCGTAATCCACATCACTCAGGGCAGAGAAAAGTTCTTCTCCATCCTCCTGCCGGCTGCTGCTGCTCTTCATTTCCGGAAGGGTATCATCTGCAGCCATCATAGCTTCTTCCAGCCGTTCCATATCCACTCTGGCCTGTGGTGCTTCTTTTTTTCCGCATCCGCAAAACCCGGCCACCAGTAGAGTAGCACTCAAAAGTACTGTCAGGATCTTACTTCGCTTTTTCATACTCTGTACTCTCCTCGGCACTCTCCGCCTTTTCACCGTCCTTCATGGATTGAGACATTGTGGAATCCATAAGATCCTCTGTGCTCTCTTCCATACCGGTATTCTCATCACTCATCATGCCTTCCCCGGTATATCCTTCAAAGGCTTTCTGCATAGCTTCGTCCAGTTTCTGCTGCTGTTCTCCGCTGATCTGTCCTGTGGAACCGGACTGATTGTAGTTATAGAAGGAGATACTCAGAATATACTCATGATCCGTTCCTTCCATCATACTAAAGGTCACATCTGCATTCCACTGGCCTACATATCCCATTGCTGTCTGGTACATAGCCGAAAGAACAGTCTGTTTGCTTCCATCCTCATCCGTTCCGATATTGAAGAACAGGGTTTTTCCACCCTTTTCCATGGATTTCCTTATCTTTGCCGGAATCTCATACAGATCATCACATTTCTTAGCATTCAGGATCGCATAATTATATTTCGTTCCCACTGCTGACGGCCAGAAACTGTGATCCCAGTCATGCCCTCTTTCACACATGGCATCCGTCATATTGAAATTGTTGTAGGTAGTTCCTCCCGCATCGGAATACACATCCACATAATACCAGTCATCATCCAGTTTTACTTCGTCCCAGGAATGATATTTATCCGTATTATGTACCACCTTACATTCAATATCCAGCATTTGCATAAACAGACGGAAGGTTGTTGCATAGCCTACGCAGACTGCACTTTTTCCCTTTAAAACACCGTGGGGCGTTCCCACAGCTTCCGGACTGTTAGATGTTACCAGTAAGGAATTGGAACCGGAAGAGATATTCTTGACCATCCACTCATAAACGGCCAGTTCCTTATCATAATCCGTCTTCATGTCATCCGTAATGATCTCATCCAGTATGTCGCTGGCCATCTTCAGAGTTTCCTTATCTTCTTCAGACAACTGGCTGTCATCCTGATTCTTGTACGCATCGGAAATTGCCACTGTAGATTTGATCTCATATTGTTCTGCGATCATGACACCATCTTCCTGCGTCTTCTCCACTTTTTCTTCATTCATCTTTTTCAGCGTCTTATTCGCCTGCATCACCTGCCGGACTGCAACGGCACTTACCGCCGAACTTACAATGGCAGCCACCAGGATAACGGACAACAGGATATACAATCCTATGTTTTTCTTACTTTCCATACACACCCTCCTATCATCAGGTTTCTCTTTTTTACAATAATTGGATGAACCCCCGGAATAGAAAGTTTCATGTCCGGCATCCCAGGCGTCATTTATCTTGTGGTAATGGCTTTTGCCAGTTCCTTCATTTCCTCGATATTTTCCGGTGTGATACTGGACTTAATCGTTACCACAGGTTCCACAAAGGTAATTTCCTTCATTTCCGACAGTTTTTCCCTCATACACTTGGCTGCCAGGGGAGCCCAGCTTCCGTTTTCCATCAGACCCACTGTCCTCCTCTGGTAGTTCTTGGCCTTCAAATGATTCAAAAACTCTTCCATACAGGGGAACATACCTCCATCATAGGTTACACCTGCCAGGATCAAATGATCATACCGGAAGGCATCAGACAATGCCACGGAAACATCGGTCCTGGTAAGATCCATGATGACCACACGCTTTTCACCACAGGCCCTGACATACTCCGCCATCTTCTCTGCGGCCTCTTTCGTATGCCCATAAACAGATGCGTAAGCAATCAGCACACCCTCTTTATCTGCGTCATAACTGCACCAGATCTTATATTTTCGAATATAATAGTCAATGTTGTCCTTCAACACCGGTCCATGAAGCGGACAGATCGTCCGGATTTCAAGCCCTTCCGCTTTCTTCAACAATGCTGCTACCTGCGCACCATACTTCCCTACGATATTGTAATAATATCTTCTGGCCTCAATGGACCATTTTTCCTGGATGTCCCAGGTGCCGAATTTGCCAAAAGCATCTGCGGAAAACAGGATTTTCTCCCTGCTTTCATATTCCATCATAACCTCAGGCCAATGTACCATAGGAGCCATAATGAAATGAAGTTCATGATCTCCTAAAGAAAGTGTATCTCCTTCTTTTACCACCAGACGGTTTTCTACCTGACGGTCACGGAAGAACTGTTCCATCATTCCAAAGGTCTTGGCATTTCCTACCACGGTGGTCTGCGGATATTCCTCCAGCAGAGCCATGATATTAGCAGCATGATCCGGTTCCATATGGGATACCACCAAATAATCCGGCTGTCTGCCATCCAGTACCCTCTTTACATTTTGCATCCACTGACGGCTCACCCTCCGGTCTGCCGTATCCATAACTGCTACCTCTTCATCTAAAATCACATAGGAATTATACGATGCACCATTCTGCACCGGATACTGTCCTTCAAACAAATCCAGATCATGATCATTGACGCCCACATATTTCACTGCTTCGCTGATTATCATATCTTCCATTTTTATACACCTCCAAAATCCAAATATATGATTATAATATCATATTTTTCTGTTATAATAAACCTAAAACCGAGGAAAGGAGAATGCGCATGACTGATCACAAATACCACCCGGAAACAGAACACACTTATGTGGCCATCGACCTGAAATCTTTCTATGCATCTGTAGAGTGCGTAGAGCGCCTTCTGGACCCTCTCACAACCAATCTGGTAGTGGCAGATGCAAGCCGCACGTCAAAAACCATCTGTCTGGCCGTCTCTCCTTCCCTGAAATCCTATGGTATCTCAGGCCGTCCCAGACTGTTTGAAGTCATGCAACGGGTAAAGCAGATCAATCAGGAAAGACTGCAGCATGCGCCCGGTCACAGATTTACCGGTGTCTCCTGCGATGCCATGGAGCTGGAACGTCATCCGGAATACGCCCTGGATTATATTACCGCAACGCCCCGAATGGCTCACTATATCCAATACAGTACCAAAATATATGAACTCTATCTGCGTTATGTGGCAAAAGAGGATATCCATCCTTATTCTATTGACGAAGTCTTTATGGATCTTACCGGATATTTGAAGATCTACCGGATGGATGCCCTGACCCTTACACAAAAAATCCTGCAGGATGTACTGCAGGTAACCGGGATCACTGCTACAGCAGGTATCGCGCCTAATCTCTATCTTTGCAAGGTGGCTATGGATATCGTTGCCAAACATTGTCGGCCGGATGAAAACGGGGCCAGGATCGCCCAGCTTTCCTCTGAAGAGGATTATCGCCGGCTTCTGTGGGACCACCAGCCGCTTACGGACTTCTGGCGGGTTGGACGCGGCTATGCGGCAAAACTAAACGCCTGTGGGCTGTATACCATGGGGGACATTGCCCGCTGTTCACTGGGTGGTCCCAATGACTTTTATAACGAAGAACTTTTATATAAACTGTTTGGCATTAATGCCGAGCTGCTTATTGATCATGCCTGGGGGTATGAACCCGTGACCATTGCGGATATTAAAGCCTATAAACCTGCCAGCAACAGCGTAAGCTCCGGTCAGGTTCTGTCCTGTCCCTATGAGGCTGCCAAGGCCCGTCTGGTTCTTCTGGAAATGGCAGACCTGTTGGCTCTTGATCTGGTAGAAAAAAAACTGGTGACCGACCAGCTGGTACTTACAGTAGGCTATGATATCGAAAACCTCAAAGATCCTGTCCTGTCTGCTGCCTTTAAAGGAGAAGTAACAACCGATCACTATGGCCGGAAAGTTCCCAAGCATGCCCATGGAACCAAAAACCTGACAACACACAGCTCTTCTTCCAGACAATTAATGGAAGCAGCTGCTTCCCTGTTTGACGAAATCGTAAATCCAGCGTTTTATGTACGCAGACTTACGCTTACTGCGAATCATGTAGTGGAAGAATCCGCTGTTTCCCACTCCGGGGATTATCAGCAGCTGGATCTTTTTACCGATTACGCAGTACAGGATGAAAAGACCCACGAGGAGGATGCCGCCCTTAAGAAAGAACGGAAGATGCAGGAAGCCATGCTTTCCGTAAAAAAGAAATATGGCAAGAATGCCATGTTAAAAGGCATGAACCTGCAGGAAGGTGCCACTGCCAGACAACGGAATTCCCAGATTGGAGGTCACAAAGCATGAGTAAGTATGAGGATATCATTTCCATGCCCCGCCCTGTTTCCAGGAATCATCCTCCCATGCCGGTCAGTGAACGGGCTGCACAGTTTTCTCCTTTTGCTGCCCTCACCGGTCATTCAGAGGCTATGGAGGAAACCGCACGACGAATGGAAGAAAAAATAGAACAGGAGGGTACGCTTCCTCCTGTTCTACCATAATACATTTTTACATTCATTCTATAATACGTCCGGAATATCCTTGTATAGTTTCCGATAGGCCCAGAGAGCCAACAAAAACAGGATCACAAAGACTACGCAGAAATTCCGCATCTCAATGGGGGTTTCCCAGAACCACTTTTTATAAACAAAGCAGTTTCGATAACCATTTACAAGAATGGTAACCGGATTCCAAAGCATCAGGCGTCTTAACCATCCCACCTGGATCTTGTCCGTAGCATAAAAGATTCCTGACAGCCAGAAAAAGGCAATGGTAATCGACTTGATAAAGTTATTGAAATCCCGGCTGATGGCCCCCAGCATACCGGCAAACAGCGCCCAGACATTGAAGAACAGAAACAGCATGAGCATGTACAACGGCAGCTGCAGATAATACCGGTCAGGCATATATCCAAACAAGATAAAGATCACGATCATGAGAGCAAGCAGCATCAGGTGGATCAGAAATTCCGAAATATTCACAAAGGTTGGAATGGTACTGATGGGATACTTGATCTTGGTGATCAGATAAGTATATCTGCGCAGCGAACCCGATCCGCCCGGCAACATGATCTGAATATAGAACCAGGGGATCAATCCTGCCAACAGCCACAAAAATCTGGGATAGCCTTCCACCGGCGAACCCTGTCTAAGTCCAATGGCAAAGGCAAAGTAATAAACAAAAATACGGATGGCCGGTTTAAAAAACAGCCACAGTGGTCCCAACATAGCACCTTTGTATTGTTTTTTCAGATCTGACAGCGCCAGTTTCCAGATCTGCTTACGATATTTCACATGATCCGAAATGATCTGTTTTAAAATTTCCATTTTTCCAAATCCTCCGGCGAATTAAAATCTCTGGTTTCATCTTTGATATAGATGTAGTTCTCACCGATTACCTTTTCATCAAATTTAAGCCCGGTAAAGGACTGATACACCTGCCAGCCCTTACAGTTTTCAATACTCCCCTGAAGAAACAGCTTCCTTACCCGGTCAACATGGCTTCGGAACAATTCTCCATCCCGCACCTTAATGGCCACAATAGAACGCTCATTTCCAAAAAACAGCAGGCTCACTGCCGGGGTTCCCGTAATGATATCCATCGCTTCTTCTGAATAAAAAGTATCTCCGTATAAGAAGCACACATGATCTTCGATCAGTTCCTCTGTAAAGCGGTCAATCTCCAACACATTATGCAGAGGCTCATGCCGGATAGCACCTTCCACTTCATAGCGGGGGTCGTGACTGGTAATATATACCGTTGCCTGTGGATCCCGCTGTTTTACAAGACGCACGGTGCGCTTTAACAGGGTCTCCCCTTCCACCGTAATAAAATGCTTCGGCTTGTCCTGGTAATTATTCCATCGATTCCCCTTGCCATCAGCCATAATAATATAGTTCATGGATTATCTCCTACTATTATATTTAGTCATAGTCATTCTTTACCTTTTCTATAGGTTCGA
>JBJEIY010000011.1:0-54966 GCA_051877515.1 Lachnospiraceae bacterium | reverse complement strand
TTGTTCTTTTTGAGACTTCAAACACTTGCGCCAATTCCGGGGCAGTCACCTTTTCCTTCTGTAATAGAATAGAAAGAATCCCAATAAGTCTGTCTATTTTCATTTCGTTTTCACTTCCTGATTTATTCTAACATTCACAACACGACACCTGTGTGTCATGTTTGTTTAATAATATACTATATTTTTTATAAAATCAAAAAAGCCTCCGGATATCCATCAATCCGTATTGCACTTCTGTAACTGAAAAAAGAACATCCCATAACCAATAAAAATATCAGGTCTGGAATGTCCCTTTTACGTTAAGAAACTATAGTATTAACACACACGGTTGCTTATCCCTTTAATTCTAAGGATTTTAACCACTGACCATTTTCCTTTCCTGGCTTTCTACATCCTCATACTCACCGGCAATTTCATATGCATTATAGTCACAAAATGATTTCATTTTTGTTTTCTGTGCATCCAAAGAATAGCCATCTATCTGCATAGCTGTTAAGACACGAGTGTATAAATACACTTTTTTTCTTCAAATTACATGTCACCTCCAGGAAGTGCCGAAACCGCTGATAAATTAATACCGGATAGTGTATTCATCTGTTTAATTACCAAATTTCTAAGCAATACAAGTCTTTCTGATTGAGATTTCCCCTGCTCAATTAAAATAGCATTATAACTTTCCATATTTGCCAACACCAACAACTGATTTAGATTTGCATCGTCACGTACATTACCTTTTTTGCTTGGATTGATATTTTTCCATTGCTTTGCAGTTTGTCCAAATAAAGCAACATTTAATAGATCTGCTTCACTGGCATATGTATAGGTAATCTGTTCTGGTGTTAGTTCTGGTGGAATCAAATTTTCTTTCACTGCGTCCGTGTGAATACGGTAGTTCACCTTTGATAAAGCTCTGTTCAAGTTCCAATCCAATGAAAGCCGACTATTTTCATCCTGCTTTAACCTGCGGTAGTCTTTCATAATATACAACTGGAATTCTGGAGAAATCCATGTGGCAAATGCCATTGCAATATCGCTATGTGCATAAGTACCTCCACCGTACCTGCCAGCTTTCGACACTATTCCAATAGCATTTGTCTGTTCAATCCATTTAGTAGGTGTCATAACAAATCTGTTTAATCCAGCCTCACTTCTAACCGCCTCGAATTGCACACGGTTAAAATCCGGATTATGAAGTTCTTCCCAAACTGCTAAAAACTCAACTGTATTTCTGTTTCGCATCCAGTTCTGAATAACAAATCTTGGGTCATTATCATTTCTGTATTTCGCAATATCTGTCAATGAAATATATTCATTCTCAAAATCATTCGTGTAGATTCCAATATCAATTCCTTTTGCGTGAATGGTTTCCCTAACTATTTTATTTGCCATCTCTATTCCTCCACAATACTCTCCATCTCTTCCAACTTTTGCAATGCTTTCAGATATGCCATCAGTCTTTTTTACTGTTCATCCCCAAGGCTATGTATCTGTTTTAAAATCTTAATATCTGACCTAGAAACTTCATAATCCATATCTGAATCTTTATATTCCGGATCAATTCCTCTTCCTGTCAAAAGCTGTTCGGGAGTAATATCTAATGCATCACATAAAAGATTCTTTCACTGATAATCATGATTTTCCTCCATCAACGGTCCGCATATATCCGTCTTTACGGTTGTTATATCATGCGCCAACTTTTCTTTCAATATTGACTTTTGTTTTTCTGAATTTTGTAATATTCTTCGATTTATAAAAGTCAGCATACAGCTGATTATTTGATAAAACAGTCAATTCATTTATGGTTGCACAATCTCTAACCCTGCTTTTTTGCAAGCTCCGGATTAGCATCTCTCCATGCTTTTGCAGTAAAGCCAAACAATGCTACATTTAGTAAATCTGCCTCTTCCGCATAAGGAAGCCACTGTAAATCTTCCCGGTAATTGTACACCGGAATTAAATAGTTTTTACAGCATCTTAAATACCGGACTAATTGCAGATGTAAATTCAAAAGCAATATCCTTATGCACGTATGTACCACCATATCGCCCTCTTTTCACATAAATCCCTACTGCATTTGTACTATCCACCCAGTCCGTCACACTTAGTGTAAATGTATGCAATCCAGCTTCTTGTTTAAAGTGGTCGAATTCGACCACTTTAAAATCGGGGTTATATATTTGTTCCCATGTTCCTAAGAACTCCAATGTATTTCTACTTCTAATCCAGTTTTTTATAACATCCGCAGCACGCGAATAATAATTCTATTCTTTGCCATCTGTACACTCATCCTCACTTCTTTTATCAGATAACTTCTCCATTTGAATCTTATATGCCATCAAACGCAAAAGATACTGTGGAACCCTTCTATTTCCCAACTCCCAGTCTGTTTCCGTCATATAAGGGATTTCGAAATACTCACAAAATTCTTTTCGATTCATACCGGTACTTTCTCTTAATTTTCTCAATTCTTCTTTTGCTTCCATAACTCACCTCTTTATGCATTGCATAAATACATTATATAGTTTTTATTTCATGTGGTCAATAACCTATTTTCACAAAAAACAATAAACCTCGGTAAAATTTTACTTTTCACCGAGGTAAACTTTAGTTCTATCATTATTTCGATTCAAAAATAATTTCTCTTACATATTTCCGGATTTTCTTTCACTTATCACTTCGTAAACCTTATTCACTTCTACATTCAGCTTTCTCATATATGCCACCAGCTGTTCCTTATCCGTCTCTGAATATAAACCGGAATTATTATTATGTACAATCTGTTTAATATTCGTACCAATGTGATTTACTTCATTGATAAGCTCCCTCAATAAAATCCTCATCTCCGGGTAATCCGTAGGTTTCTGCGAAATCATAAACCTCAGATACTCGGACTCGGTCATATTCATCTTCTCTGCTTTTTCTGCCAGTTCTGCAGCTTCCTCCGGACTCAATCGAAACTTCTTTACAAGACTTAATCTGCCTTGGGACATACCATCGCCTCTCTTCTACAGTTCTGTTCAAAATTCATATTGAAAATTTCTCATGGTGTCTTCTGCAAGATACGCATTTTGTGGCCACAAGCCATTTTCATGCTTCTTGTTAGGGGAAGCTCCCTAAAACCCCTGATATTTATATAGGTGCGTCACTTTTTGACGCACTTTTTGGAAAAGTACTCCACTTTTTAGAGTCACTTTCTGAAAGGTGCTCCACTTTTTGACGCACCTATCATTTAACCTTGTGAAATATCAACTTCACTGGCATTGCCGTAAAAATTGTTGGTATAATTATTTATAACCTTTGTAGTGGATGCTATTTCTTTTTCCTTTTCAGTAAAAGTCATCCCTTCTCCAAATATTTCATTTTCTTCTAAAAGCAATGCCCAGTCTAAAATTTTATTTCTAACAGTACTGATTATTCGGTAAATCTCACTCCTTGACGAATAAAATGAAAACTTTGTGTCAAATCCATCTGAAGACTTATTTAAAAACTCTGTAATTTCTGCACCTACTGTAAAGCTGATACTACCTTCACTCGTATTATACACATCACATAATGAGGATATAGAATTGTGCAACGGAACTTTTGCTATCACCTTTGCCACATTAGCTGGCAATACAACTGGTATCCAGCCTCTATAAGGATTTAACGCTTTATATTCCCCTCCTATCATACGATATTCTGGAACTTCTCCCTCATATCCATTCTGTTCATTGTTAATCCACTTTTCAAAATCTGTTAGTTTTAGTTTTCTTGCAACTAAATAGGCTTTCCTAAGCAATGCCTCTATACCAACATTTTCGTCAAGTGCTTCTCTTTCAAGTTCAAGTACTATTCCTTCCAAAAAATCTCCTCCTAAAACATAGGTATTTGTGCAGCAATACCTGATGCAATTAAACTACCGGTAACACCAACAGCCAAATTCTTCAATTCTAATAATAATGTTTTGATTTTGCTAGGATTTTCTTTGATTTTTATAAGCGTCTCAATCTCATCAAGTTTATTTCTTAACTCTGTAGCATTCTCCCCAAACTCAGATTCAAACATAGCGTCATATTTCCTTATATTTTCAATAACATCACTAACAGCATCATAATCAAAATCCTGTGTAATAGTCTGCTTCTGTGTAGAATTAATTGTCCCCTGCTGAATTTGAACGCCCGTTACATCCCCATAAAAATTATTTGTATTAAAAGCCTGTTTCTCTTCCATAAGAGCAATCTCCTTTCTCTCAAAATATGTCAACATGCAAGGCAAGATAGTCAATTCCCAACATCCAGATATATAATATCCATACGACGAAATCATCCCGTATTGCTTTAATTTTTCAAACTCTAATGCCAAATCACTTTCCAAATATGTAGGAATATTCACATCATTATTCGTAATCCTATAATTATCATTTTTGCATCCGGCAATAATAAGAGTTATCAATTCCTCTGATGTAGGATCTAGAATTTTAACACCTGCTACTGTTGGTTGACCAGACACCACTGATGCAGCACATTCTCTGCGTGCATCAATTCTTGCCTGCCTTTGATTTTCCCTGCGTTGTTTATCAGCCAATCTTTTATCAGCATCAATTTTCTTCTTAGTATTTTTTGCAACTTCTTTTTGATATTTTTCTAATGCTTTTTCAAGTGAACTCTTCGCCACAAACATTCCTCCTCGTCCACAGCTTTTTCTTGCTATTTCTATTACCTGTTACAATGTTAAACTTACTGATTTCCGTCAACTAACCCTTTAGCAAATGCATTTAATACTTTTAAATGCTCCTCTGGTTTTTGTAACATTTCAAAATCCGCACTAAATTCAGTTCCTCTTAAGTCTCTATTAAAGAAATGGAATCCCCATATATGATAATTATTGTCATCGACAAATGTTTTTACAGGAATTGCATTTTCTTTCAACTGCAACAGGAAGTCTTCCTTCCATTTATCAGATTCCACAAGGTGCGTACCCTTAGGTTCTATGAACACTTGCATTTGTTCAAAACCATCCTCATTATCTTTCTGTAAAAACAACACATAATCCGGTTCGAATCTTTCACCACCATCAAACGAATAGAGATGCATCTGACGTTCATTACGCATTAGATAAATCTTGCTATAAATAGTTTTTAGTTTATCTACATAATCGTGGAAATATGCTACAAATGCTTTTTCTTCTGAAGTTCCATAATTATCTGTGAATGTAAACCAATCTTCTCCTTTCAGATCTATACGCATTGTAGCCGGCACGGTAGCATCATTTTGAGACACTCCAATTCCACCATTAACAATATTAGTATAATTTACAGCTTTATCACGGAAAATATCATGTATATTAACTGCACGGAACTCCTTGGTACCCTCATATTCTTCCTCTATTGCAGAAATTGATGCCGCTATCTTTGTAAGTACACTTGTAACAGCCGTTGATAAAATAGCTACCGATGGCTCATCATATTTGCTACGAATCTCTATTTTTATGTCTCCAAGATAATTGGTACTTGTTATAAATTCTCTTATTGATTTCAAATTTGGAAATCTACTTTTTAAGGCATTAAACTTATACACCGGAACTTTCGCAAGAGCTTTATTTACGATGGCATAATTTATATTTGCGATTTCTCCAATCGTAGTGGTATATAGCTTTGTTTTTGTCTTACTATCAACAGAAGCACCTTGTCCATCATCAAGAATAATGTCCTCACCGGATTGCCCTGTTGCCAACGTCACTGAATACACCTTATTTCTTACCGATGGGAGCAATTCATTAACTTCAGAACGACTCTTGACTACTCGATCATTTATAAAAATTAAGCCATTTTTATATAGGTCATCCTGCTTAAATTCATCCTTCAAAATATAATGCTTTGTAACAGTTTTATCCGGATCAATGCCTATTTCACGCAATGCGTTATGAAGCTCACCTATATACCTACTGTCATTTTGACAATGATAGTATAATTCCTCGCAAATACGAAGCTCATTTTCTACGTCATTGTCATATTTGCGTTGGAATTTGGGTTGCTCATCATTAATTTTAAACGGACAATATCTGGCACCACGCCCAATAAGCTGTGCTTCCGAAACGGTTGCCGGAGATATTGATTTACCACCAGACTGTCTCGTTTCATACAAACGCACTATGTCAAAAAGATTTAATACATCCCAACCTTCATCAAGTTTCTTTACTTCAAAAATTGCTCTATACGGATTTGATGCATCTTCTAAAGAATTGAGCAAAATTTGCTTTATATCCGCCTCTTTATCATCATTAACTGATACACAATGCTCTTCTGAAAAATCCTCCCGAAGTTCCTGTGCAAGCATATCAAAGGTTATTCCTGCAGACGAAAAATAATTATACGCTTGATGCATCGTAGGATTGTCAATCAATTCAGATATTCTCTCAATTGTAGAACCATCCAATTCTTTCACAGTATCAATAAAGGTTGCCATAAACTTTTTACTGTCCGCGATTTTGGCAGACTTAAACAACACAACGGGTTTGATAGATAAATGATTATCCTGAAACACCTTTAATCTATACTGGCTCAACACCAAAGCCTGAATAGCCCTGTCCATAATATCCATATCTGAACGAAGTGTTTTTATCTCTTTTGAATAAAGATCCGCACGGAATTTATGTAAAGGATAGTCAAAAATAATCTTGTTCTCATATTCTGTACGAATCTGTGGATTAGCAAGATCACAGGTAGCAGTAAATTCAAGCAATATGTTTTCACTATTTCTATCAAAAATGCTCTTTACTGTCTGCTCCCAAGAATGATAATTATCCTCTTCATCCTTACTTAGTTTCTTTGTTGTAGCATTTAAATGATGCGCTTCATC
Source organism: Lachnospiraceae bacterium (assembly GCA_051877515.1). GTDB lineage: Bacteria > Bacillota > Clostridia > Lachnospirales > Lachnospiraceae > XBB1006. The sequence continues at coordinate 48,130 of JBJEIY010000011.1, read as the reverse complement.
AGATATAAGTACAGTTTTCACATCATCAAAGTCATCAAAAGATATCCCATTCTCTTTGGTAATCCACATATCAGTATGCAATCCCTGAGTTGTTGAGAAACAAATATTTATTGCATCAGGATCTGTTGATTGAAAATTACTGACTTTCTTTATCGATATGCGTTCTCCGTCCAACACAATCTCGTCAGCGAATAAATACTTACTTGATGCAGAATTTAAGAAATTGTCTTCTGTTTTCTTTACTATGGTAGACAAGTTTACAAAAAACAAAAAATTTCTGTATCCTTTTCTGTACAGATAAAGCATAAGTCCTGCCATAATCAGTGTTTTGCCGCTACCTGTAGCCATGTGAAATAACACCTGTGTTGGACGAGGACATTTGGGACTTTCGAAATGAGTTATGAAATTCTCAAATGCAGTAATCTGATATGGGCGTAATTCAAACGCTGGATTTAAGTTAGCAGGAATGAACGCTGGCATTTCAGCGGCATACCCATTCTCCCGGAGCACATCTATTTTTTCATGTAGAAATGCCATAGATTACACCTCCCCATAAAAGCTTCTTGTAAATGCCTTATCTTCAGCACTGATACCATATTCTTCATCATCTATATCACAATAATTTACATACAATAAATTCTTATCAAGCAATTCCATAAGGAATCGCTTCTGGTCATCAATAGATAATGAATAGAAATCATCTGCATTATCGTCAATATCCTTTGGATTAACTTTGCTACTGATAAATCCAGTTTCAATGATGCTGTTATATATATCTTTGATTTCATCAACAGTGGTTGCTGTCTGAATTTCATCAACAAAGTTCTGATTTGCCTTTGCAAGTTCACAATAGACGAATGAACCACCACCCTTCCAACCGGATTCTACTGAAACGCCTCTTGCATCACCTAATATTACATTTTTTAATCGCGAACAAGTAATATCCTCAATATAATCCATTTGTTCGCACAAAATAAACTTACGATTCATTTTTAGTGCAACCGCTCCAGTTGTTCCTGAACCTGCAAAGAAATCCATAACTACATCTTCTGGGTTAGTGCATAATTCAAATATTCGACGAAGTAATTTCTCTGGTTTCTTACCTTTTCTGAATTCAACCCCACCTTCATTATGAATATCATTAGGAAGTACATCATCCCATATATCCGAAACAGGTTGTGAGAATGTAAGTTTTCCATCTATTTCAATGAGTCTGTCTTTGGCAAACAATATAAGCTTTCCATTTTTTATATAATACGGCTTTTCATCGCCTCTCTCATAAAAAACAATAGAATTCGTTTCCATAGACTCTTTTTTCTTAGCACGCGCTTCAGCGCTAATACTATTATCATCTAGCGTCGCAAATTGTATAATTCTATCTGCATTTTTAAGTGCAAAGTATTCTAGTGCTCTTTCGTAATCTCCTCCCAATTCAGCCTTCAATTTCGATTTTTTAATTCCCAACTCTTTTGCAAATTCATCAAGAACTGTTCCGAACTCCCATTTTTTATATCCATCTTCGTAATTGATTATAATATTTCCATATCGGTCATCATATCCTTTTGCAGCATATACTCTATTAGGTTTCCAAACAGAAGCTTCTTTGGAATATAAAACTACATATTCAACGATATTTACTACACCTGGATTTATAACCTTTGCTCCTGTTACAGAACCTCTTTTTACGGTTATTATATTTTTTCTGTTCTCTTTTCCAAATATCTCATCTAATAACACTAAGAGATATGCAATTTCATAATTATCGACTGAAATAGCAATAGTTCCTTCTGGTTTCAATAACTTGTGAGCAATTACCAATCGATTTTTCATAAATGTAAGCCATGAACTATGATTAAATTTGTCATTATACCCAAAACTATCATTACCAGTATTATATGGTACGTCTATATATATGCATTTTATTCTATTCTCAAATTTTTTTAAAAGAGACGATATCGTCAACAAGTTATTTCCTTTGATTACAAGATTTTCGCCTCCATACTCATCTATTACTTCACCACGGTCTTCTTGCGAGAATCGTTTTATATTAGTAAATACTTTAGGATATAACAATCGATCTATTTCATCAGGAGCAAGTGTCTCATTGTAAAAAATTTCACTACGTTTTTGTTCATCTTTTGTTTGACCGCCTTCAAGTATACAATCTTTATATGGGAATACCAATTCTACATTTCCAGTTGATGAAATAATATCTCCACTATAATTGGCAAGTCCGATTTTATTTTTAAATCTCGTATAACTATCTGGTAAAAATTCTCTATTATTCACAACCCAACCAAATCCAACTTTATCAAATACAGCAATTCCATCAACTTCTTTGAAAAAGCGTGCCTTTGTTATATCATTAGTAAGTAACAAATGAATAAGATTAGTATCCATCTGCATTGCAGCCTCATAAACAGCATTTCGCAGAAGAACTCCTTCTTCTGTAAAAAATCTATTATCTTGCTTAAGTACAGCCAATACTGTTTCATAAAACTTGGTCATGCCATCCTCTCCTTCTCTTGTATTTATTATAGCTTGAGTTAAAATACTTATTTTATTAATATCCTATTTTGTTTATCGTCCTTAGTTTAACTCATTACACACATCCACATAATCCTGCAATCCGCCCGGACGCATAGCAAAGCTCATATAACTCGCAGGCTCTTCCCTAGCAAGTCTTACAAGACATCCTGCATCGTCCGGCTCCTCCAACACAACCTGTGCTTCTGCCTTATCACAGTCAATTACAAGTTCCTTGCCATCCATATCTGTCACAACAACAGCATTCCTGCTGCCGTCATATTGATATACCGTATAGTTTAACGCCATGTGCTCACCTCTCTAAATCATCCCAAAATGCTCCAGTGCATCTCTTATCGCCTTTTCCTTCTCCACCGGACATTGAGGCTGTCTGCTATCATCCGACTTCGGCAGGTTATAGTTCTCCCCAACCTCTATTCCACACTTCCTCTTTACCTAAGAAATATACAGATTAGACACCTTCAATCCATGCTCCTTCAGCACATAATCCTTAATCTCCGCATAAGTCGCTTTACTCTCAGCCGAAGTCAAATCCAGCTCATCCAGTTCTATCTCAACCTCTATTTCATCATCCGGCTTTTGTTGGGACAAGAGAACTACAGTCTCCACCTGCCCGGTGCCTGGGAACATATCCACACAGCAGCCACGCTCCACCCGGTAGCCACGGGCAGCAAGCACCTCTAAGTCTCTGGCCAGACTGGTGGGCTTACAGCTGATATAGATCATGCGCTGCACCCCGTAGCGGATGATTTTCTCCAGGGCCTTGGGATGCACTCCATCCCTTGGAGGATCCAGAACAATGAAGTCCGGTTTTTCTTCAATGGTATCCAGTACCTTTAACACATCTCCTGCAATGAACTCACAATTGGTCAGACCGTTTAGTGCGGCATTTTCTTTTGCAGCCTCCACGGCTTCCTCCACGATTTCCACGCCAATGACCTTTTTTGCCACAGGACTTAACATCTGGGCAATGGTTCCGGTGCCGGAATAAAGATCAAACACCACATTGCCCTCTCCTAAACTTCCGATGTACTCCCTGGCTTTTTCGTAGAGCACCTCTGCCCCCAGAGAATTGGTCTGGAAAAAGGAAAAGGGAGAAATCTTAAATTTCAATCCCAGTAATTCTTCATAGAAAAAGTCCTGTCCGTATAAAATATCGGTGCCTTCATCTGTGATGGTATCTGAGATACTGTCATTTTGGGTATGCAGGATACCGGCGATCTTTCCTGTCAGTTTTCCTTCCTTTTTCATATTAAGCAACAAATTGGTGTATGAACGAAGTAATTTTTCCTCAGAACCATATTGATTTATTGATTCCGAATCCGACTGGGTGGTGGTTACCAGGTCAATCAGGATCTCCTGGGTACGTTTTGCCTTTCTCACCAGCAGATGTCGGAGGTATCCGGTGTGACGCACCTTATGGAAAAAGGTTGCTCCCGCCTTACGGAAGAACTCCTGGGTTGCACTTATGATCACATGGAAATCCTCATCTGTGATCTTACAGCTCTCCACACAGGCTATATCATAGAAGCTGCCCCGCTTATGCATACCCAATGCCAGAGGGCCGTCCTTATAAGTATCTCCAAAAGAAAACTCCATTTTATTTCGATATTCAAATTGAAGAGGACTGGGCACGATGCCTTCCCATTTTTCCTCCGGTAGGAATTCCTTTAAAAGCGTGCGCACCTGTTTTTCCTTTAAAGCCAGCTGATCCTCATAGTTTAAATTCTGATAGGTGCATCCTCCGCACTGTCCGAAGTGGGGGCAAAAGGCCTCTGCCCGTTCATTGGACGCAGGCTTTACCACCTCCAGAAGGCCTCCCTCTGCCTTGCCCTTGCGCAGTTTATGAACCTGTGCCCGGACGGTCTGTCCTTCCAATACATTTTTCACCACCAGGTCTCGTTCTTCCCCTTCCACACGAACATGTCCTCTATTGGGAAACTCCACGCAGATTACCTGTCCTTCTACAATTTGGCCCTTTTTCATCATGCACTCCTTATCTCAAAATGTGATAAAAGGCCCGCATTTTTTGCGAGCCTTCTCTTTCTCAAAACTTAAATAATTACGAAATATTACTCCTGTGAGCTCTCCTCTGCGTCAGTTTCTTCCGCAGATTCCTCTTCTTCCACGTCAAAATCATCTTCTTCGTCTTCGAAGAAATCCTCGTCATCGAATTCGTCCTCGAAGTCATCTAAATAGTCCGGCGCAAAGAAACGATACAGCGCATAAGCAATTCCCGCAATGGCTGTGATAGCACCGATAATGGCAAGTACCCATACAACAGTTTTCTTTCTCTTCCTGGTTTCTTCTTTATGCAACAAGTCCCCAAGTGCACTGGAATTAATTAATTCTTCTAATTTCTTTGTATTCATTGTACTCGCTCCTTTTCATTTTATAATTTTAGATTATTATAGCACACCTTCCTCTAATATCCTACCGAAAAACGAAAATTTTATACTTTTTTTAATTTCGCAAACAGGGCAAACATTTTTCTGGTTCCTGCCGTATCAAATTCCACGGTAACTTCATAATCCCTGCCGCCTTCCACGATTGAAAGCACAGTACCTTCACCGAATTTAATGTGGCTTACCCGGTCTCCCACACCATAATCCAATGTTGCTCCCTGCTCCTTCATTCTGGCATAGGTCTGCATGGAAGCTGCCTGATTGTTTCCTGTAAATGGTTTTGCGCGGAAAGCCTGCTGCGCTTTCCGAAAACTCTCCTGTTTTGGCATCTGATCTGCCACGCCTTTACGAATGTACCCGTCCAACAAATCCGTGGGCACTTCTTTCACAAAACGGGATACCGCATTGTACTGTGTCTCCCCCCGGATCATTCTGGTTCTCGCCGCGGTCATGGTAAGCTTATCTTTTGCCCTGGTGATCCCCACATAACACAGTCTGCGCTCCTCCTCTAGTTCATCCGGATCATCTGCCGTAATGCAAAGGTAAGAGGGAAAAATCCCATCCTCCATTCCCGACATAAAGACTCTGGAAAACTCCAATCCTTTGGCGCCATGAAGAGTCATTAATACCACATAATCGCTGTCTTCATCCAGACTGTCGATATCTGCCACCAAAGCCACCTCTTCCAGAAATTCACTCAGGGATGGTTCCTCGGCATTCTGTTCATAGTCAACCATTTTGGTGATCAATTCGTCTATATTATCGATCCGGTTTCTCGCTTCCTCCGTGCCTTCCGCCTGCAACTCCGAAACATATCCGGTTTCATCCAGGATATACTGTAATACCGCTGTTGGTCCGGACTGCTGTAACAGTCTCCTGCTGCGTTCAATCAATTCCACGAAAGGACGGATCTTGCCTGCTGCCTTGCCCAGTCCCGGAACCGAATCTGCTTCAGCCAATGCATCATAGAAGCTGATGGAACGGCTATATGCGTAATCTGCCACTTTACCCTGACTGGTCTGCCCGATTCCCCGTTTGGGAACATTCAGGATCCTGGTCACCGCCACATCATCCTTACCATTATCAATGGTCTTTAAATAAGCCAGAAGATCCTTTATCTCCTTTCTGGCATAGAAATTCACACCGCCAACCAGCTTGTATGGAATATTATTTGCCACAAACCTCTCCTCCAGGAGGCGGGACTGTGCATTGGTACGATAAAGCACAGCACAATCCCGGTATTTACATTCACCGCTTCGCACCATACCCCCGATCCTGTTTGCTATATAGAAGGCTTCTTCCTGGGCAGACTCAAACTGTTCAAATACAATTCTTTCGCCGCCTTCCCGCTTCGTCCACAGGGCCTTCTGCTTTCGTCCCCGATTATTGGCAATCACACTGTTGGCAGCATCCAGAATCGTCTGGGTGGACCGGTAATTCTGCTCCAGTTTTATAACCTTTGCATTGGGATAGACTCCTTCAAAATCTAAAATATTCTTTATATTGGCTCCCCTGAATTTGTAAATGGACTGATCATCATCACCCACTACACAGAGGTTGTTGTATTTTCCGGCCAAAAGCTTGATCAACATAAACTGGGCGGTGTTGGTATCCTGATATTCATCAACCATGATATACTGAAACCGTTCCTGATAATACTCTCTTACTTCATGATCAACCTGCAATAACTCTACGGTCTTCATGATCAGATCATCGAAATCCATGGCGTTGTTCTTAAGCAGCGTCTTCTGGTACTCTGCATATACCGTAGCGATCTTTAACTGCTTATAATCGCCCCCTGCATCCCGTTGGAACTCATCAGGATCCATCAGTTCGTTTTTCGCTCCCGAGATTACATTCAGGAACATCTTTTCTTTGTAAACCTTAGTATCAATTTCCAGCCGCTTACAGATCTCCTTCATAATGCTCTTCTGATCTTCTGCGTCATAAATGGTAAAACCGGTGTCATATCCAATCCGGTCAGCATACCGGCGCAGTATCCTCACGCAACAGGAATGAAACGTAGAAACCCATACCGCATCCGAACCAAATCCGGCCAGTTCTTCGATTCTGCGCTTCATTTCTTCAGCCGCTTTGTTGGTAAAAGTGATGGCCAGAATATTATATGGAGATACCCCTTTTTCCTGCATGAGATAGGCGGTACGGTTCGTCAAAACCCTGGTCTTACCGGAACCTGCGCCTGCCAGGATAAGTACCGGGCCCTCCGTAGTATAAACTCCCTTTTGCTGTTCTTCGTTAAGCATCTGTGTTGATATCATAAACTGCTTTCGTGCCTTTCTTTCATTCTTGCTCCCACCGCAATGGTCACTCTACGGCTAGTATAGCACACCCCCGGGTTTTACTCAAGAAAACACTTGTCATGTAGTTTTGAATACTATATAATATGTATCAGGAAAAGGGTGATGAGATGGATTATCAGAACGACGAGTATATAACAAAAATTCTTCAGGATGTACAGGAATTTAAACACATTCCTCTGGAAGATTTGCCGAATATCGATCTATATATGGATCAGTTAACTACTTTTATGGATAATCGGCTGGCTTTTACCAAGCGCCATAGTGAGGACAAGGTACTGACCAAGACCATGATCAATAACTATGCCAAGAATAAGATCCTGCCATCCCCTGAAAAGAAACAGTATACTACAGAGCATCTGATCACGCTTCTGTTTATATACTATTTCAAGAGTTTTCTGTCTATCACAGATATCCAGAAGCTTTTGGAACCCATAGAAGAAAACTATTTTAATCGTAAGGACCTGAATCTTCAGCATATCTATCGTGAGGTCTTTTCCGTCGAGGATGCAGCCATGCAGAAACTCCAGGATGATCTGAAAGAGAAATATACTGTCAGCAGACAGACCTTCACAGGTGTTCCGGAACAGGAACGGAAGCTTCTTCAGAATTTTTCCTTTATCTGTGAACTCTGTTTTGATGTGTACTATAAGAAAATGATCGTGGAAAAACTCATTGATGAGCTCCCCGATGTAAAGCAGCCTTCCAAGAAAGCAAAAGCATCCGGTAAACCTGCTAAGGAAAAACAAAAAAGTAAATAATTATCGTATCTATACAAAAACCCCAATGATCACCATCATCGGGGTTTCTTTCAGGAAACATTTCTATTCCGTTTCTTCTTTCTTTGCCACACGTGCCAAAACCTTCTCATAGGAATCATTTCCATACATCAGGGAACGATTCACTCTACTGATCGTTGCAGTAGAGGCTCCTGTCTTGGCTGCTATTTCCTGGTATTTCTTCTTATTTAACAAAAGCTGTGCCACTTCTACACGCTGGCTGATATCCTGCAATTCCTTGATGGTACAAAGATCCTCAAAGAAATCGTAGCATTCCTGTTTATCCCTCATAGACAAAACACAGTCCATCAGTAGATCTATGGCTTCACTCTCAAATTTCTTGCCCATGATACTCTTTCTCTCCTTCTTCCCTCTAAAGTAATCACCGCATATGGATCATCTTTACTTTAGTATACCATAAACTGGGAACTAAGAATAGTAAATAATTTATAAAAAAGTGAAAATTCTACTCACTTAAATACGCATCGTCACCTTCCGGTAAGATCAGTGCCAAGATGATTCCGATTAAAGCTGCCAGTGCCAGACCGGAGATTGTCATGGTACCGCCAACCGGAATACTGTCACAACCGATTCCGACTACAAGGATCAGGGCTGCGATCATAAGATTTCGGCTGTTTCCAAGATTTAATCTGGAATTAATGAGGATACGGGCTCCTACTGCGGAAATCATTCCATACAATACGATACTGATGGCTCCGGATACCGGAGTCGGAATACTGGTGATCACTCCACCGATTTTACCAAAGACACCCAGTATTACGGCAAATACTGCAGCAATTCGGATTACAGAAGGATCATAGTTCTTAGTAACGGCCAGTACACCGGTGTTTTCTCCGTATGTGGTATTGGCCGGTCCTCCCACCAGACCCGCAAACATGGTAGCCAGTCCGTCTCCCAGAATGGTTCTGTGTACTCCGGGATCTTCAAAAAAGTTCTTTCCTACCACTGCACCATTGGTTGTAATATCACCCACATGCTCGATCATGGTTACCAGTGCGATAGGTGCCAGTGCGAGAATGGCATCCATCCTGAATACCGGCATACAAAGTACCTGCTCCATGATGTTTTTATCTGTGAATACGATCCAGTCTGCATTTTGCACAGCACTGAAATCTGTGAATCCCAAAGGTGCGCAGACAATAAATCCTACGATAATTCCAAACAGGATCGGCATCAGGTTCAGAATTCCTTTTGCATAAACGGAAAATCCGATCACCGTTGCCAGCACCACGAAAGCTACCAGAAGACACTTTGGATTAAACTCTCCGTTCCAGGTTAATGCATTACTGATTCCGGAACTGCTCAGTCTTAATCCGATTACAATGATAATAGGACCTGTTACAATGGGTGGAAGCAGCTTATTTACTTTTTCATATCCCACCAGTTTGATCAATATGGCAAAAACCACATAGACAAGACCTGCGACGATCAGAGCACCTTTTACTGCCGCTAACTTATCCAGATAATCCGGATCACCCATCCTGGAATCTCCGATGATCGCGATGATTCCTCCCATGAAGGCAAAGCTGGAACCCAAGAATACCGGTACCTTTTTCTTTGTTACCGCATGGAAGATCAAGGTTCCGACTCCGGCACAGAACAATGTGATGGAGGTATTCAGACCTGTCAGGGCAGGCACCAGTACCGTTGCTCCAAACATCGCCAGAACATGCTGGATTCCTAAGATCAGTTTTTGTGCAAATGTTTTCTCGTTCATACTCTCTCTCCTTTTCCTTTGCATTGGGATCGTCATCCCTGTGTTTTATATGAATCACGAAAAGAAACACCCCTGGGGGTGTTTCTTTTAGACGTGTTTCAAAACCTCATAGGCTTCTTGTAAATATGGATTTTCAATATCAAAAAAACGACCTTCATCCGCTTTTTGGGCAAAAGTAGGATCCAGCGGCAATTTGCCCAATACTTTCATATCAGATGCAGCTGCCACTTCATCAATCGTACTTTTTCCAAAAACAGGGATTTCTTTACCACAATCCGGGCATTTTAAATAACTGTAGTTTTCCACTACACCCAGGATCGGAATATTCATCATTTCTGCCATATTGACCGCTTTTTTTACGATCATCTGAACCAGCTCCTGCGGTGAGGTCACGATCACAATTCCATCCACCGGAAGGGACTGGAATACCGTCAGGGGAACATCTCCTGTTCCGGGTGGCATGTCCACAAACAGAAAATCCAGATCTCCCCAGATCACATCACTGTAAAACTGTTTTACAGTTCCTGCAAGGATCGGTCCACGCCAGACAACCGGCGCTTCCTCATCATCCACCAGAAGGTTTAAAGACATGATTCTGGTTCCGTCCTTGGCAACTACCGGATTGATCCCCATATCATTTCCCACAGCAGGACCTTTCACGCCAAACATCTTGGGAATAGACGGACCGGTAATATCCGCATCCAGAATTCCCACACTGTAACCAGATTTATTCATCTGTGAAGCCAAAGAAGCCGTAACGAAAGACTTGCCTACTCCACCCTTTCCACTTACAATACCAATCACCTTTTTCACGGATGAAAATGGGTTCATTTCTGCCAAAAAGCTCTCCTTGTTATTCCCCGCACTTGGGCAGCCTTCACAGCTTTCCCTGGAACATCCTTCTGCGGATGAACAGCTCTTCTTCTCCTGTTCTGCCATGTTTCCCTCCTCGCATCCGGGCAAAAAAAAAACTTCTTCCGGACGTCTTTTCTTTTCCTTTTTCTCTTTAAATTATTAAATTATTATAACTATAATGCACTATTTACGATGAAAATGCAAGACAAATTTAGAATTATTTGTTTTTTGTCCTTCACTGTGATAGAATAGACTCAGAGTGAAACATATGAAGGAGGAACTATCTATGCTATTTGTTAAATCCGATGACCTGAAAGTTGGTATGCGCCTGGCAAAACCTGTTTACAATAAACAGGGTGTCCTCCTATATGAGCGCGAGAGTATCTTAAGCGCTCAGGCTGTATCCAGTATCCAGAACTTTGGCCTTATCGGCCTGTATATCCTTGAGCCTGCAGAACCGGCTCCTCCTCTTTCTCCGGAAGAAATTGAATTTGAACGTTTTCAAACGATCTATATGTTTCGTTTAAAAGAAGTTTTGGAAAAGATCGAAGAGCAGGAAATCCCTAAGACACTTCCTACTCTTACAGAAACGATCCTGAGGGAATTCGGAAATCTGGACCACACATTTCCATTTTCCCAGAACTTAAGAAGTGAAGAGGACTGGAATTACAAGCACAGCCTGAATGTGGCTATCTTATGTGCCATGATCTGCAAACAGCTAAAACTAAATCATGAATCCGGCACGGCTGTTGTAACCGCTGCCCTGGTCCATGACCTTGGTATGGAGCATCTTCCGAACAGTCTTCTTATGAAAAGTGATATGTCTTATACCGATTCCGATATCAGTGCCATTGAAAAATGTCTGCATCTGACTTTGGAACAGCTGAATGCTGTCAAGAATCCGGGAAGTCTTTCTGAACTCTCCTTACGGATCCTTGCCCAGACAAATCATATGTTTTACCATCCCAGATATCCCAGGAGCAGCCGTATTAACTGGTCAGTCTATTCCATGATCCTGTTGGTGGCAAATGCTTACGATAATCTGACGGCTATGAGTTTATCCCAGGAGCCCGTTTCTGACATTGCCGCAATCCGGTATATGCGGGAATATCCTGACTATTATGATGTTAAGATCGTAGATGCGCTTTGCTCCAGTATCCGCTTAATCCCGGCAGGAAGCTGCGTGGAACTGTCCACCGGCGAAAAGGGATTGGTTCTGGAAAGCAACGAAAGTGATTTCATGTCTCCGGTCATATTATCATTTTCCAATAACAAGATCATCGATTTAACGAATTCTTCCGTCGCTGCCAAATGTCAGATTGTGGATACCATGAAGACCATGGATAACCGGGTTAAGATCGATGAGGAATCTCTGAAACATTTTACCACTGATGCCCACCTGTCGGCAGAATTAACGAAAATCCGCAGACAGCGCGACAGAGCAGCACGTAAAAAACGTCCCGTCCTTCGATAGGGATAGAAACCAAAAATTAAGCGGTCAGAACCCTGTAACTGTTCTGACCGCTATTTTTATCTTTATGTTTTACTTCTTTGGCACCATAGCTTCCAAACCGCCCATATAAGGTCTTAAGGCCTCAGGGATAGCTACACTGCCATCTTCCTTAAGATTATTCTCCAGAAAGGCAATGAGCATACGTGGCGGAGCCACTACCGTGTTATTTAAAGTGTGAGGCAGATATTTTCCTTTTTCTCCGTTTACACGGATCTTTAACCGTCTTGCCTGCGCATCTCCCAGATTGGAACAGCTTCCAACCTCAAAATACTTCTGCTGACGGGGTGACCAGGCTTCCACATCAATGGAACGTACCTTTAAGTCCGCCAGATCTCCGGAACAGCATTCCAGAGTACGAACGGGAATATCCAGAGTCCGGAACAAATCCACGGTATTCTGCCACATCTTATCAAACCACATAGGGGATTCTTCCGGTTTACAAACCACGATCATTTCCTGTTTTTCAAACTGATGGATACGATACACTCCCCGTTCTTCAATACCATGGGCACCTTTTTCCTTGCGGAAACAGGGTGAATAGCTGGTAAGCGTCTGAGGAAGGGATTCTTCCGGAAGGATCGTATCTATGAATCTTCCGATCATGGAATGCTCACTGGTTCCGATAAGATACAGATCTTCTCCCTCGATCTTGTACATCATGGCATCCATTTCCGCAAAACTCATGACACCCTTTGCCACTTCTGCGCGAATCATAAAAGGCGGGATACAATAAGTAAAGCCCCGTTCGATCATTAAATCCCTGGCATAAGAGATAATGGAGGAATGCAGTCTGGCAATCTCTCCGGTAAGATAATAGAATCCGTTTCCGGCCACTTTTCTTGCCCCGTCTAAATCCAATCCGTTAAGAGACTCCATGATATCAGCATGATAGGGAATTTCGAAGTCCGGTACCACCGGATCTCCGAACTTCTCCACTTCCACGTTTTCAGAATCATCTTTGCCAATGGGAACCTTCGGATCAAGGATATTGGGAATCACCATCATGATGCCGCGGACTTCCTCCTGCAGATGTCCCTCCTGCTCCTCTAAACGGGCAAGCTTTTCTGCTTCCTCGTTGACCTGGGCTTTCAGAGCTTCCGCTTCGTCTTTTTTACCCTGTCCCATTAATGCTCCGATCTCTTTTGAGATCCTCTTACGATGAGCTCTTAGTTCGTCCGCTTCCTGCTGAACTTGTCTTGCCTTTTTATCAAGTTCTATTACCTCATCCACCAGAGACAATTTTTCATCCTGAAATTTTTTCCGGATATTCTCTTTTACCGCTTCCGGATTCTCACGTAGAAATTTAATATCTATCATAGGTTTCTATCCCCTTATTATACAAGCTTGATGCGCTTTTTGGTCTTCATCATGTACCAGATGGATCCTGTCAGACATACAGAGGAATATGCTCCGGCAATAATACCTACCATCAACGGTAATGCAAATTCGCGAATGGAGGTTACGCCCATGAAGTAAAGGAATGCCACCATAACAAAGGTTGTAATGGAAGTATTGATACTTCTGGACAATGTCTGGGTAACACTTCTGTTCACAATTTCTTTCAGTCTGTCCGGATCTCTCGTCACACTACCATTCAGGTTTTCACGGATACGGTCAAAGATGACAATAGTAGCGTTGATGGAGTAACCTACGATGGTAAGCATAACTGCGATAAAGGTATTACCAACAGAAATTCTTACCAGGGCATAACAGGTAAGTACTACCAATACATCGTGCATTAATGCAATAACCGCACTGGCTGAGAAACGGAAGTCCTTAAACCGGAACCAGATATAGATCAGCATCAGGATCAATGCAATGATCACGGCTACCATGGCATCCTGTCTCATTTCGTTACTTACGGTTGCACTGATACTTTCAAAGGTTATGGAATCTCTGTCAACATTTAAGTTGTTGATCAATGCATCATTCAATGTCTGACGTTCCTCGTCGGACAATACTCTTGTCTTGATCACGATCTGATTACTGTCAGATACCTTCTGGGTCTGTACAGTTGTATTGGAAACAGCATCGGTAACCACCGGAACGATGGTAGATTCAATTTCCTCAACGGTATAATCCCTGTCAAACTCTGCTGTTGTGGATGTACCACCTACAAAGTCAAGGCTGTAATTCAATGCACCCTTACCATTGCCGGCGTTGAATGACATCACACCAAGTCCGATAAAGATGATCACAACCGCAACACAGATAAAGATGTTCTTTCTGCCTACAAAATCAATAACCTTACGTTCTTTTGCAGAACCATAATACTTCGGATCCTGAAGACCTACCGCATATAATCCCTGCATGATCAGCTTCGTTACAACCAAAGCAGTGAACATGGAGATCACAATACCGATTCCAAATGTATATGCAAATCCTTTTACAGTACCGGATCCTAAGATACCAAGTACGATTGCTGCGATCAGGGTGGTAACATTACCATCCACGATGGCGGACAATGCTTTCTTATATCCGATCTTCATGGAAGAAGCCACTGTTTTTCCGCTTCCCAGTTCTTCCCTGATACGGGCAAAAACTACGACGTTGGCATCTACAGCCATACCCATGGAAAGAATGATACCTGCAATACCCGGTAAGGTCAATGTAATACCGAATAACCGGAGTGCGATCATCATCAGTCCTGTGTAGATAGCCAGTCCAATCGCTGATGCAAATCCCGGAAGCAGATAGAACGCGATCATGAACAGCATTACGAGCAGAAGTCCGATTCCTGCTGCCTTAATACTGGTGGAAAGCGCTGTTTCTCCTAATGTTGCGCTGACTTCCTGGGCACGTAACTGTGATAATGTCAGATCCAGTGTACCGATACGGATGAAGGATGCCAGACGCTCTGTCTCCTCTTTGGTATAGGAACCACTAATGGTTGCCACACCACCAGAAATGGCAGATTGAATGGTTGGATCACTTAATAATTCATTATTGTAGTAGATAGCCAGTACTTCACCGGTATGTGCTGCTGTATACTCATAGAAACGGTTCGCAGCTTCATCTGTAAAGGTCAGTTCCACAACATTTTCTTTGGCCTGTGTATTGCTGTCTGTTTGTGTTACTGCCTCTGCAGCCTTGATATCCTCACCGGAGAACTGAACCTGTCCGTTTGCATCGCGGAATTCCAGTACACCGGGCTCTTCCAGCTCTGCAAACATATCAGAACTTCCACCCGGGATATCTACGCTGATACGGTCATCACCCTCTGCGTATACCTGCGCTTCTGTGATACTTCCGTCGGAAGCTGTCTGAACACGTTGCTGCAATTTGTAAATTGTGTCGTTTAACTGCTCAGTGGTTGGTGTCTCTCCCTCTACCTGATAAGTAATGCTGACACCGCCAGCCAGATCAAGTCCGAGACCAATGGCATCCCCACTGCAGGTTTCTTCACCTGTTGTTCCCCTTATGATTCTTACTCCGAAAAAGGAGGTCAATCCCAGCACCAGAACTGCCAGGATAAGAATCAGGGCGCCTTTACTCTTTTTCATCTTTCTACCTCACTTAATTATTTTCTTTCGACCTTATTTTTCTTTTTCTTACTTTCTAGATAAAGCAACGTAAGACCGCCCGCGTTAAGCGAGCGGTCAATAAGGTACAACCTCAGATATTATAGCACATGCCCTATCAATTTGGAAGAGTTTTTTTATTTTTTGACCACCATAGCCCCGGTCATTCCTGCCAGCATACAGATACCAAGATTGATCAGGGTTGTGATACCGGAGTTGGTCTCTTTCACGGGAAGGAGCAATGCCGCCAGTAACAACAGCATATAATACACCGTTCCCAGCAGAAGTCCCCACAAAAAAGCACGGTTCCGTCCGCTTTTTCCAAGGAAGACTCCCCCCACAAATCCGGAAAGAACATAGGTAATGATCGTTCCTGCCATCATGATATTCTCACTTAGTCCCCACTTGTACAGGATAAAGGCAAGGATCAGCAAAACCAGTGTGCTGACCAGATACGAGGCCAGGAGTGCCCGCAAGAAACCCCCAAAAGATCTTAGATCCTTCTTTTTTCTTTCCTTTGCCATACTGTTTACAACCTTGTCACACTGTCTTTATCTAAGTATATGTCACAAGATTAATTAAATCCCACAATTTTCTGGGATAATTTATAAGCTGCGATGGAAATCTTTCTTCCGCCTCTTCCCGGAAGGTTCATTGTCTGTCCCATGATTCCGTTTCTGAGCTTATGGAACAGTTTCAAGTCATAGTTTTTCAAAAACATCCAAAGCTCTTTTTTCTTGATCAGGTTCTCTTTTGTTCCGGAACGGATCAGCATTACCGTGGAGATCACCGTAATGATCTCCAGATAATTGATAAGATATCTGCGGAGATTCTTGTTGGTAATCTTCCATACATCAACAGCTTCCACCATCAGTTTATTGACCCGGATCTGCTGGTCGATTCTGGAAATCATGACCTTTTCGTTCACGGACTGATCATCCCGTCCGATGAAATACCGGTAAAAATCCACATTCAGATAATACATGTTCTTAACATACGGAAGCGGCACATACACAAACAGATTATCCACATAAAAAGTATGCTTGGGCAGTTTTAACCCGCAATCCCGCAAAAGCTGGGTACGGTAAATCACGGAATGCATAAGTATGTACTGTCCCTTGTGGAATTTTCCCGCTTCTTCCCAGCCAAACATTCTGTTGACCGGTAACACGGAATCATATTTCATAACCTTCTTATGCTTCTGGCCTTCTTTTTCATAGACATAGTTACACAGAAGCATATCCAGGGACTTTTCTCCTCCTGCCAGCCTGCGCAGGGTTTCCAATACCTTTTGATAGCTTTCCTCATCAACCCAGTCATCGGAATCCACCACCTTAAAATACAATCCCGTTGCATTGGCGATGCCGGTATTTACAGCTTCTCCGTGACCGCCGTTTTCCTGATGGATGGCCTTAACGATGGTAGGATATTTTGCCGCATAATCATCGGCAATCTGCGCCGTATTATCCTTTGTAGAGCCATCATCCACAATGAGGATTTCCACATCCTCTCCTCCCGGCAGAAGCGTCTCAATACAATGCTCCATATATGCCGCCGAATTATAACATGGTATGGCAATTGATAATAATTTCATTCCTGTCCTCCTCTAAGCTGTTCTGCAAGATCCAATGCTTTACGGGCCATGGCATCTACATTATAGTATTTGTACTCAGCCAGCCTTCCTAACAGATGAAGATTCTTGTAGCGCTTTGCCTCCCGGGCATATTTTTCGTATAGTGCCTGATTTTCCGGGTTTAAAATAGCATAATAGGGAATCTGACCTTCCTCTCCGGTATAGGCAAAAGGATACTCCTTCACAATCGTAGTTCCATCTGTATCTTCCTGACCGGTTAAGTGCTTAAACTCCGTAATCCTGGTATAGTCCTCACTAACAGTGTAATTCACTACCGCATGCCCCTGATAATCCTGTTTGTCATAGTGTTCAAACTGAAAATCCAAAGAACGGTACGGAAGTCTTCCGAATTTTAATTCAAATAACTCATCCACCGCACCGGTATAGATCACCTCTCCGGTAAAGGGCTCTGACCGATACAGGATCTGTCCCTCTGCATCAAACAATAGCTCTTTGCGGGCATCCGTTCCGGTTTGCACGGTAATGTTTTCGTGGTCCAGCATATTCCTGATCATGGCATGAAAACCTTCTTTGGGAACACCCTGGTAAGTATCCTGAAAATAGCGGTTATCCCGGGAGATCAGTATGGGCACACGTCCCGTAACCTCCGGCGAGATTTCCTCCGGCGTCTGCCCCCATTGTTTCATGGTATAATGCAAAAAAATATTCTCGTACACATAATCTGCAATGCCCCGGATATCTTTATCCTGACTTTCTCTTAACTTCATAATCGGCACACGGCTGTTTTCCCCGTAAGCTTCCATCAGCTTTTTTTCCAGCCTGTCAGCAGTTGCCTCATCATACACCATATGGAGCGTATTGAGATTAAACGGTACCGGGATCTGCTTCTCTCCCACCTGTGCAACTACCTGATGGGGGAAAAAGTGCCAATCCGTAAATCTGCTGAAATATTGAAATACCCCTTCATCATTTGTATGAAAAATATGAGGCCCGTATACATGGATCAGGATCCCATGAGAATCTTCGGTATCATAGCAGTTTCCTGCCACATGATCCCTGCGTTCCAGTACCAGAACCCTCCGGTCCCCCTCCTCTGCCAGTTTTCTGGCTGCCACGGCTCCGGCGATACCTGCGCCGATCACAATACTGTCATACATAATCTCTCCTCCGTCTGTTCTCTATTTTAACACACTTTCTTTCTGTTCACCATCCGTTTTTAAGGATAACCTGCTCTTAAAGAATTCAAAAGCGGACGGGATCGGATAGATGCCCTCCATTTCTTCTTTCGTAGCAAAAAGCACCTCTTCCTTTGGCGGCTGTGTTTCATCCAGCCGTATCTCATACCCCTTCATATGCCATTCCACATGGGAAAAAATGTGTTTTGCCTCTCCTGTCTCCTTAATCCGGAGTGGCACAAAGCCCTGTTTTTTCACAAAATCCAAAGCCTCTTTGGCCGTTAACCACCCTGTCTCCCCCGGATATTCATACAGACCTGCCAGCAGACCACTGTTTTTCCGTTTTTGGATCCAGACACCATTTCCCCTGCGAACCAGAAATATGGTACGCTTTTCAATCTTGCGCGGTGCTGCGGCCTTTTTTACCGGAAACGCCATTTCATCCCCGACTCTGCGCCCCTCACACCGGTTCTGCACCGGACATTTTTCGCAATGCGGTTCTCCATTGGGCACACAGACTATGGCCCCCAGTTCCATCATGGCCTGATTAAACTCTCCGGCAGGAATCCCTTCCAGAAGGCCGTCCAGAACCCCTTCCACCTGTGTCCGGAATCCTGTTTTCATAATATCCGTATCATCCCGGGTCAATCTGGTTACCACACGCAGCACATTTCCATCCACTGCTGCCACCGGTTCTTCATATGCCTGGGACGCAATGGCTCTGGCCGTATAGCTTCCGATCCCTTTTAATCCTAATAATTCCCGGCTGGTCCGGGGCAGTTTCCCATGATACTCACTGCACACCGTTCTTGCCGCCTCCTGCATGTTCCGGACCCGGTTATAGTATCCTAAGCCCTCCCACAGTTTCAGAAGTTTTTCTTCCGGACACTCTGCCAGGGCATAGACATCCGGCAATTCCTTCATAAAACGCAGATAATAGCCGATCACAGCCTCCACCCTGGTCTGTTGAAGCATAATCTCTGACACCCAGATAGAATAGGCATCTCTGTTTTTTCTCCATGGCAGATCCCGTTTGCACTCCGCATACCAGGTCAGTACCGGCTCCACAATGGGCTCCAATGGGTAATCCTGTAACATGGTTTCCTCCCGGTTTTCTCAAGCATTTCCCACTCATTATAGAAAAAGCCCGAAAAAACTTCAAGTCCATCCTATATACAAAAAAAGAAAGTTGTGGTACAATAGCCGCAATTCGAATATCGAATAATACTTTTTCTAAAGGAGTGAACAATATGGACCCCTATGTCGCCATACAGCTGGTTTGTCTGGTTCTGTTGCTTTGTCTTTCCGCTTTTTTCTCTTCTGCGGAAACCGCGCTTACCACTGTTAATCTGTTACGCATTCAGACAAAGGCAGAAGAAGGAGACCGGCGTGCCGCACGGGTAATCCAGGTTACAGAGAATAAAAGCCAGATGCTTAGTGCCATTTTGATCGGCAACAACCTGGTAAACATTTCTGCTTCTTCCCTGGCTACTGCTTTGGCTATTTCCTTTTTTGGAAGTATGGGTGCCGGTATTGCAACCGGTCTGTTAACCCTTCTGGTTTTGATCTTCGGCGAAATTTCCCCGAAAACCGTAGCCACCCTGAAAGCGGAAGAACTTTCCCTCTCCTACGCAGGGATTGTTTATGTACTGATGAAGCTGCTGACCCCGGTTATTTTTCTTATTAATCAGTTGGCACTTTGTTTCCTGCGCCTGCTACATGTTGATGCCACTGCTTCATCCAATGCATTGACAGAAAGTGAGCTGCGCACCATCATTAATGTCAGCCACGAAAGCGGTGCATTGGAGTCCGATTCTCATGAGGTTATCAATAACATCTTTGACTTCCACGATTCACAGGCCAAAGAGATCATGGTCCCCCGGATCGATATGACCATGGTGGAGATCAACAGTACCTATGATCAGTTATTGGAAACCTATAAAGAAGATAAGCTGACCCGCATCCCGGTATACGATAACACACCGGATAACGTTGTGGGAATCGTAAACATGAAGGATCTGCTCCTTATTGAAGACAAAACACAATTTCACATCCGTGACATTATGCGGGAACCGTTCTATACATATGAACACAAAAACACCGCAGAATTGTTTATAAAAATGCGTGATGAGTCGATTGCCATGGCCATCGTGCTGGATGAATATGGAGATACCGCAGGTCTGGTCACTCTGGAAGATCTGCTGGAAGAAATCGTGGGAGAGATCCACGATGAATATGACCAGGAGGAAGAATTCATTATTCCTCTGGATAACGGAGAATTCCGGGTTCTGGGTGTTACCAATCTGGATGATGTGGCAGAAGAATTATCCCTCCCCATCCAATCGGAAGATTATGATTCTATTGCAGGTTATGTATTTGGTCTGCTGGATCAGCTGCCTGCCGAAGGAGATGAGGTGACCGATGAGTATGGTATTTACTACAGGGTTCTGGAAATGGATAAAAACCGGATTGACAAACTTCTGATCCGCCCGGTCTTAGAGACTGACCGGGAGTGCACAGAAGAATCCTAAAGATCCCGATCCGATTTGGAAAAACCTGCAAAAACAAAAGCGAGTTGTTTTCAACTCGCTTTTTCTAATACCTCCTCCAGTAATTTGACATACTGCCTATTTGTTCTCCAGACAGAATCCTCATCCAGTGTGTCAAGATATTCTTTTGAAATAAACCGTACTCTTTTCATTTTTCCCAGATAAGAACCGTTACTGTCTACAATGGAACATACCATTTGTTCCATGACTTCATTCCCTCCGGAATCTCTTGCTTTTACCGTAATCTTAACATCACCGGTCTGTCCTTCCAGAAAAAGGCTTCCCCGATAATCAGGAAAACTGATTCCTGCCGCACCGGAGTCTTCCTGTGTCAGCAAAGCCAGTTCTCCCTCTTCCGGATCCACCGCCTTTAGCTGCTGATAAAGATATTGTTTTGTGATCTTGCCGTCTCTGGCATCCTTAGAAGAAATATAAACATGGGAGATCTTAAGCACCGGTGCCCTGTCCCATAACGGATACAGGTCAATCACCTGCTCTGTCTTTTCGGGATCTGCCACACTTTGCTCCCGGGCCTCATAAAACAGGGTTCTGGTACTTAATGACTGCCCTGTCTGATACCGGACCTCTTTCTGGTCCGGCTGCATGGTCCAGCCTAAAAGCACCGCATCTTCCACTGCTTTCGGAAAACTGCTCTGCTGCCAAATACAGAAAGAATCCTCCCATTCATAAGGACCTGCAACATAAGTTGTGTCCGATGGACCGGTATCAGAATGATAACGAAGCGTAATCCGGTATTCCATAGGTTTCCATTCTGCCACCAGTTTTAGAATCGTCAGATCTTCGGTATAAGGTGTTTCAAACTCCTCCTGATCTTGAAACATACGGGTTTCTCCCAGAATGGTTCCCTTCCACCCCACGAATTGATAATAGGGCTTTTTCAGGGGATTTGCCATAAGCTTGGTTTTCTCTCCATACAATACCGTTTGCGTGCCTGCCCTTTTTCCTGTATCATCGTAGAATTCCAGGATCGTCCGGTTGGGATATAAATACACATCGATCTCGTTATCACCTGTGGTCAGATAGGTAAAATCACCCACCTCCGGCTTTTCCGATCCATTAAACATGATTTTCTGAATATGATATTTCTGTTCATCAAAGGAAATACGGGTTGTATAGTATATTCCTCCCGGCATACTGTCCCTTATGCTTCTCTCCAATTGATATGTACTTTTTTTCGGATTATAGGTGTAATAACGATATACCTGGTTACAGGATGGCAACCTGTCAAAGTAAAACTCCACTTCCAGATTACCGGTTACATAATACTGCGTGGTATCGATGGGCACACTCTCTCCGTTTACATACATTTTTTTCAACACATAGCCTTCCCGGGGGCCGCAGGAAATATCGGTAGTAAAACCGCCCAGCGCAAAACAGAGCTCTGTCTCGTCGGTGTTTTTCTCATAGCGTTTCCTCTTGACATTGTAATAGTAATACCATTTTTTGATAGAACGCTTTTTTACAGGTGATGGCAACGACGCCCGGCTTTCAATGGTAAAGCGCTCCGTTCCTTTCACTCCTCCTGCACCCATCAGAAACTGAAAACTGCATAGAAGAATCGTAAGCCCGATCCCCAGCTTCCATATTTTCTTTTTCAAATAATCATTCCCCCTCTTCTTTTTCTAATTCTAAGCCATCCAGGATTGCCGTTTTACTTACCGAAAGAGTACCCTTTTTCCCTGTGGGATAAGTAAATTCTTCCTGCACACAAACAGAAAGCAGTCCCTTAGAAACATCTTTGGCAAGAATCTGGATTGTAAGTTCTGACTCGGAATGTATCAGCTCCCGAACCCGTTCTTCAAACATGGTTTCCAACGCATCCTCTCCCTTCACGTTCCCTTTTGCAAGGTTTTCCATCGTGACCCTCACTGCCAGGGTAACGGCCTGCTCCAGTTCATCCTTCCGGGAATTCCTGGAATTTACGGTAAGAAGCATCTCCAAAGAACATAGAAAAACCACAAAGCATGTTATCCCGTACAATACATAACGCATTCTTTCACCTCACCTTGTTATTTCTCAGGCAGCACTCTCACCCTGCCCTGCAGCCATTACCGGAACCGTCACCCGATAGCAGGCCCCTCCTGCCATCGCATAAACCGTGTAGACTCCTGCCGCCGGAAACAAAACCCCTTCTTCATCGGAGTTGCAAACTTCACCTTCGGATGAAATCACCTTCCACACCCGGACCGGGATTTCCTGTCCTCCGGGATCTTTGGCCGAAAACTGCTCTTGCAGATTCTCATAGAGCCCTGCCGTGTAAGTTTTCTCCCGGTAAGAAAACGTAATCTGCTGATCCATCTCTTTTTCCCCGTAAATCTGATCCACCCCCAGGTTACTTAACTTCGCTGTTTCCTGTCCGGCAAGTTTTCCGACGGAAACCAGCCCGGAATCCGGAGACGTCACAAAAAGGTAGAGCAGAGCTCCTCCCACTGCCACACTGAGGAACGTCATCCCTATGTATTCCATGATAAAGCGCACGATTTCCTCCTTTTACCTAACAATTACTGCTGACAATATACAGCACTTTCTCCGCTACCGGTCCCATAAGCATCTCAAGATTCATAGCCAGGATCATCAAAGATGCCACACAGGCCAGAATCATTCCACCAAATTCTTCTATGATCATTTTCATACACATTCCTCCCCTACAAACTCAGACTGTTGAATATCATTTCAAAAATTCCGGTCAACAGACCGCACAGAGTCATGTAAACCATACTCATTCCCAAATCTTCTATGATCTGTTTCATCTTTTTCCTTTCTGCTCTAACCTACGGTGGCTGTAATGATATGTGTAGCTTCCTTATGCAGCACCGGTATGGAAATCTTATATTTCAAACTGACCTTTGCCATTTCTACAGGAGCCGGAACAGAGAGGAATTCTTCCGATGATTCCTCACTGGTTCCATCCTCCAGATATAGACGGATGGACAGCTCATAGCCGTTTTTTCTGGCCTCCTCCAGATTCTCGTTGATCACGGCAAGATCATAATCACTGTTTAGCAAAGCACAAACCACCTGATTTCTATAATCCTTGGCCATTCCTGCATCAATATGAGCTGATAAAAGCTCCATACCCGTCAGACATAACAGGATAACAAACATCATGGCTACCATGCCCTCCACTACCTGTCTCATGTTCTCCTCCTCCACTTCTTTGTGTTTGCCGTCTCTTTCACAACTGCCCTATGCCTTCCACTACATTCCCATCTGTCCCATGAAAGAGATCAAAAGGATGGAAAGATCCAGAATCAGTTTTAGGGAAGTAAGCAGTGTAGGTGCCAGAAATAGCACATACATCCCGGCCATCTGGTTGTCCTGTCTTGCTTTGGCGGCCTGATCCGCCATGATCTGCGTCCGGTCATATAACCCTGCCAGCTGCCTGTCTGCATCCGCGCATCCTCCCGTGGATATGGCGTAAAGCATTTTTAAGGCATTTTCTGTTTCCGGAGTTTTGAATTCTTCCAGAAAATCCAAATATGGCATAGACGAATCCGGATGATCATGAATCTGCTCCGCCAGCTTCTGGATATAGTATTTCAATACTACATCCGCATCCTGCATACTCTCTTCAATGGCTCCCGGCACATCCCGATTCTGCAAAAGCAGGGTTAGTTTGAGGATCCAGTCCGGAAAGCATTTGTCAATCTCCTTTTGCAGAATATCCTTCAGAGTTTTTCTTCCCACCTTCCCGGTGTGGTTTACATATTTCAGCAGTTTTTCTTTCAGCTCCTCTTCAGAATAAGTTGCTTTTTCCTTTAACCAGTCTCTGCATGTTGTGGCAAATGCTCCATATACGATCAACATGCTCAATGCAAAGAGTATCACCGTACCTGCCTGATATAGCGGAGAATCCGGTAATGCTCCCGCCTCAGGTGTCAGATACAGCAGACTGGCGCAAAGAAGTATTCCTGCCATTACAGCCACCATGATATTGATACGGTTTTTATTGCACTTATCCTGAAAGAGTCTCACTCTGGTCCGGTACCTCTGCAGCTCTTCTTTCAGGATTTCCAATGCAGCGTTCGTTTTTCCGCCGGTGTTTTCTGCCTCCACAAAAAACTTGTGGATCGTTTTTAAGATTCTGTTCGGAAAAATTTCTTCAATAATACGCAACGCAACTTCTTTACTGTTGCCCGCATAAGATGCCTCCAGATAGTTTAAGGCCTCCTCCAGACATCTTCCCATTTCATCCTCACCGTAAAAATCCCGGGTTTCCCGCAGGGATGCTGCAACTTCTCCGTTCTTTTCAAAGGCAAAGATCATCTGCTGCATGTAATCCGCACACTGTTCAAATCTTTCATCCCAATACCTCTTTTTGCGCATCATTTTAGTAATCTGATTCAGGAAGAAGAAGAAAAGGACAGCAAGCAGCGGTATCAGCCCGGCCTCTAACCGAAAGATCCACGCTGTCAATACGGACAAAACTCCGGATACTGCAGACAACTTTCCTATTTCATAAAACTTTTTTCTGTCTATGCTTTTTCTTCTTTTCATATACACTCCCCTACTTCAGATTGATTCCATCCTGTTCCAGTTTTCTTTTTATGGTTTCCGGCATTTTCTGTTCCGTGCAACGACCCCGGTCCACCCAGAGCCAGCTCTCATTTTGTCCGTGATCCCGGCCAAACAGACAGATCTGTTCAATCCTTCTGTAATTTCTTCCCTGCTCATTTTGCGCAAATCCCATTTTGATCCCCACGTCGATATCATTGTAGATCTGATTCTCCAGCCGCTGTGCTTCGCTGTAGCTTCCCATCATACTCAGGATCCGTTCCGGGATTTTTCTGGTATCATCTGTATGCAATGTGGTCATACCACAGATTCCGGTTGACCAGGCCTCCATGAGCTGGCATGCCTCCCGTCCCCTTGCCTCAGACAACATCAACCATCTGGGATTCTGTCTTAAACTTGCTTTAATTGCATCGCTATAGGAAAAAATTCCTATATCCTCACTTTTATCAACTTTTAATTCAACAACATCCGCTTCCGGATGAATCTGGTTTAAATGCCACTCCAGATTATCTTCAATGGTTATGACCCGTTCCCATGGCGGGATCCGGGTTGCAAGATACTTTGCACATTCTGTTTTTCCGCTTCCCGGATTGCCACAGATTACGAAAGTATAATGTGCCTTGACACAGTTTTCCAGAAAAGTAAACATTTCACGGGTTGCATATCCGTCAGCAATCGCACTTTCCCTGGTGAATCGTTGCTTCGGCAAAGACTTGCGAATACTGATACTTCTTCCCCCAACACATACTGCTTCATGCAGAATACTGATCCTGAGATTTCTGGTTTCTGCCTCCAACAGGGGGTTGGTGGGGTTAAAATTCTGCCGTTGCAGGATAGCCAGTTTCTGACAGAATGCTGCAACGAATTCCCTGGTCAGGGTTTCCTCAACACAATAGCGCCGGGAGTTGCCCCTGGTGATCCAGATTTTTCCTCCGTTGCAGTCAATATCAGATACCTCTTCATCCTGCACATACTGAAAAAGAGGTCCGTATTGTTCTTCTGTCAGTTCGATCTGTCCTGCCACGCTATGCTCCTGCACCCACTCCGGCAGATGTAGCAAAGTTCTTAACCAGATCCGCCAGTGCACTGTAAACAATACCGTTTTCACCGGTCTGCAACAACGCCGTCACAATTGATACCAGTGCCAGCACGGCAACCACCGTAAGGATTGCGCCTCCATACTGTTCAAAAATTTCCTTCATGTGCTCTCCTTTCTTCTACGAATATTTCTCGAAGCATTCGCTTTGAACCTGCGGCAAAAGAAATTCGTGTGATAATTGTTTTCCTAACTCCTTTTTCTCCCAGGATCTTCCTGACATGACTCTTTTGTAAAAAATAAAAAATGGGAAATCACAACATCCGGAATCGGATCTGTGTTTCAAATGACCTTACAGGAACTGTAAGATTTCACTGCCGCTTGAAAGCGGATACTTAAGATAGGGATATCATATCCCAGCCCGATAAAAATGTAAAGGCTTTTTGTTCACTTTATTCTTTCTTTAGAAAATGTTTGCCTTCCTGTTTGCAAAAAATACTCTTCCGCTGACCCTGTGTGATCTCGGTCAACGGAAGAGGAGGCTGCTTACGGCTGACTATTCTTTCCATTTTTGGACTGCGTTACGATCAGAGTATCAAAACCTAACCTCTGAAGCCTGGTCTGAAGTGCCACCGCACTTTCCAGAGAATCGCCATCCGGCACCCGTACTGCATAGTAGGGCTCCTCATAGCTGATCTCTGCATCAAATCCTGCATCTCTTGCCAATTCTGCCTGATAATCTGCATTGGACTCATATTTAAACAAACCAATCTGCACCGCATAATGTTCATCCTCTAACGGTACCGCTTCCATGATACCATTGGCAATGGCCTGTGCCATCTCAGGAAACCTGGTGTCGAACAACTCATTATCTGCCGCCGTATTGATAAAACCTGTTTCCAGCAGTACTGCCGGCATATTGGTGCGCCGTAACACTACAAGATTCGGGCGGGCTTCAATTCCAAGATTTTTGAATCCCAGTTGTTCAAGCTGCGCATTGATATCCCTTCCAATCTCATTGCTGATCTCGTCATTCTCAGAGAAAACCAGGCTCTGCACACCCTGATAAGTATCCGGCATAGGGCTGGAATTCCTGTGGAATGAGATAAAATAATCGGCTCCGGATTGATTTGCGATCTGCGCTTTTTCAAAAGGAGACTGGTAAATATCCGTGGTTCTGGTGTAAATCACGTTATATCCGGCATTTGTCAGCAATTCTCCTACTGCCAGTGCCAGTTTTAACGCATCCTCTTTCTCCGTTCTGCCCTGGAAGGAAGCTCCATTATCATAGCCACCATGTCCTGCATCTATCACAATTGTAGTTGACATAAGCTCTCCGTAAAACTCATTTGTACAGTATATGCCATACTACTGTGATTTGTTACACTTTATAGTTTTTTTCCGCAGTTGGCGCAGAACTTCTTTTCTTTTTCAATATATTCCCCGCAATAAGGGCAGACATCTTTGCCTTTCTTATCCGCAATTTCATCTCTTAACTGGCGGATTTCTTCCTGCGTTTCTTCAATCCTGCGGATCTGGTCGAATTCCGGTTCTTCATCATCTACGTGATTCTGGAAATACAGGACACCAAGCTCAAAATACTGTTTTTCCAGATAATTCTCTTTCTCCCGCAGTTTTAAAGAAATAGGCGCAGTATCCATGGCCACCTTGGCGGTTTCCTTGATATTCTTGCCTGTATCCACCAAGGTATCCCCTACTTTGGAAACAATGCTGTTTAATTCAGATCTGTCAAAAATCATAGTATCTACCTCCTTTTTCTTATTATCCTACAGCCGTCCGCAAAATTCAATATAGAATTCCACGATAAAAGGGATATACCGTATCCCCCAATACCGGTATATCCCTTCACTTCTCCATATATACTTATGTAATATGATCTGACAATACGCTTATACAATACCCTGCTCTAACATAGCATCTGCAACCTTCTGGAATCCGGCAAGGTTTGCACCTGCAACGTAGTTTCCTTCGCAGCCGTATTTCTTAGCAGCTTCATCACAGTTGTGGAAGATGCCTCTCATGATCGGCTCAAGTCTTGCAGTTACTTCTTCAGTAGACCATGGCAGATGCTCTGCATTCTGGGTCATCTCTAAGGAAGAACATGCAACACCACCGGCATTAACAGCTTTGGAAGCCTGCATGGTGATTCCGTTGTCCATTAAGTACTTCATAGCTTCATTGGTTGTCGGCATGTTAGAAACTTCGATAACGTCTTTTGCTGTTCCTTCAGCAACGATTGCCTGAGCTTCCTCAAGACGGATTTCGTTCTGCATAGCACATGGCATATAGATGTCAGCTTTTACTTTACCGAATGGTCTCTCGCCTGCAAAGAATTTCGCATTTGGATATTTCTCTAAGTACATCTTAGCTTCGTTTCTGTTAGAAGCACGCATCTCCAGTAAGAATGCGATCTTGTCTTCTGTGTTGATACCTTCCTCATCGTAAACGTATCCATCCGGTCCGGATACAGTTACAGGAATCGCACCATACTCAGATAATTTCTTACATACACCCCAGGCAACGTTTCCGAAACCTGTTACGGCAACTTTCTTGCCCTTTAAGCTTCCGCCGATGGTCTTGAAGTACTCATCTGCGTAATATACTGCTCCGAATCCGGTAGCTTCCGGACGTCCTAAAGATCCGCCATAAGAAAGACCTTTTCCGGATAAAGCACCTGCTTCATATCTTCCGGTGATTCTCTTGAACTGTCCGTAAAGGTATCCGATCTCTCTTCCGCCTACACCCATATCTCCGGCCGGGCAGTCAATATCAATACCGATATATCTGTATAACTCAGTCATAAAGGACTGGCAGAATCTCATTACTTCTGCATCTGATTTTCCCTTAGGATCGAAATCAGAACCACCTTTACCTCCACCGATTGGAAGTCCTGTTAAGGAGTTCTTGAAAGTCTGCTCAAATCCTAAGAATTTGATAATACTTAAGTTTACATTAGGCTGGAAACGAAGTCCTCCCTTGTACGGTCCGATAGCACTGTTGAACTGTACACGGAAACCTCTGTTAATCTGTACCTTACCATTATCGTCTACCCATGGTACGCGGAAAATATGAGTTTTCTCCGGCTCTACCATACGCTCTAAGATAGCTGCCTCTTCGTATTTTGGATCATTATCTACGATTGGACGAAGAGAATTTAATACTTCTTCAACGGTCTGAAGAAATTCCGGTTCATTCGCATTCTTTGCTTTAGTCGCTTCTAAGACTCTGTCTACATATGACATCTTACGTGTCCCCCTTGTAATATTGTACAATTATTTCCAGATCACTCGACCTCTGGATTTTATTTCAACCTTATTCATTATAGTAGAGGTCCTCCCTTTTTTCAACATCGTTTTCATTGTGTAAACCGCCGAATTTTCAATGTCTTTTTTGGTTATATTGTTTTGGTGTCTGTCATTCAGAATCAGTTGTCCTGTGACTGCGGATAATACTGCGAATCGCATCGTACAAATGAGGCTTTACTTCTTCTAAACCCACCGGCTCCTCATAAAGAATACAGCTATAAACGGTAGAGCTGACCAGTTCTATAATAAGGAAGATCATGATTTCAGGATCCCTGAGCTTATAGTCCGCATTGGAGATCATATATTCAAACACTTCGTAGAAGTCCACGTCCTCTTCCATCCGGTTATTCAACAAGGCAAATTTGAAATACCCCCAACTCAGATTCTTAGAAATAAATCTGAGCAGACGATTATCTGCCGCCAGTTCATCAATAATATGATCGACTACCTCTATGATCTGTTCTTCGAAACCTAAAGCTTCCCAGTCGGTATGATCCTGTTGCATTTTTTCCGTAGCGCGTTCGAATAATTTACTTGCTTCATGTGCAATGAGAATATTCCGAAGATCGACTTTATCCTTATAATAAAGATAAAATGTTCCTTTTGCTACGCCCGCCTTTTTGACAATATCCGCTATGGAGGTTTCCTGTATTCCTTTGGAAAGAAACAGATCCAGTGCACTATCCAGCAGGGCTTCCTTCTTTTGACGTTTATTCTCGTCTACTTTTCTGCCCATTCCCGTTCCTCCTTGTAATCCATTGTGGTGTTTACCCTCAAAACCTTCTTTTTTTACCGGTGTTCTATACTAAAATAACAAAAAAATGACTTTCAGTCAATTATTTTTTAAAATATATTGACCGCTGGTCATTTTTGTGCTATCTTATCATTTATAAATGACTAGCGGTCATTTTTATGCCGCTTTCAACACATGAAGAAGGAGTGAAAAACATGAAAAAATTTGGAGAAGTGATCGTGAAATTGCGTATCCCCATTCTGATTCTGGGATTTCTGTTATTGATCCCATCCGTCGTGGGATATGTGAACACACGTGTCAACTACGACATCCTCTCCTACCTGCCGGAGGATATTGAAACCATGAAAGGCCAGGAAATCTTAACCGAGGAATTCGGTACCGGCGCTTTCTCTTTGGTAGTCGTTGATAACCTTCCGGATCAGGAAGTCGCAAAAGTGAAGGAAAAGCTGGAAGATGTTCCGCATGTTGCAAAAGTCATCTGGTATGACAGCATCCTGGATCTGTCTGTACCCATCAGTGCTCTTCCTAAGGAAGTCCGGGATATCTTCAATACAGAAGATTCCACTTTGATGGCCGTGATCTTTGACGATGCCACCAGTGCAGATTCCACCATGCAGGCTATTGAGGATGTAAAACAGGTTGCCGGAAAACAGTTTATGTTCAGCGGTATGTCTGCTGTTGTAACCGATATCCGGGATCTGTCAGACAAAGAAGTTCCTATCTATGTTATCCTTGCCGTACTATGCTCCATCGTAGTTCTGGGCTTAACCATGGATTCCTTCCTTGCACCGTTTCTTTTCCTGTTAAGTATAGGAATGGCGATTGTATATAATCTGGGAAGCAATATTTTCCTTGGGGAGATTTCTTACATTACCAAAGCTCTGGCAGCCGTACTGCAATTAGGTGTAACCCTGGACTACTCCATTTTCCTGTGGCACTCCTACCAGGAACAGCAGGAATCATACGAGGATCACAGGCAGGCCATGGCCGCTGCCATTAATTCTACCCTGGTCAGCGTTACCGGTAGTTCCATTACAACCATTGCAGGATTTATCGCGCTTTGTTTCATGAGCTTTACCTTAGGTCTGGACCTGGGCGTGGTTATGGCAAAAGGAGTTCTGCTGGGCGTGATCTGCTGTGTCACCATTTTACCCAGCCTGTTACTGGCCTGCGATAAGCTTCTGACCAGAACCTCCCACAAGAAGCTTTTGCCTTCCCTGGAGCGTCCCATGCGGTTTGTTAACAAACACTACATAACGCTTGCCGTGATCTTTCTGGTACTACTTTTTCCTGCAATATACGGCAATAACCATACACCGGTATACTATAAACTGGATTCCGATCTGCCGAAAGATCTGGACTCCATCGTAGCCAATACTAATCTGAAAGAAAAATACAATATGAATACTGTGGAAATGGTTCTCATTGACAGTTCCCTTTCCGACCATGATGTCTATGCCATGACCGATCAGATTTCCGATCTTAGCGGCATCAAAGCCTGCCTGAGTCTGGAATCCGTTTTGGGACCCAATATTCCTATGAATATGGTACCTGACTCCATTCAGGAGATCTTCGTGTCCGGTGACTATGAAATGTTCTTAATCATGTCGGAATATGAAGTGGCTTCCGATGAGGTAAATACCCAGTGCGAGCAGATCGACTCCATCATCAAAAAATATGACAGCAATGCCATGCTGGTGGGTGAAGCACCTTGCACCAAAGATCTGATCACCATTACGGATCATGATTTCAAAGTGGTCAGCGCAGTTTCCATTATTGCCGTTTTCGTGATCATTATGCTGGTGCTTCGTTCTGTCAGCCTGCCTTTCATCCTGGTGGCAGTGATTGAGTTTGCTATTTTTGTCAATATGGGTATCCCGTTCTTCACCGGGACCAGGGTTCCCTTCATTGCTTCCATCGTGATCGGAACCATCCAGTTAGGAGCCACTGTGGATTATGCCATCCTTATGACAACCCGCTATAAGACCGAGCGTATTTCCGGTAAGTCTAAAAAAGAGGCTGTGAACATCGCACATGTAACCAGCGCAGAATCCGTTATGGTCAGTGCCTTGAGCTTCTTCGCCGCAACCTTCGGCGTAGGACTTTATTCCAACATTGACATGATCAGTTCCTTATGTACCTTAATGGCCCGTGGAGCGATCATCAGTATGTTCGTGGTTCTGCTGGTATTACCGTCTATGCTGATCATTTTTGACAAGGTGATCATCCATACCAGTCTTGGCTTTAAGCCGGCGGTGGAATTCGACCGTCAGCAGACAAACAGATCCGCTAACTAATATTTGTATGAAAGGAAGATTAACATGAGAAATATATCCATTAAATTATCTAAGAAACTGGCAGCTGTCATTCTTTGTGCTTCCATGACCTGCGGCTTACTGGCAGGATGCGGAACCGATACATCCACTTCCTCCACAGCTTCCGGAAATGCCGGCGCTGCCAACGAAACCACAGTAGCAGAAACCGTTTCCTCCGGTTCCGGTACTGCCGAAAAATCCGAGACCGTATATGTTACAGCAGACCCAAATGGAAACGTGCAGGAGATCACCGTATCCGACTGGCTGAAAAACCCGGACAATTACACTACTATCAATGACACCACTACCTTACAGGATGTGGTTGCCATCAAAGGCTCGGAAGAATTCAGCCAAAACGGTTCCGATCTTGTTTTCACCGCCAATGGCAATGATGTATATTACAGAGGCAGCGTTCCTGCCAGCACCACGCTGCCGGTTTCCGTAAACATTACCTATACCCTGGACGGAAAAGAGATTGCTGCCGATGCTTTGGAAGGTGTCAGCGGACATCTGGGCATGCATGTACAATACACCAACAACACGACCTATTCCGCTACCATCGATGGAAAAACCAAAGAACTCCACGTTCCGTTCCTTGCAGCAACCATGATGTTAGTTTCCGCTGACAAGGCCGAGAATCTTAAGATCGACAACGGAAAAATCCTCGAGAACAACGATTCTGACATTATTATCGGATATGGATTACCGGGCTTAAACGACAGCTTTGGACTGGATGAAGATGGTGTATTCACCGATACGGTAGACTTTGAAGCAGATGTAACGGATTATTCCCCAGACATGATGATGACTTTTGTAACCAGTGAAGTGTTTGCTTCCTCCGATCTTGATGAAGCCGTAGATTTTGACTCTGTTTCCGAATCTTTACAGGAAGTGACCGAGCTATCCATCAAAGACATCAACAATGTGCATTCCATAGAAGATTTGGAAGATGTTGCAGAGGATCTGAAGCAGTCCTGCAAGGAACTGGATCATGGTGCCGTTAAGATCAAAGATGGCGCCGGTGAATTAAAAGACGGCGCTTCCGATCTAAAGAAAAACTATACCACTTTCGATTCTAAGCTCGCTTTATTAAGTGATAAAATGACCTCTGCCAGCGATGGCGGAGCAGCCCTGTCCAATAATATGAAAAAAGCAGCCAAAGAAAGCAAGACTCTCACCAGCGGTGCTGCGCAGGTTTCCAGCGGAGTATCCGCCCTGAACTCTTCACTTACCGGGATGTATCAGACCATCACAACAACCATTGCTGATAACGAGAAGACCATGGCCCAGTTAAAACAGGCTATGGCTGATTTGACACCGGGAAGCGAAGAGTATATGAACTACTATGCTCAGTTAAATCAGTTAGGCGGTGCGAATGCAGCTTTATCCCAGATTAAGAGCCAGATGGATGCTGCCAAATTAAAGGAAAACCTGGTTGCCCTTTCTTCCGGTGCCAAACAGGTTTCCAACGGATGCTCTGCTTTAAGCAGCGGATTGAACCGGCTTTCAACCGGAGCCTCTGACCTGCATTCCGGTCTTAGCCAGCTTTCCTCCGGTGCGGCACAGCTTTCCGAAGCATCCGGCCAAATTGCAAACGGAACCGACGCTCTCTACGACGGAACCGTAAAACTCTATGACGGCACCAAAGAACTGGCAGAGGGAACCGCACAATTGGAAAGTGCTTTTGACGGTAATATCACTCCCCTCATTGATACAGTAAAAGCTTTAAAAGATGCCGCCCGGGAATACACTACCTTTACTTCCCTGCCGGATGATTCAAAGGGTACGGTCTGTTTCGTGATAAAGACAGAGTAATTATTTCTTCTGTTTACCTGCATAAAAAATCCCCCTTAAGTAGACTTTGGTTATTTGCCTTGTCTACTTAGGGGGGGATCATATCTTTCTCTGCACGGCTCCCTCTTTACTTCAACCAGAATTCCTTGTCGTTGATCTTCTGTGCCTCTTCGAAAATATCCTGTACATGTTCCTTCAGATAAAACTTAAGCTGTGCCACCTCTTCTTCTGTGAATCCATAGATTCTCTCGAAAGAACATTCCGGAACAATTCCCTCCGCGAAGTGTTGTTTCCCATCCTGATCCCGTTCAAAGCGAACATGTACGACTCTTTCGTCTCCTTTACCCATGACGCTGGAAATGGTCAGATTAAGCGTTTCCTGACGATCCATCTTCTATCTTCCTTTCCGCTGTTAGATACCATATTATATCCATATTTTTCTTCTTCTGTCAATTTCCGAAAAAAGAACACATTGAGTTTTAATTGTTAGAATGCTATACTTATATTATCTAGAGGAAAATCATAAGGGGGACTTTCATGAGAGACTATTGTATTGTAACGGATTCTACCACCGATTTGCCATTAGACTACTATAAAGAACATCAGATAAACTACATTACCCTTTCTTATACCATTGATGGGGAGACGTATGAAGGAGACCACCAGCTGGATACAAAAGAATTCTACCAGCGTGTCAGAAACGGTTCCCTGCCGACCACGGCCCAGGCAAATCCTGATTCCGCCAAAAAGTGTTTTCAGGAAGTGATTGCCGAACATGACTGCGACATTCTTTGCATCGCCTTTTCTTCCGGTTTAAGCGGAACCTGCAACAGTCTGCGCATTGCTGCAGAAGAACTGGCTGAAACCGACAGCGAACATAAGATCATCGTCATTGATTCCCTTGCCGCATCCTTAGGGGAAGGACTACTGGTCCACAAAGCCGTTGGATTGAAAGAACAGGGATATACCCTGGAAGAAAATGCCAAATGGATTGAAGAACATAAGCTTCATTTAGTGCATAACTTTACTGTGGATGACCTGTTCCACCTACACCGCGGAGGTCGCGTTTCCAAAGCCACTGCTGTGATCGGAACCATCGCCAGCGTCAAGCCTATGCTGCATGTAGATGATGAGGGTCATCTGATCAATGTTGGAAAAGTACGGGGACGGAAGAAATCCATCACCGGACTGGTGGATGCCATGGAAAAACAGATCGGCTCCTACAAAGACCAAAACGACATCATCTTTATCAGTCACGGAGATTGCGAAGAAGATGCAAAAGCCCTGGCAGCTCAGGTGGAAGCACGTCTCGGTTTCACCAATTTCCTGATCTATCCGGTAGGACCAACCATTGGAGCACATTCCGGTCCGGGAACCCTGGCACTGTTCTATCTGGGTGAATACCGTTAAATGGCCGCATCAGGCAGCGAACAAGAATTGAATTCTCAAATAACTTTTCATATTAAAAAAGACCTGCTCCTACGTAACGTAGCAGCAGGTCTTATTTCATGTTAAGTGAGACTACTCGCAATCTCATCTTGTATTCTCAATATCCTTTGTTTACTCAATATAATAATTTCCGGATTGGAGCTGTTCCGCCTTCTGGAACTTTGCGGTATCTGCCCCATGCTCTTCAAAGTACTTCATCATATTACTGCAGCGGTTATTTAAATAAAACTGCAGCTGGGCTACCTTCTGTCCGTCATCGGCCTGGTAACTCCATACCGATGTACTGTAAGGACTGATATTGCTCCAGATATTAACATCTTTGGCAGACTCAAACTCCAAGGTTATATACGCTTCGTAGAAAACCAGATCCGTATCTTCCCCTTTGCTTCCCCAGCCAAGCTCCGGATAATCCACCTTCAGAGCTCCGGCCTTCACATCAGCCAGAAAGGCTTTCAGGAAATCCTTACCCAGTTCCATTTCCGTATAATCTGTGTCTTCCGTTTTTACGGAGAAGATTCCTGACCGGAATTTCCGACTGTAAATATCCTCATATACGGTTACAAAATCATTATAATTGCGATCTATAAAGGACAGGATACTGTCTTTGTTTTCCAGGCAAGAAGCTACATAGGGAACCTGGTAGCTTCTCACCATGCTCTTTCCATCCTTCAGCTGATAAGATATTTCAATAGGGAGGAAAACATCTGCTGAAGTCTGGGTTATATAATCTTTTTCTTTTATCAGCCGTTGATGGATATCCAGTGCCTCTTCCAGTGTGATCCTGGACGTTTTCTGATCCTCTTCTATCATGGAAGTAACGGTAACGGATTTCACATCCTCTTTTTCCGGGATGCGATTCTCCACACCGGGCACATCATACTGGATGATCCCCATGCCCACTACCAACACAAAGGTAAGGATACCCGCCGGAATGAATACGATTTTCTTCCGGATATGGATACTCCTTCTGATCACAGCACTGGTGATCAGGTAGGCCACCAGACAGATGATCAGAACCAGCAATGGATTGATCATGCCGATACTGTGCTCCACGGCTTTCTTTTTTTCAAAATCAGTTACAAAATACATCACCATAATGCTGACGCAGGTGGTGATCCCAATGGAGAAAAATACCTTGATCCAGGGTTTGGTCAGATAATCTCCATGGCTTTCCAATGGTCTGTTGCGATAAGTGATCCATGCCAGAACGATGAACACTACCGCCACAAGGAAGTACCACAGAAAGGCATATCCCCCCTGAAATTCTGCGTGCATTCCATCCTCGGCATATCCCACGCAATTGCTTTTCAATAAGTAGTAAAGCGGTGAAAGCATATACTCTTTTCCACCGGCTGCATTTATACTTGGCTCCGTTGCCTTGTATCCGTAGATCAGATTACCCATCATGGAATTGATCACTCTTCTTAAGATCACATACAGGTAATTGAAGATCACAAAGAATACAGGCGGGAGATAAATTACACCGCAAATCATGCACAGGAAAACGGTAAAACTGAAAAACAGAACGGCCGCCGCGATTAAGTACAGATACATACCGGCAACCAATCCCGCCAGCTCTTTTGCACTAACCGCACATTGCATCAGTATTCCGTTTAAAATAATTGGTACTACCAATGTCAAGAGTCCACCCAGGTAGTTTGTAATGAACAACTGAGTTCTGGTAAACGGCATAGCATGTATCATCTGGTTGGCTCTTTTATCATAAAGATAGAAGAAACTCAACACTCCGATGAGTACAGCCATGATGGCGGTAAAGCCAACTTGGCCACTCAGTGACATACATTGTACCAGGGCAGCATTCTTTGCCATCAGTACTTCTTGTGCACTCTTTGCACTTTGGACGTAGTCCGACCAATTAAGAAACATACAGCTTCCCTCATAGAGAAGGCCGATGAAAAACACCAGACTGCATGCGATGTTCATTTTTAAGTTTTTCTTAAATAATGCACCACTAAAGCAGGATGTCTTTGACTTCATAATTGGTCCCTCCTAACTCATAAATGAATATCTCTTCCAGTGTCAGCGGAAGGAGGTCATAAAACAGCGGCCGTTTTGCTTCAATCTGTGCTGTAATCTGAGCCGAGTTGCCTTTGGCAATCACGGTGATTACCCTTCCTGAATACGACACGTGGAGGATATCCCTGATGTCGGACATGTCCGGCATCTCCCCGTCAAAGGCCATCTGGATCTTAATGGTGTTCTCCTGCATTTCTGCCAAAGAGCGTTCCAGGATCACGGAACCTTCCGACATGATACCGACGTGGTCACATACATCCTCCAACTCGCGTAGGTTGTGTGAGGACACCAGAACTGTAACGTTCCGTTCAGCCACTTCGTTCATCAGAATACTCCAGACCTGCTTACGCATCACCGGATCCAGTCCGTCCACCGGCTCATCCAGAACCAGGACATCCGGCTTACTGGCAATGGCCAGCCAGAAAGCCACCTGCTTCTGCATTCCTTTGGACAATGACCTTATCTTCTTATTCTTATCGATTTTCGGAAAATATTCCTCTAATCGATGGAATAAGTCTATGTCAAAATTCTTATAGATAGATCTATAGAATTTGCACATACCCTCTATATTGGAACCGTGGAAGTAAAACACATCGTCCGGGATATAGGCGATCCTCTGTTTGATCGCACTGTTTTCCCATACCGGTTCCCCGTCTATATAAACTTCTCCTGCATCCTGCTTATAAATACCTGTCAGATGCCGGATGATCGTTGTTTTCCCTGCTCCGTTGGGTCCCACCAAACCATATACAGACCCTCTTTTCACATGCAAAGTGGTTCCTCTTAATGCCTGAAAGTCATCAAAGGATTTCACCACATTTTTAGCCATGATCATTTAGGAATTTCCCCCTTTCATAAGTTCATGCACTCTTTTCAGGAGTTCCTCTTCCTCCACATGATACACATGCAGTTCTTTCACAATGATATCCAGTTTCTCTAATAATTCCTGTCTTCTTGGACTGTTATAACTCTCTGTATCTGCTGCAAAGGTGCCTCTTCCTGCGACGGTGTACACATATCCTTCCTGCTCCAGCTGCCGTATGGCCCGCTGAATGGTATTGGGATTAATCGAGAGTTCCGATGCGATTTCCCGCACTGACGGAAGCTTCTCATCCGGCGCGATTAACTGCTTGGCAATCTGCATCCGAAGCGAATCTGCTATCTGTTCATAAATCGGCCTGGAATCCCGATAATTGATGGATATCATACAC
Source organism: Lachnospiraceae bacterium (assembly GCA_051877515.1). Classification (GTDB taxonomy): domain Bacteria; phylum Bacillota; class Clostridia; order Lachnospirales; family Lachnospiraceae; genus XBB1006. Next base: position 8,678 of record JBJEIY010000011.1, on the reverse strand, counting down.
GTCCTCCTTTCCAGCAATAAGTGTACTATGTACCTTAATACAGTTATAGCACACAGAACAGTAGGTGTCAACAAGATTTTCAAAAAAATAAAGAACCTGTCCCAAAGGACAGGCTCTCTATTTCTAGGATATATAAAGGGAAAAACGTAAAATTTCTTTATCACAAAGTCAGTATAATCCTTTTTTGATAATTTGTCAACAATTTATTCATATTTTATCATTTTATTCATTGTATATTTACATTTATAGCAAGAACTCCCTACGGTCACCTTCATTTCATCGAAAATCCGGGAAAACTCTTGAAAAGAATCCTATAATATGATACGCTATTTTCTCGTGAGGAGCATTTTCCCACCGGCGGGCATGGCGGAATTGGCAGACGCGCTAGATTTAGGTTCTAGTGTCCATGACGTGCAGGTTCAAGTCCTGTTGCCCGCATAAAAACACCATCAAAGCCTTTATAAATCAAAGGTCTTGATGGTGTTTTTTCATTTCTGCAAGCTCATCTACGGTTTATACAATTTTTTCAATCGCATATAGCGGCACGTTAACAAGCCACTCTTCTTTTTTGAAATCCGCCATTGATGTACGTACAGATACCTCGGGCGAAAATTTTTCCTGATAGGTTTTCAAACTCTTAGCTCTAAGATTGACTTCCGCCTTTACTTCAACAGGAATGATTTGTTCGCCGGTATCAACAACAAAATCAATTTCACAAGTCCCTCTGTCGTTTGTGTAATAATAAATACCTAAATCTTCGATCGTCTTAAGCTGCTGGCAAACATATTGTTCCGTAAGAGCTCCCTTAAACTCAACAAAAAGATCGTTTCCGTCAAGTAATGTGCGCTGGCGGAGCCCCACCATACACCCAAGCAATCCAACATCTACCATGAACAGTTTGAATGCTTTCATGTCCTCATAGGCTTTCAACGGGATGCCTGCCGCATTGACACGGCTGACTTTGTGAACAAGGCCGCAATCACTCAGCCACATAATTGCGGTTTCATATTCTTTCGCACGCGCACCTTCACGGACAAGACCGTAAATGAATTTTTTGTTTTCCTTAGCAAGTTGGGAAGGGATGCTGTTCCACAACATACGAATTCTAGGAACAATCTCGTTGGGAGCGTGTTTAGAGAAGTCCTGCTCATAAGCAGCCAGGATTCGCTTTTGAATGTCACGCACCTCATTAAAGTCTTTGTTATCTGCGAAGCTTTGCACCGCTTCCGGCATGCCGCCAACGAAGTAATAGTGCTTCAAAGAATCAATATACGTTTGCTTAAAGCTCGTAATCATTTGAAAGTCTCGCTTGTCGAGCAGCTCGGCAAATCTTTCCTTATCGGTTGCCATCAAAAACTCCCGGAAAGAAAGTGGATACAGCTTTAAGAAATCCACCTTACCAACGGGAAAAGATGTACCTTGATGTAAGGCAATACCGAGCAACGAACCGGCACATATAATGTGATACTGCGGCGCATTTTCATAGAAATATTTTAGAGATGCCAACGCTCTTGGAACTTCCTGCACTTCATCAAAAATCAACAAAGACTTGTCAGGATCGATTTTTCGCCCCACATAGAGTTCCAAGCCCATAATTAAGCGGTTAGTATCCAGGTCGGAAGCAAACAACTCTGCCATTCTGGAATTCGAGTCAAAATTGATATATACGGTATCCGCATACGCCTGTCTGCCGAATTCTTTCATCAGCCAGGTCTTGCCGACCTGACGTGCTCCTTCAATAATTAAGGGCTTACGGTGTTTGCTTTGTTTCCATTTGAATAGTTTTTCAATAGCAATACGGTACATATACGCACCTCCGTTATAAGAATGCAAATATAGTATACCCCATAATCACAAAAATTACAACGAACTTTGGGTGGGATTGCACACTTTTTACACCGAATAATGTTTTTGCAGCCCCATCCTGTTTATCTTCGTCTTCTAGTTGATCGTCAGAGAACCCATTTTAATGTTCTCCAGAAGTTTTTCATTTACAACGACCTGCTTTTCCTCTTTCAGTTCCTTGAAAAAATGACTGTTTATCCCGTAATAAGCCGACAACACCTCTTCTGTCATCTTAAGGTCCTGCTCTCCGGCCTTATTTAAAACATAATCATCTGCCAGCTGATTCTCTGCCAGCGCCTGTTGAATATCTTCTTTCGTCATACGAAGACTACGTTGCTTCTTTGTCATTCCCTCTATGATATCTTCCGCTTTCAGATAGATCTCATCCCACTCTTCCTGCGTCAGACTCATGCCTTCCTGCATTGCAAGATTGTAATACAGATGATCCCGCAAAAAATAGTCGAGTGCCGTATCCATGGCTTCATCGCAGACAAAACTGTTATTAACGTAAAGTCCCCAGTAAGCCTTCGGATCCTCCGCATCATAAGTCAGAGCCACTTCATTGACTGACTCTTCCTCAATCATAAAGTAATAACTAAGGGCTTTTAGAGGAATATTTTCTTCACTAGTCTGGATTACTGTCTTTTCTAATGAGGTTTCATAAGAAAATCTTGTATTCTTTTTATACATCAGCGTTGCTACCGCCGCCAACAGGATCACCGTTACGATGGTCATAAAAATGATGGTGGTGCGGGCCGCAGATCTGATTTTTTGTTTTCTCTGATATCTTTTCATACGTCGTTTTCTTACACTACTCCGCGTTGTCTTAGCTGTGTGGCAAAATCCTCTTTTCCGTAACCTTTCACGTAAAACTCGGAAAGGATCTGCATGCTGAGTGCTTTTTGCTCTTCCGGTTCTGTCAGTTCCTTCACTTCTTCCCTTTTTGACACCAGAAACCGATGCCAGGAAAGCACGATCTGCTCATAGGAAGAATAGTCCGGTTCATCAATCCATTTTTTAATCTTCACTTTGGTTTTGTTCTTTGCCGGACACTGGTCTGTCTGAAGGAAATAAGCAAATCCATCGTCCTCATAGATCCGTCCCAAAGGAAACAACCGACAGATTCCCGGGCGTACCGGATGCACGCTGCAGCGTCCTTCCTCATTGAGAAAGGCACACTGTTTCTTTTCATTATTCATATCAAGCACCGGCAAAACCAGTCCATCCACCACCTGCAGTGCGATGCCGTTTCCGATCAGGCTTTCAAAACTCTGATTCAAGAATCCTGTCAGCCGGTAAACATCGTAGGGATCCAGCACAATGGTATCGGACATGCCGCGACAACAGTCAGAACATCCCTTACAGCCGTTACAGCCGATTTTTGCCATATCATTTGCTCCATACCGTTTTCCGTCGGAGATTTCTTCCAGGGAAATTTCTCGTAACATAGATACTCCTTTTCTTTGTTCAAAGGCTTTATATCCCCTTTAATACTGCCGGGATCTCATCCAGGCTTTTCACCTGATACTCCGGCCGGATATCCTCCCGCACAGGCTGACCGTGGGGATTGTACCACAATGTATGGATTCCGGCATTGATCCCTCCCCGGATATCCGAGGTTAAGCTGTCACCGATAATCACCGTTTTCTCCGGTTCCACGTCCCCGATCTGCGCAAAACACAGATCAAAGAACTCCTTTGCCGGCTTATTTACACCCATACGCTCGGAAATAAAAAGTTTTTGGAAGTATTTCGCGATGCCGGCACTTTGGATTCTTCCGTCCTGCACGCTGCCATTTCCATTGGAAACCAGATACAGGTCATATTGTGCAAAAAGCTCCTCCAGCAGTTCCTGCGCTCCGGGAAGGAAAAAGTGTCCCTTGCCCAATTCCTCCCGATAAAGCGATTGTACTTTGTCTACATCCGCATGGATTCCCTTTTCTTCAAACAAAAGCGAAAACCGCCGGGTTACCACCTGCGCTCTGGTCAGCTTATTCTCCTCCAGAAGCTGCCACTGGGCCTGATTGATCTCGCTATAACGCTGTAGTACATCCTGTGTGGGTTCAAGTCCCATCTGAAGCAGAGTCCGGCTTAGTGCCAGGCTTTCTGCCTTCTTGAAATCCAGAATGGTATCATCCAGATCTAATAAAACCGTTTTAATCATTCTTGTATTTTTCCAATTCGTGTGCTGTATGTAACAGTTCCTCCATGATATGTGCGGTTTCCTGCGTCTTCTCAATATTGGAGTTACCCAGTTCCACCGCTACATCCATACTTTGTGCAACTTCCCGGCTGGAAGCGGACAACTGGTTTATGCTTTCCACAATTGAATTATTGGAATCCACAATATTGGAGAATTTATCCTGTGTTGTGCTGATCTTATCATACATGTCCTGGAATACAACACCCAGTTTCCGGTATACATCTCCGGAAGAGTTGATCAGTTCATCTTCTTCCGCAATATCTTTTGCCACACTATTTGCAAGTTCGCTGGCAAATCCGGCATTCCTGGTTAGGGCTCCTACAATTTCAGAGATTTCATCGGTGAGCTTCTGGGTTTCATCTGCAAGCTTACGGATTTCATCTGCAACCACTGCAAATCCCCTTCCTGCTTCTCCCGCCCTGGCACTTTCGATGGATGCATTCAGGGAAAGGAGATTGGTCTGCTCCGAAATCCCGCTGATGCTTTCGGTCATGCTCTGCACTGCCGCTGCATTTTCCACGAACTCTCCGATGGCCGCCAGCAGCTTACTGTTGGATTCCGAAATATCGCTGGAGCGCTGTCCCAGAGCCTCCACAACTTTGCTTCCTTCCTGCACGATGTCCATGGAACTGTGTGCCATCTGTGCAACTTCTTTGGTATTCTCATCCGTCTCTACGATCATTCCATGGATCATCTGCGTCATTCGGGTCTGTGATTCAATATTCTGCACATTTTGCTCATTATTGCGGGCTACCGCCTGCAGTGTATCCATGGTGGACCGGGTAACTTCTCCAAGTTTCTCCATATATTCATTGGCTTCCTGGGAAGAAAGCTCCACCTTGTCTCCTACAACAAGGATATCCTGCAAGAGATCGGAAGCATGATTCTTCTCCTGCTCTATGGCTTCCATCTGCGCTGCCTTCATGATCTTCTCCAGCCGCGCGATGCCCACCAGTGAAATCAGTGTAACAGCCACCGCACCTGTCTGAAGCAGGATATTGGCCAGAATAATCTCTCCGCCGCCCGGCATATGTCCGCTTACCAGACTCTTTGCGATGCTGATAAGATTAATCGCAAAAAATGCCACCGAACTTGCAACCATGAACCTTACATTGAAGTACAGAACGTACATGGATACAATAGGAAATACCATTACAAAGACCAGATCACTCTTGGCATTCAGAAGTGCCACCGCATAAACAAGAATATAGCCCGTCATGGTAATCGTTCGAAAATGCTGATTGTCCGGTTTGCGCAAATAACAAATCCAGTTTAAAACCAGTGTTATCAACACCAATACCGCAAAGGCTATGGCAAACGTCATGGTAATATTGCCCTGCAGACCATCCTGCAGATAACCTCCCAATAAGATCACGTCAATGATCGTCATGATAATAAGGACAAACCAGTTTGTCTGTTTTGTATGGTTCATATTTTCTCCCCCTGCGTATTTTATTCTTCCTTTACAGTTTAACACTTCACTTTAGAAAAATCCATTTGTTTCTATTGAATCTCTGTTACCTGATATCCCTGATGGGCAACAGCTTGTGTAAGAACATCATCCGGAACGTCTTTTTCCATTGATACAACAGCACTACCTGTCTGGAAACTGACCTCAGCCTTTGTTACTCCGTCAATTGCTTCCAAAGCCTCTTTGGTGTGCATCTGGCAATGTGCGCACATCATACCTTCGATTTTGAGTGTCTTTGTCATAGTTTTTGTCTCCTTTTTTCTTTTCTTTCTATTATATCTCTTATGATCCCGTTTGGGATCATGTATCTTAATAAAGTTCAGGCGCAACGCATTCGTTACTACGCTAAAACTGGATAAGCTCATGGCCGCTGCGGCAAACATGGGATTGAGTTTCCAACCCAAAATACCGATAAACACACCTGCTGCCAATGGAATACCTACCATATTGTAAATAAATGCCCAGAACAGATTCTCATGGATGTTTTTCAGTGTTCCCCGACTCAGGCGGATGGCCGCAGGCACATCCGACAGGCGGCTATTCATCAGCACCACATCCGCTGCATCAATTGCGACATGGGCACCGGCACCAATGGCAATACCCACATCAGCACTGGTAAGAGCAGGCGCATCATTAATGCCATCCCCAACCATGGTGACCATTCCTTTTTTTTGCAGTTTACGGACCACACTTTCTTTTCCATCCGGCAATACTCCGGCAATGACTTCATCCACACCTACCTTTGCCCCAATGGCATTCGCTGTGCGTTTATTGTCTCCGGTGAGCATAACCACATGGATCCCCATATTCTGCATCTCTTTGACTGCCTGTGGACTGTCCTCTTTGATGGTATCCGCCACGGCAATGATTCCACAAAGTTCACCATCACACATAAAATACAGCGGTGTTTTTCCTTCTTCCGAAAGTTGCTCTGACTTTTTTCTGATCTCTTCCGGTACCTGAATCATTCCACCGATAAACGAAAAACTGCCTCCATACAGATCCTTCCCGTTCAGCACAGCTTTCAGTCCGTTCCCGGGAAGTGCCTGAAATTGTTCCACCCGGTCTTCCTCTATTCCCTCCTGCTTTGCTCTTTGATTAATTGCACGGGCCAGAGGATGCTCACTGTTTTTTTCCAGTGCATAGGCAATGGACAAAAGCTGCGTTGTACTCTTGCCGCCAACAGGAATCATATCCGTCACTTCCGGTTCGCCCCTGGTAATGGTTCCTGTTTTGTCCAGTGCAACGATCTGTGTCTTTCCTGTTTTTTCCAGTGACACCGCCGTTTTGAAGAGAATTCCGTTTTTGGCACCCATTCCGCTGCCTACCATAATGGCAACCGGCGTGGCCAGCCCCAGTGCGCACGGGCAACTGATCACCAGAACCGATATTCCCCGTGCCAGAGCAAACCCTGCCGTCTGACCGGCCAAAAGCCATGCGATCACAGTTACTACCGCAATCGTTATCACTCCGGGTACAAAAATACCCGAAACCCTGTCTGCCACTTTGGCAATGGGTGCCTTGGTGGCTGCCGCATTACTGACCAGCTGGATGATCTGTGCCAGAGTCGTATCCTCTCCAACCCTTGTTGCTTCACAATGAAGACAACCTGATTGATTCAGTGTCCCCGCAAAAACCGTACTTCCGGTTTCTTTGTCTGCCGGAATACTCTCGCCTGTCAGTGTGGATTCATCTACTGCACTGTTTCCATCCCTGACGATTCCGTCTACGGGTATGTTTTCACCGGGACGCACCACAAAGATATCACCTTTTTCCACCTGTTGGATTGGTACGGTAATCTCCTCTCCCTCCCGCAAGATGGTCGCCAGCTTTGGTGCCAGCATCATTAACCCTTTCAGGGCATCGGTGGTTTTTCCTTTGGAACGGGCCTCAAGCATTTTTCCCAGGGTGATCAGCGCAAGGATCGTAGCCGCAGATTCAAAGTAAAATTCATGCATATAGGAAAGGACTGCCTCTGCGTTCCCTTTTACCTGTGCATCCGTCATTGCGAACAGGGCAATGGTACTATAGATAAAAGCGGCCCCCGACCCCAATGCCACCAATGCATCCATATTCGGTGCCCGGTGCCACAGACTCTTAAAACCGTTGATAAAAAACTTCTGATTGATCACCATGACCGCCACTGTTAACAATAGCTGCAAAAGTCCCATTGCCACATGGTTATCGTCAAAAAACGTCGGTAACGGCCAGCCCCACATCATATGCCCCATGGAAACATACATGAGCACGATCCAAAAGCCAAGGGAGGTGATCAACCGTTTTTTCAACACAGGAGTTTCCCTGTCTTTCAGTGTTTCCTCATCAGAGGATAAGCGTGTGGTTTGGTTATTTTCTCCCTGTTTTAGAACTGCTTCATATCCCGCGTCATGAACTGCAGCGATGATCTCCTCTGCGGAGGCTGTTCCTTCTACCCCCATGGAATTGGTCAATAAGCTTACCGAACAGGAAGTAACTCCCTTCACTCCCGACACTGCCTTCTCTACCCGGGAAGTGCATGCGGCACAGCTCATACCGTTTACTGTATATTGCTCCATAACGGATCTATGATACCTCCTTATTATTTCATGAGTTTTTCCAAAGTGGACACTAACTCATCTATTACTTCATCTTTGCCCTCACGGATATCTCTGGCAACACATCCTCTGATATGATTTGCCAAAAGTTCCTTATTAAAAGCATTGACCGCGGCATTCACAGCAGCAGATTGGATCAAAATATCCGTACAGTATGCATCTTTCTCTATCATTCCCCGGATTCCCCGGATCTGTCCTTCGATCCGGTTTAGACGATGGATCAGTTTTTTTTGCTCTTCCTGTGTGCGTTCTGTCGTCTTTACACTGCAGCTGCATTTTTCTTTATCAGGCATCCTGTTTCCTCCTCTTTCATATACCCCCGTGGGGTATATATATTGTATAACGGATCCGGTGATTTAGCAAGGATAAATTTGGGAGATTATATGTCACACAAATAGAGTTCCCTTTCTGTCTATAAATAATCCATTTTTGTCTCATGGAGATCAAAAGGGGATTCGCTCTTAAGCTTCGCGACCGTCGGCTCAAATCCGAGGTCCCCCGGACCTCGTGCTCTCCGCTTCGCTCCGGTCCGCGCAATTCGGTCGTCCCCCGGACGACCTGCGCCC
>JBJEIY010000010.1:0-170645 GCA_051877515.1 Lachnospiraceae bacterium | reverse complement strand
TATCAATAATTATGGAGAAGATGGAATAATTAAACAATCCGCCCGATTATTGGGCACTTACCATCGATTGTACTGACTCTGCCGTCTTGCACTGCTTTATAGCCTTCGCCAATCAAACGATAAAGCTCTAACTTTGCTGTATCAGTTGGTTCAATTATTTGCTGTGCTTTTGTTACAAACATACAATCACACCCCTACTACAAAATTTGTATACCATAAATTGGCGAAAAAGTCAGTAAAATCAAAGGTTTCAATAGGCGGTTCACAATCAACTTGCATCGTACCTCTTCTCCACATCCATCCCATAATCATAGAGAAATGAAATGATCTTAAGTTGTAATTTCGGAATATTCTCTAAGTCATAGTAGCAGAACCTCTTCTTTGCAAGAGACTTATTAATCACATTTGAATATACATCATTAATACTCTGGAGACTACTATCACAATCCTTATATAGCCTGTCAGAGAATAACTTTAATGAAAAAAAATGCTCCTTTAATGCCCTAAAGTCTGAATTAATTTCTCTGTATGCATCATTAAGCACTTTTTCAAAGTCGTTAGCTCGAACATCACGGCAATTACTAATAACCATATTGGAATGATTGATAAATGTATTCAATCTTACCAAATAATCATCTAGCACAATTTTATTATACCAGAGCAAGATTTGGCCTTTCATTGCATTTCTATTTTCCTGTTCTCTGAGCTGCTTTTGACTTTGCACTGCAACCTTTGTACTCCATGCAGCAATACCCACTGCGAAAACATTTGCTAAATTACCAACTAAATTTGAAATATCAGTCCAATCAGGCATCCTTTTTCTTTATACTCCTTAGTACATATCCAATATCGTCCTCAATATCTTCCACTAATGACTCTTTTAATGATTCACCATTTGTATATTCAAAATGATACTTTTCTTCGAAACCTGGCTTACCATATTGTTTGAGCGAAGATTCAAATAAACCTCCAAAAAAAGAAGGATTTATCCCCCATGTATCAGAAGGCAACTGAATCCATACTTCCTCTTGCCTTTCATCTTTTTGGTCAAGTCCTATCTCTGCTCTCGCCCTCAACCCTGTATCTCTATCTGTAAAAATCTTAGCTCCCTGCTCTCGATATTTGGAAATTGAAAATTTATTGTTCACATCTTCACCTTTTTTCTTTCCTTCTTGCTATAAAACGCTTATCTAAATAAAACTTTAACGAAATCACTGTTCCTGGGAAAAACTCCTTCAACCTAGTGACATTTTCGCCATCCGGTGGGCTGTATATATCATTTGCTTCATTAAAAGCAATGATCTTCTTCTCTCCCGTTCCAAAAACCGGATCTTGGTCAAAGTTCATCATTTGCATTTTATATTTTTCCGTAAACTTAATCTGCGTATTTCCAGATACAATAGTCATCCTGGGAACCAAACCATCCTCACATCTTCCCAAATCATAAAACATCTCTATCATGCTAACTGTACCGGAGCCACGCCCTTCATAACCGCTAATCTGTTCATCTCGAAGTCGACTGATTCCCTCCTGTAAAGCCACGACTGTACATAACATCTCTTCACTCCAATCTCGACTAAAATGTTCTTTATGTGCTTTTATCATATATCGGAGTTTTTGTTGAGTTTCTTCACTGGAATCTTTTTTTAATCCCTCGTATATACTATTACCCAAATTTAAAAAAAGTAATTGCATTTCTCCATATGTATTTTCTTTTTTCATTTGGTAATGTCCTTGCGTATACCATGTAGAATTCTCCCCACCATGTATTTCACAATTTGTCAACACTTCGCCGAAAATCTTTCCAAATTTAGCCTTTCCTCGTTCCGTTATCTCATAGTTTTGTGTCTTTAGACATTTATTGAAATACTCTGTAAGTTTCGTTGCAGTAGTTCCAGCCATTTTCGCACTTGGCACATTATGCCCTTTAACAATCTCAAATTGCTCCACTTTTTTTGAGTCATATTCCCACCAACTCTCTGCACTCAAGTGATAGGACAATCCGCTGGCAAGTAATATATTGTTCACTTCTTTACTGCGAGTAGAAAACACACCTTCACACTCTAATTCCATAGAATGACGAGACCGATACTGCTTTACTGCAAGAAGAATAACATCAAGAATTGTACTCGCTGCAAGGCCAAGTTCTCTACACTCCGTATGATCAAAATTTAGTTTTTTTATCCGCGGATCCATGGCAATTCCATACATTCTTCTTAAAACACGAGTCACCTCATCCGCATTCTCCGAAATGGAAAACACCACTGGAATCTTTATCACTCCAACCTCTGTTTGCATTCTCTCAAATAGAGTATTATGTCTAAAATGATATTCTTCCAAATGGTTGATTACCCTCACATAATCCGTCCCAAGAAAATCCTCAACTCCTCCCCGAGCAGAGGATGCCTTTATTTTCTTTTTTCTTCGACATTGTGCACGAAAGAGTTTCTCTCGATTTCTTTTTAAATATAATAATCTCTTTCGCTTTCCTTTTGTATCTCTCATGTTATCGATTTTACCTTCGTTTATGCAAGAATCATTACTCTCAGTTCCTGTCTCGCTCCCATCTTCCTATCGCTCGAAAGTGTTGTACATATATTCCTTCACTACTGTCCATTTAGTATAACTGATTGTTTTCTCATTTGCAAATACGAACTACTTTACTGTGTCCTCACTTGCTCTTTCCCCATCTACAACCTTTCCACATCTGCCTTCTGCTCTCAACAATGTAAAGGATCGGAAAAAGCTTTATACTCAGCTGCTGAGACAATACTTCTTATTTCATTATATTCTTTTTTTTTAATAACTCCACTATTGTGTTTTTTCCTAGCACCTCTCAATATCCCCGCAATACTATTCTCAATTTCTTTGAATTGTGTTCCAGCCGAATACAAAACTTGCAGCTTATACTTCAGTTTTACAGTTTCTCATCCTCTCCTCTACCTTTTCCGGCACCTTAATAAGCCCAAATTCCATAAAAAGACTATACACATAGGAAATCCCAAATATCTGTCCTATTGCTTTGGGACCACTATATTCCAACGGAAGCAAGACTCTCCTATAGGGCAGATTACTGCTTTCTGCTTGTTCTACACATCGCATATTCTCCAAAACCTTATGAAATGCCAAAAGAACCGAACTTTTGGTCAACGTTTTACTTCCCTCTTTACGGGATACCAACAGTTCCCCACTATAGGAACCATCTTTACAGCGCTTCACAATATATGAAAATGGCAACCCGGATGCCGTACAAAATAAATAATTCTGATAAGCAATCACAGCCTGCCAAAGTAACCAATCTAAATTATCACTTCCTAAAAGAATGCCTCGTTGTAATTCTTTTACTGTTTCTTTCCGATCTTCCTCTTGTAAACCAGCTTCCAAACTCCCGCAATAAAAATTCGTGCTTGCTTCCCTATTGTCTTTTGTATCGCTCACCGATGTCACCTCCCAATTTAACTATGATTTCCTTGTGCCGGAATGTCGATAGTTTGCCTCCTCTAAAAACTATTAGTTTTTCGTATCTTTTAGAGATTCTCACAAAAATGCAAATTATACAAGGCGAGTGGATTGATGCTTACCAATTGAGGGCTTACTGCTCAACAGGGTCACTATCCCACAATTAAAGGACAACGGCACACTCAATAAGCTGTGTCCCTTGCCCTGTTTTGTTGCTCATTTACAATTCAGTGTATTTGATATTATATCTTTCGCAGTAAGTGTAAATCTGTCGTTGTAAATCTTCATAATCTTTAATATTTCTTTTCTTTAGACATGCTTTTAAGTATGGTTCTTTCATGTATAAGTCATCCCAAACATTTGCAGTACTAAAGGTGTTGACCCAGTCTAAACACCAGTTGTAGCTAAACTTTGTTTTTACCTTTTTATTTCGGTACTGATACCATTCTTCCTGGCTATCGAAATATATTTCATCAGAAATCATAGTATGTTTGTTTGTAATAAACCTTATCTGTCGCCATAAATCCCTACCACCCATTTTTATCCTCCACGCTTTTATATTCTGTGTAAATCCTCAACCACAAATACCTTATCATCGTATCATATCTTTGAGATAATATCTCCTGAACTCGATAACTCGATTCGCGCGAATCGCGCAACTCGTACAATACAAAGAACCAGGAGGTATCTCTCATAAACGCAAAAAAACTTCACCAGCTTCACCTGAATGAATGGGCAGCCCGGTTCTCCCGGATATCGTTCCTTTATCCATCCCTGAACCTGTAACCATTCCTGAGTCTTCAGTCCCCATTGCGCCAGCATCGGAAAACTCCTCTCTGACGAATTGCACGATTTGTACAATTCGCACTACTGCAACTCTCACGATCAATGGCATCACAATAGAAGTAGACACAAACATTTCAGAAGAGTTCCTCCGCACCATTATCAAGGCGGTGCGCTATGCTTAAGGATGCTGACCCAAATATTTTGCCGGGATCTAAATCGTTTGTGGATATACGGATCTGCGCTACCACACTGACCCGTGCGGCATTTAGCACTACACGACTTTATAAAAATTTTAGAGGGTCTGACCCGTGGGTTCTTACAAATTGTGTATCATTTAGCATTCGATAACTTTCTCCTTAATGCATCAAAGACTTTTCTCCATTCATACGGTTCTAAAACAATCAGAAGGTGTATTACAGATCCAAATACAGCATATATAACCACACATACCGCCAAAGTTATCCATGAGGTCGGTAAATAGATTAAAGAAAAACATTTAAATGAAATAGTTAGCATAAAACAAGAAATCACATTTCTTACAATATTCGAATAAAAAGTATACCAAGGAACATTCAGTACATGTGCCATATATAGCGGATTTGTAATAAAATTAATAACTGCCATAACAATTGCAGTAGTTAAAACCACCACATACACACCAAGATTAGTGTACTTAATTAAGAAATACATTCCAATAACATTGCAGAGTCCGCCTATGATGGTAACAAAGCAAGGTATTTTCTTCTTAACAGTTAATGTGTAAATATAATATAAAGGGTACATTGGCCCTCCAGGAACACTAGTCAGAATAGTAATAACAGTCAAATTGTATAGTAATTGAATATCCTGGTTTGGTGTCCATAACTTATAATATACTATTCCCAGCGCAACAAATCCAGCAAATCCAATATTCGCTAACATCCCAGACAACTTCATTGAAAACTTTAGTTCCTGAAGGAGATTCTTTGTATTTCTATCTGCATAGCTTTTCAAGAACATTGGCTGAAAGGCTTGTGAAACTAATGAAAAAAGACTTTGGAAAATAGAGTGTATTGTTTTTGCAATAGCGAGCTGCCCCATTGCTAAAGAAGAAAGCATCAAATTGCATACTATCAAGTCCAGCCCATTATTTAACAGTCCACCCAAAGAGTTTACAGATGTCCAAATTCCATCAACGACAAGCCTTTTTACTGCATTATGAGAATAGTTTTCCTTAGTGATTTTTAAATCAGGAGTATAGCGTTTTGAAATCCATACATTGCTTAGTGCAATTACCATTGATGCGGCAATCAATCCAAGTCCAACATAATGTACCCTCGCCGGAAAGAGTACATATGTAATCACAAGGACCAGCGCTTCAGTTATATATGATATACCTTTGAATACACCGACTGCATCAAGCTTGTTTTTTATATATGAAGCTGAACCATAAACAGAAAACACTGTTGTAATCCAAAAGTTTATAAATACCAACAAAAACAGTATTTTGATGTCAGCTACTATGTTATCAGGAATATTCAGCAAATATTCGAGAAATATTATGCAAAACAGCGCAATGGCCAGAATTCCTGACCCTAAAATTACATCCCCGAAGAAAGTAGAGCTAAAGAATTGATTTGCTTCACTTTTTTTCTCTTTGTGATATGCTACAGCTATATGCCTGGATGCAAAAGAATTCAATGCAGTAGTAATAATTACAGCGTACTGTGCGAATTGCTTGGCTAACGATACAAATCCATATGCATCTGTACCAACATTTTCTGTTATGTATGGTGTCAATACCAAATTAATTCCACAATTCAGTATAAACGCGATTCCTGTAATAATTATTGTTCTAAACAGGTTAATATACTTTTTCCCCATTTTCAGGCCTCAACACTTTCCCTTTTGGAACCAAGGGTCCCGATTCCAAGTACAATAAAAAACAATAGAATACTATAATTAAATGTATCGAATGCTCTTTCTGATAAACCGTGCAATGTAAAAAAAATAATGTAAGAAATTATAAAATAGTACTGTGGATTATCCCATACTTTATAGTTTCTCAATGATAAAAAACACATGCGTATCAGCAGTATCAAGCCTATAATACCAATATTTAACCACAAATCCATGATCATATTATGGGCACCCGAAGTCATATTGCCTAAAAATGAGTATTTATTAAATCCTGCATGAAACAAACTATATGCACTCGGATCCCTCCAGAACATAGCATACCCAAAGCCTGTTATTGTATGAGTACTTGTCATTACTTCGATAACTTGACTCCACATATTAGTCCTTCCTGATAGTGTAATGTCTTTTCCAAGAAAGTCTAATATCTTAGCAAACATTGGTAATATCGTTAGTGCAACAAAAAAAAAGCCTAAACTAACGCTCCACATAAACAATGCAGGATTGATTCTTCTTTTCGAAAAGAAAATAATATATGCAACTGTTAAAAGCATGCACAAAATAGGGCCAGTAGCCAAGCAGCTGAACAGTAGCAACAATTGAATCCCCAGTACTACAATTCTAGTTTTTTCCAGCTTTTCTCCTCGTTCCACGTGAATTTTCAAAAGCACTATCGTTACAACCATTCCACATGCTAGTTCTGATGCGCAGCTGTTCTTGGTTGTATAAAGGCCAATAAAAGCATGGGAAACTATCGTAGTATCTTGGAAAACTCCTGACGGATCAATAGCTGCGTAAATCGCCGTCAGTATCAAAAACACAACTTGTGCTTTATAGAACAACTCCAGAATTTCTTCTGTACAAATTCTTTCAGCAAGAAGCAACGCAAATGCAATGGTAACGCAAAGCCTTGTGCATGAAATAATCTGAAGTCCCGGATAATTTGTCACTATCATTGATTCTGCAAAAATAGTAACCGCAAAAAGAATTATTGGAAGATGCCTTTTTTTTACTGAAAGGAACCTCCCTCTCGAAAACTTGAATAGAAGTAATATTTCTACCAGAAACGATCCATATTCAACTATTGTCTCGATTTGCTGCCCAAAAAAATTAACATAATTACCTGGAAAGCCAAGTGCGTTTACAATTACCAGAATAATCAGTAATTCTGTCCAAGACATTTTCTTTCTTTTTGAAATCATATACTTCCACCTCTTCATGTATAGGCTAATTGTCGGCGTTTCCAAATACTATAAGCTTTTTTATCATAGCTTCAAAGTGTTCATCTTTATCCATAGTGATATTTAAAAATCAATTCTCCCTGTATTTATTCTGGACACTAAATTGTGAGAAACATTCCAGATTTTTCTCTATATGCATATTCTATGTCTTCTTAGTCGGTATTGGAGTAATGAGTTTATTATTTTTCATTGTTATTCCTCTTCCTTCTCTTCGATATTACTTTCTATTATTTGTGAAGACAAAGAGTTGGCAAATAATTCGAGAAACTATTGAATCGTTCTTCTATAAATATCATCAGTTAGTTTTGCTGATACTTTCCAATTATACTTTGACTCGACTAAACGTTTAATCTCGGCACTCATGTTTTCTTTTTCATAGGGAGTCAAATGGCTAAAACTTATAATGCAGTTCGCTAGTGAATTAGCATCATTATTTCGGAAAACAAGTCCTGTTTTTCCATCATCAGTTTCCTCTATAAAAACTGGCACATCACTTACTATGACTGGTTTATTATATGAATAGGCCATTAACAATGCTCCACTCCCATATATTTCTCGATATGGAAATAAACACACGTCAGCCCAGCCAAATAGTTCTGGAAGTTCTGCGTCATCAATTCGTCTGAGAATCAGTTGAACACAGTCTGTTATTCCAAGTTCTTGTGCCATTTCATTATAATCCACAGGGTTCTGATTTAAATATTGTCTTCCGGCAACAATAAATTCCACTTGCTGTCTTTCAGATTTTGGAATCATAGATATGGCTTTCAGCAATATATCTAGCCCTTTGTATTGACGAATAACACCAAACATCAAGAAATGCGTTTTTTTTCTTTTTTTTTCGATCTCTTTTGGCAGTATTATGCTATATGTGCCATGAGGTATAACGTATATTTTATCTTCTTTTATACCAAACGAACTCATTAGCTGATGCTTGCATTCCTCATTGTGAACAATCAATGCATCGCAGATATTATAAAATCCGCTGTACAACTCTTTGTCCTCATCCTTTGCTTCGTGGGGCAAAAGATTATGAACAGTATGAATTAGTTTTGTTTCCTTTCTTTTCCTTTTATATAACCTCATTTCGACTTTTGCGTTTTTGAAAGTCTGAACATGTATAATCTGGTATTTTCCACATTTTACTTCTTTCATCAAAGCAAAAATACCGAATATATACTTAATTATTGCTGCAACTTTACTGTGTGTACCTCCTCCGTACATTTTTCTCAATTGGACTACATTTGAATGAAAATCATTTGCATCTTTTCTACTCATTACAGTTATTTCATCTTTGGTAGCCAACTCTTTTAATAATTCTTCTGTATAGGCATTCCCTGGTGAAAAATGTTCTATCATCAAAACATTCATCCGTATTCTGTCCTCCACCTACTTTTTCTTATTTTGGTTTTTTAATCCAAAAATCCGAATTCAAATCCAGTTTTTCCGTTTAGCTTGATCCTTCTTCTCAACAGCAACTCAATTTTCCTTTTTGCCTCTAATACAGTACCCCCAAGTCATTTTAGATCTTCAGCAATTATTGATACTTTCCATCCCTTATCAAGCATCATTTCCTTCTCTGTTTTGGAGTAAGTTGATCCGAGATTAAGAACTGTACTCGCTCATCATATTCTTTATCCAGCTTCGGAATATCATGACACGCCACAAAAACTCTAAAGTTAGGGTCTGTTTGTCAATAAACAGATTCTAAGGTTCTGTTAAATACTCTCGTCACTACGTTCCAAACCTTTGAAGCTGATTTGAAGCGCAGTGGAATTCCAAAATAAATCATTATTCAATCCTCCCTATATTATTCCAACTAAATTAATAAATGTTATTTAGATAAGGTGAACCAACTTGCGGGGTATGTTTCTAACGCAAATTACACCTTACTTATCAAGCAGTAATCTATAGCATCAACAAATCCTTTATACATCCTTTCAACACTAACATCTGCCTCATATTCTTTTTGGCATTCTTTTTTCATTCTTTCCAATTCTTTAGAATCATTCAACAAATCAAGCACGCGGCTCTTAAAACTACTCTCATCTTTAGCAAAGAACCCTGTCTTTCCATCTTTCATATAGTATATTTCAGGCGCATGATTTCCCTCGAGCAGCACTATTGGAATATTCCAAAACAGTGCTTCATTTACGGAAAGACCAATATTGCCTGGCGTTGAGAAGATATCTGCGATTGTAAATATTTCATTGCCCTCATCTCCATACTTTTGGCCAAGATAATACACATTATCTGCTGAATCAATCTTCTTCTGGAGCGATTCTGTCATCCCCGCCCCCATTAATACTACTGCAACATCTTTCTCGTGTGCAAATAAATCCACCAAAAGATCAGGTCTCTTGTATGGCTGCATACGTGATACATATAAAATCACATGTCGTTCTTTTATGCCATACTTGTCCTTAACCTGTTGTGGGTTACAGTATTTAGTTTTATCTATGTCCGAAAAAGAGAGGGTGTTGTAAGCAACAAATATCTTTCTTTTATTCTTTTCCTGAAACAAAGGAATCATATTTGGAGTATATGTAATTATTGCATCACATGTACTGTGGATATAGTGATAAATCATGTTTTTTAATTTATTATTTGGGTCAGTGACACTAACCGGTTTATTCCAAAAAATAACTGGAATGTGCTTTCTCTTGCAGTGTTGAATCACGGGAATATAAATCTTATCCTTTAGGTGCAGAAATACAATAACTACCGCAGGACGAAGCTCATCTATTTTCCGGCAATACTCTGACACAGAAAAGGGAACAATATGGGCTTCAAACATAAACTCATACCCAACATCCTGAAACTCATTGCTCATCACATGGAACTCAAAACCATCTCTTTGAAAAAACTTCGAGAAATCATTATATACTTTCTCGCGGTAATGGAAAACTCGATTTGAAATTAATAATACTTTTTCCATCCAATTGCCCTCTTAAAACCTTCCCGTGAAAAATTTCTCATAGCCTTCAAGTAATGCCTTGCTGGTATGTTCCCAACTCAGTTCATTCACAACACGGTTACGTCCGTACTCACCCATTCTCTTCCGGCGTTCGGGATCGGCCAGCAGTTCCATGATCTTCTTCGCCATATCTTCAGCATCGTTATTCTTTGCGTATAAAGAAGCTTCCTGCGCAGAGTAACGGCCTTCAGTCAGATCAAACTGAACGATAGGCTTTGCCAACGCCATGTACTCCAGAATCTTGTTCATGGTGCTTTTGTCGTTCATGCTGTTGTACTTGTCGCTATTGACGCAGACATCCGCTGTGTTCAGATATTCCAACATCTGCTGATCCGGCGCACGGCCAGTGAATTCCACACAGTCATCTAGGCCCATATCATGTGCCTGCTTCTTCAATGCTTCCAGATGCGGACCGCCGCCCACAATACCCCAGAACACATTGTTGTCGTGCTCTTTAATATACTTTGCCGCTTCCAGCAGATACTCGATACCCTCCTGCTGACCAATCACACCCAGGTAGCCGACCATAAACTTGTAGCCGCGCTTTATGCTCTCTACCGGAGGCAGAATACGCATACGCTCCAGCTTAGGACCGCTGCGCAGAACAATTACCTTATTGGGATCCATCTTTCCGCGCCCGATGGCGATTTTCTTGTAGCTCTCATTGGTCACAAAAGCAAAAGCACAGTGTTTGTAGGTCTGCTTTTCCAGCCAAATCTGGCTCTTATAAAGCAGACCAGAAGTACCGCCAAACTTCGCTTCGAAGAGTTCCGGGCAGATATCATGGTGATCAAATACATACTTGACACCATACTTTTTAAAGAACTGCGCCACCATATAGATGTCATCCGGCGGATTACATCCATGAATAACATTGAAACCGATTTCTTTATAAATCTTCTTTGCCAACCGAAGTTCTTCTTTCAGAGCAGAAAAGTACTCCTTGGCATACCCAATTGCACCATTACCCTCTGCCGGGAGATCATGCCTAAAAATATGTACACCTTGCAAGAATTCCTCTTCCTGTGTATAACCCTTACCTTTTGGGCAGATAACCGACACTGTATAGCCATTAGCTACCAGTGTCGTTGCTTCCTGCCAGACACGAGTATCAAAAGGAACCGGAAGGTTCTCAACAATTATCAATACTTTTCTATTCTTTTCATTCATTTTGATATTCCACCTTGTTATTTTAAGTATCTGATAGTATTGTCTATCTCGTCCATTGCCATATCAACAATGTAACTCAACATTAATGCTCGTTGTTATTTGTTCCCCCTCCGACTTAACTTTCAAGACGGATACTGTTTTCTTTCTGCCATATGCTTCAGAATATAATGCTTTACCAATGTATATGTCATCGTTGCATACACCTTTAAAGTCCAATCCACATTGAATTCCTCCAATTTTTACTTCAATATGTGTTCCATCGATTTGAACTTTCGCGCTAGGCGAAAACATATAATTGATATCGTAACTGAGATTCCCTTGAACTGCATCCTGAATAATCAGTTGTCGGCTTTTATCAAATTCAAAAATACGAGAATGTAATGCCGGCTTATAGCCATCATGCTGTGCGGACAATACCAAATGACGAGTTTCAGAATAGTCAATAAGCTTACACTCTGCTTTTCTTCCCCACAAGAATGCGCCCAGCATTTCAGATTGATCTTTTCCATTGATACATACTGTATTATGATTTTCAGTCTTTCGGAACGCATTTCTGCTTTCCAAATCACAGTGGTAGAGATATGTACCCGGATCAACGAACACAGGATAGCCGTCAACAAACATCTGGAAACTCAGCGCATCTGCGTGACCGTGTGCCGCAATACTGCCAAATCCCAATGCAGCATGATCGATCCCAATAAGAATACGACGATCCTCACTTCTCAGGATGGTATTTCCACCTTCCTTATAGCAAGCACTCAACGGAGAACAATACAACGGTTTTTTCTGAGTTTGATGCCAGTCGTCCTCACTGAATAGCCAGTGCAGATTTTCACATTCAACTTCATCCAGCTTCATGTATTGCTTATCCATCATTAGGCTAAATAGCCCCAGAACATACTTATAGTGATTCAGCCCGCCTTGCAAGTCAAGTATCTTACCTTCGTCATCGTCACCGAACACCACAACTTCCCCATAGTCACCCATGCAATTTGCTACATAGGTACACATTTTATCCAGCATGGGTTTCCATGCTACGGGAACCTCGATACCGTTCTTTATCAGAAGCCGCATCATCAATCCCATTGCCTCCATATAGAAGGATTGGTAGTGCAGCGACAATTCCTTATTTATTCCGTCGGAATAGTTTTGCCGTGGCAGCTCTCGAGTAAGGATATCCACTGCCAATTTAATCCACGGTGTATAGTTACACAGAACGCCTGTCTGTCCAATCGTATAGGCTTCTACAATCAGGTGATTATTGGCGGACGAATATCTGGAATAGTGGTTCGCGATATAGTCCGTCATATTTAGTATTCCAGTTTGAAGCTGATTTAACAACTCTCTCGGTGCATCTGCCTCTTTCAAAAAACACCATGCATAGCACCAGTTGCTGCAACGAATCGCAACTTCCATGACACTTGTCCAGGATATTCCCCATAAGAAAGGATTCTTTGAATTCCAATCTTCAAAGAGGTCTGTTAATTCAGTCAAGTACTTTGTATTCCCGCTGGCAGCATAGTCCTTAGCCATTAGAGCAAACTGGAAATGGCGATTCAGTTCCCAGTTGGTCCTTGCATCACCAATGTCATCCCGCTGCTTATATTCTAAAGCGTAGCTGAATTGCTCTGGCCACTTATGCTCTGTCTGAAAGCCTGCATTCCACTGCCTCTTGTAGGTCTCATAATCGTACCCTCCGAGCAGAGGAATATCCATATTCAACGAATAACGCTGATTATCCCAGTTCAGGTGCATTCTATCTGCGTCCAATTGCAATGCTGACAGTTTTCTGTTAAACAAGGTTTCGGCCACGGCTGTTTTGTGCGACTTGAATCTCTTTTCTTCACTTTTCTGGATCGCTTTCTGCGATACTCTCCATGCAACTTCTGGCAAACTCATCGCTTTCAAACGCCGTATAAACCACGCAAAATCAGCCATGACCGAACCTCCTCATAAAATTATTCTACATCGGAATTAAACTTTACAGGTTTTGCCGGCGCTCCAACCGCTGTGCAATTTGCCGGGATGTCTTCATTTACAAATGCTAGCGCTCCAATTTTCGCGTTATCACCTATATGAACGTTCCCCACAATTACTGCGCCCGCACCAACTTGAACTCCATTTCCAAGAACAGGTGCCCCATCTGCGTTAGATGCTAACGTGACATGTTGCCTAATTCGGCAATTTTCTCCGATGACCGCATTTTTATTGAGAACCACTCCCAAGCCATGATAAGTAATCACGGTGCCCTTTCCAATTTCAGTCTGGTAAGGGATTACCCCCCCCCAGATAATCCGGATGCTTGCCTTAATTATTGCGGCCAAAGGAGCCAAATGGTGCAGATACAACCATCTCTCTGCTCTATACCAACTGATAACTCCCATTGTTTTCCTTTCCTCCATTAAAACTCCGTAGTAGCCATATCCCGCATCAGTTTATCATTCTGAGCAGGATTCTGGTTGATGTTACCCCAGCTAATTCCCTCATAGTTACCCTCATAGTCAATCGTCTGGAACTGACGAACCAAATCGACGATAGCCTTGTGAGGATATTTTTCAGGGATATCCATAAATTCCTTGCCTTTATTGGTGATAACCAGGACATCACTTGCAGAACAGACGGAATCCAAATCATCCGTGATAATACTGTGCAAATGAGGTAATTTGGCTGCAATGAAGTCCGCATTGGTGTTCGTCTTCTGGGAGATGGCAACATTCTTGTCGTAAATCTTAATCTCATATCCCTTGCCCAGAAGCGCGTTGGCAACATCGATGATCGGGCTGCAACGCAAATCGTCAGTACCTTCCTTAAAGCTCAGACCCAGAATACCAATGCGGCGCTTGCCCTTGCTCTCGATAATATCGATAGCATTCTTCTTCTGAAGCTCGTTAGACGGGTTGATTGCGTTGATTACCGGACAGTCAACATATAAATCATGAGCCAGCGTGCGCAGTGCTTTGGAATCCTTCGGCAAACAGGACCCACCATAAGCAAATCCTGGCTTGAAGTAATACGGAGAAATATTCAACTGCCTGTCCTTGCAGAATATTTCCATTACCTTATGGCTGTCAATGCCTAGAGCCTTGCAGATATTGCCAACCTCGTTAGCAAAAACTATTTTCAGACCGTGATAGGTGTTATCAACATACTTCATCATCTCGGCAACACCGATATCGGTCGAAATAAACTCACCGGGAATATCCTTGTATAATTCACGAAACTTAGCTTCAGCAATATCGCTATCTGTACCGATTAGGGTCAGCGGCGGATTCATATAGTCCTGAACAGCAGTTCCTTCACGAAGGAACTCAGGGTTGGAAACAACAGTGAAATCCTTGCCTCGTTCTTTGCCAGATACATCGGCAATTATTTCGCCAACTTTCGCATTGGTTCCAGGAAGCACGGTGCTACGGATTGCGATGATGTGGAAATCATCCTTGTCACGCATTGCTTCACCAATCTGACGCGCGACCCCATATATGTATTCCAAATTGAGATGTCCCTCTTTGCTACTGGGAGTACCAACAACAATAAAAGAGATTTCAGAATTGTGTACGGCGTAATGGTAATCCATTGTTGCCTCAAGCAATCCTTTATCATGAGCTTCTTTACACAACTCTTCAATTTCGGCTTCGATGATGGTCGGGCGCCCCTGGTTAATCAGGTTTACCTTATTTTCAGACACATCATTACCAATCACATGATGCCCCAGCTTTGCACAGCAAGCAGCACCCACGCATCCTACATATCCAAGTCCGAAGATACTTATGTTCATTTATTATTCCTCCAATTTACCTATTTAAGGTATATATACTCATTTATGCTTTGGTTAGCACCGAACCTTTATCAGTTCAGCATTCCCGACGACCAGACATCTTCCTATACCAGCCGGCAAAAACATCGTCTCACCCTTGCTGAATTGCATTGGTTTCTGCTCAGCGTCCATCACTTCTACCTGACCATATCCATCCAGGCACATCAGCACCTGAAAGGATTCCTCTCTGACCGAGAACGGTAATCCCTTAGTCACTTGAATTCGCTCGGCTTCAAAATACTTGCAGCGGCACAACAGTTCCTGCGAGCATCCCGGGTAATGCTTTACCAGCCTCGGACTCTGTTTGACATCCGATGCCACATCCATATTCATGACCTGAACAGCCTTGTCAAAATGCAGTTCCCTCTTCTTGCCATTCTTATCAACTCGATCATAGTCATATACACGATAGGTCACATTTGAGCTTTCCTGAATCTCAGCTATCAAAATTCCCTTTCCAATGCCGTGTACAGTTCCAGCCGGGACAAAAAAGGTATCCCCCTTGTGAACTTTCACTTTCTGCAAATGCTTGTCCAGCGTTCCAGTCTCAAGCGCATGCCGAAGGATTTCTTCCGTTACCTTATGTTTGAAGCCATAGATCAAACTCGCCCCTTCATCCGCGTCAAGGACATACCACATCTCCGTCTTACCATTGTCGCCTTCATGTTCTTTTGCGTATTCGTCATCTGGGTGAACCTGAACAGACAAATCCTTCTTGGCATCCATGAACTTCACTAAAATAGGCAGTTCACCGTTCTTCACTTTTGTACCCATATATTCTGGGTGATGTTTCAGAACTGTAGAAAGTGTCTGTCCTTTAAATTCCCCATTAGCTACTATGCTGGATCCATCCGAATGGACAGAGCACTCCCATGTTTCAGCAAGAGGAGTCAGGTCAATCCTCTTCCCATATTCATCCCTAAGTCGTGTTCCGCCCCAGAGATAATCTTTTCCGCAAGGTTGTAACTTCAATATCTCCATTGCTCTGGCACCATTTATTCCAACGGGAATTTGATATCTTCAGGGAATTTAATCTTGTCAGCCACGCTGATTTCATCACCTAGCTGCACTTCCACGATGTCCAGTGTAGTAATTGCCTCAACCATATGCTTACACCCAGCAGCAATCGTGATCACATCTCCGGTATGGAGTATCTGCTCCATTCCGTCTACAATGGCTTTTCCCTTGCCGGAAACAACTGTCCAGACTTCCTCACGGTAATTATGCATGTGATAGGTCATATGCTCCCCAGCCTTCATTGATACCTTGATTGTCATGGAACCCGGCTGTACATCTATGACTGTATATGTACCCCACGACTTTTCCGCATACATTGCCTCTGTTTCAATCTTTTCCACATAAGGCTTCATTTTGCCGCTGCGTTCCTTGTCGGAAATCAAGATACCGTCACCACTAGCGGCAACAATGAGATCCTTGCAACCCATACAGAGAATTGGGATATTCAATTCGTTCACCACATTAGTATTCACGCAGGTCTCATCGAGAATAGCCTTACCCTTGGTCTTGTCGGCCATAACCTCCGCCATCATATTCCATGTGCCGACATCTTTCCAATCACCACTGTAGCGCAGAACCTGAATACTCGGCTCTTTCTCAACTACTGCGTAATCAAAGCTAATCTTCGTCAGTGTATCGTATTTATTGAAAAGGTCACGATAATCCTCAAATTTGATCATGCTGTGAGCCTTATCCAGCATATAACCCAACTTAAATGCGAAGATGCCAGCGTTCCAAAGAGCACTCTGCGCAAGGTACTTCTTTGCCATTTCTTTGTCCGGCTTCTCCTTGAATTCCTTGACCTTGCTAACACTTTCGCCGTTCTCCGGGATGATGTAACCATACTTCTCACTTGGAACTGTCGGCTCTATTCCCATCAGTGTGAGGTTCACGCTCCCCTGATCTGCCAGCTCTTGCAAAACCTTGACTGCTTCGTAATAAGTGTTGTCTACATAAGGGTCAACTGGGCAAACTATAACAGTCTCATCTTCCCTAACACCGAGTTCATCATGCAGATAAGTCGTAGCCAAAGCTATTGCCGGAAAGGTATCGCGACGGCACGGTTCAACACAGATGGAAGCCTTCTCGCCAAGCTGATTCTTAATCGCGCTCGCTTGTGATTTACTGGTCGCAATAGTGATTTTCGCATCGGCGTCTACGGCCGTAATCTGGCGATAGACACGCTGCACCATTGATTCGTACTCATCACCGTCTTTGAACAGCTTGATGAACTGCTTACTGCGCACATCATTAGAAAGAGGCCAAAGACGTTTGCCACTGCCACCAGAAAGTAAAACGATATTCATATATCTTTATCCTCCGTTATTTCAATCCAAGTTTTGTCAGAATCGTATTCTGAATCTCTGCCAGTTTCCGTTCAGCTGCATATTTATCCTCGTCCTTGATACTATAATAAATCTTGATCTTCGGCTCTGTTCCGGAGGGGCGAACCGCAATCCATGACCCGTCCACAAGAACATACTTCAAGACATTAGAGGTCGGCAGAGTTCCGAAGCCAGCTTCCGCATTAACCGGTACGCTGTAGTCTGTCACAGATGCAATACCCTCGAACGGGGGACTTGACGCCCGCAAATCAGTCATCATGGAAGCGATTCTCTCCAGACCATCCTTACCTTTTAAAGTAAAACTATCTAGCGCATCACGATAATAACCATGCTCTGCATAAATATCATTCATCTCATCCAGGAGCGTTTTGCCATTTGCCTTTGCTTCCGCAGCCATCTCGCAAATCAGAAGAGAACTTACAACAGCGTCCTTATCATGGGCGTGGGTTCCAGCGAGATATCCATAAGATTCCTCATATCCAAACAAGAAGTCATAGTCCTGCTCTTTGCTGCCATTCAGTTTTGCCTGTTCAAACTGGGTAATCTTCTCACCGATGAACTTGAATCCAGTCAGCGTAGAGAACACCGTACTACCGTGCTTGCGGGCGATATCTGCGCCCAACTCCGATGTGACAACGGTCTTGACAACAGCAGGATGCTGATATTTGCTCATATCAGTATGTGAAAGGATATAGTTCATTAGCAAAGCTCCGACCTGATTACCGGTCATCAACTGATATGCGTCGGCTACCTTCACCGCAATGCCCACACGGTCGCTATCCGGGTCAGTTCCCAAAACGATATCCCCTCCAATGCGTTTTGCCTGTGCTATGCCCAGCTCCAACGCGCGGCGATTTTCCGGATTCGGAGATACAACCGTCGGAAAATCGCCATCCGGATTCGCTTGGTCTGCAACGACATCAATCTGTGTGAATCCACCCAGACGAAGCACCTTCTGGACAGGAACATTACCTGTACCGTGGAGAGGCGTATATACAATCTTCAGATTCCGCTTGGCAGCGGAATCTGAAGATCGACTCTGTTTCAGTACCTCCATGACAAAGTTGTCCGTCACATCTGTCATAGAAATCAGTGAATCATCACCAATAAAGTTAATGGTATGGTAATCAGTGATGGCATCGACATAGCTTATAACCTGTTTAGCATGCCCAGGAACGAGTTGGCAACCAAACTCGTCATATACTTTGTAGCCGTTATACTCTTTCGGATTATGACTGGCAGTCACAACAACACCCGCCAACGCATTCCAATATTTCACTGAAAAGGAGAGCTGGGGAGTAGGACGAGCATGTTCGTGAAGATATACACGAATACCCATTCCACTCAGTACATTTGCCGTTGTGTGGGAAAAAAAATCACTATTATTGCGGGTATCGTATCCAATGACCACACCGCGCTCTTTGCAAGCTTCTGCGCCATAGGTATCCAGCAGATATCTGCCCAGACCCATCGTCGCTTTGCCCACTGTGTACTTGTTCATGCGGTTGGTCCCCGCACCCATCACGCCACGCAGACCACCTGTGCCAAATTCAAGATCCCGATAGAAACGATCTTCAATTTCTTTTTCATCATTGAGAGTTTCAAGTTCTTTACGAGTAGTTTCGTCAAAAAACTCATCATTAAGCCATTGTTCGTATCTTTGCCTATAGTTCATGAATTCAAACCTCTACTATTTTCCCAAACTATGCTCCCCTTGCAAACCCTCTTCCAAACAATAAGCTCCGCAACACCTCACATCTGTCAGCAAAGCATTGCGGACTTTTTTCACTCTTTCTATCAATACTCTCCTATCTGTCATCTCCATGCCTTGTCTCTTCTGGAACTGTCACATCGCCCCATCCTTGTGAAATACCACCCAGATTGTCTTAAGCAGTATCTTAATGTCCTGTCCCAGATCCCAATCCA
Source organism: Lachnospiraceae bacterium (assembly GCA_051877515.1). Lineage (GTDB taxonomy): Bacteria > Bacillota > Clostridia > Lachnospirales > Lachnospiraceae > XBB1006. The sequence goes on along the minus strand of JBJEIY010000010.1, from coordinate 151,013 downwards.
CAATATACTTGGTATCCAACGCAACCACTTCTTCGAAATCTGTGATATTACTTCGTCCGCTGATCTGCCACAGTCCCGTGATTCCCGGTCTCATGGCGAGGCGGATCCTGTGGTGAGATTCATATTTCTCCCACTCATCTACCGTGGGAGGACGGGTCCCCACCAGGCTCATTTCTCCCTTCAGCACATTGAAGAACTGCGGGAACTCATCCAAACTCCAGTCCCTCATATAATTACCCAGTCCCTTCTTCAGGGTACCATCCGGCAGGATCTTGCTGCCGATGATACGAGGATCCCAGTCCAGCTTAAACATCATGCCGTCTTTCACACGGTTTTGCTCCAGCAACTCCTGCTTCCGGTCTTCCGCATCCAGATACATACTGCGGAATTTATACATATAGAACCGTCTGCCGTTTCGGCCTACCCGTTCCTGTTTGAAGAAAATAGGCCCCGGAGACTGGATATAGATCATGGGACCTAAGATCAAGGCTAACAGAACCGTGATCGCGCATCCTACCAGTCCTCCGCAGATATCCAGAGCTCGTTTCAGAAAGCTGTCTAACGGTGACATATAGTTCACTCCATTGGTTACAATGAGATACTCTCCGATATTTCCCACCTTCTGCTGCTGCCCCATTTCATCAAGCATGGGCATAACACCCACATGCAAGGTTAATCCCATTTCCCGGATGTCCTTCACCAGATTTTTTATGTAATCCGTATTGGCCGCCACATTTAAGAAGACCTCATCGATCCATGCATGGGATAGGTATTCCATCAGTGTGGACTGATTGGCCACAACGTGAATCTCCTCCACGTCCCGGAGATCTCCCTGCTGATCTACTAAGGCAACACCGATCAGCTGAAGGTTCAATAGATCCTTATTCCGGATCCCCTTCATGGTTTCATTCAGCATCACTGAATCTGTGATTACCAACAGACGATCCCTCTCTCTTGCTTTCAGGGAACTGCACACAATTTTCTTAAGAATGATCCTGCCACTGTAATCCAGTACAAGGTAAAAGCCTCCCATGGCAAATATCGTAACACGGGAGTAATCCTCTCCCATCTTGATCAAAAAGAAAAACAATGCAGTAACTGCCACCACTCCCACAGCCTGCTGCAGGGTACTGACAAATTCCTTATAATATCCTCTCTTCAAGACATTTTTATAGGAGTTTAATGCCAGGATCAGGATTAGATCAAATAATTCAATAAGAATGGCCACACTTAGATACGCCTGATCGGCATAAGGGTTACCTATACCATGTCGCATCATATATGCAACCAAAAAAGAGATCTGCAGAATGAACAGATCCATCAAGATGAAGTCCAGATGCTTCATCCATCCCTTTGCTCTTTCTTTATACATTATATATCTTCCTTCAATTATCCTTCGTAGTTATTCTTCTGCCAAAGCAGGATCATTCACCAGCACTCCCTGTACCAGATAGCGTTTGTCCGGTTTTCCTCCCACACAGGTACTCATGGTAATGATGTGATTCTCTTCTGTCACAGTGATATCCTCCCGGAAATTTGCACTCATGCTCCGTATCTGGGACAAATCCTCAAGATAGGAAGCACGATCCCGGGTACTGTTGAAATTATATTGAAACAAAAGATGCTGGTCTCCGTATTCATAAGCAGCGAATAGTTCATAGACCAGAACCTCATCCGGCAGATAGATGAAAACCAACCTGTTTTCATCAAAAAACTCCGGATCTCTATATTTATGCAGTGTCTGAAACATACTGCCGTCTTTCATGTTATGTCCGTATACTATCGTATTGTAATCCGTAAAATCCTTACGGTTTAAATTCTGTGTATAGATGCAGCCCGGATACCCTTCGCTTCCGTCCAGATTATGGTTCAGATAATAGGACCTCTCCGTAGAATGCTGCAGAACCGGGTAATCCACCTTGGTTCCCGGAATATAGATCCAGGCATAAATATCCTTATTTTCTTTCTGAAGTTCTTCCCAGTCTAAATCCTTTTGCGGTATTTCAATTCCCCGCTGTGTCAGGATATCATTCGGATCCGGTTTTTCATCCATTGATTGCTCTGTTTCTTCCGCACTGTTGGCAGCTTCCTGCAAAGCTTTCAGCTGCTGTTGTGCTCGAAACCTTTCGTATTCCTGATAAAACACAATGCTCAGAGCTACGATCAGGAGTAGACCGAAAAGTACACCTAACACCTGATAGATATCCCATTTTTTTTCTTTTTTCTGTTCTTTCCTATCCAATGGACATCCTCCATTAAATAATTTTGTCTGCAGACATAACGGAATATCAGGAGAAAGAAAGTCCTTCTCCTGATATTCTATGTCTCTAGCCTCTTGCTTTCTTTGCACAAATTACAACGCCTGCCGCACTCAATAAAACTGCGATTGGCCATACAGGAGCTTTTTCACCTGTTTTGTCAGATTTTACACCGGAAGCATCCGCTGCCTGAACCTTGATCACCGCTACCGGTGAAAGAGAGGTAAAGGTTGCAGTCACTTCTCCGTCACTTACATCATCCGGAATAATCTCTTCCCACTCATCTGCCTCTTCATCCAGATGAAGCACATAGGCCTCGTCGCCTTCTTCAATGCCTTCCACAGGGATTGTAATTCCTACACCCTCCGGCGGAATATCGCCTTCAATGTGTAAGTCCATCATCGCTGCCACACTGACAGATTTGTCCTCAGACGGCTGGTACAGACTTGCTGCCTGCTCCATGGCTCCCTGCAGATTCTCTACGGTAGTAGGCTCTGCAGATACTTCTGCTCCATTGCTGGAAGAAAGATTTGCAGTATCCACAGTAGAGAATACCTGGTCGACAGTTTTCTGTGTAGCTTTCGCACTTGTAACATCTACCGCGGTAACGGAGGGTGCCGCAAGTGCTGTGGTTCCCAATGTCAGAACCAGCAACGCTGTCAGAGCTGCTGCCACTCTTCTTTTCATCAGTCATTCCTCCTTCTTCTTAATTTATATCAAGCAGATTCACTACAAACCCGCTTCATACCACTACTTCACTTCTTCATAGAACACCTTGAGGATCAGTTCATACAGCCCTTGCTCCTCAACATGAAATTCCTCAAACTGTTCTCCCATTTCCGTTTTGCCCGGAACTGAATACTGCTCCATTTCCTGTCCGCATTCCTTCAGTTCTTCCACAAGCTCCGGAAAATCAATATTACTCACCACATAAGGTGAGATCCTATCATAGATCTCATAAACTTTCTCAGGATCGTCCTTGGATACTTCCTTAAGCTTTGCGCCGTAAGCTCCAAGATATTGTACCTGTCGCTGCAGTCGCCCGGTGGCACTGTCAAATTCCTCGACATTCCGCCCCCGCAGATAATGATACGCCTGGGTTCCGTTCAGAATGACAGTATCCCCTTTCTGCAAGGACACCCCTTCCTCCGGGACCTCCACATCCTCCAGAATGGTCACTCCGACGCCACCCACTTCATCATTCATGATGGGTACGGCATCCAATCGAAAAGACAGATACCCTTTGATGGGGAGCTCATAGAACAGTTTCGATACCGCATTCACCATCAGATTACAACTCCAGCGTTTGCCATCTCCAAACCCATGCTGGGTGCAGATCTGGGCTGTGGTCTTCTCTGCCTTGATTCCCTCTTCTGTATAGGTTTCAATTTCTGTCATGGTATTGCGATGGACGGAAATCATGGAAGTCTTCTTATTTGCTTCATCTACAGCCAGCAGAAAAATCGCATCTGCCTGTCCACCGCTTTGGGCATTCTCTGCCTCCTCTACCGGTCCGTTCTGGTCGATGCCCATAATAAGGTAAGTTTTCATCTGCTGATTATACCGATAGCTTCGTCCCTGGTAAACCACCTCGGACTCCTGCCATTTTTCGGTTGTCTCTTCCTGCTTTACAGCATTCTCTGTTGTGGAGGTGGACTTTCCACCACTTTGATTCCAACAGAACCAGACTACTCCCAGTGCAACTACCGGTATCAGAATCAATACCAGAATCTGTAGTGTTTCACCATAATTTCGATTCTTCTGATCTATCTTTTGGTTCTTATTCTTCATTATCTTCCTCTGTCATAGACAATTTTACCGTCAGAATACGTCCCACAGATGCATCCAGCATCTCAGCAGAGATTTCACCTGCATTGACGGCCTCCAACACTCCCTGATAGGCTTCTTCAAATTGTCCGGAGCAATATAACATGTTCATTCCGGCTTTCAGTGCTCCCACTGCTGCTTCTGACACAGAATAGTCCTGTGCCTCTGCTTCGGTGTTCAGATTATCTGTCAGAAGAATTCCCTGGTATCCCAGTTCTTCCCTCACATAATCCACGACTTTGGAGGACAGAAAGCATGGCTTCTCCTCCCCACCGGATAACTTGATGTTAGTATTTGCAATCATCAGACACTCTGTTTTAACATCAATCACTGCCTGATAGGCCAGCAGGTTCTCCTCGGAAAGGGTATCCAGATCTGCTTCATTCTGCAGTGATTTGTCCGGAAAGGCTCCGGCTGCCGTTAAGATGCCCTGTTCATGATAAGCCTGCACACTTTTCGCTGCCATTGTGGCAATCACAGATGGCTCTGTTCCATAAGTAGTTCTGTCAATGGTCTCCTCTTCTCCTGTGGCAACCTCCACATTCGGTGCCAGATTCAGATTCAGTCCTGCGTCCTTAAGGTATTCTGCGATTACAGAGGATGCCTGTGTGACCGCCTCCGGATCTCCTTCTTCACTCAGCGCATAAGGAGATCTCTGAACCTCATAGCCTACACCGGAAGCCAACGGGGAATGGTTCTGTCCTCCGTACTCACTCACTGCCAGAAATACCGGTATTCCCATACGCTCCTGACTATATTGTCCAGTTCCTTCCATAAGATCCCTGACCTGTTGTTTTCCCTGAAAATTTCGCGTTGTATAGATCAATCCACCCACAGGGTAGTTCTCAATTGTTTCTTTGGTAATCTCTCCGGCCATATTGACGGAACCGGTATGGGTCAAAGCCTCCGGCGTGGTCAGAAACAACTGCGCCACCTTCTCTTCCGTGGTCATGCTCTCCAGTTTCTCAAGCACTTCCCGGGAGAATGTCAGGCCCGGTTCTATTTCATCGCCGAATCCGTCCGCAAGTTTCCCGGTATCTACCCGATTCTCTTCCTCCCCCAGCAGGGTTTCTTCCTGTCGGCTTCCCGCCGTCCCGGATTCATAGGAATCCCGTCTGTCAAGCTTTCGATACACTCCAAATATGATCACTATCACCAGTGCTGCCACTTCCAAAAACAGAAGTATCCGCACGGTCCTTCCCTGCAATCTCATAGGCTTCCCTCTTCTTCGTTTACCGAACCTGCAAACTTATCGGTCACCGTAATATTCACCATAGTAACTTCCGTAGTACTTTCCGTAATACTTTCCGTAATATCTTCCATAGTATTTACCATATGTACTCTTCTTCATCTTCACCTTGTTCAGCACCGCACCCAGGATCTGAATACCAGATGACTCAAGCTGTTTCTTCGCCCCCTGAATCATGCGGCTTCCCACAAGCCCTTGTGCTACCACAAGAATGGCGCCATCACACTTCTTGGCCACTACCGCAGCATCGATAGCTGCCCCCAAAGGTGCACAGTCCACAAGTACATAGTCAAAATTCTGTTTCCCGAATTCCAGCAATTCATCAAAATATCTCTTTTCCAGAATCTCTGTGGGATTGGGGACAGCTGGTCCCGCAAACACCATGAATAGTTTGCTGATATCTGTTGCGTAAACAACATCATTCAGTTTCTTCTGTCCGGACAGATAATGAGAAAGGCCGAAGATCTCGCCCCCACTCTCATCTTTGATCTTATATCGTCCCACAAGTACAGATTTACGCATATCCGTATCAACAACAAGCACACCTTTACCCAATTCCACCAAAGAACGTGCCAATTGCATGGTGACAGTAGATTTTCCTTCATTGGGCACAGCACTTGTAATAACAATGGTCTTAACATCATCTCCGCAAAACTGTAAATTGGTTCTCAGTACCCGCAGGGATTCCTTCATGGTATATCCCTGTTCTTTCAGTAGTCCGAACTTTGCCGTTCTCATCTATCTTCCCTCAATTCTTTGCACTCTTCTGTTGTTTCTTTGTCTTCTGGGAGGACTTTCCGTCATACTCTGCTTCCTCTTCCGGAAGCACTCCCAACACATTCAATCCCAGCTTATTTTCCAGATCCTCACCCGCCATAATGGTGTCATCCATCAGGTAGGATACAATGATCACAGCCCCGGCCAGTACAAACCCTACCAGAACTCCTATCACCACATTCTTAGGTATATTGGGGCTGGATGGTTTTCCGTCTGCATAGCCTTTCTGAATAAGCGTTGGCGGATCCTGATCCATCTTCTCTGCAATGTAAGCAGCAGAGACGGTTGCCAGCTCATCGGTGATCTTTTTGGCCCGGACCGGATCCTCATCCGTCACCGTAATCTGCAGGATGCGGGTATCTGTCGGATTATTCACTTCCACTTTCTCATCCAGCTGCTTGTAATCCTCCTCAAGATCCAAATTTTCAATAACCTGTTCCAGAACCGGTCTGCACTTTACGACTACCATATAGTCATTGGTAAGATTGGATCCCATCTGAATATCAGCCAGACTTGTAATGGAAGTACTCTTCGACAATACATATAAGGCTGATGTTGATTCATACTGTGGAGTCATGATAAACAGACTGATCAGCAATGCCGTTCCACCCACCAGTACAGTGGACAGTAGTATCTTCTTCCACTGCGAAAGCAAAACCATCAGCAGTTCCAGCAAATCTATTTCTACTTCATCATCATTCATCTGTGTTCCCATTGTCGTTCTCCCATCCGATTATTTTTGACGGATTGATCTCAAAAAGAAGTCTGGCGTATTCTTTTCCATACTTCCTTCCTATGTATTCTGCACACTTTCCCATGTAAGAGGGTCGTACTTTGGTCCCATGGCTGTCGCTTGCAATCAAATCAGCCAACCGGTTCTGAAGGATCGTCTTACACGCTTTCTTCGTGCGAATCCCCTCCTTGCCCAAAACCGAAGCTGCATTTATCTGGATCATAGCCCCTGCTCGCCTGAGTTGTTCCAGCCCGTCCATATCTTCAATGAGACAATGGCATCGTTCTGCGTGGGCAATAATTGGCAAATATCCATTCCGAAGCAGTTCCTGTACAACATTCCAGATATACCTGTATTCACACGCATAGTCGAATTCCACCAATACATAACTGCTTCCGCATAATGTCTGGCATCGTCCACTGCTTAAATCCTCTATCATGTGGCTGCTTGCATGATGTTCTGTCCCAAGAAATAACGAAATTCCAACTTCCTCCGCGCAAAAAGACAATTCCTCCATGTGCACAAGGATCTTATCCTGCACATAGGGAAACATCCCTTTTCGATAATGGGGAGTCAGAATGATCGTATCAACGCCCTGTTTTTTTGCTGCTTTCAGCATATCCAGTGACTCTTCGATTTTCTTTGGTCCGTCATCCACGCCATACAACAAATGGCAATGAATATCAATCATCATGCTTCTCCTCTACGCATCCCACACTTTTCTACAGAATACTCCAAAATTCTACACTTACTACTTTATCATATTCACTTAATTTTCGCAACAACTCAACCTATTTTTGACATACAATTCTTTCTAATCTCTGTAACTAGAACTGCCGAAACAGATCCTCTACGGTATCCGCCCTGCGGATAAGCCTGCATCCATCGGCATTGACCAATACCTCTGCCGGACGCAGTCTGGCATTATAATTAGAAGCCATGGAATAGCAGTATGCTCCTGCATCTTTAACTCCTATGATATCACCTTCCTGCATTTTGGGAAGCAGACGGTGTTCACATAACTTATCACCGGACTCGCAGATGTTTCCCACTACGGTCACTTCTTCCTGCTCACTCTGGTCATTGTAGGCAATGATATCATGATGAGAACCATATAAAATAGGACGCATCAGGACATTGAATCCAATGTCTGTTCCCACATATTTGTCCCCAAAATTCGTTTTCACAGCTGTTACGGTTCCTAATAAGTGTCCGCATTCTGCCACAACATACCGACCGGGTTCTACTTTAATGGTAATCCTGCGACCGTACTCGGATACAAACTTCTCTACCAGTTCATTCAGATTCACACCCAGTTTTTTCATGTTCAGGCGATCTTCTCCCTTGTAAGGAATTCCGAATCCTCCGCCGAAATCAATAAACTCCAGATCCGGGAACTGCATTGCACATTCCAGAATCCTCTCACAGGAAGCAAGGTAAACTTCATCATCCAAAAACAGGGATCCGATATGCTGATTGATTCCCATGACCGTCAGATCATATTTTTTCACAATTTCCAAAACCTGAGGAAGATCTTCTTCCGTAATTCCGAACTTACTCTTTCCTCCGGTGATTACTTTTGCATGATGTCCTGCTCCGATTCCCGGATTAAGACGGAAGGCAACCTTTCCTCCCGGTGCTATCTGTCCAAAAAGCTCCAGCTGGGAAACGGAATCCACACTGATCTTAACACCTTTATCCAACGCATAACGCAGTTCACTTTCTGTAACATTGTTGGAGATAAACAAGATTTCAGATGGCGTATATCCTGCTGCCAGCTCCAATTCAATTTCACCCATGGACATAGCATCTACGGTAAGACCTTCTGAACGGATGATCTTCAGTAATTCAATGTTGGAATTCGCTTTCGCAGAATAATTCGGAACATAATTCTCGTATTTTAAAAGATCTTTCACCTCTTTACAACGTCTGCGTAAGATCTCTTCATCGTACACATACAGTGGTGAACCGTATTGTTCCGTAAGTGTTTTGGCGTAATCTCTACTAAGTACTACTTTTTCTTCCATTGTTTCCTACCTTTCAGTTCTCCTTTTGTAAAGAACATTTCGAAATGATGTTTTCCCCAATAAGATGAGCCTGCAAACAGACTCGTTTTCATAATAAAAATACACCCTTCACTATACTACTGTGATAAAGTATTCGTCAAGTGAAAACTCTCGTTTTTCTCTTTCATGTACTAATCCTTTAAGCAAGCAATAGGAATAACTTTCACACCATCCTTCCTCGTATATGCCATATTTCCTCCTGTGATCACTATGAGAAGATCCGGTTCCCTAAGGGGCACCTGCTCTTCTTTTTTATTATACCTTCTTACCAGTTCGCGTATAGTTAACAAATGTTTCGCACCTTCATCAATCTCTGCGCTTCCCAGCTTAAATTCAATCAATGCATATCGTCCGTCTCCGATATGCAACACAGCATCCGCTTCCAGATCATATCTGTCATGGTAGTAAGATACCTTTCCATCTAATGCCTGTGAATAGACCTTTAAGTCTCGGATGCACATGCATTCGAAAATAAACCCAAATGTTTTCAAGTCTTTCTCTAAATAATCCGGAGTAAGGCCTAATGCAGCAGCCGCTATAGATGGATCAACAAACTCCCGCTTTCGTCCTGAGCGTATTGTCGTGGCAGAACGGATTGCCGGACACCAGGCTGCCAAGTCTTCGATCACAAATAATCTTTCCAGTGCATTTAAATAAGAATCCAGAGTTGGCATGGATATGCTTTCAGTGTTTGCCGCCACATCTTTGTATATTATATTTTTCTTTACCAGCGTAGACACATTACGTGCATATGATCGCATAATCAATTCTGCCAATGATGGATTACGTCTCACACCATCTACCGTTGAAACATCCGACTCACATACGTTTCTCAGATAGTCTTTTGCCACGAACAGCTTTGCCGCATCACTTTTTTTTCGTAAAGAAGACGGCCAGCCCCCTCGACACGCCGCAAAAATCAGATCCTCGATCTTCATCTCCGACATAATCCCATCAATGTCCAATTCCGGATCATTAAACAGTTCCTTTAATGAAATGGCACCATTTGATTCCTTCGATTCATACAGACTCATGGTATACATTTTTAATCTGGCAATTCTTCCTGTTCCGGTATGATGGATCTGCTTATCATCTACAGAAGTTGACCCTGTCAAAATAAACAATCCTTCCTCTTGCCTTTCATCCACCGCCGTTCTTACTGCATCCCATAAGACGGGTGCCTCCTGCCATTCATCGATCAGTCGAGGATTATCTCCTTTGAGCAATAGCGAGGGCTTCGTTTTTGCTGTCATCAAATAACCCTCTCGCATATCCGGATCCTGCATTTTCAAAATACTCTTTGCCTGTTCTCCTGCTGTAGTCGTCTTTCCGCACCATTTAGGACCCACGATAAGTGTTGCCCCAAACGCCTCCAATCTTAATTGAAGTTCCCTATCAACGATTCGCTCCAGATATTCCTTCATCGCTATCATCCCTCTCTTTATTACCAGAATGCCCTGTTTATACTCTATATATAACCAAAATTTATATTTTTGTCAATTTATATTTTGTATTTTTGAGGTATTTCGTTTTCTATTTTTGATATATTTTGTTTTATGTTTTTGGGGATATTTCATCGAAAGAAGCGCACATAACTGGATAGCAAACAAGATGAGTCTGCAAATGACCTCACTTTTCATAAATAAAACGGGAAGCCGGCACAGCTCTCTGCACCGGCTTCCCACCACTCAATTTCTCTTTTCACTTTTCGGGCTTACTGTCCGGAAGACATCATTTCTTCCTGCTTTTTGATCATCTTTCTAACCATTTCGCCGCCGATGGAACCAGCTTCTTTTGCTGTAATGTCTCCGTTATAACCCTGTTTTAAGTTTACACCGATTTCAGATGCAACTTCCTCTTTAAAACGGTTCATAGCTTCTTTAGCTTCTGGATGAGCCATTTTTCCACTACTCTTACTTCCCATTTTTCATTCCTCCGTCAATACTATTGTAGATAAGTTTCCTTATCTAGTTCTAGTATTGACGAAAGACTTTGCAATTATGATGGTAAATTCTTCATTTCGTTCCATTTCCATCACTTACTAATATGGTAATCCATTCGTAATATATTCATGGTTCCAAAAATTTTTTTATTTTTTATCCTTCTTCCCGCTTCTCCAGATAATTCTGAAGCAGGGTATTTCCCACCAGCAACAGCAAGCTGCCTAAGATCAGCAGGGTGGACAGCGCATTTACATCCGGGGAAATACCTTTTTTTACCATACTTAAGATCCGAAGCGGCAGCGTCTGACTGTTGACTCCTGCTGTAAAAAAGCTTACTACCACATCATCTAAAGATAAGGTCAGTGCCAGCATGGCTCCTGACATAACACCCGGAGCGATCATGGGCAGAGTAACCCGCCAAAAAGTCCGAAACTCATTGGCTCCCAGATCCCGTGCCGCCTCTTCAATGCTTTGGTCAAAACCTGCCATACGGGAACGCACCGTGATCACCACAAATGGCATGGAAAAGGTCACATGGGAAATGATCAACGTAGCCATATTCATGGTAATGTTCACCGAGGAAAACAAAATCAGCATGGCAATGGCAAAGACCAGTTCCGGGATCACAATGGGAATATACAAAGAGGAACTGATCAATCCCTTTAACTTAAACTCAAACCGGTTAAGGCCAACGGCACAAAGTGTCCCCAACACTGTAGAAATAACGGTACTGGCAAATGCTACCACAATGGTATTTCGGAATGCCTGCATCAGCAGGGTATTAGACCACATGGACACATACCAGTCAAAAGTAAATCCTTCAAATACCACATTCATCTTGGAGGTATTAAAGGAAAAAGCGATCACCACCGCAATGGGCAGATACAGAAAAAGATATACCAGACATGCGTATACCGTGGAGAAAGGGTTTTGATGCTTTTCCCGGGTTTTACGCACTTCAGCACTTTCAATTTTTTTCATGCCGTCTACCCCCTAAACCATGTCATCCAGACTGCCCACTCGGGTATACAGCCGCATGATCACCAATGTCACAAGGATAAGGACAATGGCAAGCGCTGCTCCCATAGGCCAGTTTCTGGCAGACATAAACTGATTCTTAATGAGATTTCCGATATACATGGTCTTTGCTCCACCCATCATATCCGAAATGTAGAACAATCCCAAAGACGGAATGAATGTCTGAATGGATCCGGCAAAAATACCGGGCATGGTCAGCGGCAGGATTACCCGCACAAACCGATGGGCTTTTCCGGCTCCCAGATCACTGGCTGCTTCCAACAGGGAAGGATCCAGTTTTTCGATGGATGTATAGATGGGCAATACGGTAAAGGGCAAAAGATCATAAACCATACCCAAAAGTACAGCACCGTCTGTATATAGCATTTCCAGCGGGATCCTGATAATACCCAGGTTCAAAAGCACCTGGTTGATGATTCCCGAAGAACGCAGCAAAGTATTCCAGCCGTAAATCCGGATCATGGAATTGATCCAGAACGGCAACATCAAAAACAGTACCAGAAAGGGTTTCACCCTGTTAGAGGAATTGGCAATGATGTATGCAAAAGGATATCCGACTAACAGGCAGATGATGGTAGTTTCTAATGCCAGCCGGAAAGAAACCACAAAAATCCTCATATACTCTGAACTAAACAGCTGCTTGTATGCATCCAGAGACAGTGCCATCTCTACGCCGCCATATCCGCTTCTGGTCAGAAAACTGATTCCTACCACCAGAGCCAAAGGAAGCATCAGAAACAGCACCAGCCAGAATGTAGCAGGTCCGATCATAACCACCGGAGCAAGTCTGCCCTTATGTTTCGCTTTCATGGCCGCCTCCTAATTCCTCGTACATCCTGTTGGAGTTCTGCTCGATCACATTGTAAATCTGCTCCTCTACGGTGTGTACGATAATTGCATTCTTAGGAGCCCAATGGATATACACATAGGTTCCGATGGCAATATCCTCTTCTCCCGGATGCCTTGCCACTTTTATACGCTGGCCGTTAATGAGCTCCACGATGGTCTTGATCACGGAACCTGCAAAAACATGCTCGATGATCCTTCCCTGAATGGAAAAATGTTCCACCGGACTGGGGGAGATTTTCAGATTCTCCGGCCGTACACAGATATAGATCATCTCTTCTTTATTAAATCCCGGTGCATGCAGGAGGGCTTTTCCGGCTTCCAGAGAAATATGCAGAAGATCCCCCTTCACCGCTTCTACATAACTTTCCAGAATATTGGATTCGCCCACAAAACCGGCAACAAACTTGGTGCGGGGATGATTGTACACCTCATCCGGTGTTCCAATCTGCTCCATGACACCTTCGTTCATAACCGCGATCCGGTCACTCATGGTCAAAGCCTCTTCCTGATCATGGGTAACATAAATAAAGGTGATCCCCAGCTTCTGCTGCAGATGCTTTAACTCCAGCTGCATCTGTTTACGCAGTTTTAAATCCAGGGCACCTAACGGCTCATCTAATAAAAGCACTTTGGGACGATTGATCAAAGCACGTGCAATTGCTACACGCTGCTTCTGTCCTCCGGACATCTGGGCCGGTTTCCGTTTTTCCAGTCCTTCTAACTGGACCAGTTTGATCATCTCCGCCACGCGTTCTTTGATTTCTTTTTTTGGTACTTTTTTCTCCACTAAACCAAAGGCAATATTATCTTCCACATTCATATGCGGAAACAGGGCATAGTTCTGGAAAACAGTATTGACATCTCTCTGATTTGGCTTTAAATCGGCAACATTTCTACCCTCGAGTTCAATTTCCCCGCTGGAAACGGGGCTGAATCCTGCGATCATACGCAGTGTAGTCGTTTTACCACAGCCTGAAGGTCCAAGTAAGGTCAGGAATTCTCCTTCTCTGACCTCAAGGTTTAACTTTTTTACAACCTTAACGCCGTCAAACTCTTTTTCCACATCTTTCAGTCTGACGATAACGTCCTTGTTATTGCTCAATTTTTGTATCCTCCAATTATTTAAAGAATCTTATCTCCCCGTTCACCGGTACGAATGCGAATGCCTTCATCCACAGTAGAAACGAAGATTTTACCATCTCCTACACTTCCTGAGGAAAGCTCTTCCTGCAACTGATAAAGAATATCATCAAGATCTTCATCCCAGACTACAGTCATCACGTGGATCCTCGGAAGCAGATTCATATCCACATTGAGCTTCTCAAAATCCTTATTACTGCTGACCTGGTTTCCGCAACCCATGACAGAGGTCACTGTCATACCGGAATACTCATTCCGTGCAAGCACATGTTTTACGGATTCAAGGTTCTCTGTTCGTGTAATAATCTCGATCTTCTTCATAATTCTTAACCTCCGGTTAATTCTTCATTTTGGAAAATACATTATCATAATAGGTTGCCGCTTCTCCCACGTCTCCTGTTAAATGAGCACGGGACAGCACTTCGGCACTGACATTGGAAGCAGGATTGGATAAAAATTCCTCATCCATCAGATCCAGTGTCTTTTCATTTAAGCATACACAGGGATACTCTTCCAGACAGATCTTATATACATCCGGTCTTAAAATAAAATCTATAAACTGTCTGGCAATATCCTTCTTGTCGCTTCCGGATGCCAATACAAAGTTATCGTAGGCGATCTCATTTCCTTCTGCGAGATCCACAATCTCGATGTCCTCATTCATCTGCATGGCTTTGGCTGCGTCCATGTTATATACCAGACCGGCAGCCACTTCATTGGTAGCCAGCGCGGTGTATGGTGTATCAGAATCATAAAGCTTTACGTTGGGAGCAAGCTTACTTAACCACTCCGATGCTTTCTCCACCGTTGCTTCATCGGTACTGTCCGGATCTTCTCCAAGGACTTTCAATGCAACATCTACTACCTCCCGGCAGTCATCCGGGATAACAAGGTTATTTTCAAGAGCAGGATTTAATAAATCATCCAGTCCATTTACCTCAACGTTTAATTCCTGACATTTTGCCCTGTTTACTGCTAACAGCGTAATCGTTGCCATATAAGGAACAGAATACTGATTCTCCGGATCAAAATCCATTCCTACCGAAGTGTCTGTAAGGTTTCCGAAATTCTCAAGACTTGCTCCGTCGAATTCCTGGATCAGACCCTGTTCGATCATGGCCGGAATTACATAATTACTTGCAACAATGAGGTCATAGTCGCCGGTTCCTCCGGCTACCAGTTTTGCCAGCATCTCTTCGTTGCTGGAAAAAGTGGACTCGACTACGTGGATCCCGGTTTCTTCCTCAAACATCTCATAGACTTCCTGTGGGATGTATTCGGACCAGTTATAGATATACAAGGTATTTTCCTTGCTGGTGGCAGATGATCCACAACCTGCCAGGAGGCCAACCCCCATGCTAAAGACAATTAAGACAGTCACCATTTTTTGTACGATTTTTTTCATTTTTTTCTTTCCTTTCCTGCTCGTAGATTTTTATTTAAACATAGAAAAAAACGCAAAAATACCCGCTTAGAAGTATTTTTACATTGTAAGCTAAAGTTTATCATCTTTTTCTCTAATATGCAACAAATATTTCCCCAAACCCTTTACAAAACTGTACACATTTTATAGACTACAAAACAAAGGGATTGATGCGGAGGTTCACATGGAAATTGAAAGAAAATATCTCATTAAATCTGATGGTATAGATTACACGGCTTTCCCGTTCCGCCTGATCGAACAGGGATATCTTTCCAAAGAACCCGTGGTGCGGGTAAGAAGGGATCAGGACGACTACTATCTGACCTATAAATCCAAGGGACTCATGGTCCGGGAAGAAGCCAATCTACCCCTGACGAAGGAAAGTTATCTCCACTTATTAAAAAAATCAGATGGCGCCATCATTCGCAAATGCCGCTATCTGATTCCTTATTCCTATGTTCCTGTGGCTTCATCTTCCGGTGCCACCGTTGAAAACATTGCCCAATGTGTCATTGAATTGGATGTTTTTGAAGAGGATCTTGCTCCCCTGATCTTAGCTGAGGTGGAATTTGCTTCCATAGAAGCGGCTAACAGCTTTGTTGCACCCGACTGGTTTGCCAAAGAAGTCACCGACGATCCCCGCTATCAAAATTGTAATCTTACCGACGGTTTACCTCAAAACGTTTAAAGGTACTGATACAATTCCGAAGTTCCTCGAACCGCATTTCCACATCCCCATCTGGGATTACCACATCCATGGATGCTGCCAGAGTGTTGATCATGTGATCGGATAAAAACTCATGCATGGTCCCCAGCAGATTGTATTTCTCTTCATAAGTGTCCGCGTCTAAGAATGCCATGATCGCATCCATCTCTGATTCTATTTTCTTCAATGCTGTTTCCTTCCTTTTACCTAAAACTCTCTATCATCTTCTCACCTTCCGCAATGAAATCCCTTTCATAGCTAAGGGTACAGTTGGGTCCTAAAACCATGAGATCTTCCACGGTCTTGAGCAACTCTTTCTGCTGCTCATAATGTCCCTCCACACAGAATTCATGCCGGTCAGCTTCCTTCTTCAAGGTATCCTCGCCAAAGTCTTCCCTGACACCCTGTGTTGAACGGGACAGAATATCCTCTTTGGTGTATGTACGCGCTGTTTCCCGGATCGGATCTTTCGCGGCCTGACGCTCTGCTCCATACTGGGCCGGCTGCTTCGCGGTCTGACGACCTGCCCGATTCTGTGCCACCGGCTTCGCAGCCTGGCGGCTTGCCCGATTCTGTGTTGCCGCCTTCGCGGCCTGACGGCCGGTGTCCTCCCGTTTGTTTTCTTCTGCTTTCTTCTTTTGCTTAACAATGCTGGAAATTCCTGCAATGATGATAAGCCAGACCAGAAAATCCATCCTGTTCTCCTTTATCTGTATTACCAATCTTTCCTATTTGCTACAGTTCAAAATACCGCATACTTGCTATCACTTCCGGTATTTCATCCGGCGTCTGTGCCACAAATCGTGAGTACTCCGTCTTTCCCATTCCATAGGCCGCAAAAACAAACGGAATCTCCGTTTCCATGGCTGCTTCCTGATCCATCTGGGTATCTCCAATGTAGACTGCTTTATCAATTCCACACCGTTCCATCAGAATCCGTATGTTGCGCCCCTTCTTCTGTCCTGTTCTTCCATAACACTCATAATCTTCAAAGTACTCTTCCAGTCCACAGGAAGAAAGTAATGCCTCAATATATCCTTCCTGACAATTGCTGACAATGTACAATTCGTACTTTTGTCTCAGCTGTTCTAAAACCTCCCGGATTCCCGGATAAAGAGTACCGGGATGCTCTCTTAAATAATCATTCTCCTCTTCACAGCAGGCTGCAAGCACCTCCTGCGCTTTCTTCGCCGAGAGTTCCGGAAACAGTCCGACATATGCATCCATGGTTTTTCCCATATAAGAAAGAAACTGTTCCTCTCGTAATTGTGTTGTCACCTCGGGAAATTTGTGGGCTGTTTCATTCCATGCCCTGGTAATCTGGGGCACTGCATCCCACAAAGTTCCGTCTACATCAAATATTACTGCTTTTCTCATTTATGTTCCTCATATCTAGTCTTTCGTGATATTTCCAGATGCTCGAAGTGGGCATGCGTCCTAGCCGCATACCCACTTCAAGTCCGACTTCATCACAAAGTACAGTATACCATAAATGAATAAGTCCTGTAAATTAATTTATCGATTTATTCCGGTCTTCCCAGATAATACCCCTGTAAAAAATCCACATCCGTGGTAAGCAGATAATCCAGTTCCTCCTTCGATTCAATTCCTTCTGCCAGTACCTGGATCCCCCGCCTGTGAAACTGATCTACCAGCTCCAGAAAATGAGTCTGCTTCCCTGTATCTAAGTGGATTCCCTCGATCAGGGACCGGTCGATCTTAATCTCCTCCGGTTCAAAAATGTTAACCACTTCCATAGAATTGTTTCCGGTTCCATAGTCATCCAGCGAAATACAGATTCCGTTGGACCGGATCTGCTCCCGCTTCAGCACCCATTTATCATAATCCAGATCCGTATATTCCAGAATCTCCACAAACATCTTCTCTGCGATATGCGGAAAACACTGAAAGAATACCGCAGACTCCTCCTCATTAAAACACTCTGACGGAAAAGAATTGATGGAAAGCAGTTCCTTTAAGTTCCTTTTATAATAAGCCTTACAGGCACCCAAAAAAGTTGCAAGCTCCAGTGTATGCAGTCCATTCTTCATGCGATAATGCTGGATCAGCTGCATGGGTGTGCTTCCCACCGGACGCATCAGCGCCTCATATCCCGTAACTTCCATGGTCTTTGCTTTAAAAATGGGTTGGAACGCAAAATCTATCTTTAATTCATCAAGAAGCCTTCTCATCTCATCATTCAAAGGCATATCCGCAAAATCTATCATTTGTATCCCCTTTTGTTCCATGATTTTCTCCATCGCGTATATTATACTATACAACAACCAAAAAATCTACGACAATTATAAAATATCTTTAAAATTATCAAAATAATAAGTGCGGGAAGTTTCTGTTTCCCGCACTTTAGGATTTATTTTTTACACCAGTTCCGCAATTCGGCTAACTCCCACAAAAATTTGAGAAATTTTATACCATGTTGCATAATTTACTACACCGGTTACCGGAAGATCAAAGATCCGCTGGAATTCCATGACCGCTTCTTTTGTCCTTGGACCAAACACCCCATCCACCGGGATCTTGGGAATGGCGGGATAAGACTGTGCAATCCGCACCAGTTGTTCCTGCATCTGCATGACCTTCTGTCCCGTGGAACCCTCTTCCAGATCAAAACCGGGCCAGGAAGCGGGGATGCCGGCAACCTCTTCCGCAGTGTTGATATAGATACTGCTGCCATAATAATACCGCAGGATCTCAATAGCAGTATAATTCTGATCTCCTAAATATTTGCTGCCCCACTGGGTCATCCAGTTGGGACAGGATACCATTTTTCCGTCGCAATACTGGGTGAGGATGGGCTGTTTTACGTTGGGTCTGGACAGATACATACCAAAAAGCTCATCCACTACATTGGAGATACTCTCATAAACATTTCTTCCCCGGGCCCATTTATGGTCATAGGCAGTAGAGGACGTAATGGTAAAGTCGTAAGATTTGTTCCGATACCACTCAGTATAAACACGATTTAAGGTAAAAGACATAATGGCCAGAACATTGGCCTTGATGGTTTCCCTTGGCCAGGTAGCATAGATCTCACTGCTGGCCACATTTTTAATGTAATCCCCGTAAGGGACATAGAAGTTCTGGGCACTGAGGTCAGAAGGCGGTCCGTCATGGACCACAACGATCTCCGGAACCACTACCCGGCTTAAAACAATCTCTCCGGTTTCAGAAATAGGTTTGATCTCGGACTCCGGTATTTTAGGAGGATACTCCTCAAACAAAGTATGATTAGCAATGACAATATTCTGTTCCTCATCCGTCACCTCTAAGGGACGCAGATTCACGGACTGCAAAGCCAGCTCCTGGGGCAGCACCTCAATTCCGTTGATGGTGGTGGGGGCATACCCTTCGCTTTCTACCTCAATGGTATACAAAGCATAAGGCTGGGGTTGTTCCGGTTTCATACTGTAGTCTAAGGGCGGAGTTTCCAGTTCCAGGGTTTCACTGGTCCCTGTTCCGTCGGTAGTGATCTGCTCCAGGATCTTGGTGGGATTACCGGTATCCCGCAAGGTGATCTTTGCCCCTTTAACGGGACTGATCCCTACAGAAGATCGAACAGCGATTCTTAATTTTCCTTTATCCATATTACATATTTTCCGTCTTTTTGCTACTATATGCAAAGACTCCCACCGGTATACCCGATGGGAGTTCGTCTTTGTTTTCTCTTCTGTTTTTAAAAAAGGCTTTCTTATTCTACTTCCACTGTCCAACCTTTTGGACCTTCTATTTTTCCTAACTGGATACCGGTAATGGTATCGTAGAGTTTCTGTGATACCTCTCCGATCTCTCCGCCATTGATCTTGATCACTTCATCACCAAAGCGTAAGACTCCTACCGGTGAAATAACAGCTGCAGTTCCGGTTCCCCATACTTCTTCCAGGGTACCTGTTCTTGCCGCTTCTAATAATTCATCCACGCTGATCCGTCTTTCTTCTACCGGCATTCCCCAGCTGTTTAACAGCTGGATACAGGAATTACGGGTAACTCCCGGTAAAATACTGCCGTTTAACATTGGTGTGATGATTTTGCCGCCAATCTTAAAGAAGATGTTCATGGCTCCAACTTCTTCAATATACTTACGCTCTATACCGTCTAACCAAAGTACCTCGGAATAACCTTCATCGTGAGCTTTTACATAAGAGTAGATACTTGCTGCATAGTTTCCTGCGGTTTTTGCTTCACCAACTCCGCCTCGTACGGCTCTGACATATTCATCTTCGATCCAGATCTTAACCGGATTTAATCCTTCCGGATAGTAGGGACCTACCGGTGACAAAATGATTATGAACTGATAGGTTTTCGCCGGTCTTACATTTAAGGATGCCTCAGTTGAAATAATAAACGGACGGATGTAGAGTGCGGTTCCCGGTCTGTCCGGAATCCATTTCTTGTCTGCTTTTACAATCGCTTTCACAGCCTGAACGAAATCCTCTACCGGAATCTCCGGAATACGAAGCCGGTTGTTGGATTTCTGCATACGTTCCGCATTTTTATCCGGACGGAACAATTGCACTTTACCGTTTCCGATGGGATATGCCTTCAGACCTTCAAACACTTCCTGTCCGTAGTGCAGGATCATTGCTGACGGTTCCAGTACGATTGGAGCATATGGAACGACTCTTGGGTCATACCATCCCTTTCCCTCTTCATAATCCATAATAAACATGTGATCGGTAAAAATAGTACCAAAAACCAATGGATCATCTTTCGCCGGCAATGGTTTAGGATTTTTTGTTTCTTCAAATCTGATATTTAACATCTTTCATCCTCCTACTTGTTTCTCTTATCTCAATCTATTTTCGTGTGTTCGTATCCAGTCGTGGCACCTTGTCAATCGTTCTTTGATGCGACTAAACCATCCACAAACTGACGGGCCAGGCGCGCCGATCTTAAGCCTCGTTCCAGCGCAAATCGCTCCGCCAGTAGCTCCAGTTCTTCCTCCGGCATCAGAATACCCACATCCTTCGCCAGATGTCGGACGATTTCAAGATAAGTGCCTTTATCCGGCTTTGAAAACGTAACGTGTATACCAAAACGTTCTGACAGAGAGATCAGTTCCTGCATGGAATCGTTGCGGTGAACCTCATCACCTTCCCTGTCCGAAAACTTTTCCCGAATGATATGCCGACGGTTACTGGTGGCATAAACCACCACATTGGACGATTTGGCCGTTACGGATCCTTCCAAAACCGCCTTCAGCGCATTAAAATTGTCGTCGTCCCTCAAAAAGGACAGATCATCAATGAATAACACAAATTTCAACGGATTGCCTGACAGTTCATCCAGAATCTTCGGAATACAACGAAGCTGTTCCTTCCTCACTTCAATGATGCGAAGGCCTTCCTCCCAGAGTGCATTGGCCACAGCCTTAATGGTGGAAGATTTTCCGGTACCCGCATCCCCGGTCAACAGGATGTTAGCTGCAGGCTTTCCGCAAAGCAGCGCCCGGGTATTATCCAGAATGATCTGACGCTCACGCTGATAACCGATCAACTGGGACAATTGTATTTTATCCGGATGATGTACAGCGACAATGGATTCCTCTTCGTCTACAAAGAACATTGGATTCTTCGCATAGATTCCGTATCCGAATTTTCCAATATTCTCTGTCCTGTGAAGGTAATCCTTCACAATATCCGTTTTTTTCGTCACAAAACCGGGAAGAAAGTCCTGCTTTCCCAAAGGCTCCTGCAGCCTCTGGGCGGTAAGTTCTGACACCTGCTGTAAGGTATCCAGCTCCTGAAGGAGGGCCTGATACAAATGCTCAGGTGCCGCCTCTTGCCTCCCTAAGACCCTGACATAGACATTCTCGCTGTTTTCACAGATCTCTTTGATATACGCACTAAGATTTCCGCCATTGGCATCATAAAGCGCTGCCACAAACCCGGCATAGGTTGAATTGGATGGATTTTGAAAATACTCCAAAAGTGCTTCTATCACCGGGTCTTTTAACAGGCTCCTGAAAATGCACAAGGCTTCCAGTTTATTTTTTAACTCGTTCATACTAGTTTAAAATTGCTCCCGAAGCACCACCGGATACCAGAGACGCATAACGCTTCAGATAACCGGACAGTTCTTTGGTCTTAGGTACAAAATTCTTCTTTCTTTCTGCAAGTACGGCTTCATCCACCTTCAGTTCGATCTTGTTTTCCGGAATATTGATACTGATGATATCGCCTTCTTCCACCACTCCGATCAAACCGCCGGAAGCTGCTTCCGGTGTAATGTGACCGACACAGGCACCTCTTGTGGCACCGCTAAAACGTCCGTCTGTGATCAGGGCAACACTGTTTCCAAGCCCCATTCCCATAATAGCTGAGGTTGGATTTAACATTTCCCGCATGCCCGGACCACCTTTGGGTCCTTCATAACGGATCACTACCACATCTCCCGGTACGATCTTACCGGCATTGATGGCTGCCTGGGCATCTTCCTCACAGTCAAAGACTCTTGCAGGTCCCTCATGAACCAGCATTTCGGGAAGTACTGCAGAACGTTTTACCACACTGCCTTCCGGGGCAAGATTTCCGCGAAGTACGGCAATTCCTCCGGTTTCACTATACGGATTCTCTATCGGACGAATGATCTCAGGATCCAGATTCTCGCATCCTGCAATGTTTTCTCCAATGGTCTTACCGGTGACTGTCATACAATCCAGATTCAGCAATCCCTTCTTGGTAAGCTCATTCATCACAGCATAAACACCGCCTGCCTCGTTCAGATCCTCCATATAGGTTCTTCCTGCCGGTGCAAGGTGACACAGATTCGGTGTCTTCGCACTGATCTTATTTGCGATGTCCAGATTCAGATCTACTCCGCACTCATGGGCAATAGCCGGCAGATGCAGCATACTGTTGGTAGAACATCCCAATGCCATGTCCACGGTAAGAGCATTCATCAATGCCTTTTCTGTCATAATATCACTTGGACGGATATTCTGACGTACCAGATCCATAACGGCCATACCGGCATGTTTTGCCAGCTCAATACGGGCAGAATACACAGCCGGGATTGTTCCGTTTCCTTTTAATCCCATTCCCAGTGCCTCTGTCAGGCAGTTCATGGAATTTGCTGTATACATTCCGGAACAGGAACCACAGGTAGGACAGGTCTTACACTCATATTCCTGCAATTTCTCATCAGACAGCTTTCCTGCGGAATAGGTACCCACTGCCTCAAACATAGAAGACAGGCTGGTCTTTCTTCCGTCCACATGACCTGCCAGCATCGGACCTCCACTGACAAAAACAGTGGGGACGTTGACTCTGGCTGCTGCCATTAACAGGCCCGGAACATTTTTATCACAGTTTGGAACCATGACAAGACCATCAAAGCCATGGGCCAGCGCCATTGCTTCTGTGGAATCAGCAATCAGATCACGGGTTACCAGAGAATACTTCATTCCGGTATGACCCATGGCAATACCGTCACAAACGGCAATTGCCGGGAAGACAATGGGGGTTCCACCCGCCATTGCTACTCCCATTTTAACTGCTTCTACAATTTTATCGATATTCATGTGACCGGGAACGATCTCGTTATAGGAACTGACAATACCGATCAATGGTCTTTTCTGTTCCTCTTCCGTTAATCCCAGCGCATGAAACAAACTTCGATGAGGTGCATTCTGTACGCCATCAACAATGTTTTCTCTTGACATAGAACTCACTCCTAGTTGTTGATCAGTTTATCTTCATCACTCCAGCTGTAAAGTTTACGAATCTCTTCGCCAACCTTCTCAGACGGATGCTCACTGGCAAGCTTTCTCATTGCATTAAAGTGAACCTGAGAACCTGCAGAAGACATATCTAACAGGAAGTCTTTTGCAAAAGTACCGTCCTGAATGTCTTTCAGAACTTTTCTCATTGCGTTCTTGGTATCTTCTGTAATGATCTTCGGTCCTGTTACATAATCACCATACTCAGCAGTATTGGAGATGGAGTAACGCATTCCTGCAAAACCACTCTGATAGATCAGATCCACGATCAGTTTCATTTCATGGATACACTCAAAGTATGCGTTTCTTGGATCGTAACCTGCTTCCACAAGGGTTTCAAATCCGGCCTGCATTAAGGCACAGACACCACCGCAAAGAACTGCCTGCTCACCGAACAGGTCGGTTTCTGTTTCTGTACGGAAGTTGGTTTCCAATACTCCTGCACGAGCTCCGCCGATTCCCAAAGCATATGCCAGTCCTAAATCCCATGCATCTCCGGTAGCATCCTGCTCTACTGCGATCAGACAAGGAACACCTTTTCCTGCCTGATACTCAGAACGTACGGTGTGACCCGGTCCCTTAGGAGCGATCATGATGACATTTACATTCTTTGGTGGCTTAATGCAGCCAAAGTGGATGTTGAATCCATGTGCAAAAGCAAGGGTCTTTCCTTCGGTAAGGTTTGGCTCAATGCTCTCTTTGTAAAGTGCTGCCTGCTTTTCATCATTGATAAGGATCATAATGATATCTGCAACTTTGGTTGCCTCTGCAGAAGTCATAACTTTTAATCCCTGTGCTTCAGCCTTTGCCCAGCTCTTGGAGCCTTCATAAAGTCCTACTACTACGTTTACACCGCTGTCTTTTAAGTTCAGTGCATGTGCATGTCCCTGAGAACCATAACCAATGATTGCAACGGTTTTGCCTGCTAATTTCTGAAGATCACAATCCTGCTGATAAAATATTCTTGCCATAATTCTTACCTCTTTCTCTTTCTATGTTTTATTATTTTACTACCTGACTAATGGTGGTGCTTCCCTTTTCCAGAGCCACACTACCTGTCCGGCAGATTTCAAGTATTTTAAAGTCCCGCATCAGATTGACAAATTCATCAATCTTCCTGGTATTGTCGGTAAGTCGGAAAACCATGGAGTCCTTCGCATAATCCACTGTGACGGCGCCAAAAGCATCTGCTGCAGAACGGATTTCTTCCCGGGTTGACGATTCATTCGCCATCTTGACCAATAGCAGTTCGCAATTAATGGATTCTTCTGCTTTGTACTCCTGTATAAAACAAACATCCGGCAGCTTGTACAACTGGTTGATCAGCTGCTGCTTTGTTCCTTCTTCTCCGTCAAACACCACTGTAATACGGGAAAACTTATTCGATTCCGTTTCACAAACCGTTAAAGAACTGATATTAAACTGGCGGCGCCGGAACATGCTGGTTACACGGTTCAATACACCAAACTGATTTCGTACCAGCACGGCAACTGTATATCGTGTCATATCAATCACCTACCTTTACAATGATGTCATCCATACTTCCGCCCGGCGGCAGCATGGGAAGAACGAATTCATCCTTATCGATTGTGCAATCAATCACATACGGACCTTTTTCTTCAAACGCCCTGGATAATGCCGCATCCAGTTCTTCCGCATTGGAAACTGCTTCTCCGTTTGCTCCGAACGCCTGTGCCAGAGCTACAAAGTCCGTTTTTCTGTTCAAATCAGTACTGAAATAATGCTGGTCAAAGAACAGAGTCTGCCACTGTCTTACCATTCCCAATACACTGTTGTTCAAGATCAGGATCACTACAGGAACCTGATAGGTTACTGCGGTTGCCAGTTCGTTCAGGTTCATGCCAAAGCTTCCGTCACCGGTGATCAGAACACTACGCTCTTTGGTAGCAAATGCTGCTCCCATGGCTGCACCGAATCCAAATCCCATGGTGCCCAGACCGCCGCTGGATACGAAGGTACGGGGTTTTTTAAGGTTTAAACTTTGGGCAGCCCACATCTGATGCTGTCCCACATCGGTAGCCACAGCCGTATTCTCACCCAAATGCTTATTCAGGGTTAAAATTGCTCTTCTTGGCGTCATACCATCCCGATTGTCCAGATACTTCTCTTCCTCTTCCACCAGACTACGGATTTTTTCATTCCACTCCGGTCTCTTACATGCCGGAATCTTCTTCAGAAGCTTCTGAAGTGTCAGTTTTACATCTCCCCTGAGACTGCATTCTTCATTCACAGTCTTAGACAGCTCAGAACCATCCACATCAATATGAACGATCTTGGCGTAGGTGGCAAACTTTGAAGGATCTCCGGTTGCCCGGTCATTAAAGCGGACACCAAGTGCCAGAATCAGATCCGCATGATGCATTGCCATGGAAGATGCATAATGACCATGCATTCCTCTCATACCGAGAAATCTGGGATGATCTGTAGGAATCGCGGAAATTCCCATGAGGGAACATCCAATCGGTGCATCCATCTTTTCTGCAAGTGCAAGCATTTCTTCCTGTGCATCCGCCGTCACAATGCCGCCACCGAAATAAATGTAAGGACGTTTTGCCGACTGGATCAGTCTGGCTGCCTCCTCAATACGGCTATCCTTAGCAGCTTCGGGTTTTTCCGGCTCTACCACAGGTGCCGGGATAAATTCACACTTTGCAATCTGAATGTCCTTCGGCACATCCACCAGAACCGGTCCCGGTCTGCCGGATTTTGCCAATAAAAATGCCTCTCTTATGGTATCTGCCAGCTCCTCCACAGAACCTACGAAATAGTTATGCTTTGTGATCGGCAGTGTGATACCGGTAATATCAATCTCCTGAAATGCATCGGAACCAATCTGTGCAGTGGTTACGTTTCCGCAAATGGCCACCATTGGAATAGAATCCAGATAAGCCGTTGCAATTCCGGTTACCAGATTGGTAGCACCCGGACCGGAGGTTGCCATAACAACACCCACTTTTCCGGTACTTCTGGCATATCCGTCTGCTGCATGGGCTGCTCCCTGTTCATGGGCAGTCAACACATGCTGGATCCGGTCCTGATAAGAATACAAACTATCATAGACATTTAAGATCTGTCCTCCCGGATATCCAAATACTGTTTCGCAACCCTGCTCGATCAGGGTTTCCACTATTATATCTGCACCTGATAAAACCATCGGTTTTACTCCTTCCTTAAATTCTCAAGCACCAGCTCGCCGCATTTTCTGCAGCCTACCAGCGTCTTGCCTTCGCTCATGATATCTGCCGTACGATAGCCGGCATCTAAATAATCGGAAACAGCCTTCTCAATGGCATCTGCTTCCTTCGTCATATCAAAACTAAAACGCAGCATCATTGCCGCTGAAAGAATCGTTCCAACCGGATTGGCAACATCCTGTCCCGCAATATCCGGAGCAGAACCATGAATCGGCTCATACAATCCGCATGTGGTTGCTCCCAGACTGGAAGATGGGATCATTCCTATAGAACCGGTGATCATAGAAGCTTCATCCGAAAGGATATCACCGAACATATTCTCTGTTACCACCACATCAAACTGGGACGGATCCTTGACAATCTGCATGGCACAGTTGTCCACCAGCATGTCGGAAAGTTCCACGTCCGGGTACTCCTCTGCCAGACGATGCATGACTTTTTTCCAGAGGCGGCTGGAGTCTAACACATTACTCTTCTCCACGGAACACAGTTTCTTTCCTCTTTTTCTTGCGGTTTCAAAACCGATCCTTCCAATTCGTTCAATTTCTTCTTCACTATAAGTAAGCACATCCGTGGCAACCGGTCTTCCGTCCACGTCTTTGGTGCTGTGTTCTCCAAAATAAATACCGCCGATCAGCTCGCGGACAATGATAAAATCAATGCCTTTGTCCACAATGGACTGTCTCAAAGGAGAGGCCTCGGAAAGCTGCGGCCAGATTTTTGCAGGACGGTTATTGCTGTACACTCCCATTCCTGCACGAAGTCTCAGCAAGCCTTTTTCCGGTCTCATATGTCCCGGAACATCATTCCACTTGCTGCCTCCTACGGCTCCCAGCAGAACACTGTCGGATTCCACGCATTTCTTCAGCATTTCTTCCGGTAATGGATCTCCCCATTTATCGATGGCGCATCCGCCCATGTCTACATCCGTATAATGAAAAGTATGTCCGTACAGTTCGGCAACTTTGTTTAATACCAGAAGTGCCTGTTCCACGATTTCCGGACCGATACCGTCACCGCGGATTACTGCGATGTTCTTAACCACGGCTGCCACCTTCTTTCAGAGATTTTAACAAGCCGCCTCCTTTGATGATGTTCTGGATAAACGGCGGGAAAGGCTGTGCCTTATATGTTTTTCCGGTAGTCACATCCGTGATCAGACCGGTATCAAAATCCACTTTTACTTCGTCTCCTGCCTGGATCTCATCTGCAGCCTGTTCGCACTCCAGAATGGGCAGTCCGATGTTAATAGCATTACGGTAGAAAATCCGTGCAAAACTTTTGGCGATGACGCATCCGGTTCCACAGGTTTTGATTACTAACGGTGCATGCTCACGGGAAGAGCCGCATCCGAAATTCCATCCTGCTACCATCACATCTCCGGTCTGCACTTTTTTCACAAACTCTGTATCAATATCCTCCATACAATGAAGAGAAAGTTCTTTCGCATCCGGTGTATTCAGATAACGGGCAGGGATGATCACATCGGTATCCACATTGTCAGGATATTTAAAAACTTTACCTTGTGTATTCATCTGTCAGTCCTCCTTGTATTCCGTAATATATCCGGTCAGCGCACTGGCTGCGGCGGTTTGCGGAGAAGCAAGATATACCTCGCTGTCCACATGTCCCATACGTCCCACAAAATTGCGGTTGGTGGTTGCGATACAACGCTCTCCCTCTGCCAGGATACCCATATATCCGCCAAGGCAGGGACCGCAGGTTGGAGTAGACACTACCGCACCGGCATCAATAAATGCTGTATACCATCCGTTTTCCACACAGTTTCTTAAGATCTGCATGGTACCGGGGATGATAATGCACCGGATACCCTCTGCGATTTTTTTGCCTTTTAAAATCCGGTATGCTGCCTCCATATCTTCCATTCGTCCGTTGGTACAGCTGCCGATCACAACCTGATCCACCTTGATCTCATGAAGCTCTGTGGCAGGACGGGTATTCTCCGGAAGATGCGGACATGCAACTGTGGGAACGATCTTACTTAAATCGATCTCAATTGTTTTCTCATACTCTGCATCCGGGTCTGCTTCAAACTTCACAGGCTGACGCTCACTTCTGTCTTTCAGATACTCCATGGTCACATCATCCACCGGGAAAATGCCGTTTTTGGCTCCGGCCTCAATGGCCATGTTACAAATACAAAGACGGTCATCCATGGAAAGGCTGTGTGCGCCTTCTCCTGTAAATTCCATGCTTTTATACAGGGCACCATCCACCCCGATCATACCGATAATGGTAAGGATCACATCTTTTCCGCTGCAGTTTGCAGGAAGCTTTCCGGTCAGGTTAAACCGAATGGCGGAAGGTACTTTAAACCATGCCATACCGGTTGCCATACCGGCTGCCATATCCGTGGAACCTACGCCGGTGGAAAAAGCTCCTAAAGCTCCGTATGTACAGGTATGGCTGTCAGCACCGATGATACAATCACCTGCTGTTACCACACCCTGCTCCGGAAGCAAGGCATGCTCAATGCCCATTTTACCCACATCGTAAAAATGGCTGACGCAATGACTGCATGCAAATTCACGACAGGTCTTGGACTGCTGTGCTGCTTTAATATCTTTATTAGGTACAAAGTGATCCAGGACAATCGCTACTCTGTCCTTATCAAATACCTTGTCAAATCCTGCTTTCTTAAACTCGTTTACTGCCACCGGGGTAGTAATATCGTTACCAAGGACAATGTCTAACTTTGCATTGATCAATTGTCCGGCAACCACCTCGCTAAGCCCTGCATGAGCTGCGAGAATCTTTTGTGTCATTGTCATTCCCATGGTTATTTAGCTCCTTTGGTCATGTTATGGAAAGCACTTAACAGTGCATAAGTACTTGCTTTGATTACATCTGTATCGGTTCCTGCACCCCAGTACATGGTGCCGTCTGCCCGTTCCAGTCCTATGTAGGAAGCTGCCACACTTTGAGAGCCCTGTCCCTGCATACTATGCTGTGTGAATACCTGTAAGATATACTCTTCACCGGTATACGCCTTCAGCGCATTGTTGATAGCACTGAGAGATCCGTTTCCTTCAGCCTCCAGGTCGGTTTCTTTTCCGTCCTTCATAAAGGTAATGTCAATCTTCATCACACCGTTTTCTCTCAGGAAATCAAAGTCTGTCACTTCGATTTCTCCCTTAAGATTCAAATAGTTTTTATTAAAGATCTCAAATACCTCGTCCGGTTTCAGCTCTTTATGCTCGTGATCAGATATGTCTTTACACAGATAGCTGAAATGCTCCCGCATCTTAGGCGGCAGAATGTAACCGAAGGTCTGCTCCAGTAAGTAGCCGATGCCTCCCTTTCCACTCTGAGAGTTTACGCGGATCACATCGGAATCATAGGTACGTCCGATATCGGTTGGATCAATCGGTATGTAGGGAACATTCCATTGATGAAGATTTTTCTTATTTCTGTATTTCATGCCCTTGGCAATGGCATCCTGATGACTTCCGGAGAATGCCGCAAATACCAGCGCTCCGGCATAAGGCGCTCTTTCATAGACATGCATCCGGGTACATTTTTCATACTCATCCACCAGATAGGGCATATTGGAAAAGTCAAGTTTAGGATCCACGCCATGAGAGTACATATTCATGGCTAAGGTAATGATATCCACATTTCCGGTACGCTCACCGTTACCAAACAAGGTTCCTTCCACACGGTCTGCACCGGCAAGGAGTGCCAGTTCCGTATCCGCCACACCGGTTCCCCGGTCATTGTGGGGATGAAGGGATATCGTAACATATTCACGGTATTTCAGGTTTTCATTCATATATTCAACCTGAGAAGCATATACATGTGGAAGGCTCATTTCCACTGTTACCGGAAGATTGATGATAACATTGTTGTCTGGTCCCGGCTCAAGGATGTCCAACACTGCATTGCAGACTTCCAATGCATACTCCGGTTCCGTTCCGGTAAAGGATTCCGGAGAATATTCAAACCGGAAGTTTCCTTCGTATTCTGCTGCCAGTTTTTTTACCAGCTTTGCGCCTTCAATAGCGATTTCCTTGATTTCCTCTTTGGATTTCTTGAAAACCTGCTCACGCTGTGCCACGCTGACAGAATTATAAAAATGAATGATCGCACTGGGTGCGCCCTTACATGCTTCAAAAGTTTTACGGATAATATGTTCACGACACTGGGTAAGAACCTGCACCGAAACATCATCCGGAATCATCTTATTATCGATCAAAGTGCGAAGAAACTCATATTCCGTTTCGCTCGCCGCAGGAAATCCCACTTCAATTTCCTTGAATCCGACTTCCAGCAGCACTTTATAATACTCCAGTTTCTCTTCCAGACTCATGGGGATAACCAGGCTCTGGTTACCGTCCCGCATATCTACGCTACACCAGATAGGTGGTGTTTCAATATGATCTTTGTTGACCCACTTATTATATTTTGAGTCTACTGGAAAATAGCCTACATTGTACTTGCTTGCATCCATCATTTGTGTTTCTCCTTCCATAGCTTTCCTAGAAATTTCCGTATCGTCGTGCATTCCCGAGGTATACAAGATGAGTCTGCATACAGCCTCACTTGTCATAAAATAAAAGCCCGCCCCAAAACTACTTTTCGTTTTGAGACGGGTGAAATTCATTTTTCACTCGCGGTACCACTCAAATTGCGGATTCTTTTGATCCGCCACCTCAACTTCGAAGTCCAACAACTTCTATGCACTGACGCAGCATTCACGGGAAACGCCTACTAGGTGTGAACCTTTGGGGCTTCCGGCTCGGAAGGGATAGGAATCCTACAGTCCTTTACCGGGATCACACCATCCCCGATTCTCTGAAAAATTCGTTGCAGGCTCCGTCTTCGTCACAGCTTTTCTTTATTATTAACAATTACTGTAAGTACTTTACTACTTTAAATCGAAGGTGTCAAGAGGTTATTTATTGATGTTTTCTAAATATAGTGTTAACAAAAATTAACGTGATCATTTAATTTTTTTATACTTGTAAAACTTGTACTCTAAGTCATAATACGTCTGTTCCTCACTGACAGCCACTGCCTGCCACTCCGGTTTCTCATCCAGATTGGGAAAATGTGCATCTGCGCGATAAGCATAGTCGATCCGGGTAATGTATGCCGTATCACATTGATCCAGCAAAAGAGAAAATGTTTTCTCTCCACCCACTACATAGATATCGGTGCTGTCATATTTTTTCAGCTCTGCCTGAAGTTCCTCCGGGTTATGCACAACCACAACGCCTTCGGGTGCATACCCGGGATTGCCGGACAGCACAATATTGGTCCGGTTCTTAAGGGGTCTTCCTTCCGGGAAGCTTTCCAGGGTTTTTCTGCCCATCACTACGACTTTGCCGGTGGTAACCTCCCGGAAGAACCTCATGTCATCCGGAATGCTTACCAGTAGCTTATTCTCGTTACCTATTCCCCAATTCTTGTCTACCGCTGCAATCAGATTCATTTTTCTTATCCCTTTCCCGGCATTGTCTGTCAATGCTTTCTTCTTAATATTTAAGTGCCCTCTGTTACTCCTTACGGATAACCTTTGCCTTTTCCACTGCATTTTTCACTGCCTGAAGCAAAACTTCCGACGTATATTCGCCCTCTTTTGATAACTCAATATCCTCCAAAGACTGCCTGTCATAAACCTGCTGACTGATCACATCCAGGCAGGGCTGCATCAACGGATATGCAGTAGCCACCTCATCACTGAGATTGCGGAATGAAATGGCATTGATCCTCTGCTCATCCACCACCACTTCCACATCAAGCACCGCATCATTCATCTGTATACTGGAAGTATATACCCCCGGCTGATACTTGGCCGAACTGCTCACTTCTTCTTTTTTAAACATCAATAACAGAAGTACGATCAATACCACCGCAAGAACGGCAAACACCACGGTGTAAATCACTTCCTTCATGTGTAGCACCACAATTTTTGTCCGGTTGCTCAAAACATACCTTCCTGCACGCTTTGTATAGTATATGACCGGGTTTTTGTTTTATTCCCCGTCCCGTTCTAATTCCCAAAGCACCCTGCAGTATTTTATCAGATTTATCAGATTGGCCAGGATTGGAAAATCACTGCGGTAACGAAATTTTGTGTGGGCATTTAAGTGATGCCGCCGGCACCAGTTCAGAATCATCTTCAATGTCACACGGCCGTCACCGGTCACCAATCGTTTTAAATACTCAATCAGATACTCATCTTCCCCTGTTTTGATCTCCACATAGATCACTACATTATAATAATGTACCTCGATCAGATTTTTCGGAATCCTGTTTTCTCTTTTCCCTTTCATGTTTTCTCTCCCGCTTTCATCAATCCAGTTGTGATGTGCAATACGGACACCTTGTGGCATCGTGAGAAATCTCGCTTTTACAAAACGGACAGATTTTGGTTGTGGGTGCAACCGGTTCTTCCTCTTTCTTACCGAATCTCTCGTTCACTTTGTTTAAGCCTCTGATCATGCAGAAAATAACAAGAGCCGTGATTAAAAAGTTCAAAACTGCCGTGATGAAATTTCCGTATGCCAGAACCGGGGCCCCTTCTGTACTACCCAGACGAATGAACAGATTAGAAAAATCCATTCCTCCGAATAACCCCAGTACCGGGGTCAGAATATCCTGGTTTAACGATGTTACAATGGCTGTAAATGCACCGCCCACAATGACACCTACTGCCATATCCATCACATTTCCCCGCATGATGAATTTCTTAAATTCTGCCATAAAGCCTTTCTCTTTGCTCATAAATACACACATCCTTTCTTGTTTTTCCGCAACCGGCAACAATCCGGATCCGATTTTTCGTCCTGCTGCCTAATAAAACTATATCACGGGTAAGTATAACACAGGAAAGCCCCTGCCACAAGAACTGCAATCCGTTTCGGTTCTTATTGCAGGTCGTAATTTCCACGACGGATGTGATCTCCTCGACGGATGTGCGAAATCGTAGTTTTATCTTGACATCCCGGATTGTCTTTTGGTATAATTTGTTCTGTGATTGACACAATGCGCGAGTGGCTCAGTTGGTGGAGCACGACCTTGCCAAGGTCGGGGTCGCGGGTTCGAGTCCCGTCTCGCGCTCTATTATTTTTTAAGAAACCCTGAGAAAATCAAGGTTTCTTATTTTTTTGCTGTCTATGGAGTTGTATACAATTGTAGACACTTTGTTTCTTCAATCTTTCTTCAATCTTTTGTGGTATACTGATAAGAAAGCGGAGGTGTCCCCATGCGGATTTTACTGGTTGAAGATGAACAAAGAATGGCACAGGCTCTCTGCGAGATTCTGCGCCTTGAGAACTATGAAGTGGATCACTGTGCCAACGGTCCGGACGGTTTTGCGTCCCTCGAAAGCAATCTTTATGATATTGCCATACTGGATGTGATGCTGCCGGGAATGGATGGTTATGAAATCACAAAGAAGGTCCGCAGTATGGGTATCACTACTCCCATCCTCATGCTGACAGCCAAAGCGGAGCTGGACGATAAGGTGGCCGGACTTGACAGCGGAGCAGATGACTATCTGACCAAACCTTTCATGACACAGGAATTACTTGCCAGACTTCGGGCACTTTCCAGACGGGTAACTGGTGCAACGGATGGAACACTATCCTATGGAGATCTTATCCTTGACACAGGAACCCTGACACTTTCCTGTATTTCGAATGGACAATCCGTTAGACTCAGTGAAAAGGAGTTTCATATTCTTGAGTATCTCATCGCAAACAACGGTCAGATTTTAACCCGGGAGCAGCTGGCTTTGAAAATCTGGGGCTACGAAAGTGATGCAGAATATAACAATGTTGAGGTGTATATGTCCTTCACCCGAAAAAAGCTTTCCTTTGTGGAGGCGAAAACACAGATCAAAGCAGTCAGGGGAATCGGTTATGAATTGAGGTGTGACAATGTTTAAAAAAACCAAAAGAAGAATCATCGCAGCCATCATGTCCATCCTTGTGCTTTTATGGGTAGGAACACTTGGCATTATCTACACTTCCAGTTATGTAAAAATGTCAAGACAGAATCAGCAGATGCTGAAAGCACATTCCGATATGTATGTTCTTTCACAAGAAACAGACAGCAATGCATCGCCCCGGATGCTCATGCCAAATGGCGATAAAAAAGGACCGAACCCCGGTTTTGCCGATTCACCCATGTTTCGATTATCCACATTTTTTACAGTTGCACTCTCCTATAACGGCGATATCCTGGAAATTAAAAATGATTCGCCCACGGTGTACAGTAATGATGAATTAAGCGAACTTGCACAGCAGATTGCAAAAAGCGGCAAGCAAAACGGTACCAGGCAGGATCTTGTTTTTTATTGTGCAGATAAAAACGGTTATACCCTTGTCTCCTTCATGGATAACACCGTCGTCAATGATCGGGCAGCTACATTGTTCCGATATACACTTATTTTTGGCGGCATTGCACTGATTCTATTCTACTTCCTGTCTGTATTTCTGGCCGGGAAAATCCTGCAGCCGCTGGAAGAAAGCTATCAAAAGCAGAAGCAGTTCATTTCGGATGCGGGACATGAATTGAAAACCCCGGTATCCATTGTCAGTGCCAATGCGGAGCTTTTATCAAGGGAGCTTGGTCATAACAAATGGCTTGCCAATATTCAATATGAAAACCAGCGTATGGGAAATCTGGTGGGACAGCTTCTGGATCTTGCCCGCACGGAAAATGTTACCCCACAAATGGAGCCGCTGGATTTCAGTCGTCTGGTAAGGGGCGAATCCCTGCCTTTTGAAAGTTTTGCCTATGAAAAAGGTCTTGTGCTCAATAGCAATATTGCTGCAGGAATATCCGTCCGGGGCAACAGCACACAGCTGAAACAAATCGTTTCCATCCTGCTTGACAATGCCATCCGCTACAACAACGGGGGAAACGAGATCCGTTTAAGCCTGACCCGAAACCATGGATTTGCAAAGCTTTCCGTCATTAACAGAGGCGAGGACATTCCGGAAGAACAACGTGAACAGCTATTTGAACGCTTTTACCGTGCAGACGCAGCCCGCAACAGTGAAGAGAATCATTACGGTCTGGGCCTGTCCATCGCAAAAGCAATTACGGTTTCCCACAAAGGCCGGATAGATGTTCTTTGTTACGACGGACTGGTAGAATTCCTGTTTCGGATTCCTGCTCTTTAAAGAACACAATATTTTTTGAATTTCAATCTAATTTCAATCTTCCTCCTGTACAATGAGCTCATTCAAGTACAGGAGTTTTTTGTGCTTAATATCAAAAGGAAAGGAGCAGGAACATGAAATACCGAAACGAATGGAAGCACGAGATTGGCTATGGCGACATGCTAACGCTTCGCCAACGGCTTTCCATGGTAGCAAAAAATGACGGCTATGCCTTGGACGGAAAATATCTGGTCCGCAGCCTATACTTCGATAACCCATCGGATAAAGCTTTGCGGGAAAAGATAAACGGTGTAAATATCCGTGAAAAATTCCGTATCCGCTATTACAATAACGATACATCGCTGATTCGTTTGGAAAAGAAGAACAAGCTCAACGGACTATGTGCCAAAGAAAGTGCTCTCCTGACAAAGGAGCAGGCCCAGACTATTGTTGACGGGAACTATCATTGGATGGTTCAAAGTGAAGAACCACTGTTGCGGGAACTTTACTCCAAGATGATGAGCCAGGGCTTACGTCCGAAAACCATCGTAGACTATACCCGGGAACCTTTTGTATTTCCCCCCGGAAATGTACGGATAACACTGGACTACGATATCCGGACAGGGTTAGGATCCATCGATTTTCTGGATCCGGATTGTGTCACCGTACCCACAGGAGATTCCCCCATTATCCTTGAGGTAAAATGGGATGAATACCTGCCGGATATTATCCGTGATGTAGTACAGATTCCCCATTGCCGGGCAGGTGCTTTTTCAAAATACGCCGCATGCAGAATGTATGGCTAAAAGAATTTAAACCGGGTGCAACCCAATCAAGCAAAAAAGAAAAGGAGCAAATCAGATGACTTTTAATGATATCTTTAAATCAAGTTTCTTAGAAAATATTACCGGTGTGAGTATTCTCGACATGAGCATTGCGCTGATTCTGGCTTTTGGAATCGGCATGTTTATTTTTTTCATTTACAAAAAGACCTATCAGGGCGTGATGTATTCCTCCAGCTTTGGCACCACCCTCGTGGCGCTTACCATGATTACAACCGTTGTGATTCTGGCAGTGACCTCCAATGTTGTTCTTTCTCTCGGTATGGTGGGTGCGCTTTCCATCGTTCGTTTCCGTACTGCCATCAAAGAACCCCTTGACATTGCGTTCCTGTTCTGGTCCATTGCCGTGGGTATTGTTCTGGCCGCCGGCTTGATTCCCCTTGCAGTAATTGGCAGTGTCCTTATCGGTTTGTTTTTACTGGTCTTTGTCAACCGGAAGTCCCACCTCAATCCTTACATTGTGGTGCTTTCCTGTGAAAATGCCGAGTCCGAAAAAAATGCAAAGGAATATCTGGACAAACAGGTACAAAAATGTGTGGTAAAAAGCAAGACCGCTACCAAAGGTCTGATTGAACTGAATTTGGAAATCCGCATGAAAAATGACAATACCGATTTCATCAATACCCTGTCCGATATGGATGGAATCAACAGTGCGGTACTTGTCAGCTATAACGGCGAGTACATGGGATAAGGAGGTGCGGTATGTCAACACATAAGCATTTTGACCGAATTTGCTGTGTTGTCCTTGCTGTCACACTTGTCCTGACGCTTCTGTTTGTGAATGCAGATAAATTCGGTGTCCAAAAGGCCTCCCAGGTAATGGGCTATGAAACCAGACTGTTTGATACGTCCAAGGTACATTCCATTGACATCCTCATGGATGACTGGGATGAATTCATAGAAAACTGTCAAAGCGAAGATTACTATGACTGCACCGTTGTCATTGATAACGATGCGTGTAAAAATGTAGCAATCCGCGGAAAAGGAAACACCTCGCTGTCCCAGGTTGCCGCATCCGACTCTGACCGCTATAGTTTCAAAATTGAATTTGACCATTATGACAGTACCAACACCTACTATGGGCTGGATAAACTATGCCTGAATAATATCATCCAGGATAACACTTATATGAAGGATTATCTCTGCTATCAGATGATGGACAAAATGGGTGTTGCAGCTCCTCTTTGCAGCTATGTGTATATTACCATAAACGGTGAGGACTGGGGCCTCTATCTGGCAGTGGAAGGTGTAGAGGACTCCTTTTTGCAAAGAAACTACGGCAAGGATTACGGAAACCTCTATAAGCCGGACAGCCAAAGTATGGGCGGTGGCAGAGGAAACGGAGAAGGTTTTGATATGGAAGACTTCCAGAACATGCCAAGGCCTGACAACGGCGATAGCGAGGAGGAAATACCGACTTTTCCATCCATGCCGGAGAACCGGGACCCCTCCGACGGCGATGCCGGGGACGAAAAAGAAACTGGCGGGAACATGCCCGACGGCCGCCCCGACAAACCCGGAGGCGGTATGAAAATGGATAGTGACGATGTTCTGTTGAAGTATATTGATGAAGAGATCGAAAGTTATTCCAATATTTTTGACAATGCGAAAACAGATGTCACAAGCAGCGACAAGAAGCGTCTCATTCAATCGTTGAAAAACCTGTCAACGGGAACGGATCTTGAGGATACCGTAGATGTGGAAGCCGTCATCCGATACTTCGTGGTTCATAACTTTGTGTTGAACTTTGACAGCTATACCGGTTCTATGATCCATAACTACTACCTGTATGAAAAAGACGGACAGATGCAGATGATTCCCTGGGACTACAATCTTGCCTTTGGAGGATTCCTTGCTGCAGAGGATACTACGGAACTTGTGAATTACCCCATTGATTCCCCCGTATCAGGCGGAGATACACAGGACCGGCCCATGATCGCATGGATTTTTGAAAATGAAAACGATACTCAGCTCTATCATCAATTCATGGCCGAGTTTCTTTCTGAGTATTTTGACAGCGGCTATTTTGAGGAAATGACAGACCGTGTCCGCACCATGATTTCGCCTTATGTAGAGAAAGATCCGACCAAATTCTGCACCTATGAGGAATTTGAAACCGGCATTTCTACACTGAAAGAATTCTGCCTGCTTCGTGCCCAAAGCATCCGCGGACAGCTTGACGGCACCATTGGTTCCACCTCGGATACGCAGGAAAGTGACACCCTGATCGATGCCGGAACGCTTAACATCAGCGACATGGGATCCATGGGAATGGGCGGTGGACGCTCCGGCGACGGAGGCGGTTGGCATCCCGGCGATGACGGCGGTTGGCCACCGGGCGACGGAAACGGCAAGCAACAGTCCGACAACGGCGACGGCAGTGAACAGCCCAACGGCGGCGACGGCCAGCAACAATCCGATGACGGAGGCGGTTGGCCACCCGGCGACAGCCAGCAACAACTTTAGGAAAACAACCGGGAGGGTGTCTCCAAAGTCACAAAAAACTTTGGAAACACCCTCCTATTTTTTACGCAAGCAGCATTTTCCCTCTGCTCTGCGCTGAGAGATTAGAATTCATCCAGCACACTGACGGCTTCCAAAATGGATTTCTCCATAGCCTCTCTTCCGTATTTATCTACATCGTTTTTGTCTTTCGCCTCATGGGTGAGACAACCGGCGCCTCCAATACAGCCTCCCACACAGGCCATTCCTTCAATGAAGTTACCAACATCCACACCATGGGCCGCTTTCATCAGTGCCGCCCTGCATTCCTCGATACCGTTACATACCGTGGCTGTCGGAGTAAAATCAATTCCCTGCTCTTTCAGACTCTCTGCCACCGCATCC
Source organism: Lachnospiraceae bacterium (assembly GCA_051877515.1). Classification (GTDB taxonomy): domain Bacteria; phylum Bacillota; class Clostridia; order Lachnospirales; family Lachnospiraceae; genus XBB1006. Next base: position 111,225 of record JBJEIY010000010.1, on the reverse strand, counting down.
GTAAGTCCTCCGCTTCTGGCAAAAATGCGTCCATAATAAGATGCATTGTCCAGCACATCTTCCTCCAAGGTTGTCAGGTCGATATCCCTGCTGTCTATCAATGCCTGCAATTCCTCAAAGGTGAGCACGCTATCCACATAAGCTGCCACATCTTCCCGCTGTATCTCTGCCTTCTTGGCCGTGCAGGGTCCGATAAACACTACCTTGCAGTCCCCGTGGGTTTTCTTGATATACTTCGCTAACTCAGCCATAGGGGAATAATTATGTGAAATTTTATCCGAAAGCTGTGGAAATTCATTTTTAATAAACTGTACAAATGCCGGACAGCAGGAACTGGTAAGAAAGCCTTTCTCTGCCAGCTCTTTGGCCTCTTTTACCGCCACCATGTCCGCACCCAGCGCCGCTTCAATCACAGTGTGGAAACCAAGCTGCTTGATACCAGCCACAACCTGTCCCAGCTTTGCATAGGAAAATTGACTGGAAATGGACGGTGCCACAATGGCATATACCTTTGTCTGCTCCTTTTGTTTTAACATTTCCACAACATCCAGAATATAGGATTTGTCCGTAATAGCGCCAAAGGGGCACATATACACACAGGCTCCGCAGGAAATACATTTGTCGTAATCAATGCAGGCTGCCGTATTTTCATCCATGCCGATGGCTCCGGCCTTGCAGGCTACCATACAGGGACGCTGCCGGTTCTGAATGGCAAAATAAGGACATGATCTTGCACAGGCTCCACAGTTTTTACATTTTGATTTGTCAATGTGAGCCTTCTGATTCTCATCGAAAGAAATTGCGCCAAAATGGCAAGCTGCCTCGCACCGATGCGCCAGGCATCCCCTGCAATGCTCCCCTACCTCATATCCGGCAGCCGGACATTCATCGCAGGCAATATCAATAACCTGAATGACATGGGGATGATCTTCCAGCCCGCCCATGGCCATCTTAACCCGTTCTCCTACAATGGCACGCTCCTTATAAACACAGCACCGCATGGTAGGGACATTATTCGGTATAATGGTTTTGGGAATGTCAAAAATCCCTTCCGTGAGTGTGCCCTTCCATGCATGGCGTGCCACCTCGCGTAAAACCTGGTATTTGATCTTCTGCACTCTGGTATCAAACTTTTTCATTTTCCCTGTATACTCCGATTTCCTAAAAATAACTGACTTTAATCCGTTTTCCCATCTTTTTCAGGCATTCGGCCAGTTCATCCACCAGACGCATCTTAATACTGAAGTTAATGGGTAGGTTTGGATTCTGGTGGGCCGGATTCACGGCACGACCCACAAAGAAATTGATATCGGTTGCTTCTTCAAACAACATCCTGCTGATCCTGGATGCACCATCCTTCTTATATCCCCAATGGGAATAGGATTCATTCGTTTCCAGATAATCTTTGGCATAACTCAATACCTTGTTAATGGTGATCACACCCTCTGTAACCAGGTCAACCCCTTCCAATTCGGCGATGGGCGGCACATCCGGATCTGAAAACTCCAGAACCGGCTTCAAGTTTTTGCCCAAATATCTGGCTGCTATGGTGGAGGTTGTTCCACCGCAGACAATGTGTTTTCCCTCTTTTGCAAAGAAAAGGGACATCATCTTATCGCAGTCATCCTCATTAGCCGGAGGGCCGATCAAAAGATTCATGGGCTCACGTTTACGGATCCGGATAGTGCACACGGTGGTATCATCTCCGGGACGTCCGTCATAAAGCCGGTTGCACTCATCCAAAAGCACGGTTGTAAGTGTTTTGGCAGTAAAGCCCACATCAAAAAAAGTTTCCATAAACGGAATGATATCCTTCCGTTCCCAGCCAAAATTCAGTTTCATGCCCACACCGGCATGGATTACTCCGTCACTCATCATGATGAAAACGTCGTTTTCCTTCAGTTTGACTCTGGATGCATAGATCTTCTTCCCTTCAATGTTCCGTTCATCTACGGGAAACTCGTAATTCTTACCATCCCGCAGCAGGATGACCATGGGATTATCGTACTGAATGATCTCCGCCTCTTCGTTGTTCACTAACCGGATGATGGTAAAGGTAGAGTAAGCAATCTCCCGTTCCTTACACACCGGAAGGGTAGCTGCCATGGTTTTCACACACTCATCAATGGAAAGATTCTCGGCCACCATGGTGGAGATCATTTTGGATGTCAGAGTGGAAAGGATATTGGCTTTCACCCCGCTGCCCAGTCCATCTGCCAGAACCACAACCATGGAATCCTCACCCTGCGGGCAGATCATTACCCGATCTCCGCAAAGCTGTTCTCCGTATTTGATGAGACTTCTGTAACCGATATCAGCGCATAAATTATTCATCCTTTACCGACTCCTTTAATTTCGTAAGCGCAATCTTCGTCTCTGCTGCAGTTTCTCCCAGCAGGGAGGCGATCTCCTGTACGATACGCATCTGCTTTTCCACTACCCGGTCCGCAACCTCGATGGTAGAACGGCAGATCTCTTCTTTTTTCTCTCTTTCTTCTTCTTCCTGGGTAATATCCCGCATAATGCAAAGAAGATTCTTGTATTCCGGGTCGTAGATAATGCTTTCTTCCACATACTTCCGATACTCCGGAAGATAGGTTCGTTTATCCCGGATGGATATTCCGCTATTCAACACTTCCATAAAATCCCTGGGGTCCAGAATTCGTACCACCTGCTCCCCTACAATTGCAGCAGGGCTTTTCATGTTCAAAAGCTCACAGGCCGATTTATTCAATTGCTGTACCTCAAGATTTTCGTTTAACAAAATAATGGCATTCGGCGTATTATTAATGATGCTTCCGGAAAAGCTTTCCGCCTTATCCTTTAAAAACGGCAAACAGGTAGATGCCTCTGCCTTTCCCTGAAAAATCGCAACTGCCTTTTCCCGGCAGGTATTAAATCCGCAGGAACCGCAGTTAAACTCCTGATTGGCACTGGTTTTTCCCATTTGAACCAAAATTTCACGAATCTGTTCCTCGGTAGGAATGATGGCCTCCTGTTCAATCATGCTATAAAGCTTTCTTTTCTCCGGCTTAGCCAGATCTTCAACTTCAAAGCCCTCTTTTCCCGCATAGTTTACAATGTTCTGATAATTCTGAACAGGATGGTTTTTATATTTTTCCATAATGGGACCATGACTGCAGCTTCCGCTACATACACTCATCTCAAGAAAACACTTATGTACATGCCCCGCCTGTATCTCTTTTAACACCTCTACACAGTTCTTCGCTCCGTCAACGACCATGTAGGTATAGCCATCCTCTTCGCAATCCATGGTTTTTATCACGCCACCGGCTGTTGCAAATAATCTTTCCCTGCTCTTTGGTGTAATATCCATTTCCGGCTCCGGTTCAATCCCCGCCTCCTGAAGCATCCGATCCAGCTCTTCAAAAGTCAACACCGCATCTACAATGCCTTTATAGTGCTCGCCTTCATCCTTTCTGGCAATACAGGGACCGATAAAAACGGTTTTCGCTTCCGGATTCTGTTTTTTAATCTGAATCGAATGGGCCTGCATGGGTGATATGACATTTGCCAGAAACGGGACCGCAAACTGATAATGCTTCTGGATCAGAAGATTCACCGCATGACAGGCAGAAGAAATCAATACATCCGGTTTTTCTTCCCGGAGAATCCTTTCGTATTCCCGCTTTACAATGGCTGCTCCTTTTGCCGCCTCTTTTGCATCCGCAAATCCCAGCTTCTTTAAGGCTTTGCTCATGCCCTCAATACCAATCCCCTCCCAATAAGCAATAAAGGATGGATCTAACGAGGCAACCACCATTTCATTTTCCTGTAAAAGGATCTTAACCCTTTCTTTATCATCAGCAATCTCTTTTGCTCCCTGTGGACAGGCAACAAAACACTGACCGCATAAAATACACTCATTCTCTATGATATTCGCCTGCCCACCCGAAAATCGGATCGCTTTTACCGGACAATGACGAATACAATTACAGCAATTCCTGCAACTTGATTTTTTCGGCCTAAGAAAATTACCCATAAAGTACTCCTATAAATTTAAAATATGCTCTTCAAAAAAATCCCGGGTAGTGTCCGGTGTAACAGAAAACAATTCTCCGTCCAGGGTTACACATACACCCTTCTGGCAGTTTCCAAGACAAAAGGTGCCATTCATCTCTACCCGGTCTTCCAGTTGATGTTCCGCCACCAGTTTTTTCAGCTTTTCCACCACCTGCCGGGACCCCTTCAAATGACAGGAACTCCCAATACATACCGTAACCTTCATGACGTTACCTCCTTCAGATGTTAACAATTTTACAACGTCGGACAGGGGACGGTTCTCTGTCCGACTTTTATTGACTTTCGTCGGACAGGGAACCGTCCCCTGTCCGACTCTCACTGCTGTCTTGTGGCAAGAGTGAATCCGAAGTCCCCCCAACCATTGTTTCATAAAAGGTAGCTGTCGCATTTACAGAAACCCGTCCATTCAAAACATTTCCGTTTTCTGACGAACATTGTACATTTCCCAGCGAGCAGCGATATTCTCCATTTGTCAGATCAGAAAGAATTTTCGTCATCGTATTGTAATTTCCGGTACTGAATTGTAAAGTGAAATTTCTGCGCACCTGATCCCCATCTCTGGTTACATCTGTAAACGAAATAGAATACTGATCTGCTGCTTCCAGTATATCATTCAGCATTTTCATTTCCGCTTTACTGTTGTTGTAACTTCCCATAATACTTACATGCTCATCGGAAGAGACCTGTTCCAGTTCCCTCTTCATATTTTCCAGCCTGTCGACCTTTGTCTGCACAGCCGGCAGTTCTATTTCCATGATCTCTCGATCCTCATTTGCCTTCTGTATCGCACTGCGGACCGGCTGATCCACAAACTGATAATATGCAAATCCCAGAAGCAACACACACAAAATAAGTAACAAAATTTTTTCTCTTAATGTAAAATCTCGACTAAACATTCCCACGCGTTATTCATCCTCTTTCAGTGCATTTTTCAGATATACTGTCAACTGTGCCGTAACTGCTTCCTTTGTTTCCGCCGATAAGACACTTTCACCTTCTCCGGCATTTGATACCGCAGTCTCAACTGTACAGAAATCAACCAATTCTTCCACTTCCAACTTCTGTACAAGAAGATTAATTTGCTGTAGCGTACTTCCACCGATCACAAGTGTCATCTCATTATCCTGAATAGACCATGAAGATACCACAACCTGTGGTAATACAACACGCTTCATCAGATCCAGTACATCATTGCGGTCTACTCTGTTCAATTCTTCTTCTGTGAAACCAGAATAGGTATAGTGTGCATATTCCTCAGAAATATCCCCATAGTCCTGTATCTTCTGATAACCGGCATCCAACTGTTCCCGTACCAGTTCCGCTTTGTACTGTGCCACTGACACGGCGATCAACCGGTCTGCCACTGTAAATTTTCCAAAAAATACAGCCGCCAGAATAATAATTACAATTCCCGGCACCGCAACCTTGATATTGATCTTTTCTTCGCCTACGGTCGCCAGATTGATGGTGCGTTTCACCGGTAAATGTCTGGGCGTTGTATCCTGTCTTTTCTTTTTCATGATTTGCTTTGAAATCTTTTTTTCAACTTTAACTGCCAATCTATCCACCTTCCTCATTTAGTGAATCGCAATCCCAATTGCCTGAATCAATGCATAGCTTTCTTCAGGTATTACATTTCCGGGGATCAATTCTTCTGCCTTGTGTATATTCATATCCAGCTGACTGGCAATCGCTGTCTGGAGTGGTGCTATTGCGGCACCCCCGCCACAGATCCAAAGATCTGAAAGCTGGCTGTTTGGATTATTAAAAGAATAAAAATTCAATGCCCGCATCAATTCAATGGAAATAGTATCATACGCATTCGCACACATTTCCTTATTCTGACAGTTATCATAATTTGTCAACAGATATGTATGCGCCAGATGCACATCTACATTGTAGATATCCGCTATCGCTTCATCCAATATGGAAAGACCAATTTCCAATACACGACTGACAATATGCTGATTACCATGAAATATGTACATACGGATCGAATGATACCCCAAGTCCAGAATACAATACTCCCCTTCCGGGATACTTTGACTTTTTTCCCGTTCACGAATCAATGACCTGTAACTGCATACTGCAGGTGCTGCCTTTACCATTTTCAGTCCCGCTTTTCGAAGAATATCTTTAGATTCCTGTATGCATGAAACCGGAGCTGCCACTGCAAAAAGTTCCATTGTCTTTGAAGAAGACGAACCCTCTTCATCCTCTGTTTTTTCTTCCTGCCCAGTGATTTCCTCCTCAGTAGAAATCATTGCATAATCAAAAATATAATCTTTCAACTCATCCGTAATATAATCCCGAAATTCATAAGGCAAGTTGTAAACAAGCTGCTCTACATTCATCAGCGGCATCGTCACATTTCTGACATATACTACCTCATCGGAAAGAACCAGCGCAGCATTTCTGCATCTCATTCCATGCTCTTTTATCGTGGTTCGAATGAGTTCTGCCATTGCTTCCACCGATACCACTCTGCCATCTTTCAACAATGCCTGGGGCATAGGAATAGAAACAGATTTTTTAATCTGCGTTCCATTTACAAGCACAAGCTTCAAATGGTCGTATCCCATGTCTATACCAAGAATATTTTTTTTCATTTTTTATCCTCATTTCTTTTTGTATATTATAGCAATCCTGTATACCAGTTTACAAGCCCTGAACCATATGTCAGCATAGTCCAGGTTGCCGCAGCAATCGCCGGTCCAAACGGTATCACCCCGTTAAATTTACTGCTACGCTTCGCCAAACCGACTGCCAGCACCAATCCGAACAGGCAGGCAAAAAGTAATGCAAATAAAGATGCCACCAACCCCAGATATAGTCCCATCACGGCAAATAGTTTTATATCACCGCCTCCAAGGCTTTCTTTCCTTAATATGTGATCCATCAGAAGAGACAGCAAAAGCATTCCTCCTCCATATACAACCGCAGATAGTAAGTTCAAAAAAATACCGTTCCAGCCCCCGTATTCTCCGAACGCAAAGGGGATCGCCGCAATCCACACAACTACTGAAATAATCAGGCATCCATCCGGAATGATCCGGTTTTCCAAATCAACGAGGGAGAGGCAGAACAGACAGAAAAAAAATATCATATTGCGTAAACACATGACACTCAGATCAAAACGCAGCAAGGTCAAGACCATAAATACCGCCATCAAAACTTCTGATATGGGATAGCGTACGGAAATCTTATGTCCGCAATAACGGCATTTTCCATGCAGAAATAACCAACTGAATACCGGTACAAGATCGGGTATCCCAAGCGTATGCCCACAATCGGGACAATGGCTGCGCCCTTCCTTAACTGACTCCCCATGGGCAATCCGCCACGCTGCACAATTCAGGAATGATCCCATGACTGCGCCTAAGATTGCTGCCAGCACACAGAAATAAGTCATCATCATCGTGTTCTCATAAATCGACATGCTTTCTCTTCCCCCTATAAATCTTTCGCCTGCGTCCGATTTACATTTAAGACCTGAAAATCTTCCCCATAATATTCTGTACCATCATATCCAATACTGATATGCAATGTAAAACAGCATGTCCGGTTACTATAAGTAACGGAAGAGATTTTTGCCAACAAGCCATTGGAATAAGAAGCTTTTCCAAGAATATTCATGCTTTCTCCTGTATCCGCACTATTTCCCAAAAGAATCTGTCCGTAGCCGTTAATCCCAGATTCATCCGTCATCAACGTGCTTAGGTTCCCTTTAATCACATAATTCTGGCTCTGAAACATCTTCACATTCCCTTCTCCACTTTCATTCAGTGTATCTACCCGGATATCTGTTGTATAGGCCAGTTCATTTGCGATGACTGTTTTCAGTGTAGAACAAAGCACCTGTGCTTCTGACCCCCGCATCGAAATCTGATATTGCCGGGCGGCCAACGACACAGCCGTCGTCATCCCCCCGCTAACCAGCAAGAGGATCATCACCGCACAAAGCATCTCAAGCAATGACATGCCGGAATTGGATCTGATCTTCTTCCACATATTATTTTGGAATTTCTTCATTTCCTGTCTCCTTACTCCGCTGTTTCTCAGTCAAGATCACTGATTACGTAATAACTGTAATTGTTTTTATCCGTGGTCTGATATGCCTTTACCGGTACTTCTGCTGATCCTGTCCTACGAATGATCGTAACCTTCACATCTGATATTTCACTGAATTTTTCATACCGAAGTGCCGTATCCATATCTGCCGCACTTTTGTTCACTCTGGCGGCAGTAACAACACTTCCGGCAATCATGATAACTGCAAGGACGATCACCAGCATGGAAAAAAGTGTTTCCACCAGTGTTTCACCGGATCTGCTTTTTAATTTCTTTTTCATATCATCCTCCCAGCCCGTTTATGATCGGCTGATTCCATGTAATTGTAGTCGTTGTTGTGGTTGTTGTCTTTTTTGAGCCAGTTTCATCCTGACTCGTAGACGTCTCAGGAGCACCTGTGTCTACAACTCCGTTCATTGTAAGAAACAGTGTTTCACCGGAATTCTTTATAACAAAGGTAAAGATTACCTTATATTTGTTTTCCGCTTCCGCCTCCATTACAAATGAGACATCCACATTTTCCATTTCTGCTCCTGTTATTTCAAGTTCAAAGCCAGAATCTGCACCGCTGACATACTGACTCTGATAGGTATCCACATGCTCCACCGCAGTTTTCATTTCTGTCGCAAACATGCCGATTGCGGATTTTTGAATAGTTGTATCCGTCGTTGTGCCGGTACCTTGAGAAATGATTTCCTCTGTAATTTCCTCTATGATATACTCTGTAGATTCCATCCCGTTCCGCACCAGCTGTGCCGCAGAGGTCAGCGTCAGATGCTCCTGCTGTTCTTCCCGATCACTGTTGACACGCCTTACACTGGTAACAGCGGCCGAAACAATAGTTATCGAAACCATTGCCGCCACCAGAAATGCCAGAAGAGCAAACAGGAAGGATGCTCCGCTTTGACTATGTATTTTTTGTTTGATAAGCCCCATGCGGACTCCTCCTTCCGTCATTCTTTTCCCCTCAGATGGTTTATGGCATGAACTCTTTACCTCTTCTGTACCTCAGGCAAGGTAATGGAAAGTTCATAGGTTTGTGCCTCGTATGAAATCCTGATCTTCAACGCCACATCTTTCACCGATTCCTCACCCTCTGTCGATCCCGGATCCGTACCGTCTTTCAGATAATAGATAGTTCCCTGCAGATACTGATAAAGCGAATCTTCAGTCACAGTATCCTTCCATTCCACATGATAACCGTCTTCCGTGACATATGTATTACCAGTCTTCTCCTCTGCTTGAACATCATTTACAGAAATGTGCTCAATTGTCATTTTGGATAACTCTACTGTTTCGGAATCCAGATACAGGAAGATGTCCGAATCCGCCGCAAACGGTTTGTCAACACTGTAAGAAGTATTTTTTCCCGTGGTATCCGTTATCCCCAGATAAGCCATATTATACCTGCTACCATCGGACAATCCAATGGAATCCGGCTGGGTTACATCCACATAAGTGGTCGCAGTGAACACCGCGTCTTCCTTCTCCGGGTCTGTATTCGGATATCGGTAGGTAAAGGTAACCATCAATATGGTTCTTCCCTTATCTTCCCTTTTCACCGTCCACTTGTTCTTATTGTTTCCTGTTCCCTGCTGCTTAAGTGTTACCAGAGTTGGTGGATCCGCAGATACCTCCCAGGATGTCCGTTCATCGGTTTCATAGTTCTTTGCCACTGTATGATCCGCATCGATGATGGAAAATGCTGTGAAAGTAAGATTTTCCTTCTCTCCCTCTTTTAGTACCACCAGGGAAGGTGTCGACTGAATATTGATATCCGCTGTTACCTCAAGTGTAAAGACCGCATCTATCCCCTTTAGCGTAACAGATGTGGTTCCTGTATTGACTGCCATCACAGTCACTGCGTATATTCCATCTGCCTGCTTTGTCACAGACACAACCTTCGCAATGGATGTATCTATGTCAAAGCTTTCCGTCGTTACTGTCCCAATATCCGTATTGTTGGGATCCAGATAAAATGTCTTTGTGGCGTAGCCGTCATATTCTCCCTCTGTATTCATTTCCTGGAAAATATCCATACTGTCACGGCCCCTCTTCCAATACGGACCACCGATTGGCCAGTCACCGTAATGAACATAAACATACTTTGGATTTGTTTCTGTGCTGAAGGTCAGATCCTTCTGCTGAATAATTGCCGGGAATGGATAATTCTTTCCTTCCAATGCACTGTTTTGGGGATAACTGTATTTTCCATCTACCCTGACATCAGCACTTCCTTCTGTTGTGGTAACTTCATGATAAAGTCCTTTCTGGGCCTCATTTTCCGATACTCCACCGGTATTTCCCGGTGTACCTCCAAGGTTTCTCAACAGTGTTACATCTGCCATCTGCGCATAAGTATATCCTGTTCCAACTGCATAAGATGACGCCTGAGGCTTTCCATCGTACTTCAAATAATAGGTATTACTTACATTGGAAAACACTTTAATATTTGTTGCCACATAATAATAACCATTAATTTCTCCAGTCGATCCTGGATTAGATCCCCCAGCAGGTTTCCAATTGCTCTTTTCAATATCACAAAATGTATAGCAATTAACGATTTTTGTATCTGCCAAACCATCCATTCTATCATCTTTGTCTCTTCCGTTTGCGTTTCCAATCAATCCGCCACAAAGATAACTTTCTCTATCTGAATCCGTATCCGGTATAATCTTACCACCCGAATAACAATTTATGATTTCACTGCGTTTTTTTAATGAATTGTCTTCTGTTGTTCCTGCTGTTCCTACCAAACCTCCAAGCTGCTGACGATAAACAGTTCCATTATTATTTGGATTATTATTCTGAGTATTATTTTGAGTATAATTTATACTAACTGTATTGGATGCGCTGCAATTCTCAATCTTTCCGCTAAACAGTGAACCAACCAGGCCACCCACACTAATGTAACGATAATAATAACGAGAAAAATACTTATCATCTCTGATTGTGCCGGTATATTTCACTTCATAGCCGGAAGCAGAACAGTTCTTAATCGTAATGTTATTCGACTGATCATCTCCTACCCATACCATGCCAGCCAAAGCACCTACTACCGGTTCTCGATAACTATTTGGATCACTGTCCTGACGTGAAACGTATTGACTTTCTATGATTCCCTTTCCTTCTTCTGCGGTCATAATAATATTCTTCAATACCGTGTCGCCGCCAAGCTCACCAAACAAACCTACATAAGAACTGGAACTCTCCTGAATATAAATATTCTTTATCTGATAGGAATTACCATTGTACTGCTCCTTAAAAGAACGACCAGCTCTTCCCAACGGATAAAATCGCTTCGAAGTACCATCCGCTTCTGCATTGTTCTTTATATCATGTGTCTGTGAATAATATTTTTGCTTATCTTCTGTGGCACATTCATACGGAAAATAAGACTCACTTCCTTCCGTAGTCGTATCTGTATAAATTCTCTGATCTGTGCGCCAATTAATAAACTGCAACTGCTCAATACTTCTTACTTCATATGAGTTTTCTTCCGTTCCCGGAGTTTTGGAAAAATCAGTTTTTGTTCCATCCGATGCTGTAATCGTTTCCCCATCGTTACAGCTCATGGCATTGGCAAAAAACGGAGATACCGTGTAAGTATATTGCTTTGTCTGTGACACACCACTGGTAGCCAACTCATACGTCAACGTCCATGTGCTGTTTGGCTCACTTCCCGACATACACAAATAGTTTCCATCATAACCAGCTTCCGATGCTGTCCTTGTTGTAAATGCATAGAAATGATATTGTAATTCTGTTCCGTCATCCGATGTCAGCTTCATTTGTTTTTCAAGTGCTTCCGAAGCAACCGTATTATATCTGCCACTGCTGCTATGAAAGCTGGTGGCCCCATTAATGACAGCATTCGACACGCTCAGACTTGTAACCGCACCTTTATTCAATTCAAAATAACCATATCCATACTCAGAAATCACGCCGTCATCATCATGAGCATTACAAAGCGAGGTACCTCCCATAACTTCCCCGCCATCTGTGCCAAGTGTACCAAGATAAGTAAAATGATATCCGTTATTTTTTCCTTCTGTCTCTAATTCCCAGTAGAAAATTCCTACCGTACCCATATTCTCATCATCCAGCCAGTCACCGAAATGAACCAGCTTGCCGGAAGCATCTGTTATCACTGCGCGGAAGGGATACTGTTTGGAATTTGTGTTGGTATTATTAAAGTCAAAGCTCTTCTTTGCCGCCTGTGAACTTCCTGTTTCAACCCGGAGCTGACTGAAGAGGGTAGAGGTTCCCACTCCTTTATTAAAGTTAAAGGAATGCATGTGATTTACATAGGAATAAGTACCGTTATTCAAATACTGGCAATTCGTGACCGAACCGCCCTCCGGAGCAAAACCATATGCCGAAGTATTTTCACCACTTGCTGTTAATGCAGTCGCACAATAACTGTTTCGGATAACTGCAGAGTTTTTTCCGGCAAAACCAGCAATGGACACATGTCCACCCTTTGCAAATGCCACTTCCACATGTCCGAGTGCATAGCTATTGCTGACAGAACCATTGTTATGTCCGATAAATCCTCCAAGATATGCCTTTGCATAATTCGATGAAATCCGTAATGTCGGTGTATCCGCTGCACAGGATGTAATGGTACCCAAATTACCGCCCGCGAAACCACCTGCATATAGAACGGAGTTTTGATACGCATGGATCGTACCATCTGAACCGGCAACATAATAGCCGGCAACTGCACAGTTACTGATCCGTCCGCTTGCCTCATTCCGTCCGGTAAGGACTCCCATATACACGGTCTGGTTGTTTTCTATATCACCGGAACGTCCAACATAATAATTCTCATCGCTTCCTTCCGTGTAAGAAGCTCTGAGAACAACATTTTGGATACTGCCTTTATTACGACCGAAAAATCCGACATAGAGCCCTGTATCTGTGGTAAAACTTACTTCTGTAATCCAGTTGCTCTGTCCATCATAAACCGCCTGAAACGCAGTATCGGCACCGGCAATCGGAGACTGGCTGAATCCTTTATCCGTTCTTGGGCAGTAACCAGACCAGTCATAACTCCGGTAGGCAATATTTCTTTCCTGTATAAAAGTACTCGGCCTTGTCACAGATGCGTATGTATCATAATAAAGACTCATCATATAAAGATGTCGCGCAGTGCGAACAGTAATCATACTGTCTGCATTCAATACCGGCACGGATGCTGAAGCATCTGTCAGATAAACCACAGTCTTCGCAAAGTGTGGATTAAAGTAATAACAATCCTTCTTCGCAGCGCTGCCTTCCTTAATCTCCGCCCTCAGGTAATATTTTTCCGATGCATGTGTTGTATTCACCAAATCTTTCGGAAGCGGATAGATGCTATACTCCGCCACCTGACAGGAAGTTCCGTCTATTATCGATAAAGAGACTGTTTTTACGTTAGTTTCTCCATCTTTTACCGTCACAGATACCGTTTCAGGAAGATTGGATTCTCCTGTTCGATACACGACTCCGTATCCATCACCGATTACCGTGAGTGAAGGATCATTTTTCAATGTAGATTCCACATTGGCACCATAGAATCCATAGGTTCCATCATCGTACTTTTCGTAATATACAAGAGCTCCGGCCTGAAATGTTGCATCCCAGTCACCATAATGCAACAAGACCGTCAAAACCGGATAGCTATAGGTGGATAAGGTCTGTCCCATCAGATTGTAGGCTGTGGAATCCGAAGTATCCGTTTCGAAAGCAGTTCCAAGAGCATTTATCATTTCAGAGATGGTCAGCGTGCCAATTGATTCATCCGATAAGCTCTCTGTCACATTGGAAGAAGAAACAGAATAATACACCTTTCCACTGACAGAACCGGATTTCGCTGTACTGTAATAAGGCAATGTGTTCTCGCTTAAACGATGTTTATATATTACCGTATAAGAATTTTCCATGTCAGCTGCACCGCAGATCAGACCGGCCCCTTCCGTTTTAAATGTTTCAAAACCTGCCGCATAAGAAGAACGGATTGTCACAGCGCCGTTACTTTCTCCGATCAGCCCACCTGTCTTTTCCCCAACCAGATAACAATCCGCATAAGAACGCGTAAGTTCAAGGCTGCCACCTGCCACTTTTCCAACCAGTCCCCCGACGGTTTTGGAATCATACTTTGTAACTGTTGATGCATCGTACTCATGGTCACCAACAACAGTCGATGCCGCACTTTCATTAATAGTCACAGTGCCACCGGATACCATACCAATAAGACCACCGGCTGTTTCTCCGCTGATCCATACATCATGATCTGATTTTCCATTGATATCTGACATGGTCAGAAAGACCTGACAATGGTTAATTGACGCATTACCTGTCACCCTTCCGACAAGCGCTCCTGCTGCCATAGAATTTCCTGTAGTCCGGGCAGAGGTTCCTGTTAAAATCACATCCTTCACAGTCTGGTTATCCCCGAGGGAAGAAAATAATCCGGCATCCTCTGATGTGTTTTCTGTCAGGTTCAGTATTCGATACGATTTTGTGCCGAGGGCACCGCTATAAAAAGCAAGATTTGAATTGGAAATGGGCAAAAAATTGGGCTGTCCATTTACAATGCCATTATAAAATTTTCCGGAGTACGTCTCATACCAGTCATATAAATCCACCTGATTTGCACTATCAGAAAAAGTAATGTCACTACTTTGTACTGCATATTTCACTTTCTCTGTCACGCCGGAATTTTCATCCAGATTCTGCAGATGGCGTCCGCAATTGATTACTGCCGGATATTCTTCTGAACCATACTGCATATTCAGTTCCGGTGTTTTATTCCCTGCGGAGCTGTCTCTACTGTTCTGGTCAGCAAACAGACTATTTGTCACTTCCGTATCACTCAAATTCTGCGTAAATCTATGATTTCCCGGGCACATAGCAGTTACTGTGATTTTTAATGGTGTACCGGATTCCAGTTTCACACTGTTCGAACTGCCTGCTCCATACAGATTATCAAATCTTGTTGCCTGTTCACTAAGATCATCCAGAACAAGCTCTAAGTAAAATGTCCGTCCACTCTTTTTCATGGAAGAATCCGAATAGTCAATCTCACAGCTTCCTGCCTCTTTCGCGATCTCCTTCCTATACTCGGCATCACTTGCCCAAAAAGCATAGTATTTCGTGTATTTATTTCCTACTGTATCCTCCAATTCCACCTTAAATACCGGAAAATCGGAAACAGCAGATGGAAGTGTACAGGAAATATCTGCAACCAGTTTTTCTGCATTTGTAATTTTCAAAGATGGGGTCATCGTTGTCAGCGTACTGCTTGCTGCAGCGGAACCGCCACCATAATAACCAACCCTTGCACCATCCTCCAGACGATTGTCTTTATATCTCATTTTGTAATCGTACTTTTGAAAATCTGCGATATACTCCTGGGCGCAATTCGCTTTGTCTTCACTGTAAAAAACAGCATACACAGAAGCGCTTTTCGGATTATATTCAATTACCCAGTGGTGATTCAGCAAAGATTCATCCACTGTATCCTGATCCATGATGACGGATGCCGCCGTCACATCCTCTATGCGCAACGATTCGGATGTGAAATAACAAATATCGCCCTGTTCAATATGGTCCGTATCCTCATCTGCATCACCGGGGATATCTGCAAGCTGAAAGACTGCATTCGATTCATCCGAACTGTACTGATAGATGGATGTGTTTCCGCCAGCCCGCATTTTACTAAGCTTATTTTGTACGGCTGTATAAATAATCTCTGCTTTTGCATCCAGCTCTTTCTGACGCAGATTTCTCTGTATCGAAAGCACTGCCGGAATTCCTATTGCCAATGTAATCACAAGAATTGCTACTGTCATCAGCAATTCCGCCAGAGAAAAACCTTTTTGGGACAGGGTTTGGGACAGGGGACGGTTCTCTGTCCTACTCTTATGCAATATATGGTAACCTTTTTTCATGAATTCTTTACTACTCCGATTCGGACAAGGGACGGTTCTCTGTCCTACAAATTTTCCACTCATCCGATCCCGTGCCTTTTTCTTTTTTATTTATGCTTATTTGATGTTTATGTTAACATATCTCATTTACAAAAGCAAGGACGGACAGGGGATCGTCCCCTGTCCAACATTCCCTACAACTGTCTTTGACACTCCGGTCAATCTACTGATTTGACGAACGGATAAGCCTGCTTCCTTCATTTTTTTTATATAGGAATTCCTCTCATTCCTTTCTAGTCTCTGAAACTCTGCCACATTTTTACATCCTGAGATTTTCTGTATCATTTCTCTTCCCATTTCGTCTGAAACAAATGTATGTTTTGCGCATGAAATATCCATGCATTCTTCATTTGAAGCAGAATTTACAAAGGTTTCGAATTCACTCCTTCCATCAAAATAAGCCATTACTTTTTCAGTATCCGTAAAATCCTTTTCTCCTAAGTAAGCTAGATAGTTGCACCACTTATATTGATTTACTTCCGAAACGATCCCTGCCTTCACGGGATTCTGAAAGATATATCGAACTACAGTAAGAAAATATCTCTCCGTTTCCACAGGCTCGCTGCGAAATCGTCCTTGAAACAAAGGACCTGTGCGATCATATTTATGATTGTACCAATAAACATATCTGTCACAGACTCTTTTAAAAACTTTTGCTAGTGACTCTTCTCCTTCCTCCATCAAAAGGTGAATGTGATTGCTCATGAGACAATACACAAAAATTTTGTAACCACAGATTCCCCTGCATTTCGAGAGTATTGTAATAAAATATTGGAAATCTTCCTGATCCTCGAAAATAATCTGCTGATTAATACCTCGCAGCATAACATGATATATCTTCGTTTTGCTAACAACTCTTGCTTTTCTCGGCACTGATTACCTCCCTCTTAAAGATTAACCCCATATGCTACTCATAATAGCAGAAGGTCGGTTTGGATTTTATTAATTTATTATTTGGGAAAATATTGATTGTGGTTGACTAAAGCAACCCTATGGATTCCCGTTCAGGTTGCACATGCTTCCCCGACAGGATTCATGATATGATTTAACAGAATTGATTTAGAAATTGGTTGTTTCTATCCTCTGTTTAGCTTCCATTATAAGCCATCTTTTCAGTTATTACAATGATTTTTTAGTAGGGTATGGGAGGACACGGAACCGTCCCCCGTCCCGTCTCATTCCCGTTTCACTATCCTTCCTATTGAGAATCTGTTTGATTATAGCAAAAACCGATGACGGACGCAAGCAGCAAAGAGCCGCCGCACCAAAATGATGCGACGGCTTCCCGTTTCATTCATGAATGATTTTTAATCAACTACCTTGCCTTCCCGGGTGCTTGGTAGTCGAATTATGTTATGAGTTTTGAGACAGAGAACCGTCCTCTGACCTTACTGTTATGAGTTTTGGGACAGAGAACCGTCCCCTGACCTTAACTCCCCTGACCTTCCCTATTTCGCAACAAACTTGCAAGATGTAACACCTGAACTACTATATACAACTTCAATTACCATTACTGTACAATCAGCACTAGAATCATATGTAACTTTTTCTGGCAAATCATATGTATTTGTTGTTGTTTTATCAGTTCCTTTTCCTGTGCTAGCACTTGCTTTATCACTTGCCCATGTACCAGAAATATCATAATACTTTGTTTGTGTAGTAGATGGCGGATCTGTTAACACATCTGCCTGTCCTAACGCATATGCAGCACGAAGATTAGCAACATCAACAGCCTCTCTACTTGTTTCTAGTTTTGCGTTAAAAATCGGAATACTAATCGCCACCAACACGGCAATAATTGCCACTACGATCAGCAACTCTGCCAATGTAAAACCTTTTTTGTCTTTTTTAAGAAATTTTTTCATTTGAAAGTCTCCTTTCCTATTTTTCCCTATTCTTGCCGATGTGATTTCCAACGGCAAGTTATATCTTCAACCACAATCCGGGTGTCGTGGTGAAAATCAAATTTACATAATCGCATACATCTGAAAGATTGCGATATAAATTGCCAGTACGATAAATCCGGCAAAACCTGCGAGAAATACCAGAACCGCCGGCTCCAGCTTATTAATAGCCGAAGTGATGGCCATATCCAGTTCCGCATCATAATAAAGTGCCACGGCGTTCAGCGTTTCTTCCAGCTCTCCGGTATTTTCTCCAACGGCAACCATATCCACCAGAATATCCGGCATACAGCCTGATTCACGCATACTGTCTCCGAGCTCGTGTCCTTCCTCCAAGCGGCCCGTGATTTTTCCAATTTCCTGACTGATAAAGTAATTATCCATTACCTTTGCTGTAATAGAAATGGCACGGGTAATCGGAAGTCCTGCTCCGATCATGGTCGTCATCGTATTGGCAAACTGGCTGGCCGCATTCAACTCACTGATATTTCCCATAATCGGGATCTTCAGTGAAGTCTTTGCCAGCTTGAGACGACCTGATTCCATATTGGAATACAACTTATATGCTATAAACGCAACAGCCACAATCACTGCCAGCAAAGGTGTGTATTTTCGGAAGAAATTGGATATCGCGATCAGCAATCTGGTGATCGCCGGCAATTCACTGCCATAACTGTCAAAAATACTTGTAAATGTCGGAACGACCTTTACCATCAGCACAATGACAACAGCAATGGCAATGACCATGACAAACATCGGATAGGCAAGTGCATTTTTCACTTTCTTTCTCATCTTCGTCTGCTTGTCATAATGACGATACATCGTATCAAAAGCCCCGTGGATATTTCCCGACTCTTCTCCTGCACGGATTGTCTCCACAAATGTGACAGGGAACAGTTGTGTACCATGTTCTTCAAAGGCTGTCGCCAGTGAACGGCCGGATTCCACATCTTCAGCTACTTTAAGCAATATTTTTTTCAGTGTTTTATCTGTTGTTTTGTCTGCGATCAAGTGTACCGCACGGATAATCGGAACACCCGCCCTTAATATAATGGCAAACTGGCTGCACATGATTGTAAATGCTTTGCTATTCAGCTTATTTCCACCAATATCCATACTCAGGATACCGGAAGATTTTTCTTTTACCTCTGTAAGCTTCAATACCACATCACAACTTGCCTTGATCCTGTCCACCGCATCCAGTTCATTGTAACCTTCCACTATGCCGGAAACTTTTTCCCCGCTTTTGGAGATCGCCCTATATTTATATGTAATCAGCTTTTCTCACCTCTTTCGTTTCAAAGCCGGAATATCAGACTGCATTCTTTTTTACATAATCCTGATTCACAGCATAGCTTAGTGCGGTCTCCCTTGTAATCTGCCCTGTACGCACCAGACGTACCAGTGCCTGGTCCATTGTCTGACCTCCAATCGCCGCACTTGTTGCCACCGTATTGGCAATTTGTGGGGTATTTCCTGAGCGAATCAGGTTGCGGATTCCATCCGTGACAACCATCATTTCACAGGCAAGTACTCTTCCGCCACCTTTTTTCTTCACAAGTTGCTGTGTTAGTACAGCAACAAGGCACATAGAAAGCTGCAACCGGATCTGTGTCTGCATGCCCTCCGGAAACACCTGTACCATACGGTCTATGGAATCTGATGCACTTCCGGTATGAAGTGTACCAAAGACAAGATGTCCGGTTTCCGCCGCAGTAATGGCTGTTTCGATGGTATCCCGATCACGCATCTCACCGATCAGGATGACATCCGGATCTTCACGCAGACTGGCACGTAAGCCTGCCGCAAAACTTTGTGTATCTTTTCCCACCTCACGCTGGTTAATCGCACACAGGTCAGGTTTATAGATATATTCCACCGGATCTTCCAATGTCACGATATGACATTTCCGGGTATGATTGATTGCATCCATCATTGCCGCAAGTGTCGTAGACTTTCCGGAACCGGTTTCTCCGGTCACAAGAACAATTCCCTTATGTAACTGATTCAGGGTCAATGCTGCCGGCGGAAGTCCCAGTGCATCAAGCTCAGGGATATCTTCCCGCAAAAGGCGAAGTGCCACAGAAGGAACGCCCTGCTGCTTAAAAATATGGACACGGCATCGATTTTCAGAATAGGTATCTGCCAGATCCAGTTCCCCAACCTCTTCCAGTACCTTATAGTTATCTCCTGCCAGCGATTTCGCAATTGCTATACATCCCTCTTCGGTCAGCACCTCGTCCGACATATTTTCCAATTGTCCGTCCAGACGGTACTTCGGCGGCAGACCGCAGATCAGATGAATATCGGATGCACCATCCTGTTTTGCTTTTCCCACCAAATTATCTACTGTCATCATACTGCTATTCCTCCGTATTAATTACTCTAAGCATTTCATCACTTGTAGTAATTCCCTCTTTTACAAGCCGAAGCGCATTGTCATGAAGCGAAACAAAACCATATTCCGGGGATTTTAAAATTTCCTCTACTGCTGCACGTCCCTTTTTCTCAGCGACGGCTGTTCGGATCCGTCTGTTAACAGGCATGATCTCAAACACTGCCGTTCTTCCACGGTATCCTGTATTAAAGCAGTTCGGGCATCCGCTTCCACGGTAAAATTTAAGTCCTGACTCCGGTTTCATACCAAGCTGCTCTAATTCATCCTCAGTAGGGCTATATTCCTGTCTGCAGTGCGGACAGATGCGGCGTACTAGACGCTGGGAAATAATCCCTCTCAATGCACTGGAGATCAGGTAAGTCTCCACACCAATATCCTCTAAACGTTCGATTACACCAATGGCATCATTTGTATGGATCGTTGACAAAACAACATGTCCTGTAATAGCTGCACGCATGGCAATATCCGCCGTCTCACCGTCACGAATTTCACCCACGGCAATAATATCCGGATCTTGACGCAGGATCGCACGCAATCCGTTTGCAAAAGTCATTCCTGTTTTTTCATTGATCTGTACCTGGTTTACCCCGTCGATATTGTATTCCACCGGATCTTCCAGTGTCACCAGATTCACTTCTGTTGTATTCAGTTCTTCGATCATGGCATACATTGTTGTGGATTTTCCGCTTCCGGTTGGCCCCACAAGCAGTATCACACCACTTCTACAATGTATGAGCTTTTCATATTTATCAAGATCTTCACCGGTAAGTCCGATGTCCTCTTTGCTGATCTGCCCGCCGGATTTATCAAGCAGACGGGCTACAATTTTTTCACCATATATAGTAGGAAGTGTAGAAACACGAAGATCGATGTCCTTATCTTTTACTTTGACATGAAAACGTCCGTCCTGCGGAATACGACGCTCCGCAATATTCATTCCACTCATAACCTTAAATCTGGAAATAACGGAACTCTGGAGATTTTTCGGTACAGTAAGAATCTCCTGCATCACTCCATCGATACGCATACGGACTCCATATTCACTTTCGTGCGGCTCCAGATGAATATCGCTGGCCCGTTCTGCCACAGCACGCCCAATAATGGAATTCACAAGCCGGATCGTAGGTGCACTGTTTACCGAATCTTCCCCGATCTGATTGGAGACAAATGCCGCATCCGTAACAGTTGAGGAATCACCTGTCGTCGCAGCTTCACGCTTCATATCCTCAATCGCTTTCGCTGCACCCTCGTTGCCATACAAAACCTGGATCGCATGCTCTATTGCCGATGCTGTCGCAACCATGGGAACAACTTTTTTCCGGACAGCTTTGCGAACCTCCTCGATCGCATAAAAATTAAGTGGATCGCTCATAGCGAGATAGAGCTCTCCCTTGAGAATCTTCACCGGTACTACCTGATATTGTTTTGCAACATTCTTCGGAACTGTTTGAGCCATTTCAACAGGAATCGTTGCTTTTGTCAAATCAATATATTCGATACCCAACTGCATCTGCAGTGCTTCAATCAACTGGTCCTCTGTAATGATTCCATTGGAAATCAGCACCGTGCCAAGACGCTCCTTTGTACCTTTTTTTAAAGCAAGTCCCTGATTCAGTTGTTCTTCCGTAATCGTCCCGGCTGCAATCAACAATTCACCAAGTCGTCTCTGTACCATTATTTCACTCTTTCTACTTTATATTTCTATCCTTAAAACATTTACTTTATCATATCATACCAACAAAATGTGTCAACTATTTGACCATTTCAACCCCCACAAAAAAAGAGCCTGCATATGCAAATCCTTCGGGGAATTTGCTCATGCAAACTCTTTGGGCGATTATTTTCTACATGTAACGGATTTTATACCCGGGGAGGATATTGGGCGGACACGGACCCGTCCCCCTGTCCGCGGAGAGTAGAAACTTATACACGATGGATCTTAATGCTTCCGAACACACAATCCCCTTCGATCACCAATGTAGGTGCTCCTTCCCGGAATACTTCCGCATAATCAGCTCCACCGAATACACGGCTGACATTGCTGACTACATTGAACTCCCGGGGTACATAAATGTCCACAGAGGAAAAAACACAATCCAGATTCAGAACCGCCTTGTTTTCATGCAGTTTGGCATGATCAAAATAGTATTTTGCATGGCTGAATACCACATCGGTATCTCCACCCCTGAAATCCTGGCTTTCAATGTACTTAGCCGTGGAAGAAAATACAAGGTCTCCCTTTAAATAATCTTCATCGGAAAAAGATGCTCCCTCACTATGGGCAAACACTACATCTTCTCCATCTTTAAAACCGTCGGAGTCATATTCCACCGTAAATTTTCCGTCATGATCCTCACTCCATTTGATGGCAGATTCTTTCTTATGAAAGATCATCTGCAGACCTGCACCGGCCACACAGATGGACAAAAGCAGGATCCACAGGGAAATATGGGGCCATCCCAAGGGTTCACTTAAAATATAATATCCGATTCCTGCTCCAAATGCTGCCTCCCACAAGTGAAATTCAAGGATTCCGGTAATGATACCGTAGGCGCAGCAGGCCAACACAATGATCTGAAACCAGCTAAGTCCTGCCAATGTAAATTCAAATCCCACCTGGGATGCGATCAATAATGCTGCTACTGCCAGCAAAAGGATTCCCCAGACAATACTCTTAGTTCTTTTCTTCATTTCTTATACCTCCTGTCATCTAATCTCTCTTTCAGAGTTTTGTAATATCCTCTTGATACATAAATATGTTTATGCGTTCCTGCAAACTCCACCTCACTGGCACCCGTAAGATTCTTAGTAATGGCATATACATGATGGATATTCAGGATGGTGGACTTGGCAACCCGGATAAAATAAGACGGCAGCAATTCTTCCAGTTCATACAATCTGTATTTTACCTGATAAACCTGATCCCTGGTATGGGCATTCACATGATTGGCATCTGTTTCAAAGAACAGGATCTCATCCAGGGAAAAATAGTATTCTTTCTCACCCTGGTAAAACAGGAACCGCTGACCGCCTGCTGCAGCATCCGTTACGGCCTGCTGCACATTCACAACTTCCTCAGTGACAGAACGGCAGCGAATGAGAACTTCATCTTCTTCCAGGTTTGGATCCACTTCTATTCGAATCTTCATTCCTCTACCTCCGTCTGCTGATTTGATATTACGCATTATAATCTATTCTGAAAAAAAGACCAGTACTTTTTCCCAAGTGGTAAATATCCGGCCCTAAGAGGTTATTTTTCTTGAGTCAGGGCGGACAGAGAACCGTCCCCTGTCCTAAAGTTGAATGGAGAACTCAAAGTGAAACTGCGGTCTATCCGGAAACGGATATTCCCGGCTGCTCAATGCCCGCAGAAACGTACCCATGAATTCATCCTTCAAGTTTTCTTCTTCCATAGCCTTAAGCTGTGCTACATCCTCAAACAGGACATATAAGGTGACCGGCTCCCCTTCGGAAAGATCACTGCTGTAGAGCATATCCGCAATCGGTGCCTTGGTTTTTTCTGAAAAAGCAATGGTTTCTTCAACTGCCTGATTCAGTACCTCTTTTGCCAGAATCTGTTTATCTTCCATATAATCCTCCTTTTGGGGAAAATTTTCCCAGCAAAGCAGCCTTCAAACCTTTTGGCTCCTCTGCTACCGGAATTCTTCCCTGCGATAAAATTGCAGGCAGCAATACACTGCCTGCAATCAATATTTGTTCTTATTCCTGGTTCAGGCGGACAGAGAACCGTCCCCCTGTCTTATTCCTGGTTCACACACCGTTTTACGTAGGTTGTATGTAACAGATGATGCGCTTTTTCACTTCCCGGTTCACCCAGATATTCTGCATATAGTTTCTTGATCTCCGGATTCTCGTGAGATTTACGGATTGGTGCATCCTTGTCCAGATCATACAGCACAGATGCACGTTTTGCACGGATATCCACCGTATTGCGGATATAACCAGGCTGCTGAGGCTGACCGCCTCCATTGACACAGCCTCCCGGGCATCCCATGATCTCAATGAAGTGATATTGTGCTTCACCGGACTCTACCTTATCCAGTAACTCTCTGGCATTGGAAAGTCCGCTGGCAACTGCCACCTTCACATCCAGACCTGCCACACTATAAGTAGCCTCTTTGATTCCTTTGGTTCCACGAACGTCAGTGAAATCCAGATTCTTCAGCTCTTCTCCGGTAAGGGTTTCTACTGCAGTACGAAGGGCTGCTTCCATAACACCACCGGTAGCTCCGAAGATGACACCTGCTCCTGTGTACTCTCCCAATGGATTGTCAAATTCCTCATCCGGAAGGTCGTCATACCGGATTCCTGCTTTTTTGATCATTCTTGCCAACTCTCTGGTTGTAAGAGCAATATCTACATCCGGCAAGCCTGCTCCGGCTTCATCGTCTCTTCCGATTTCAAATTTCTTTGCCGTACACGGCATAACACTGACTACGACGATCTTTTCCTTCGGGATGTTCATCTTCTCGGCAAAATAGGATTTGGTAATGGCACCAAACATCTGCTGGGGAGATTTACAACTGGAAAGATTATCTGTCAAATCCGGATAGTAATGCTCACAGTATTTTACCCATCCCGGTGAACAGGATGTGATCAGCGGTAATGTTCCGCCATTCTGTACCCGATCCAGAAACTCATGTGCTTCTTCCATAATGGTAAGATCTGCCGCAAAGTTGGTATCAAATACTTTATCAAATCCAAGGCGGCGAAGTGCTGCTGCCATTTTGCCTTCCGCATTGGTTCCTACCGGATAACCAAATTCCTCGGACAACGCCGCACGAACTGCGGGAGCCGTCTGAACCACTACATATTTATCAGGATCTGCAATCGCCTCGAATACCTGAGTGGTAAAATCTTTTTCATACAATGCACCGGTAGGACATACAGCAATACACTGTCCGCAGCTTACACAGCTGGTTTCGGAAAGAGGCAGGTCAAAGGCCGTTCCGATATAGGTCTTAAATCCTCGCTCATTAGCACCGATCACGCCAATGCCCTGGGTCTTCTCACAGGCAGCTACACAACGGCGGCAAAGGATACATTTGCTGTTATCTCTTACCATATGCGCTGCAGAATCATCCAACTGTCCTTCCGGTTTTGCTCCGTCATAACGGCCGGACTCTTCCACACCCAGTTCCTTACAAAGGGTCTGCAATTCACAGTTTCCGCTTCTTACACAGGCAAGACAGTCTCTGTTGTGTGTAGACAGGATCAACTCCAGTGTTTTCTTTCTGGATTCCAGTACCCGCGGTGAATTGGTGAATACCTCCATTCCCTCATTGACCGGATACACACATGCAGTTACCAGAGTTTTTGCCCCTTTTACTTCAACGACACACATTCTGCATGCACCGATTTCATTGATCTCCTTCAAATAACAAAGGGTCGGGATCTCGATCTGAGCCAATCTGGCAGCCTCCAGGATAGTGGAGCCTTCCGGCGCAGACACATCCATATTATTTATTTTCAGGTTAATATTTCCCATGGTCTTTTTTCCTCCACTTATTTCTTACTGATCGCGCCAAATTTACAATTATCCATACAAGTTCCGCACTTGATACACTTATCGGTGTTGATCACGTGAGGATTCTTAATGGTTCCTTCGATGGCATCCACCGGACAGTTTCTTGCACACAAGGTACATCCACGACATTTTTCCGGATCGATCTCAAAGTGAGTCAACGCCTTACATACACCTGCCGGACAACGTTTTTCCTGAATATGGGCAACATACTCATCCCTGAAATAGCGTAATGTGGATAATACAGGATTCGGAGCTGTCTGTCCCAGTCCGCATAATGCATTATCTTTGATGTAATAAGCAAGTTCCTCTAATTTATCCAGGTCTTCCATGGTTCCCTTGCCTTCTGTGATCCTGTCTAAGATCTCCAGCATACGCTTGGTTCCCACACGGCAGGGAGTACATTTTCCACAGGATTCATCTACGGTAAACTGCAGGAAGAATTTTGCAATATCCACCATACAGTTATCTTCATCCATTACGATCAATCCACCGGATCCCATCATGGAACCGATTCTGATCAGATTATCGTAGTCGATAGGAATATCAAAATGCTCTGCCGGGATACATCCTCCGGATGGTCCTCCGGTCTGGGCTGCTTTAAACTTCTTACCATTGGGGATTCCTCCGCCAATCTCTTCAATAACCGTACGCAAGGTTGTTCCCATTGGGATTTCCACAAGTCCGGTGTTGTTGATCTTTCCACCCAAAGCAAATACCTTGGTTCCCTTGGACTTTTCCGTACCCATGGCTGCAAACCATTCCGGTCCGTTTAAAATGATCTGAGGAATATTTGCCCAGGTCTCTACGTTATTCAGAATAGTCGGGCTCTGGAACAGACCCTTCACTGCCGGGAAAGGTGGTCTCGGACGAGGCTCTCCACGGTTTCCTTCAATGGAAGTCATAAGTGCAGTTTCCTCACCGCAAACGAATGCTCCCGCACCCAGTCGCAAGTCGATATCGAAATCAAATCCGGTTCCGAAAATATCTTTTCCAAGTAAACCGTATTCTCTTGCCTGACCGATAGCAATCTTCAGTCGCTCTACCGCAATAGGATATTCTGCACGTACGTAGATATAACCCTGATTTGCTCCGATGGCATAACCTGCAATGGCCATAGCTTCCAGTACAACATGGGGATCTCCTTCCAAAACGGAACGATCCATGAATGCACCCGGATCTCCTTCATCTGCATTACAGCAAACATATTTCTGCACATTTCCGCGATTTCCGGAAGCAAATTTCCACTTCAGACCGGTGGGGAAACCCGCACCTCCACGTCCGCGCAGTCCGCTGTCTAAGATCAGCTGGATTACCTCATCCGGCTGCATCTGGGTCAATACCTTACCCAGGGCTTCATATCCCCTGGTTGCAATGTACTCGTCAATATTCTCCGGATTGATCACACCACAGTTGCGCAATGCAATACGGTGCTGCTTCTTATAGAAGTTGGTGTCATGAATAGATTTGTGGGCATGTGTGCCATCCTCTGCCGCTTCACGGTAAATCAGACGATCTACCACACGACCGTTTACAAGATGCTCCGATACGATCTCTGTCACATCCTCCGGCTGCACTTTGGCATAGAAGGTTGCATCAGGATAAATAACTACAATGGGTCCCATGGCACATAAGCCGTGGCATCCTGTCTTGACAATGGCAACTTCTTTATCCAGGCCATATTTTGCAAGTTCTTCTTCAAAATTATGTATGATCTGCTGACTTCCTGATGAAGTACAGCCGGTTCCTCCGCAGACCAAAACATGGCAGCGGTATCCATCCACCGGTCCGGCTGTTTTATTACCGGAAGTTCTAAGACCTACCTGAGCCTCTACCGACTCACGGATTGATTTTAAATTCTCAATTGATTTCATTTTCCATCCTCCGGCTACTCTTATCTATATTTTGCTAAAATCTCAGGAACCTGATCCACGGTAACCCTGCCGTAAACGTCGTCGTTTACCAGCATAACCGGTGCCAGTCCGCAGGCTCCCACACAACGGCACGTATCCAGTGAAAATAATCCGTCCGGTGTACATTCACCATCTTTAATTCCCAATTCTTTCTCCAGTTCCTCTAAAACCGGACCGGATCCTTTTACATAGCATGCTGTTCCTAAGCAAACCGATACTTTATAGGTTCCCTTGGGGTTTAGATTGAACTGTGCATAAAAGGTGGCAACACCGTACACTTTTTCCATAGGAACTCTCAGATTATCCGAAATGATCTTCTGTACTTCATAAGGTAAGTATCCATAGATGTCCTGGGCCTTCTGCATGATCGGCATCAGGCATCCCGGGATATCCCGTAATTCTTCGATAACCTGTAGCAGTTCCTTTTCCTGCTCCTTTGTCCCATTGAATGGAACACCTGTTTTTTTTCTCACGTTATCCCTCCCGCTTAATTAGGTTCATTAGGCTGTTTTAACTTTCAGCTCATTTAATATTAACATTTCATTCATATCTGCACAATAGATTTCAAAATTTTTTTGTATAAAAAATGTATTTTTTGCAACTTTCTCATTGATTTTAGCAGATGTTTGTGATAATATACTTGTAACTTTATAATAAAAATTATTTATTAATTTTTTGTTAATTTGTTCACACACTAAACAAAAATTTAACATCCTCAGGGATGCAAAGAGAGCCCGCCATTTTGATATGTTCCCTCTTAAATAGACAGGGGGCATATCAAAATGGCAGGCTCTTTGTACTTTCTCTGATCCATGTTTCTTATTTCGGGCCATTCTCCGTCAGAAACTCCAAAATATCCTGATATACTTCTTCTTTTCCTATTTCATTTAAGATCTCATGACGCATTCCCGGATATAGTTTCATTCCATAATTCTCCGGTCTGCGCCGGCGGATTCTGGCATCGACTTCTTTAACGCCTTCTCCCCAGCCTCCCACAGGATCCATATCACCACTTAAAAGGAGCAAAGGTAATTGCCCGGGAATGGAATCATACCAGCTGTCTGAAGAGATATCTACCAGTATGCTCATTAAATCCGAATATCCTGCTGCGGTAAAAGTAAACCTGCAATACTCATCTGCCAGGTAGGCATCTACCACGTTCACATCTCTGGTCAGCCAATCATACTCTGTTCTAACCGGATCGTATTTACTGTTGTAGGCACCGAACATCAGCCGGGTCAGAAATCTGCTTCTGGTCTTTTCCCCGCGAAGTGTCCGTACCGCAGATACCAGTTTCAGACCCGCACCTGCCATTTTATTGGTTCCGGCAGTCCCACACAGGATTGCCCCCTGATACTCCTGACCATAATGAGCGATCACTTCCCTGGCAACAAAAGATCCCATGCTGTGTCCAAACAAAAAGCAGGGAAGTTCCGGATACTCTTTTTTCATAAGCCCGGTGAGCTGATGGACATCCTCATACATATACTTCCAGCCATCTTTATGACCCATGTAGCCCAATTCCTCTTTGCAGGTCACACTTCCCTTATGTCCCAGATGGTCATTTCCGAATACCAGATAACCTTGTTCGGTAAAAACACGGATATGCGGTTCATAACGTTCCAAATACTCACACATGCCATGAGAGATCTGCAACATAGCCCGGATCTGTCCTTCCGGTTTATATACATAGTAGGCAATGGAATGCTTTTTATCATTACTTAGGAAGCTTCCTGTCATTTTTTCATATCCCATGATTATCCTCCTGTTACAGACTTGAAATAATACTCATGCCCCGCCTAATATGATTGCATTTATGCAAAAAATGCAGACACGATGCGATATAATGCCAGTTCGTCCTCGGAGCCCATACATTCATTGGCTGAATGCATAGCCAACATGGGAACTCCGATATCCACTGTTTTCACCGGTGTCATGGAAGAGGCCAAAGACCCCAGTGTTCTTCCTCCCCGAAGATCCGAACGGTTTACAAACTTCTGATAAGGGATCTTGTTTTCCTCGCAAAGCTGACATATGATCCCCACCGCTTCACAATCTGTGGCATAGGACTGCCCACAGGCTTCCTTGATCACAAATCCCTTATTTAAAACCGGTTTGTTGGTAATATCCGTCTTACCCTGATGGTTGGGATGCAATGCATGCGCCACATCCACAGAAAGCAGCATGCCGTGATATAAGCCTGCTATCCGCTGCTGATCTGAACGTCCCAGATTCGTCTGTATTCTTTCCAAAATATGGTTCAAAACCATGGAATCTGCACCCTGTTTGGTTTTACTGCCGATTTCTTCGTGATTGAACAAGGCGATGACTTCAATGCTGTCTTTGTTTTTGCTGTCGATCAAACCGGAAAGCAGTGCCTGCACACCGGTGAGATTATCCAGTCTCGGGGACTGGATCAGCTCCTCGTTCATTCCCAGAAACTGTGGTTTATCCGTATTATATACAAATAACTCATAATCCAGTATATCCTCTTTTGCAACCTTCAATTCTTCCGCCAGATAGGTCTGCATAAAGCTCTTTTCTTCCCGGTCTTCTCCCAACATCCCAAGGATCGGCAACAGATCTGTCTGTTTGTTCAATTCCACACCCTTGTTCACTTCAGGATTCATATGAATGGCCAGATTTGGAATTGTCATCAAAGGTTTTTTCACATGGATCAAGCGCATGTCCGGATGGAAAGCATCCTTACTTCTTATAGCAACTTTTCCTGCCAGCGATAATGGCCTGTCCAACCAGGTATTCAGAATAGCTCCCCCATAACTTTCTACGTTTACCTGAGCATAACCCCCTGCTGCTACTTCCGGTTCCGGTTTCATACAGAAACAGGGATGATCGGTATGGGCTGCTGCCATCCGGATCATGGACCTTTCCTGCACATCTTGCCCGATGCGGAAAGCAAATAATGCAGAGCCGTTATGATTGACATAATAGGTTTTTCCTTTTTCTATCGTCCAGGGATCCTCCATGGCAAGTGGCTTAAATCCGGCATCCTTAAGCTGCTCCTCCGCCTGCTCCACCACATGGAACGGAGTTACTCCCTTCTCCAGTAATTCAAATAGTTTTTTGTTGATCTCTTTCTTGGTCATACTCCCTCCAACTGTCGTCTCGAACCTTGACTTCGTACTATGCTCTTATTCTATCACGCAAAGGTATTTTCTACCATCAAAATTTATCACTTTTTCTCTTTCCCTTTACATTGGATTTATTTCCATACTATAATGAAACAGGAGGAAAACCTATGATCGCATTACAATTTACCGAAATAAAACCTTTTATGAATAAACTGCTGGCCTCAGATATGTTCCATCACTTTCTTCTGTCGGAGGCTACCATTGTCAATGGTGTTACCTATTCTGTAGACGGTCACATCACGCGCAGGGAAGAAACGGACCTTCGGGATGAATACCCTCACGCACTTGCTTCTTATGAGAAAATACAGTCGCATGTTTATGACATGGTGAAAGGAACACATACTCCCAGCTACATGAAGTTCGTGTTCTGTCTCTCCCCGGAAAATGTGGCGAAAACCCTGGAAACCACAGGCAGCAGCCTGAATCCGGAAGCTCTTACAGGTATGTACATCAACCTGACCTACCAGAACGACCAGATCCTTGCCACTACCGGTGTTTCCTATGCTGTTTTCACCAAAGACAAAGCACTGGAGCAGGAGTGGGATCGGATGGTCAGAGTTTTTTTTACAAAAAATTCCCTGAATTTTGAACAGTTATCTTAAATAATGAACTATCCATGAAATTTTCTTGTCGAATTTTTGTGCAAATTGCTTTACTTTGCCAACTTACTGTGATATGATGACTTTGCTAAATATTCGTTATTATGGAGGAAACAAACATGGCACAGGGAACAGTGAAGTGGTTCAACAACACAAAGGGTTACGGATTTATCTCCGATTCTGAAGGACAGGATATTTTCGTACACTTCTCCGGAATCAGCATGGACGGATTCAAGACCTTAGAAGAAGGTGCAACCGTTCAGTTCGACGTAACAGAAGGTTCCAAAGGACCACAGGCTGTAAACGTATCCGTTATTGCATAAATCGCAGTAAGAATAAGTTTAGCAGTAAAGAGCAGGTCATACCGGATGGTATGACCTGTTTTTTATAGGCGCAAGGTATTCAAAAGGCACAGGGTCCCATATCCCCACTCCCGGTTGGGATAGCTTTCATCCGGTCTGGTATTAGTTCCCAAGATCAGTCCCTGTTTGACGGCATTCCCTGTTACAGGAAGCCCCTGTCTGACATAATTGATCCATTGCATATAGAGTACCGCCGCCCCTGCAGTAATGGCCGTTGCCGCACAGGTAGAAGAATCGGAACGGTTTTCATAAGGACTTACCACATTGACTCCCGGCGCTGCCAGATCGGGTTTGATCTGCTGGCTGGCAGTATAACCCCTTCCTGACCGGATATACAAGCCACCGGTTTTGCCATCATAAGCCGTCACTGTCAGAATGGACAATGCATTTCCCGGCTCTGTGATGGTGGTGTCCGGATCAGATTGCAGAAAGATCACCGGTTTAGAAAGCTGTTCTTCCATAGGGAGCCACAGATTGTAGTTCCCGGTGGTTACCACTTTGCCATACACCTGAAGTTTCCAGATACCTGCCGTGGGCTGATCGAAGGAGGTAAAAATGATCTGTTCCCCGCCTTCCTGATATACATAACGTGCGCTCTGCACCACCAGGGTGTTTTCCAGCACAAACCGGTGGCTTTTTTCTCCTGCTACCTGTGCCACCACGCCCTCCATTTTCTCTCCGCTGGGAGAGATCACATGAATGAAAAACGACTGTGGAACCTGACTCCAGCATTCCACCCAGAATCCCTTACATCCTTCCTCCACCTGGATCTCCACTTCTTCGCCTTCTCCCTGCTGCTCCACCATGCCACTGTAATGATGCCTGTTCAGCGCTTCATTGCCCGCCGCACACACCACCATGTTCCCATTGGTCAGATTCATCCGGTTTAACATCTGCCCCAGAAAAGCATTCCCGGTATGGCTGCCCATATTGGTACCGAGGCAAAAACACAGGACCAGCGGCCTTCCCACTTCTTTGGCATAATCTTTGAGAAACTGAATACCGGCCATCACATCATTTTCCTGATAGCAGGGCGTATCCGCAGGGATCTTGTAAAACTCGCGGAAATACTGTTTACACTGCTTTAGCTTCACCACCGCAATATCTGCCTGGGGCGCAATCCCTCCATTGGTTCCTGCCACGATTCCAGCCAGATAACTTCCGTGTCCCAGCTCATCCCGGGGTAACATGCGTGTGGTTTCCGGATTCTCCAGTGCTTCATTGATCTGTATCTGGCGATAGACCCTGCCATAACCCAGGTAGCCGGTTTCCTCCGGCGGCCGGGAAGCGGATACTTCCTCAGGTGCGCCCTGCTGTGTTACGTTTTCCGGGACGGTCTGTTGCGCAGGGCGGGACTCTTCCCCCGGTTTGTTCTGGTCCCACAGCGCCACAACACGGGTTCCTCCTCCCACGTATTGAAAGCTTTCACTGGTCAGATTGATTCCGGAATCCACGAACCCAATGATCACGCCACGTCCGTTTAACCCCAGTGTCTCATTGTTTAAAACCGGTGTAATGCAGCTGGCGTCCAGATATAATTCTGCCAAAGGACTGTACACGGTGGGAATCGCAGTGTACGTATAGTTATAAATAGACAGGGCCGGTGCCCCGGCCCGTTCCATATACTGTATCGTGTACTGATCTGCAATGTTTTTTTCGCATACCGGAATGATGGGAACAGCACCATTGTAATCATCAGCCTGATCTATGATAAAATCGTACACATCCTCCCGGTAAACATAAGGACAATCCATAAAACCTCTTTTTTTAAAACTATATGACAAAAGCTCCGTAACAATTCCCGGCCAGACGTTTTTTCATCACTATTGCGACTTAGAACACAAAAGCTCCGTAACAATTCCCGGCTAGACGGTTTTTCGTCACTATTGCGACTTAGAACACAAAAGCCCCCTAATATTCCAGGGCAAGCGATTTTGCGTCAGCAACCAGCGCGCCCGGAATATTAGGGGGCTTATCATATTCTAATGTGCTTCAATCCTTCCGAAATCCCGCATTCGGATCTCGGGTCCTCCTGTATGTTCCAGATATTCCTGGGTGATCACCACTTCCCCAATGTTGTCATCCTTGGGAGTTTCATACATGATATCCAGCATGAATTCCTCAATAACAGCCCGCAGGGCACGCGCTCCTACCTTCTTTTCCATAGCTTTCTGAGCAATCTTACGCAGTGCTCCTTCGGTAAAGGTAAGCTTCACCCCATCCATGGCCAGCAGTTCTTCGTACTGCTTAATGATGGCATTTCTGGGCTCTTTTAAAATACGGATCATCATATCTTCATCCAATGCATCCAGAGCAAACAGCACCGGCAAACGACCGATAAATTCCGGTATCATACCGAAATTACGCACATCTTCTGTGGTAACCTGATGCAGGATGTTCTGATCCTGGTCATACTTATCCTTCAGATCCGCCAGAAATCCCATAGAGGAAGATTTATTCAACCGTTCTTTGATAACATTTTCCATCTCAGGAAATGCACCGCCGCAAATAAACAGAATGTCCTTGGTATTTACGGTCACCAGCGGTACCATGGCATTTTTGCTGTTAGCTCCCACCGGAACCTCTACCTCAGCTCCTTCCAGCAGTTTCAGCATTCCCTGCTGTACACTTTCGCCGGATACATCCCGCTGATTTGTATTCTTCTTTTTTGCGATCTTGTCAATTTCATCTACGAAAATGATTCCGTGTTCCGCCTTTTCCACATCATTATCCGCTGCTGCCAGAAGCTTGGAAACCACACTCTCGATATCGTCACCAATGTATCCGGCCTCTGTAAGCGAAGTGGCATCCGTAATGGCAAGCGGCACATCAAGCAGACGGGCCAGAGTTTTAACCAGATAAGTCTTTCCGCAACCGGTAGGTCCGATCATCAGCATATTAGACTTTTCGATTTCCACAGGGCTTTCATTCTGGTGGCTGATCCTCTTGTAATGGTTATAGACTGCCACAGACATTACCCTCTTAGCCTGTTCCTGACCCACCACATACTGATCCAATTCTTCTTTGATCTTGTGTGGCGGCGGAATGTTCTTGATGTCAAATACCGGCTTTTCTTTCTTCTTCTCTTTGGTTTTTTTCACACGCTGGCTTCTGGGTATCCCATCCATACCCACAAAATCACCCAGATTTAGAAAGCTGATACGCGGGATCTTGTTTTCCCGGTTCTTTTCTTCCGTTTCCTGCTGCGTCTCACTGGACGTATGCATCTGTGGCGGAAGCGGAGCATCCATTCCGAAATCCATGGGAGACAATCCCACTCCACTCATGGTATCAAACGTTCTTTGCATACAGTCAACACAGATTGAAATATTCTGTGGGATATGCAACATCCTGCCTGTGCGTGATTCCGGTCGCCGGCAGATATAACACACGTCCTCATACTCTTTTTCTTCTGTATTCTCTCCGGACTTCAAGTCCTTTGTGTTCTCGTTTTCCATTTAAATCTCCTCAATTCTCTATGCTTCCGGAAGGCGTCCGTAGCGGTATGCATCCAACAACTGTTCCAGATCGTCAATCATCTGGGCCAGTTCCCGCCCCGTATCCGTATCTTTTACCAGCTTCCGCTTGGTTACCTGTTCCACCAACACCTTATGGGAATGAATATCCGTTTCCTTCTCAATGGCATCTTCAATGGAGGTAAACGGTTCATGGGAAACCAGTACCATTCCGTAAGAGTTATAGGTAAGCGTATAACCTGCGATACCGGTCTGCGGCTGATATGCCTTGGAAAAACCACCGTCTATGGTCAGCACCCGGCCACCGCATTTTACCGGAGATTCCCCTTTGGAAACCTTCACCGGCATATGTCCGTTGATCAGATGACTTTCCTTGCTGCTAAGGCCAAAATCCGCCAGAATATTCTCCACTACCACCTTATTCTCGATGTAACGGTAATAGGGGTTTCCATGCTCCTTGTGGGTAGCTTTATCCGCAAGAAAATAACGTTCAAAGGTTGCCATCTTGCTTTTTCCGAATAAGGGCGATCCCGCTGCGGTCCAGCAGAACCAGTGTATGTCACTCTTGGTGGCTTCATGGGGTTCCCGGTTATAATAAGCCAGACGCAACGCCTGCTCCAGACAGTCATACAGTGCTTTTCCCGCATACACATTCTGTCCTACCCTTACCTGGGCAAAGGTGCCTTCCTCTGTCAAAGGCAGACAGCCATGAAACAGTAACTGTCCGTTGGCGATTTTATACAGATTCCCCTTATCATACAGAAAACGGATATGACGCTGCAGTTTTTCACTTCCCAGAAATGCCTGCTGCATACGGTTCATAACATCCTCTTCCTCTTCTGTCAGTTCATAAGGATGCTGTGGGTCAAGTGTTGGGAAGTTACTGTCCAGTAGGGGATATTCTGCTCCGTCCACGATCACGGTATTCTTCTCTAAATTAATTTTATCTAACAGCAGTCTGTCCTGCATCTTATACTCCGGATGCAGGTTGATCAGCTGGCCTTCCAGTTTGAACTGAATGATGGAAATGGCCTTATGGATTTTCATATCCAGTTCCATCTCTTTCTTACTGTAATCCTCCGGCCGGTAATGAATGGAAAAGCACTCACAGGGATCATCCCCATAAGTGTCCAGGGCAAAACGCACCAACGGAAGGACATTGATCCCATATCCGTCTTCCAGAATATCCAGATTTCCGTAACGGGCACAGATACGCAATACGGTAGCCACACAGGACAACTGTCCGCAGGCAGCTCCCATCCAGAGTACATCATGATTTCCCCACTGGATATCCACATCATGGGTCATCATAAGGTCATCCATGATCTTATCCGGATAGGGTCCTCTGTCAAAAATATCTCCCACCACATGCAATTGATCTACTGTCAGCCGGCGAATGAGATCAGCAAAAGCAATGATCAGTTCCTGCGCTCTGCCGGTTCGGATCACCGTGGCAAAAATCGCGGAATAATAAGCCTCCAGATCACTGATCTGTGAACGGTTACTTAACAACTCTTCCATGACATAAGAAAAATCTTTCGGTAATGATTTTCTCAGTTTTGATCTGGAATACTTAAAGGAACACCGCTTGGCAAGACGTACCAGTCTCCTCAGGGTAACCTCATACCATTCCTCCGTATCCGTAATACTCTTTAAGATCTGTTGCATTTTCTTTTCCGGATAATACACCAGCGTTGCTAACTGTTTCTTCTCCTGCAGGCTGAGTTCTTCTCCGAAGGTATCATCGATCTTTCTCCGGATCGCACCGGAACCGTTTCTCAAAATATGCGTAAACTGCTCATACTCACCGTGTAAGTCTGTCACATAGTGTTCCGTACCCTTGGGCAGATTTAAGATGGCACTTAAATTGA
Source organism: Lachnospiraceae bacterium (assembly GCA_051877515.1). GTDB lineage: Bacteria > Bacillota > Clostridia > Lachnospirales > Lachnospiraceae > XBB1006. Next base: position 73,914 of record JBJEIY010000010.1, on the reverse strand, counting down.
TCATTTCCGTGGCAACACTGGCACGGTTCGGATACAGCTTAGAGAGACTCTTTAAATACTTTTCTACCATTTTTGCTTCCCCTTTTCCTAGTTTCCCGTCGGCTTTTTAATTCTTCTCCTTTTGGGCGATCACATCCGACATGGTATACATGCCGGCTTTTTTTCCTGCCAGAAACTTCGCGGCAGACACAGCGCCTTTTCCAAAAATATCCCTGGACTGGGCCTGGTGGGAAATGGTGACCACTTCATCCATACCGGCAAAAATAACATCATGCTCACCCACAATGCTGCCTCCTCGAATGGAAGCAAAACCGATTTCATGGTCATTTCGTTCCCTGCGCTGTCCACTGCGGTCAAAGGTATAGTCATCCGGCTGCGGCAGCGCTTCATTGATTGCATCCGCCAATGCAACCGCCGTTCCGCTGGGCGCATCCAGCTTATGTCTGTGATGTTTTTCCAGGATCTCAATATCAAATCCTTCATCAGCCAGCACTATTGCAGCCCTCTTTATTAATTCCATCAGCAGATTGATACCCAGAGACATATTGGCAGACCGGAGCACCGGAATGGTATTCGATGCTTCTTTCACCTTTTCCAGCTGCTCTTCACTTAATCCTGTGGTACATAATACTACGGGCAGGCGTCTTTTTACACACTGGCTAAGCAGTCCATCCGTTGCCTTTGCATTGGAAAAATCCACCACAACGTCTGCATCCACATCGCACTGCGCCATACTCTCATACACCGGAAATGCATTTTGTCCATTGTCAAAGGGATCAATTCCCGCTACCACGGTAGTTTGTTTATCTTCTTCCATTAATCTGGTAATAACCTTTCCCATACGGCCATTACATCCATGCATAATTACTCTGATCATAGTTTCAGCTCCTTAGTATATTCTTTGCTTTCCAAAGGGAAATTCTCTTTTCACACTAGTATACCATATAAAAATGACCTCCGACAAGATGTCAGAGGTCGTATTCTATGCTCTATTTTGTTAATAAACCATAATTTATCAGTGCTGTTCTTAATCGTTCCACGTTTCCCGGCTCCATCTCGCACATAGGACTTCTTAAGATTCCTACTTCTTTTCCCAGAAGATTTAAAGCGGTTTTAACCGGAATAGGATTCACCTCACAGAACAATGCCTCAATAAGCGGAATCGCCTCCAACTGAAGTTGTAGTGCCTTCTTGCGATCTCCTTCCAGATACTCCATAACCATATCATGGGTCTGTCTGGGTGCCACATTGGCCAGAACGGAAATTGCTCCGATTCCTCCTACTGAAAGAATGGGGATATTCTGATCATCGTTTCCTGAATAGATATCCAGACATCCCTGTGCCAGGCTTGCTGTTCTCACGGTCTGGCTAAGACTGCCGGACGCATCTTTCAGTGCCACAATGTTATCCACTTCTCTTGCAAGCTCTACCGCTGTTGCCGGTAAAAGATTGCATCCTGTTCTGGAGGGAACATTGTACATGATCATAGGTAAGTCCGTTGCTGCAGCAATGGTAGTATAATACCCTTTTAAACCTTTCTGCGTTGCCTTATTATAATATGGAGTTACCACAAGCAATGCATCTGCTCCGCATTCCTTGCTGCTTTTTGCCAATTCTACTGCATGGGCGGTATTGTTACATCCACATCCTGCAATGACCGGAACTTTTTTGTCCGCTGCCAAAACTGCCGTACGCACACACTCCCGATGTTCCTGTTCAGAAAGTGTGGCGGACTCTCCTGTGGTTCCGCAGATGATAATGGCATCGATCTGATTCTTGATCTGCTCCCTTACCAGTTCTTCCAGTTTTTCATAATATATACTGCCATCCTGTCTCATCGGAGTTACAATGGCAACTCCGGCTCCTTTGAAAATTGACATATAGCTGCCTCCTTCTATGCCTTTTCTACCTCAATTTTATATACTGCATCTGCTACTTCCCGTAGCTTGTCATCCAATGTCAGTCCCGTTATGAGTATATCCGTGGAATCGGTCTTACTTGCCAGAACCTGCAGAACCTCATCACTGGTGGCAAGTCCCTCATCGATCAGTCCCAAGACCTCATCCAGCACCAGAAGCTCACACTCTCCGGTAGAAAGAACTTTCTTGGCATAATTCAATGCATTCCGGATATTCGCTGCCTCTTCTGCCTGCTCTTGTTCGGAAAGGTCCGCAAAATAAGAGTTTGATTTTTCAAAACAGAACAGTCTGATTTCCGGCTCCAGCCTTTCTAATATAGCATAATCATCCACGTTGTTTCCCTTCAAAAACTGGATGATGATCACATTTTTTCCGCTGCTTGCAGCCCGCAGGGCATATCCCAGTGCTGCCGCCGTTTTGCCTTTTCCCTCGCCATAATAAATCTGTACTGATTCGTTCATAAGACACCTCTCACCATAGACAAGTCGCGCAAGAACCTTACACTAAAATAGCACATTCTTTACACATAGTCAACTTTTGATACAGATACTTCGTAAGCAATTCGCTTTTCAATTTCATCTTCACTGATTTTCTTTACATACTCCCGGCTTTGTATCCTGCCATGGATCTGCAATCTGCTGCCCACTTCAAAACCGGCTGCATAACGGGCATTTCTTCCCCAACAGATACAGGGTATGTAATCTGACTTTCCATAGGAACGGTTTACGGCAATAAGCAAATCTGCAATTTCACGTCCGAGAGGTGTTTTCCGGTATACCGGCTCTTTGCACACAAATCCGTCTAAAAAGATCTGATTGCTTTTGGCCCCGCCGATCTCTTCCTCTACAAACTCGTACTCACGAATAAAAATGGATAGTACCAGCCTGTTCTTTTTTTCCTCATGCCGGTTGTAGGATCTGAACTGCCCTGTGGCATAAATCAATTTTCCCCGGTAATCCTGTGTCACGTCAATGAGTCTTTCCGAAATCATCAGCGGAATCACATCGCAGCTTTCCGACAGCCGGTTTACCGATACATCCATAAGATAGAAGCCCTCCCCAAAGACTTCGTGGCTGTAACGGAACTCGGACACGATCTTACCCATAATAGTTACCTGATTGTTGTCAAACATTTTATCTGCCATGAATTTTTCTCCCTTCTTCTCTGGCTATTTTTCCACACTTTTCTCATTGTGTATTACATGTATATGAATCTATATCCCCTCCTAGAACATTAAATTATCGCATTTTGTGACCCAAATCCCGCAATTATGACCCGAAGGCACATTTTCCACTTGCGCTTGTCATTATTTGTAGTATAATATATTGGCTGTATATTTATAAAGCATTTTTACCAAGCTATGTTTTACGGCTATTATGCCATATTTATTAGAAAAGAGGAAGTTATGATAACAAAAAGAGAAGATATTCGCAACATTGCCATTATCGCTCACGTTGACCACGGCAAAACCACCCTGGTGGACGAACTGCTAAAGCAAAGCGGAACCTTCCGGGCTAACCAGGAAGTTGCAGAGCGTGTTATGGACTCTAATGCCATCGAGCGTGAACGTGGAATTACCATTCTTTCCAAAAATACCGCCATTCATTATAAAGATACCAAGATCAATATCATTGACACTCCGGGACATGCGGATTTCGGCGGCGAGGTGGAACGTGTCCTGAAAATGGTGAACGGTGTGGTCCTTCTGGTGGATGCCTTCGAAGGAGCCATGCCCCAGACAAAATTTGTACTCATGAAAGCACTTGCTTTGGATCTGCCGGTCATTGTCTGTATCAATAAGATCGACCGTCCGGAGGCCAGACCTGACGAAGTGGTGGATGAAGTCCTGGAACTTCTCATGGATCTGGATGCTTCCGATGAGCAGCTTGACTGCCCATTTCTTTATGCTTCCGCCAGAGACGGATATGCCCGCTATAATATAGAAGATAACAATCAGGATATGACTCCGTTATTTGAAACCATCTTAGACTACATTCCGGCACCGGAAGGCGATCCGGATGCAGGCACCCAGGTTCTGATCAGTACCATTGATTACAACGAATACGTCGGCCGTATCGGTGTGGGAAAAGTGGATAATGGTGTGATCCGCGTCAATCAGGATGCCATTCTGGCAAACCATCATGAGCCGGACAAAGCTAAAAAGGTCCGCATCAGTAAGCTCTATGAATTTGACGGTTTACAGAAGGTAGAAGTTTCAGAAGCTTCTGTAGGTTCCATTGTTGCCATTTCAGGTATCGCTGATATTCATATCGGTGATACCATCTGCTCTCCTGAAGAGATTAAGGCAATTCCTTTCCAGAAAATCTCCGAGCCTACGATTTCCATGAACTTCATGGTAAATGACAGTCCTCTGGCAGGTATGGAAGGAAAATACGTTACTTCCCGCCACATCCGGGAACGCCTTTTGCGGGAGCTGAATACCGATGTTTCTCTCCGAGTGGAAGATACGGAAGATACCGATACCTTCAAAGTATCAGGACGCGGGGAACTTCACTTGTCCGTGCTCATTGAAAACATGCGGCGGGAAGGCTACGAATTCGCAGTCAGCAAAGCAGAGGTGCTGTATCATAAGGATGAAAACGGAAAAACTACCGAACCTATTGAGGACTGCTATGTGGATGTGCCCGACGAATTTACCGGTGCCGTGATCGAAAAATTAGGCCAGCGTAAAGGCGAACTCCAGAATATGGGTTCTATTGCCGGCGGATATACCAGACTGCATTTTCTCATTCCCTCCCGTGGACTCATTGGCTATCGGGGTGATTTTTTAACAGACACCAAGGGAAACGGTATCATTAATACCAGTTTCCATGGCTATGCTCCCTACAAAGGAGACATCAGCTATCGTAAGCAGGGTTCCCTCATTGCTTTTGAATCCGGAGAAGCAGTTACCTATGGTCTGTTTTCCGCCCAGGAAAGAGGCTCTCTGTTCATCGGTCCCGGTGAAAAAGTGTATGCCGGAATGGTCATCGGTCAAAGCGCCAAGACGGAAGATATTGAATTAAACGTATGTAAGAAAAAACACCTTACCAATACCCGTTCTTCCAGCGCAGACGAAGCACTGACTCTGACACCGAAGCGTGAAATGAGCCTGGAACAGGCACTGGACTTTATTGATACCGATGAGCTGCTTGAGATCACTCCGGAATCCTTACGGATACGTAAGAAAATCCTGGATCCTACCTTAAGAAAACGTGCGAATATGAAAAAATAACCGCATTCTGCTCAAGACGGAATGTCGGGAAGGCAAAACCCTTGATTTTCCTATGGTTTCCTTGACATTCCCAGGCTTGTTTGTTAGAATTAAAAGCTAGTATAGTTTATAAAAAAATCATGTATATATGAGCCTTTTTTGTACACAAATGAAATAATTAAGACAAAAAGGCAGAAAGGAAGAAAAACATGGCGAAAATAATCGGTGAAGGAATTACATTTGACGATGTGCTCCTTGTTCCACACTATTCCGAGATCACCCCAAACATGATCGACTTAAGAACCAATCTGACCAAAACCGTTCAACTGAACATCCCTATGATGAGTGCCGGTATGGATACTGTCACAGAACATCGTATGGCAATTGCAATGGCCAGACAGGGTGGTATCGGAATCATCCATAAGAATATGTCCATTGAAGCACAGGCAGATGAGGTTGATAAAGTAAAACGATCCGAAAATGGCGTTATCACTGATCCTTTCTCCCTGTCCCCGGAACATACTTTACAGGATGCTGATGAGCTGATGGGAAAATTCCGGATCTCCGGTGTGCCCATTACAGAAAACGGCAAACTGGTAGGTATCATCACGAACCGAGACTTAAAGTTTGAAGAAGACTTTTCCAAAAAGATTAAAGAATCCATGACCTCTGAGGGACTGGTAACCGCAAAAGAAGGCATCACTTTAGATGAAGCAAAGAAGATTCTTGCCAAAGCCAGAAAAGAAAAACTTCCTATTGTAGATGATGAGTTCCGCCTAAAAGGTCTGATCACCATAAAAGATATTGAAAAAACCATTAAATATCCCCTTTCTGCGAAAGATTCCCACGGCAGACTGCTTTGCGGTGCTGCGGTAGGTATCACTGCAAATATGATGGATCGTGTAAAAGCTCTATATGAAGCAAAGGTGGACTGTATCGTAGTAGACTCCGCCCACGGTCATTCCAAAAATATTATAAATGCTGTCAGACAGATCAAGGAAGCTTATCCGGATCTTCCTGTAATTGCCGGAAACGTAGCAACCGGAAATGCAACCAAGGCTCTGATCGATGCCGGTGCAGATGCTGTAAAAGTTGGTATCGGACCGGGCTCCATCTGTACCACCCGTGTGGTTGCCGGTATCGGTGTTCCTCAGATTTCAGCGATTATGGATTGCTATGCTGTTGCCAAAGAGTATGACATCCCCATCATTGCTGATGGCGGAATCAAGTTCTCCGGCGATATGACCAAAGCCCTTGCAGCAGGCGGTTCCGTATGTATGATGGGAAGCATGTTTGCAGGCTGCGATGAGGCTCCCGGCGATTTCGAGTTATTCCAGGGAAGAAAATACAAAGTATATCGGGGAATGGGTTCCATTGCTGCTATGGAGAACGGAAGCAAAGACCGTTACTTCCAGTCCGATGCAAAAAAACTGGTACCGGAAGGTGTGGAAGGCCGAGTTGCTTACAAAGGCTCTGTAGAAGATACCATTTTCCAGTTAGCAGGAGGTATCCGTTCCGGTATGGGTTACTGCGGTGCTATCGATATCCCAACCTTGCAGGAAACCAGTGAATTTGTGAAGATCTCTGCCGCTTCCTTAAAGGAAAGCCATCCTCATGATATTCACATTACCAAGGAAGCACCAAACTATTCAACTGAAAATTAATTATACGGACAGGGGACGGTCCCCTGTCCGCTACTTATATAAGGAGGACCTCTGCTGTGGATAGATCAAAAGTTTATTTTACCACTTTTAAGGCAACCGGACAGGAAAACCTGCTTCAGAAACTGCATCGTCTCATGAAAACTGCAGGTTTTGAATCCATTGATTTTAACGAAAAATATGCAGCCATAAAAATCCACTTTGGAGAGTATGGCAATCTGGCTTTTCTCCGCCCCAACTATGCCAAGGTTGTAGCCGATTATGTAAAAGAATTGGGTGGTAAGCCATTTTTAACAGACTGTAATACACTGTATGTAGGAAGCAGAAAGAATGCCTTAGATCATTTGGATACTGCCTATGTTAACGGATTCTCCCCGTTGCAGACCGGGTGTCACGTAATCATTGGCGATGGTCTGAAAGGAACGGATGAGGCTCTGGTTCCGATAGGCGGAGAATATGTGAAAGAAGCCAAGATCGGACAGGCCATTATGGATGCCGACATCTTTATTTCCCTGACCCATTTTAAGGGGCATGAAATGACCGGTTTTGGCGGTGCATTAAAAAATATCGGTATGGGTTGCGGATCCAGATCCGGTAAAATGGAGCAACACTGCGACGGAAAACCAAGTGCAGACCATTCTTTGTGCGTAGGCTGCGGAGCCTGCCAGAAGATCTGTGCCCACGGTGCTCCGGTCATGGAGAACGGAAAGATTACCATTGATCATGAACGCTGTGTAGGATGCGGACGTTGTCTGGCGGTTTGTCCAAAGGATGCCATCGCAGCAGACTTCAACGATTCCTTAGCTGTTTTAAACTATAAAATGGCAGAGTACGCATTGGCAGTTTGTCAGAACCGCCCTACTTTCCATATTTCTTTGATCTGTGATGTATCGCCTAACTGTGACTGTCACGCCGAAAACGACATCCCTATCATTCCTAATGTGGGAATGCTGGCTTCCTTTGATCCGGTGGCTTTGGACCAGGCCTGTGTAGACCTGTGCAATAAGATGCCGGTGCTGGATGGAAGTGTGCTGAGTGACATGGAAAAATCCCATGACCATGCACAGCATGACGGTTGCTGCAACCACGATCACTTCCATATGACTCATCCGGATACGGATTGGAGCGCCTGCATTTCTCATGCTGTGAAGATTGGATTAGGAACCGATCAATATGAGTTGATCAATCTCTAAAGGCTGATTGGACAGTTCTGATCTGAATGCTCTAATTTCATATAAGGATAACAAGAGGCAGCGCATTGGCGCTGCCTCAAACTATTTCCAAATGAATACTCCGCGATCCTGCACGCTCGACCAGGTGGCGGAGCCACATGCGCGAAAATTGTCCCTTCTATCGATTTTCTCGCGCAAGACGGTTGGCGCGGCGCGAATTTTTGCCCTTCCAACCGATTTTTTCGCGCCGACGAAGCGGGGTTGCGCGAAAAATTGTCCCTTCTATCGATTTTCTCGCGCAAGACGGTTGGCGTGGAGCGAATTTTTGCTCTTCCGACCGATTTTTTCGCGCAGGATGGTTGGCGTGGAGCGAATTATTGCTCTTCCGACCGGTTTTCTCGCGCAGACGAAGCGGGATTGCGCGAAAAATTGTCCCTTCTATCGATTTTCTCGCGCAGGACAGTTGGCGTGGAGCGAATTTTTGCCCTTCCGACCGGTTTTCTCGCGCCGACATATATATTAAGAAAGAAATCCTGCTAGAAAAGAAACTGTGCCAGCACATAATTGCTGACATCAATGCCACGGTCGGTGAGCCGTATCCGGTCGCCCTCTTCCTGAAGAAGTTTCTCCGCCTTTAGTTTTGCAATCACTTCACCATATATTTCATCCATAGATTTACGAAAATTTTCTTTAAATTTCCGCTTACTTACCCCTTTAATCAGGCGCAATCCCAGAAACATATATTCTTCCATCTGTGCCCTGACACTGAGACACTCAGTCTCCTGCGCCCTAACGCTAAGACTCTCAGTCTCCTGTGCCCTGGTGCTAAGACACTCAGCCTCCTGTTCCTCCCATCCCGTCATGTAACTTACAAGATCCGGCCCGTTGCGATATCGGATGTTGTCATATAAACTGGCTGCCCCCAGACCAAAACCCATATAATTGCATCTGGTCCAATATCCGATGTTGTGCTTACACTCCCTGCCCTCTTTGGCATAGTTGGAGATTTCATATCGGTGATAACCTTTGGCTGCCAGATATTCTCCTGTATACTCATACATCCGTCGCTCCTCTTCTTCCGAAGGGAGTTCCTGTGGTTCTTCCCCTTTCTCACGAAGTATCTCATCTTTCATATATCGCTGTGCAAAGGGGGTACCTTCTTCAATGATCAGACTATATGCCGAAACATGCTCCGGTCCCAGTGCACACACCTTCTCAAGAGTATCCTGCCAGGTGGAAAATCTCTGCCCCGGCAGGGCACTCATCAGATCTACGTTCAGGTTATCAAAACCAGCTTTTCTGGCAAGGTCAAAGCTTCGCAGGAATTCCTCATAGGTATGTATCCTGCCTAATTTTTGCAATTCTTCGTTCTGCGCGGATTGCAGTCCCATGCTGATCCTGTTGATACCAGCACTGCGATATGCCTTTAGTTTCTCCTCTGTAAGCGTACCCGGATTGGCTTCTATGGTGATTTCAGCATCTTTCTGCAGATAGAAGGTTTCTCCCACTGCTTCCATGATCTGCGAAATCTGATGCGACATTAAGATAGAAGGAGTTCCTCCACCGATAAAAACCGTGGGTACACTGACATGGTCAGCTACCCACGGACTTTTCTTAATCTCTGAAATAAGATATTGTACATACTGCTCCCGGACTTCTTCTCCTGCCGGTGCAGATAAAAAATCGCAGTAATCACATTTACGGACGCAGAAGGGAATATGGATGTAAATTTCTGCTTCTTTCTTCATGATCAAATCCTTCCCTTTTCCATCATCCGGCTGCACCCCGGGGCGCCGGCCCACGGCAACCATTACAGTACCGCCGGAATTTAGTCCTCATCCAGCCTCAGCACACTCATAAATGCTTCCTGTGGAATCTCTACCGTTCCCACCTGACGCATCCGCTTCTTGCCTTCTTTCTGTTTGTCTAACAGCTTTCTCTTTCGGGTGATGTCACCACCATAACACTTGGCCAACACGTCCTTACGCATAGCCCTTACGGTCTCTCTGGCAATGACTTTGCCTCCCACTGCTGCCTGAATAGGAATCTCAAACAAATGACGCGGGATCTCTTCTTTCAACTTCTCACACATTTTACGGCCACGTTCATAAGCAGTTCCTGCAAATACAATAAAAGATAGGGCGTCCACTTCTTCTTTGTTCACCAAAATATCCAGCTTCACCAGTTCAGAACGCTGGTAGCCCTTGATCTCATAATCAAAGGAGGCATAGCCTCTGGATCTGGATTTTAAAGCATCAAAGAAATCGTAGATGATCTCATTTAACGGCATATCATATTTTAACACCGCACGGGTTTCTTCCACATACTCCATGGAAATGTAAGTTCCGCGGCGTTCCTGACACAGATCCATGATGGCACCAATATACTCGCTACTCACCATAATCTCTGCAGATACAACCGGTTCCTCCATATAATCAATATAAGTTGGATCCGGCAGATTGGAGGGATTGGTCAGCTCGATCACCTCGCCGTCGGTTTTGTGTACCTTGTAAATTACACCCGGTGCAGTGGTTACTAAATCCAGATTATATTCCCGTTCCAATCGTTCCTGAATGATCTCTAAATGCAATAAACCAAGAAAACCGCAACGGAATCCAAAGCCCAACGCAATGGATGTTTCCGGTTCGAACTGCAAGGAAGCATCATTTAACTGCAGCTTCTCCAGTGCATCCCTTAAATCCTGATATTTGGATGCATCTGCCGGATATAATCCGCAATACACCATGGGATTTACTTTTTTATAACCCGGCAACGCTTCGCTGCAGGGTCTTTGTGCATCGGTAATGGTATCTCCCACCCGGGTATCTTTCACATTTTTCAGTGATGCGGTAACATAGCCTACCATTCCTGCAGAAAGTTCCTCGCAGGGGATAAACTGTCCTGCTCCAAAATATCCGACCTCCACTATATCCGCTGTGGCTCCGGTGGCCATCATATGCATTTTAGTGCCTACCCGCATGGAACCTTCCATAACACGGCAGAAAACAATCACACCCTTATAGGAATCGTATAACGAATCAAAGATCAATGCCTTCAGTGGCGCCTTGGGGTCTCCTCCCGGAGCCGGAATCTTCGTAACGATCTGCTCTAACACCTCGTCAACATTTAAGCCGGTTTTGGCCGAGATCCTGGGCGCATCCTGGGCTTCAATTCCAATGATATCCTCAATCTCTTCCACTACCCGGTCCGGATCCGCGCTGGGCAGATCGATCTTATTGATGACCGGCATTACATCCAGATCATGATCCAGGGCAAGATACACATTGGCCAGAGTCTGTGCTTCCACACCCTGGGCTGCGTCTACCACCAGAATGGCACCATCACAGGCTGCCAGACTTCTGGACACCTCATAATTGAAATCTACATGTCCGGGAGTATCAATGAGGTTAAAAATATACTCCTGTCCATCCTGTGCTTTATATACGGTACGGACTGCCTGGGATTTAATGGTAATTCCTCTCTCCCGTTCCAAGTCCATGTTATCCAATACCTGTGCCTGCATCTCTCTGCTGGTGAGCAAGCCTGTTTTCTCTATGATTCTGTCAGCCAGGGTAGACTTACCGTGATCAATATGAGCGATAATACAAAAATTCCTGATCTTACTCTGGTCCATGGTCTTTCCTCCAATTTAAAACTTATCTTATTCATTCTACCATGGATCCGTAATAAATTCAAACATTAGCATTCCAATGCGCACAACGATTTGGGCGTCCCAAAATGGGACGCCCCTTTCATTTTCCTTAACAGTATTTATCCCGCCTGGGCTTCATCTGCCCTTCCAAAGGAACGATGTCGTAATAGTCTGCATGATGCTCTGCAATACAGCGCCTGGCATCGTCCAGTGCCTCCGGCTCCAGTACAATGGAAACACCGCAGGACAACTCCCCCTGAATCGCTCTGGGTGCCGGCGCGATCCGATTAGGGATCTCTTCTTGATCCAGCAGTTCATGCAACGCCATGCCGTGTTCGTAATTGGCAAACAGGATGTAATAGCGGACATCACTACTGCTCATTCAGCATCTCCACAAAAGCTCCGATCCTGGTTCTTAACTGCTCTGCATCGGTATCTGCATAATCGGTTTCCAGACTGAGCACCGGTACTCCGGCTTCTTTTAAGGCTCTGGATACGGAGTACTTCTCAGTATCATACAGACAGCAGAATTTCAGGCTGCAGTCAATGACTCCATCTACCTGATACTCTTTTACCATGCGAAGGATATCATCAATACGTCCGGTATTCGGTGTAAAGCATGCACAGTTGGTCTTCATATAGCGTTGTGACAGAGCCATATACTGATCTTCCAGATTGTCTGCGGTTTCATCCACAAGATTCTCAAAATATCTGGTTCCGGTACACATTTCTTCGCAAACAACAGCCGCACCACTGGTTTCGATGATGTTATGTAACTTCCAGTTCGGTACTGCCAATGGTGTTCCTGTAACCAGGATTCTCTTGGTTCCTTCTTTGACTACACTGACACCGTCTTTGATTCTCTGCTCCAATTCATCCGCCAGGCGGTTACACATCTGGGCACAACGTACCGGATCATCAAAGAAAGAAATCTGTGTCATAAGCAGGGTATCTCTTCCGGAGATGGGAAGACATTTACTTTTGCGGCAGTCATATACCCTCTGCATTGCCTTACGCTTCTCATTTACGATCTTAATGGCTTCCGCCAGTTTCTCAGCTGTAATCTTATTTCCTGTAAATTCCTCAACCTTTGCAGCAAATTCTTTGATTTCATCCTTCCATTTCAGGATGTCTTTTTCTCTCTTCATCTGTGGAACATCCATAACATACATAGGAACGTCCTCACCCAGGATTTCGTAAGCCTTTTTCTTTCCATCGCAGGTGGTCTCACCCACATACATATCCGCAATGCGGAAGAAGGGACAGGTTTTTCCAAGTCTTGCTCCCACGGATGCTTTTACCAGTGGACAGGTATTCTTTGGAAGTACCGCTTCTCCATCCGGCACCCAGAACTGGGAGCCTCCGCAAAGTCCGGTAACAATACCGTTGGCTGCAATGATCACTTCATCCGGCACATATACACAGAAGGTTCCGAATACTTTTCTTCCCTTCTTCTGTTCTTCGATCAGCTCCGCCGGTCTGATACCATGAACTTCAGAGATTACCATATCCCAGAAATCCATAGCCTTCGGTCTATTCTCCTGAGTTAAAAATACATCCCCCACTGCTGTTGGCAATACCTGGCACAAATTGTCATGTGCCTCTAAGTCCATTCCTAACTCTTCCCACATTTTTACGTAATCTGACATTTCTTCTCCTCCTATGTTCTTTATGTCATTCTATTCTTCTTCCGCCAGTTCCTTTACTGCAGCAATGGCGGCATCTGCCTCTTCCTCTGTGTTAAACCAGGAAAAACTGAATCTTACTGCACCTTGCTCGGTTGTTCCCAATGCCTGATGCATTTTGGGCGCGCAATGTGCCCCCGGCCGGGTGGCAATTTCATAATCTGTATATAACGCATCCGATACCATGGATGAATCATAATCCCGGATGTTTAGGGTTACCACGCCGGTATGCTCTTTTGCCTGCATATCACTGTAAACCGTAACGCCATCAATAGCTGAAACCCCTTCATAAAAACGCTTTGCCAGATGGCTTTCTTTTTCCTGAATGGCAGAAATTCCCACCTCATTCAGATAATCAATGGCTGCACTTAATCCTGCAATGCCATGACTGTTCAAGGTTCCTGCTTCCAGTCTGGTGGGATATTCTTTGGGCTGTTCCTTCTCATAAGAATGGACTCCGCTTCCTCCGCATTTAAAAGGAAGAATCTCCACACCCTCCCGGATACACATGCCACCGGTTCCCTGGGGTCCCATGAGACCTTTGTGTCCGGTAAAACATAAGATATCTATGTTCATCCGTTCCATATCAATGGGCAATGCACCCGCTGTCTGGGATGCATCCACAATAAAAAGCAGATCATGTGCTTTGGCGATCTTTCCCACCGCTTCGATATCCACCACATTTCCCGTAAGATTCGAAGCATGGGTACAAACAATGGCTTTCGTATCCTCACGGATCAGTTCTTCAAACTGACCCGGACTAACGTTACCTTGCTTATCCGCCTTCACAAAGGAAATTTTTACTCCTTTTTCCCGTTCCATGAGGTATAAAGGACGCAGCACAGAATTGTGTTCCAACTCTGTGGTGATCACATGGCTTCCCGGTTCCAGGATTCCGCGAATGGCAATATTTAAGCTCTCCGTGGCATTACAGGTAAAAATCACATGATCCGGTCTTTTGCAGTGAAAAAACTCAGCCAGCTTTGCCCGGGTCTGATAGACTACACGGGATGCGTCCAAAGCTGAGCTATGTGCCCCCCTGCCTGCATTTCCCATGGATGACATGGCTTTGGCAACTGCATCTACCACGCACTGTGGTTTTACCATGGTGGTAGCAGCATTATCTAAATAAATCATTTCTTTTCTCCCAATCCGGCGGCGAAATAGGCAGCACCTATGGCTCCCGCATATCTTCCGTCGGCTTTGCTGTATATCTGTGTTCCTAACTTTGTACCAATGCTCTGACACAAATAGGTAAACTCACACAATCCGCCGGTCAGACACACCGGCATCGTTCCCCGGTTGATGTGACCTGCCTGACTGACCACCTTGCTGGCGATGGAATCCACCACCGCATAGGCGATGTTTTCCCGTTTTTCTCCCCGTCCGATAAGACTGATCACCTCAGACTCTGCAAATACGGTACACAGAGAGCTGATGGTGGTATTTCCTCCCCGGGAAGCCAATTCGCACAGTTCTTCCGGACGTATAGCCAGTGTATTGGCCATAACTTCCATGAAACGTCCGGTTCCTGCCGAACATTTATCATTCATCAGAAAATCGCTTACTGCGCCGTCCTTCACCTGGATGATCTTGGTGTCCTGACCGCCGATATCGATGATAAGCAGATTTTCTTTCTCAAAAAGATGGCAGGCTCCTTTTCCATGACAGGTGATCTCTGTAATGCACTTATCCGCATAGGGCACGGAAATTCTGCCGTATCCGGTAGCCACTACATTTTCCTTTTCCACATCAATGGAATACTCGCCCAGCTTCTCCTTAATGGTCTGTGCTGTTTCCACACTACTCCATCCTGTGGGCATTAAAATGCGGTGCAGGATGGTTCGGTCCTCATCCAGCACAATGGTTTTTGCACAGGTAGAACCGATATCAATTCCGATATATACACTCATATTGTTTTTTCCTTTTGTAGATTCTAGATCATGATCTCATGGACACCGTCATAGGAAATGCCGTTTTGTTCAAACGCCCCCAGCAGTTCTTCTTTTGCCTCCGGATCAGCCTTCCAGGCCAGTCCGCATCCCGCCGTGATCTCCTTGGGAATGGGGATCAGTCTTCCGGGCAGTCCTTTTTCCATACAAAAGGTTTCCACGGCCATAGCATGAGCTGTTGACTCAAAGGAAATGACCAGTTGTAATTTCTTCTGCCTCATGATCTATGGTTTTACCACAACATCTGCTTTCACCAGATGTTCAACGATGTCATACATGTTAGTTACTTCACCTACTGCCAGCTTCTCGGACAGTCCATAGAAGTTTAAGCAGGTTCCGCAGGTTAAGATCTCCACGCCCTGTGCCTCCATGGATTTTAAATCTTCCAGAGAAACACTTCCCTCGCAGGTAATGTTCGCTCCGCCATTATAGAATAAAATGGTGCCTGGCAGTTCCTCCTGCTGGCTTAATGCATAGAGGAAGCCTTTCATCAGGGTTTTTCCAAGCTCCTCACTGCCTTCACCCATCTGTGCGGAAGAAACTGCTACCACTACATTTTTCTTTCCGCCGCCCGGAGTTACCAGACAGTCTACCGGCTCATTATCGGTTGCCGCAGCTGCTGCCTGCTCCTCGCCGATGGTCATGGTTACTTTAAACTCCGTATTGGAAATCTTTTCAGATTTTGCTTCATAGCCTTTCTGTTTTGCCATCTTCATCAGGTTCTGTACGGAAATCTCGTTATCTACAGAAGTCTCTACCACCCCTGCTCCTCCTAACTGTTTGATGGCATCCTTTGTTTTTACTACCGGGATTGGACAAGTATCTCCCATTGCGTTTACTTTGATCATTTTCTTTTCCTCCTAAGTACAGCCTTTCGCTGTTTTTGTTTTCTATTCTGCAGGCCGGATCCCGGCTCTGCGTTGTATCGGTTACTTTCCCGCGGTAGGTTTTACCACGATTTCCACATCGGCCTTTTCCATGACTTCACCCACGATCCGTGCTGCCGGAACCACTTTCTTTAACTGTTCCATCAGCTTTGGTGCCTCCTGCTTGTCGATACTGAACAGCAGACCTCCGGAAGTCTGAGGATCAAATAAGATCTCCTCCATTGCAAAATCCACATCTTCAAACACCACTCTGTCCTGGGCAAAGTTACGGTTACGCTGGCCTGCTGCCGTAAGCAGGAACTCATCCGCATAGGAAAGCGCTTCCTCAAATTTCGGTACCTGATCTGCATAAATGATACAGGAAGCCCGTCCATCCAGCATCTCATGAAGATGCCCCAGAAAGCCAAAACCTGTCACATCCGTACAGCCATGTACCGGATACGAACGGATGCATTCTGCCGCATATTTATTTAAGGTGGTCATGGATTTCATGGCCGCATCCATAGCCTCTTTGGAAGCCTGTCCCACACGATTTGCCGTACAGATAATACCTACTCCCAACGGTTTGGTAAGGATCAGTACATCTCCCGGTTTTACGCCATTGTTGGCAAGTATCCTGTCCGGATGTACCACTCCGGTTACAGACAGACCATATTTCACTCCGGTATCAGCAATGGAATGACCGCCTGCCAGAGTTCCTCCGGCCTCAATCACTTTTTCAGAGCCACCCCGCATGATCTCACCCAGAATATTCAAGTCCATCTGCTCGGGAAAACAGACGATATTCAATGCCGTCTTCACTTCGCCGCCCATGGCATAGATATCACTTAAGGCATTGGTTGCCGCAATCTGACCGAACAGATAAGGATCTTCCACCATTGGCGGAAAAAAGTCCAGTGTCTGGACAAATGCAATATCATCAGACAGTCGGTACACTGCCGCATCATCTTTGCTGTCAAATCCAATGAGCAGATCCGGATCCGGCTCACCCTTCGGAAGTCGTTCCAATACCCTGCTCAGAATGCCCGCCCCCAGCTTTGCGGTGCATCCGCCGGTACTGCAAAATAGTTTTTCTTCTGCCATCTTCATACCTCTTTTTCTTAGCTTTTTCTTCTTTTTAGCATACTATGTTGACGAAGATTTATCAAGCCTTTTATCGTATTTCTCAATAGATTTATCATCCATTTCAATAAAAAAAGTAGTGACGGACAGAGAACCGTCCCCTGTCCGTCACTCATTTAACACCCGGTCTAACAACTTTGCCAACGGCTCCATGGCATTCTTTGCTTCTTCATAGGTATTGGTCTGGGCTCCCACTTCTACCAGCAGAGTCTTTCCCTTAAGATGCATGTTATAACGGTAGCCCTTAATATAGATATCCCTGGTCAGCGATGGATAGTATGCCCTGGCCGCCAACTGCATCTGCAGGGAAAAAGCCAGATTTTCCGAAAGATTCTTGTTTTCCAGATAATCCAGCGCTCCCAGAGCCTTCGAACGACTTACCCCGTTAAAAAACATGATCTGGGCCATCTTTTTTCCATTAATCTGTGTAACCAGCCTGGTTTTCTCATTCACACCGTCCCGGTGCAGATCGATCACCACTTCAATGGATGGGTTCTCCTCCAGGATTTTTTCAATGTGGGGCAAAGCCGTAGAATATGCCGTATCCCGACTTTTCACATCATATTCTCCGGTATGGTGCAAAACAGGGATATGGTATTCCTCCTCCAAAAGCTTTGTAAGATAATCTCCTACATCCACCACCGTTTTTCCTTTGGATTTGGAACTGGCTTTATACCCCTCCTGGGAATGGGTATGATAAATTAAAATCTTTGGTTCCTTTCCTTCTTTTTCAATGGTGAGGTCTTTTTCAAATAATTTGCCAAACTTCAGCTGACTTTGGGGAAGCTGTGTTGTGGAATCCACATGATAAAAATGGGATATCAGGTACTCATAGTCCTTTAGCTTTTTCCCGGAAAACACCTTCAGAATATCTTTGCGGAAATCTCCACTGTAGGCAACCAGAGAGTCCTCGCAGTCCTCTCCCTCCTGTTTTTTGCTGCCAACTTCCTCCGTCTTTTTTTCTTCCACCGTTCCCGGCGTCTCCTCCGAAAGCTCTCCTGCCGCTACCCCGGAAGAGGCCTGGATCATTTCAAAGGTAATGGCAGATTCCGGTGCTGTCTCTGTCTGCTGTTTTTCCCTGCAATAGGTATAGAGGGGCATTCCCTCCAGTAGCGACTGCTCAATCCATGCAAACAGAGAATCTTCCTTTTCTTCCACCTGCCAGGTCAGTACCGGAGCCTGGATCTTGACCAGCGCATATGCCAGTTTATCACAAGCCAGATCTTTCATGCGCCTTGCCAGGCTTTGTCCCGTATTCATGGTCATCAGGTTTTTTACAATGATCAGGACGGCAAGGCCGCCCAAAAGAAGCATCAGGCTTCCCCGAAAGCGTTTTTTCTTCCATTTATACATAATCGTTACTTGTCCCAGGTTCCTTTTCATTTCAGAGCAAAGAAGTCTCTGATACTTCATTGTATTCCGGGAAACAAAAAAAAGAACCGGATGACGGTCCCGGTTCTTGAAAGTTCTTCTACTATTCTATTAGAATTAAGCTAATTTATTAACAGCCTTGGATAAACGGCTGATCTTTCTGGCAGAAGTATTTTTATGATAAATTCCTTTTTTGGTAGCTTTGTCAATCACAGATGTTGCTTCTACTAATGCTGCCTGAGCTGCTGCCTTATCATTTGCTTCGATCGCAGCTTCTACCTTCTTCACATAAGTCTTAACTTTAGACTTTGCAGCTTTATTTCTCTCATTCTTCTTCGCAGCTACAAGGATTCTCTTCTTTGCAGATTTAATGTTTGCCAATTCGTACACCTCCATTATGAATGAATTTCACATCTGTTACATTATAGCCGGACACGGACGTGCTAATGTAAACATACTACGATATTTTAATCCAATTCCCTGATTCTGTCAATAGTTTTCTTGGGATTTCATATTTTTTATTTCTGTGCATTTCGCAGTTTCTCCGGCAATCCCGTCAGACAAAAAGGCAGTTCCAGGCCATGTGCCTCCAACAATGCCTGATCCCGCAGGATCTCCTGCGTGGGACCATCTGCCACAATCTGTCCGTGATCTAATAAGATCACCCGGTCACAGATTTCTAAGATCAAATCCAGATCATGGCTGGCTATCAGTTTGGTCTGGGGTAGTTTTGGCAGGATCCGAATGAGATTGCGGCGATTTCTGGGATCTAAGGCTGCTGACGGTTCATCCATCAGCAATGCTTCCGGCTTCATAGCCAGAATCGTGGCAATGGCT
The DNA here is from genome assembly GCA_051877515.1 of Lachnospiraceae bacterium. Taxonomy (GTDB): domain Bacteria; phylum Bacillota; class Clostridia; order Lachnospirales; family Lachnospiraceae; genus XBB1006. Next base: position 54,442 of record JBJEIY010000010.1, on the reverse strand, counting down.
GCCATTTTCTTTTCCCCACCGGATAATTTATGGTTATGGCACTGCTTCAGGTGTTCCAGTCCCAATGCTTCCAAAGTTTCGTCGACCACACGCTCCGCCTGTATGCGTGACATTCCGTAATTGAGCAGACCAAACAGCATGTCTTCCTGTACCGTAGGCATGAACATCTGATTGTCGGAATCCTGCAGGACATAACCTAACTTTTTGCGTATCACTGCCAGATTCTCCTTTTTCAAAGGGATCTGATCCACCAGTATCCTGCCTTCCCAGGGCAAAAGACCCAGTGCCCCTTTTAACAGGGTGCTTTTTCCTGCTCCGTTGGCCCCAATAAGCCCCACCTGTTCTCCGGGCTTAATATGAAAGGAGAGCTTTTCAAGTATTTTATGTTTATGATCATAAGAAATACAAACCTGTTCAAACTGAAGCATTTTCTCCACTCCTAACCATAACCTCTTCTCTTTTGCAGCGTTTCTGTCATGCACTGTGCGAAACCATCCAGCTACCCAACAAAGATGCTACATTTACCATACGAAACAGTAGCATCAGGGCAAATACAACGACAGTGACCAGCAGGAATGCTCCCCCTCTTGCTTTTTCCGTGTTTTCGGGAAACTCTCCGTGATAGCCCCGCACCACCATGCTTTCATACAGGGCCTGGGCCCGATCCATACTCCGAAGAAGAAGCTGTCCCAGAAACGATCCCCAGGCAGAGATATGGATCCCTTTCTGTCCCGGTGCACGCAGCTGATAGGCAGTGGTCATAACCTCCACCTCTTCCAGCATGACCAAAACGTAGCGATCGGTCAGCAATAACAGTGAAGTGATCATTCTGGGGCAGTGAAACTTACGCAAGGCACCACAGATGGATTCCATCCGGGTGGTGGCCGCTAAAAGAAAAGAAGTCATTAACGTATAGATCCCTTTCAGCATGAGTGTCATCATAGACACCATTCCGCCGGTAACCGGAATACGTCCCAGATAAAAAGCTACAGAATGATCAAAAAAGGGGTTGAATATCCCCACAGCACAAACAAGCGGCAACACCATCCGAAGCTTGTAAAAACAGGTCCGGACAGACACTCCTGCCACCTGGTATCCCAACACCGGGAACAACACCATGGGAAACAACCCCGTGAAATCATATTTATGGAAAGACACCACAAGAATAATATAAGCAATGGTCAGAAAAAGTTTGCATCCGGCATCTGCCTGATGAAGAGGCGAATTCTCTGACGCCAGTTCATCCATAGCACGAAACTGTGCTCCTGCTTTTTCCGCCTTATTCATGGGCGACTTCCTCCTATTCCTGTACTCTCTTTCTGAAGAAACCACCCGCCATGCAAATCATAGCCGCCAGGACTGCTACCATGGCTGAACCTACAATTCCGGAGAAGGAAGTTCCTAAAACATTTTCTGCATCAGAAGCAAAAGCATAATCCGGCAAAAAGGCTGTTTTCTCCTGAATCTTACCTGCTCTGTCTGCCGCCTTACTTTCTGCTCCAAAATTCTCTTCATCCAATCCCATGTTCGCCGAATAGCCTTCCTGCTCATTCCCAAACATGGACCACTCAAGACCATCCGGATTAGAGCTTGCCAACAGGGACAAGCCGCCTCCCGTGATCAAAACAACTGTGCCAAGGATCAACAGGGTTGTTTTAAAAGAGCATCTCTGCTTTTCTTCGCCGTTCCGGGGAAGTTCACGGATGAGCTCCGGTCTTGCCTCATACACGAACAGAAGAACCGCTGTGGTGATCAAACCTTCCACCAAACCAATCGCCAGATGGATCGGCTGCATCAATCCCAAAAATGCGCCAAAAGGAAGTTCTGTGATTCCGGACAGGGAAGTCTCGATCACTACCGAAAAAGCTCCCAACTGCAAGGTCAATACACATCCTATAATGGATGCCAGACCAATCCGTATACGGGTTGCTGCCTGCTGCCCTCTTCCTGCAAACAGGGAACTTCCCATCAACGGTTTATAAATCAGATAATATCCTACAAAACATCCGTAAAAAGCCATATTCCAGATATTGGCTCCCAGCGCCATAAGACCTCCGTCTGCAAAAAAAAGACACTGTATCGCCAAAATGACCGCCATGGACAAAAATCCTGCCCAGGGTCCCAACAAAGCGCTTAGCAACATTCCACCACAAAGGTGTCCTGAAGAACCGGTTCCCGGAATGGTATAATTGATCATCTGACCTGCAAAAACCATTGCAGACATCACTGCCATGGTGGGAAGTCGCTTTGAAGTTGGCTCCAGTGTTAATCTCTCTTCTTTTCTTAAATTCTTAATGGAAATACCTGCTGTAACAGCTGAAGTAACATACATTGTCGTCGCAACAGCCGGAGCAAGTAATGCATCTGCCATATGCATAGCATATACCTACCTTTCTTTTGATATCTTACTTTGTCAAAAGCTTCGTGCTCTTGCGACTGACTTCATGCCACTCATTCTTAAAGATTATAGCCTAGTTATTTTTTGCCGTCAACCGTTTTCCGCGCATAGATAAAAAAATTCTTCGCACACTAAGTAACAAAAGTTCACGAAGAAAGGATCTGCTTTTATGAACCAGAATCACATTCGAACCGACCTTGCCATGGAAGCCAAAGAGGCTCTGACCCACACCCCTCATGAAAACGAGGGCATAAAAGTGGAAGAGTCCAGTGACAGGAATACACACATTAAGAAAACCATTGTGCATATCCTGACAGAAAATGCCGCAGCCTCCATTGGAAAACCGAAAGGGACCTACGTCACTCTGGAATCCCCCAAAATGAACGAAGAAGACGAAGGACACCACGAAGAAATCTCCTGCGCTCTTTCGGAATGCCTGAGATCTTTTTTGCCGGGAGGCGGAAATTACCAGCATCCCGTATCCATTCTGGTTGTGGGACTGGGAAACCGCAATATCACACCGGACAGCCTTGGTCCCAACGTGGTGGACCAGCTTTGTATTTCCCGTCACCTGTTTCGGGAATTCGGGCAATCAGCTTTTGAAGAACCTTCCGCTTATCTTTTAAGCGGCATTGTGCCCGGAGTAATGGGGCAAACCGGCATGGAAAGCTTAGAGATCGTAAAGGGCATTGTCACCACCTGCAAACCGTCCCTGTGCATTATCATTGATGCTCTGGCCGCCCGCAGTATCAAGCGGTTAAACCGCACCATCCAGATCTCTGACACCGGAATCCACCCCGGCAGCGGTGTGGGCAATCATCGCAACGCCCTCTCTGAAGAAACTCTGGGAATTCCCGTTCTGTCCTTAGGGATCCCTACGGTGGTAGATGCTGCCACCATTGTTTCCGACAGCCTATCAGAAACAATGGTGGAGGATTTTGATGTCAGTCCCCTGTTGCTTCCTTCTCTGCACTCCATGTTTGTCACTCCCAAGGACATTGACTCCTCCATCCGGCGTCTGTCCTATACCCTTTCGGAGGGCATAAACAAAGCCTTTGGACCGCATCTTGCGTAGTCCAAAGGCTTATGCCTCTGTTAACTGCACCAATAAAAGTTCCACCGCCAGCCGGTCGTTGATCCGGCCTTCTTTAAAGGACTGGTCCGTTTCCACACCCAGACGCAGGCAGTTTGCCAGCTGTTCTTTTGTATATTTTCCCAAAACAGGCATTCGCTTCGTCACAACAAATTCTTTGATCCCCATGCGGTCCGCCATCTGGGTCCGGGTTAAACTTTTTCCCTGAAGATCCTTCATGGTAAGAAGCCTTGCAAATTCTCCGTTGAGCAAGGCCAGGATCTTGGCAGGTGCTTCTTTTAAGGCCAGCAGATCCCGATACAGCATCAGGGTCTTTTTCTGGTCTTTCATACTCACCGCCTCAATCATGTCAAAAATATGATCCTCAATGGTTGTAGTACATACTGCATTGACATCATGTACCGTGATCTCTTCTTTATCCAGGGTATAGGAGATGAGCTTTTCCAGCTCCTGCTCAATCAGCTGCATATTGTCCCCGGTTTTATTTAGGAAATGGGCAATGACACTGGCAGGTGCTGTTTTATGTTCCTGTCGGAGCCGCCCTTTTACCCATGTTTCCAGGGTCTGCTGGGTCTGGCGTACATAGTTGACCGCCACACCACACTCCTTGACTGCTTTCATGAGTTTGCAACGCCCGTCTGCTGACTGCTCCACAAAAACAAATACCGTGCTCTCCGGTGCGGTAGGCAGATACTCCGCTAACTCCTCTCCGGCACCGCTAAACAGTCCCGTATCCTCCAGCAACAAAATCCTGCGATCTGCCAAAAACGGCAGTGTCTCCGCCACATCAATGACCTCCGGCACATGGATGCCGCTTCCGGAATACACGTTGACGTTCATGGTGTCCCCCTGGGGATTCAGAAACTTCATCAGATTGTCTTTATTCTGTTTTACCAGATAGCGCTCTTCTCCGTAAAGAAGATACGCCCGCTTTACTTCCCCCTTGGCGATCAGGTCATGAATGACTCTGGTGCACTCAATGGGATTGTCCTTCTTGGGGTATGCCATAATCCTTCCTTACTATTCCGGTAGTCTGATTGTTCTATTTTAACACATCTGCCAGCGTACGCAGCAACGCATTGATATCGATAGGCTTTGCGATAAATCCATTCATTCCCGCCTCAAAAGCATCCTTTTTATCCTCGTCAAAGGCATTGGCTGTCATGGCAATGATGGGGATATTGGCTTTCCGGTTATCTCTTAAGGTCCTGATCTCCCTTGTGGCCAGAAAACCATTCATTTTGGGCATCTGGATATCCATAAGGATGAGGTCATATTGGTCAGAAGCTGCCTCTGCCATCTTATCTACTGCAACAATCCCGTCTTCTGCCACATCCACCACAAATCCGGCCTCGGTCAGGATTTCTGCCGCAATCTCCTGATTTAATTCATTATCTTCTACAAGAAGAACTTTCTTCCCTGTAAAATCAGTCTTGGCTTCCTGTCTTGCTGCAACCTCTGTACGGACAGGTCTGGAAAGCACCTCCCGTAATTCCGACATAAACAACGGCTTCGCAACAAATGCCGTCACACCGGCCTCTTTTGCTTCCAGTTCAATATCTGACCAGTCATATGCAGTCAGGATAATGATCGGCGTACTGTCTCCGATCACTTTGCGGATTCGGCGAACCGTCTCAATGCCATTCATATCCGGCATCAGCCAGTCGATAATATAGGCCTTGAATTCGTCTCCCTCCTCAAAAGCTTCTTTTGCTCTGACAATGGCTTCCTTACCGGAAACCGTCCAGTCCGCCCTCATTCCTATCTGCTTCAGCATTTTGCTTACGCTCATGCAGGTATCTGTATCATCATCAGCAACCAGTGCACGGGATCCCTGAAGCTCCGGAATAGGTTCGTATTTTACAATGTGATCTGATAGCTTACAGTCAATGGTTACAACAAATTCCGTTCCTTTTCCTTCTTCACTCTTTACACAGATGGTACCGCCCATCATGTCCACGATATTCTTTGTGATCGCCATCCCCAGTCCGGTTCCCTGAATGCCACTTGCTGTTGAGGACTGCTCCCGCGAGAACGATTCAAATATATGTTTCTGAAATTCCTCGGACATACCGATACCGTTATCTTTTATACGGAACTCATAGGTGGTATATCCGGTGAGTTTACATGGTTTTTCGGAAACTTTAATACTGATGGTTCCTCCCACCGGAGTGTACTTGATAGCATTACTGGCAATATTAAGCAGTACCTGATTCAGGCGCAATTTATCTGTAACGATATCCTCATGCACAACATCCTGCACATCAATGAACAGATCCTGCTGCTTCGAGGTAATATTTGACTGGATGATGATCCTCAGATCATGAAGGACATCCGGCAGATGTACCTGCTTTTCTTCAATCTTCACCCGGCCGCTTTCAATGCGGCTCATATCCAGAACATCGTTGATCAGACTCAACAAGTGACTGCTGGAAACAGAAATTTTTTCCAGGTAATCCTTGACGGATTCTTTATCATCCAGATGGGATGCCGCAAGTGCAGTATATCCGATGATCGCATTCATTGGCGTTCGGATATCATGGGACATGTTATTGAGAAATGCTGTCTTTGCCCTATTGGCATGCTCTGCTGCCGCAAGTGCATCCACCAGCATCTTTCTCTGTGCTTCTTTTTCCCGTTCCTCTTCATCCACATTCAGAAAAGCAAAAGCAACCAACGTGGCTTCCTCATTTGCATTTGCAAACTTATGCAACGTAAGCTCCAACCATTGATAATCTCCATCCTTTCCGGTATGCAAGAATCGGTAGGCATATCTTTTTCGATTTTGAAGCAGTTCCCTGACCCGGTCAACATCAGCAAACCGCAACATTTCCTCTTTGTAATCCGGATGCGTATAAGCAAGGACCAACTCTTTATACATCCTGAAAAAATCATCCAGACTTTCTATTTTTTCTTTCAGGATCCGTTCAATCAGACAATATTTTGTACATTCCTGTGTATCAAGATTGATAAAATACAAAGCAGAATACTGGCTTGCCAGTCCCTCGATCTTTCGGATGTCTTCTTCAAGAAGTCTTCTCTGCTGTGAATCCTTAGCCCGAAGTTCTTCGATTAATGTGTGATCAAGAATATAAGTGATCGCCAGAAGATCCTGATTCACCATATCCCGGTACATTACCACATGCTGTTCTGCCAACATGGGATTGCCCAAAGAATCCTTCGTCCAATAGCGATGTGAGATGTGGTCCTCTCCTCTTTCAAAGCTCTCCGTCAAGTGACTCCTGTCAAAAAAAGCAAAGTAAGCCGGTTGCTGCTCGTGCGTCAGCTGATTTCCCCAATATTTGATCACATCCTCATACTGACAGTCATCCGGAAAGCCGATTTTCTCATTGATACTGTATTCCTTATCATCAATGACCTGATACATAGTTCCGGGGACAAGATTCTGTGTAATGTTGATGTTGTAGTATGCTCCTGCGCTGGCAGAAAGAGCATGCTCCATGATTTTAATCTTTTGCTTATATGTCTCAATCTCTTTTTCAAATTGTGTCGTTCCCACTAAACCGCCTCCGAGTTCACTCTTTTGTTCACAAAATCATTCTACATCCATATGTTCACATTTAATATTATCTTACCACACTCTGCTCTTAAAGTACAAGGAATTTACCTCTTCCACCCAGGCTGCCTCTTCCTTCATACGAATGGTAACCTGTCCGCTTTTCATGGTATAAAGAACTTTTGCACCGGCCTGTTCCAGCCGTTTGACCGCTTCCGGATGAGGATGGCCGTAGCTATTCGTTAAACTGCAGGAGATCACCGCTAATTTTGGTTTTGCTGTCTGTAAAAGGAGCTCCCCGTTAGAATTCTTAGAACCATGATGGTTGGCTTTCATAAGAAAAAGAGGCTGACCGGATAGTTGTTCCTGCAAAGCCGGCAAAAACTCCTGTTCCGCATCAGAGGAGCTGTCTCCTGCAAATAAACAGGTTTGTCCCGTCTTCAAAAACCTTGCCAGCAAAACCAGACAACGGTCATTACTATTTCCATCCAATGCAACCGGCTCCCCGCCTTGTTCACCCCCGAGAGAAAGAAACCTTACCTCCTCCGTCTGAATATAATCTCCATCTTTCATATGTGAGACCTTGATATCCCGTTGTTTCGCATTTTCTTTAATCCTGTTATAATTTTTATCCTTTGCAACATCCGCAGCAAATACAATCCGGCCTATGGGATAGCCGTACTCCAGCAATTCCAACAGTCCGGAAACATGATCGGTGTCACAATGGGAAACAAACCACACATCCACGCTGTCTCTGGCATGGTATTCCAAAAAAGGCTGCAGCGTATACCTTCCAATCTGACTCTCACTGCTACTGCCACCATCAATAAAGAAGCTTTTCCCATCCGCGCTTTCCAGATAAATCCCATCGCCCTGACCCACATCCAGGAACACCACCCGGTTCTCATAGCTCTGATTCCACACTGCCATGATCGCAATAAGTGGTATAATACCCGAAAAATATAAGAAATATTTCTTCTTTTTCCCAATATAATAGCAAATAAATAATATAACATAGAAGATTAGGCAAATGCCCCAGTGAGGCTTTCCCACCAGAAGATTTCCGCCCGGAAGTCTTCCATATCCCTCTGCCAGGCCTCGCAGCAAAAGGATACAAAACTCTGCCATCTTTAAGAATCCCTTCCCTGCAAGAGAAAGTATGCAGGCGATCCCTCTGCTAAGATAACCGATCGGCAAATTATGAAACACCTCCAGGCATGTTCCCATCAGCTTCAGTCCCCCGCCAAATAAACCTCCCACCAGAACCGGCGATGCCAAAGGAATTATAACTAGATTTAATAATGCAGAAAAAGTTGTGATCCGATACTGATACCATGCAGTTAGTGGCAATGTAGTTAGCCATGCTGCTGTACTGACCAGCAAAGAGGACAGGATTGGATGCAATTTTTGGTATTTCACGCGTATCAGCTCCTGGACCCCGAAAATCCCTGTCACAGCAGCAAAAGAATACTGAAACGATGCTCCGGCAATACAATATGGTTCTGTCAGGAGCAGAAGAATTCCCGCAAAAGCCATGGCGCTAAATCCGTCATAACTCTTTCCCCAGAAGATACTTCCCAGGAAAACCCCAAACATTACCACAGCCCGCAGAGCTGAGATGCCGGATCCCGTACTGACTGCAAAGAAAAACGAAATGATCATGGTAAATATGCAGGCTGCACCCATGGGAATCCGGAATTTTCGAATCCGCCGAAAAAGGAACATGCCTACCACACAGACATGGACACCGGAAATAGCTAAAAGATGTGATATCCCCGCATTCTTGAAGCTGTCCTTCTGTTCCTGTAAAAGATGCTCCTTTTTCCCCAGACACATGGCTTCCAGGATTCCCCGATTCTCTGCAGACAACTCCAATTCATAGATTTCCCGGTAGCTTTGCACAAGATGATCCAACCCGGCCACCATCTTCCCCCAGAGGATGAGATTGGTGGGCGTATCTGTCTTTTTTATTTTGGGAGTCAAAAATTTCCCTGCAATGCCTTTTTCATAGCAGGCGCTCCTCTCATCATAGCCACCATCATTGGTAGCCGTGGAAAGGGCTGTAGGAATGCCATAAAGAGTGATATAATCACCCACTGCATATTCTGTTTTTTCTTTTTGAAAAATAGTTAGATCCGGAATGGATCCTGACGCACCCTGCATTTCCAGGGTGCAATGACTTAACTGATAAACGGTAGATGTTTCTGTCTGTCGGGTCTGCGTGATCAGCCCTGCCGCATAGATCCTGCATGCTTCTTTACCGGCAGTTTCCAATGCCTGCCGCGTCCTCTGATAACGGATTTCATATTGACTGCCCCGGAATAATCCCAGCACAGCTCCCAGAAGCAGCAGGCATATGACCCGTGTTCTGCCCACTATCCTTCTTTTCCGAAAGCGGCTTCTATATACTCCTGCCATCATCAACAGTATGACAAACAGGGTAGCCGCCAGAGCCGGCAATATGCCCCACGCGATCACTGTCCCACCGCCTTTTCCGGCATTCTCCCAGAGTAGCGGCAACATCAGCCGGGATCCTTGCCTTCCCAGCAAAACCCCTGCCGCCATCATCAGAAACATCCCCAGCATAGGACGTTTTATCATATATGTTCCTCTACGGTTCTTCCGTCTTTTTTTTCTGGAGAAAATCCAGATTACGTTCATACAATTCATCCAGAGAGTATGTCTCTCTGTACACCACATCCGTCTTTCCGTTCACAGAGATCTGCACCCTGTTGACACTGGAAAGCTCGCATAAGGAATCCACAATGGAATAGATGACAATGGGCTCCTCGATGGCATAATTCTGCATCAGGAATCCATCATCAAAGTTCACGAAACATACGCCATCCACAGTAGATACGCTGATGAGTTTTGTACCCTCCGGGATAGGTGACTGGTAGGCTCCCTTTGGGTCTGCTTCAAACAGATGCTCTATGACCATCTTTTCACTGGAAATATTACTGCTGGTATGCACCTTCTTTTCGATCGGTACAAGACTTTTTCCATCAAAAGAGGGATAATACAGTGTAAACTGCTGCTCCACAATGGCATTGATCTGCTGGCCTACATTTTCCACAAAGGAGTCCTCTGTCATAAGTCCTACATATTCTCCTTTGGCATCCCGTAAGGGCTTGTCGTTTACATAAAAAGAAATACAGTCAATATCTTTTACCTGGATCATGGTCCTCACAAGGGCTGCCCGGGCCAGAACTTCTCTGGTTACATCCATACTTTCATAGCTTTCATTAAAGTACAGAGCCAGCTGATTTCCCTGAATCTCGTAAGATGCCAGCTTAACATTATCCGGCATGGCCAACTGATAGTCACTATCTTTGGGCAGGGTCCAGAAACAGGCAAGGTATTCCTCCACAATCTCCTGTGTTGTGACACCCTTTGTCCTGTAAGTGATGGATTCAATCCGGTTTCCGTCGCTATTCAAATAGTAAATCCTGGTGCCTGATGTACTCTCTTCCTCCTTTTCAATTCCACATCCCACAAGAAAGAAGCAAAGTACCAACAGGCAGAGCAATCTCACTTTTTTCATTTTTGTTTACTCCTAGGCAATATAGTTTAGCGGAACTCTCACGCTAAAGGTGGTGCCCACTCCCAATTCACTGTGTACCTTGATGGCGCCGCGATGCAATAAAACGGCATTCCGCGCAATCGCCAGGCCGAGTCCCGTTCCTCCAATCTCTCTGGAGTGGGATTTGTCCACACGGTAAAATCTCTCAAACACATGCTCTAAAGATTCCTTTGGAATTCCGATACCGGAATCTTCTACAGTAATATAAAAATACTGATGATCCGCATTCAGGATGACCCGTACCCATCCGCCCTCTTTATTGTATTTCACCGCATTTTCCACCAGGTTAGAAATTGCCAGGGACATTTTTACCTCGTCAACTTCTGCAGTTACAGGTCGGAAACTCTCCAGAATCAGTTCCACACCCGCTTTCTGGGCAATGGGTTCGATCCTCTTTAAGATCACTTCCAGAAATTCATTCATATTGACCAGAGAAATATCCGGCTTATTGGCCGACTTATCCATCTTCACAAGAGAAAGCAGATCACTGATGATCTTGCTCTCCCTCTCGATTTCTGCTGCAATATCTTCCATGAACTCCCGATACAGCTCCGCCGGTGCATCCTCCTGGGCAAGCAGGGAATCTGCCAGCACCTTCATGGATGTAATGGGCGTCTTTAATTCATGGGACACATTGGATACAAACTCCTGACGGGATTCATCCAGTACTTTCATGCTGTTGATCACGCCGTTGATCTCATTGGAAATATCCTCCGTCTCACGGCATCCCCTGATATGGATTTCTTCATCCACCAACCCATTTTTTCGCTGTTCCAATGCCGTTTGAAGTTTTTTCAGCGGAACCACCAGTGTTTCCGAAAAAAACACAGCTGCAAAACAGATCAGGATCGTCATGATCAGGGCTAAAATATCCGCCTGGATCTTATAACTTTCTTTATTGGTCATAATGGCATCCGATGACATACTTACCACGAAGACTCCAATGATCTCCTGATTGGTAGGATTGGTAATGGGAAGGGTCATTTCCAGATATCCATATTCTTTATCGTATTGACTGTTGGTATCCCCCTGAAAAGAAGTAACGACTTCCTGGGAAGTTATGATCTTTCCCTCGTCCATATCATAGGTATCTTTTACGATGGTAAAAGTTTGGTCTACCAGCATGATACGTCCATCATAAATACCGGAAAGCTGTATCAACTGGGCATCAATGACATCAGACTCTTTTCCGTCCAGATACTGTGCCGATGCGATCTGGGTCGCCAAAAGCTTGGACTGGTTGGTAATCTCTATGGTTTTGGAGGCAACTGCTTTTCTCTCAAAATTCCGCAGAACACCATAACGCATAACCAGCATGGGCAGCGTTCCTAAAAGCAGAATGATCAGAAAAATCCTGAACTGTATGCTGTTAAATCTAAATTTCTTTCTACTTGCTTTCGACATGGTATTTCCTTTATTAACCCTGATAGTAATATCCTACGCCCCATTTTGTCTGAACATATTTCGGTTCACTGGCATTGGGCTCAATCTTTTCTCTCAGACGACGGACATGCACATCCACCGTACGCTCATCTCCGGGATAATCCTGTCCCCACACCAGATTCAACAGTTTTTCCCTGCTGTAGACCTTCCCCGGATTCTTCACCAGAATCTCCAGCAGGTCAAACTCCTTGGCCGTAACATTCACCGCTTTTTCCAGTACATACAGCTGCCTGCTGTCACAATCCAGTTTCAGGTCACCGGCTTCAATGACCGTCCTTTCCTCCCCGGAAGACTCTTTTCGCACAGTGCGGCGCATGATCGCTTTAATCCTTGCCTTCACTTCCAATATATTGAAAGGTTTTGTAATATAATCATCTGCCCCGTACTCCAGGCCCAGGATCTTATCCATATCATCTCCCTTGGCCGTGAGCATGATAATGGGTACGTCCGAAAATTCCCGGACCGCCTGACAGACCTCAAATCCGTTCATCTTTGGAAGCATGATATCTAACAGCATCATGTCATAGGTATTCTCTTTTGCCTTGTTCAATGCTTCTTCTCCGTCATAGGCACAATCCACTTCCATTCCATCCTGTTCCAGGCTGAAACGGATTCCTTTCACGATTAGCTTTTCGTCGTCTACCACAAGAACTTTTTTTGCCATGTTACCACCTTTTCTTTTTTAGGATACTTAAATCGTAATCTGTTCCTTTATTTTATTATATACGCCCTCTTTAATTCCATCAACCTTCATAATTTCTTCAATCGAGGAAAATTTTCCCATATCTTCCCGATATTTCAAAATGCTCTCTGCTTTTGATTCTCCAATACCTGGTAAGGTCATCAGTTGCTGTCTGTCTGCAGAGTTCAGATTTACTTTCCCCTCGTCTGCATCCATCTTCTGCCCGGTGGAAGTTTCCATCTGCATTTTCTCTGCTTCCTCCCTGGAATACACATAAATCTGCTGCTCGTCCGTCACGATCCCTGCCTGGTTCACGCTTTCTGTGCAAGCCTCATCCGTAAAGCCACCCGCCAGTTCCAGCACCTGAAACAGTCGGCTGTTCTCCGGCACTTCATATACCCCGGGTTTCTTCACAGCCCCCAGGATCTGTACATAGATCCTGTCAGATTCCTCATCCGGTTCTTCTTCGGTTTCGGCATCTGCTTCCGGATCCGCTGTATTCTCCTCCGTTGATTCTTCCTCCCAGGATGCGCTAAGGGATGCTTCCTTCCCACACCCCGCCACCAGACTGCACACCAGCAGCAGCATCAACAGTTTTCCTCTGCCTTTTTGCATAATTTCTCCTTTCCTGACAGATCCTTGCAGGATTTTGCCCATCCGGAGAAATGTTACAACTTTTCATTTAAACGCTACCTATATTTTACTAAATAATTACAATTCTTACAATAGTATTATACTTTCTTTTCATGAATAAAAAAAGCCACCGGGAAAATTCCCGGTGACACGATCCGTTTTTTACTCAGCCTCGAAAATAGCCTGTCCGATATCATTGCGCTTATATTTATTCTCAAAGCCAACCCAGTCAGTGGCTTCATAGGCTTTTTCCCGTGCTTCCTTCAGGTCTTTCCCTTTCGCGGTGATACCTAAAACACGACCGCCGTTGGTCACAAACTTACCATCCTTTAAAGCCGTTCCTGCATGGAAACAGTAATAGTCCTCTTTTCCTTCAAACTGCTCAAGCCCGGTGATCTCATATCCTTTTTCATAAGAAACCGGATATCCTTCCGAAGCCAGGATCACGCATACGGCTGCATTGTCTTCAAACTCCAGCTCTACCTGACTAAGACGTCCTTCGATACATGCTTCCATGACATCCATGATATCATTTTTCATACGGGGCAGTACAACCTGCGCCTCCGGATCCCCAAAACGGGCGTTGTACTCCAACACTTTCGGTCCTTCCGCCGTCAGCATCAATCCGAAGAAAATAATACCGGTAAAAGGTCGTCCCTCACTGGCCATAGCATCCACCGTAGGCTGATAAATCCTCTCCCTGCAAATAGCATCTACCTCAGAGGTATAGAAAGGGCTTGGGGAAAAAGTTCCCATTCCTCCGGTATTTAATCCCTCGTCATGATCTTTCGCCCGCTTATGATCCTGTGCGGAGGTCATGATCCGGATGGTTTTTCCGTCGCAGAAAGATAACACGGAAACTTCCCGGCCTGTCATAAACTCCTCTACCACCAGGACATTTCCCGCTGTACCAAACTTTTTGTCCAGCATGATCTCCTGCACACCAGCCAGAGCTTCTTCTTTATTCTCACAGATCAAAACACCCTTGCCAAGTGCCAGTCCATCCGCTTTTAACACAATAGGATAAGAACAGGTCTTTAAGTACTCCTCTGCCTTCTGAGAATCCTCAAAGGTTTCATAAGCCGCCGTGGGGATATGATATTTCTTCATCAGATCCTTGGAAAATGCCTTGCTTCCTTCCAGGATCGCAGCATTCTTTCTGGGGCCGAATACCTTGAGTCCCCTCTCCTCAAATACATCTACAATACCTCCCACCAACGGATCATCCATTCCGATAATGGTCAGATCGATCTGCTCTTTTTCTGCAAAATCCGCCAGTTTCTCAAATTCCATCGCCCCAATGGGAACCAGTGTGGCGATCTGTCCAATTCCTGCATTGCCCGGAGCGCAGAAGATTTCCGACACCCTGGGTGATTTTTTTACGCTTGCAGCAATGGCATGTTCCCGTCCACCGCTGCCTACGATCAATACTCTCATTCTATTCCTCCGTTTGCGATCAGTTCAATGGCCTTAGGCAGAATCACCCATTCCGCCTGTTCCATTACCCTGCGCTGTAATGTTTCCGGCGTATCTGTCGGCTGCACTTCCACCGCTTTTTGAAGGATGATGGGACCTGTATCCGTTCCCTCATCCACAAAATGCACCGTAGCGCCGGTTACTTTTACTCCTCGCTCAAGGGCTGCCTCATGTACATGCAGTCCGTAATATCCTTTTCCGCAGAAAGAGGGGATCAGGGAAGGATGGATGTTGATGATCCGTCCGGGAAAAGCCTGCACCATCTTCGGAGAGATATTCACCAGATACCCCGCCAGAACTACCAGTTCAATTTCGTATTCTTTCAGAGTGCGGATCAGTTCCTCATGAAACTGCTCCCTGTCCACAAACTGTTTCGGGCTGATACAGCAGGCGGTAATTCCTGCCTTTTTGGCCCGGGTCAGTGCATAAGCCCCCGCATTGTTACTGATCACCAGCTCCAGCGACACGTTTGGGATTTTCGCATCTATGATAGCCTGCAGATTGGTTCCGCCTCCGGAGACCAAAACAGCTGTTTTTAGCATAACTCCACGCCCTTTTCACCTTGTTCAACATGACCTACCACATAAGCTTTTTCGCCTGCACGCTCTACAGCCTGTAACACTTTGTCCACATCATTTTTATCCACAGCCAGAACCATGCCCAGTCCCATATTGAAGGTGTTATACATCATGTGTTCTTCAATATTTCCGGTCTTTTTCAGCAGGTCAAAGATAGGCGGCATCGGATAGCTGTCTTTCTCTATAACAGCCTTCACATCATCCGGAAGCATACGGGGAATATTCTCGTAGAACCCTCCTCCGGTAATGTGGCTGCAACCTCTGACTTTCACACCTGCATCCCGAATCTCTTTTAAGGCTTTCACATAGATCCTTGTGGGAACCAAAAGTGCTTCCCCAAGGGTAGTTCCTAACTCTTCATAATAGGTTTCAAGACTTTCCTTCGTCATTTCAAACACACTGCGTACCAGAGAAAAGCCATTGGAATGGACTCCTGAGGAAGCG
Source organism: Lachnospiraceae bacterium (assembly GCA_051877515.1). Lineage (GTDB taxonomy): Bacteria > Bacillota > Clostridia > Lachnospirales > Lachnospiraceae > XBB1006. The sequence goes on along the minus strand of JBJEIY010000010.1, from coordinate 38,595 downwards.
ATTCCGATGAGAGTATCTCCCGGCCGGATCTGTGCTCCGGTGATCAGGTCTTTTTCATCCACTACGCCTACTGCAAATCCGGCAATATCGTACTCGTCTTCCGGCATCAGGCCCGGATGCTCTGCAGTCTCACCACCGATCAAAGCAGCACCTGCCATTTTGCAGCCCTCTGCCACACCGCTTACGATGGTTGCAATCTTTTCCGGGTAATTCTTTCCGCATGCAATATAATCTAAGAAGAATAAGGACTCTCCTCCTGCACAGGCCACGTCATTTACACACATTGCCACACAATCGATACCGATGGTGTCATGTTTGTCCAGTAAAAAGGCCAGTTTGATCTTTGTTCCTACTCCATCCGTACCGGATAAGAGAATGGGATTCTCCATATCCTTCATAGCTTTCATGGAAAAAGCACCGGAAAAACCACCCAATCCTCCCAGAACCTCCGGTCTCATGGTTTCCTTTACGTACTTTTTCATCAATTCCACCGATTTGTATCCTGCCTCGATATCGACGCCTGCCTTCTTGTAATCCATTTATTTATCTTCCTCCGTTTTTTCTAACCATATACTCTGTGGATTTAAGCTATTTTTCCAAATATGCCTTATATCCGATTTCTTTCAGTTTTGCATCTTTTGCTTCCACCTGTTCCTTCAGCTTTGCGGAATAGGCTTTCAATCTGGCAAGAAGCTCCGGATCGGATGTGGCCAGTATCTTGGCAGCCAGAAGTCCTGCATTGGCTCCTCCGTTAATCGCCACCGTAGCAACCGGTATACCGGAAGGCATCTGAACGATAGAGTAAAGAGAATCTCTACCTCCCAGGGATGTGGTGTGCATGGGAATGCCGATAACCGGCATCGGGAAAATCGCAGCACACATTCCCGGCAGATGTGCTGCCATTCCTGCTCCTGCTATAATAACCTTAAACCCTTTTTCCTCTGCTGACCTTGCATACTCAAAGAACACATCCGGTTCCCTGTGTGCGGAAATGATGGTCATCTCATAAGAGACTCCCAACTCCTCCAGAATATCAGCTGCTTTACTCATAACCGGCAGATCTGAATCACTGCCCATAACAATACCAACTAATGCCATGCTTGCTCCTTTCTTTATTCCATGGAATCCAACGGAATATTCAGCTCCTCGGTTCCTTCTACAACAAATCTTCCCTCGCGGATAATATCTATGGTCGATCCGTCTTTTCTCACTACCGTAATGCCATCCAGTTCGTTATAGGGAATGGTAATATCGGTATGGCAGTTATAATATGCCTTAGAACGGTCTGTCTTACGTAATAAGGAAACCTCATTATCCCTGGCAACGATCTCTTTTCCATCCGGATTATAGACCTTGATATCCTCACATCTTGCATAACAGGTATCCCCCATGGCAAAATGCGGTCCGGTCTTCTCCGCGATCAGGATCGGCAACTGGGCCTGAATGCCATACTCCACGCCCATCTTATAAGCTTCCGTATTGGTTCCGATGGCAAACTCTCCTATCGGCACACTTTCATGCCGGAAAAGCACATGATCCAGCATATATTTCTTATTCTCTTCCTCTGTTTCAAAGTTCCTGCAGTCATAACGGACAATCATTCCATCCTTAAGTTCCACTTCCAGGTCCTTAAACTGCAATCCGTTTAAATACACCTGTGTCACATGCAACAGTCCATTGGTTCCCTTTAAGACAGGTGAGGTAAACACCTCTCCTACAGGAATGTTCACATCTGCCACGCAGTTTTCAAATGCACTTTCGTGCTCCGGGTCTTGAAGATCATAGATCTTAATGGTAAGATCTGTCCTGTTTTTTCCCCGGCCGGTCACCCGTACCACATCTGCCTGATCCAGAACATCAATGATCTTCTGCTGCATGGTCTCATACTTATGATAATCCAGGGTATTGACCTTAACGGTCCGGGCAAAGATTTCTTTAAATTTCGGTCCAATCTGTGGGATTGGGTAGGAAATAATAGTGAAACTTCGTTCCTCCGGAAAAATATACTCACTGATAAGTTCCTGCTGCATGGCATCCATCTGAACACTCAGCTTCTGCTGTTTTTCATCATAAGATGCCGCTTCTTTCTTCTGGACAGGATGGAATTCCTTCTCCCCGAAGCTTTCCAAGACTGCCGGTCCTGCATAACCATTGGCATTTTCTTTTTCCTGTTCCAAAGCTGCCCTTCTGGTCTCGATAAAACGTTCCACATAAGCCTTATCCAAATATAAGGCTGCATCTTCTTTGTGATCGTAGCCAAACTGTCTGTTTGCTTCGGTAGTTTCCAAAGAACAACCATCTATCAGACACACAATGCCCGCCTCTTTTGCAAACTCTTCCATGGCATAACGCATCATGCGCTCAAATCCCAGGGTATAAAGAAGGCGCACACTTTTCTTCTCACGGATATCTTTTTCCAGTTTGGAGTAACCAATGAGAAAGCCCTGTACAAAGGTATGTGCCATGGCACGCACCTCTTTTTCCGGCATCTCATTGATAAACTGCGCCGTCCGGATCTCGTTCTCTGTCACATGATGTCCCATATAATACAGATAGCGCACATCACTCAGATCTATGTTTTTCACAAGATCGGTATAATAATCCCACTCCGGATCCAGCAAATCCCGCATTACCACTTCACTGAATATCTCTACATAATCATGATAAAAATCGGAGACAATCTGCTTTATTTCCGCCGGCTCCACATCTTTCTCCTCAAACCGGTTATAGATCTGCACGAACAGCTCTTCATAGATGGTAAGGATCTGTTTCTTTCCGGTCAAGGCAGCTTCATGCAGTGAAGCAATCTTATAATACAGATGGCTCAGAATACAGCCCATATCCCCCAGCTTCTTTACCGCATATTCCGGATTTCCGTAACTATGACCGTAGTTTTCCTCATAAAACTCTTCATAGATCCTGCGGTTATAATCCTGCAATCTTTCCAGCGACAGCATCCTGTACTCACCGGAAGAATTCCTCTCATAAACCTCTTCCATCAGCAGCAACTTCTCTGCCCCTTGCCGGAAATACTCCCGGTATTGCTCCTCAACCGTATTCTCATCAACGATTTGTTTGATGCGCTCGACGATCAAAGCATTGCGCTCCCGTACTCTTTCATTTTCCTCTTTCAACAATTTCTGATAATCCATTTTTCTTCTTCCCTTTCCGGGCTTTTCGTGTCTCTCTCTGTCAGATGGAATGAATCAGCAGCAAATACCGATCAACAAAACTCCCACCCAGGATAATGACGTCAGTACACCCAGAAAAACTCCGATTCCCGGTATAATCCTATATATATCTTCTTCTTTTAAAGACATCAGCTCTAGAATAAGCCCTACAAAAGCCAGTAGCATGGACAGGATTCCAAAGCTTCCAAAAATTTCTCCGGCATTCCCTTTTTTCACAAATGCAAGATTTAATAATCCCAACAATCCTATGAAAGCAAAAAGCACGATCCCAAAACCGATACATCCCCTTACGGATTGCTTTCTGCCGGAAAACTTTGCTCTTCTTCGTTTCTTTCTTTGTATCACCTTATCGTCTCCTCAAATAAACGCCAAACGCCCAGATTCCATAACCCAGACTGCCACCCAGAGTATTCATGAGTATGTCATCTACGTCAAAGCAACCTACACAGGTAAGCAACTGGGTCAGTTCAATGATGAGACTTGCTCCAAAACATCTGCCTGTCACAGTCCAAAAGTGTCTGAATCCGGGCCCCAAAACCGGTAACAAACCTCCAAAGGGAACAAAACCCAGGATATTTCCTCCCAGATTAAGCAATACCAGTCTGGTCCCCAGCATGTTTCGATATTTAAGGTATCTGCGGATTTCTGCGAATGGTATAACATTATAGCCCCCTAAAGAAAATCCCCGTTCTGCGATCAACAGAAAATATAAAAGTATTGCCAGATAAAGAATAAGACAAAATGCTGCCGCCTTCTTCCTCTTATCATCCGGGGCCTGTTTTACCTGATTCCCTAAAATGTTATTTTCTCTCTTTTCTTTAATAATCTGCCGCCGAATACTACTGATACTATGCCGCATGCCAGACCGATCACAAATACCAGTATTCCTACAACGATTGCGGCGACTCCCGAACTTGTCATGGTTTTATAAATCTTCTCGTTCATGACTGCCTCCCTACTTTGCTCCATACTGTTCATAATAACGGTCAATGGCCGCTTTCTGAACATCATCTATGATAATTTTTCCTTTGTATGGTCGGTTATACAAATGCTCTACCACCTCTGCCATGGTTACAATGGCTGTGGTTTCAAATCCATAGGTTTCCCGGATCTCGGTAAGCGCACTCTTCTCCCCTTTTCCCCGTTCCATACGGTCTACGGAAACTACCAGACCTTTTATCTCCACATTGCCCTGCGCCTTAAGGATCGGCACAGTTTCACTGATGGAAGTTCCGGCTGTCGTTACATCCTCAATGATCACGATACGATCTCCGTCTTCAATGGGAGACCCAAGAAGAATTCCTTTGTCTCCGTGATCCTTCACTTCTTTCCGGTTGGAACAATAACGGATTTCGGCGTCGTACTGACTACTTAGCTCCATGGTTGTGGCCACCGTCAGGGGAATTCCTTTGTATGCCGGTCCAAACAGTACATCAAAATCAGTTCCGTACTTATCATGAATCGCCTTTGCGTAGTACTGTCCTAATTTCTTCATCTGTGCTCCGCTGCGGTAAAATCCGGTGTTTACGAAAAACGGGGTCTTGCGTCCACTCTTGGTTACAAAATCACCAAACTTTAATACTCCGCAGTCTACCATGAACTCGATAAATTCCTGTTTGTACTGTTCCATCCTTATTAAACCTCCTATATGTAAAGTCTTATGACTCTGCACCTATCAAATAACACATAAACCTGTGTTTCACACATCATTTTTAATATTACCATAACGATTCCTCATTTTCAATCTTCAGACTATTTTTTCATCATCTCCTGCTGACGGTGTCTGGAAAGCTCCATGATCTTTTCAAAAAGCTCTCTGGCATAGGCTCCCATATCCCCTGCCTGTTCACTTACTTTATCCAACACTTCCTGTTCCCGCTTTGCATTTAAGATCTCCAGGTTATGTTCCATCTTATATTCTGCCACAGCCTCACTGACCTGCATTCGTTTCAAAAAAAGTTTCAGAAGTTCCCGGTCCAGATGGTCGATTTCTTCTCTGAGTTCCTTGATTTCCATTTTCGTTTCTCCTTCTTTCCTGTTCTAATGTGGGAAACATGCGCTGTCAGGCGCATCTGACAAAAGAGTGGCGGATCAGTCCACCACTCCAATGAGTTCTTTGATATCTTTTATGCCGTACTTCTCCATATATTCCTGCATCCCTGCAAGAATCTCCATGGTAACCCCCGGATTATGGAAGTTTGCCGTACCCACACTGACAGCCGTCGCTCCGGCTAACATCATTTCAATGGCATCTTCCGCTGTGGCAATTCCTCCCATTCCGATAATGGGAATCTTAACTGCATGGGCTGCCTGATATACCATGCGCACTGCAATGGGATGAATGGCAGGTCCGGAAAGACCTCCGGTTTTATTGGCAATGGCAAAGGTTCTTCTGTGTATATCGATTTTCATGCCCGTCAGGGTATTGATGAGAGAGATTCCGTCTGCTCCTCCTGCCTCTGCTGCCTTGGCCATCACGGCAATATCTGTTACATTGGGACTTAGTTTCATGATCACCGGCTGAGTCGCCACTTTCTTAATCTCACGGGTAATCTCTTCCACTGCTTTGGGATCCTGTCCAAAAGCAATGCCCCCTTCTTTAACATTGGGGCAGGAGATGTTGATCTCCAGAAGATCTGCCCTGCTGTCAGAAAGCTTCTGTACCGTCTCACAGTATTCCGGTATACTTTTCCCCACCACATTAACGATCACTTTGGTATCATAGTTTTCCAAAAAGGGAAGGTCTCTTTTTAAAAACAGGTCAATACCCGGATTCTGCAATCCGATGGCATTCATCATTCCGCTGGGAGTTTCTGCGATACGGGGTGTAGGGTTTCCCGGCCAGGGTACATTGGCAACACCCTTGGTGACTACGGCACCCAGCTTATTCAAATCCACAAATTCCGAGAATTCTTCTCCTGAACCAAAGGTTCCGGATGCCACCATCACAGGATTTTTTAATGTAACTCCTGCAATTGTTACCGACAGATCCATTAAAACTCCACCTCCCTTACATCAAATACCGGACCTTCCTTACAAATCCGTTTATTGTGTACGTTGGTATGTGCATCCACCTCTTTGCTTTTGCACACACAGGCAAGACAGGCACCGATTCCGCAGCCCATCCGTTCCTCCAGGGACACATAGCAGGGAATCCCCTGCTTCAGGGCATAATCCTTTACTCCCCGTAACATAGGGGTTGGACCACAGGCATAGATCACATCGGCCTGCAATCTGTTTTCTTCAATGGCATTGATCACATTTCCTCTGGTTCCGTCGCTTCCATCCTCAGTGGAAACATAGACCTTCGCGATCTTTTCAAAATCTTCCCGCAAAAACTGCTGATCCCGATAACCTAACACAGCCGTTACATCCTGCCCGATACTCTTGGCGAGCTCCAACATGGGCGGGATCCCGATTCCTCCGCCGATCACCATGGCACGGCCCCCTTTATGCTCGTAACCGTTGCCCAGAGGTCCCATGATCCGCACACGGTCTCCTGCCACAGCCTGAGAAAGCTCTCTGGTGCCTTCCCCTGCCACACGATAGACCATGCGAAATACCCCATGTTCCCGATCCAGTTCACAGATACTGATGGGTCTTGGCAGTAGACGGCTTTTATCCTTGCTGTATACAGAAACAAACTGCCCGGCCCGGGCTGCTTTTACCACCTCCGGGCAGTGTAGCCGGATACTGTAGATCCCGTCAGCGATTTCTTTTTGTTCTATAATTTCAACGAATCCAGTATATTTTCCCTCCATAACTCTCTCCTGCTTATTTCATCTTCAATGCATTGGAAATATCTTCTATCATATCCTGTACAGCAGCTCTGGAAGCATCCGCAAAATGCTCCGGTCCGAACTTCGCATATTTCTCCTGCTTATAGGCTGCAATGATTCCTCTTGACGAGTTGACAATGGCTCCCAGACCATCTTCATTAAAGAAATGCACCAGGTCTGCTCCTTTACCTCCCTGGGCTCCATATCCCGGAACCAGAATGTAATTCTTTGGCATCACCTTACGAAGCGCTTTTCCAATCTCCGGATAAGTTGCTCCTACCACAGCACCTACATTGCTGTAGTCGCCATCCATGACCTGTTCTCCCCAGGCAGCTACTTTTTCAGCCACCTGTTCATACAGGGGCTTTCCGTCAATCAGACGGTCCTGAAACTCTCCGCTGGAAGGATTGGAGGTTTTTACCAGAATAAAGATTCCTTTATTCTCTTCTTTGCACACCTCCAGGAACGGATCGATGCCGTCACTTCCAAGATAAGGATTTACGGTAGCAAAATCCGCATCAAAACCTGCATATGTCTGGTTTCCTACCTGAACCTTGCCTAAATGTCCTGCCGCATAGGCTTTGGAGGTAGAACCAATATCCCCCCGCTTCACATCCGCGATCACCACAAGATCCTTTTCGTGGCAGTAATCCAGGGTTTTCTTATAAGCTGCAAGCCCCGGAACGCCAAACTGTTCATACATGGCAATCTGGGGTTTTACCGCAGGAATGAGATCCCAGGTAGCGTCCACTATGGCTTTATTAAACTGCCAGATGGCTTCTCCTGCTCCCTCTAAAGTCTCACCATACTCCCGGAAAGCTGCTTTGGTAATATGCTCCGGTATATAATTTAACATCGGATCCAATCCCACCACGATGGGGGCATTGGTCTGTCGTATCTTTTGAGTAAGTTTTCTGATCATAGGTTCTGTCGCGAGAGCCTCGCTTCTCCTTTCTGTTATTCTTTGATGATCTTTCCTTCACTAATGGTATAACATACTTTACCATATACCTTTCGTCCTGCAAAGGGGGTGTTATGACCTTTACTGAAAAACTGCTCCGGATCAATGCAGTAACTATACTCCGGATCAATAATGGTCACATCTGCCACACTGCCCTCCTGCAGACTTCCTCCCGGAATGCCTGCGATCCTTGCCGGATTTGTACTCATTTTGGCTGCCATCTGTAAGGGTGTCAGCACACCCGTCCTTACCAATTCCGTAATGGTAAGGGCAACGGAAGTTTCCAGTCCCACAATACCAAATGCTGCCTTGCTCATGGATCCATTTTTCTCCTCTGCACTATGGGGAGCATGATCCGTGGAGATCACATCCATAATATCCTCCTGTAATCCCCTCTTTAATGCCTCCACATCCTCTTTGGTACGAAGCGGCGGATTCATTTTGTAATTGCCGTCATCCGAAGGAATATCCCCACTGCTCAGGGTAAAATGGTGTGGACACACTTCCCCGGAAACTGAAAGCCCCTGTGCCTTGGCCTGTCTTATCATTTCCACACTGTCTTTGGTGGAGCAATGGCATAAATGGAGCCTCACCCCTGTCTCTTTGGCAAGCAGGATATCCCTTGCCACGATCACATCTTCCACTGCATTGCTGATACCATTTAAGCCCAGTTCTTTACTGCGTTCATCTAAATTCATCACACCACCCTTTACCAGGTTGATGTCTTCACAGTGGGCAAATACCGGAATGTTATGAGAAGCAGCGATTTTCATAGCCTCTTTATAAATACCGGAATCCATAACGGATTTTCCGTCTTCACTAATCGCCTTACAGCCTGCCTGAAACATACCCTCCAGATCGGATAATTCTTTTCCCAGCATGCCTTTTGTCACGGAACCCACCTGATATACATGAACTCCGGTTGGTTCTGCCTTTTGCTGCACATACCTGATCACGGACGGCTCATCTGCCACCGGCTTGGTATTTGGCATGGCAAAAACACTGGTAAACCCTCCATTGGCTGCCGCTGCACAACCGGTTTCCACCGTTTCCTTATATGTCAGACCCGGATCTCTGAAATGTACATGAAGGTCCACAAGCCCCGGCATGACATAACAGCCTGTGGCATCCACCACTCTGCTGTCTTCCTGTGCCGGACCGTTTTGTTTTCCCACCTTCTTAATCAGACCGTTTTCAATCAGAATATCCGTAACCTCATCCCGGTTACAGGACGGATCTAATACTCTTCCGTTTTGAATCAGAATTTTCATCCTTTTCTCCTTACCTGCTTTTATTCTTGAAAAAGGGCTACGCACTTGCGTAGCCCCTGAAATTTACTGAGTGACTAAGTTTTCTTCTTTTGCTCCTTCTTCCACATACCGGATAATATTGGAAAGGTTCGCATATTTCTCAACCTTCTGGTCGTTAACCACCACCAGTGTAGGAGCCTGCATCACCTTGTATTTACGGGTCAGTTCCAGATTCTCTTCCGCATCTATGAGGATATAATCCTCCTTCTGCAACACCTCTTTTGCCAGTGCACAGTTAGGACAGGTTTTCGTGGTAAACAGATATTTTACACTGTCTTCCCCGGAAATCGTGACCTCCTCTTCTGTGATGGTCACCTTTTTCGGTGTTATGGGACGGGTCTTGAAATTCACCACATCATACAGTTTTCGATTTTTATACTCCTGGGATTTTCCGTCATTCCAGTTCTGCACCGGTCTGTAATATCCGGTGATACGGCTGTAAACCTCGGCATTTGCCCCGCAATGAGGACACTTATAATGCTCTCCGGCCAGATAGCCGTGCTCTTTACAGATAGAATAGGTTGGCGACATGGTGTAATAAGGCAGTTTATAATTTTCTGCGATCTTGCGCACCAGACTTGCAGCCGCCTGCCAATCCGGAAGTTTCTCTCCCAGGAATGCATGGAATACTGTTCCTGATGTATAAAGAGTCTGCAACTCATCCTGAATGTCCAGAGCATCAAAAATATCTTCCGTATAATCCACCGGCAGATGGGAACTGTTGGTGTAGTATGGCGTATCCCCTTCTTTTCCCGCAGTAATAATATCCGGGAAACGCTCCTTATCATGTTTTGCAAGACGATAAGTGGTAGATTCTGCCGGAGTAGCCTCCAGATTGTAAAGATCCCCGTACTGCTCCTGATAATCAGACAGACGCTCTCTCATATGATTGAGCACATCTTTGGCAAATTTCTGGGCTTCTTCCTGTGTCAGATCTTTGCGTAACCACTTCGCATTCAGTCCCGCTTCATTCATACCGATGAGACCAATGGTGGAAAAGTGATTGTTAAAGGTTCCCAGATAGCGTTTGGTATAGGGATACAAGCCCTCATCCAACAACTTGGAGATGACGCCCCTCTTGATCTTTAAACTTCTTGCAGCCACATCCATCAGATAGTCTAATCTCTTATAGAAATCTGCTTCATCGTTTGCAAGATATGCTATACGCGGCAGGTTGATGGTTACCACACCTACCGAACCGGTGCTTTCGCCGGATCCAAAGAATCCACCGGATTTCTTACGTAATTCTCTTAAATCCAGTCTTAAACGGCAGCACATGGAACGTACATCACTGGGCTGCATATCACTGTTGATATAGTTGGAAAAATACGGAGTACCGTACTTCGCAGTCATTTCAAACAATAATCTGTTGTTCTCTGTATCGGACCAATCAAAATCTTTTGTAATGGAGTAGGTCGGGATCGGATACTGGAATCCTCTGCCATTAGCATCTCCCTCAATCATGGTCTCTAAGAATGCCTTGTTGACCATGTCCATCTCTTTCTTACAGTCCTTATATTTAAAATCCATCTCTTTACCGCCCACAATGGCAGGAAGTTCAGCCAGATCGGCAGGAACTGTCCAATCCAGGGTGATATTACTAAACGGAGCCTGCGTACCCCAACGGCTGGGAGTATTGACTCCATACACAAATGCTTCGATGCATTTCTTTACTTCATAATAAGACAGATTATCTACTTTTACAAATGGTGCAAGGTAAGTATCGAAGGAAGAAAATGCCTGTGCTCCTGCCCATTCATTCTGCATGATTCCAAGGAAGTTCACCATCTGATTACACAGAACGGAAAGATGTTTTGCCGGTGAAGAAGTGATCTTACCCGGAATACCTCCCAAGCCTTCCTGGATCAGCTGTTTTAAGGACCATCCTGCACAATATCCTGTAAGCATGGACAAATCATGAATGTGAATGTCTGCATTCCTGTGTGCATCTGCAATCTCCTGATCGTAAATCTCAGACAACCAATAATTTGCCGTTACTGCTCCGGAATTGCTTAAAATCAATCCTCCTACAGAATAGGTTACGGTGGAGTTTTCCTTTACCCTCCAGTCCTCTACTTTTACGTAGCTGTTTACGATTTCCTTGTAGTCTAAAATCGTTGACTTCATATTGCGCATCTTTTCACGCTGTTTACGGTACAGGATATATGCTTTGGCAACATCCGTATACCCGGTCTGCTCCAAAACAGCTTCCACACTGTCCTGTACATCCTCTACATGAATCTGTCCGTTTTCAACCTTAGGCTGAAAATGTGCAGTCACCCGTAATACCAACAGATTGATAATATCATCATTGTACTCTTTTCCGGTTGCTGCAAACGCTTTCGCAATCGCATCACTGATTTTACTGATCGTAAATTCTGCTACCTGGCCGTCTCTTTTCACTACCTCAAACATAGACCTATATCTTCCGTCCTTTCCTTCTCTCCCCTGCCCGAGGGGGCCTCGTCTGCTCTTATTGTAGCAAAAGACCTTCTAATAGTCAACACGAAAATACCACATCTTGGTACTTTTTTATTATCCAAAACTAGATATAGTACATTTCCCGTGGAACGTAAGCTTTTACATAAATGCCGTCTTCCCGGTATTCTTCCTCCAGAAGTTCCCCGAATTTGCGGATATCCTGTATCTTTCCGGCCTCTTCATAGTGGAATACTTTCTCCAGGAGTATCTTATCTTCCCGCAGAAACTCCTCCAGTGCATCCCTCACCTGATCCAGTCCCACATCATTTCCTGCCTCTATATATAGTGTTTTATCTGCCACAGTATCCCGGATCACTTCTTTTTCCTGCACCAGATCCTGTTTATTAAACAGGGTCAGGATCTTTTTCCCGGAAACCCCTAACATATCCAACGTTTCATAGACAATATGCATCTGTTTTTCCCTCTGGGGATTGGATGCATCCACTACATGAATGATATAATCCGCATACTTTGCCTCCTCCAGTGTACTGCGGAATGCTTCCACCAGATGATGGGGCAGTTTGCGGACAAATCCAACGGTATCCGTAAGCAATATTTCCTGTCCGCTTTCTAACTTAAGATTCCTTGTGGTGGGATCCAGTGTTGCAAACAACTTGTCTTCCTCAAGCACCTTTGCATGGGTAAGATGATTGAGCAACGTGGATTTTCCTGCATTGGTGTATCCCACGATCGCTGCCACCTTCACCTGACTGCGTGCTCTCTGGCTTCTGGTGATCTCACGGTGTTTCTGCATTTCCGACAATTCTGCCTTCAACTGGGAAATCCTAGATTTTATCAGTCGCCGGTCAATCTCAAGTTTTTTCTCTCCGGGGCCTCTGGTTCCGATTCCGCCTCCAAGACGGGACATGGACTGTCCGTAACCCACCAGACGGGTAGCACGATAACGCAGCTGGGCCAGTTCCACCTGGATCTTTCCTTCACTGGTAACGGCCCTTCCTGCAAAAATATCCAGAATGATCAGGGTGCGGTCCATGATCTTAACATGCAGCTCCTGCTCCAGGTTTTTAATCTGGGCAGGGCTTAATTCATCATCACATACAATGCCGGTTGCTCCTGTTTCCATGATCATCTGTCTGATTTCATCCAGTTTTCCTGTTCCCACGTAGAATGCCGGATGAAAGCCTTCTCTGTTTTGAATGATCTTCCCGACGGTTCCGGCTCCTGCAGTTTCGCATAGTTCCTCCAACTCCGTCATGGAATCTTCCGTATCATCTCCCTCACTAAGGCAGACGCCTACCAGCACCACTTTTTCTTCCACTTCTTTATTCTCAATCAGTTCTGCCATAGCATTTCCTTTCTTTACTTTAAAACGATCAGGATTTTTGTTTTGTCAGGCAGCTTTTTAGAAAAACAAGTTCTTTTTCCGCCTGCTGGTCTTTCGGATATAAGGAAAGATAATCCTCCAGAAGAATCCTTGCGCCTTCCAGATCACCCTGTTTCTCCGTTGCCATCACCTCATACTTCAACAAAGCTTTCTTTTGCTCTCCCGTAACGATCTTTTTGGCCTGTTCCATATAGGAAAGAACCATTTCATACTCTTGCCTTTCCATCAGGATCCTGATCAGATTGTATTGAGCCTCCTCATCCTGCTTATGTTCTTTGGCATAGCTTTCATAAATAGCCAGTGCACCATCCACATCTCCGGTTTCAGAGAGCACCTGTGCCATGTACAGTCTTGCCTGCTCATCTCCTTCATTTTCGGCATGGCTTAATTGCTGTCTGGCATTGTCATAATCCTTAAGCAGCATATACATCTGTCCACGGTATCTGTAATCTGCTCCTGTTTTTCCTCCCAGCTGTATGGCACGCTGCAGGTATTTCTCGGCTATGGGTTCTTCTTCGCCTGCAGCCAGCAGGTTCTTGTAGGCCGACAGATACAACACATAATCTCCCTCATCCAAAGAAATCGCCGTTTCGTAGTCTTTGCAGGCCTCCCGTAGCTTTCCCCGGGCCGCTTTCAGGTTCCCCCGTTGAAGATATGCATAGACTGCCTTTTTATCATAATCAATAATGGCATCATATTGTTCCATTGCCTTTGCAATCTGTCCGCCCTGACTTAAGGCATAGGCTTTGTAATAGCAAATATCCAGTTCCGTTTCGGTCAGTCTGGCATTGGAATTATCCAACGCCTTCTGGAAGGTTTCTGCTGCCTGGCCGTACTCTCCTTTTTCCAAAAAAGCAATGCCCGCCTGTCGAAAGGCAAGTTCCTCATCTTCTCTGGGATTTGCGATCCGGCATCCGTTCAGGCACAGCATGCACAATACCATACCGGTCAGCACAGCGCACTTTCTCCTCCACCCGTACTTTTCTGTTCTATGTAGTAAACGATTTTTTCCGATCCTCACAATCTTATTCTCTCCGTTTCCTTCTGTTTTCATTTATTATACCAATTCCGAAAGAATGTCTCAAGAGTCTAACGCCATCGCTTTCCCGGCTAAAACATCAAAAGCTGCTGCCCTTGTGAATTGCCCGAGCAGCAGCTTTATGCCTTTCATCTTGAAAACAGAACGCCACTTCTGACGACTTAACGTCCTGTCCCGTTGGTTTCATCCTTATTGTTGTCCGTCAGATCATCCACGCCGTTCTGGACTCCGTCTGCCGCATCGTCTACAGCATTTCCGGCTCCGTCTACTACATCATCCACAGCATTTCCGGCTCCGTCTACAGCATCATCCACGGCATTTCCAACGCCATCTGCTGCATCATCCACAGCATTTCCGGCTCCATCCATGGTATCGTCCACAGCATCTCCTGCATCATCCACCACACCATCGTTGTTCTGATCTGTATTATTGTTATTTCCGCATCCGGCAGCAATCGCCATCCAGGTTGACAGCATCAGCCCCAGTGCAATGATTTTCCATCTTTTCATGATTTCTCTCCTTTTTGCTTATTACACCCATAGTGTGCTTCTCTTTTTTCTTTTTTATGCATGGTTTATGCAATCCTCTTTTTGTTTTTATTGTTTCTTCATCTTTGACCTAAAAACAAAGGAAGCCAGATAGGAAAAAATCAGAGCCGCGCACACACCGGTGGCACAAGCCGTAAATCCCCCATTAAAAACGCCCAGCAAGCCATCCTTATCAACAGCTTCCTTCATGCCTTCCCACAGCACATTGCCAAAGCCCAGCAGCGGAACCGATGCCCCTGCTTTGGCATACTTAAGAATCGGTTTGTAAATGCCAAGTGCTCCCAGAATACTTCCGGTACATACCAGAAGCACCATGATCCTGCCCGGCATCATTTTGGTTTTTTCCATCAGAATCTGCACCAGCGCGCAGATCAGACCGCCTACCCAAAATGCATTGATATAATCCATCCTCCGTCACCTCCTATGGAACAAAAAAACAAGGAGCATTTCGCTCCCTGTTAGTTTCTGCCATATGTTTCAATTCTATACCTTTATCGCGCAAGAAATTCAACCACTTCTCCGATATACATGGTGTGGTAATCCTGATCCTTGTACCAGGTTTCGTCAATCCCTGCATCGATAAAATCCTCTTTGTTAATCTTTGTGGCGGAAAGCTTTCTGCAGACCATGGCAAAATTACTCTCATCCACAAAACCAATGTCTTTGTGATGATTTACATGAAAACCGGTGGCCGCAAATTTATCTTCCTCTCGTCCCGATACTGCCCCGAAATACTTCAGTGCATTCTTTTCCTTTCCTCCAAAAAAATTCACGGAGAAAGTTTCGGATCCGTCTATCAGTTCCTTGGTATAGCGGCTGTCACGCACAAAAACGAAGACTACGTTTTTTCCCCACATGACACCCATGCCTCCCCAGGAAATCGTCATGGCATTTGCTTTTCCATCTTTTTCAGCCATCAGCAAGGCCCATTCTTTCCCGATACTGACAAAAGGATCGATCTCGATCATTTCTACATTTACATCTTGAAACGTATGCATATTCATTCACTCCTATCTTGAAAACATGATTCTCTCACTGTTAAACATTCTGGTCATAGCAAACACAGACAAAGCCACAAACACAAAATTACCTGCCACGGTGACTCCTAACTGTGCTCCTGTATAATCCATGGAAAAGATCCTTCCAAACATCAGCACACTGTTATAGATCGGTATACAAAACCGGTATAAGGGCGGCTGACTTCCACCCATGGAAGAAGTCACTGCAAGCACGATCCCCAGGATCATAACCGGAGAAGACAGACTTCCTGCTTCTTTCACGGATTTGGCATAGGTAGAGATCAAAGCAAAAATGCAGATGATCGATAACACCGCTGCCAACACCGTGACCGCAAGTGCCACATAGTCCGACATGGTATAAACCATGGCAGATACTCCCATCTGCTCACTTCCCATGAGTTTCGGAAGGGATAACAGAACACCCAGGGTACTGGACAGGCCGCTAAGAAGGGCGAAGACCGCCAGACTAACCACCTTGCCCAGCGCAATGCTGCTGCGTTTGACAGGTGTCACCAGTAAGGTTGCCATGGTGCCCCGTTCTTTTTCTCCTGCAATGGCATCCGGTGCCACTGACATACAGCCACTCATGAGCATCATCACAAGAAGCATGGGCACCATCATGGAAAAAAGCCGGGCCGTGGTATCTGCTTCAGTGGCCAGATCATACTTCACATCTGTTTCCCGGTTAATATCAAATTTGTTGGTCATGGTACTTTCATAGGTGTTAAACACCTCTGTGAGAGTCTGGTACAACGCCTCCGACTCTGTGGAAGCAGAATTGTAATAAAAATCAATTTCCGGTGCAGGAGTTCCTGCAGCAATGGCATCATATGCCATCACATCTTCGTCAAAGCGATCCGGAAATACCAAAAGTGCATCAACACTCTGTTCCTCAATCTTTTGCTTGATATGGTCTGCCTCTTCCATCTCAAGATCAGTATATGTATAATCCAAAGACTTTAGAATCGTCTGTACCGACTGCGGTGCATTGCACACATAGATGACCGGTTCATAACCCTCATCCGGCGTAAACGCATCCTGCATCATATTCCCCATGATACTGTACAGCACATAAATCAACAGTCCCGGCAACACAATGGTGGAAAACCACAAACGGCGGTCTCCGAAGAACCGTTTGAATTCCTTCCTGATAATGGTCATCACTTCGCTTCTCATACCGGTTCACCTGCCGTTTCTTTATAGATTTCAAAAAACCGGTCCTCCAGACTCATGCCATCCTTCACAGCCTCCAGACTGTCACAGCAGATCATCTTTCCTTCAATGATAACGCCTACCCGGTCGCAGAGTTTTTCTGCCAGTTCAAAAATATGTGTAGATAGGATAATGCTCTTTCCCTCTTTTCTTAAGTCCCGTAAAAAATCCGTAACCACCCGGGCCGTGATCACATCCAGACCATTGGTGGGTTCATCAAAAATGATCACAGCAGGATCGTGGGCAATGGAAACCACTAAAGAGACCTTCTGCTTCATTCCTGTAGACAGGTTCGCCACTTTTACCTCTGCAAATTCACGGATGCCAAACCGTTCAAACAGTTGCTGTTTCCGTACCTCACAGGTTTCTTTCTCCACTCCGTGGAGCGTGGCAAAATAATCAAACAGATAATTTGGTGTAAAATAATCCTCCAGCTTTAGCTCACTGGTTAAAAACCCGATTTTATTACGCACTGCAAAGGGCTCTTTGGTTACACTGCTTCCCTCCACCAGTGCATCCCCCTCATCTGCCCTGATAAGTGTTGAGATGATACGCAGGGTGGTGGTTTTTCCTGCTCCGTTCGGGCCCAGAAGGCCAAAGATCTCTCCCTCATAAGCAGAGAAACTTAAATGGTCCACTGCCACCTTGTTCCGGCTGTCCGTCTTTTCCAGTTTCATCTGCTTAGAGGAGAGTTTAAACGTCTTTGTAATGTTATCTACCCGAAATATTTCCCGCATGACGTCCTCCTTACCTTAGGTTTTACAATCCCTTATGCCGTAAAACAGGTAAGACAAGTCTACCATACTTACCGGGCAGATTCAAGAAGCACACCATGGGCAATGCCCGGCACCGTATTTCCTTCATTAAAACTAATTGTGGACAGCAGAGCTCCCGTGGGCACAAAAAGCACACGCCGATACTCCCCATCCTTTATTTTCTGCAGATAATGGGCTGCCAGAGTTACTGCACTGCAACCACAGCCACTGCCACCGCTGCCTGTTTTCTGCTCTTTGTTATCATAGATTTTCATTCCGCAGTCTTCATGAATATGGGCAAGCTCCAGACCTTTTTCCCTTAACAGATCCAGCAGCAGGCTTTGTCCTACTTCTCCCAGATCTCCTGTAACGATCTTATCATAATCGCCGGGTGTAAACCCAAAATCCTCCATACTCCGGTAAATCAGGTCTGCTGCTGCCGGTGCCATGGCGGCTCCCATGTTCATGGAATCTTTCACTCCATAATCCACTACCTTGCCGGTTGTGATTCCTGTAACCTTAACCGGACCCGGGTCTTCCGACAACAGAAAAGCCCCGGAACCCGTCACGGTCCAGGTCGCTGACAATGGCCGTTGTCCTGCATATTCCAGGGGATACCGAAACTGTCGCTCCGCTGATGCAAAATGACTGCTGGTAAGTGCCGCCACCTGATGAGCATATCCTCCCGCCACAGTCATCGCCGCCAGGCTGAGGGATTCTCCTGCCGTAGAACAGGCTCCATACAACCCAAACAAAGGAATCTGGAACTCCATTAACCCAAAAGTGGTGGCAACCACCTGCCCAAGAAGATCACCCGCAAACAGATAGCGGATATCCTGTGTTTTCGCACCGCTTTTTTGAAGCAGTTTTTCCAGAGCCTTTTTTTGCAGCTGACTCTCTGCTCCTTCCCAGGTATCTGCTCCAAAATAATCATCTTCTTCGATCACATCAAAAGCTTTGCCCAAAGGTCCCTCTCCTTCCTTCTTACCAACTACGGAAGCCCATGCGGTAAGGAAAGGTGGATTTTGAAACCGGATACTTTGTTTTCCAATATACTGACTCATTCTTTCTCTCCTTTTAAGATGAAGCTAACGTCCATACTTAAAAGTAGAATGTCCCCGGCGGGCGGGTTTTATACATCCCGATGGTGGTTACAGATATCCTTTCTCACTGAGTTTTTCCTGGATTTTGTCAAGTATCGTTTCCGACTCCGCTTCCACGGTATGCCAATGCTGTCCTCCGGTTACAATACTTAAGGGCTGACTTTTACTATTCTTAATCCGATCCATGAATTCTTCCACATCGGCCCGGTTCTTTAAGATCAGATCCACCATGATCTGTCCGTAAATATCATGCTCCACCACCACATCCAACACCTTTCCGCCGTAATCCACGATGGTGTTAAGCTCATCCTGTATCTGTCCGGCACCATGATGCACCAGGAAACTACGTTTTGCCTTGGAATTCTCCTTCTCCGGCTTATACAACACATACCCCTTGTTGGTGCTTAAGATGTTTTTATTGGTGGCACGCAGCAGGGCAATATCCTGCACGATTACCTGCCGGCTGACGCCAAAACGCTTTGCCAGCTCCGTACCGGAAACCGGTATCGTCCTGTTATCTAAAAGCTTTACCAACTGCTCTCTTCTTTCCTGACCTTCCATTCTCTCTCCTTTGGTGTAAAAACCCCTTGCAGGTCATACTGCAAGGGGTATCCTCATCCTTTTTATTTCTGTGGTCCGGCAGCAACCAGTGCCTTTCCTGCATCATTTCCCTGATATTTGCTGAAGTTCTTAATGAAACGATCAGCCAGGTCATTTGCTTTTCTCTCCCACTCAGATGCATCCTGGTAAGTATCTCTCGGATCCAGAATACCGGTATCTACTCCCGGCAGCTCTGTCGGAATCTCAAAATTAAAGATCGGAAGCTGTTTGGTTGGAGCCTTATTGATGTCTCCGTTTAAGATGGCATCAATGATACCTCTGGTATCCTTAATGGAAATACGCTTTCCGGTTCCGTTCCATCCGGTGTTTACAAGATATGCTTTAGCACCGCTTTTTTCCATCCTCTTAACCAGCTCTTCTGCATATTTAGTAGGATGAAGCTCTAAGAACGCCTGTCCGAAACATGCGGAGAAGGTTGGTGTGGGTTCTGTGATTCCACGCTCGGTACCTGCCAGTTTTGCAGTGAAACCGGACAGGAAATAGTACTGGGTCTGCTCCGGCGTTAAAACAGAAACCGGAGGAAGTACTCCAAATGCGTCTGCAGAAAGGAAAATCACATTCTTTGCAGCAGGTGCAGCGGAAACCGGACGTACAATATTCTCAATATGATTGATGGGATAAGATACACGGGTATTCTCGGTTACACTCTTATCTGCAAAATCAATCTTTCCGTTCTCATCTAAGGTTACATTCTCTAACAATGCATCACGTCTGATGGCATTATAAATATCCGGCTCGGATTCTTTGTCCAGGTTAATAACCTTTGCATAGCATCCGCCTTCAAAGTTGAATACACCATGGTCATCCCAACCATGCTCGTCATCTCCGATAAGAAGTCTCTTCGGATCAGTAGAAAGGGTAGTTTTACCGGTTCCGGATAATCCAAAGAAGATTGCGGTATTTTCACCATTCATATCCGTGTTGGCAGAGCAGTGCATGGAAGCAATGCCCTTCAGCGGCAGGTAATAGTTCATCATGGAGAACATACCCTTCTTCATCTCACCGCCGTACCAGGTATTGATGATAACCTGCTCTCTGCTGGTAATGTTAAATACAACCGCTGTTTCGGAATTTAATCCCAGTTCTTTATAATTTTCAACTTTTGCCTTGGAAGCATTGTAAACAACGAAATCCGGCTCGAAGTTTGCCAGTTCTTCCTCAGATGGCTGAATGAACATATTCTTGATAAAATGTGCCTGCCATGCAACTTCAACGATGAAACGCACTGCCATGCGGGTATCTTCGTTGGTACCGCAAAAAGCATCTACTACGAAAAGCCGCTTATTGGATAACTCTTTTAATGCAATCTCTTTTACTGCTTTCCATGTCTCTTCAGATGCCGGATGGTTGTCATTTGGATACTCTTCGCTGGTCCACCACACGGTGTCTTTGGAATTCTCATCCATTACAATGAATTTATCTTTGGGTGAACGTCCGGTGTAAATTCCTGTCATGACATTTACTGCACCCAGTTCACTGACCTGTCCTTTCTCATATCCGGTCAGTCCCTCTTTGGTCTCTTCCTCGAATAACATTTCGTAGGATGGGTTATGTACGATTTCGATGGTGTCATTGATACCATATCTGCTCAGATCAAGTTCTTTCATGATTGGCCTCCTATAAGATAAATTAAATAATAAACAAATCACAAACCTTTCGGCGTATTTGGATTATATTTTACCTCTTTTTGGCGCAGTTGTCCACGACATTTCTAAATTCCTTTCCATGGTAATTTCTGAATCATTCTATTAATTATTTTAAATTATTACTTTACTCTTCTACCCGATCCGCCTTACAGATCCAGTTTCAGGTCATTTTCCTTAATCCAGCCGATCTTACGGAAGAAAAGTCCGAACAGCCAGGTAAGAACCCCAGGCAAAACAAAGCAGATTAACAGCATACCCATCCAGTCCATACCGGTAATGGCTGCTTTGGTACCTGCCTCAATCTGTGCAACCCATCCTGTATATACACCGATCTGACCTACCAGTCCGCAGGTTCCCATACCGGAGGAGACGGCTGCACCATTCATTTCCAAATGAAATACACAGGTAGCCAGCGGTCCCGTAATGGCAGAAGACAGAATCGCCGGAATCCAGATCTTTGGATTCTTTACAATGTTACCCATCTGAAGCATACTGGTTCCAATACCCTGGGCAAATAATCCTCCCCATTTGTTTTCTTTAAAGCTCATGACCGCAAATCCTACCATCTGGGCACAACATCCTGCCAGGGCAGCTCCCCCCGCCAATCCGGTGAGACCCAAAGCCGCGCAGATTGCCGCACTGCTGATAGGCAGTGTCAGGGCAATTCCCACGATCACAGAAACCAGGATGCCCATGAAGAATGGCTGCAGTTCTGTTGCCCACATAATGGCTTTACCCAGTGCACTGGCAGCTGCTCCGATACTTGGCGCCCACCACATGGAAAGAACAGCACCAACAAAAATGGTAACGAATGGTGTTACAATAATATCGATCTTCGTCTCTTTCGATACAGCTTTGCCGAATTCTGCGGCAAATACCGTAATGACCAGTACTGCCAGCGGTCCTCCTGCTCCTCCAAGCTCATTGGCTGCAGCTCCTACTGCTGCCAGAGAAAAGAGCACCAGAGGGGAAGCATGCAGTGCATAACCGATGGCAATGGCCATAGCCGGTCCTGTGGCTGCTTTTGCATAGTTTCCCACCGTTACAAAGATTTCAAGTCCTGTCTGGGTTCCGATGGTTCCGATAATGGTTCCGATCAGCAGGGATGCAAACAATCCCTGTGCCATAGCTCCCAGTGCATCAATGAAGTATCGTTGCACGGAAATCTCAATGTCTTTGCGTTTCAAAAATTCCTTTACCTTATCCATACTGTATTCCTTTCTGTGTCCCGGTTCCTGCTTGTGGCAGGCTTCTGCCTGCCCGACCCGGGGTTATCACGACAGTCACAGCTTTTGTGTTGTCAGCTGTCTTGTCAGTCAAACCACAGTATATCATATTAAAGGAAAAAATCAAGAGATAAGGTATTGTATCACAGAATAGATTTTATACAACATTCCAGCATTTCAGGCACCAGTAGATCATTCCCAATGCCCAGCTGGTAACAATTCCATATAAGATGACCGGTCCTGCAATGGTAAAAATTTTAGCGCCGATGCCGAAGACCTGTCCTTCTTTCTTATACTCGATGGCGGAGGAAGCCACGCCATTGGCAAATCCGGTGATCGGCACCAGGGCTCCCGCACCGCCAAAGGCCGCAAAGGACGGATAGATGTTCAGACCGGTAAGAATGACACTTACAAATACCAGAATCACACCGGTCCAGCTATATGCATCCTTCTCTGCCACACCATTCTGCTGTAAAAGATTTAAGATCAGCTGTCCAATATCACAGATGATGCCTCCCACCAGAAAGGCCTTGGCCATATTACACCAAAGATTATGGGTAGGGGTGGCCTGTTTAACTTTTTCCTCATAGATTTCATTTCTGCGCTGTTCATTCATAGATTCACTCTCCTTCATTTTTTCCACATCTGCATGGCAAAATAATAGATACTTCCACAGGCTTTCCCCAATGCAATGCTTGTTACCAGCCAGGGCAGTCCCTCCTTAATATGCAACCGCCGGAACATGATGGGAAAAGCCTCCAGGATTTCTGCCAATGCCATGATCAGACATCCCACATAATTTCCCATGAAAAACCCCCAGAGAGGGAGTAAAAAAGAGCACCATGGCAGTTTCACATCAAACAGGGTCAGGATTGCTCCCGTAAAAATCCCTATCTGTGCCATCGTTTCAAACATCAGCATATGCTTTGCACCATGGCTTTTGGCCGCAAGCCTCGGATATACACCCACAGCCGCCGCAAAGGAGGTTACTGCAACGGCTACCGCAACCCCGGAACACAGTCCTATCACTCCCAAAAGTATCCTAGCTGACATCGATCTTACTTCCCTTTCGTCCTGTATTTTCTATAAAAGTTTCGTCCACGGTTTTCTCATATTCCCGCATCTGAACCTGGATCGGTGTAGGATCACGGGTTACTTTTTTCTTTCCGATATGGTTGAAAAATACCATAACGCCAACAAGGATCCCGATACTGTAGCTTATCTCCAGTATGGTTACCGGACCACCGTTTTCTCCTGTCATCTGACGATACAACCGCCCGAACATATCCTGTATCCCAATATCCCCGTGAAAAGACATGATGGTAAATGCGGCACCGAAAAACAGCACCAGTGCCACAAAAACAGTTTTGATGTACTGGGCGGATTTGTTTTCTTTTTTAAACTCCAGTTCCACCACACCATCCGTCTCTCCTATACTGTTCATGGTAAGATCCCCGAACTCTTTCTGGATATCTTCCATGATTTTCATAACAGACAATACCTGTACCGGATGATCATAATCCTGCATATTAAGTACGGTAAGCTGTCCCACCTTGCGCTGCAATACCTTATCTGCACATAGCACGGTAGCAATATCGCTAAGCTTCACCTGCGGATTCGGCACCAGACTATTGCGTTCCAAACACAGATATACCGTAGGTGCTTTTTTCTTTTCTTTTTCCTCGCTCATACAGCCTCCTTTTACTGTGCCATTACCAGTGTCCCTTCGGACATCCGGGCACTTTTATCCTGCGACCTTATATACCAGAAACTTCCCAGCAAGATCACCATCAGAAAAAAGATGAGGCTGATACGATACCATTTTCTTCGCATATAAACTTCCTCGATTCTCTATTGTTCTGTAGTAGTGTTTTCCTAATTTGGGGTTTTTATACGAATTGTTTAGAATTGAAGACGCACTTTCCTGTGTCGTTTTTCGACGAAAAAAAGAGCCGCTTTGCGACTCTTTTGTAACCGCTGATCGCGGAACTGGATTGAACTCTTTTTCATTATAACTTCAGATTGGAAAGCAGGCTGCCAAGACTTGTGGATGCACTCTCTTCCGAAATATATTCCTCCACTTCTCCTGCATCCTCAGTGTCCACCATTTCCTCTTCTAATGCTTTCATACTAAGACTGATCTTATGATCGTTGGTATTTAAAATTTTGGCCTTCACCTTCTGGCCTTCTTTCAGCACTTCATGTGGCGAGGAGATCCTTTTCTGGCAAATTTGGGAAATATGAACCAGACCATTGAGTCCGTTTCCTAAACTTACAAAGGCTCCATATGGCATAATGGATTCCACAACACCTTCCACAATGCTGCCCGGCACCAACATGGAAATCTTGTGATTTCGCTCTTCTTCCTGTTTCTCTCTTGCAACAACTCTACCGGATAAAACAAGCTTCTCCTTCTCTTTATCAACAGTGATTATTTTTACCTCGATGTCTTTTCCCACCCAGGATGAGGGATCCTCCACATAATCCGTTGAAATCTGGGATGCCGGAATAAAGCCCCGGATTCCTTCTAAATAAGTAACTACTCCAGCATTTACGCTCTCTTTGATTCTTACTTTGACAACCTTCTCAGCCTCCATCATCTCGGAAAGCTTATCCCATGCCAAAACATCGTTGGCTTCCTTCCTGGACAATTCCATGTTTCCGTTACCGTCATCAAGGCGAACTACCGTTGCCTCAATCTCATCACCAACCTGAACATCGTTCAGAATGGAAAAATCGGGATCATTGCTAAGATTGTCGGCTTTGATCACACCCTGCGTGTAGTAATTCAGATCCAGGATCACTTCCTCTTCATTTACACCGATTACGACGCCTGAAATGATGTCGCCGACTTGGATTTTCCGAAAGGATCGCTCTAACTCTCTTTCATAATCTTTCATGCTTTCCATCATGGTACCCTCCTTCTCTAACTCAACTTCGTAGTCCACCTGGTGCAGTCCCAGATATCCGTGGCAAAACCTTCGTAGAAATCCGGTTCATGGCACACCATCAGGATACTGCCCTTGTATTCCGTCAAAGCCCGTTTCAATTCTTCCTTGGCATCCACATCCAGATGGTTGGTGGGCTCGTCCAGCAATAAAATGTTACTTGGACGGTTAATGAGTTTACACAGTCGCACCTTTGCCTGCTCTCCTCCGCTAAGTACCCGCACCAGGCTTTCGATGTGCTTGGTGGTAAGACCGCATTTGGCCAGGGCGGAACGTACCTCGTACTGGGTCATGGAGGGGAATTCCTGCCAGATCTCTTCAATACAGGTGGTGCCCACATTCTGGTCCATTTCCTGTTCAAAATAGCCGATACTCAAATAATCGCCCAGCTCTACCTCCCCGCTTAAGGCCGGGATGAGACCCAGAATGCTTTTTAAAAGAGTGGTCTTGCCAATCCCGTTAGCACCGGTAAGCACCACCTTCTGTCCCCTTTCCATCGTAAGATCCAGTGGAGAAGACAACGGTTCCTCGTATCCGATCACCAGCTGCTTCGTGGTAAAAATATATCGTCCCGGGGCGCGGTCTGTCTGGAAATGAAATTCCGGTTTCGGCCTTTCTGCCGCCAGTTCGATCTTGTCCATTTTATCTAACTTCTTCTGCCGGGACATGGCCATATTCCGGGTAGCCACCCGGGCTTTGTTACGGGCCACAAAGTCCTTCAGATCCGCAATTTCTTTCTGCTGCTTATTATATGCTGCCTCCAGCTGGGCTTTCTTCATCTCATAGACTTCTAAGAATTTGTCATAGTCTCCCACATAACGGTCCAGACTCTTATTCTCCATATGATAAATAAGGTTCACCACACTGTTTAAGAAAGGCACATCATGGGAGATTAAAATGAATGCATTTTCATACTCATTTAAATAACGTTTCAGCCACTCAATATGCTCTGCATCCAAATAGTTGGTAGGCTCATCCAACAGCAGGATATCCGGTTTTTCCAGCAAAAGCTTGCCCATCAACACCTTGGTACGCTGGCCACCGGAAAGATCCGTCACGTCTTTATCCAGGCCCAGATCCGACAGCCCCAAAGCTCTTGCCACTTCTTCCACCTTGGCATCGATCATGTAAAAATCATGCATGGTCAAAAGATCCTGAATGGTACCAAGCTCTTCCATTGCCGCATCCATCTCCTCCGGTGGCAATTCTCCCAAAGTATCACAGATTTGGTTCATTTTCTCTTCCATTTCGTAGAGAAAGTCAAAAGCAGAGGCCAGCACGCTTCCGATGGTCATTCCCTTTTCCAACACGGTATGCTGATCCAGATACCCCACCCGGACATTTTTTGCCCAGGTAATGGTGCCTTCATCCGGCATCAGTTTATTGGTTATAATATTCATAAAAGTGGATTTTCCTTCTCCGTTGGCACCCACCAGCCCTATATGTTCTCCCTTCAGCAGTCGGAAGGACACGTCCTCAAAAATAGCACGGTCTCCGAATCCATGGGTTAAGTGTTCTACATTTAATATACTCATTGGTATCCTCCCGGCATCTCGTTTCTCAAGGCGCTGCCGCCCTTTTCAGCACTCCCAGTATACCATCATTCCAGACGCTGTCGCAAGAACTTTAGGATCCTCTTTTCCATCCGGGATACCCCAACCTGGGTCATATTCAGTTTTTCTGCCACCTGACTCTGGGTCATATCCTTAAAGTATCGCATCTCAATCAGTTGTCTTTCCTTCTCCTCCAGCTGTTCTAATCCCCAGTCAAGATATATGGAAGTGAAAATTTCCTCTTTTTCGTCCTTTCCTACATTTAGCTGGTCTATCATATAGTTTTCCTCTTCTACATCCTGAAAAGCCGGACGGTAAATGGACTCTACTTCACAATCTGCCTCCATGGCAAGTACCACATCCTCACAACTCAGATGAAGATATTCGGAAATCTCTGAAAGACGGGGTTCCCGCCCCAGTTCCTGACACAATTTCTCCCTGCATCGGGATATTTTATATCCGTTTTCTTTGATGGTACGGGATACCTTGAGCATCCCATCATCTCTCAGAAATCGTTTGATCTCTCCTATGATCATGGGCACTGCATAGGTAGAAAATGCAACCCCATAGGAAACATCAAAGCGTTTGATGGCCTTGATCAAACCAATCATTCCAATTTGCAGCAGATCTTCCGTTTCGCATCCCCGGTTGAAAAAACGTTTCGTGGCTGAGTACACCAATCCTGTATTATCGGAAACCAGCTGACGAAGAGCCTCTTCCTCCCCCTGTTGTGCTCTTTTGATCTGCTCCTCCCACTGCATCTGTCTACTCCCTGGCAGCTGCCGGATTCATTTTCTTTTTCATCTGTACTCTGGTTCCTTTTCCAACTGTGGATTCAACCGCCACCTCATCCATGAAAGCTTCCATAAAAGTAAAACCCATTCCGGACCTCTCCTGTTCCGGTTTTGTGGTAAACAGCGGCTGGATGGCCTGTGCAATATCGGGAATTCCTGCCCCCCGGTCTTCCACTTCCACAAGTACCTGTCCGTTTTCTTTTTCCAGGGTAAGTACGATGGTACCCTGCTCTTCCTCATAACCATGAATAATACAATTTGTCACCGCTTCACATACTGCCGTTTTGACATCTTCCATTTCCTCTACCGTTGGATTATAGGGTACCAGAAATGCTCCTGTAATGACCCGGGCCAGACTCTCGTTCTCTGAGATTGCATCAAATTCCACCCGTATCCTGTTTCTGTCTTTCATCATACTGACTCCTCTCTCACTGTTTCTTCCTCTTTCCGGCTAATGGCGATCACTTCCGTAAGTCCTGCCATTCGCAGGATCCGATACACCTGACCGGACACATGAATGGCCGCTACCGTTCCCCCGTTCTGCCGCATGCGCTTTACCCGTCCTATGATCACCCCGATTCCGGAGCTGTCCATGAACTGTGTATCGGAAAAATCAAACTCTACCCGGTTTATCTGCTGCTGATCCATGATCCTCTCCGACTCTGACCGGATCTGTTCCGCCACATGATGATCCAGTTCCTGGGGCACCCTGATCCGCAGTATTCTCTGCTCTACCTGATATCCTGCTTCCATATTTATCCTCCCTACTATGT
The DNA here is from genome assembly GCA_051877515.1 of Lachnospiraceae bacterium. Taxonomy (GTDB): domain Bacteria; phylum Bacillota; class Clostridia; order Lachnospirales; family Lachnospiraceae; genus XBB1006. Next base: position 10,291 of record JBJEIY010000010.1, on the reverse strand, counting down.
ATGATCCCTGCAAGATGAGCCTGCCGGCAGTCTCACTTGCCATGTATAAAAAAAGACAACAGCACTTTCCTGCTGTTGTCTTTTGCAAATCCAATGGTTTTTCCGACTATTGATTGGTCAGTTGCTCCAAATACTTGCGCGCATTGGTTGCTTTATAAGTATCCGGGTACTTATCAACGATCTTCTGATATAACATGCTGGCCTTCTGATTATCACCATTTAAACGGTATGCCTGTGCGCAATAGTACATCGCATCTCCGTCTGAATACTCCTCGTCTGCTTTCAGGATCTTTTCAAAGATCTCTATGGCATCTTCATACAGGGCCTGATTATACTTATCACAGGCCTCCCTGTACAAGAGCCTCAGGTATTTTTCGTTGACCTGATCTTTTAATGTGAGAAAAACATCTTTGAATTCCCTATCTACATCCTTTTCGTCAACTTTCGCGATGGCTTCTCCTGCGGTCTCGTAATCTCCGTCATTATAGGCTACATAAGCCTTTAGCATTTCCTGATAAAAAGACATGGCGCTCTCAGTCTGGCTACTGTTATTCTCCATTTCTTCCATCTGTTTGGTCAGTTCATCCACCTGCGTCTGATAAGACTTAATGGTTACATTCTTCGTGGAAATGGTATTATTTGCCTCCACCAGCTTCGCTGCACTGTCTGCCGCAGCCTGACGTTTCACTCCGGGAACCACCAGGAAGAAGGAGATCAAAAAACCAACCACTAAGCCAAACACAATATTAACAATGGTTCCGATGGTTGCATTGTCTTTAAAATAGGCCGGACGGATGATGGTGGCATTTCCGCTGGTATAAGCTACGCTGTCTTCTGCCACATTCTTTTTCCTGCCCTTCTTTCCATTCGAATGAAGATGTTCATTTGCTTCTTTTAAATACCGGAGCACCATGGTATTGTTGGCATCCACCTTACCGGCTTTGCGCAAAACATCCTTCGCCTGTACATATTCTTCCATGTGAAGGTAAATCAGTGCCAGCAGCAAATGCGCCCGGATAAATTTGGGATTGGTGGAGATCACCTTTTTTAACTGGATCACCGCCAGATCCTCACTGCCGTTGTTGGCATATTCCAGCGCCTGGTTATACTTCTTGATACATACATTCAGCTTGCCGGTTCTGGAAAGCTCCGGCTGAATGTCCTTGATATAAGTGGATGCAGGATTCTCTTCTGCCTTCAGATTCTCACTGATCACCCATTCCCGCAAAGCCATTACACTTTCTCCGACTTCGTAATAGCAAAGCCCCAATAGATTTCTGGCTTCAATATTATTTTTATAATAATGCAGACTCTTCTTCAGGTTCTCAATAGCGGATGAGATGCTATGCACCTGGGCACATTCTAACCCCTGATTATAATACCAATTGGAGAGTTGCATGATTTTCTGCAATGAATTCATGTATTACCCCTCTATCTTCCCTGTTTTCTCGCTTCCTTTATCATTTCCTGCAGGATATCCGTCATGTCATCCAGGTCGTGATTATAAATCGCCTCTTCTGCCTGTTCAACTTCCAGACTGGGTTTAAATTTTTTCAATTCTTCTTCGAAATTAATCATTTTCTTCCTCCTTCATCCTTATAATCTCACCGATCAGGTACAGGGAGCCTGTACAAAAAACTGTCTCCTCTCCCCTGGATTCTTTTACTTTTTCATACGCCTTGTCGATCTGTGGTTCCACCACGATCTCTGCCCGGGAATACTTCGCAAACAGCTCTGCCATGACAGATGCCGGAAGCATCCTTTCTCCCTCAATCTGGGTTACCACAATCCTTGAAAAGGACAGTTCTTTGCTTAACCGCATGATCGACTGCTCATAATCTTTTTCTTTTACCATGGCAAACAGCAAGCGTCTTCCCTGTTTTCCCATATGGGATACAGTATGGATAAACTGTGTAATGCCATCCACATTGTGCGCCCCATCCAGATATACGCCCGGTTCTAAAAGCTGCATTCTTCCGGGCCATTTCGTTTTTCTCATGCCTTCCTTAAACTGAGTGAAACTGAAGATCCCCTGCCGGATCAACAACTCACAGGCCTGCATGGCAAGCGCACCGTTTTCCGCCTGATAATCTGCCACAAAGGGCAGGGTTACCGGTGCATGATGTCCGTTAAGGTCGAAGCAAAATGAAATGGAATCCGGTGTTTTTTCCACAATCTGAATATCTCCCGGATAGACCGGATAGACCGGTGCCAGAAGCTCCTTTGCCTTCTGAAAGATTACATCTGCCACCTCTTTCTGTATGGCATCAAACACCACAGGGACGCCATACTTGATGATCCCCGCTTTCTCTGCTGCGATCTTGTCCAGGGTGTCTCCCAAATACTCCGTATGCTCCAGACTGATGGAGGTAATGATACACACCAGTGGTTTACTAAGGATATTGGTGGCATCCAGTCTTCCGCCCAGTCCGGTTTCGATGACTGCGATCTCAACGCCCTCATTGGCAAATACTTTCATACCGATGGCGAACAGCATCTCAAAAAAAGTAGGATGTGGCAATCCTTCGTCCCTCATATTTCCGATCACATCCATTACCTGATCAAAGGCACGCAAAAAACTCTCTTCGCTGCAATTCTTCCCGTTGATCTGAAAACGCTCCGTCAGGCAGACCAGATGCGGTGATGTAAAAAGGCCGCATCGTTTCCCACTTTCCATGAGTGCACTGTTGATCATGGCACAGACACTGCCTTTTCCGTTACTTCCTGCTACGTGTATGGTCTGAAAACTCTCCTGTGGATTTCCCAATCGCCGTAGCAGCTCCCGGGTATGTTCCGGCTTATTCTTGGTGGTAAACTTCGGCGTTTCGTTGATATACTCTTCGGCTTCTCTATATGTCATGGTATGTTTCCTTATCTTTTGATAGTACTTCTCCATTATAATATAGGGGTAGCGAAATTCAAGCATTTTTATAGAAATTTAAGGGGTTTTTCATCGCAGAAAATGACAGGATTCTCCTTCCTTCGAGAATGCCTGCGCATCCCGGCTGCCCCATGCAGGATATGTATGTAAGCAGTCTTTCCTGTTAGGAAAAGGATGGCAGAAAACCAAACGGTATCCTGCCATCCTGTAAGTTTTCTACATGTATTTACTTTTTCTTCCTGTCGTTCTTTCCTTTATTGAAAGCTGGCCAGGCGCTCTTCTACCTGCTGCATCATCTGCTGATATTTCTCCAGCTTCTCTTTTTCCTCCCGGATCTTGGATTCCGGAGCTTTGCTGGTAAAGTTTTCATTATTCAGCATTTTATTGGAACGGGCAAGTTCCCCGGTCAAACGCTCTTTCTCTTTCAGAAGACGCGCTTTTTCCTTCTCAAAGTCTACGAGCTCCGCCAACGGAATATAGCATACTGCATCTGAGGTCACAACGGAAACCGCATCCTCTGCAATTCCATTCTTATCAGACTGAATAACAATCTCACTGGCAGAAGCCAGGTTTGCAAAACTCTTCTCGAAAACACGGAAGGCTTCTCTTGCGCTCTCCTGCTCTGCAACAATGATCAGTTTTGCCTTTCTGCTTGGCGGAACATCCATTCCGGTTCTGGTATTCCGGATACCCCGAACCAGTTCTTTTACCATTTCAAACTGCTGCTCACTCTGGGCATAATTCCATTCTTCCTTATACTTCGGCCAATTTTCCAGCATAATGCTTTCTTTTTCCGGAAGCAGGGTGCAGAAGATTTCCTCTGTGATAAATGGCATAAATGGATGCAGTAAAACCATAGACTGACTCAACACGGTCTTTAAGGTCCAAAGGGTTGCATTGGCTGCCTTAGGATCCTCTTCTTTGTTCCAGAGGCAGGGCTTGCTCATTTCGATATACCAGTCACAGAACTCATCCCAGATGAAATTCTGAACCTTGGACAGGGCAATACCCAGCTCATATTTATCCAGATTCTCGGTTACTTCTTTTACCAGATTGTTTAATTTGGCTATAATCGCCTGATCCAGACTGCTTAATTCCTGACAGGATGGTTCCGTAACCTTGACGCCGTCCAGATTCATCATAATGAAGCGGGACGCATTCCATACTTTGTTTGCAAAATTACGGCTGGCCTCCACACGCTCATGATAAAAACGCATATCATTTCCCGGGGCATTTCCGGTAAGCAGGGTCATACGCAATGCGTCAGCTCCGTACTGCTCAATAATCTCCAAAGGATCAATTCCGTTTCCTAAGGACTTACTCATCTTTCGTCCCTGGGAATCCCTTACCAGTCCGTGCATCAAAACTGTGTGGAACGGACATTTTCCGGTATGCTCATAACCGGATACTACCATTCGGATTACCCAGAAGAAGATGATATCATATCCGGTAACCAGTACATCCGTCGGATAGTAGTACGCAAGATCCTCCGTCTGCTCCGGCCAGCCCAAGGTTGAGAACGGCCACAATGCGGAGGAGAACCAGGTATCCAGGGTATCCGGATCCTGTTCGAAATGACTCTTGCCACACTTCGGACAAACCTTTGGCATTTCTTTGGCTACCACAACTTCGCCACAATCCTGACAGTAATATGCCGGAATCCGGTGTCCCCACCACAGCTGTCTGCTGATACACCAGTCTCGCATGCCTTCTAACCAGTGGAAGTAGGTTTTGGAATAATTCTCCGGAACGAACTTCAGGTCACCATTTTCAATGGCTGTCATGGCCGGTTTTACCAGCTCATCCATCTTCACAAACCACTGTGGTTTTGCCATAGGCTCTACGGTGGTCTTGCAGCGGTCATGGGTTCCTACATTATGAACATGATCCTTAACGTTTACCAAAAGGCCCTGTTCTTCTAGATCGCTGACCATAGCCTTGCGGGCTTCGTAGCGGTCCATACCCGCATACTTTCCGCACTGCTCGTTCATGGTGGCATCATCATTCAGTACATTGATCTCTTCCAGATTATGACGTTTTCCGACTTCAAAATCATTGGGGTCATGGGCCGGTGTGATCTTCACACAACCGGTTCCAAATTCCATATCTACATACTCATCTGCAACAATGGGGATTTCTCTTCCTACCAAAGGCAGAATGGCGGTCTTTCCGATCAGATGTGTATAACGTTCATCTTTTGGATTTACTGCAATGGCAGTATCTCCGATCATGGTCTCGGGACGGGTGGTTGCAATCTCCACAAATTCCTCACTGTCCTTGATCGGGTATTTAATATGCCAGAAGTGTCCCGGCTGTTCCACATGCTCTACCTCCGCATCGGAAATGGAAGTTTTACATACCGGACACCAGTTTACGATACGGTTACCTTTGTAAATATACCCCTTATTGTACAGATCAATAAATACATCTCTTACCGCTTCGGAACATCCCTCATCCATGGTAAAACGTTCTCTTTCCCAGTCTGCTGCCGATCCGATCTTCTTTAACTGTTTAATGATCCGTCCGCCGTATTCTTCCTTCCACTCCCAGGCCTTTTCCAAAAAGCCCTCGCGGCCTAAGTCATTCTTATCAATGCCTTCTTTTTTCAACTTATCAATGATCTTTACTTCCGTTGCAATGGCTGCGTGGTCTGTTCCCGGCTGCCACAACGTGTTAAAGCCCTGCAGTTTCTTATAGCGGATCAGGGTATCCTGCATGGTATTGTCAAGTGCATGTCCCATGTGAAGCTGTCCGGTGATGTTTGGCGGCGGCATCACAATGGTAAAAGGGGTTTTGCTATGGTCTACTTCGGAATGGAAGTATCCGTTATCTTCCCATTTTTGGTACAGTCTGTCTTCCAGACCTTTGGGATCATAAGTTTTTGCTAATTCCTTGCTCATCTTAATTGTCCTTTCCTCACAATATATGGTTGATGGCTTACTGCAATAGATGCTGCTGTGCGCCTGCGGCTCTTGTGCTTCGCCAGGTGCGCCTGCATCCGGGCTTTTTTATCGGAACGATAAAAAAGCCCTTACAGAAGCCTTGGCTCCTGTAAGGGCGTATTGACACGCGGTACCACCTTACTTCCACTTCTTGATGAAGTGTATCTCATTGGTTCTGTAACGGGAACTCCCGGAGTGCCCTACTAACCGTTCAGGCATCGGTTCAAAAGCTACCTTCCACATCCTATGCTGAGACTGCCTTACAGCCGGTGAACAGTCCTCTCTGCCAGCCCTCCTATGTGTACTCCTCTTTCTCATAACCTTTGGTATATGGTTGCTTTTCCAATCCAAAAAGCAAATTATGTATGAAGTATAAGACATTTCTCCTTAAAAATCAAGGGGAATGTTGGGATTACCTATCCAAGGATCCTTTTCAAACTGCTTAACAGACTGTTGTACTTTTCCATCACTTCCGGATGGTGGAAGGAAATATAAGCCGCATCCTCATCTGTTGCCGCCCTTTCCAGTGCCTTTGCTTCCTCAGAGAGAGAAACCGCACCAATCGTTAAGGATCCACTCTTCAGGGCATGTATCAGGATTTTATAGTTTTTCCAGTCCTTCGCCTCAAAAAACCGTCCCAGCTCCTCTGTTTTATCCGCCTCGACATATTCACACAACATTTCCAGATAAAATGGTTGATCTATACAATATCGTTGTCCTGTCTGAATATCCAGTCCCGGGATTTCATCCAGTAACTGCATCACATCTTCCGGCTCCACGCTCTGCACTACCGGATCCGTTTCCTTTGGCTGCTCCGTATCTTTTGCATCCGCATTTTGTGCTTCCTCATACCGGATCAGTTTTGCGTCCAGATATTTTGCGAGTATCGCCTGCAAGCTTTCTTCCTTAAAAGGCTTTGACAAATAGTCCGTAAATCCTATCTTGAGATATTCTTCTCTGACTCCTCTGGTAGCATTTGCCGTCAACATAATAACGGGAGTGTTCTCGTTAAGACCGTCTTTGAGGAGCTTCATTTGTTGAAACGTTTCGATTCCGTCCATTTCCGGCATCATATGATCTAAGAAAATCAGATCATAACGCTTACTCTTCACACATTCCAAACATTTCTTTCCACTCTCCGCGGTATCAACCTGAATACGTGTTTTCTTCAGAAATCCTCTCATTACTTTCAGGTTCATCTCTGCATCATCCACAACCAGGATTTTTGCATCCGGGGCAATGATGGACCTGGTATGGGTCTCCGAAGCACTTATAAACTGCCGGTACCGTTCTTCAAAGTCTCCCATCGGTTCAGGATCGATTACCTCCTGCGGTATTTCTGCTGTGAAGCAGGAACCTTTTCCATAAGTACTTTCCGCATGGACCTCTCCGCCCATCATCTCTACCAGATTTTTCGTCAGGTTTAATCCCAGGCCGGTTCCCTCAATGCTGCGATTCCGCTTCTCTTCCATGCGGGTAAAAGAATCAAATACCTTTTCCAGGTCTTCTTCACGAATACCAATACCGGTGTCTTTGACAGCAATCACCATCCGGATATTCTTTTCCGAAATACTCTCATATCCTATGGAAAGTGTGACTTCTCCTTCCCTGGTATACTTCACGGAATTAGAAAGATAATTGTTGATGATCTGCCGGATCCGCACTTCATCCCCATATAGGCGGGACGGCAGATTGGGATCGATCAGTAACCGGATGGTAAGATTTTTACTTTCTGCCCTGACTTTTGCAATATTATAGCAATCGTTTATGACAGAGGATAATTCATACTCTACCGGTAGGATCTCCAGCTTTCCTGCCTCGATCTTTGATATATCCAGAATATCATTGATAATGGAAAGCAGGGATTGTCCGGCACTTTGTATATTTTGGGCATACTCCCGCAATGTATTATCCTTGCATTCTTCTAAAAGCATCGCATCCATACCAAGGATTCCATTTAACGGTGTCCGGATCTCATGAGACATATTCGCAAGGAACTGGCTCTTTGCCACATTGGCTGCAATGGCGTCATTTTTTGCTTTTTCCACGAATTCCACATGTTCCTGCATCATCCGCTGCATATATTTGATCAGAGCACAGATTGCAAAAACACAGATTCCGTACCGGCTTGCCTTTCCCAGGTCACCAACCTTGACGGTGTAAGTTCTGACGATATCAATAAACGCGCCAAGCATCATACTGCTTACTCCGGTTAAAAGCAAACCATTTCTCACATTTTTTTCTATTCGGGTACTTCTTACCAGTGTCACCATATTTACCAGAATGATCAGTACAATAATCCCATGTGAGACAAATGCCATCTCCATAAAATCCGCAGATCCACTAATCTGTAAGATCAACTGGATCACAGCATTCACTACAGAAAGCACCATGACTAACAACATGGTTTTTCCGGTTTCAGGCATGGATGCATACCAGTATGCTTCCAGAAAAAGCGGTGCTGTCATAAGTATGAGAAAGATCAGATTGGAATACAGGGTCTGATTTCCGTAAAACACTTCCGGGACTTTCGTTTCTATCAGGTAGTAAATACTCATAAGCAGCAGATAGACACCCAGATATTCCACACCGCCAACCTTTCGGAGTGATATCTTCTGTACGATTGCCAGCATTAAAAAAACGATGGCAGCAATCAGAACTACCACAGACAAAATAATGTCAACCGCTTTTTGTTTTATAAAATCCAGAATGGCTACATCTCTTCTGGCAAAAGTCATCTGCGTAATGTAGGAAGCATAGTCAGAATACGGAGAGCTCATTTCTATCTGTATTTCCCCGGTTTTACAGTTCTTGGGAATATCCACAAATACCACTACGCTCCCGGGTGTTCGCCCAAATAATCGCTGGTCATTTAATCCAAACGAATAGATCTGCTCTCCATCCACCATGATCCTCAATGTCTTGTCTGCTGCCAAAAAAGACAGGGTCTCTCCCCAGTATTCCTCAGGAATCCTATTTTGAACGATAATCTTCTCATTCGGTTTACTGGTTCCGGTATAGGGCAGCTGCGGCAGTTCTTCCTTCGTGCCGTCTTCTTTTATAAGTTCCCAGCCTGTGTCAAAAGAACGTACCTCCCCTTTTGCCAAAGTCATATCATCCACCTTTGCTGTCTTCAGCACAACGATGATCACCACAAGCTGTATGAAAAAAATCGCCCAGATAACCTTCTTGTACGCCGCCTCTTTCTTCATTACCAATCCTCTCCTTTGTATTACTCCATCCTCTCCGTACAAGAACCTTACATGCTTCCCCAACTGTTCATGATGCCATGTACCATTTCTTTCAATGCAAAAGCATCCAACGGCTTTGTCAGGTAGTCGTCAATACCGAGTTCACTAATCTTTTGTATGGTTTCAATACCCCGATCCGATGTCACTAGAACAACCGGTACACTGTATTTTTCCCGTATCATTTGATAAAGCTCAAAGCCATCCACATCCGGCATCCTTAGATCCAGCAGGATCAGATGGATCTCCTGTTCTTCCAATGCACGAAAGGTTTCTTCCTTTGTTTTTGCCCCAATCACATCCAGATCCGGTTCATCCTTCAGAATATACTCTACCATCCTGATATTCATATGTTCATCGTCCACCACCAGAACATTCTTTTTATTCATCTCCGACTGGCGCAGGGAATAGTCCTTGTCCTCATCAATGATCTGGAGCATGATATCCGCTATTTTCTCATCGAATTGATTTCCCTTTCCCTTCTCGATTTCCGAACGGATAACCTCCTGTGGTAATGCACTCCTGTAGCTCCGATTACTGGCCATGGCATCATATGCATCGGCCACGCCAATGATCCTGGCAATCTCCGGAATGTTCTCGCCTTCCAGACCATTCGGATATCCCGTCCCATCGTACCTCTCATGGTGATATTTGGCTGCATAGGCAATTCTCTCATCTTCATGGATACCCCTTAAAATAAGATATCCGATGATGGGATGCACCTTAATCTGCCCATATTCCTCTTCCGTAGGTTTTTCCGGCTTGCTGATTACCTCCTCCGGAATCCTGATCTTTCCTACATCATGCAGCAATCCGGCAATATATACGATCTTCTGCTCTTCTTCCGATTTTCCCATTCTTTTTGCAATGGCGAGGGCATAATCCGCAACCCTCTGGGAGTGTCCGCTGGTATAACGGTCTTTGGCATCAATCGTATGGACAAGCGCACGGATAATATTCGTGCTCATACGATCCAGTTGTTTTTCGCTTTCCGATTGCTGTAATCGGTCTGTGCCAGATTTGCTTAACACCATATTTCCTCCTGTTCTGTACTTTTCTTCCCGCTTTCATCCTAAAGCAGATTCTACCGAAGTTTTCTTTCCGTAATTGTTTTCATATCTTTACATTTTAACTTGCCGGACTGCAAAAGTAAACCCGTCAATTCCTTGAGTTTCCGTAGTTTTATCCACAGAACCCCATTTTCATTATCGTCGCCATAA
>JBJEIY010000009.1:0-15839 GCA_051877515.1 Lachnospiraceae bacterium | reverse complement strand
CACATCTTTAAGGGGTACCTTACTTATTTCCAACCAACAACAACTTTACGCTATCTTGTACTTACTCTGGGACAGTTGTTGAATTATGTAATTGTATATTTGATTGCAGGACAAATGATCATGTTCAGTTATCGGTATGTTGTGTGGCCTATGCTGGTATGTATTCCGGTTTTTGCAGTTATTGCAGCTATGATTCCGCGGATAATCGGGAAAGAGGTTATTCATGGGAGTGCGAAAAGCAGGAGGAAAGAATAGACAATGGAAAAGATTCAGAATATTATTGCCCACTACCACCTTCCCGGGTTGTTTGAATTCTATGAACTGTATCGTGCGTTTCTGCCGCTATTCCGTGAGCACAGGGAATACTTTTACGACTGGTGTAACATAGGTTCCATCTATGGTGCACCGGCAGATTGTATCTGGGGCGGAGGACGAGTTGGGTTCGGAGACCACGACCCAGGGGAGGTTGTGGCATTGATGCAGGAATATGGAATATCGGCCCGCCTGACCTTTAGCAACTCCCTGTTGGAAAAGGAGCACCTGTCGGATAAAAAATGCAATGCCCTCTGCCGTTTATTTGAAGAAAACGAAGGGGTTCCCAATGGTGTGATCCTCTATTCCGATTTGCTGTTAGAGCATTTAAAAAGGAATTATCCGGGGCTCTATTTTGTTTCTTCCACAACTAAGGTTTTGACGGACTTTTCGCAGCTTCTAAGCGAGGTTGAGAGGGATGATTTTCTTTATGTGGTGCCGGACTTTCGTCTGAATAAGGTTTTTGATAAATTGGATGGGTTGTCCCAAGTTCAGAAAGATAAAGTAGAGTTCTTATGCAACGAAGGTTGCTTCTTTGGCTGTAAAGACAGGAAACACTGCTATGAGATTGTGAGCCGGAAATCGCTGGGAGAAAACTGTCCGGACAATTACTGCACAGCTCCGGATGTGAATCAGGGCTATTGTTTTTCCAAAGCAATGACGAATCCGGGCTTTATCGGTGTAGAGGATATCAGGAACCGATACTTACCAATGGGTTTTTCCAATTTCAAGGTAGAAGGCCGGGGGCTGGGCAGTGCCCTGATACTGGAATTCTTACTCTATTATATGACGAAGCCGGAGTATCATCTGCATGTCAGAGAGAAAATATATTTAGATAACATGTTGGATTTATTTTAAATATCATCCGCAGGAAGGATGCAATGAGAAACAGGATGATCCTGCAGGCTTTTGGGATTTTTTTGTGGAAAACCCATTGACATCCCACAGCCTGTGTGCTAAAATTCAAAACAGTTTAATACACTAAACCGTTGAAGCGGAGATAACGGCAATGATGCCTTTACAGAGAGTCCGGGAGGCTGAGAACCGGGTGAGAAACAAGTTGTCAAATGGACCGCTGAGGGTGCAGTCAAATGTGAAATCCACAGAGTATTCTGCAACGTGTGGGCATACGTCAGTTGCCGGGGATATGTTGGTATCCTGCTAAGTGCACGGGTCATGCCGTGAATTCAAGGTGGCACCGCGGATAAGATCGTACCTGTTTTCAGTACACTATTCGTCCTTGACAGATTGTACCATTCTGTCAAGGGCGTTTTTATTTGCTACTCTCTGGCAGAAAGGTAACGGAGTATTTTGGAGGTAAAAGGATATGAATTATTCACCTGCACTTGAGGAAGTGAAACGAATCGCAGCCACCGGAAGATACAAAGTACTGCCGGTTAGTTGTGAGATCTTATCAGACTTCACCACACCCATGGAAACCATGAAGCGATTGAAAAATGTATCGACTCATTGCTATATGCTGGAATCGGCACAGGCAAATGAGACCTGGGGACGCTATACCTTTCTGGGTTATGACCCGAAATTAGAGATTACCTGTATGGATGGCGAAATGAAAGCCGGCAATTTCAGGGTGAAAACGGAGAACCCATCGGATTTTCTCCGTCAGATCCTGGCGGATTACAAAAGTCCCCGATTTGATTACCTGCCATCTTTTACCGGCGGACTGGTGGGGTATTTTTCCTATGATTACTTAGGATATAGTGAGCCAACTGTCAAGCGCCCGGTGGAAGACACCGAAGCATTTAAAGATGTGGATCTGATGCTTTTTGATAAGGTCATTGCTTTTGATCATCTTAAACAGAAGATTATCCTCATGGTAAATATGCCGCTGGATGATCCGGAGACCGGTTACAACAAAGCGGTGATGGAATTGAATCAGCTGGCAGAACTGATAAGACACGGGGAAAAGAAGGAGGAACCGGGAGGGAAATTGCTCGGGAAAGTCACACCGCTGTTTGACAAAGAGCAGTTCTGTGACATGGTAGAGAAAGCAAAACACTATATCCGCGAGGGAGATATTTTTCAGATTGTATTATCAAACCGTCTGAGTGCACCTTTTGAAGGAAGCCTCCTGAATACCTATCGTATGCTCCGGACCATCAACCCATCGCCGTATATGTTCTATTTTTCAGGAACGGATGTTGAGGTTGCGGGTGCGTCTCCCGAAACTTTGGTGAAGCTGGAAAATGGAGTGTTGCATACCTTCCCTCTCGCAGGAACCAGACCAAGAGGAAGAAACGAAGAAGAGGACAAGGCATTGGAGGCCGAACTTCTGGCAGATGAGAAAGAGCTGGCGGAACACAACATGCTGGTGGATCTGGGACGGAACGATCTGGGAAAAATCAGTAAATTCGGTACCGTGCAGGTGGAAAAACTGCATTCCATCGAACATTATTCCCATGTGATGCATATTGGTTCTACGGTACGGGGAGAGATCCGCGATGAGCGCGATGCACTGGATGCCATTGAAGCGGTGCTGCCTGCAGGAACCCTGTCCGGCGCACCCAAGATCCGGGCCTGCCAGCTGATCGGAGAGTTGGAGAATAACAAGCGGGGTATCTATGGCGGTGCCATCGGATATATTGACTTCACCGGAAATATGGACACCTGTATTGCCATCCGCATTGCCTATAAGAAAAACGGCAAGGTGTTTGTGCGAAGCGGTGCCGGAATTGTAGCAGATTCCGTACCGGAAAAGGAATTTGAAGAATGTCTGAATAAAGCCAAATCTTCCCTCAAAGCTTTGGAACTTGCACAGGAGGCGGAATTATGATCTTACTCATTGATAATTATGATAGTTTTTCCTATAATCTGTATCAGCTCATCGGTGAGATAGACCCGGATATCAGGGTGATCCGGAACGATGAAATGACAGTGGATGAAATAAAGAAGCAATGTCCTGAACGCATCATTCTTTCTCCCGGTCCGGGCAGACCGGAGGATGCGGGAGTCATCATGGATGTGATAAAAGAGCTGGGAAAGGACATTCCCATCCTTGGAGTTTGCCTGGGGCATCAGGCAATTTGTGCTACATTCGGTGCAACAGTAACCTATGCAGGAAAGCTTATGCACGGAAAACAGTCCGATGTCAGATTTGATACGGAAAGTCCTCTGTTTCAAGGTTGTCCTGAGGTTGCGCCTGTTGCACGGTATCATTCTCTTGCAGCAGACGCAGCCACAATCCCTGACTGCCTGAAGATCACTGCCTCCACAGCAGAGGGGGAGATCATGGCGGTGCAGCATAAAACCTATCCCATTTATGGAGTACAATTTCATCCGGAATCCATTCTGACACCGGATGGAAGACAGATGCTTAGAAATTTTATAAAGGAGATCTAACCGATGATTAAAGAAGCCATTGTAAAAATTGTAAATAAAGAAGACCTCACCTACGATGAGGCATATACCGTTATGAATGAAATTATGAGTGGCAGCACCACAGCAACACAAAATGCCGCCTTTCTTGCCGCCCTGTCTACCAAGAGTGCCAGAGCCGAAACCACAGAAGAAATTGCCGGATGTGCCGCTGCCATGCGGGATCATGCAACCAAAGTGGAAACGGGAATGGAACTGTTTGAAATCGTCGGCACAGGCGGTGACAATGCGCACAGTTTTAATATCTCCACCACCTCTGCACTGGTTGCGGCTGCAGGTGGTATGAAGGTGGCAAAGCACGGAAACAGGGCAGCTTCTTCAAAATGCGGGACGGCAGATTGTCTGGAAGCCCTTGGCGTAAACATTCAGCAAAGTCCGGCAAGATGTGTGGAACTTCTGAGGGAGGTGGGAATGTGCTTCTTTTTTGCACAGAAATACCACACTTCTATGAAATATGTGGGTGCGATTCGTAAGGAACTGGGATTCCGTACCGTATTCAATATCCTTGGTCCTCTTACCAATCCGGGAACACCTTCCATGCAGCTTCTCGGTGTGTATGATGAATATCTTGTGGAACCGTTGGCACAGGTATTGGTTAATCTGGGCGTCAAGCGCGGAATGGTTGTATACGGACAGGATAAGCTGGATGAGATTTCTATGAGTGCACCCACTACCGTTTGTGAGATTCGTGACGGATGGTATAAAACCTATGTGATCACACCGGAAGAGTTTGGATTGGAGAGATGTACCAAAGAGGATTTAAAAGGAGGAACACCGGAAGAAAATGCGGAAATTACCCGTCGTATTCTGAGGGGTGAGAAAGGTCATAAGAGAAACGCTGTGCTGATGAATGCTGGAGCTGCACTTTATATTGGCGGAAAGGCAGACAGCATGAAAGAGGGTATTGTACTTGCCGCAGAAATCATTGATTCAGGAAAAGCTTATGAGACTTTGGAACGGTTCATTGAAGTCAGCAACCGCCCGGAGGTAGAGGAATGACGATTCTGAATGAACTTGCAGACTATGCAAGGGAGCGAACCCGGCAGGCAAAACAGAGCCTTCCGGAGGAAATCATAAAACAGAAAGCCCTGTCCCTTCCAAAAGGAACTTTTGCCTTTGAACAGGCATTGAAGAAACCGGGACTGTCCTTTATCTGTGAATGTAAAAAAGCATCCCCCTCAAAAGGAGTGATCGCACCCGATTTTCCCTATCTGCAGATTGCAAGGGAGTATGAGAGCGCAGGTGCCGATTGTATTTCCGTCCTGACAGAACCAAAATGGTTTCTTGGCAGTGACGAGTACTTAAAAGAGATCGCAGGTACGGTTTCCGTTCCATGTTTGCGCAAGGATTTTACCGTGGATGCGTATATGATCTATGAGGCAAAGTTGTTAGGTGCATCGGCGGTGCTGTTGATCTGTTCTATCTTAAGTGAGGAAGAAATCAGAGAGTATATGGGAGTTTGCGATATGCTGGGGCTTTCCGCATTGGTAGAGGTCCACGACGAAAAGGAAATTGAAATGGCACTGCGTGCCGGAGCACGGATGATTGGTGTAAACAATCGGAATCTTAAGGATTTTTCCGTGGATACCGAAAACAGCTGCAGGCTCAGAAAGCAGATCCCTCAGGATGTCCTGTTTGTTTCCGAAAGCGGCGTGGGCAGTGCACAGGACATTGCAAAGATTCGTCAGATTGGTGCAGATGCGGTTCTGATTGGGGAAATGCTGATGAGAGCCACAGACAAGAAGGCAAAACTTCAGGAACTGCGAGGTGGACGATGACAAGGATCAAGCTTTGCGGACTTTCCAGACCCTGCGACATCCATGCGGCAAATGATTTGAAGGCAGATTACATCGGCTTTGTTTTCGCGCCAAACAGCAAACGGTATGTAACATCGGACAAGGCAGCCGCACTGAAAAAAATAAGTTTGCCACAGATACAGGCGGTGGGTGTTTTTGTAAACGAAAAATTGGAAACGGTTGCAGAACTTTTAAATCAGGGTATCATTGATCTTGCCCAGCTCCACGGAAACGAGGATGAGGAATATATAAAGGATTTGCAGAAATTGACCGGTAAGCCGGTCATCAAAGCGTTTCGTGTAAAATCGGCAGAAGATATCCGGCAGGCGCAAAACAGTGTAGCGGAGTACGTTTTGCTGGATGCGGGAGCAGGTACAGGAACGGTATTTGACTGGGAACTGGTGCAAAACATAAACAGACCGTATTTTCTGGCAGGGGGACTGTCTTGTGCGAATGTGAAAAATGCAATTACAACGCTCCGACCCTTTGCGGTGGATGTCAGTTCCGGCATTGAAACAAATGGAGCGAAAGATAAAAGAAAAATGGCGGAGTTTGTTGCCGCCGTCAGAAAGGAAGATTGATGATGTCAAATCCAAAGGGGCGCTTCGGTATTCACGGCGGTCAGTATATTCCCGAAACATTAATGAACGCAGTGAAGGAACTGGAAGAAGCCTATGAGTACTATAAAAAAGACCCGGAGTTTAACCGGGAGCTTACCGAACTTTTGAATGAATATGCAGGAAGACCATCACGGCTTTATTATGCGGAGAAAATGACCAAAGACCTTGGCGGTGCCAAGATTTATCTCAAGCGTGAGGATCTCAACCATACCGGTGCGCATAAAATCAACAATGTACTGGGTCAGGCGCTGTTGGCAAAAAAAATGGGAAAAGTAAGACTGATTGCAGAAACCGGGGCCGGTCAGCACGGTGTGGCCACTGCAACGGCAGCGGCTCTTATGGGCATGGAGTGTGTGATTTTTATGGGCGAGGAGGATACCATTCGCCAGGCGTTGAACGTGTACCGTATGAGACTGCTTGGGGCAGAGGTGATTCCTGTTAAATCAGGAACGGCAACGCTGAAAGATGCGGTTTCCGAAGCTATGCGTGAGTGGACTTCCCGCATTGCTGATACCCATTACTGTCTTGGGTCGGTGATGGGACCCCATCCCTTCCCTACCATTGTCCGGGATTTTCAGGCAGTGATCTCCAAGGAGATCAAAGAGCAGATTCTTGCAAAAGAAGGCAGGCTGCCCGATGCGGTTTTAGCATGCGTGGGAGGCGGTTCCAATGCCATCGGCAGTTTTTATCATTTCATTGAAGACGAAGGAGTCAGACTGATTGGCTGTGAAGCCGCAGGCAGAGGTGTGGATTCCTTTGAAACTGCAGCTACCATTTCCACCGGAAAGCCTGGTATCTTCCATGGCATGAAATCATACTTTTGTCAGGATGAATATGGTCAGATTGCGCCGGTTTACTCCATATCTGCAGGACTGGACTACCCCGGGGTGGGTCCGGAACACGCCTACCTGCATGATATCGGCAGGGCGGAATATGTGGCAGTTACTGATGAGGAAGCGGTTCGTGCTTTTGAATATCTGGCAAGGACCGAAGGGATCATTCCTGCCATAGAATCGTCACATGCTGTGGCTCATGCATTAAAGATCGCACCGACCATGGAAAAAGACAAGATCATCGTGATCAATCTCTCCGGAAGAGGAGATAAGGATTGTGCGGCCATAGCACGTTACAGAGGGGAGGATATCCATGAGTAATATCAGCAAAGCATTTGAAAACGGAAAGGCGTTTGTCGCTTTTCTAACCTGCGGGGATCCGGATCTTGAAACAACGGCTGCGGCTGTTCGCGCCGCTGCAAAGAACGGGGCCGACCTGATTGAACTGGGAATTCCGTTTTCCGATGGGACGGCAGAAGGTCCTGTTATTCAGGAGGCGAATCTGCGGGCACTTCGGGGAGGCACCACGACGGATAAGGTGTTGGCATTGGTCCGGGAATTGCGCAGGGATGTTACGATTCCCATGGTTTTTATGACCTATGCTAATGTGGTATATTCTTATGGAGCAGAGCGTTTTATCTCTGCCTGTAGGGATGTGGGAATCGACGGCCTGATTTTACCGGATCTGCCCTTTGAAGAAAAAGAGGAATTTGAGCCCGTTTGCAGACAGTATGGTGTAGATTTGATTTCATTTATTGCACCGACTTCGGCAAACCGGATTGCGATGATCGCAAAAGAAGCGGAAGGCTTCCTGTATCTTGTTTCCAGCCTGGGTGTTACGGGAACAAGGAGTAAAATCGAGACAGACCTTGCGTCCATGGTCCGGGCTGTAAGAGAAACGACGGATGTTCCCTGTGCCATCGGATTTGGGATTTCCACACCGGATCAGGCAAAGAAAATGGCGGAGGTGGCGGATGGAGTCATTGTAGGCTCTGCTATTGTCAAACTATTGGAAAAGTACGGAAAAAAAGCTCCGGGGTATATCGGGGAGTATGTGAAGTCCATGAAGGATGCGATCAGATAAAAGAAAAAACAGGGAGCAGAAAACGGGATTCCCGGTTTTTTGATAGAATGTAAGAAAATTTTAAGATAATGCTTGCCAAATGGGAAGAATACATCTAAAATACTAACAATAGGCTTATAAATTACAGAAAGAGGAGCCTCATGGAATCAATTCCGATTTTCTAGGACGGATATTGAGGAAGAAAAGCAATAAAGACAGGTGGGATACAGATTATGAAAAAAGTTGTGAAATTTGGTGGAAGTTCCTTAGCAAGTGCGGAACAATTTAAAAAGGTGGGAAATATCATCCAGGCAGATGAAAGCCGTGTATTCGTGGTTCCTTCTGCACCGGGCAAGAGATTTTCCGATGACATCAAGGTTACGGATATGCTTCTTCACGTTTATGCAACCGCAAGTGAAGGTAAGGATATTACGGAAGAGATGAAAGCCATTAAGGCAAGATATGATGAGATCATTACCGGACTTGAGCTTAAGGATTTTTCACTGGATAAGGATTTTGAAGAGATTTCAAAGGCATTGAAAGAAGATCCCCAGAAGGATTATGCTGCTTCCAGAGGAGAATATCTTAATGGAAAGATCATGGCTGCATATCTCGGAATTGAATTCATCGATGCTGCGGAAGTGATTTTCTTTAATGAAGAAGGAACGTTGAACAGTTATAAAACAGAAAAGGTGCTGTCGGCAAGACTGGAGAAGACTGAGCGTGCGGTAATCCCCGGTTTCTACGGTTCCGGAAAGAGTGGTCAGGTCAAGACCTTTTCCCGCGGCGGCTCCGATGTGACAGGATCTATCGTGGCGCAGGCAAGCAGGGCAGATGTGTACGAGAACTGGACCGATGTATCCGGTTTTCTGGTATCTGACCCGCGAATCGTTTCTGATCCGAAGCCGATCAAATATATTACATACAGAGAGCTTAGGGAACTTTCTTACATGGGAGCTTCCGTTCTTCATGAGGATGCCATTTTCCCGGTACGCCGCAGCGGTATTCCCATCAATATCCGTAATACCAATGCACCGGAAGATGCCGGCACATGGATCGTGGAGAGCACGGCACAGAAGCAGGATTATGTAGTTACCGGTATTGCAGGAAAGAAGGATTTCTGTACCGTCTTTATATCTAAGGCGATGATGAATGCCGAAATCGGTTTTGGAAGAAAAGTGCTTCAGGCCTTTGAAGAAAATGATATTTCCTTCGAGCATATGCCATCCGGAATTGACACCATGACGATTGTAGTACATGCGGATGAGTTCATGGATAAAGAGCAGAGTGTTGTCTCAGCAATTCACCGTCTTGCGGAGCCGGATTCTATTGAAATTGAAGCGGGACTTGCACTCATTGCAGTTGTAGGACGCGGCATGAAGGCAGCCAGTGGTACCGCAGCGAAATTGTTCAGTGCGCTTGCCAATGCAGGAATCAATATCCGCATGATCGATCAGGGTTCCTCTGAGCTTAACATTATCATTGGTGTAAAGAATGATGATTTTGAAACAGCCATCAGAGCAATCTATGATGCGTTTATCACAAATAAGTAAAAAGGTTACAGCGCCCGGAGTAAACCGGGCGCTTTTTTTTGCGCACGCATGTCACCTGAATGCGATAAAGTTCCTGTGAATGCTCTGCTCTGGAATTTGTCAGATAGTTGTCAACCATCAGGAGAAATTATACAATGTCTTTTGCTTTGATGCGGGAAAGTGTTGAAACTTTATGAAAAAAATAATATAATGTTGTTAAATATGTTTCGGATTTGAGTTCGAAGTCTGGAGGGAAATGCAAATGAAGAGGAAGAAAAAAACTGTAGAGAATCCGCCGATAAGCGGGAAAGAAGGATTAAGCAACAGGATCGGACGAACGTTTGGCAAGATCTTAAAACGCGCCATGATCGTGGTTTGCCTGGAATCGATTTTGATGTGCGGTTTTTTTGCGATCAAATATACAATAAAAGAAAACAGCAGTTCTGCATTGAAATACACGGAAGAGATTGACCGGGCGATGCAGAGTAAAGTCAGTATGCTGGAGGCTATTGCTGCCGGTATCAGTAGCGGAACCCTGGATGACAAAGAGGCGATCTTAAGCTACGTGGATGCCATGGCAGCGACGGATGATCAGGTTTCAGCGGTTTACAGCTGCTATGACGAGAATATTACGATCATGAGTGGCGGATGGGAGCCTCCCGCTGATTTTATCGTTACAGAAAGAGAATGGTACAAAGGAGCACAGGCAGATCCGGACAGTATTTATATTTCTGCGCCTTATGTGGATGAGCAGAGTGGAGGTATCTGTATCACATTATCCAAAGCAACCTATCGCGACGGAGCCGTAGCAGGTGTTGTGGGAATGGACATGTATATGGATAACCTGGTCTCTTTGATAGAAAAGAGCTATGGAACCAATCGGTATGTTTTTCTGACTACTTCGGATGGTACCATTCTTGTACATCCCAAGGAAGAATATTCTCTCAGCGTGGATAATACATCTACCGTGCAGGATGTTAATTCCGGACATTATCAGTCACTGGTGGCAGAAAATACCACAACAAAGGTTTTCTGGGATTATAGAGGCGGTTTTAAACTTGGAATAGGAAATACCTCCCAGGTAACAGGCTGGAGGGTTATTGCCGTGAATCCTCTTTACAGTACGTTGTTCTTCCTGATTGTGATCCTGGGAATCAATCTGGTCATTTATTATGTGACGACGAATATCTTATGGAAAGATATAAATGGAAAGATCGGCATACTGTTCCGGCCCTTGGAGTCCATCAGCAGTAAAATGGCACAGGTGGCAGAGGGTGATCTGTCAGTGATATTTGATGAAGAAAAGAATTCCATGGAGATTGAGAAACTGACAGATTCCATTAATGAAACAATTACCAGCCTTCGTTTTTATATTGACAGTATCTCTGATACGGTAAGTGCAATTTCGGATAAAAACCTGACCGTTCGTATCGATGGAGAGTTTAAGGGAAGTTATGTTCAGATCAAGGAATCCCTGGAAAGCATCGTGAACAATCTGAACGAATCTTTCCGGCAGATCAGCAGAGAAGCGGAGAATGTACTGGAGTACGCGGATAAACTGGGAAGGACCACAGAGAGTGTGGCACAGAGTGCTTCTATGCAAAATGAAGCTGTTTCTGATGTTTCAGATGACATGACCCGATTGACCGAACAGGTCAAGGAGGTTACCCAGCGGGCAGTGATCGTTCGGGATACGGCGGAAGTTACCAAAGATCATTTGGAAGAAGGCAACCGGGAAATGCAGGAACTGGTGGATGCAATGGAAAGCATCGAACAGTGCTATTCCGAAATTGCCGGATTTGTGGGAACGATTAAGGACATTGCTTCCCAGACGAACTTGTTGTCTTTAAATGCTTCCATAGAGGCTGCAAGAGCCGGAGAAGCCGGAAGAGGATTTGCTGTGGTAGCAGATGAGATCAGCACACTAGCTTCTTCCAGTGCTCAGGCAAGTGACAATATTGATAAGCTGATCATAGAATCACAGTCAGCGGTTGCAAAAGGAAAAGAGCTGGTTACTACAACTTCTTCCACCATTCAGAAAGGAATGAATGACTCAGTCCAGTCCAAGCAGCATATTGATGAAATTGTGAAATCAGTAGAACAGCAGCAAAAAGCCATTGAAGATGTCAATGTGAAGCTGAAAGAGGTGGCAGAGAGCGTGGAAAACAATGCGGCAAGTGCCCAGGAGAATACAGCTATCAGCCAGCAGTTGGATGAATGTGCGCAAAGCTTGAAACAGATGGCGGATTCATTTACACTGCAATAAAAGAATATTTATAAAATACATTGGTCACAAGACCGGAAAAAGGAGACAGAAACATGGCCATTGAAAATGTCAGAGCTTTTTTTAGAGAAAGGGGAATGGAAGAACGAATCCGGGAAATGGAGGATTCTACAGCAACCGTAGAGTTGGCAGCCGCAGCACTGGGATGTGAACCCTGCAGGATTGCCAAGACCCTTTCTTTCAAGATAGGGGACGCACCCATTTTGATCGTGGTGGCCGGGGATGCAAAGATTGATAATGGAAAATACAAAGCAAGGTTTCAGACCAAAGCCAAAATGCTTACACCCCAGGAAGCAGAAACCTTAGTGGGTCATGCAGTTGGCGGTGTATGTCCTTTTGCAGTAAAAGAAGGCGTTGCGGTCTATCTGGATGAATCTTTGAAGCGGTTTAAAACCGTATTTCCGGCATGCGGAAGCAGCAACAGTGCCATTGAGCTTACGCTGGAGGAACTGGAGCAGTATTCTTCTTATGAGGCATGGATAGATGTCTGCAAAGGGTGGAATGATGAAGTATAATGATAGGAAAGAGGTAAGAGTGGCAGCATGAGTAAACTATATGATGTAATCATTCTTGGGGCAGGCCCTGCAGGTCTTTCGGCAGGCTTATATGCAGGCAGATATCGTCTGGATACACTGATCATTGAGAAGGGCAGAGATGGCGGACAGATCGTCCTTACAAATGAGATTGAAAACTATCCCGGACAGAACATAGATGGTGAAAGCGGGGCATCTCTCGTCCAACGCATGTCACAGCAGGCGGAAAAGTTCGGTGCCGAGAGAGTCACGGATATCATTGAAAGTGTGGAATTAAAAGAAGATATCAAAGTGCTTCACGGAAAAAAAGAGGAGTATCGGTGCCGGACCCTGATCATTGCGACAGGTGCTTTTCCAAGACCCATCGGATGTAAGAACGAGGGAGAATTCGTGGGAAAAGGCGTGTCCTTTTGCGCAACCTGCGATGCCGGTTTTTTTACAGATTTAGAGGTGTACGTTGTAGGAGGCGGAGACTCTGCGGTAGAAGAAGCGATTTATTTAACCAAATATGCCAGAAATGTTCATGTCATTCATAGAAGGGATGAACTTCGCGCAGCAAAGTCCATTCAGGAGAAAGCTTTTAAGAATGAGAAAATCCACTTTATATGGGACAGTGTTGTGGAGGAACTTCATGGTGAGGATGTCTTAAGCGGACTGACGGTCAAAAATGTGAAGACTGGACAGACAACCCGCATTGATGCCGATGAAAAAGACGGAATGTTAGGGGTGTTTGGATTCATCGGATACAATCCCAGGAGTGAATTGTTTGAAGGAATGATTGAGATGGAGAACGGATACATTCTGACAGATGATTGCATGCATACGAATATTCCCGGTGTGTTTGCAGCGGGGGATGTCCGTAAGAAACCCCTGCGTCAGGTTGTTACAGCTGTTGCAGACGGCGCGATTGCAGCGCAGCAGGCAGAACAGTATATTGCCCGGCTGTAAGAACGGAAGAAATGGAAAGAATCTGTGGGATTGACAACAGGGATGGCAGATGTTAAAATGATTTGGCTTGTGAAGGCGCAAGATAGAAGGTTAGATCATGGAGGCGGATAGGTGCTGGTGTGCCTCGCGGTCTTCAAAACCGTTGTGGGGGGTTTAGAGCCTCCCGGGTGAGTTCGATTCTCACTCCCTTCGCTCCAAATATGAGGCTGTCACGTTGCATACTTGCCGTGGCAGTCTTTTGTTTATGACAAGATCTCCCATTGGCCTGCATTGCCCGCATAGAGAGGACAGACAAAATGAATTATAATATTTTCTTTGATATCAGCGCGATCATGCTGATGCTGGTCATTCTGTTTTATTTTTTTTCATCCGGACAGATCCTGAACCAGAGAAATCTGGTGTTTGGAATGATGATCGTAGTGGTGTTTGCGGCGCCGATCCTGGACCTGATTACCATATGGATAGATCAGGAAATAGGAACAGTGCCACTTGTACTGGATTATATTCTAAATGACCTTTATCTATGCTGCGGAGTCAGTATAGCAATGCTGTTTTATCTCTATATCCGTGTGCTCAGTAAACAGAAAAGAAGGATAGGGGTCCGCAATGCGATGGTCATTGCTTTTCCTTATTTTGTGGCGCTGCTTATGATTTTCGTGATCAATCCCTTCACGGGATGGATCTTCTATTTTGACGCAGTAAAAGGTTACACCCATGGTCCGTTCTATGATGTGCTGTATCTGGTTGCTTCCGTGTATCTGGTGGCAGCATTGGTCAGAACGATTCGTTTCCGCAAAGAGGTGACAAACTGGCAGAAGGCTTTGATCATCCTGTATTTGATCATCATATTTGGAGTGGAGGCCTATCAATTCTACAATCCTTTTCTAATGGCATTGCAGTATTGTGAGGCACTTTCGTGTCTGGTACTTTGTTTTGCATTGGAAAATCCTGCGGATTTCAGGGATAAGTGGCTGGGCATCTATAATGCGGATGCTTTCCGGGAGGTGTTTGATTATGCGAATTTCCGTAAGAAAAACTATCAGCTTCTGGGAATCCGTGTGGAAGGCTTAAGAGAGATTAACGAGATGTTCGGAACGTCAGTTGCGGTGGATATCCTGCAAATGACGGTGGACCGATTAGTAAAGAAGAATAAACCCAATAAATTGTTTTCTTTACATAGGGGAGATCTGCTGGTATATGATCAGAAGAACAAGGATGAGTGGAACGACATTCAAAGGAGCCTAAAGGAATACTTCCGGCATCCCATTACGGTAAATAACGTCCAGATTCGTCTGGGAGTGTCTCTTTGTATGCTGCAGAGACCGGATCTGGTAAATAATTCCAATGATGCTATTGACAAGATCTCTTTTGGTCTGGTAACCGCGGCCCAGAATGCGGAATGGGTAGTATGGGATGCGGATGATACGGAAAACACCGAAGGACGCCGGGAAAGCTATGTGATCCAGGCAATGAAACTGGCGCTGGAATCCAATAGCTTTGAAGTCTACTATCAACCAATCTATAGTGTACGGGAAAAGCGTTATATCCGCGCAGAAGCGTTAGTCCGTCTTCATGATGAACAGCTGGGACAGATCAGTCCCAATGAGTTTATCCCTCTGGCAGAGAAACGCGGCATGATTACGGAGATTGGCGCCCAGGTATTTCGAAAGGTTTGTGAGTTCCTGCAGCAGGAGCGTTTATGGGAAAAAGGAATTGAACGGGTGGATGTGAACCTTTCCGCCGTGCAGTGTATGAATGATAAAATGGCCGAGAGAATGATCGATATGATGGATGCCTACAAGGTACCCTATAAGGCCATCAATTTTGAAATCACAGAAACGGCAGCAGTAGCCTCCAAAGAGAATCTGCGGAAAAATATGGATCAGCTTCTGGAAAAGGGAGTGAATTTTTCCATGGATGATTACGGTACCGGGTATTCCAATGCCATGACAGTGATCGATTATCCCATTGCAGTGGTGAAATTGGATAAATCCATGCTCTGGTCAGCCATGGAGAAGCCGAAAGCGGCTCAGGCGTTAAAGCATACGATTTCCATGATGAAAGAAATGGGACTGGAGATCATTACCGAGGGTGTGGAAACCCTGGAGATGGCAGAAAAGCTTGAAATGCTGGGCTGCAACCTGCATCAGGGATTTTATTACAGCAGACCGGTCCGGGAAGAGGAATTTCTTAAAATTATCTCTTGAAAAGGATCGGAAAACGTATTATAATAGATATGCAAAAAAAGAAAAAGCTAAAACGAAACAAAGACCAGCAATCTTTGGGGCAGGTGAGATTCCTGACCGGTGGTAAAGTCCACGAGCCCGAGTAGCAAGAATGGGTTGATTCGGTGACTGCGGTAGCAGAATTCCGAAACCGACGGTATAGTCCGGATGGGAAAAGATGGTTACGTTTTAAGTGTTTTTATTTTCGGAATATTGCAGGAAACATCATTCCTCGTTTATCAATAATTCTTAAAAGAACAGCCTTGAAATGTATTCCATTTCGAGGTTGTTTTTTGT
>JBJEIY010000008.1:0-15919 GCA_051877515.1 Lachnospiraceae bacterium | reverse complement strand
CAAACATACCGATAGCGGAAGCGATACAGGTAGCAAGGAATACACCATTCCAAAGACTGGATCCTACATCAAATCCGGTTAACAGATTCGGATTCAACGCAATGATGTAAGCCATAGTCATAAATGTGGTCAGTCCGGCGATGATCTCAGTGCGGACTGATGTGCCGTTCTCCTTGAGTTTGAATAATTTTTCCATAGTTCCTCCATAAATTTTAGAAAGATTTTTGTATGTGTTTTGCAATTTACAATTTGGATATAAAAAGCACCATAAGTAGTTTGTCAAAACACGATATCATTATATAAATTATGAGAATATTTGTCAAATCTGTGGAGGGGCAAAATTTAATAATTTTTTTATGAAAAATTCACATTTTTAACGGTTGTCAACCCGTTCCGGATACATGTCATGCTCAAACAGGCGTTTTTTCGCCACCTCTTCCCAATCGGTTCCCGGTTTTCCATAATTACAGTATGGATCAATGGAAATCCCCCCACGGGGCGTAAATCTTCCCCACACCTCAATATACTTCGGATCCATCAGGCTGATCAGATCTTCCATGATAATATTCACACAATCCTCATGAAAGTCTCCATGATTACGGAAACTAAACAGGTACAGCTTAAGGGATTTACTTTCCACCATTTTTACATCCGGAACATAACTGATCACAATGTTTGCAAAGTCAGGCTGACCGGTAATGGGGCAAAGACTGGTAAACTCCGGGCAGTTAAATTTTACAAAATAATCATGGTCCTGATGTTTATTGATAAAGGTCTCCAGCATTTCCGGTGCATAGTCATCCGGATATCTGGTTCCCTGGTTACCTAAGAGGGTCACTCCCTGTATTTCCTCTTTTCTTCTTCCACTCATGCTATTCTCCTTTCAGAACCGGATCCTCTACATGATTTGCCTCAAAGGCTTTTGCCCGGTCAATACAGGTTCCGCAAACTCCGCAGGGCCTGTCTTTTCCTTCATAACAGCTCCAGGTCAGCTCATAGGGAACCTGAAGGCGCAATCCTTCTTTTACAACCTGCGCTTTATTCCAGTTGATAAGCGGTGCTTCGATGGTAAGCTGATGGCCGCTTCCCTCATAAATGGCTTCTCCCATAGCCTTGTTAAAGGCCGGGGAACAGTCCGGATAGGCACTGCCTGCCGCATCATCACTATGGGCGCCGTAATAAATAACCTGACAATCCTTGGAAAGTGCCACAGAAGCAGCGGTAGCCAGAAACAATCCATTGCGGAAAGGCACATAGGTGGAAACCGGCTTTCCGTCTGTATGCTTCAACTGTTCACTGTAAGACTGTTCCGGGATTTCCTCATCGGAATGAACCAGCAGACTACAGTTACTGTACCGAAAGATCTCCGCCAGATCCAGTGCAATATGCTCCAGTCCATAATGCTCTGCCACAGCCCGGGCTGCCTGCAATTCCTTACTGTGCTTCTGTCCGTATGACATAGACAGGGTCACCACATTTTCTTTGCCGTATTTTTCCACAGCCATTCCCACGCAGGTGGTGGAATCCACTCCTCCGCTGGATAATACCAATGCTCTCATTACGCTTCATCCTCTCTTTTTGCCAGTCCGTTCAAGGACATCTGAAGTCTCATCTGCAATGCTGCATCCGTTTTAAAGGCACCCCGGAATGTAGTAGTCACGGTTTTTGCCTGGGACTTCTTAATCCCTCTGGCACTCATACAACTGTGACATCCCTCAATGATCACTGCCACATCCTCCGACTCCGTGATGATCTGCATGATATCTGCAATATCCGTTCCGATCCGTTCCTGTAACTGCAGGCGGCGCCCCACCATATCCGCAATGCGGGCGATCTTGCTTAAGCCGATCACCTTATGGTTGGGAATATAGGCCACTGCAACTTTCATGTCATACATTAATGCCATGTGATGTTCACAATAGCTGAATATATCAATGTCTTTTACCACTACCATATCCCGGCAGTCCGTTTCAAAATCCAGGTCATCCTCAAAGGTCTTGTCAAACATCCTGGCGATCTCTTCGTTAGTATAATTGATGCCCTCAAACACCTCTTCATACATTTTCGCCACCCGTTTCGGCGTATCTGCAAGGCCTTCCCGGTCCGGATCTTCTCCCAGTGCCACCAGGATTCCCCGGATATGTTCTTCGATTGCTTTTTTATCAATTGCCATTTTTTATTCCCCCTGTTATACACCCCGTTTATCCGGTTCCCAGATAAACTTGTGCATCTGAATCTGCATGGTTACCTCATGCAGCTGTTCTTCTATGATATAGTCAACAATATGCGCCGGTTCTATCCTTCCAAATACCGGACTTACATACACATGGCATCTGTTGCCCAGGCCACAGGTTTTTACCATCTCTTTCATGGTATCTAAATCCTCCCGGCTTCCGGCCACAAACTTCACGGTATCCTGTTTTCTAAGAAAGGAAAAATTCCCTGTCCGCATTGCTTGCTGCATACCGCTTCCCGGCAGTTTATAATCCATGGTAAAGCATATCCTGTCCTGTTGGTTTTTCTCTTTCCGAAGAGTGTCTAACTCTTCCAAAGATATGCTTCCGTTGGTTTCAAATTCTATGGTCAGTCCCTCAATGTCCAAAAGTGCTTCCGTCAGTTTACAGATCTCTTTTTGCAGCAACGGCTCGCCTCCTGTCAGAGTCACAAACCTTACACCCTGTTTCCTGACATAATCACACAGTTGTGAAATGCTTTCCTCTTGAAAGGGTGCATCTTTTTCATTCGCCCAGCCGGTATCACAATAACTACAGTTCAGATTGCAGCCGGCAAACCGGATGAATGCGGCAATCCGTCCCGCATTAGGTCCTTCCCCGTTGATACTTACAAATTTCTCTACTACCTGAAACATCGCTTACTCCTCACAGTATATGGCACAGTTATTGGGTGTTTCGTAAACTGTGATCTGCTCCACCCGATATCCGCGCTTTTTCATCCGTTCATAAAAATATCCGGCAAAGTTCTCTGCCGTAGGACGAAACTCCACCATGCGCAGGGTAAATCCTTCTTTGGACAAAGCTTCTATCGTGGAAGGCTTAAGACTGTCCCTCTCCACAATAAACATATGATCAAAATAGTCCACTTCTTCTTTTAAATCTTCTTTCAGTTTTCCAAAATCCACTACCATACCACGGTTTTGTTTGTCCTGCATAAGATCTTCACCGGATACTCTGGCCAATACCCGCCAGCGGTGTCCGTGGATATTTCCGCATTTCCCGTCATATCCGGCCAGGAAATGAGCTGCATCCATATTGCTTTCCGCTTCCAAAATATACATACTTCTTCTCCTTATCCTCAAGATGAGTCTGCAAGAAACCTCCGTTACCGGGAATATACAAGATGAGTCAGCAAGCATCCTCATTTTGTCATGAAAAAAGGGCAGACCCATGGTCTGCCCGGTATAAACATACTCAAAACAGCCCTGGTTTTATTTATAGACAGGATGGTGCAAACGAACTGTCTTATGAAACTTTGCTCATTATAGTGCAAAACTCTTTTCCCGTCAAGAGCTTTCCTGTAGTCTGGCACTGCGTTTGGTTAATTTCCGTCCTTCTCTTGACGGATTCCTGTTCTTTTTGCTACACTACTGTGCAGGAAAGGAGTAGGCACGTTTCTTTCTTCGAAATGTATGCGTGCCTGTATTGTTTCAATATGAAAAAAGGAAAGCAGATTCTTGCCATGATCGGTGTCCTGTTTCTTGTGGGACTTTACCTTACAACCATTATCGCTGCCTTCACTGCCAGCCCTGCTTCCAGCGGGCTCTTTGCGGCCAGCATCTATGCCACCATTGTCATTCCGGTTTTACTGTGGGCCTATTCTCTGTTTTACAAGATCCTAAATAAAAAGAACCACGAAGACGATGACAAAACCCCCTAAAAAGGAACACCATGGAACAGCCGGAGTGCCGGTCATTCCATGGTGTATTTTTTTGTTATCATCTGCTCTCTGCCGGACCTATTCCGACATCACCGGGAAGCACTTACTGATGCAATGCTCCGATACTTAAATCCAACGCTGCCTCATGGATTACCTCTCCGGTTGTCGGATGCGGGAAAATCGTTCCGGTAATATCCACATCATGCATTTTATTTCTTACTGCAAGTGTCACTGCTGAAATCAAAGTGGATGCATCCGGTCCTACGATGGTTCCGCCGATGATCTCGTCCTTATCATTCTTAAGCAGTTTACAGAATCCGTTAGCCTGACCCATTGTCACAGCCTTACCGTTTCCGTTGAACATAAACTTACCTACTTTGTAGGAAGCTCCCTGCTCTTTCAAAGCATCTTCCGTTACACCGACACTGGCAACTTCCGGTGAAGTGAAGATTACACTGGGAACATATTCTCTCTCAAAGGCCTCTGCCTTTCCAAGGATGTGGTTTACTGCAACCATTCCCTGATGACTGGCTGCATGCGCCAGCTGGATCAGGTTATTTGCATCTCCGATTGCATAGATATTCTCTACATTGGTCTGCATGTATTCATTTACAACAATGCCTTTTCCACGCTCTCTTACTTCAATGCTGGTGTTTTCCAGTCCCAGTCCGTCTAATTTCGGGCTGCGTCCGATGGCAACCAGTACTTTCTCACAGGATACCTCCTGAAGTTTTTCTTTACGCTCATAACGAACCACTGCCATACCATCCTCGCCTTCAGCGATCTCAGTCACTTTAGCGGATGTGCTAACCTTGATACCTGCTTTCTTGGCCTGGCGTAAGATTTCTGCAGATGCATCAGAATCCACCACTGCTAACAGACGATCCAGGAATTCCACTACCGTTACTTCACAACCTAAGTTACGATACAGGAATGCAAATTCCAGACCGATAACTCCACCGCCAATGATCACGATACTCTTAGGCAGTTCCCGTAAGGATAATGCAGAAGTACTGTTTAATACACAAGGCAGATCCACACCGGGGATCGGCACTCTGGCAACATCGGAACCGGTTGCGAGGATCAGCTGGTTATAGGTCAGTTCACAGGGTTCCTCACCCTCTACTTTGATGGTCTTGTCATCAATAAAGGATGCTGTACCTTTGATCACTTCAATTTCATTTTTCTTCATCAGGTGCTCGATTCCGCCTACCAGACGATCTACCACCTTGTCTTTGCGGTCCATGATCGCTTCCATATCTGCCTTCGGCTCTGCATCCAGCATTACACCAAATTCTTTTGCTTTTACGATTGTTTCAAATACTTCTGATGATTTCACCAGAGTTTTGGTAGGAATACATCCAATATTTAAGCAGGTTCCTCCTAAGCGGTTTTTCTCCACCAGGGTAACCTTTTTTCCACAACGTGCTCCGTAAATAGCAGCTACATATCCTCCCGGACCGCCGCCAATAATAAGTAAATCTGTTTGTCTTGCCATTTCTCTTCTCCTTGTACTCTATTTTTTCAATGGACTGTTACGATAAATAATATCTTTCCGACCGGGTCCATTACTTACCATTGTGATCGGGTAGCCAATCTGCTCCTCAATAAATTCAATATACTGTCTGCAGTTTTCCGGCAATTCTTCATAGTTACGAATTCCACGGATATCACATTTCCATCCCGGAAGTGTTTTTAATACCGGTTTTGCAATCTCCAGTTTACTGGTAGTCGGGAAATCTGTGGTAATCTCACCATCAATGTCATAACCTACACAGACCGGTATCTCATCCAGATACCCCAGCACATCTAATACCGTAAATGCAACATCCGTTGCTCCCTGCATCCTGCATCCGTATTTGGATGCAACGCAGTCAAACCATCCCATTCTTCTCGGACGTCCTGTAGTTGCTCCGTACTCACCGCCATCTCCGCCACGACGACGAAGTTCTTCTGCTTCATCACCGAAGATCTCGCTTACGAACGCACCTGCTCCCACAGCAGAGGAATATGCTTTACATACGGTAACAATCTCCTTGATCTCATACGGAGGAAGTCCTGCACCGATGGCACCGAATGCTGCCAGGGTAGAGGATGAGGTAACCATGGGATAAATACCGTGATCCGGATCCTTTAAAGTTCCCAGCTGTCCTTCCAATAAAATGGTTTTATCTTCTTTGATCGCATCATGCACCATAACCGCCGTATCCCTTACATAGGGTGCGATCATTTCTTTGTAGCTGAGAAGCTCATCCATAATACTTTCAACCGAAATAGCCGTTTTATGATACAAATGCTCAATGATCACATTTTTCTGAACCAGGATGTTTTCCACACGCTCTCTTAATCTGTTTTCATCTGCAAAAAGCTCGCCTACCTGGATACCGATCTTTGCGTACTTATCGGAATAAAACGGTGCGATTCCGGATTTGGTGGATCCAAAGGATTTTCCTGCCAGACGCTCCTCCTCATAAGTATCAAAAGCAATATGGTAAGACATTACCATCTGCGCCCTGTCAGAAACGTAGATCTTAGGTGCAGGCACTCCCTTCTGGGTTATGGACTGCAACTCCTTAATGAAAACAGGAATATTCAAGGCAACACCGTTTCCTACAATATTTACTACATTCTGATTAAATACTCCGGATGGCAGGGTATGCAATGCAAATTTACCGTAATCGTTAACAATGGTATGACCTGCATTTGCTCCACCTTGAAAACGGATCACCATGTCTGCATTGGTCGCCATCATATCGGTAATTTTTCCCTTACCTTCGTCGCCCCAATTCGCTCCAACTACTGCTTTTACCATATTTACTCCTCCTTGTGGAATCTATCCTGATATCCTTACGTCGTGGGGATACTCTTTCTCCTACACGACCTCTCACCGAATCATTATACCACCACTTGCTTCATAAGCAAAATTAATATTATTTATATTTGACATAAGAAAGAATTATGTCCTAGCAATTCTCTGTCATCATCTCCAGCAAAGTCCTTGCAGCAAACGACATTGCCAGTCGATCATCATAGCAAATGGCAAACTGCCTGGGCTTTATTTTCTCATGAAAAGCCAGTTCATAAAGCTGCCCATCCTCAATTCCTTCCCTGGCAAAATCCCGCACAACGCTGGCAATCCCAAATCCCCGTTTTGCAAAGGTTACCAGCATATCCGAAGTGGCAAGTTCAAATTCCGGCTTTAGTACAATTCCCTGTTTTTGCAAAAATGCATCCACATAAGCTTTGCTGGAGGTCTCTCCTTCCAGGCAGATTACCGGATATTTTTTCAGAATGCGGTAACTGTGCTTTTCCAAAGCCAGTTCCCGGTATTTTTCTCCCACCACAAAACAATCCTGCACTTGTCTTACCGGCTTTACCACCATGTGATTCATGGGGGAAATGGGAGTACTCACCACTCCAAAGTCAATGGTTCCCTGCTCCAGATTTTTCAAAGTCCTGGGTGTAGGTGCATTGGTCACGGAAACCTTGATCTGGGGGTATTCTTCACAAAACTTCTCTAAGTACGGCAGAATAAAAAAACGCAACGTCATGTCACTGGCTCCGATGCGGATCCCTCCACCGGCCAGATTCTGCAAGGCACTATACTGACGCACTCCGTTTTCCATCTGCTCATATCCCTTGGCCACATGGTAATAAAGGCTTTTCCCCTCTTCCGTCAGGGTCACGCCCTTGGCATTTCTCACAAACACCGTACCCCCCAGACTGTCTTCGAAACTCTTGATTGCCTGACTTACTGCAGGTTGAGAAATATGAAGCTGTCTGGCTGCTGCAGTAATACTGCCGCATTTAGCCACATAGTAGAATATTTTAAAATACTCCATGTTAATATCCATAATTACCTCATCCTATCCTTATCTGCCCTGTTATCTTCTTCTGACAGGTCAGAGTGTAAAAAACGCAAAAAGACCATTCATCTCTTTGCGTTTCAAAAACTCTATTCTTCCTCAATTCTTTTGGAACAGGCAATGGCCAGTGCTCCCGGTCCGATATGACAGGAAACA
Source organism: Lachnospiraceae bacterium (assembly GCA_051877515.1). Classification (GTDB taxonomy): domain Bacteria; phylum Bacillota; class Clostridia; order Lachnospirales; family Lachnospiraceae; genus XBB1006. The sequence goes on along the minus strand of JBJEIY010000008.1, from coordinate 8,003 downwards.
CTTAAAGAAAGAGGATCCATATGGATCTCACATCCCGGAAAAGCTTCTTCCACTTCTTTCTTCCATTCCTCTGCCGCTTCTTTGTCATATGTATAGGCTAACTCCAGATGCATCTTCTCTCCGTCCGGACTTTGAAAACGCTCCTGAAAATCCTTCTTCATCTGGTCAATCATAATGGACTTTGCGTTCTTAACCGTGCGTGCCTTGGCAAACAGATCCAGCTTTTCTCCCTGAATGGAAAGAACCGGTTTAATCCTAAGCAAAGTACCCAGCGCTGCAGCCGCCGGTGTCACCCGACCGCCTTTCTTCAGATAATGCATGGTATCTACCATGATATAAATGCTGCTCTCGCCTTTCACAGTTTCTAAATAGTTCTTGATCTCCACCGCCGAGAGTCCGCGATCCCGCAAAGTCATGGCATCTAAAACCGCCTGACGCAAAGTAACGGAAATTCGATGATTATCCACTACTTGAACTTTGCCGGCAAAATCCTCTGCCAGCATCACCGCAGCATGGCAACTTCCACTTAGTCCACTGGACATGGGAAGATAAACCACCTCATCATGTTCCTCTAACAGTTTGTTCCATATATCTATCGTATCACCTACCGCCGGCATGGAAGTAGAAATATCTACTCCCTCACTCAGCATACTGTAAAACTCAGTCTGACTTAAACTGATCTCTTCATAATATGTTTTTCCTTCGATCATAAACGGCATAGGCAGTACTGTAATACCCAGTTCTTTTGCTTCGGACTGGGTTATTCCACTGTTGCTGTCCGTCATAATGGCAATTTTTCCCACTCGTTTTCCTCCAAAAATCTCTTGAGCATGGGAACACACCCACACTCGCACACTTACACACTCAGTAATGGTCATTTTATCATATTCCCGGAGAATTTACAAGTAAGCTTTCTTCCAAAAGGTGCACAGCGTCACACAAATTGCAGCCTATTATACACGGATACAGACATCATTCTGTCTGCCTATTCCCATCGAAAGAAGACCACTGCCATTCCTATGCAAAATATGGTAACAGCCAGCATAACCACGACAGATAACCACATATTTTCCATTGGCAAACCAAGAAAAGTCGTTTTCATCAGCTGAATTCCCTGTGTCATTGGAAAAATGCTCACAATTTTTTGTATCGCTGTAGGCATTATTTCAAACGGAAGTGTTGCACCTGAAAAAAGCAGCATTGGAAAGTATAATATGCAGGCGATGATGCTTGCACTCTTTGCATTTTTCGCAATGCTACCTACCATCATTCCAATACTGAGTGTGGATAACATTGCCAGTATCCAGCTTCCAAAAAAAGCCAGCATAAAACCGCTTGTTCTTACATGCCATATACTCACTGCCGCAGAAAGGAGTGTAAGCAGAGACACAATACAATATACAACATAGATGGTGAATTCTACAATCAGTAACTTTACAGGGCTAACGGGTGTAACCTGAAAACGCTTTAAAATTTTCCGTTCCCGGTACTCTGCCACAACAAGGGGTAATCCCATTAAACCGCCGGCACACATACTGATCGCGCATAGTGCACCGATGGATTGTTCCAGAAAAGTGTATGACACACCATCAGCTGCCGGTTTTGTCCCGCAAAGGAAACCCAAAATAACTAATACAACCAACGGCAGAATAACTGCAAAGATAACCATGTTCATATTTCGGATATTCAGTTTTAATTCATTTTTAAACAGTGTTACAAATGATTTCATTCTTCTTCCCCCTTCTCTCCGGAAAGCATAAGATAAGCATCCTCAAATTTGATGCACCCGCTTGTTTCTTTTGCCTGTTCAACGGTTCCACGGAATACAACTTTCCCTTGTTTAAGAATACAGATCTCGTCACAAAGGGTTTCCACCTCATCCATGAAATGTGAAGTCAAAAAAACAGTGAGACCCTTCCTTTTCAGTTCAGATAAGGTTTTCCATACATCCCGACGGGCTTTTGCATCCAGCCCTGTTGTCAGTTCATCAAGAAATACCAGTTGTGGGTTTGGAATCAGGGCAAGAACGATAAACAGCCGTTGTCTCTCGCCGCCGGACAGATTTTTTACAGCACATCCCATTTTATCTCCTATTCCGAATTGGGCACAGAGTTCTCTCCAATCTGACGGGTTCTTATAAAGACAAGCTGTCTCCTCACACAATTCGGAAACTCTGATTTCCGGCTGATAGTCACTCTCTTGGAATTGCACACCGATCTTTTGAAACAGGTTCTTCCTGTCCTTGCGTGGATCATTCCCTAAAATGGTCACGGCACCGCTATCCATAGGTTTTGTCCCCAGAATACATTCCATGGTGGTACTTTTGCCTGCTCCGTTTGCTCCAAGTAACCCAAAAATAGTGCCACATTCTACCGATAGACTAATCCTGTCTATGGCAGGCAGATTGCCATAGGACTTTGACAACTGCTCTACTTTGATTGCTGTTTGCATAATCATGCCTCCCTTGTTCTTTGTACGCACATAAAAATACCACCAATGAAAACACTGGTGGTAAAGTGGAGGGTTATAAAAATTTGATCTTCATTTTTTGAAGCATAGATAATATTATGTACGCATTTTCCTCTGCTTCGGATAAAGAAAGAATCAGCCTATCACAAACAGAAATAATACTATCGGATTGTTTCGGTGTGTTCAGTGTAGCTCGAATATCCGTATCCGGATTTTTGTCCAGCTGTTGTAAAAGGCGCAGGATAGCCTCCAGGGAATAGTTCGCGCATCTCAAACAACGAATAATCTTAAGTCGTTTTATGTCGCCATCCGTATATACACGATACCCATTCTCTTTTCTTTTTACAGTGATCAATCCGTTCATTTCCCAATTGCGGAGTGCATCCATAGAAATATCCAATGCCTCTGAGACTTCCTTCCGCCTTCGATTTTGCATGTGTGGCTGTTCACAGCCGGACATAAGCTGCTGTACGATTAGAATAGCTTCCTCCGCATGGATGCGTTCCTGTTTAATTTGTTCCAGATATTCATTGATTTGTATTATTGCAGTGTCAAAATCTCCGGTTGCAGCAGTTTTGAGCATTTTTGTGATCTTCTTTCGCAGACCATTCTGCAATACTTCTACTTGAAACGCTATCCGTACCAAGCGACATTGCTCGATGTGAAAATCTGTAAATACCCGATAGCCGTTTGCCAACCTTTCAGCTTTCGGAATGAGTTCCAATTTTTCGTACAACCGTACTGTGTTCGGGTGTATGCCAATCATTGCGGCGACCTCAGCTGTTTTATATGTTTTCATCGGTTATCACCACTCCCATAAAGATGACCTGATTAAATAATGTTCTGCCTACTTATCTCACATATATCATCTTTTTCTCTTATCCCTTTTGGAACCTCATGGGGGTAAAGCGAATCCCATTTACGGTCTGTTCCGTGTCTGTTTCCCGAAAGCCGAGATGCCGGTATATTTTCACCCCATAGGGGGATGCATTTACGGTAAACTCCTGACGGTCATAATCTCGTCTCATGGTTTCAAACAGACTGCGGCCGATTCCCTTTCTGTGATACTCTTTTCTTACAAAAAAGCCGCAAATATGCTGTGGTTCTCTCATGTAAATCGTTCCCACAAGTTGATCCCCGTCAAAGGCACCATAAAAATTCATTTTTCTGTTACGGTCCCGGTCATTCAGACTCTTTCGAAATTCCTGAACGCCTTCCTCAGAATACTCCGGCGCCACAAACTCCCGGAACACCTCCCAGCTCAACGCTAAGGCAAGGGGAATTTCCTCCTCGTTCAGACGGCGAATCCGATACTCTTTCGTCTGTCTTGTTAATCCGTACAATGCCATATCCAGTATTTGTCCATTTTTAACCGCATTGCACTTCATCATCCCTTCAAACTGAAATCCTGCTTTTTCGAGAACACGGCGTGAACCGGTATTATATGCAAAGGGCTCCGCAAAAATCCGGATGATATCTGTCTCTGCAAACACCTTCTCACAAAGCAGCTTGACTGCCTTTGTCATGATTCCTTTGCCCCAGTATTCTTCTGCCAGATAGTAACCCAGTTCCGCTGTTCGGAAATGGATATTTCCCTGCCGGAAGGCTCCTATACTCCCTACTGCCACACCATCTACATCAATTGCGTAGGCAAAGGTATCGTGTGGATCGGAACCAAGTATGAAGTTAATATATTCCAATCCGTCTTTTTCCGTATACGGATACGGTAATCCATCACGCAGATTGTTCATGATTCTTTTATTGGATAAGGTCGATGCCAATGATGCAGCATCCGATTGTTTCCATGTTCTGATTGATATTTTCATCTATTCTTCTGCTCCTACTGCTACTCTCATGATACCCGAGATTGCCGCAAATAATACGCCGGCAACCGGCCATACAATCCATGTATAGTCCCATCGCATGGTCCAGAAACTCCATCCAAGATATAGAGCTGTAACCAGACACCAGTATACCCCGGAGAGGGCGTCCAGTTTCCCTTTTACCCGTTTCTCTTTTTTACTGTACTCCCCTTCCTGAAGCAGGGTATCGTAACTGCCTTTCACAATGCCAACACGGATCATGATATTGACGCCGATGGCGATGAAAAGCAATAGCAAGCCAACAAACGCACCGCAAACATAATCCGGCGCTTCCATGACACCCACAATGATCAAAGGAACCGCTGCAAGAATGCAAAGAACCACTCCTATGGCAATTCCTCTTGTGAAAGTAGGTTCATAAGATCGGCTTCTTTCCCTGACCATCCCGGAAACCCCGTATTCCGTTTCAAAAATCTCTTTTTGTAAATACTCCATGTGGCTTTCTTTCATGCCACAGGTAATGAACAGAAAGACTGCAACCGCGATCATTCCAAACAAGAAAACACATCCTGCACCGGCAGCCAATGCTTCCGTAATGTGAAAAACATGATCCTCTGCCATGGTTCCCAGCATAATTAACAGCACCGGGCTGAGAATACACATGGAAGTGGCATTTGCGATGATGGGCGCTCCTTTCTTCTTCATATTCAGAAAAGAATTCGCTTCCTCCATGGACACTCTTCGTATGGGATCCCTGTCGTCTTCCATTTGTGAACAGGCATACACGTCTTCCTGGTCTATTTCGTCTCTTAACAAGTAATCGGTACTGACCCCGAAAAGGTCTGCCATTTGAATGATCCTCTGAAGGTCCGGCACAGAACCTGCACTCTCCCATTTGGAAACGGCCTGTCGGGATACCCCCAGCTTATCCGCCAGTTCCTCCTGGGACCAACCACATTTTTTTCTTTCTTCTGTAATCTTATCTGCTAAGATCATTTCGTTTTCCTCCTACCTTTTTGTTTTTCAGATTTTGTACTCTGAGTATAGGCTTTTTCCCGGTTGCAGACCACCATGTCAGACTGTCAATTTGTCAAATAGCAGTTTCCTTTTTTACTTTTTTATAAAAAGCAGTCCAAAAGAACCCGGTCCGCAGTTTGCAGAAATTGCCGGGGACGCTTTCTGATAAATGATCGTTTTAAACTCAACTTTCTCTTTTACCTGTCTTTCAACCTCAAGAAGCTCCTCTTTCGTCAATCCGGCATAGGTAAGAAACAGGATCTCATCATCTATTGTCTTCAAATTGCTTAATGCAGACGCAATATAACGTTTCCATACATAGTTTTTTGTTCCAATCTGTATAGCGCCTACTTTCATACTGCTGTTCTTCAATACAATCACCGGATGCAGTAACAGCGCCTTACATAAATTATGAACCTTTTCCGGAAGGCGCCCTGCACGTGTCAGGTACTCTGTATCGGTTACAAGGAAGCTTGTATTTACCCTGTCCTTAAGTTGCTCTATTTCATTTATAATCGTTTCCGCATTCTTTCCTTCTGCCACACATTCCGCTGCGCGCAGTACCATCAGCCCCATTCCGCTGGATAGATGGCCGGAATCAATAACATAAACATTGTCAAAGGATTCGGAAGCCTCTAAGGCCTGCTCATAGCCATGACCGGCATTTTTAGCCATTGCAATATGGATCACATATTGTGCCTTTGTCAACTGCTCTGCAAAAAACTCTTCATAAGCTTCCATTCTTGGTTCTCTGGACTTCACATTTTTTCCCTTTTCCTCAATATAGGAAAGAACACCATCTGTTTCCGTTTCCAGACCATCCAGAAATTCACCGCCTTCTGTCACTACACGATAGGGGATGACCGCAATCTGATATTTTTCAATCAGCTGCTTCGGAAGGTCACACACACTTTCCGTAGAGATCATAAGCAGTCGCTTCTTACTATGTGCAAAAACAGCTGCTTCTCCTATTCCGGTATCCACAACCGTGCTTGTAATAGTCACTAATTCCCGGGGAAGATGCTTTAAAAGCTCTGCTTCCAACTGCACTCCTGTAACCGGCTTTAACAGATGCCCGTCGAAACCTTCTCGTACATAAAGCGCCTGATTATCACTGCCTGCATTTGCAGTAAGAATCACAACCGGTGTATTCAGGTTCAGTCCTCCTGTCTGTGCGCGTACTGCATGCAGACATTCAATTCCATCCATACCCGGCATAAGATGATCCATCAGAATGACGTCATACCTGTTTTGAAGGGTTTTTTTCAGGCATTCCTCACCACTTAGTGCCGTATCAATCTGCACCTTTGTTTCCCGCAACAGTTTTTCTTCCACCATCAGGTTCATCTCACTGTCATCGACAATCAGAATATGTGCATTGGGAGCCTCAAAGGTCTGTTTGTAATGCTCTCTGCCGTTTAAAGCATGCCGTTCTTCTAGATTCAGCTCCCCAATCTTTTCCTCACTTATAACCTCCTGTAGCAATGTGACCACAAAGGTAGAGCCTTTCGTATAAACGCTGTTTACCGCAATCTCGCCACCCATTAGATCAACCAGTTCTTTTACAATGGACAGCCCCAGTCCGGTTCCCTCAATAAAACGGTTCTTTTCTTCATCCACTCGTTTAAACGCACTAAAAAGGTATGGAAGGCTTTCCTTTTTTATTCCCATACCCGTGTCTATAATAGAATAAGCAACCTGTGCCTTGCCGTTTTTGATTCCCTTACATTGAATGGACAGCGTAACAGAGCCTTCGGATGTATATTTCACTGCATTATTCAATAAGTTGATCAATATCTGCTTGATCCGCACCTCATCACCATAGAGTTGTGCCGGCATCGTCTGGTCTACATCCACATGAAACTCCAACCCTTTGTCCTTCGCGCGTACCCATATCATGTTTACGATATCGGACAGCATATCTCCGGTATGATAAGTGACCGGTACAATATCCATTTTACCGGACTCTATTTTGGACATATCCAGAATGTCATTAATCAGGGCAAGAAGCATCTTACTTGCGCCCTGAATGCTCTTTGCATCCGCAGCAACCTCATCCGATACATCCTCACGCAGGATCATTTCATTCAATCCGATAATGGTATTGATTGGTGTACGTATTTCGTGACTCATACTGGAGAAAAACCGGTTTTGTATCTGGTTGAGCTCTTCAATCTCCTTTTTCTGTTTCCGGGAAACATCATTCTCCGAACGAAAAATTGCGTTCTGGAATAAAATCATTCCGCAGGTTAACAGTGATACAATAAACAAAGAAGCCAGAGAATCCGTATAAGCCAAATCCATTGTATGCTGTATGATCAATCCCGGGTAAAAATATGCAATGTAATAACAGGCAGCCGACATGACCAGGCCACTGATCAGAAATACATATTTTATTTTTCCTTCCACAACAAGACAGACATAGGTCATACCAAACAGCAACCAGATAGGTGCTCCTCCGTAAATGCCTCCGGTTGTGAAAAAATTAAAGGGCATAACAATATAAATGATACAAATGGCCAGAATAACCGCGCCAAGCTGTATTTTATGAAAGTGGATGGAACAATAGGCAACCCCGCCAAAGATAACAAGCGCCGCAAAGATCACTATGAGATTCTTTGCATTTTCTCCTGATAAAAAGAGACTGTAACAAATTTTGTGTAAACTAAAGATATGGATATATATCCTCTTGGA
>JBJEIY010000007.1:0-3776 GCA_051877515.1 Lachnospiraceae bacterium | reverse complement strand
TACATCATCCCTACAAACCCGAATTTATTTATCTATTGTTACTATATTTCCATCTTCTTTTACAAGAAAGAACTTGATTCCCACTGCCTGAATTTGTGGCAGCTTAATCCATCGTGTTGCCAGTTCATAACTCTTTTCTGAATATGGAACACCAACTACAGGTATCACATATTCTCCGGCATACTCGTTTGTCATAAGCTGTCCGATTGCCTCTCGCATCATTGGATATTCCAGACCTTTTTTATCGTTTTTTCCTTTTTTACTTTCGACTACGATACTCTTACCATCCAATGTCTCAATCTTGACATCGCCAATTCCCGGAGTTGATGAAATAACAATATGTGCATCCAAACCGTCAATTTCATATTCTCCTTGCCATTTGTCAGCATCTGAATCTAACTTCATATAATCATTCTCTGAAAAGAATTTCCAAATATCAAAATTTATGGTACTTTTAGTTTTCACATGTGCACCGTCAATTGATACCTGTACATTCTTCTTTGTCAAGCCATTCTTTATGTAATACATTGCAATATAAAGACTTACCTCTGGTTCAGTCATAACCATCCCCCTACATTCCGAGCAGTTTTTTCAACTCACTCATCTCATGCTGAATCTCCGTTTCCAATGCATCTATTTTTCCAATGATAACATCAGTTGGTTCATATTCAACTTTTTCATACACGACTTCTTTGTACTTGTTAATAGATAAGTCATAATCATTCGCAACAATATCCTCTAAAGGAACAAAGAAACTCTGCTCTGTTCTGGCTCTGGCTGTTTCAGCTTCAAGATGATTGTATCTCTCAATAATATCAGGAATATCATTCTCGTTGATTTCCTGCCTCTTGTCGTCCAAACTGTATCCGTCTGCTTTCATATCATAGAACCACACCTTATCGGTTCCGCCTGAACCAGTCTTTGTAAAGATTAGTATAGCTGTTGATACTCCTGCATATGGTTTGAATACTCCACTTGGCATTGAAATAACCGCATCCAATTTGTTGTTATCAAGTATCTCTTTTCGAATTTGTTTGTGAGCATTGCTGCTTCCGAACAATACTCCATCAGGAACGATGACTGCAGCTCTTCCACCTTTTTTCAATATACGAAGGAACAAAGCTAAAAAAAGTAGCTCGGTTTTCTTGGTCTTTGTCACCTTTAACAAATCAGCGGATACAGCATCATAATCCAAACTACCCTTGAATGGTGGATTCGCTAATACAAGTGAATATTTCTCTACATCCGTGTTCTGCTCTGATAAGCTATCCCTGTAAGAAATGTTCGGATTATCTACACCATGAAGCAACATGTTCATTGCACCGATACGAAGCATTGTTCTGTCCATATCATTACCATAGAACATCGTGTTATTGAAATGTTCTCGCTTCTGAGCATTGAGAAGCATATCTCCATGATTCCTTCGTAGATACTCCTGGGCTTCTATCAAAAATCCTGCACTTCCCATTGCCGGGTCGATAATTGTATCTTCTGGTTGTGGTTTCACAAGCGCAACCATCATTTTAATTATGTGTCTAGGTGTTCTAAACTGGCCATTAGTTCCTGCTGTTGCTACCTTTGAAAGAAGATATTCATAAAGGTCTCCCTTTGAATCTTCATCGCCTAATTCTAACTTATCAATTCCGTCAACTATCTTTGATAGCATTGCTGCTGTTGGAATTTTAAATATAGCATCTCCCATATACCTTGAATATGCAGAGTCGCCGTCCTGATGCAGATTCTTGATAAATGGAAATACTCCGTTCATCACAACATCGTACATCTCATCCGCTGAGCCTAAGTTTTTGAACTTACTCCAACGATATTTCTGGCAATCCTTTGGGAACATTGACTCATAAGGAACTCCCAGGAAATTTGCTTCATTCTCCTTTGTTGTCTCAACATCATCCAGCTGCTTTATAAAGAGCAAATATGTAAACTGCTCAATAACATCTAACGGATTAGTGATGCCTCCAGTCCAAAAGGTTTCCCATATTCTATCTATTTTATTTCTTAATTCTCCAGTAATCATTCTGATTCTCCCTTTTTAATGTACTATTTAAGCTTTACCATTTAGGTCGTACAATTCTCCGTACACTATTGTGACATTTGATATAAGTATACCATATTATTCAGAACTATTGATACAGATATTATACAAAAAAGAATAGATGATCAGCTTGAAAGGGAAGTAAAAAAGCATACCGCAGTCGTAATGTAAAGCACGATGGACAGAACTTTAAATGCTGGGTCGGACTTACTCTTGCATATAACATCCTTCATCATATTTTTTAACTTAATAATAGCAGAAGTTTTAACCCCACCCCACAGCCCTTAGAAATCATCATAATCATCCGGATCAAACCCAGCTTCCTCAAGAGCTTCTCTCCGTTCATCTTCATCCATATGGGTCAACTCATCTATATCCAGCCCCGCCAGCTCAAGCTCATCCTCTAAATCATCATTTTCATCAAGAATGTCACTACCAGTATAAAATGTATCTTCCCCTGTTAGATCTCTCGCCTCCTGTCGACTGCTTGCCATCATCTGCACCCCTTTTCTTGTTAGATTTTATTGTTGCAACGGGTTTTTCTTGTGCCCCATATAAAAATTAGCAGATTTCCTGTACCAAAAAAGGGACACGTCGATGACGCGCCCCCAAGAAGCTTCTGCTTCTACATACATATTATACTTGATACCTGCCCAGATATTACTTCAGCTGCAGTATGACCATGGGCTGCAAAATGCAATTTGTTTTGAACAATCTTATAGAATTTAATGGAATGAATATCTCTGATTCGATCTAAAAGTTCTTTCCAATAGTTTCCTCCACTATTCCCTTTGAGACGCTCAGTTACCTTCTTTTCGAACCTGTCGGAAATTCCGACAGGTTGATTCTTCGTCTAATACGTTTTCTTCATATTAAATACCAAAATAATCAATAAAGTTAATTAAACTTGATTCTCGATACAGGGGTTCCTTTTCATTTCTTTTTTTCTTAGCAGCCTTAATATAGCCCCTCAAATATATTTCAAATTCCTTAACAATGCTCTCCATATCATTTTTAATACACCTATACTGCGAATTCGGAATTTTCAATTCTGTCTGTAGTTCAATGTATTTGCTATCATTTATAATCATCGCATAACGATAATCAAGGCCTGCATTTTTTCTCTTTAATGAAGGAACCGAATGTCCTATTCTACCAAATTTGCGAACTGCATCTCCAAGGTTATTACGAAGAGGAATATAGTACTGATTACTATCTATTTCAACCCTTACACATAAATGTGTTCTCCTGGATTGTTTACTGGTATTTCCCGGATCTAAAACTTTTTTATAATCGCTATGGTCTTCAAAATAGCTTTCCCTTATGTAACATAGTATTGGTTCCATACTTCTCCTAAAAAATCTAAAAATGTAAAAAGGGAACCTTTTCAGTTCCCTTAAAATCAATATCTTCAGCTTTTTTTAGACAGGTACATCTGACGAACCCCTCACAATTTCTTCAGTTTTTTTATGACGGGCACATCTGACAAACGCCCCAAAGAAGCTTCTGCTTCTACCTATATATTATATGCAAATTTAGTTGAAGTCAACACAAAATAAGATTTTTCTTTAGGTAAAAAATAGCAAACAAAAATATATTATCTAGGAAAAATAACAGTTCATTTATGGCTAATTTATCAAATAGATTTGTCGTTATTTTCTTTTAAAATGGCTCCTACTATTATATTTAGTCATAGTCATTCTTTACCTTTTCTATAGGTTCGACT
>JBJEIY010000006.1:0-3833 GCA_051877515.1 Lachnospiraceae bacterium | reverse complement strand
TCGATATAAATAAGTTTTATATTGAGGGAAATGACCTTTTAGGTGGAAAGTACGGAATTGCAACAAACGGCATATCTTACGATGACATCGGTGCGGTGGAAGTCATGGAAAATCACCAGCCGATGCAGGTACTTCGCGGATTGAGTTTTTCTGACCAAGCCGCTATCAATCTGAAAATGAAGAATAAGTCAAAGGCAACGCTTCTTGTTCATGGTACATTGGCAGGTGGCTTCTCAGAACAACCGAAAGGATTACTTTGGCAGGGAGACATCTTCACCATGATGGTTACAGGAAAGTACCAAATGATAACTACATTCAAAGGAAATAATGTGGGGCAAAATTTGTCGGATCAGCTTATGGATTTCATTTCCGATAGACAGAATGAAACTATAGGTGGATATGTTTCTCTGTCAATTCCTACTACGCCAAACTTACAAAGAAACAGAAGTTATTTCAATCGCTCATGGATGGTGTCTTCAAGTCACTTGCTGAAAACTGCAAAAGGGAAAGAATTTAGAGCACAGGTTGACTATAACAACGACCGCGTTTCGGCACAGGGTGCAAGTTCAACGACCTATTTTCTTGAATCGGGTGATAAAATCATATTTGAAGACAAAAACTCGCTCACTCATAGAGATGCCATAACTGGAAAGTTCGTATATGAAGCAAACGAAAAAACATATTTTCTCAACAATACTTTATCCACTGATTTATCATGGAATGATTTGGCACTGAATACCACAGGATCATTACCCAATACACAGTTTGCCAAAATGCCGGAATACTCTGTAAGCAATCTCTTGAAAGTAATCAAACGCTTCGGCAATAACAAACTTGTCACTTTCACAAGCCGTAATGAATGGAATTCATTGCCAGAGAAGCTGACAATAGACCACAATGGACAGAGTTACGGACAAAATATTAAGCACCATTCTTTTTACACTGACGAAAAAGCTTCGTTTGGTTTTGTATTCAATAAGGTTCTACTATCTCTTGACGCAGGGTTGTCGGGATATTTCAGAAAACTTGATACAGAACTTTTCGGCGTGGATATGTCAGAATTGGTAGGAGCAGAGGCTCTTACTACTGATTATCTGCGTGTATTTGCATCCCCAAAATTTGAGTGGAGTTACAAGAAACTTGAACTTACCCTTAATCTTCCAGTTAATCTATATTCTTATTTCTTTTCTGGAGTTATGAGAAATCGCACAGAGTTTTTTCTTTCGCCTTCTCTTGCTGCAAGGTTTCGTTTTACACCAAGGATGTCGCTTACCTTACGTGGAAGTGCAAGACGTTCTCCGGCTTCATTGCATGACATTCACACCTCTTCCATACTCACTGATTACAGATCCTTCAGTTCTGGAGTTGATGATTATTATACTTCCTCCGGGCAAACCATTTCTGTAACATTTAATTATAGGAATGCGCCAAGTGGAGTATTCGTGATGGCTATGGGAAGTTATGGTTGGAATAAATCGAAATTTGGGACTGTGCAGAATATCATAGATGATTATGTTTTCTATTCCTATAAATCCCAACCGTCAGATTCACGTAATGCTTTGGCGTATCTTAACATAAGCAAGACCCTTGATTTCATGAGAGGTGCAATAGGCTTGAAAGGGAACTATAGAAAACTGGAAAATAGTTTGTTATCGCAAGGTGTCAAGACTGATTATAATAGTAATTCGTTTTCATTATCGCCTTTCATTAATGGCAACATTTCAACATTATTGAATTGGAATTTTCGTTTTTCATGGGAAAAATCTATATTGAAAATCTCCAATATGCCAAGTCGAAGTTCCAACAATTTCATTTATTCAGGAAGTGTGACAGTCACACCATGCTCCTTAATAACATGGACTATAGGAGGTGAATTTTATCGTAATCAAATTGAAGAAGAACACTACAAAAAAATGTTTATGCTTGACACAAAACTTACTTTCAACATAAGCAAACGTATAGAGGTTTCTGCTTCAATCACAAACTTGCTTAATAAAAAAGAGTACAGTTATACCTCGTATGGTACCGTATCGCAATATGAACGATCAAGCAAACTCCGTGGACGTGAATTTATGATTTCAATATACCTCAAAAAATGATGTGGATTTTTAATACCAATAAATTTAAATGGGTGAAACAGCATGACTCCATGCAGTGTGGAGTGTCGTGTCTTGCGATGATATGCCGTCACTATGGGAAGAATTATAGTCTTGAATATCTTGATGGCTTCTGTCATGCGAATATTGCAGGAATATCAATGCTTGGGATTACGGATGGGGCAAAAAGTGTTGGATTAAATGTAATGACTGTGGCTGCATCCACTGACGAACTAAATAAAATCGCCCTGCCATGTATCCTTCATTGGAATCAAAATCATTTCGTAGTTCTTTATGGTATCTCAAAAAATGGGAAACGCTACAGAATTGCAGATCCAGGAAAGGGATTGGTAACATATACTCGAAAAGAGTTTGAAAGTCATTGGATAAGTTCGATGACAGATGGAGAACCAAGTGGAACAGCAATGCAGTTGACTCCTGGAAAAAACTTTGATGGCAAGAATTGTGATAATACTATACAAAAACGATCTTTTCGGTTTCTTTTGGGGTATTTGATGCAATATAGAAAATACTTCACTCTTATTATATTAGGACTGGCACTTGGGTGTTTGCTACAACTCATAATGCCTTTCCTAACGCAGTGGATTGTAGATATAGGAATAAGTTATAAGGATATCGGATTTATCTGGTTAATCTTGCTTGGTGAGTTGATGATTGTTATCGGAAGAACTGCGACTGATTTTATAAGAAGATGGTTGCTTCTTCACATTTCTATGCGGATTAATATTTCATTAGTGAGTGATTTCTTCATAAAGTTGTTGAAGTTGCCTATGTCATTCTTCGACACAAAGCTAATGGGAGATTTATTGCAACGGATAGGAGATCATACACGGGTACAAAACTTCCTTACAGGACAAGTGCTAAATGTAATATTTACATTTTTTAGTTTCATAATTTTCAGCATTGTTATGTATATGTATAACCCCTTTATATTCGGGATTTTTACAGTCGGAAGTATTGTTTATGGATTATGGATTGTTTCATTCCTACGAAAAAGGAAAGTGCTTGATTATGAATTATTCGAGCAACAAGCCAAAAATCAGAATAAGACTTATCAGTTGATAACTTCAATGCAGGAGATAAAGCTCCAAGACTGTGAGCAACGCAGACGATGGGAATGGGAAGATACACAGGCTGATTTATTCGCTGTACAAATGAAATCGCTGAAACTACAGCAAACTCAGGAAGCCGGTTCTATATTTATCAATGAAGTGAAGAATATAATCATTACTGTTATTGCGGCTACTGCTGTAATTAATGGAGAAATGTCATTAGGAGCAATGCTTGCCGTGCAATACATCATCGGGCAGCTTAATTCACCTGTCGAGCAGTTCATGTCATTCATCTACTCTTTACAGGATGTGAAGATTTCCCTTGAACGAATCAATGAAATTCATGAAGGTAAGAACGAGGAATCCAAGGAGAATCAGATAAAAGCATTTGATGCGGAAAAGTCAATCAGCATTGAGAACATTGATTTCAAATACGACCCCCATGCCTTGAAGAAAACACTTGATGGTGTATCATTCAACATACCGGAGGGGAAAGTGACTGCCATAGTAGGAGCATCAGGAAGTGGAAAAACCACACTGATTAAACTAATGCTCGGTTACTATCGGGTTATGGCAGGTTCAATCTATATTGCCGGACGTAATATCAACGAATACAACCTCAAGTGGTGGCGTCGCCATTGTGGAGTGGTAATGCAGGATGGAG
>JBJEIY010000005.1:0-171828 GCA_051877515.1 Lachnospiraceae bacterium | reverse complement strand
ACTGTAAATCTGCTGCAAATTGCTTCGGTGGTTCGAATCCACCTCCATCCATTAGGCGAAAGCCTTTAAAATTAACATCGCGGGGTGGAGCAGTCTGGAAGCTCGTCGGGCTCATAACCCGAAGGTCATAGGTTCAAATCCTATTCCCGCAACTCAATGCCCAGTTAGCTCAGTTGGTAGAGCAGAGGACTGAAAATCCTCGTGTCTCTGGTTCGATTCCGGAACTGGGCATTCAGATTGTTTAACAATCTGGTGCTTATAATTCACTACAAGATGAGTTTTTACAGACTGATTTTGTATTATAAGATGGGATATTAGCTCAGGTGGTAGAGCACTTGACTTTTAATCAAGTTGTCCGGGGTTCGAATCCCCGATGTCTCATGGTAACAAAAAAGACAAGCTTTTGCTTGTCTTTTTTGTTACCATCAAACACTGCTGAAGCGAGGCCAGGACAACGAAGTTGGCCGGGGCGCAGGTCGTCCGGGGGACGACCGAATTGCGCGGACCGGAGCGAAGCGGAGACCGAATCCCCGATGTCTCATGAAAACATTTATATACAGTAAGAAGAATAATTGGTATAATAAGGTTCAATAATAGAAATCGGAAGTTGTAGAAAAAACAAAATTAAGAAATACTATAAATAGTGGTATTGCTATCAAATTAAATAGTAACTTATAAATTTATCAATATCTTCTAAAATATAAGTAAATTGGTTAACATTGATATATCAACAGAACAAAATTATATGTAGTTCTTAAAAATGGAGGTATATTTAATGTTAAATGAATCAGTAATCAAAGTATTAAAAAATGGTATGTGGGATATTGCTACATGTGCAAGTGGTGAGCCGAATGTTGTTCCGGTTGCATTTAAGGATGTGACAGATGACGGAAAACTTGTTGTAGGAGATGTTTTTCTTGAGACAACATTAAACAATATCAAGGCAAACAATGGCAAAATCGCAATATCAGCATATGACGTGCAGAGTCTGGAAGGATATCAAATCAAAGGAACCGCAGAGTATGTGACAGAGGGCACACTTGTTGATACATTCAAAGCAATGGTAGAAAAGATGTTTAATGGTGCTGCAACTGCCAAGGGAGCACTTATTATCACCCCGGAGAAAGTCATTGTAACAACACCTGGTGCAGATAATAAAAAAGAAATATAATACACTAATAAATTTGTTAGTAACTTCAAAAAATATCACCTTCAGGTTATAATAAAAGAAAAGCTTGAAGGTGATTTTATATGGCAAGATATAAGAAAAAATTAGATGATGATATACGATGTCCACTTGAATACGGGCTGACATTGTTTGGTGGCAAATGGAAATCACGTATAATATGTGTGCTGTCTGCGAATGAGAGGCTGCGCTATAGTGAGATTCGCAAGGAAATGTATAATATCACAGATGCGGTTCTGGCGGCAACGTTGAAAGAACTGATGGAAGCTGGAATTATTGACAGGAAATCTTATGACGAGATTCCACCGAAAGTAGAGTATTTTTTAACGGAAAAGGGTAAATCAGTAGTTCCGATTTTACAGAGCATATGCCAGTGGTCAGGCATTTTCTATAAAGAAGATAGTGAAAATAAAATGGCACAGTGCCAGAGATGTGATCATCATCAGTAAGGGAAAATTATGTTTACAAGTAAAAATGATGATTTATTAGCGAATGCACCTATTGGAAAGACATTTTGCAGACTTGCTATTCCGGCAGTGGCGGCACAGCTTATAAGTATCCTGTATAATCTGGTTGATAAAATGTTTATCGGTCACATCCCGGATGTGGGAAGACAGGCTTTGGCAGGTGTTGGAGTGACAACACCTGTTATTTTAGTTATTTCGGCATTTGCAGCATTGGTCAGCATGGGAGGAGCACCTAAAGCAACTATTTTCATGGGAAAAGGACAGCATCAGGAAGCGGAAAAGGTTCTTGGAAGCTGCACATGGATGTTAGTATTACTGTCGCTATTATTGACTTTGGTTATGCTTGTGTTCGGGCATCCGATTTTAATGATGTTTGGTGCGAGTAATGATACAATCAGTTTTGCATCAGAATATATGCAGATTTACTGTCTGGGTACATTGTTTACGCAGCTGACACTCGGGTTAAATGCTTTCATTACAGCACAGGGAAATACATTTGTCAGTATGTATAATGTTGCCATTGGTGCAATGTCTAATATTCTGCTGGATGCGGTATTTATAAATGTTCTTGATATGGGAGTGAGAGGTGCTGCACTGGCAACCATTATTTCGCAGGGCATATCGGCAGGATTTGTTATATATTATCTTTGCAGCGGAAAAGGCAATTTGCATTTACATATTTGGAATATCCGGTTTGATAAAAAAATACTTGTTAAATGTATATTGCTTGGAACTTCTCCAGCACTGATGCAGCTAACGGAAAATCTTGTGGCAATAAGCTTTAACACATCTTTACAGAAGTATGGAGGTGATGTGGCAGTTGCTTCCATGAGCATTCTTAACAGTATTATGCAATTCGTTATGCTGTTGCTTCCAGGACTGGTACAGGGAGCACAGCCCTTGTTAAGCTATAATCTCGGAGCAGGAAATATATCAAGAGTGAAAAAGACCTTTCGGTTATTGTTGACATGTTGCATTATCGGATCTTTCATAATATGGCTAGTATGTATGACAATGCCGGATAAAGTAGCTGCGATTTTTACAAATGACATTGCGTTGATAAAATATACGGCAGCTAGCATGAGAATCTATTTAAGTATGCTGCTGATATACGGAGTACAGGTTGCGTGTCAATACAGCTTTGTTGCGTTAGATCAGGCATCAAAAGCTATTTTTCTCACTATCTGGCGTAAGATTATTCTGCTTATGCCGCTTATATTTATTTTACCGGTATTTGTTCACACATCGGTTATTGGTGTCTTTCTGGCAGAACCGATTGCCGATACGATTGCTGTATGTACGACAGCCATAATGTTTTATCGATATTATAAAAAATTATAGAAATTTATAGAAATGATGAAAAAAACAGGAGAAGAAAAACATGCTTATATACACAGAGGAAAAGAAATTTACAAAGGAACAGGTACAGCAGTTGTTTTTATCTGTCAACTGGGTTTCAGGAAACTATCCGGAGCGATTGTATAAAGCGCTTATGAATTCGTCAACTGTGCTTACCGTGTGGGATGGTGAAAAGCTTGTAGGGCTTACAAGAGTGCTAGATGATACAGAAATGCTTGCACAGATACATTATGTGCTTGTTCATCCTGATTATCAGGGGAATGGAATTGCTGGCAGAATGATAGAACAAATAAAGGAAAAATATAAGGATTTTTTATATATTGAGGGAATGCCGGAAGATAAGGCAAACGTACCTTTTTATGAAAAGCATGGATTTTCTGTTATGGAAAATGGTGCGGCAATACAGATTTGCAATTATAATCATATAAAATGAATTTAGAAATACAAACATACAAATTCTAATTTATCGAGGTAAGCAATGGATGAAATCAGATTATTGAAACCAACAATGGAATATGAAAAAGATATCATGCAATTTCGAGAAGAACTAATCAATATAAATGATGACGATTCATTTGCGGGGTGTGGTAGTTTAAAGCAATGCACAACAGTTGCAGAGTGGTTAACAAATCTCGAAGTGTGGGAAAATACAGAAACTTGTCCGAAAGGAGGCGTCACGTCCAATACCTATCTTGCTATTCGGCATGTTGATAACCGAATCGTTGGGATTATAGATTTAAGACATCACATAAATCATCCTGTTCTAGGACTTTGGGGCGGTCATATAGGGTACTCTGTACGACCAGCCGAAAGAGGAAAAGGCTATGCAAAGGAAATGTTGAGATTGAATTTGGAAAACTGCAGAAGTAGAAACATGGAAAAGGTTATGGTTACATGCAGCAGTGATAATATAGCAAGTGAAAAAACGATTCTTGCTAATGGTGGTGTATTTGAAAAAGAGGTAAATGTAAACGGAAAGATCATAAAGAGGTATTGGATTACGTTATGATCATCGAAGGATAACGATCAATTCTTGGGAGAAAGATCATGTTGAAATTATGGGGAAGAACAATTGCATTATTCGTCCTGGCTTTTGCCTGCTGGTATATTGAGATCGCGATCACGCCGTCACATCTTGAGGTGGTTTTAGGTATCTGTGCCGTAACCATATCAATTCTGTGTGTATGTTCCCTTGCCATTGCCATTGCAAGACAAATCAAACCGGATGCTTCTATATATAAAGTTTTTGCATGGACGGATGGCTTGATCGGTATTGGTGTGATCGCCTATGCCATATATGATATTTTGACAGCTACCGGCTGGTTTGCAGGACTTGTGGGAATGTTGCTTTTACTCTTTGTCGTTCCTGTGGTATTATTGTTATTGGTGATAGATTTTATCATTTACACCAGGAATAAAAAGAGAAAGCACTGAGTCAGTAAGCGAACAGAGGGGTAGCCGCCATGAAGTTAAAAAATGTTCTAATCGTAGTAAAAGATATAGAGCGATCCAGACGATTTTACAAAGAGGTATTTGGATTGGATGTGGTTCTGGACAATGATGGAAATATGATTCTTACAGAAGGACTTGTTCTTCAGGAGGAGAGCATTTGGAAAAAGTTCACCGGAAGAGAGGTGATTCCCTGCAACAATGCCTGTGAGTTGTATTTTGAGGAAAGAGATCTGGAAGGATTTGCCGAAAAACTTGAGAAATACTATCCGGAGGTGACCTATGTGAACCGGTTTATGGAACACTCCTGGGGACAGAAGGTCCTTCGCTTTTATGATCCGGATGGCAATTTAATTGAAGTGGGAACACCGGTGTAAAACGAGGTTGAGAGTAAATATACACAAGAAAAATCTGCGATGGAGGTTTTAAAATGCAGAACAGATACAGAGTGCCGTTACGCGCATTCAAGGCGGCATTTCCCCAGACAATTCCGATTCTGACGGGATTTTTGTTCCTGGGAATGACTTATGGGGTCTATATGAATGTTTCGGGATTCGAGTTTTGGTATCCCATGCTTATGAGCCTAACCATTTTTGCAGGTTCCATGGAGTTTGTGGCAACAGATATGTTGCTGGGGGGATTTCATCCTGTCCAGGCGTTTGCCATGGCACTGATGATCAATGCAAGACATCTGTTTTATGGAATCTCCATGCTGGAAAAATACAGGAATACCGGTTGGAAGAAGCCCTTTCTCATTTTTGGAATGTGCGACGAGACCTTTTCTGTCAACTACACGGCAAAGGTTCCGGAAGGAGTGGACCGTGGCTGGTTCATGTTTTTTGTGACATTGCTTAATTATCTGTACTGGTTTTCCGGGGCGACACTGGGAGGTGTTTTCGGATCGCTAATCCATTTTAATACGGAAGGGTTGGACTTTGTCATGACTGCCATGTTTGTAGTGATCTTTCTGGAGCAGTGGATGAAGGAGAAAAAGCATACCAGCGGATTACTGGGCTTAGGTCTGTCTGCCCTGTGCCTTTGGATCTTTGGACCGGATCGTTTTATCATTCCTGCTATGGTGGCTATTTTGGGAATGTTGACGCTTTTACAAAAGCGCCTGAGAAAAGGCGGTGAGGCATGATGACTTTAACGGAACAGATCATTACCATAGGAATGATCGTAGCGGCAACCATGCTGACGCGCTTTTTACCCTTCCTCGCTTTTCCGGCAGGCAAGCCTACACCGAAATATGTGCAGTATCTCGGTAAGGTTTTGCCTTCAGCGGTATTTGGACTGCTGGTGATCTATTGCCTGAAAAATGTAAGTATCCTGACGGGAAGCCATGGACTGCCGGAGCTGATTGCCATCATTGTGGTAGTGTTGTTACATTACTGGAAACGACAAATGCTTCTGTCCATTGCAGGCGGCACGATCTGTTATATGTTGCTGGTGCAGATGGTGTTTTAATTCATGACAGTTGAGGCTGCTTGTAGACTCTTTTTAACTGGAGAAAAGAGGGTGGTTGATTTTCCAACCACCCTAGTGTATAATTTACTCGAAGGGAATCGGATGTGACTCCGATTTGCCCTCAGTTAAATAGGATTATCAAAGCGATAAGCACTCGAAACATTAGGGCGTTGAGGGTGCTTATTTCTTTTTATTGTTATGATGATCTATGTAAGATAAAGCCGCGAAAACTACTAGCAATAAAGTGAGTACTTCCATTGTGTTCATAAGGGCATCCCTCCTTCGTAGACTAGAGGGCATATAACAGAAAATCACACCCGACCTTCTTTCAATTGTACATTTGTATTATATCACGGTGGGAACATATGTTCAACCAAAAGAAAATCAATTGGGAGGATTATTCAAGTTTTTAGAAAAGCTGTTTTATAAAAAGAGGAATCGATCATGTTATTACAAATTATTGCTATCATTATTTTACTGGTGTTTTATGGATGCTATTTTGCAAAGATGATAAGTCAAAAAAGGCAAGGCATTCAAACAGACCAGATCGGAAAGGGCAAGCATGGGATGGTGAAAGCCATTGAGATTACCATGAAGATTGCCACCATTGCAGTGGCTATCGTTGAGGTCATCAGTATATGCAGCAACGCTTCCGGGTTCCCAGAAGGTGGAAGGTATGTCGGAGTGGTTTTAGCAGTGCTGGGCGATGGCATTTTTATCTGTGCGGTTTTGACCATGCGGGATAGTTGGCGCGCCGGAGTTTCCGAATCAGAGAAGACGGAGCTGATAACCGGCGGGATATATCAAATCAGCCGAAATCCGGCATTTCTTGGGTTTGATCTGGTGTATCTGGGAATTTTGCTCATGTTCTTTAACTGGCCTCTTTTTGCATGCTCAGTTTTGGCAGCCTTGATGTTTCACTTACAGATCGTGAACGTCGAGGAAGATTTTTTGATCAAGGCTTTCGGTGAAGAGTATTTGGATTACCAGAAACGGGTCAACCGATACTTGGGGAGAAGATTTAAGTAAAGAGATAGAGATGATACGACAAGAGCCCCTGCAGGGGCTCTTATTTTTATGCCGGATTGATATGTATCATCACATGCTTCACTTTTGGAAAACTTTGTTCAATATCTTCATGTACTGCTTCTGCAATGTCATGCGCCTTTCCCAGAGAATAATCAGCATTGACCCGGATTTCCAGATCTACATAGATCTTGTTTCCAAAGATACGGGTTTGAAATAGGTCGATGCCAAGAATGTCCTTGTGTCCCAGGACACAATTGTAAATGGCTCTTTCCGTGGCTTCGTCGCAGGAGTGATCCACCATTTTATCCATGGCATCTCGAAAAATATCAATGGCTGCTTTGGCGATGAAAACAAAGATTACCAGACTGGCAACGGCATCCATGATGGGATAGCCCATTCTGGAACCGGCGATACCGATGAGGGCTCCGATAGATGAAAAAGCGTCAGAACGGTGATGCCAGGCGTCTGCCATCAATGCGGAAGAATCGATTTTCTTTGCATAGTGCCGGGTGTACCAGTACATAGATTCTTTAGCAAGGATGGACACGATGGCTGCCACAAGAGCCAGCATGCCCGGGATTTCCAGACTCTCGTAATTGCCCCGAAGGATATCCTGAAGTGCCGATGCACCAATACCCAGGCCTGTCATAAACAGAACAATAGATAAAAGGATGGCGGCCACACACTCCATTCGTTCATGTCCGTAGGGATGTTCTTTGTCAGAATCCCGGGATGAGATTTTTACACCGATGATCACAATAATGGTGCTGAACACATCCGAAGCGGAGTGGATGGCGTCACTGATCATGGCATTGGAATGTGCCAGAACACCTGCCAGCAGTTTGAACACAGACAACAGCAGGTTCTGGATGATGGTGATAAAAGATACCCGATTGGCGATTTTCTGAAAATCAGCATTTTTCGCATGGTTTCTTTCTGTAAAGGGTTTCATGTTTTCCATATAAGTTACCTCCTCTGCAAGATGAGCCTGAACGTAGTCTCACTTGTAATAAAATTTGAAAGATAACTCAATGACACTTATGAATCGTGGGATAAAGTTAGAACTAAAAAAGAGTATAAAAAAACACCCACGACTCAGTATTAGTAACCACTGTCCCGTGGATGAAGAAACCACTGCCGCTTAGGGCCCGACTCCTCAGCGAATGCCGATGGTCTGATCAGTTTGTACTGTAGATTAAAATGCAGTGCAAAGAGTTGAATGTATCTTATCAGATATATCATATGCTGTCAAGAAGCTGTCATGAATTGATGAGTGCTTATTTTTATTCCACGCTATCCCGGGATGTGGTATAATTTAATAAATCGTATCGGGGGTAGGAGCGAATGGCAAACTGGAATATCTTTAAGATTGAGAGAATGAAGGAGGAGTAGATATGGTTGGAAAAATCATTGGTTTTGTGGCTTGTTTGCTGTGTGCAGTTCCTTTTCTGATCATTTCCATGTATGATAAGAGTAGCCGGGAACCCATCGCTTTTTGGAGTGGGGATACTACGCTAAAGGAAAAAGTCAGAAATGTCAGTGCGTATAATGGGGAAATGGCATCCTTATATAAAAAATGTGCTATCGCTTTTGTCCTTACAGGAGCCGGTTTTCTGGTCGGGCCAGTAATTGGAGTGGTGATACTGTGTTTTGACTGTACGTTGGGCATTTATTTTGTATACAGGTGTTATAAAAAGATACTGGGGAAATATTCATAAGATTGAAGGAGGAAAGAACAATGCAGGCAGTTTTTGAAACATTATTTGACATCATCTATCTGGTGTCTGTGATTACGCTTGGAGTCATGATGATCCGTCAAAGCAAGGGAAGACGGCAGTATTTCTTATATGGTCTGATGGCAGTTGTTCTTGGATGCGGAGATGCGTTTCATCTTATACCGAGAGCCATTGCACTTTGCACAACCGGATTGGACAATTTTACGGTGTCACTCGGTATTGGAAAAATGATTACATCCGTTACCATGACACTTTTTTATATGTTGCTCTATTATGTATGGCGTGTCCGTTATCAGGTAGAGAATAAAAAGGGACTTACAATTACGGTATGGGGATTGGCAATTCTGCGGATCGTTCTAAGTCTGATGCCGCAAAATGCATGGACCAGTGCCGAAGCACCGCTATCATGGGGAATTTACCGGAACATTCCGTTTACAATCCTCGGAGCAGTAATCGTGATTCTTTTTTATCGCAGTGCGAAGGCAGAGCAGGATAAGCCGTTTCGTTTTCTGTGGCTTGCAGTAGTCATAAGTTTTGCCTGCTATATCCCGGTAGTACTGTTTGCTGATACGGTGCCTCCGGTGGGAATGTTAATGATTCCCAAAACATGTGCTTATGTATGGGTTGTTTTAATTGGATACAAAGCGATGAAAGGAAGTAACAATCTAACGAGGTGAAGAGATGGCAAATATCATAACATGCTGCAGGATCGCAGGTAGTATCCTGCTGTTATGTTTCCCTGCATTTTCGCCGGGATTCTATGTTTTGTACCTTGTCTGCGGTTTTACCGACATGATTGACGGAACGATTGCCCGAAGAACAAATGCGGTCAGTGAATTCGGATCGAAATTAGACACTTTCGCGGATTTTGTTTTTGTCGTGACATGTCTGTCCAAGCTTTTGCCGGTGCTGCATATTCCGAGATGGTTGTGGATCTGGACTGCCGTGATTGCCATGATAAAGGTCGCTAACGCGATATTCGGACTTGTCTGCAGAAAACAATTATTGGCAGTGCATTCCATGATGAATAAAGCGACCGGATTTGTCCTGTTTCTGCTGCCCTTAACAGTAAGGTTGGTTGATTTGAAATACAGTGCCCCTGTGGTCTGTAGCATCGCAACCTTAGCGGCGGTACAAGAAGGAAGGATGAAATGAATTCAAACACTTGCGGCGCAATGTCATATTGACAAACATCTATGTATGGGGTATCATACAATACATAGACAGAAATCGATACAAGGTGGTACAGTTATGGATAATAAAAGAGCTGCGGCCATGTTCAAGGCATTTTGTGATGAAAACAGATTACAGATCTTAGAATTGTTACAGGATGGGGAACGGTGTGCCTGCCGGCTTCTGGAGGAAATGCAGATTACGCAGCCAACCTTATCACATCACATGAAGATTTTATGTGATGCAGGAGTAGTGGTTGGAAGGAAAGAAGGAAAGTGGATGCACTATTCTATTTCTGACCAGGGAATAGAAGAAGCCAGAGAGCGTCTGCAGCAGTTAAAATGTCATTTAGAAAAAGCAGAAGGAAAGTCGTGCTGTAAAGAGTAGTGGAATGCGATCTTTTCACACGGCTGCTTTTTAGACTTAAACATTGAAAGATTTGAATATTTAGATATATAAATAAAAGGAGAAAAATGATGAAAAGCGGTTGGGATTTTTTCCAAAATGAAGTGCTGGGAATGAAATGGTTGAGCCGACTGATCGAAAGCGGTCTAAATGCGGCAGGACTAGATACAAGTAGCAGGATCGGTGGAAGCGTGCAGTTTTTTATCTATGATATGATCAAGATCATGGTGTTACTGGGCGTTTTGATTTTAGTCATATCCTATATCCAAAGCTATTTTCCACCGGAAAGGACGAAGAAGATCCTGGGAAAATTCCGGGGGATCTGGGCAAATATCCTTGCTGCCCTTCTGGGAACGGTAACGCCTTTCTGCTCTTGCTCGTCCATTCCGTTGTTCATCGGATTTACCAGTGCAGGGCTCCCTCTGGGGGTTACTTTTTCTTTCCTGATTTCCTCACCTATGGTGGACCTGGGATCGTTGGTTCTTCTTATGAGCATTTTCGGCTGGAAGATTGCCCTTGTGTATGTGATTGTTGGACTTGTGATCGCAGTGGCAGGCGGAACGTTGATCGAGAAGTTGCATTTGGAAGATCAGGTTGAAGAATTCATCCGGAATGTGAAGGCGGTGGATGTTCCGCAAGAGGATCTTAGCCCCAAAGATCGATTGCATTATGCGTGGGAACAGGTCGTTTCCACAGCCAGAAAAGTAGCACCCTATGTGCTCATTGGAGTTGGCATCGGGGCCATAATCCACAATTGGATTCCGGAAGACTTGATTGTAAAAGTCCTGGGTACCGGAAACCCCTTTGGGGTGATTCTTGCTACCATTGCCGGAGTGCCAATGTATGCGGATATCTTCGGATGCATACCCATTGCGGAAGCCCTGCTTGCCAAAGGTGCGAGGCTGGGAGTGGTGTTGTCCTTCATGATGGGTGTGACCACACTTTCTCTCCCGTCCATGGTGATGCTAAGAAAAGCGGTAAAACCGAAGCTGTTGGGAATCTTTATTGCCATCTGTACCATCGGGATCATCCTGGTTGGATATTTTTTTAATGCGTTTCAATATTTATTAATTTAAGGAGGATAAAAATATGAAAGAAATTAAGGTGCTTGGTGCCGGCTGCAAGTCCTGCCACGAACTGTATGAGAACACAAAGGCAGCAGTACAAAATGCAGGGTTGTCCGTAGAAGTGGAGTATGTTACTGATATGGAGAAAATCATGGAGTATGGTGTTATGAGAATGCCGGCCTTAGTTGTGAATGAGCAGGTTGTCTCTATGGGAAAAGTGCTCAAGGCGGCAGATGTTGAAGAATTGCTGCATAAAATGGGATACTAGAAGTGATGAGTTATATTCCCGAATGGATCACTAAAGGAGCGTATGAATATGAGTAAAGACGGTAAAAACAACGGTATCAGTATTTTTCAAAAATACCTTACGGTATGGGTTTTTTTGTGTATGGTAGCCGGAGTGTTAATAGGAAAATTTATTCCGGCTGTCCCGGCGTTTCTTGATAAACTGTCCATTGCAGGAATATCCATACCCATTGCAATTTTAATCTGGGTCATGATCTATCCAATGATGATAAAGGTTGATTTTCGGAGCGTAAAGCAAGTGGGAAAAAACCCGAAAGGCTTGATCGTCACATGGATTGTAAACTGGTTGATCAAGCCATTTACTATGTATGCAATTGCTTCTGTGTTTTTGTATATGGTGTTTAAAGGACTGATCGCACCGGAACTGGCAACGGAATATCTTGCGGGAGTAGTGCTTTTGGGAGCAGCTCCATGTACCGCTATGGTATTTGTCTGGAGTACCCTGACGAATGGAAATCCGGCATATACTGTGGTTCAGGTGGCAACAAATGATCTGATCATACTGATCGCATTTGTGCCTATCGTGAAGTTTTTACTGGGCGTGTCAAATGTGACAGTACCATACAGCACATTGTTCCTGAGTGTATTTCTTTTTGTGGTGATTCCTTTGGTGGGAGGAGTATTCACAAGATTCTGTGTTATGAAAAACAAGGGGCAGGAGTATTTCGAAAATACATTTCTCCATAAGTTTGACAATATAACAACGGCGGGATTATTACTTACCCTCGTCATTATCTTTGCTTCCCAGACGAAGGTGATCTTGTCAAATCCGCTTCATATTGTTCTTATTGCCATACCTCTCATAATACAAACCTGTCTGATCTTTACGATTGCTTATGCGGCTTGCAAGCTTTTGAAATTGCCACATGAGGTAGCAGCACCGGCAGGAATGATAGGAGCTTCTAACTTTTTTGAACTGGCAGTTGCGGTGGCAATTGCGCTTTTTGGAACAACCTCCCCCGCGGCTTTGGCTACAACAGTAGGAGTACTTACAGAAGTTCCGGTTATGCTGTTTCTTGTAGAAATCGCAAATAAAACGAAAGGGAAATTTGCGTAGTGAAGAGACCAAAAGTAGCTTTTATCTGTGTTCATAATTCCTGCAGGAGCCAAATAGCGGAGGCGTTGGGAAAATATTTTGCAGCCGATGTATTTGAAAGCTATTCCGCAGGAACAGAGATAAAAACGGAAATCAACCGGGATGCGGTTCGCATGATGAAGCAGCGATATGGTATTGATATGGAGCAGACACAATATTCCAAATTGATTTCCGAAATTCCGGAACCGGATATTGCAATTTCCATGGGGTGTAATGTGGGCTGTCCTTTCATCGGCAGGCCATTCGACGCGAATTGGGGGCTGGAGGATCCAACAGGAAAACCGGACGAGGAATTTGTGAAGGTCATAGATGAAATCGAGAAAAACATTTTACAATTAAAAAGAGAACTGGAATAAAAGATTTGCAAGATGCAGTTGGCTATTTTGTGATAAATAGTTATAATACAGGTATGGACTATGATAATCAGTAAGTGTCGCGTCTTGCATTGATTCGGTAGACGAATAGAAATTATAAAAAGTGTCAACGGCAAGCATATTTGTAAGTTGGCACTTTTGTTATTTTGGAGCCGCTACGGGAACCGTGGACTTGGAGGTGGACGACAATGAAACGATACATCGCCCTACTAAGGGGAATTAACATAAGTGGAAGAAAAGGACGCGCTTGCAGGTAAAATAGCTGCTATGATACAGGACAGGTTTGGTCTTGTTATCCCGGTTTGTATTATTTTGCAGGAAGAATTAAAGGAGCGATTGGAGCATGCACCGGATTGGTGGGGAGAAGATACCAAAGAGATCTACGATAACCTCATTTTTCTCATGCCGCCTTTATCTTACGATGAGTTTTACGAGGAAATAGGCAGCCCCAAGGACGGGTATGAGCAGGTTCAGGATTACAAAGATGTGGTTTTCTGGTCTTTTAGCCGTAAGGATTACCAAAAGACCAACTGGTGGTCTAAGACAGCTAACTCCAATGTAAGTGACAGGATTACGATTCGGACGGCAAATACGGTAAGAAAGATTGTTGGTATGTGATACAAGATTGGAAAGCTATGAGGAGGAGTTCTTATGTGGTTTTGGTGGTTTATGTTATGCTGTGATGTACTGATGCCAGTTTTTATGATCATCGCGGGTCGTTGGATGTGGAAACGTCCGCCGAAAACAATAAACGGAACAGCGGGATACCGATCGAGCCGTTCCATGATGAACATGGATACCTGGAAGTTTGCACATGATTACTGCGGAAGACTATGGTGGAAAATCGGATGGATCATGTTAGTGCCCTCCATTCTTATCCACATTCCGTTGTATGGCGGATCAGAGAATGCAATTGGAATTACCTGTGGGATCTTAATTACCATTCAAACCATTGTGTTAATCGTTTCCATTTTTCCAACGGAGAAAGCGTTAAAAAGAACCTTTACGGATAGTGGGCAACGTAGGTAAGGTTTCTGATGAAGAAAGTAAGCGGCAAACTGACGGTGTTTTTTGAAGAACCATTTTGGGTAGGTGTCTTTGAACATATTGAAGAGGGGAAACTTTCGGTAGCAAAAGTGACTTTCGGTGCAGAACCCAAGGATTATGAGGTTCAAGAGTATATTCAAGAATATTATTGCAGTTTGCAATTTAGTCCGGCTGTGGCAACTGTTGTAAAAGAAGCAAAAAGAAATCCTAAAAGGATGCAGCGTGATGCAAAAAAACAGATGAAGGAAAATGGCATCGGTACAAGATCACAGCAGGCGCTGAAAATGCAACAGGAGCAGAACAAACAAGAACGCAAAACAAGAAGCCGAGAGCAGAAAGAGGCTGATGAACAGCGAATGTTTGAACTAAAACAGCAAAAGAAAAGGGAAAAGCATAAGGGGCATTAATGCCCCTTGGCTTCTGCCCGGAATACCAGACTATCATGGGGTTGAACAGTGCGAGAAATCGAAATTTGAATGAGAAGATTGGAGAATACTATGGAATGGAAAAATAAATGTAAAATCACAGTTCTTAGAAAGGAACTGTTTCCTGATTTAATGCAGGAATATTGTACTAATCCAAATGTAGGAAAATGTAAAGTGTTTGAAGAAGGTCAGGAATTTATTGTGGATAAGGAAAGCTATCTGACAATGTTGAATGGGCAGTTTTGCTCTGAAGCCTGGGCAGCTATCAGCCATTATGTTTATGCTGCTCTTCAAGGTGGATCAATAATGCATGGCTGGATGAGCGATAACAAGATAATGATTACATGTTGTAATGATGGGACAAGACCCGTGATTTTTAAAATTGAACGGTTAGATAATGAGTAATACAACTTCTAATTTATAGAGCCGGATAAATCGGCATTGGGGAGGATGAGAATATGGATTTATTGTCGAAAAGAGATTACGAGTTGATAGCAGAAGCTCAAAAAGCAATTCGTCTAAACTACGATCAGAAACACTATAATCATACTGTAGGGGCTGCCGTACGCTGTAAAAACGGCAAGGTATATGTTGGAGTAAATCTTTATTCTTTACATGGAGCCTGTGCAGAGCAAGTGGCAATAGGAACAGCAATCACAAATGGAGAAAGGGACTTTGATGTTATAGTTGCAGTCAGAGGAAAAGAGGGTAAAGAAATCATACCACCCTGTGGGAACTGCTGCCAGATATTGCATGATTATATGCCAGATTGTGACATCATTGTGTCTGTATGTGGAGAACTGAAAAAAATCAAGGCAAAAGAACTTCTACCTTTTTCTTATTCGGTTGAATAAAATTCTAATTTGATGACCTGAACAAGGACCGGTTTTTCGATGGAGTGTTTGTCAACCCATAGGATCTGTATGCCGATAAATAAGTGTCAGAAAGGGAGTTAACCATATGAAAATCGTTTTCATACACGGACAAAATCATAAGGGCAGCACGTGGAATGTTGCCAATCTGTTATTGCAAAAGATCACCGGTGAGAAAGAGGTCAAAGAGTTTTTCTTGCCAAGGGATCTCAACCATTTTTGCGTGGGATGTTATAGCTGTCTGGAAGGTTGGGAAAAGTGTCCGTTCTGGGAAGACAAGCAACCCATAGATGAGGCTATGAATGAAGCAGATCTTCTTATACTGACCACCCCGAATTACTGCATGATGCCCAGTGCGCCCATGAAGGCTTTTCTGGATCTGTTTTTTACAAACTGGCTGTCCCATAAACCACGGGAAAGCATGTTCCGAAAGCGTGCCGTGGTGATTTCGACGGCAGCAGGAGCCGGTGCCGGCAAGGCAGCAAAGCTGGTGGCCAATAACCTTACCAACTGGGGGATTCCGGAAGTAACCTGTTATGGGCTCAGTGTCAATGCCATGAACTGGGAAATGGTTTCGGAGAAGAAAAAAGCGAAAATCGAAAAAGATATGAACCGTCTGGCTGCCAGATTATCCGGAAAGACAGCGGTAAAGGTAGGTATCAAAACCCGTATACTTTTCCGGATGTTCGGAGGAATGCAAAAAGCAAACTGGGGAGCGTCTCCATCGGAAAAAGAATATTGGGAAAGTCGTGGCTGGCTTTCCGGAAAAAAACCCTGGAAGTAACGGAAGAGCAGGACAGGGGAGCAGGACAGGGGACAGACCCCTGTCCGTAGACCCCTGTCCGTAAAATTAGCCGGAAAGGCGGTTGCGGAGGAGGTAACATTATGCATGATAAGAGCAATAGAAAGCAGTTTCTTGCATATGCTATGTATATTATATCCCTAATGATTTTTGGTACTAATGGTATTTTGGTTTCACATATATCGTTAGCCGGTAGCCAGATTGTTCTAATGCGTACTTTAATAGGTGGTTTATTGCTAACTTGCTTAGTTTTGTTTTCGGGAGGATTTAACAAAGATCACTTGCGGAGAGAACGAATACCTCTCTTACTGGGCGGTGCTATTCTTGGATTGAATTGGGTTGTACTTTTTGAAGCATACAGGCTACTGAATGTTAGCCTTGCGACATTGATTTACTATGTGGGGCCAATTCTTGTACTACTCTTTTCACCGATTCTTTTTCGCGAGAAAGTCACAGGAAAAAAGCTGGTTTCTGTAATTACTGTAGGAATCGGCCTTATATGTATAAGTGGAAGCATCGTTTTAACGGGAATGAATTCAATGGGATTGTTATTTGCAGTGTTTTCGGCACTTTTTTATGCTGCATTGATTGTTGCAAATAAACAAATTATATATACAAGCGGGATGCAGACCGCGGCCCTTGAATTGGATGTAGCTTTTTTGGTAGTGTTAGTGTATACGTTGTGTACTTCAGGTATTCCTCATTTGACAGGAAATGATTTGCCATATATCGTTGTAATAGGTTTTATTAACACAGGACTTGCATATTTACTATATTTTTCCGGCCTGCAAAAGTTATCCGGGCAATCTGTTGCTTTGATTAGCTATATTGACCCGATTTCGGCGCTTATATTCTCAGCAATCTTATTGCACGAAGTAATGACACTTGTACAAGTTGCAGGTGCAGCACTGATTATCGGAGGGGCTATGTTCGGTGAAATCAAGAAACAGAGAAATTGAGAATTATATGCAGGACAGGGACACAGGACAGGGGTCTGTCCCCTGTCCGGAACAAGAAAGGACGATAAATCATGCTATACATTGGTATTGATCTGGGGACATCCGCAGTCAAGCTGCTTTTGATGGATGCTTCCGGGCAAATTAAAAACACCGTTACGAGGGAGTATCCGCTGGAATTTCCACAACCAGGCTGGAGCCAGCAGGATCCCGAGGACTGGAAAAATGCGGTTTTTCAGGGAATCCCGGAGTTGTTGCAGGGATTTGACGGCACTAAGGTTAGGGGTATCGGTTGCGGCGGCCAGATGCACGGATTGGTGGTGCTGGATGGGAAAGACAATGTGATCCGTCCCGCCATCCTATGGAATGACGGGAGAACCGCTAAGCAGGTGGATTACCTGAATCATGAAATTGGCAAGGACAAGCTGTCTGCGTTAACGGCGAATATTGCTTTTGCAGGTTTTACCGCATCAAAAATCCTTTGGTTGCGGGAGAATGAGCCGGAGAATTTTAACAAAATCGCGAAGATCATGTTGCCAAAAGACTATATAAACTACATTCTGACCGGAGTACATAGCTGTGATTATTCTGACGCGTCCGGTATGCTTCTGATGAATGTGGAGAGCAAGTGCTGGAGCAAGGAAATGATGGATATCTGCGGCGTATCCGAAGTCCAGATGCCGAAGCTCTTTGAAAGCTACGACTGCATCGGCACTGTGAAACCGGAAATTGCCGAATTTCTGGGTATCCCCGAAACAGCGAAGGTTTGCGCCGGTGCGGGGGACAATGCCGCCGCTGCTGTAGGAACCGGTGTGGTTGGCGAGGGTGGTTGCAACATCAGTTTGGGCACCTCCGGTACAGTGTTTATCTCTTCAAAGACCTTCAGCATGGATAAAAATAACGCCCTTCATGCCTTTGCCCACGCCGATGGTGGGTATCACCTCATGGGCTGCATGCTTTCTGCGGCCAGCTGTAACAAGTGGCTCATGGATGAGATTTTCAAAACATCCGATTATGTTGCCGAGCAGGCACCCATCACCGACGACAAGTTGGGTGAAAACCATGTGTACTTTCTTCCTTACCTAATGGGTGAACGCAGTCCCATCAATGATACCAATGCGAGGGGAACCTTCATTGGTATGACCATGGACACCACCCGATCTGACCTGGTGCAGGCAGTGCTGGAAGGAGTGGCCTTTGCTGTCCGGGATTCGGTTGAGGTTGCCAGAAGCCTGGGAATTGAAATCCATTCTTCTAAAATTTGCGGCGGTGGTGCCAAGAGCTCTCTGTGGAAGAAAATTATGGCTAATGTTCTGAATATAGAACTGGAATGCCTGGAATCTGAGCAAGGACCCGGCATGGGTGGTGCCATGCTGGCTATGGTTGCCAGCGGCGAATTTTCCTCTGTTCAGGAGGTTTGTGACAAGTTTGTAAAGGTGGTCGGTGTTGTCAAGCCGGAGCCGGAGCTAGCCTCTAAATATGAAAAGCGCTATCAGCAGTTCAGAAAAATCTATCCCGCCTGCAAGCAGTTGTTTGCAGAATTTGCAAAGGAGTGAAAGACAATGAACATAGAGAAAGTTACCGTGGAGGATGCCCAGGAGCTGCTCTCCATCTATGCACCTTATGTGCAGGATACGGCCATAACCTTTGAGTATGAAGTGCCTTCCCTGGCTGAGTTCGAGGAAAGGATTCGGAGCATATCGGCGATTTTGCCTTATATCAAGGCGGTGGAGGATGGAAAGATCCTTGGCTATGCGTATGCCGGAAAATACAAGAGCAGGAAGGCCTATGAATGGGCGGTGGAAGCCACCATCTATGTGAGAAAAGAGGCACGGCGCTCCGGCGTTGGAAGGCTGCTCTACAGTACGTTGGAAAAGTCCCTGAAGCAGATTGGTGTGCTGAACATGAATGTTTTTGTTGTAATCCCCAATGGAGAAGACGAGCATTTGACCAATGACAGTTATCGTTTTCATAAGAGAATGGGATACGAAGAAGCAGGTAGATTTCACAAGGTCGGCTATAAGTTTGGAAAGTGGTATGATGTGGCCAGCATGGAAAAAATGATCGGGGAACATACTGCACAGCAGGCAGAGGTGCGGTTTGGTGAGTGGAAGATCTAAATGGAAAGCTGATCTGAAAGATGCTTAAGAAAATGCTTGACGACAAACAGGCGAGGATATAAAATGTAGACAGCTACAGAAGCGGGGAAAGATGTCATATGGAAGAAATTCAATTTGGCCCAACTATAAAAAAGATCAGCGAAGAGCTGGATCGCAAGGCGACCCTGGAGATCAGAAAATATAAACTTACACTTTCCCAGGCAAGAGTGATCCTGTTTTTGGCGGATAAGGGGACGAAAAAAGCTACCCAGAAAGAACTGGAGGAGTTACTGCAGGTTTCCCATCCTACAACAGTGACCATAATTAAAAGCATGGTGACCAAGAATATGGTGGAGACTTCTTTTGATGAAACGGACCGGCGGATGAAAATCGTAAAGTTAACCTGGGGAAGTGAGGAGTTATACGAGGAACTGCGGCAGAATGCCCGAAATATGGAAAAACGGCTTTTGCGGGGTTTTACGAAAGAGGAAAAAAAGCAGTTTTTCGAGTTTTTAACCAGAGCAGGTAAAAATGCGGCCACGGATTCTTAGGGGCTGTTTTTTTTACCTACGAGTGTAGCTATCTACATATTTAAAAAGGAGGATATAAAAGTGGAACGATCATTAGAAAAATACAGCAACATGCCGGTTTCCAAGGCAGTTATCCAAAATGCGCTACCGGCTGTGGCTGCTATGCTGATGGTGCTGATATACAACTTGGCGGACACGTTTTTTATCGGGCAGA
The DNA here is from genome assembly GCA_051877515.1 of Lachnospiraceae bacterium. Taxonomy (GTDB): domain Bacteria; phylum Bacillota; class Clostridia; order Lachnospirales; family Lachnospiraceae; genus XBB1006. The sequence continues at coordinate 151,769 of JBJEIY010000005.1, read as the reverse complement.
CCCATGACGCCTTTCAAGTGGCAGCAGTATCCCTGGCCACACCGGTTTTCCTGGTGTTCATGTCTATCGGAACGATTTTTGGCGTAGGTGGAACCTCAGTTATATCCAGGGCCTTTGGCGAGGGCCGGAAAGACTATGCAGGAAAAGTGAGCGCTTTTTGTATGTGGAGCTGTGTGGTCATCGGAGTGATGATCACCATGGGATTCCTGATATTTATGGATCCCATGTTACGGCTGATCGGCGCCAGTGAAGATACCTGGGATTACACCAAAGCCTATCTTATCATCGTTAGTTTTTCGGGAACTTTTGCACTGATCTCCAGCTGCTTTTCCAATATTCTGAGGGCAGAAGGACAGGCCACCAAAGCCATGAATGGGCAGCTTATCGGAAACATTTTGAACATGGCCCTGGATGCCGTGTTCATCATGGTTTTTCACTGGGATATCGTGGGCTGTGCATTGGCAACCCTATTTGGGGAAATCGTGGGTGCGGTGTACTATCTGTTTTACTATCTTACCGGAAAATCATCCCTGAGCGTTAACATCAGGGATGTGACGCTGAAAAACAGGGTGGCCGGTAGCGTACTATCCATTGGAATTCCCGCGGCATTGGGATCGATCCTTATGAGTGTTTCCCAGATCATTATGAACAGTCAGATGGCTGAATACGGGGACATGGCGCTGGCGGGAGTGGGCGTTGCCATGAAGATCACCATGATCACAGGCATGGTTTCCATGGGAATCGGTCAGGGTGTGCAGCCGCTTCTGGGTTATTGTGTAGGAGCCGGAATTTGGGGCCGGTTCAAAAAATACATGAAGTTTGCACTTTCCTTTGCCACAATCTTAGGAGTTTTGTTGACGTTGTTGTGCTATTTATTCACGAATCAGATCGTGAGCGCATTTTTAACGGATGTAAGTGCTTCTGAGTACGCGGTGGAATTTGCAAGGATTCTTCTTTCCACGGGACCGCTATTTGGTATTTTCTATGTACTGACCAACGCACTGCAGGCCATGGGAGCAGCATTACCTTCCCTGGTCATCAACGTAAGCCGTCAGGGATTGATCTACATTCCCATGCTTTTTCTATTAAACGCAGTATTGGGAAGGGATGGTCTTATGTGGGCGCAGCCGGTGGTAGATGTGGTCTCGCTGGCGTTGGGCATCGTCATGTATATCTTTGTTTCGAGAAAAATGATCCGGGACCGATAGGGCTCCGGATTTTTTTGCGTGGCTGCATTTGGGTTTGGTTTGTGCAGCATTTCAGTGTTGGGGAAATTGTAATCATTGACATTACAACTATTTTTCCGTAAAATGTTCCGAAAGAGGTGATAATTATATGCAGATTTCAAGTCGTTTTACTCTGGCAATTCATATTTTTGCCTGCATTGATACTTTTGGAGAAGAGCAAAAGGTGACCAGCGAGTTTCTGGCAGGAAGTACCAATGTAAATCCGGTGATCATCCGCAAGATCCTGGGCCAGTTGAAGGGTGCGGGATTGATTGAAGTGGCGCGGGGAACCGGCGGAACCAGGGTGGCAAAGCCCTTAGATCAGATTACATTCCTGGATGTATATCATGCCGTGGAGTGTGTGGAAAATGGGGATCTTTTTCATTTCCATGAAAATCCCAACGACGACTGCCCCGTGGGAAGAAATATCCATCACATTTTGGATGATAAACTCCATCGGGTTCAGGAGGCTATGGAAAAAGAGCTTGCTTCCATTACATTGGAGGACCTGAAGCGGGATACGGAAAAATATATTAAGAAACTGTAACGAATCATAAATATAAAACATTAATGGATAGATGGATGAAAAACCAAAAGAAGGGAGGCGAAAAAATGCAGTCAATGGATGAAATCTATCAGGCATATGCCAGGACAGTATATAAATACTTGTTGTTAAAGACACATGATGAAGATATTGCGGAAGAATTAACGCAGGAAACATTTTATCAGGCAATCAAAAGCATCAATCGATATGATGGAAGCTGTAAATTATCTACATGGCTTTGTGCAATTGCAAAAAATCAACTACTGGCATATCAAAGAAAACATCCTATAGAAGAATCAATAGATGATAAGGAAGAGCTTCCCGGAACAAATGTGGAAGCGGAAGTTTTCAGTCAGGTTCGACGAGTAGAACTTATAAAAAAACTGCATTTGTGTCCAGAGCCTTTTCGAGAGCTTATATATCTTCGAATTTTCGGAAGCCTATCCTTTAAAGAAATTGGTGAGATCATGGGAAGGACGGAGAACTGGGCACGGGTGAACTTTTACAGAGCCAAAGAACGATTAAGAAAGGAGATTGAAAAGAATGAGTAAAATTCCATGTGAAATGATACAGGACCTGTTACCGTCTTATATAGATGAACTTACCAGCAATGTTACCAATCAAGAGATTGAAACACACATGATGGAGTGCGAGCAATGTAAAAAGGTATTAGATCAGATGAAAACTCCGGATATGGAAGCTACAGAGAAAGAAGTAAAGGAAATTGATTTTCTGAAGAAAACGAGGAAAAGACATCAGAAAAATATCATTCTTTGCGCAGCCATTGTTTGGGCAATTGCAGTGATGTTTTTTTGCGCAAGATATTATTTTGGCGTACAGTATTTGAATACAGATTATCTTGCGTACAATCTTGATGTTTCAGGGACAGAACTGTCAGTTGCAGTCAATACCACCTCAAAACAGGGAATCCAGAAAATAGATATCAGTGAATCCGAAGGAGTTGTGGAGATAACTGTGCGCTGTGTGCCAAAGAGTCTTTTCTATAAAACGAAGGCAAACGCAAACTTTGTTGCGTCAGAAGAGATTCGTCAGGTATGGATAGGAGACAGGATTGTTTGGGCGAACGGAGAGATGATTTCACCACTCACTTCCAATCTATACGCAGTCTATAACCCATATATCGGAGATATGGCTTCCAACGGAAAAATTGTAAATGTACTGAATATGACTGCTTATACGGGAAATTTTAAAAATGAACTCCAGACATCAGCGGAACCCTACTCCTGGAAGATTATTTTTGAAAATGATTTTTCTTCAAACAGGCAGGAAGCACTTGAAGAAAGATTAAAGATGTATGCATATATTTGCCTGGCACAGATCGGAAATCTGGACGAAGTTATTTTTGAATATAAGGTAGAGGGGAAAACAAAGATGCTTTCCGTCACAAGCAATGAAGCATCAGAATTTGCGGGAGTAGAGATCAAGACAGTCGGAACAGATATTAATCTGCTGGAAGGGTTAGTCAGAAAGACAGATCTATCGAATGTTGTATTAGGCGGCACATCGGTTGAATCAAATGCGCAGGCCGGTTCTTCATATAGTGATTAAACGGAAATGCATTACAGAGCAAACTGCAAAATAGTAGAAGGATGGCTAAGAGGCCATCCTTTTATTCATGACAAGTGAGGCTGCTAGCGATCATCTTATTGTGCTCTCAAAAAATATTGTTGTAACTATTGACATTACAACGAAGCTGTGATAGTATGACGCTACGAGATGTAACTTCAATAGTTACAACACAACATTTTAATTCAGGAGGTACATAGTATGAAGATTGCAGTTGTTTGCGCAAATGGTAAAGCAGGAAAGCTGATTACAAAAGAGGCAGTAGATCGGGGATTGGACGTAACGGCTATCGTCAGGGGAGAAAACAGATCCGCAGCGCTCAAGTCTGTCAGCAAAGATCTTTTTGACCTTACGAAAGAGGATCTGAAAGGATACGATGTGGTGGTAGATGCTTTTGGAGCATGGACGGAGGAGACTATTCCGCTTCATAGCACATCCCTTAAGGTGTTATGTGATGCCCTTTCAGGCACGGATACAAGATTACTGGTAGTGGGCGGTGCAGGCAGTCTTTATGTTAATCCGGAGCATACTGCCGTTGTTTCTGACGGACCGGATTTTCCGCCACAGTTTCTGCCCCTTGCCAAGGCCCAAGGCAAGGCACTTGCCGAGCTTCGTGAAAGAAGTGATGTGAAATGGACGTTTATCAGTCCCGCAGGAGATTTCCAGGCAGAGGGCGAGCGTACCGGAGAGTACATCCTTGCCGGTGAAGAGCTTACCCTGAATGAAAGAGGGGAAAGCATTATAAGCTACGCAGATTACGCCATTGCCATGGTGGACGAGATCACCAAAGGCAATCACATTCAGGAGAGAATTTCCGTAGTAAGAAAGTAGGGTATATGATAAAAAAGTTTCTAAGCGGCAACTCTGCCGGAGATTATTGTTTCCAAAATACTCCCTATGAGGAACAGATCCGCTGTGTCACAGGGAACATTGACGAAGCGGATTTTATCCTGATCGGTGCCGGGGCAGGAGCCTCGGCAGCGGCAGGGCTGACCTATAGCGGCGAGCGATTCACATCAAATTTTGGTGAGTTCATCGAAAAATATGGTAAGATGTACATGACGGATATGTATACGGCGGGCTTTTTCCCGTTTCCTTCCCAGGAAGCCAAATGGGGCTACTGGTCAAAGCACAGTATGGTAAACCGGTTTCTGCCCCCGGCCCTTCCGTTGTACAAGCAGCTTTATGAGCTGGTAAAAAGCAAAGACTATTTTGTACTGACTACCAATGTAGATCACCAGTTTTTCAAAGCCGGCTTTGAAGAAAACCGCGTTTTTGCGACCCAGGGTGATTATGGTAGGATCCAGTGTGAGCACGGTTGCCATCAGAAAACTTATGATGCCAGGGAGCTTTTTTACCGGATGGATCAGGAAAGAAAGGATTGCCAGATCCCCTCTGAACTGGTGCCAAAGTGTCCCGTGTGCGGCGGAAATATGGCCATGCACCTGCGGTGTGATGAGTTTTTCGTAGAGGACGAAAACTGGCACAAGGCCGCCAGTCGGTACGAGGATTTTCTGGGTAAGATGAATAACCGCAAAGGGGTGTTACTGGAACTGGGCGTGGGATTTAACACCCCGGTGATCATCCGGTTTCCGTTTGAAAAAATGGCTCGGGAGAATTCTAACCTTATGTTAGTGCGGTTAAACCAGAAAGAGGCTTTTGTCCCGGAAAGCCTGGGGGACAGGGCTGTCGGTATACACGAGGATCTTGCAAAAACAGTATCTGATCTCTATTTTGAAATAGAAAAGAAAGCGGGCGTTTCTCATGAAAGATAATAATTTCACCGATGATCTGCTGGAGACTTTGAAAAAAGATTCTGCTGACTATAAAGAGCTTGAAACCCGGGGATATAACCGGTCAGAAAAGAAAAACTGCATTCGGTCGCTGATGAATATCCGCATGCCTAAACCGGTTTCCGAAGAGCTACTGCAACTGCAGGATGCGTATCTAAAGCAGGAGCTTTTGGAAAAGGGTGTGATGACGCTGGAAGAAATTCCTACGATTAAGGATGAATATGGCAGCATGAATCTTTTTTCGGAGAAAATATCATTATGGAAGGGAGATATTACCCGATTAAAAGTAGGAGCTATTGTAAATGCTGCCAATTCCCAGATGTTGGGTTGCTTTATCCCCTGTCACAGGTGCATTGATAATGCCATCCACAGTGCCGCCGGGATTCAGCTTCGAAACGAATGTAACCATATCATGCAGCAAAAGAGGATCCATTACGGCAGACAATATGAAGAGCCCACCGGTACCGCCGTGCTGACCAAAGGATATAACCTCCCCTGTGATCATGTGATCCACACCGTTGGCCCCATCGTATACGGAGCCCTGAACGACCAATTGCGTGGGCAGTTAAGGGACTGCTATCGGAGTGTTTTGCAGTGTTGTATGGAACATGGTATAAAAACGGTTGCATTTTGCTGCATCTCCACGGGGGAGTTTCATTTTCCTAAAGAAGAAGCGGCGAAAATCGCCTGGGAAACCACAAAGAAATTTCTGGAAACCCATGGTGGGATAGAACGGGTTATTTTTAATGTCTTTCAAGATGAGGACAGAAGAATCTATGAAAAGATTTTGGGACTGGATTAGTGGATCCGGTAAAAAATCGGATGATCAAAGCTGTCTACATTATAAAAGGAGCTGTTTTACAACAGCTCCTCCATTGTTATATGTACCGTATTCTGTTTACAGAAGTAGGATTCCATTTTCCTTTGCAGTTTCACGTACTTCATCCGGCCAGATGGACACCTGTACTTCGCCGATGTGGGCTTTGCGCAGGTAGAACATGCAGATACGGGACTGTCCGATACCGCCGCCGATGGAGTAGGGTAACTGCTTCTCCAGAATGGCTTTTTGGAAGGGGAGTTTGGCCCGATCTTCGCAGCCTGCCAGCTTCAGCTGACGGGCAAGGGTATCTTCGTCTACACGGATGCCCATGGAGGACAATTCCAAAGCGCGACCGAGAACGGGATACCAGACAATGATATCGCCGTTTAAGTGCCAGTCATCATAGTCCGGAGCACGGCCGTCATGAGGCTCTCCATTGGAAAGTTTGTCGCCAATCTGCATCAGGAAGACGGCACCTTTCTCTTTGGCAATCAGGTCCTCCCGTTCCTTTGGAGTCTTATCCGGATAGCGGTCAGCTAACTCCTGGGTAGTGATGAAGAAAATGTCTTTCGGCAGGATTTCTTCAATGTAATCGTAACGGATGGACATGTATTTTTCTGTTTTTTTCAGTGCCTTGTATATTTTACGAACGGTTTCCTTCAGGTACTCTACGTTACGATCTTCTTTGAGAATGATTTTTTCCCAGTCCCACTGATCTACGTAGATAGAGTGGATATTGTCCGTATCCTCGTCACGGCGGATGGCGTTCATGTCAGTGTAGAGGCCTTCGCCGATGTGAAAGCCGTACTGCATTAAGGCATTACGTTTCCATTTTGCCAGGGAATGCACGATTTCTGCAGGACGATCGTCCTGCTCCCGGATACCAAAAGAAACGGGACGTTCTACTCCGTTCAGGTTATCGTTGAGACCGGATTCCGGAGTGACAAAAAGTGGCGCAGAGACACGCAGCAGGTAAAGCTGTTCGGAAAGACTCTGCTGAAAAAAGTCTTTGACGGTTTTAATGGCGACCTGGGTATCGTAGAGACTAAGCTCTGAGGAATACCCGGTCGGGATATACAAACGATCCATACTATATTCTCCTTTGTGGTATTTGAAGCTCATTATACAACACAATAACAAAAAATACCATAGGTGATACGAAACGAAAGTTAGAAAACTGGCACCGAAAGAGGAAATACAAGAGATCCACACTTTCGAAAAATTTAATAACTTCTACGGTTTACACTATTTTACCCAATTGCTATAATACCCCTTATATGAAAAATAAGTGGGTATACTAACTTTAGGTAAGGTGAAGTGAAAATGGGAAAAGTAACAGGTTTTATAAAGTATTTCGTTTTGGCAACACTGCTGTTTTTATTGGTAGCAGTGCTTTTCAATGTGCTGGAGCCCATGCTTCGGCAGACCGGTCAGACGGATATTGGAATTACGAAGTCTTCTTTTGAGTCCACTATCCCGGGTAAGGAGCAGATCCTCTGCGTTGACGATAATGAAGAAGCCCTGCTGTGGCGGCTTCGGATGATCGGCGGTGCCAGGCACTCCATTGTGCTGTCTACTTTTGACCTAAGACCGGACGAGAACGGAACAAAAGTGATGGCGGCGCTTTTTCAGGCGGCGGAGCGCGGGGTGGATATCAAGCTGTTGCTGGATGGCATTTATGAAATTCCGTTTCTAAACCGCAGCGATACCTTCCATGCTCTGGTGTCCCATGAAAACGTGGAGACCAGACTTTATAATCCTGTGGATCTTCAGGGATTGTTCCGGGGAAATTACCGGATGCACGATAAATATCTCATGGCGGATGATACCATGTATCTGTTGGGCGGACGGAACACCAATGACATTTTCCTGGGGGATCACAAAACCGGCATCAACGTGGACCGGGACATTCTGGTCTATGACACCACCGCCGGTAAAGGTGAATCCCTGCAGCAGTTAACGGCTTATTTTGAACAGATCTGGCAGGAGCCCTGTGTGAGAATAGAGAAAAAGCGTAACCCGCAGGACTATGCGGAAGAATATGCGCTTTTTACGGATTTATATAAAGAATTGAAAGAAAAATACCCGGATATAGAGCACTATACCCGGTGGGCGGAGGCAACCTATCCGGCTGATAAGATTACCCTGATTTCCAATGGCACCGCAGCAAAAAAGAAGAGTCCGGATGTATTAAAGACTATCGCCATGCTGGCGGACGGGCAGGAGGATGTGCTGATCCAGACCCCCTACGTGATCTGTGATTCCTATATGTATGATCTTCTTCGCCGGATTTCGGATGAAGCAGAGGTAAAGATCATTCTCAATGCGGTAGAAAATGGCTCCAATCCCTGGGGTTGTACGGATTACCTCAACCATAAACAGGACATTCTGGATACGGGGGTGGATGTGTATGAGCTGATGAACCGACATGCCGTACACACCAAAACCGTACTGGTGGGGGACAACCTTTCCATCGTTGGTTCTTATAATCTCGACATGCGCAGCACCTATCTGGATACGGAGCTGATGCTGGTCATTGACAGTGAGCAGTTAAATGAAAAGATCCGTACTCTGGCAGATGAGTATATGGAAAAAAGTATTGAAGTAAAAGCTGACGGGAAGACAACCGTGGGAGCAAAGTACAAAGAAAAGCAGCAGAAAACATCCAAGCGAGTTTTCTATCAGATTCTCCGGGTACTGATCCGCCCCATCCGGCATTTGTTATAGGTGAGCCGTAGGAAGAAAGAGATTTTAAAAAATAACTAAATCTCATGGAATCGATGCAAGAAAATGGGAAATTAGTAGTTTTTGCGGCACTGTCTTACATAGACAATCACATTAACAAAAAGAAATAAGTACCCGACACCGCTTAAAGTATGGGTACTTATTCTTAAGTTTCATATACTGAGGGCAAATCGGACGCACATCCGATTACCTTTGAGTAAATTATACACTAGGGTGGTTGAGAAATCAACTGCCCTTTTTATGTTTATTGAAGCTTCTACCAGCCCTTCTTCTCCTTGGTGCAATCCTGCTGCTTCTTTCGTTCTTCCACCATCTGTCCGAACCATTCTACCATGGAAGGATCATAGTGGGAGAAGAAGGAACTCTGTTCTTTGTCTAAAGTCGTGATCTGTGCCATCTCTTCCTCCGACAATGAGAAATCAAACACATCAAAGTTTTCCACCATACGCTCATAATGGGTAGACTTGGGGATCACCACAATGCCCCGCTGCAGATGCCAGCGTAAGATCACCTGTGCGGCGCTTTTTCCGTGTTTCTCTCCAATGGCATTCAAAACCGGCTCCTCAAACATATTTCCCCGCCCTTCTCCAAAAGGTGCCCAGGCTTCTAGCTGTATGCCGTATTTTTCATTCCACTGTTTTGCTACGTTTTGCTGATGATGTGGATGGATCTCGATCTGGTTCACCATGGGCTTGATCCGTGCAAAGGTGGCCATATCCACCATTCTGTCCGGGTAGAAATTTGAGATGCCGATAGCTCGGATCTTTCTGGCTTCATAGTACTCTTCCAGAGCTCTCCAGGCCCCGTAATAATCAGCAAAAGGCTGGTGTAATAGCAAAAGGTCCAGGTAATCGGTCTGCAGTTTTCGCATAGATTCTTCGATGGATGCTTTGCATTCCTCGTATCCGTAGTGCTCGATCCAAATTTTGGTGGTCAGGAAAATCTCTTCTCTGGGGATGCCGCTTTTTTGAATGGCAGAGCCCACCGCAGCCTCGTTAAAATAAGGCTGGGCAGTATCGATAAGGCGATAGCCAGCCTTTAAAGCGTTTAAAACACACTCCTCACATTCGTCCTGCGTCACCTGATAGACACCATAGCCTAACTGGGGCATTTTTACACCATTGCTCAGTGTTACATAATCCATAAAAATCCCTCCTTGAAACAACTTCTGATCTATGATACTTTTGTAGTGTAACAAGCGGTAGTAACTACCGGTCAAGAGTTTTTTGGAGGAATTTTAATGTTTACTATGAAACAGGCCTGTGAACAGACAGGTTTATCTTATGAAACGCTGAAATTTTACTGCAATCAGGGACTGGTGCCCAATGTGAAGCGGGATGAGAATAACCGGCGCATTTTTAACGAAAAGGACATTGCCTGGATCAAAAGCCTGCAATGCCTGAAAAACTGTGGTATGGGGATTGGGGAAATGAAGGAATATATCCGGCTGTGCCAGCTGGGTGAAAAGTCCATTCCGGAGCGAAAACAGATCCTTAGTGAGAAGCGAAAAGACCTGCTGGCCCAGCAAAAAGCGATCCGGGAGAGTATCGACTACATTGACTGGAAGCAACAGTTTTATGATGATGTGCTGGCGGGAAAGACAAAATATTACAGTAATCTGGTGGACTAACATTGACCGGAAAACCGGCATGTTAATACCCGTTGCTTGCCGCAACGGGAAGATTCTCATACGATAGTGGTAACAACCAAAAAGGAGGTTATCCCGAATGTTAAACGAAAACATAAGAGTGATCAGAAAATCAAAAGGTCTTTCGCAAGAAGAACTTGCCATCAAGCTGAATGTGGTACGACAAACCATCTCGAAATGGGAGCAAGGATTATCAGTCCCTGATTCTGATATGTTGATCGCCATATCGGAAGCGTTGGAAACACCCGTAAGCACGTTGCTGGGAGAAACTGTTCAGGAGTCGCAAGTGGACGACTTAAAAGTGCTTTCTGAAAAGTTGGAGATTATTAATTTACAGCTTGCGCAAAGGAACACCACCAGACGAAAAATAGTTCATTGGCTGCTTATCTCATTGTGCGCGTTCATTGTAATCATTTTTGCGGTTTTACTGGTAGTGGATAGTCCTTACCTGGGTTGGGATTACAGTGATCCGGAAACCGCTGTTGTGGGAGTGGCTTTCCATGCATTTGAATGGCTGTTTGTCAGAGTGGCACCGATTTTCCTTATTGGGGCAATCGTAGGCATTTTTCTGACGCGGAAGAGAAACAAGTGAAGTTTCTATAAAATGAACACATATGTATATAAAAAGTGGCTATATGCCGCTGAAAAACTTCTGTAAAATACAGAATATAAGATACTGTAAAATGTCAGGAGGAAAACAACATGAAATCTCTACAAACCATTCAAAAGACCTTCCGGGTCTTTCAGATTCTTGCAAAAATTGCTTTTGTATTCAGCATCGTAGGCGCGGCTATTTGCGCTGTCGGTGCTTTATGCGCTGTGACCTGGTACAATGGCGGTCAGGTGTTTAGTTTATTTGGTCAGCCGATGAATGCTTTTGTTGAGGCCGGGGATCTGCAGCAGGCTTATGCCGTATTGTTTACTGATATGGTCTACCTGACCACGGATGCCGTTCTGCTGGGTTTCGCAGGACAGTATTTTAAAACCGAACAGGCTGAGGGTACACCTTTTACAGAGAATGGTGCAAATAGCATCAAAAAACTTGGTATCCGATGCGTTTGGATGCCCATCGTGGCGATAGTGATTGCGTCCGTCATTACAACGTGTCTGGGTGCAGAAGGCGTCGAAGATGTCAGCAACCTTTCCAGTGTGGTTACCGGTATTGTTCTGATCCTGGCCTCTCTCATTTTCCGTTACGGCGCGGAGCTGGAGGAAAAGGATATTGCAGAAACCGAAAAAGTATTGGAAAATCGGGAGTTGTCGATTTGATAAAATCCGATTTTATAAACTAAGGAGTGTAAATAATGGAATATATACAGGTTACTAGAGAGAATATTGAAAAGGAGCACATTTGTTGTGCAATATCAAATAACAAGGATATTCAGGTTTCTTCCAAAAAAGCATGGATGGATAAATGCTTTGATGACGGACTTACTTTTATTAAAAGCGTAGAAAGAGGGAAATGTTTTATTGAATATATACCTGCAGAAAATGCATGGGTTCCTATTGTTGCTCCAGGCTATATGTATATAGATTGCTTTTGGGTGTCAGGTTCATTTAAGGGACATGGATATTCAAATGATTTACTGAATAAATGTATCGAAGATAGTAAGGATAAAGGGAAAGTGGGACTTTGTATTCTTTCATCTTCAAAAAAGAGACCATTTCTTTCAGATCCAAAGCATTTAGAATATAAGGGGTTTAAAGTTGCGGATGTTTCTGACGTTGGTATTAATCTAATGTATTTATCTTTTGAAGACGATGTAGCAATACCACAGTTTAAGGAAATTGCAAAACATCCGCATATAGATGAAAAGGGATATGTTTTATTTTATACCAATCAATGTCCCTTTAATGGGAAATATGTTCCAATTCTTGAAAAGACGGCAAACGAAAATGATATTCCATTTAAAGCCATAAGAATAGAAAGCAAGGAACAGGCGCAATCAATTCCTAGTCCTTGTACATCATATGCATTGTTTAAGGATGGGGAATTCATAACGAATGAGCAGCAGAACGAAAAAAGATTCTTAAAGCTGGTACAAGGTTAATGTACTATCAACATAGGAATTCCAGTTGATTAAAATCTGGATGCCACTTTTTTTAACAAGAACCATGCAGAATTGTTAGTTTTCGTTGGTAGAATTACTGCCCCGTTCATGTTACCATGATGTTAAAAATAATAGCAAAGGTGGTATAAATATGAGAAAAACTTACATTGACAACATCAGATGGATGACAGTAGTACTCGTCGTGATCTACCATGTGTTTTATATGTTCAATGGCGAGGTAACCAGTGGTGTGATCGGCCCCTTCGCACCGGTCCAGTATCAGGACGTTGTTCAGTACTTTGTCTACCCTTGGTTCATGCTACTTTTATTTGTAATCTCCGGTATGAGCACAAGGTTTTATCTGAATGGGCATTCAGATAAGGAATATCTGAAAAGCAGGACGACAAAACTGTTGGTTCCATCTACCGTAGGCCTGTTTGTCTTCTGGTGGATTCTGGGCTATTACAACATGATGATTAGCGGCGCATTTGAAAATATGTTTGCAGTACCAAAACCTCTCCTGTATGTCATAATGGCGGTCAGTGGCACCGGTGCTCTGTGGTACATTCAACTGCTCTGGGTAGTTTCCCTGTTCCTGCTTTTTATACGCAAAATCGAGAAGGACAGGCTCTATGGGTTGTGTGAAAAGTCGAACCTGCCTGTTTTGCTTTGTATGACTCCCGTGATTTGGGGTGCCGCCCAGGTTTTAAACACACCGGTGATTGTGGTGTATCGTTTTGGTATTTACGGTGTGGGATTCTTACTGGGGTATTTTATCTTCTCCCACGATGCAGTTATGGAAAGGTTGGAAAAATGGTGGCTTCCCCTTACTTTGGCGGCGCTGGGGCTAGGCATTGGATTTGTGTTCACCTTTTGGGGGGCACCCTATGCGGAGCATCAGGTGTTGGACACTTTCTTGTGCAACGTCTACGCTTGGATTACCACTCTTTCGGTTCTCTCAGTGATGAAAAAGTGGGGCAATTTTGAAAATGCGTTCTCTCGTTTTATGAGACGGAAAGCCTGGGGACTCTATTTGTTTCACTACCTGCCTCTCGCTGCCTGTGCATGGTATTTACATCTCTACACCGAGTTACCTCCCGTGTTAATGTACCTGTTGGTGGGAGTAGCTGCCTTTGCCGGAGCACTTATCCTTTATGAAATCATTCGCCGCATCCCGGTTTTGAGATGGTGCGTCTGCGGAATTGGAGGTGGAAAATAATGTTTGCGGATAATTTGATGGAGTTGAGAAAATATCATGCCCTGTCCCAGGAGGAACTGGCCGAGAAAATCGGTGTTTCCAGACAGACCCTCTCTAAATATGAGACAGGTGAATCCTTGCCGGATATTGAAAAATGCAAGGCATTGGCAGATGTGTTCGGCATTACGGTGGATGATCTGATCTGTTATGAGAAATCGACGGGAATGGGACTTATGATACCACCCAAGGGGAAACATATCTTTGGAATGGTTAAGGTGGGTGAAAAAGGTCAAATTGTGATCCCTGCCAAGGCAAGAAAAATTTTTCACATTAAACCGGGAGATAATCTTGTCGTTTTAGGTGATGAAGGTCAGGGGATTGCTTTGATAAAAGAGGAAAACCTGCTGGGATTGCTCCATATGACCGCTTCATTTTGAAACTATATCCTATCGAACGATAGGTAGTGTACGATAAAAAGAAAGGAGTTCATATGATCACACTATTTGTAATCGGCATCATTGTGTTTACAGTGAAGCTTATTCATTTCGCACTCAAAGCCGCATGGGGAATCACGATGAGTGTCCTTTTCGTGATTGGACTTCCCACACTGTTGATTGTAATGGTTGTTGCCGGGTTGGTATCTCTAGCACTTCCCCTTTTGATCCTCGGGCTGTTGGGGGCATTTCTTTTGTCTGTTTTGAAAGAAAAATAGAATGAAAGCGATAAGAATAAAGGAGGATAATATATGGACGATGTAGTTGCTTTTCTTGGGGCAGCGTTACCGTGGATTGCGGTGGGCTTGCTTCTTGCGGTGCTTGTTACAAAAGGTACGAAACAGAAAAAGAAGAAAGAACAAACAGAGAATTACGGAACAGAGGGGATGTGTCTGGGAATGTGTTTTGGCACAGCCATCGACGCCTCTTTTGGAGATTTTACCGGCATCGGTACCTCCCTGGGGATGCTAATGGGTCTGGCTATCGGAACCTGTGTGAAAAAAGAGTCCGGGGATGAAGACAAAAATGTCCATTAGAACAAGTATGGCATTTTCTCGCTTTATGTCGTGTTGCTAATGGATTTGAGATGCTATTTTGATGGTGAAAGGAGGTTCCTTGCATGGATCAAATACGAATCGGAAGCTTTTTGAAAGAACTTCGAAAAGAAAAAGGACTCACACAAGAACAAATGGCAGAGAAACTGAATGTATCCGGACGAACCATTTCCCGATGGGAAACAGGGAAAAATATGCCGGATATTAGTTTGCTGACGGAAATTGCTGAATTGTATGAGGTATCCATTCCGGAAATCATCAATGGAGAAAGGAAAAGCGAGAATATGAACGAAGAAGTAAGAGAAACAGCTGAAGTAATGGCAACCTATGCAAACTCAGAGAAAGAAAACATGATTAAGAGCATACGCAATGAAAGTATCATTGGCACCATCGCTATCGTTATTTTGGCGGTGCTTGAACTTGCTGATATCAAATCATCCGAGCTGGTAGAACACATATCTTTATATTGTGAGACTCTGATTTCTGTTACGGTATTAATGTTTTTTTTTCATTCAACAGGATTGTTTTTTAAATTCAAGTACAGGGACAGTCTTGGAAATTTGCCGTTGCCTTTGAAATGTGTTGTTGCGGCGGTTGCGGCGTTTGCCGGTGCGTTTATCTTGAAGATGGTATTTAAGTTACTTTTTGGATAATTCTTATGCCGATAGGCAGCTATCCATCTCAAATGTTTGTACACTTGTATCCTGAGAAAGTACAATGCTTTATTGGAATGGATACAACGCCTTTCGGTAAGGAATATTATTCGAAGTATGATTTCAAAAAACTATTGACTCCTACGTAACGTAATAGTTTAGACTATATTTATCGAGAGGAGGAAATGCCGGTGAAGACAGTGAATAAGGTAAGTAAATTAACGGGAGTGAGTATACGCACTCTGCAATATTATGATACCATTGGACTCTTAAAGCCGAGTGGACATACAGAGTCGGGATACAGGTTGTATGACGATACATCCTTAGAAAGGCTGCAGCAGATTTTACTGTTTAAGGAACTGGAATTTCCACTAAAGGAGATCAAAGAAATCATAGATGCTCCCGGCTTTGACAGGAGCAAAGCATTAGAACAGCAAATTGAATTGCTGACAATGAAAAAAGAGCATCTTGAGAATCTTATTGATTTCGCTCGAGGAATAAAAATGTTAGGAGTAAAGAAAATGGATTTTACAGTATTTGATACAAAGAAAATTGATGAGTATGCCAAGCGTGCCAAGGAGCAATGGGGTACATCACCGGAGTATAAGGAATTTGAAGAGAAAGCAAAAAATTGGACAGATAAGGATCAAAAAGATATGATGAATGATTTTATGAGTATTTTTGCTGAATTTGGTCAGATGAAAGCAATGGATCCTTCTTCTGAAGAAGTACAGTTGCAGGTAAAAAAGTTGCAGGATTATATTACCGAACATTTTTACCATTGCACAACACAAATTCTAAGCAGCCTGGGCAAAATGTATTCCGGCGGTGGGGAATTCACAGAGAATATTGACAGCTTTGGTGGAGAGGGAACCGCTGAGTTTACTTCCAAAGCAATTGAAATCTTCTGCCGGTAAGAATTGGGCAAATCCCGCAGATGGGTTATCGGGAGGGGATTAGCTTCTTATAATAGATATTTCGCTGGCTTCCGCCATAGATGTCCGGGACATAAGCGATTTTCTTATATCCGGCCAGTTCCACATTACGGGAAGAAGGAATGTTATCAGGGTGGACCGTACACAAAGCATTTACCTTCCGGGGAAATTTGGAAAGAATGAATGGCTCTGCGCAAAGCAGCAGCCTCTTCTGGAGATGATAACCGCGGTAATCCTCATGGACGGCAACGGTTTCCATGTGGATTACCGTATCAAGGTCAAAAGGCTCTTCCAGATAATTGGCATAGTTTTCCTCTTCAGAGGGCGCTAAGGCCAAAAAGCCGGCAATCAGTCTGTGGTCCTGATAGATGCCGATCAAAATGGAGTTCTCTTCCGTCAGTTCTTCAAAACATGATCCGGTACAGGAAACATAGTGTTCCGGATGCTCCATGAGAGAATGCACATGGGCAGAAAGCAAGGAGTAGTCCTTATAGTTTTTGAAGGGAATGACTTCTATTGTAAAATCCGTGGTTTCAATCATTTTCGGTATCCTTTCGATATATCCGTCATAGTACTTTCTATCCTGCTTAGTATAACATGATACAGGGGGATTGTCATAGCTTTTTAATGGATGCCAACAGAATCAAATTGTTTGAATTATATAAATTTTATTCAAATGCTTGCGACAATTCAGACTTTATGGTAGAATGGGTTCAGGGTGAAAGAAATCTTTGACTATGATGGTTCACCACTTCGGGCTTCGGTCCGGTTTGCCATAGGAGGTATACATATGAGTGATGTAATTATTAGAAAAGAGATGGACGAAGAGTGGGCAGATGCCACTATCGTTGCAGCGGGAAATTTTGTTTTCATTGGTTTTTGTTCAGGGGCCGAGGGACAGCCTGTAGAAGAGCAGATGGATGCAGCTTTTGAAATTCTCAGAAAGCGTTTAAGCCGCGAAGGTCTTGGAATGGAGGCAGTAGTTCAGATTAACTGTCTGTTCCGCAATATCGATGATCTGGCTAAGTTACCGGATAGAATCAGAAAGCATTTCGGCGGAAGATATCCTGCAAGAAAATGCATCGAGACCAGATTTGCCCGTGAAGAGATCAATTTCCAGATCGATGCCATCGCATATAGAGGAAATAAGGACACAATGTATGTTCATTAATTAAAGATTGGGCACTGTTTGAAGTGTGGATATGATTTTTGGTCCGTTTACATGCTGGTGTAAACGGACTTTTTTCCATTCGTTCAAAGTACCCCGATTAGAGGACATCCGGATGCGTATTCTATTTACGAAAAGGAGAAGGCCATGGAAAAGGAGCATCAAATTGTACAGGAAGTCTATGCTGCAAAGCAGGACAATGAAAAAGCAGATGCATTCATCGGAAAGTATCTGCCGTTTATATGTGCTGAAGTTTCCAGGTGTATGGGCAGACCATGCACAAAACATGAGGATGAGTACAGCATTGCCCTTATGGCATTCCATGAGGCTATCCTGGGTTATGAGGAAAAAAGAGGTGCTTTTTTCAGTTATGCCTCTCTGACCATTCGAAGCCGGATCATGGATTTCCAAAGAAAAGAGAATCGGCATCGGGGGCAGGTTTCTTTGTATGACGGGGCAGAGGAAGAGGACCGGATGCTGATGGAAATGATCCCGGATGAAAAAGATGAATTTACGGAACGGGATAATCTGGAGGCAACAAAACAGGAGATTGAAGAATTATCAGAAGTGATGAAAACATTTGGTGTCGGTTTTGCAGATGTGGCCGACCATTCGCCCAGACAGGAACGAACCAGAGAAGCATGTATGGCAGCAGTCCAATTTGCAATCCGACACAAGGAATTGCTGGAGGAACTGCTTCGCACACACAGACTTCCCATGAAGGAGTTGGCAGAAGGGGCCGGGGTGGAACGAAAAACACTGGAACGACACAGGAAATACCTGCTGGCTATGTTACTGATTCAAACGAATGGATATGAGATTATCCGGGGACATTTAAAACGCGTGATCAATCGAAAGGAGGGAGCGTCCGAATGAACTATATTGTAATGGAATGTCATTTAAGCTATGCGGTAGTGCTGGATGAAGACGGACGTTTCCTGAAAGTGGCCAACCGAAACTATCAGCCGGGACAGGTTGTTACAGATGTATTCGAAATGAAAGAGCCGGATCCTGTAGTTGCACAAGGAGCTGATAACAAAACATATGTAAGAAGAAACTCTCGAAAGCTGCGTTCGGTGATGTACGCGGTAGCAGCCATGGCAGCCAGCGTGGTTCTGGTAATTTCTTCCGTATTTTTTATGGAACAGAAAACCTATGCATCTGTATTTATATCCATTAATCCACGGGTTCGTGTGGATGTAAATAAACAGGATACGGTAGTGGGACTTACCGGCGTAAACGAAGATGGCAGGGAGTTGATTGCCGACTATGACTATAAGAAAAAGAAGCTGGATACCGTCATGGACGAATTGGTGGATCTGGCAATTGAAAAAGGATATCTGGTGGATGGAGGAAGCATTTCTTTGACTTTTGATTCGGATGACGAGGAGTGGATTTCGGGACACAAAGGTACTCTCGGTTCTGCCTTGGAAGAGTACTTAAAGACCACTCATCATCTGAGTGTTGGAATTTCAGAACATAGTGGGATGGAGGAAGAAACTGTGCCGCCGGGAGGAAATGTTGATGCAGATCAGGACCGGAATTCTTCTGCCGGGAATTCTTCCGGCTCTCACCGGGATTGGGATGATGACGATGACCATGACGATGATGATGACGATGACCATGACGATGATGATGACGATGACCATGACGACGATGATCGGGATGATGAGGAAGATGAGGATGATCGTAAGGGGAAGACATCCCATTCTGTAAAGCCCGGAAAAACAGACAGTAGTTCTTCAAAGTTTACGAACACACAGGAGATAGACGATGAAGACGAAGACTGTGACGATGAAGACGAGGATGACGAGGACGAAAAGGAGGATGAAGACGAAGACGACTTCGATGAGGATGATGACGAAGACGATGATGACGAAGAGGAAGACGATTAAACGAAAAAATTTTTATCTGACCCCGGTTTTGCCATAGTACCATGCGTATTCTTCTTATATAAAGCAAAGAAACAAAGTTTGCAAAGCATAACGATGAAAAGGAGAATGAGCGTATGAGAAGAAAATCAATTTTAGCAATGGTATTGACTTTGGTGTTAGGAACAAGCGGTTTTACAGGACTTGCTCATAACAGTCGAGAGGCAGAAGAACCAAAGAATGTGTGGGAAGAAAAAAGTGAAGAAAACAACCGTGTTGCAGGTATCGTAGAGTCTTCTTTACTTGACGAAGTGGCTCAGACCGGACAGCCTGCCGATGAGGTGGACCGCAAGGAGACGGGCCGTATTTGGGATGATGACGATGACGACTGGGACGATGACGACCGGGACGACGATGAGGACGACGATGACGACCGGGACGACGACGATGAGGACGAAGGCGACGACTGGGACGACGATGATGACGACGAAGACGACCGGGACGACGACGATGATGACGATGACGACGACTGGGACGACGATGATGATGACGACGATGATGACGATGATGATGACGACGATGATGACGATGATGATGACGATGATGAAGACGATGATGAAGACGATGATGAAGACGATGAGGACGACCGGTAAGAGGGTACGATAGGAATGCATGAACTATAAACAGGAAAATATTTTCTGAAAATGAAAAAGGATACAAAAAAACTCGCGGAGGGGACCGTGAGTTTTTTTGAATGAGAAAGTTTAAAAGGGATAGGGAAACCTGTTCAATTTGAACAGATCCTACTTGTTTTGTACTTGTTGAGTACGTGTTTATCATACAGGAAGAAAGTGTCCAATCAAGTAACAAAATGTGAAAAAAGAATGATTTTTGCTGGAAAAAGAAGAAAAAGGGAGCAGGTCCGACGCTGCTTGACTTTTTATATAGGTGGTGTTATCTTCATATGTGATAAAAAACATGGGAGTGTATGAAATATGAATCAATTAAAAGATAATGCAAAAGGTATTCTTTTATGCCTGGTTATAGCAATTCCATCCTATTTTCTGGGGAAAAGGTTTCCCATCATAGGCGGTGCCGTGATAGCGATCCTGGCCGGAATGGTAATCGCCCTATTCATCAAAGATAAGACTCCGTTTGCAGGGGGAATTAAATTTACTTCAAAGAAAATCCTGCAATGGGCGGTGATCCTGCTGGGATTTGGACTGAATTTGAATGTGATTGTTGAGACCGGAAAGCAGTCTCTTCCGATCATTGTGGTGACAATTGCAACATCCCTGATCCTTTCCTATGTGTTGTGCAGAGTCATGCACATTCCCGGTAAGATCGCAACACTGGTTGGTGTGGGTTCCTCTATTTGTGGAGGCTCTGCGATTGCGGCCACCGCGCCGGTAATTGATGCGGATGATGAAGAGGTAGCGCAGGCAATTTCTGTTATTTTCTTCTTCAATGTGATCGCAGCTCTGGTTTTTCCTGTGTTTGGAAATTTTGTGGGCTTTGATACCACCTCCGGAACGGCATTTGGTATTTTTGCAGGAACAGCAGTGAACGATACGTCATCGGTTACAGCAACTGCTTCTACCTGGGACAGTATGTGGAATCTGGGCAGCGCTACACTGGATAAGGCAGTGACGGTAAAACTGACCCGTACTCTGGCCATTATCCCCATTACATTGGTTTTGGCTTTTGTCCGGACAAAGAAGGAAAAGAATGCAGAGGGAAATGCTGTCAGCATTAAGAAGATCTTCCCGTTTTTCATCCTGTACTTCATTGGTGCGTCTGTGATTACTACCATTGCGGTTTCTATGGGAGTGTCTTCTTCTGTTTTTTCTCCTATTAAGGAATTAAGCAAATTCTTTATTGTGCTGGCTATGGCGGCTATCGGTTTGAATACAGACATTGTAAAACTGGTAAAGACCGGAGGAAAGCCGTTGCTTCTGGGCTTCATTTGCTGGGTAGGAATCACTTTTATGAGTCTTGTGATGCAGCATCTTACCGGATTATGGTAAAAGATTATTGGAGCCATCCTATGACCTTCCGGAATTAACATAAGGTTAGGAAAATTAATAAGAAAGATCCCGATTACGGGTCTGTAACATGGATAATGCAGCTTACCTTAGTGCCGTCTTCTTTGGCATAAAGGTAAGCTTTTCCTTTTTGTCGGGCGGTGACTACACCACTTGGTGTTACAGATAGAATATTAATGTTGCTTACGGACCAGGTTACCGGATTGCCGGAGGAAACTCTGGCGGTGATCCGGGCAGACTGCCCAGTCCGAAGTGTCAGTGTGGAAGCCGACAGCGTAATGGTAGGCTTTTTGACCGTTACTTCACAGATGCTGGTAGTGCCGTCACAGGAAACTTTAATGTTGGCAATGCCGTTCTTTCTTGCGGTAATGACACCATTTTCATCAACAGTAGCTACGGAGCTTTTGGAAGATTTAAAGACAGGAGCATGACCGGTGGATGTTACGGCCTTTAAGCTGCAGCTCTGATTCCGATACAGTGATACCCTGGTCTTAGACAGGGTGATGGTGGTGGGCTTTACCGTGATCACACAGTAGGCCTCACATCCTGAAATCTTTGCTGTGATCCTGGTGGTTCCTGCCCTTTTTGCGGTAATAATACCATAGGAGTTAACCGAAGCTACGGAAGAACGACTGCTTTTAAACGAGGGCTGTTTCCCTGAGTAAGTAAAGCAGGGAAGAAAATAATCTTCACCGATCTGCAGTGTTTTCCTTTTGCAGCCGACAACAACAAAATCAGCGTCTTTGGCATTTGTGTAAGAATGGGGATAAACCAGCAGAATGCCGAATAACAGTACAGAAACAATAATGACTGATAAAATAATAGATTGACGTTTCATACAAGACCTCCTCGTGGGAAGGTCATAAGATGGTAGAGATAGCATACAACTTTTGAATGGATTTGTAAATAGTTGACACAATAAGATAAGGATTGCGTTTGCAATAGAATAATGGTAGAATTGTATGGCGATGGAAGGCAGTTTTGCCAGAAAAGGAGAAGAAAATGAGATTAGGAATTGGAAATGATCATGCAGCATACAATTTAAAAATACAGATTAAGGAATATCTGGAGTCCCTGGGACATGAGGTGGTAGATTTCGGGTGCCATTCTACAGAAAGTGTACATTATCCCGAGTATGGTGAGGCGGTAGGACGTGCTGTGGTCAGCGGCGAAGTGGATGGCGGCGTGTTGATCTGCGGAACCGGTGTGGGAATCTCCCTGGCAGCCAATAAAGTTCATGGAGTCCGCGCAGCGGTTTGTTCCGAACCGGTAACGGCAAGACTGGTGAAAGAACACAACAATGCAAATATCATAGCGTTCGGTGAGCGTATCGTCGGAGTGGAAACAGCAAAAGCCATCTGTAAAGCATGGCTGGATGCGGAGTTTCTGGGTGGCCGGCATGAGACCCGTGTAAATATGGTTATGGACATTGAAAACAGACCGTAAGGTACTATTTTTTCAGAAAGAAAAGTTCCACAAAACAAAAAGACAAGTAAGGAATGTGTTTGAAATCCTGTAAAACACATTCCTTCTTTTTTTATACCAAATGAGAAATGGCAAATAATGAGTATTAAATCGTAAGAAATATTTTTGGAGAAAAATAAAATGCTGAAAATTCAACAAAAAGTATTGATTAAAGGACAAAAACAGATTAAAATATTGTATATATAAATGCGGAGGATAGATTTGAATAAATATGAATACAATAAATGGATAATTTAACACCTCTGAAAAAAAATACAAGACCTGAGTATTTTATTACATGAAAAGTGCATATAATGTGTCTGATGGCGAATATTATTCCTTGCATATAATGAATGTATATTCATGAATAATTGCGCAATATAAGTGAATACAAGCCATAATATACAGTTTTTGGGTGCTCTATTTGTAAAAATCATCTAAAAAGCCCTTTTTTTATTGCATGGATTTTACAAATTGCTTATTTCAAAAAATCGGACAAAAACTGCAAAAAAAAGGTATCCTTAGAATGCGTCAATGATGTGTTATACGACAGTATAGGTTTATGAAAAAAATGTAAAAGTAAAACTGTAATGTATACACATGCAGATAAAAAGCAAAACTAGTAACAAAAAAATAATAAGGAGGAAGCGTTGTGGCAGCAATTAATGTAAAAAGTGAGATTAAGCCATTGAAGAAAGTGCTTCTGCATCGTCCCGGCAGAGAGTTGTTAAATTTAACTCCGGACAGCCTGGAAAGATTGCTCTTCGATGACATTCCGTTTTTGGAAGTTGCCCAGAAGGAGCATGATGCTTTTGCTCAGACACTCCGGGATAACGGTGTTGAGGTTGTTTATCTCGAGCAGTTAACAGCGGAAGTGCTGGACCTAAGCGATGAGATCCGGGATCAGTTTCTTGATCAGTGGATCAGAGAAGCCGGTATTTCAACAGAAGAGTGGCAGAAGAAGATCCATGACTTTATGATTGACAAATACAAAGGCGATAACAAAGCTTTGGTTGACAAGACATTTGAAGGAATCGTATTAAATGAGATTGGAACGGATAAGACCGGTTCATTGGTTGATATGATGAGTGACAATTCTCAGCTGCTCATCGATCCCATGCCAAATGCGTATTTTACACGAGATCCGTTTTCAACCGTGGGAAATGGTGTGACCTTACACAAAATGTATTCCGTAACCAGATGTAGAGAAACCATTTATGGAGAATACATTTTTAAATATCATCCGGACTTCAAGGGACAGGTACCTTTGTATTATGACCGGTACAATCCATTCCACATTGAGGGTGGAGATGTCCTTAACTTAAGTGATAAAGTTCTTGCAATAGGTGTATCCCAGAGAACGGAAGCAAGTGCTATCGAAATGCTTGCAAAGAAGATATTCCATGATAAGGACGCTACTATTCGTACCATTCTGGCATTTGATATTCCGGAGTCCCGTGCTTTTATGCATCTCGACACGGTATTTACCCAGATTGATGTGGACAAGTTCACAATTCATCCGGGTATCCTCGGACCTTTGACTGTTTATGAAATCACTCCGGGTGCCAAGGGAGAGATCAAGGTTGAGAAAGTAGAGTCTGATCTGGAGACTGTACTTGCCAAAGCTCTTGGAGTTGAAAAAGTTGAGCTGATCAAGTGCGGAGGCGATGACAGAATTGCTTCTGAGCGCGAGCAGTGGAACGATGGATCCAATACCTTGTGTATTGCTCCGGGTGTCGTTGTTGTATACCAGAGAAATGTTGTTACCAATGAGATTTTAAGACAGAAGGGTATTAAAGTCTTAGAAATTCCAAGTGCCGAGCTTTCCAGAGGACGAGGAGGCCCACGTTGTATGAGCATGCCTCTGGTAAGAGAGGATTAACAGGTTTCCAAAAAAATATTTTAAAATAAAGGAGAAATGAACCATGGGAGTTAATTTAAGAGGAAGAAGCTTTTTAAAATTGTTAGATTTCACACCGGCAGAGATCCGCTATTTACTGGATCTGTCCAAGAATTTCAAGGATCTGAAGAGAACACATACACCTCACAGATATTTGGAAGGAAAGAATATTGTATTATTATTTGAAAAAACATCTACCAGAACAAGATGTTCCTTCGAAGTTGCAGGATTAGATTTAGGTATGGGTGTTACTTATCTTGATCCGGGAAGCTCTCAGATGGGTAAAAAAGAGAGCATCGCTGATACAGCACGTGTTCTTGGAAGAATGTATGATGGTATCGAGTACCGTGGATTCAGCCAGGATTTAGTGCAGGAGTTATCCGATTATGCAGGTGTTCCGGTATGGAATGGTTTAACCGATCAGTTCCACCCAACACAGATGCTGGCAGATCTTCTGACTATTGAGGAGAAGCTTGGACGCTTAAAAGGTGTGAACTTCACCTACATGGGCGATGCAAGAAACAACATGGGCAACTCTTTAATGGTTGCATGTGCTAAGATGGGATTAAACTTCACTGCTTGCGCACCGAAGGCATTATGGCCGGAAGAGTGGCTGGTTGATGAGTGTAAGAAGATCGCAGAGCAGACAGGTGCTTCTGTTCGTTTAACAGAGGATGTGAAAGAAGGAACAACCGGAGCTGACGTTATTTATACCGATATCTGGGTATCCATGGGTGAGCCGGAAGAAGTTTGGGCAGAGAGAATTAAGTTATTACAGCCATATCAGGTAAATAAAGCACTTATGGCTAACGCAAAACCGGATGCAATCTTTATGCACTGTCTGCCATCCTTCCATGACACCAAAACAACAATCGGAGCAGACATCGCTAAGAAATTCGGCGTAAGCGAAATGGAAGTTACAGATGAAGTGTTCGAGTCTAAGCAGTCCGTTGTATTTGACGAGGCTGAGAACAGAATGCATACGATCAAAGCGATTGTATATGCTACCCTGTGCTAGTTTGATTAATTATACGCTTTAAAGGAGAATAGAAACATGGAAAGCAAGAAAATTGTGCTTGCATTAGGCGGAAATGCGCTGGGAAATAATGCAGAAGAACAATTAGAGCTGGTGAAACATACCGCCAAAACGATTGTTGACCTTATTTCCCAGGGTCATAGAGTTGTCATTGGTCATGGAAACGGCCCGCAGGTCGGTATGATTAATAATGCTATGGAGTTTTCCGCTACCCAGGGTGGCAAGACACCATATATGCCATTTCCGGAGTGTGGCGCAATGTCACAGGGTTATATTGGCTATCATTTACAGCAGGCAGTCCAGCAGGAATTATCTTCCCGTAATATTAAGAAGGAAGTTGCCTGTCTTGTAACCCAGGTGGTCGTTGATCCTGCAGATAAGGCATTTGAAAAACCAACCAAGCCTATCGGTTCTTTTATGACGAAGGAAGAAGCTGACAGAATCGCAGCAGAGAAAGGTTATACATTCGTGGAAGATGCCGGCAGAGGATACAGACGGGTTGTTCCGTCACCGCAGCCGAAACGGATTGTAGAACTGGGTGTTGTGAACAAGCTGGTAGAGGATGATGTGGTAGTCATCACTGTTGGCGGCGGCGGAATTCCGGTTATTGAGACACCGAATGGTTTACAGGGAACAGCAGCAGTCATCGATAAGGATAAATCCTGTGCAAAACTGGCAGAGGATATGAATGCGGATATGCTGGTGATCCTAACCGCTGTTGATCGAGTTTGCATTAATTTCAATAAGCCTGATCAGAAAGAGCTTGCAGAAATGAATTTAGAGGACTGTGATCGTTATATCGGCGAAGGACAGTTCGCTCCGGGAAGTATGCTTCCAAAGGTTGAGGCATGTATGAATTTCGTGAAATCTGATAACGGAAGAGTAGCCTTGATCACTTCCCTTGAAAAAGCCGGTCTTGCAATGTCTGGGGAGACAGGAACCAGGATCGTAGCGAAATAGGAAGCAAAATTTTGGGGGATATACAACCATTTGAATATGCATTTCAATAGAAATGAGCTTATGACCCGTTCTGGTCCCGGGAAGGACCGGAACGGGAAAATTAGAATTTTGGGTGTATAAATATTCATAAAAAGTGGTTGTATATAAATAAATGAGGAGGAAGTTGAATTGGGAAAAGAAAAAAAGGGGACAAGAATGCCTTCCGCCTTTGGCATTTTATTCATGATCATTGCCATTCTAGCGGTTGTTACGCATTTTATCCCCAGTGTAAAAGGCGCAAGTCTGGCACAGTTTGTGATGGCGGCGCCAAAAGGATTTGTGGATGCGATTGATGTATGTGTATTTGTGCTTTGCATTGGAGGATTCCTTGGGGTTGTTAATAAATCCGGTGCGCTGGATGCAGGAATTGCTTTTATTGTAGGGAAAATGGGCGGAAATGAGTTGTGGTTGGTTCCAATCCTGATGCTGGTGTTTTCCCTGGGTGGAACCACTTATGGCATGTGCGAGGAAACAATGGCTTTTTATGCATTGATCGTTGGAACCATGATGGCGGCAGGCTTTGACGCAATGGTTGGAGCAGCCATCATTTTATTCGGTGCGGGAGCCGGATGTCTGGGATCCACGGTGAATCCCTTTGCGGTAGGTGCGGCGGTGGATGCCCTAAAGTCTGTGAATGTAACGGTGAACCAGTCCATTGTGATTGGATTGGGAGCCGTTTTGTGGCTTGTTTCTTTGCTTGTTTCCATGATTTTTGTATATCGATATGCGAAGGCCGTTAAGAGCCGGGGAAGAAGTGTACTTTCTCCGGCCGAAAGGACAGCCTCCGAAGAAGAGTATTTAAGCGGGATCAAACAGGAAGAAAGAAAGATAACCGGCGCACATGCAACCACACTGGTCATTTTTATTTTTACCTTTACGATTATGATCATCAGTCTGATCCCATGGGAAAGCTTCGGGATCAATGTGCCGGCCTGGACAGGAATTTTAGTGGGAGTTCCGTTTGGTGACTGGTATTTTCAGGAACTGCAGGCATGGTTTCTTATCATGGCCATTGTCATCGGACTTGTCAATCGGTTTTCCGAAAGAGAGATTGTGAAAGAATTCATTAACGGGGCATCCGACATGATGAGCGTGGTCCTGGTTATCGCTGTATCCAGAGGAATTTCCATTCTTATGAAAGAAACCGGATTAGATCTTTATGTTTTAGACCATGCATCGAAAGCGTTGGCAGGAGTCAATACCACAGTATTCACGGCAGGAACCTTCTTTGTATATATGGGACTGACGTTTCTGATCCCGTCCACATCGGGACTGGCAGCAGCTTCCATGCCGACCTTTGGAGCATTGGCCCAGTCTCTGGGATTAAGTCCGGAGGTCATGATCATGATCTATTGTGCATCCTGCGGAGTGGTGAATCTGGTTACACCAACCTCTGCCGTTGTTATGGGAGGCACCTCAATTGCCAGGATCGAGTATCCCACATGGGTGAAATTTGCACTTCCGCTTTGCGGAATCTTAATCGTATTAAATCTGATCATTCTATCCGTTGCAATGATGATCCTTTAATCCGGAAGAACATGGCGGATATGGATATATCCGCCATTTACCATAAAACGATATTTACAGGATATAATGAGCGCAAGTGAGAAGAATGTGCTTGCACATTCGGCGAACGGCGAAATTATTGAGTGAGCTACGCTCACGATATAAGAAGAGATAAAGGAGAGAAAAAGCATGGAGAATAAAACCGAACTGCAATACCAGTTTTGCTCCAGAGTGGATGACAGGAAGTTTTGTTCTTTTGATCTGGAAATCATGGAAGAGAAAACCAGACCAATCCTACATCAGACGTCCCGTTTTCTATATGTCAACAAAGGGCGGGGCACATTAAAGATCAATGAAAAGCAATATGAAATACGGGAGAATACCCTGATTTCACTTTTGCCCTTTGACTGTACGGAAATTACAGAGGTAGAAGCGACACTACAGGTTTATGTGGTAAAATACAATTTTGTAGTGATAAACGATGCCATCAAGTCGATCTTCAATGTGGATAACCAAAAGGTCAGTATCTTACAGCAGATACAGGATCATCCGGTGATCTACTGTAATGAGGCAACCGGAAAAGAAGTCTGTGATATCTTTGATCGGATCAAAGGTGAAGTAGGCATTGAGTGCACATTACAGTTTCCGGAAGAAAGAAAGCTTCGAACTGTCTATATCGTGAATCTTCTGGTTGAGCTTATGGTGGTAAGCCAGAGGCAGGAAGTCAGCAAGGAGATGGCTAAGAAAAGTGCAACGAAAAAGGGAGACCGTACGGAAATCTTCCGTTATATCTATACGCATTTAAGCGAGAAATTAACCCTCAAGAAGCTGGCAAAACTTTTCTATATGAGTGAGTCGTCCATAAGCAAATATGTTATGGAGACAACAGGACTGACTTTTAATAACCTGGTAAATGAAATCAAGGTTGCCAAAACCTTGAATTATCTGATGTATACAGACTATACACTGGATCAGCTGGCTATGATCCTGGGTTATGTGGATGCTGCACATATATCGAAAGTGTTTGAAAGCAGGATCGGTATGAAGATTAATGAATACAGGAAGACATACCGGACGGTACAGGAGATCTGTAATTTTGAAGAACGGCGAATAGGGTACAATATCGTGTCCTATATTTTTGACAACCACAAGGAAGAGATTACGGCACACATGGTAGCCGCACGATTTGAGATCACGGTTGCAGAGTTAAATAAAATACTGATCTTGCAGGTGGAACACAGTTTTCTGGAGTTTTTACATATTTTAAGGATCAATTCCGCATGTGAGCTTTTAGTCAAGACCAATATGCCGATTACGGATATTGCCATTGAGGTAGGCTTTAACACGGTGAAAACTTTTACCAGAAATTTCATACAGCAAAAGCACATTACCCCCAGTAATTTCCGCTTACAGGTTCATGCTGAGAAAGGAGAATGTGAAGAATGATCAATGACGAAAAGAAGCTAAAAGTAACCTATGAAGACTTTATCAATATGGACTTCCGGGTGGGAGAGATCCTTTCCTGTCAGGAAGTGAAAAAATCCAAAAAGCTGCTTTCTTTTAAAGTCCGTGTGGGTGAAGACGTGCTGCAGATCCTTTCTGGTGTAAAGGGATATTATTCCGTAGAGGAAGTTGTGGGGAAAAAGGTCATGGTTCTGGCGAATTTAAGACCCATCACCATGGCAGGGATCGTATCCGAGGGGATGATTCTGTTAGCGGAAGATAAAAATGGGAATCTGTCTTTCATGGTTCCGGAAAGTTATGTGGAGGATGGTGCAGAAATATGTTAAAACGTGAAACGATAACAGATTATGCGAGAATTGGATTCGGCAGTTTTCTGTTTGCTCTTTCGGTGAACCTGTTTGTGGTTCCTGCAGGAATGTACAACGGAGGAATCTATGGTATTGCCCAGATCTTGCGAACCTTGATCATTGGATATGCAGGCATTCCGCTGCCCCAGGGGCTGGATATATCCGGAATCATCAACTTTGTACTGAATATACCGCTTTTTTACATTGCCTTCCGGTTTGTTTCCCGCCAGTTTTTCCGGCGGACAGTGATGGGGCTCTTGATCCAGACGATCCTGTTGTCGGTAATCCCCATTCCGACGGCACCTATGTTTGAAGATCCATTGCTGGATGCTCTTATCGGAGGATTGCTTACCGGATACGGTCTGGGACTGATCCTTCGGGCAAAAGGATGCAGTGGTGGTGTGGATATCATCGGAATCTACTGTTTGAAAAAAGATATCAAAATAACCGTGGGAAGGATTTCCCTTATCATTAATGCAATGGTATACTTAGTGTGTGCGTATTTGTACGATCTGAACATTGCATGTTTTTCGGTTATTTATGCAGCGATCGTATCCTATGCCATGGATAAGACCCATTACCAGAATATTAACATGCTTTGTTTTATTGTAACCAGAAACAAGGAGCTTCAACACAGCCTGACCAATGTGCTCGGACGGGGAGTGACTTACTGGGATGGCAAGGGTGCTTTTACCGAAGAAGATGTATTGGTAAATGCGGTGGTGATCTCCAAATATGAGGTAAAAGATCTGAAACGGATTGTCAATGAGATTGACCCGGGTGCATTTGTCTTTATGAGTGAAGGAATCACGGTAGACGGATACTATTTGAAGAAGCTGTAAACAGAGCAGATTGATACAAAGAGGTGGAATATGAAACAGACCGGTGGATCAAAAGAAAAGAATAATGCGAAAGAGATTCGGCAGGAAGCAATCCTGAAACTTATTGAAAATGAAAAAATCGCAACCCAGAACGATTTGCTGGAGCGCCTGACCGAGAGTGGATTTCTTGTAACCCAGGCCACGATTTCCAGAGATATTCGGGAATTACGGCTGGTAAAAGTTGCGGAATCAGGTGGAGCCTATCATTATGCAGTAGGAAAAACCAAGGAAAAATACCAGGCATCCCACAAGTTTTACTCCATTTTTCTGGCATCTGTGGAAAAAGTAGATTATGCCAACAATCTGGTTGTAGTAACCTGCTACACCGGAATGGCACAGGCTGTTTGTGCCTGTATCGACAGTCTGGAATGGCAGGGTGTGGTAGGCACAATTGCCGGAGATGATACCATCCTGATCATTACCAAAGATGAACAGATTGCCATGGAAATGGTGAAAAACCTGCGGGAAATCCGATAAATCATTCTTCAAAAGTTAAATCAACGATAGCTTGCTGCTCTACCCGGATAAGTCCCCTGCTGTTTAACCGCAGCTCCGGAATCACGGGGAGGGAAGTAAATGCTAAGGTCATAAAAGGGTCGATCTGGGAGCTTACGCCCATGCTGTGTGCTAACTGCTTAAGCTGTTCCAACTGCTGATGGATTTCATTGGCGGACAGAGGACTCATCAGTCCCGCAATGGGAAGTGCAAGGCTTCCCAGGACGGTACCGTTTTCAATAACGGCAAGACCGCCTTCCATTTCCCGTACTGTATTGGCAGCACAGGAAATATCTTCATCGTTGGTTCCGATTACAATAAGATTATGGGAGTCATGTGCCACACTGGAGGCAATGGCTCCTTTTTTGAGTCCATATCCCTGAACAAAACCGATGCCAATGTGTCCGGTGTTGTGATGACGCTCAAAAACAGCCATTTTAATAATATCCTTTGAAAGGTCCACGCCGGGAGCAACATCTGCCTGGCAGGTCCAGTCAGTAATGACTTCTTTGGTCAGTAGCTGCCCGGCAGTTAAAGCGATCACCCGCAATTTGGAACCGGGATGGGAAACCGTGAGCATGGCAGGTTCCACCGGATCCATATGAAAAGAGTGAAGAACACCGGCATAATCATTTTCTTCTTTCAGGGCGGCTAATTTGCCCACAGGAGCAGACGATGATGTCGTGGGAAGACAAGG
Source organism: Lachnospiraceae bacterium (assembly GCA_051877515.1). Taxonomy (GTDB): domain Bacteria; phylum Bacillota; class Clostridia; order Lachnospirales; family Lachnospiraceae; genus XBB1006. The sequence goes on along the minus strand of JBJEIY010000005.1, from coordinate 119,648 downwards.
CCGGCCATCCTTTGCCACCAGTTGACCGCGGATGTAAGTAGCCAGAACCTGCAGGGAAGAAAGATCATCCACAACAGCAAAATTACCAAGATAACCCGGCGCGATGGCTCCGACGTCTTCCAGTTTGAAGTAAAGGGCAGGAATATAGGAAGCCATTTTAATCGCTGTGACAGGATCTGCCCCCAGAGCAACGGCTTTGCGCACAATCTCATCAATATGGCCCTGATAAAGCAGATCACCGGGATGCTTGTCGTCTGTAACGAACATACAGCGATGACAGTAGGGCGCTTTGCATAGATCGATCAGTGCCTCCAGATTATGGGCAGCAGTGCCCTCCCGGATCATGATCCATTGTCCAAGCGCCAGTTTCTCCAGAGCTTCTTCAAGGGAAGAACATTCATGGTCGGATTGAACCGATGCGGAAACATAGGCATTTAATGATTTTCCGGAAAGACCGGGAGCATGCCCGTCAATACATTTTCCTGCCTGCTTTACGGCATAGATCTTATCAAGAATAGGCTGGGAAGCCTTTGTGGTCGCATAAGCATCCATCAATTCAGCCAGACCACGGACCCGGGGATGGGACAGAAAAGGAGCCAGGTCTGCGGCTTCCAAAGTGGCTCCGGTTTCATCCAGAGGATTGGCCGGCACACAGGAGGGAAGCATATAGTAGATCGGGAGAACAAGATCCCGGCTTTTTTTCAGCATATAAGTAAGACCTGTTGTTCCGGCTACATTTGCAATCTCATGCGGATCGGCAAAGATCCCGGTGGTACCATGCACCAGCAAGGCATCCTGCAACTGTGCCGGAGTCATCATAGTAGATTCGATATGGATATGACCGTCCATCAGACCGGGGATCAGAATGGCATCCTGAAGGTCGATCTCGTTTTCTCCTTCGTAACTGCCAATGCCTGCAATATAACCATCGCAAAGGGCAATATCGCCCTGCTCTATCTGCTCTGTAAATACATTCAAAAACCGCGCATTTTTAAAAACGGTCTGTGCCTTTATGGTTCCATTGGCGGTTAGGATACGTCTTTTCAGTTCTTTCATTTCCATAGATACCTGCCTTTTGATTCATTTTCACAGGGGAGACCGGAATGGTAGTTCCGGTTACCCAGCATATTCTTTAATTCCCGCAAAAGCCGGGGGTCATAGCGATTGGTACGTGCAGCAAACAGGGAATCTGTTTTCGTGAGGGCGGCAAGATAATCTTCCCTGGCCCGGTCAAACAGTTCAAAAAAGGTTGCACGACTGGTTTGATCCGGCTTCCAGGGGTTGTGCCAGGTTTGCTGTTCCATGTTGCATACGTCCCGGGTTATCTTGGGTGTATCGGTAGGGATCAGCGGTGAAATGGGGTGATAGCCCCAGAATAACTGCTCCAGTTTTCTTACGGCAGGTCGCTTCAGCCCGTGTTTGTCGGAAAGCAAAAAAGTGCCCAGACGCATAGACAGAGTAGCTGCCTTTAAAATAGAATAACTGTTGATCTTATCCGGAAAAGTAAGGTAGATGGCCTGGGACAAAAGGGTGGAAACCACATCCCATTGCCGGGCAGACAGGCGGATCAAATGATACTGGGGAAGCTGCGAAGGTCTGCAGTGCAGATAATGATCCAGAAGCACACGGTCCAGCTCTGTCTCAAATTCTATGTGCCGGCTGTAGTAGCGCTGGCTTTTTTTCATATGAAAGCCTGTCATGTTGTAAACATAGGGGTGACAGGTGCAGTCCAGATAATAATGCCCGAGAAAACCGGCTGTATATGCTTCCGCAATCTGACGCTGTGCAGGATTTTTAAAGGAATCGCAGACTCTAATCAGATGGAACAGGAAACTGCCGGTGCGCTGCTCATGAAGAATGGAGCCCAGATTCTGTTTATGAAAAAGGTAGGAGGGGAGAAAATAAAAAAGAAAGTCCGGACCCTGAAGACCAAGACAATAGGCACGTTTTTCTTCGCTTATGATGTGCTTTAAGTAGTTTTGCTCCATATGAGGATACGTTGTTGTCCCAAACAGATAATGTGTATAAAATCCGGGCATAAGTGCACCTCCTCCTCAAATGATGTTCCTATGATGAAAAGAATTATAGCACGTTAGGAGGCCGGAGGCAAACTGTACCATTAAATGTACAGCAAAATTGATATGATTTGCTTACCGAAACCAGGAAATATTGAATAAATTGCAAAAACTATAGAAGAAAGGAATGTGGGAAATGACAGAGCAGAAGAAATATGGTATAATAGCTGTAGATTTTGATGGGACATTGTGTGAAGATTTGTTTCCCGAAATAGGGCAGCCCAATTGGCCGCTGATCTATTTTTTAAAAGAAAAGCAGCGGGAGGGCAGTAAGATCATTCTTTGGACCTGCCGATGCGGAAGTGCGTTGTCTGAAGCAGTCTGCTGGTGCAAAAAGCACGGTCTGGTGTTTGATGCGGTTAACATGAATGTTCCGGAAAATATTTTGCAATTCGGTGGCTCAGATTCACGGAAGATTTTTGCGGATCTATATATTGATGACCGAGCACAAAACTGGTCCTATATCAGTCAAGTGCCGGTGAAAGAAGCTTAGAACGCCGCAGATGTTGTTCCATGGATCATGAGATCACTTATAAACCCGGGAGGAACAATGGGCAAAGAATTTGGTTTTGGAGTTGACATAGGAGGTACCAATTGCAAGATTGGTCTGTTTGATAGAGAAGGTAACCTGCTGGAGAAATGGAAGATCCAAACCCGGCGGGAGAATTGCGGAGAAAGCATTCTCCGGGATGTGGCGCAGTCTGTAACCGATAAGATGAGGGAAAGAGAAATCCTACCCGGTCAGGTTCTGGGAATTGGCGTAGGCATACCCGGTCCGGTGTCGGAAGACGGAAAGGTCGGACGTGTGACCAATATTGCATGGGATCAGAAAGATGTCGCAGGAGAGTTGGCAGAACTTACCGGCATGACGATCCGTGTGGGGAATGACGCAAATGTGGCTGCATTGGGAGAATATGTCCATGGCAGCGGAAAAGGGAAAAAAAGCCTGGTCCTGTTGACTTTGGGAACCGGGGTCGGCGGTGGCGTAGTCATCAACGGGCGGATTGTACACGGAGCCAACGGAGCAGGAGGCGAGATCGGACATATTAAGGTATCCGAGGAAGAATCAGAAATCTGCGGATGTGGAAAAACAGGCTGTCTGGAACAGTATGCTTCCGCAACGGGAATTGTAAGAATGGCAAAAAAACATCTCAACGCGGATAGCCGTCCAACAATCCTGTGTGCCGAAAATTTAACGGCGAAGGACGTCCTGGATGCGGCCCGGCAAGGGGATGAACTGGCCACAGAGGTGGTAGAAGAAGTTGGCCGGATATTGGGAAAGGCCATTGCGAATGTGGCTGTTATATTGGATCCATCTATTATCGTGCTGGGAGGCGGCGTATCGGAAGCTGGAGCTGTACTGATGGATGTGGTAACAAAATATTACCGGAAATACACTTTCCATGCATGTGAAAATACACCTGTAGTCGCAGCTGCTTTAGGAAACGATGCAGGGATTTACGGCTGTATGGGTATGCTTTTAACAGAAAGATAGAATCCGAAAGAATAGGCAGAAGAAAGGGAAGGTATATTGCCATGGATAGGAACAGAGGTTTTTTCGATAAATATAAATATTGTCAGGATTGCAAGAAATTACTCCCGGATGATTATGAATATGAGCTTTGTCCCGGATGTATTGAGCAGCGCCTGTTTCGTGAGGTGCGTGACTACATTCGTGCCAACAATGTGACAGAATACGATGTGGCAGAAGAGTTTCAGTTGCCGGTACAGAGGGTAAAAGCTTGGATCCGGGAAGGCAGGATCCAGTATCAGGAGGATGGCGAAAAGCAGGTGATCGGTTCCCGGTGCGCCCGATGCGGAGAGTTGATCACACTTGGAACATTCTGCCCCAAGTGTATCAAATACATGCAAACCCCGAAGGGAAGACTCGCTACGGGGTTTGAAGAGATCGATGCATCAAAAATGCGCTATTTGGATAAGACTGACAGGAAGAATTAATCCTGTCAGGGTTTAGATCACGTAACAATAGATACACAGAAAATGCAGGATGCTTCCGGCCAATACGAAGAAGTGCCACAGGGAATGCATATAACGTACTTTACTTCCGATTCCGTAGATGATGGCGCCAACCGTGTAAGCAATGCCGCCCCAGAGAAGCAGGCGAATACCGGAGGAAGCCAGATTGGCCTGTAGAACAGGAAAGGCTATGATAACGCACCATCCCATGGCAAGATAACAAACCATGGACAGTTTCTTGAATCGCTCTACATCCATGGCATTGAGGATAATGCCGAAAACGGCTGCTCCCCAGATGACACCGAATAAGATCCAGCCGGTTGTTCCATGAAGTGTGACCAGGGTAAAGGGTGTATAAGTTCCTGCGATCAAAAGAAAAATCGTACAATGATCACAGACCCGCAGGATCCGTTTGGCGATGCCGGGGCGTACGCCGTGATAGATAGAAGACATGGTATATAAGATGATCAGGCTTATGCCAAACACAATGCTCCCTGCTAAGGCCAGGGGATCATGATGTATGGCAGAACGGATGATGCAAAGGATCAGTGCCGCAAGTCCTAAGACGGCTCCGACGCCGTGAGAAATCGTGTTGATCAGTTCCTCGGATAATGTATAGTCAGGAATTGATATTTTTTTTTCTAAACGCTGGATAGTGGTTGCTGTCATGATGTCGCCTCCTTTTATAACAAAAACCATATAACGTAGTTTTCGATACTACATTACATCATAATAAATAATATGTCAAGAGGAATATTATGTTTGAGCTTTTTGAAACCCCGGAAATTTCCATAGAACGGCTGGCGGATCTTCATCCGTCACAATACATGCTCTGTGACATCCGGGATGAAGTATCTCACCTATATGGCTGTATACCAAATTCCGTTTCCAAGCCGGATATCGTGGATGCGGCCCGGAAGGGGACTTTGGATAGATCCGTAAGCTATGTACTGTATTGTATGAAGGGCGTAAACAGTGAAGAAGCAGTGGAAGAACTGCGGGAAGCAGGCTATGATGCAGTGAGCCTTACAGGAGGCTACAGCAGCTGGCTGGTTTCATCCTATAAAGAGGATTACGAAGAAAAAACAAAAGAAGTGGAGCTTTCTATCAGGAAGAAATTTCATAAAGAACTGTTCACTCCTTTTGCCAAAGCCATTAACCGGTATGAGCTTTTGCAGGAAGGGGATAAGGTGGCAGTTTGCATCTCCGGAGGAAAGGATTCCATGCTCATGGCAAAACTTTTTCAGGAATTGCAGCGTCACAATAAATTCAATTTTGAGCTGGTGTTTCTGGTAATGGATCCCGGATATAGCGAAGTGAACCGACTGGTCATTGAGAAAAACTCCCGTATGCTGGGTGTGCCTATCACTATTTTTGAGTCATCTATTTTTGATGCGGTATATGAAATAGAGAAATCTCCCTGTTATCTGTGTGCAAGGATGCGACGGGGACATTTGTATAACAAAGCAAAAGAACTGGGCTGCAATAAGATCGCACTGGGACATCATTATGATGATGTCATTGAGACTATTCTCATGGGAATGCTGTACGGCGCCCAGGTGCAGACCATGATGCCCAAGCTTCACAGCACCAATTTTGAGGGCATGGAGCTGATACGACCCATGTACCTTATCCGGGAAGCGGATATTTTACGGTGGCGGGATTATAATGGACTACATTTTATCCAGTGTGCCTGCCATTTTACGGATACCTGTTCTTCCTGCAGGGAGGACGGAATCTCTGCTTCCAAGCGTATGGAGACGAAAGAGATCATTGCACAGATGAAAAAGATCAATCCCTATGTGGAAGGAAATATTTTCAAGAGTGTAGAGAATGTCAATTTGAATACGGTGATCGCTTATAAAGATAAAGAAGGAAACCGGCACAGTTTTTTGGAAGAATACGACAAAGGATTCTGATTTTTCAGTTTTATATTCTATCCTGTTATGCATAAAAGACCTCCATTTACAGATACTATTTCCATCAATGGAAAGTAAAGTTAATGGAGGATTTTTATATGAAAGCGACAGGAATCGTACGCAGAATAGATGATTTAGGACGTGTAGTGGTACCCAAGGAAATCCGCAGGACCTTACGGATCCGGGAAGGGGACCCCATGGAGATCTTTACCGGCCGGGAAGGTGAGGTAGTGCTGAAAAAGTATTCCCCCATGGGGGAAATGTGGCAGTTTGCCCAGAGGTTTGTACAGGTGCTTGCAAGAGAAACAAAAACACTGGCAATCATCACAGACAGGGATCAGGTCATTGCCGCCAGCGGAACCGGGAAAAAGGAGTATGAACAAAAGCGCATCAGCAGTGAGCTTGAGGAGGCCATGAATGAACGGGCACGTTTTCTTAGCAAGAGTGGACAATGTCCGGCCATTCCCGTGGTGGAAGGGGAGTCTGTGGAAGCGCCGGAGCAGATTGTCTGCACCATTGTCAGTGAAGGCGATGCCATCGGAACGGTGGTATTGTTGGGAAAAGAGCAGGGATTTCTCACACCGGCGGATCAGAAACTGGCTGTCACGGTGGCAGATTTTCTGGGAGGTCAGTACGAATCATAATTATTTCATAAAATATGCAGAAACCCTTTTCCACGGGCAGTGTTATTTGGTACAATAGCTGCAGAGAGGAAAGGGTTTTTTTATGGCAAAAAGAAACGGAAAGAAAAAGAGGCATCATGCTTTCTGGGCCTTCGTAAAAATACAGATCGTGCTGATGGTTCTTGTCCTGGGGGCAGTGGGATATTACTACCTGGGCGGCTATGCCAGAAAGGTGGATGCCCTGCATAAAGAGGCTTTAGAGTTGGCGGATTCCTCTACCTATGAGACGTTTTGTGCGACCCAGACCACTCTGGTTTACGATGTAAACGGAGAACTTATTTCCACAGTAAAGGGCGAGAAAGACGTCTATTATTTGAAGTTTGCCGATATCCCCGCAGATGTGGTCAATGCTATAATCAGTATCGAAGATAAGAAATTCTATAAACATATCGGGATTGATTTCCAGGCGATTGCCCGGGCTGCGATTGCCATGTTGAAAAACGGGGAAGTCACGCAGGGAGGAAGTACCATTACCCAACAGCTCGCCAGAACGGTTTTTTTGAACAATGAGCGCAGCTGGCAGAGAAAAGTGGAAGAAATCTACATTGCTCTGGAGTTAGAACGGATTTATTCTAAAAATGAACTGCTGGAATTTTACCTGAACAATGTGTATTTTGCCAATGGATATTATGGAATTGAGGCCGCAAGTAAGGGATACTTCAGCAAATCGGTGGATGAACTGACCCTTTCCCAGATTGCCTATTTGTGTGCAATTCCCAATAACCCTACTTTGTATGATCCCGTGACACAGCATGAGAATACCATGAAACGCCGGGACCGGATCCTGTACCAGATGTGGACAGATGGGGTGATCGGTGACAACCGGTATGAAGAAGCCAAAAATGAAACGATCAGCTTAAAACGTCCGGAAACCAAACGGAATAATTACGTAGAAACTTTTACTTATTATTGCGGGATCCGTGCGTTGATGAAGCAAAGCGGATTTGAATTCTGCAACAGCTTTTCCACGGTAGAGGAACGGAAAGCTTATGAAGAGGCTTATGAGAAAGCATATAAAGAGTGTCAGAGCAGTCTGTTTACTGCGGGATACCGGATCTATACCTCCATCGATCTAAAACAGCAGAAAAAACTGCAAAAGGCAATTGATTCCAATCTTTCAGAATATAAAGAAACCAATGAGGAAGGAACCTATAAGCTGCAAAGCGCAGGTGTGTGCATAGACAATGCTACCGGCAGAGTGACTGCCATTGTAGGCGGAAGAAGCCAGGATTATCGCGGCTATACTCTAAACCGTGCTTATCAGAGTTTTCGTCAGCCGGGCAGCGCCATCAAGCCTTTGATCGTATACACACCGCAGTTGGAACGGGGTTATACTCCGGATAGTGTGGTAAAAGACCAGGAGATAGAAGGTGGCCCCAAGGCCTCACATTATATGGGGGATATTTCCCTGCGAACTGCAGTGGAGTATTCCAGAAATTCTGTGGCATGGCAACTGTTTGACGAGCTGACACCCCAGGTGGGATTGCAGTATCTGCTTAACATGAATTTTTCCAATATTGACAGTAATGACTACTATCTTCCCGCATCGTTGGGAGGGTTATACAAGGGTGTGTCTGCGTTGGAAATGGCTGCGGCCTATTCTACTTTGGAAAATGACGGCTTTTACCGGGAGCCTACCTGTATTGTTAAGATTACAGATGCAGACGGCAATGTGATCTTGGAAACAGATCAGGAAGAAGTCAGCATATACAAAACAAATGCGGCGAGGATGATGACAGATATCCTTACCGGGGTCCTGACCAAAGGTACTGCTAAGGGGAAAGGAATTTCTCAGATGGTTACGGCAGGCAAAACCGGAACTACCAATGAGAACAAAGATGGCTGGTTTGTTGGATATTCTTATTATTATACCACCAGTATCTGGGTAGGTTTCGACACACCCAAAAAGTTAAGTAAGCTTCAGGGCGCCAGCTATCCGGCTAAGATCTGGCATGATTACATGGAAAAAATCCACACAGGGCTGGATGAAATGGAATTCATGCCCTACGTGGATTATGAAAATCAGACCATTGATGGCAATTATGAAGAACCGGAGAAAAAGGATTAGATCATCCGTTTGCGTTCTTTAAAATAAACCGGAATGAGGTGGTGTTCTGCGATGAGCTTCTCGGCAATACCGAAATTCATGGACAGGTTTTCTACTTTATGAGCATCGGAACCCACCGTTACATAACGACCGCCCAGAAAAGAATACAGTCTCAGCATCTCGGATATGGTATTGTATCCCTGTGGGGTTCCCAGCCGGCGGGTGTTGATCTCCAGACAGATGTCATGGGAGATCAGAAAGTTAAAGATTGCTTCCAGCGCAGCCTTGTGCTCCGCTACGTGAAGTTCCGGATCGTCATAGGGGCTGTAGCGGCAGATATAGTCTACGTGGGCCAGGGTATCAAAATCATGGAACTGCTCCAGGCAATCCAGCATTTGAACCAGATAGCGCTGGTAGGCTTCATGTTTATGGTATTTATCAAAAAAGTCCGGGAAGGCGATGTCATAGTCTTCCACCACATGGATAGAACCGATCACGATATCAAAAGGATATTTGGAAAGGGTCTTTGCTATTTTAGCAGTATTATTCAGCGTCAGGCCCATTTCAATTCCTAACAGGAGCTTGTCACTGCGGTAGGGACCATAGGATGCAAGATACTTTTGGGGATCAAACTCAAATACCATATCTCCGGGATAGTTGTAGTCCATGTGCTCCGTAATCGTAAAGCCATAGGGGCCGGAGGAGGCAGCAGTTAAAACATCCGGAAGCTGCTGATGGGCATCGGTGGAAAAAGGTAATGTATGTATGTGAGTATCATATTTAATCATAAGTAATCTCCGTTCTCGTTATGGTTGTTCCTAAAATGTATAATAATAGAATATCACAATGGAATCAACTTGACAAATACTTCAATATAAGATACAATCAAGTTCGTGAGTTCGATGCGTGGCTCAGCTTGGTAGAGCGCTGCGTTCGGGACGCAGAGGTCGCAGGTTCGAATCCTGTCGCATCGACTAAAAAAGGAAGCATAAACCCTTATAAATCAAGGATTTGTGCTTTTTTATTGTTTTCTGATAAATTAAAAAACTGATCGTAAATCCCGCTTTGTGGACAATTTGTAGACACTTTTAAATGATGTTTTTCTTCCTGGTGAACTTCTCCAGGGTGTCAGATGCTGTCTTGTCGTGATCCTTCAGGAAATGTGTGTAGATATCTAGTGTGGTACTGATATCAGCATGTCCCAGTCTACCGGAAACTGTGCTTATTTCCATGCCTTCCCCGATCAGAAGTGTTGCCATGGTATGCCGTAAGCCATGTAGGGATATATCAGGCAGCTTATCTTCTTCCTTTTCAACAGTCTGGTTATAATCCTTTATCAGCTTTGTAAAACGCTGACTGGGTGTGTCAATATACATCTGTTTGCCGTTTGCCTGGGTATAAACGAAGTTTAAAGGCTTTCCGTTTTCATCCAGTGTTTCAATCCAGTTTTCACCAATGGACAGTCTATAGGTGTTCTGCTCCATCTTCAGACGATTCAGAAGGTGGATCACTTCATCAGGTACAGTGACAGTCCGGTATGAGTTTTTGGTTTTTGGTGCTTTCAGGTACTGTCCACCTGGCATCTTTGCAGTTGCTTTATTGATGGAAATGGTGTTTGTCTTAAAATCAATATCATCCCATGTCAGAGATATGTTTTCTCCACGTCTAAGACCGCCAAACAGTGCCACATAATAGAATGTAACAAGTTGAAGCGGAAGGTGGTAGGATTCTGTGTAGGAATCGACATGATATGGTTTTCCTGTATCATCCACCCGGTCATGTTCCCGGAAGACTGCTTTATATTCCTTATCCAGTGCATCAAGCAGAATATAAACCTGTTTTTCTGTCAGGAACTTGACCTTTTCTGTATTGCTGCCACATTTCAGCATTCAGCCTTCAGGATGGTCAATTGGTGATCTTCTGAAAGGTTCCATTCCCTCATTAAGAATTGATTGGTATGCAAAAGTGATGAACAAACCAATACTGCTTGAAAACCCGACTGCATTCGGAATCAATGCAAATGGTCAGATTATGGCAGGTGGTGAAGCTGGATCAGAAGTTGTTTCCGGTATAAATAAACTTATGAATATGATTTCAAATGCTGTTGATACTAATAATGAAGACATTGCATTTGTGCTGTACAAGATTCAAGAATCATTAGACAAATGCCTTCCGCCAATAGAAAAACAAGAAAATGTTTACATTGATTCAAAAAAATTAGTTGGCGCTACTTTAAAAGAATATGACCATGCTTTTGGAAGCAAACTGAGTTTAGCATCAAGGGGGTTATAAATAATGTTTATATCAATTTTATTATTTTTATCAAATGTGTGTATGTTGTTTCTGGTATCATATGTATCAGCAGTATTTGGTGAAAATAAAAAAATATTGCAGTACTTACTGAAAGCATTGGCCAAAGAGAATAACTTAAGTTATGAAATGCTTTTACGTGAAATAGATGCCAAATTTTCACTCGCAGAATTAGGAATAAAATAAACACTATACCCCGAGATGGTCAATATATATGTGACCTAAACTGGGGGTATTAAAATGCTTATATTTGCGCTGTATTTATGGTTGGTTATTTATTATGATACGTTGATATAATTTAAATATGAGCCGAACACAAAGTTACAGACATACAAAAAAGCATTCTGCATAGTTTTTTTGGATTTAGAGATGAAGCAAATAGCCTATTGAATAAAGTCTTGGATGGTGCTAATGTACTATCAAACAGATATTCTTGATCCTGAACTTGTGAAGATTTATAAGGGGGCTCAAAAATAATGAATGAAAAAGAAAACAAAATAAGCATTGATGATTTTTTAAAGCCACTTCATGATCTTTCAGAAGAACTTGACAAAGAAGAACAGATAAACAGGGAAGAGGTAAGGAATTCACACGTTAATGATTGCAGAAACAGAGTTGAACAGCATGAGTAATGCAATCTTACAAAAGAAGCTGAATAAATTCATGAAAACAAATTTTAAATAGAGAGATATTGGTTGTAAAAAATACAAAACAACGGTTGAGCTATTAGTATTGAAGCATGTTTAACATCCGTAATAAATCACCTGGATGCTGCATTTAACGAGATCATGCAAGCGATATAAAAAAGAATAAATGATTATAAGTCAAAAAAATATTGACATTATATGGATAAGGGATATATAATTTACTAACTTGCAAAGATAAAAGGGGTGTAAGAAAAGATGCCTGATGATAAAAAGTACAAAGGATTACAGGTAAATATAAGTAATGTTCCGGGTTGGGTAGAAGCATTTTGTTCCCAGAAATCATATAGAAATATTGAAATACAGAAGAAAGATAATAAACAATCTGTTGACTATGAAATCAAACATAGCAATGGATCGTTTTCGTTCAGCTTTTTTAAATCAAGTGGAGATCGGTATACGCTTTCTTATAAACGTGGTAAAAACTTTGCAGATTCAAAAGAGTTTGCAGACTTTGTGGTTGATAGACTTGGAAGTGTAAATCGGCAGGCTGATGATAATAGTGGATATAAGATACATATCACACTTGATGAGTTTATCGCCTTTATGGAATTGATTATTGATGATGATATTAAAATATTGGCGCATACTGATAATGAAAGGGAAACCCAATATAAACTAAAAAGTATACAATATAGTGATGAGATTAGAATCCATTATTATAAGACTACAGAGAATGTATTCATTCAAGGACGTAGGTTACAGTTATTTAATAAAGCAACAGATATATTAGCCGGAACATGTGATTTTGTTGATGTGGTAAATGCAGAGATTAGGTATGACAAGGTTGATATATCTAGCGACCAAGTGATTGATAACATGAAGGATTCTCTTGGGGCAGTATACGATTTCTTAACCCGTACACAGAAGGCTATAATGTCAAGTGCTTTTAAATTCTATCGTGTAGACATTGATTTAGATGACTATTCACCGATGGTGCAACCGATGTGTAGAGCAATGGAAGGTTTCATTTACAACTTGCTTAAATTTGTAGGTGTTGATGTTACCGATGAAGGCGTAGGCTATTTCTTTAGGTCGGAGGATGAGAAGTATGATCCTTTGAAACTAAAGGAAAGGTTTGTAAGCGAAATAGACAATGATGCCATAGTGCGAGAATTAAATAAATTATACCACTGGTATCATAATAATAGAAATCAATATTCACATTCTAGAGACACAGATTTTTCAACTGCTATTATAGAAAAAAGAGAAATAGCCGATACGAAATTTAAAGAAGCTGTTGATTTATATCGTACAGTTTATGACGCTATAGTTGAAGAGAAAAGAAAGTGATGATATGAAAGAAGTAGTAATTAAAAAAGTGGATAATTTGGAAGGATGCGAATATATTGTGTATCCAACTAGCTATATCAATCCATTACTAAAAAGATCAGAACTGAATGCCAATTTAAAGAAGGTCGTTGATGCTCCATGTAATGTTTTATTTGATCTTCTTTTGTGTAATGGTAATTGCTTCAACCGATTTTGCAAAGGAATTTTTGATGGACAGCAGATATTGAATGATTCTTTAGAATTAGTTGATATCAGAAATGAAAAAGAAATAGAGGTTATAGAAAAGTATTATTTGGATAATACAAAGGTACTAAAAAACGGTGTACTTACGCCAAAAGAATACATGCAACATTGTTAAAAAGCATCCTAGAAATAGGGTGCTTTTTTAGCGGAGAAAAAAAGCACACGCAATGTACTGAAGATGATGAAAAAAATGCAACAATTCACTACTCAAAAACAGGAACACACGTTGTTCCTGGGAAGGACGATTATATAGGGCATTTTTAATGGTGCTGATTAAGAGAAAGTATGGTATAATTTAAATATTACAAATGAGGAGGAAAACGAAATGGATGATTTGACAAAATTGTGCGATGAATTGGAGAGATGCAAAAGGGAGAAATCTTGTTATGAAAATGAAATAGCGTGTGTTAAAGCAAAATTAAATACTTTTGTTGATGGGGATCATAACAAATTGCTTAGGCTGAAAGCACAGTTGAAAATACATAATGCTTATAAAAGTAATGAATATGGGCTGATTTCTTTTATTATTTCAGTTGTTACATTGGCATTGATGATTATAAGCGAAGCAACAGACAAAATATCGATAGAGTATGCTTTAATTGGGATGGGCGGGTTACTGTTAATTCTGGTTGTGCATCTGATTGATATGTGGGCAGAAAATAAGTTTGGTTATCGGAAAAATTGGATGAAATATATCGAAGTTGTACTGGAAGATATGGATAAGTAAATTAATAAAAATGTGATTTTATGAAATAAATTATTTGTGGACACTTTGTAGACAAAAGTTATAAACTGTCCACAAAAGATATAAAAAAATATGAAAGATAGAGGACTGTTTTTCCGCAAGATATAAGGCTTTACAAAAGATAGGAAAAGATAGAAAAAGCGGAAAATATCATTCGGGACGCAGAAGTCGCAGGTTCGAATCCTGTCGCATCGACTAAAAAACGGATGTCTAAGGACATCCGTTTTTTGATGAATAATCAGTTCATCAAAATATCCCATGCATTCACTTCCGTTTCGTAATCTTTCTTATATTATCTAAGTTTCGCTCATGTAATGAAAAAGGCCCGGACGGGCCAATTTCATTATTTATGATGAGTGCAATGTTTACAGTTTCTGCTTGTCTATTTTTTAGGCTCGCGGTAGGAAAATCGACCTCTTTGTTATTAAAAATTATTGAACAAAAGCACTTCTTTGCTCGCGATAAGATACAACTTTTACACCTCCCCAATACATCCAGTTACCTGTTGCATAAGAAGGAGCTTTATTATAAACAGAATTAGAATCCGCTAAACGAAAATAAATTTTACCACTACTTTCATCTCTTTTCAATTCCATCACCATTCCCACATGCCCATCACAATAAACCAGATCTCCAATCTGCACATCTTCCATACTGTAACGTACATAAGGCTTCTTTACGCTGACACATACTGTTTCATTAAATCCGGAACCAAGATTACCGGACTCATATAGTTCGTCCAGAGACATATATTGCTCCGCTTCTTCTGACATTGTATATGGTGTATCTTTATAAGCAAAAGAAATATGTTTTGATATTAAGATCTTTGTTGGATTGCTGAGTTTTACATAAGCATAATCTGGATACCAAACATAACGTACAATAGCATCTGCGAAATCTCCACAAATTAAGTGTAGTGAATCTTCTCCTTCACGATACCCTGGTATCTGACTGAACTCATTGATCTTTTCCAGAATTTCTGCATCTGTAGACGGCAGCGATTTTGCTTTTTCCTCTTGCCATGCTTTCAAGGTCTTATATGCAGTCTCCATCGCCTTTGTATAAGGGAACTCTGTCTTTATGAGATATACATGCTTACATCCGTTCTGTGTGGTGATGGTGATCTTAGCATCGCCACTTCCGAACTCCATGGGATAAAGATACACACTATGTGTCTTGGAGTAAGTGTTTGCTGATACCTTCCGTAAACTTGATTTCAATCCTACCGTAACGCATTTAACAGACGAAATATATTCATTCGTTCCCCAGGAAGAACAATACAGCACTTCGCGTGTTTTGTAATATTTACTGTCTGCTTTACTAAAAGTAAGACTGGTTTTTAATACCTTGATATTGGTAACAACTACCGTAAAGGAATAGCTCTTGCTTCCGATCTTTACCGTTCCCTTGGCGGTGCCGGCTTTCTTCAAAGTGATTTTGGTCTTATACCCACTCTTACTGTCGTAGGACATAATGCTGGATGTGGAAGTGGACCATTTCACAGTACTCTTACTGTATTTGCTTCCCACAGATACATTGATACTCTCATTGGGATGCATATAGAATTTTTTCTTGGTAAGTACGTTAATGGTCTTACTTGATGCGGCGACGCCTTCGGTGATTTCGCCGTATGTAGTTGCTGCCTTGGCCGTATCAGGCATCACAATGATACCGGATACAATCATGGTCAAAGTAAGCAGGATTGCCATAAGTCTTTTGGTTACTGATGTCATTTTCATATCTTTGTCCTCACATTTTGGATTTTCTTGTATCTACCGAACGAAAAGTAACAACATTATTACAGGTGTTGCTTGCAATGGATAGATAAATATATTATTTGCTCGCACCGACTGCAGTTTGTTTTACATATAGGGTGTTGTGTTTCCGAATAGTAATTCCTATAAGTGTAATATAGCATGTTTTCCTCTTTTTGGAAACTCGATTTCACTCCCTCATTTTTCATGTACTTTGAAGAAAGAAAGGGGTATAATGAGTGCAAGTGAGAAGAGTAGGCACACTAAGGGAGAAAGCAATTCCACATTATTTTGCGATGAGTATTTTTATAGAAAAAAAGAATGGTAGAACAACATGAAGAAAGCAATGATTTTTGACCTGGACGGAACGCTGCTTGATACCATAGAGGACATCGCGGATTCTCTGAATGTAATTCTGGTTCGTCGCGGGCTGGTGCCGCTTCCGGTGGAAACAGTGAAAACCTATGTGGGAAATGGACTGGCGATGCTATTGCAGCGAAGTCTGGCAGATCCTGTCCAAAGCAGTAAAAAAGTTTCAAAAGAGGAACAGCAGGCAATGTTACAGGAGCTGATCGATTATTACAGCGGGCATTGCCTCATAAAAACGAAACCCTATCCTCATATTTTAGAAACCCTGAAAGAATTAAAGAAGCAGGGTGTAAAGACCGCTATTGTCACCAACAAAAACATCAGGGCGGCAAAAGAGTTAAAGGATCTGGTGTTTGCAGAGCAGATCACCGTGGTGGTGGGCGAGGATGAGGCCCACGGAATCCGCAAAAAACCCGCGCCGGATATGGTGCAGATGGCTGCCGATCAGCTGGGGGTTGCTTTGCAGGAAGCTTACTATGTGGGGGATTCGGAAGTGGATGTGCAGACTGCCCAAAATGCAGGCATGGAAGGATTGTTTGTTTTATGGGGCTTTCGCAGCAGACAGCAGTTATTAGAAGCCGGTGCGAAGATCCTGATCGAAAAACCGGAAGACTTGCTCTTACAATAGGTTCATACAGGAATAAAAAAACAGGAAACAGCCATTAGGCTGCTTCCTGTTTCTTTTTCGTTTTGATAAAAGTGTTAAAATCAAGCTGTACGATCACAACTGCCAGGAACATGAGGACACAGCCAAACAATTCCCGCCTGGTCAGTACCTGGTGTAAGATCAGCCAGCCAGCCAGCACGGAAACCACGGATTCCAGGCTTAAAAGCAAGGCAGCAATGGAAGGATGCAGACCTTTTTGTCCCAGGATCTGTAAAGTGTAGCCTCCTGCAGAAGAAAAAATTCCGGCAAATGCTATGGAGAAACCTGCAGATGCAATGGCAGGAACAGAAGGCTCTTCCATGATCAACATCAGGATGCAGGATATTACAGAACTAAATAAAAATTGTATGGTGGATAGCCACACACCATTTACCCTGGGTGAAAAATGATCGATTACCAGGATATGCAGGGCAAACATAGCGGCACAGGCCAGTAAATACAGGTCTGTTTTATAAAAATGAAAGTCCTGCGTAATGCACAACAGGAATAACCCCAGGGTCGCTAATGCGACACTGATCCAAACATTAAAGTGGCATTTTTTGCCAAGAAAAAGACCAAAAATGGGTACCAGAACAATGTACAGGGCAGTGAGGAAACCGCTTTTGCCAACGGTGGTGTGGATAATACCAATATTCTGCAGGATACTGCCTGCAGTAAGAAAGATTCCACAGCAAAATCCACCGATGAGGAGTTCTTTCCAGTTTTGCTGTGTGGTAGCAGTGGGAAGAACAGGGTGTTTCGGATCCGGACCGGACTGGACGCGGTCAAAAATAAGCGCAACCAGTGCCAGGAATATGGTTGCCAGTATAGACCGACAGAACTGAAAGGTATAGGGTCCTACATAGTCCATACCTTCACTCTGGGCAACAAAACCCAGACCCCAGATAAGAGCAGCTAAAAAGCACAAAAAGGCGGAATTAGCTTTTCCGGAAGGAGAAGGGTTAGTTTTTCTGCGCATTGTAGTTTTGCCTCCTTATTATCTTAAGTATCAAGGGATCACCATGACCGTATAAAAACCCTTTGTGCCCTTCCCGGGGGATACACAAAGGGTTTATGCGTAAAGCGCTTGTCCCTGTTCAGGGATGATCTAAATCGTTTGCTGCTCCGCTTTGTAGCGTTCAAGCAGTTTGTTGATACGCTCATAGGGATCCAGCAGATCGCTGATGGATGCATCATGATTTAATGTATCAATGATGTAAGCAATATATTTACTCATATCACAGCTGATAAAATAATCACGTTCTAAAAGTTCCGGACGCTGGTAAGTCATGTTGGTGGTTACAACCTTGTAGATCAGACCATCTTCAACTGCTTTGTCAAAACGTTCCATTCCATTGGTAAACAGACCAAAGGTGGCGATTACAAAGATCCGTCCGGCATTTCTTTTCTTTAACTGGGTAGCAACATCAATCATGCTGTCTCCGGAAGAGATCATATCATCAATGATAAAGACATCCTTGCCCTCTACGCTGCTTCCCAGGAATTCATGTGCAACAATGGGATTCCGCCCATCCACGATTTTGCTGTAGTCTCTTCTTTTGTAAAACATACCCATGTCTACGCCGAGGACATTGGCAAAATAGATGGCACGTCCGGTAGCGCCTTCGTCCGGGCTGACGATCATCAGGTGATCGTTATCAAATTTAACATCCTTCACATGTTTGCAGATTCCCTTTAAGAATTGGTAAGAAGCGCCTACGGATTCAAAGCCGCTGCAGGGAATTGCATTCTGTACCCGCGGATCGTGGGCATCAAAGGTAATAATGTTCTCCACACCCATTGAGATCAGTTCCTGTAGTGCCAGTGCACAGTCCAGGGATTCTCTGCCGGTACGTCTGTGCTGTCTGCTTTCATAAAGGAAGGGCATGATCACATTGATACGTCTTGCCTTTCCTCCAATGGCAGCAATGACTCTCTTTAAATCCTGATAGTGGTCATCCGGGGACATGTGGTTTTCCTGTCCGCTTACGGTATAGGTAATGCTGTAGTTGGTTACATCACAGATAATGAAAATATCGTAGCCTCTTACAGATTCTCCGATGGTAGCTTTTGCTTCACCGGTACCGAAACGTGGTGTTTTGGTTGAGATCAGGTAGGACTCGCGAACGTATCCCCTAAAAGTGATATCTTCTTCATGTTCGTGCTCACGGTTTTCACGCCAACGCTTTAAATAAGCGTCTACTTTAACCCCGGATTCGAATCCTTTCATGGAGATGATACCCAGTTTACCCACCGGAATCGTATCCAGATTACGCTCGTCGTGCTGTTCCTGCTGCATAAAAATTTTTCCTCCTAGTCTGTTAAACATATACTTTTATAACCGGACAAAAGGCCGGCATAAAGCAAAGACCTGCCATGGTTAGCGGACGGTTATCCGATCAGGCGCAGATCACTGCCTATGAGCTTAATGAGTTCATAGTTCTTTATGATTCTGGAAAAGATCCGTTCAGAATATCGTTCTGACAAGTCTCCCAGCGTCATATTGGTGGAAATAATGGTGGATTTCTGACGCATGATCCGTTCATTAAGACACATAAAGAACTGTGAATTGGTATAACTGTTGGAAACTTCTGTGCCAAGATCATCTATGATCAGTAAGTCACAGGAAAAAATATTCTGGTAAGCATCAGAGGCCTCCGGCGACTTATTATACGCGTTATTATAGAAAACGTCAAATAATCCTGTCGCAGTAAAATAAATGACGGAATTTCCCGCATCCAACAATTCTTTGGCAATGCAGTTGGTAAGAAAGGTTTTGCCAACACCGGTAGGACCGGTAAAAAACAGATTCTGAAATTCCGTTTTAAATGTTTCTATAAAGTGCTTACATTTGTGAAGAGAGATTTCCATGTTCTCATAAGGGGATAACGGTGTGGAAGAATCCTCTTTTTCATCGGAAAACAGATTCATGTTAAAGGTAGAAAAGTTTTCTTTCTCGAGAATCTGCCGGATATTGGACTGGGTATATACAAGATCAATGGCAGCCTGTGTAAAACAATGGCATTTCTGCCCATTGATATAGCCGGTATCTTTGCAGTCCGGACATTGATATTTCGGTTCCAGAAAGTCAGGATCGTATCCCATGGAACAGATCAGGGCTTCTTTCTTTTCATTTAATTCGTATAATTCCTGCCGCAGGGTAGATAAAGCATCCCTGTCTCCATCTAACAGTCTCTCGGCCTGTTGCACACTCAGAGAGGCAATCCGGCGATCGATCTTCTGGATTTCGGGATTCTTCTGATACAATTCTTCCATATGGCTGGTCATACGGCGATGAACCTGAAACTGACGCCGGTCATAGTCCCGTCTTATGGCATCATATTGATTATTGGTTAAAGCCATGGTGTTCCCCTCTTTTCGCTAGTTCTGATTGCGGTTTAATAACTGCTGTTCTAACTGCTCATAGTCATATGTACGTTGTGGAAATTTGTTAAAAGTATTATTGGCAGCTTTACTGTTAGAGGAACCGGTTGCTGAACCGGATCCGGTTCTGGTCTTGCGGGATTTCTGAAAATCCTGATCCAGACTGTCAATATCTGCCAGCTCTTTTACACCGGCCCTGTGCCAGTTGGTAAGGATCCGGTCGGCATATTCAAAACTGGGCTGGTGGGTAGCATTGATGGTGCGATTGCAGGCTTCCAGTATGATCTCCAAAGAGAAATGGTAGTCGTTAGTCCACTTTTGGATCATGGAAGTCTCCAGCTCAACAAGGTTCCGACCTTTGATCCCCAGAGCTTTGATGACGGCATAATTTACCTGACTGTACAGATTAGCCCTTTTCTTTGCTTCTTTTACGGTGGTGATGCCGGCTTCTGACCAGGAAAGAGCCACCTTGTTCATGTATCGGACACTCTTGGTATCCCGTGTTACACAGTATTCCACCAGATATTCGATCAGATCAAGGGAGAAGTGCAGGGAATCATACCAGTACAGGAAGTAATTCAATTCTGTATGGGAAAGTGGTTTTTGCAGGTAATGTTCTGCGATAAAAACCAATTCGGATACATCCTCCCGGTCTGAAAAATTCTTCAATTCGTCTTTAGTATATTCTTTTTCCGTCAAAGTATCCTGCGCACCGGTCTGGGAAGAGACGGAGGTTTCGCAAGACTGCTGTTCCCTGTGA
The DNA here is from genome assembly GCA_051877515.1 of Lachnospiraceae bacterium. Classification (GTDB taxonomy): domain Bacteria; phylum Bacillota; class Clostridia; order Lachnospirales; family Lachnospiraceae; genus XBB1006. Next base: position 98,739 of record JBJEIY010000005.1, on the reverse strand, counting down.
CGGTCAGGGTTCGGTTGCTGTTCCTTGTGGCGGTCCGGATCCAGTTGCTGTTCCTTGCGTCGGTCCGGATCCGGCTGATGGCGCTTGTCCGGTATATCAAGCAGCATAATGCCGCATAATTCCTTAGATTCATTATAACGTAATTCCAACAGTCCCATGCGTTCCCAGTACACAAGGGCGCGGCTAAGATCCCGTTGGGAATATTCAAACAGATCTGCCATCCGGGCCAGATCACAACTTGTCTGTGGGTCGTTTAAACTGCGGAGAAGATAAAGATAGACCTTAACATATTCACCGTTAGCAGACGGCATATACTGGTCTATAAAAAGATTGGACACACAGGTCGCCTGACCCGGGTGCTCGGATTGAAGTAAGATTTGTTTCATCCTTCCCGCTCACTTTCTGGATTAATATGGTAAGTTCTTTTTCCGAGAACTGTGAGACAGATTATAGCATACCGCCAGAAAAAAAGAAAGGGGCGCTCCCCTTGCAAAACCTTGTAAATCAAGGGTTTGGGACATTGTGGATAAAGTGGATAAGCCTGATCAAAACCGCAAAATCAATGGATGGTTTTTCCAAAAAATCCACATCCTCTTTGTCGAAAAAAAACGAAAAAGGATGTGGATAAAGTGGATAAGTTTTATTTCAATAGATCTTCTCCAATTTTTACAACATTTCCGGCGCCCATAGTTATCAACAAGTCGCCGTTCATACATTTTTTAATTAAAAATTTTTCAATCTTCTCAAAACTATCGAAGTAATAACTCTCTGTTCCCAGTTTTTCAATGGCATCCCGCAGATCCTTAGAGCTGATGCCCAGAGTATCCGTTTCTCTTGCGGCATAAATATCTGCCAGTACCACCACATCTGCTAATGATAATGCCTGGGCAAAATCTTGAAACAGAGCCTTTGTGCGGCTGTAGGTGTGGGGCTGGAAAACACAGATGATCCGCTTGTAGCAAGTGGATTTGGCAGCCGTAAGGGTTGCCCTGATCTCCGTGGGGTGATGAGCGTAATCATCTAAAATTACGTATCCGTCCCGTTCTCCTTTTTTCTCAAACCGACGTTTGGAACCGGTACAGTTTTTCAATCCGGATTGGATTGCTTCTATAGATATACCCAGATCATGGGTCACTGCAATGGCGGCCAGGGCATTGTAAACATTGTGGATGCCGGGGACTGCCAGAGAAATGTTACCCAGACATTCCTGCTGTTTATAAAGGGTAAAGCGGGCACATCCCAGACTGTCATAGGTGATCTTGCTGGCATGATAGGTGTGGGTTTCTTTCGTTCCAAAGGTAATAAACCGCGTGTCAAGTAAGTCCGTCAATTCTGCCAACCGGTCGATATCGCCGTTTATGACCACACAGCCGTCTTTATGGGTGTTTTTCATAAAATGCAGGAAGGAATGACGGATATCGTTCAGATCTTTAAAGAAATCCAGATGGTCTTCTTCAATATTCAATACCACAGCATAGCGTGGAAAAAATTCCCAGAAACTATTGGTATATTCACATGCTTCTGCCACAAACATGTCGGAATGTCCGATCCGGGTATTGGAGTGGATGGAATTCAGGATTCCACCATTGGAAATGGTAGGGTCGGTATCTGCAGCCAGAAGGATCTCCGATACCATGCTGGTAGTAGTGGTTTTTCCATGGGTTCCCGCTATGGCAATGGGATTGCCGTAATGATTCATGATCTGCCCCAGCAGCTGAGCGCGGGTCAGCATGGGGAGATTGCGTTCTACAGCAGCACAATATTCCGGATTGTCGGACCGGATGGCGGCGGTATATACAACCACTGCCGTTTCCGGGGATAGATTCCCGGCGGATTGTCCGTAATATAATGTGGCCCCCAGCTTCTCCAAAGCGTGTGTGTAATCGGAAGGTTCCCGGTCAGAGCCGGAAACCGGAAAGCCCCGATCCAAAAGGATCTGTGCCAATCCACTCATACTTACACCGCCAATGCCAATAAAATGGATGGGGACGGGTTGATTAAAATTTAGCTGATACATAATGGAGTTCTCTCTTTTTACTCATTTTTTCAATAAAAGTATTTCTTCTCTTAGTATACTCAAAAAACCTGATTTTGCAATGTTAAAGAAAAGCGGAGGGATGGTTTTTCTTCTTTTTCGCATTAAAGTACAGAATTTTTGTGTAATCTATTTGGAAAATCTTGTCATAAAAACTAATAAATAAATAAAAAATGGTCAATTTGTAAAAAAATAGTAGAGAATTCATAAATATTATGATATACTGAGTAAGTGACAATGAGGGGGGTGTATAAAATGATAGAGAAAGAAGCCATTGCAATGTTACTGGCCGGAGGACAGGGAAGCCGGTTGGGAGTTTTGACGGAAAGCATGGCGAAGCCGGCTGTTCCCTTCGGAGGAAAATACAGGATCATTGATTTTCCGCTGAGCAATTGTGTGAATTCCGGTATTGATACGGTGGGGGTATTGACACAATATCAGCCGCTGGAATTAAATGCCCACATTGGGATCGGAATGCCTTGGGATCTGGATGTCAATGATGGTGGAGTAACCGTGCTTCCACCTTATGAGAAAAGCGGAGATTCTTCCTGGTATACGGGAACGGCGAATGCCATATATCAGAATCTGGCTTACATGGAGGGTTATCACCCTAAGTATGTGATCATTTTGTCCGGCGATCACATCTATAAGATGGATTACGGAATGATGCTGGATTATCACAAGAAACAGGATGCGGAAGTTACCATAGCGGCTATGCCGGTACCCATGGAAGAGGCTTCCCGGTTCGGCATCTGTGTTGCGGATGAAGAGGGAAGGATTACCGATTTTGAGGAAAAACCGGCCAATCCCCGGAGCAATCTGGCATCTATGGGAATCTACATATTTAACTGGGATGTTTTAAAGGAGGCGTTAGTCGCCAAACGTGACCAGAAGAATTGCGATTTTGGTAAGCATGTGATTCCGTATTGTCACAGTCTTGGCCGCCGGACCTTTGTCTATGAATTCGATGGTTACTGGAAAGACGTGGGAACACTGGAGTCTTATTGGGAAGCAAACATGGAACTGATCAATCTGATCCCGGAATTCAATCTCTATGAAGAGTATTGGAAGACCTACACCAAGGCCAGCGGATTTGAACCGGCATATTTTGGGCCGGATAGCGGAGTCAGCCGCAGTATTGTCGGCGAAGGCTCGGAAATTGATGGTGTGATCCAGAGCAGTGTGCTGGGACCGGGAGTTGTAGTAGAAAAAGGAGCACGGATCTGTGACTCCATTATTATGGCCAACACCAGGATCGGAGCCGGAGCACAACTTTACAAGACCATTGTGGCAGAGGGAACCGTGATCGGGGAAAATGCCATCATCGGTGTGGGCGAAGAAGCGCCGAACCAATTGAATGCGTCGGTGTACAAGGCCGGTCTTGTTACCATTGGAAAAGACAGTGTGATCCCGGATGGTGTTACGATTGGAAAGAACACGGCGATCATGGGAGAAACGACAGTAGAAGATTATCAAGAGAAGAACCTGCCAAGTGGCGGATTTATAGTAAAGGCAGGTGAGCGATAGATGAAGGCAATCGGAATTGTCCTGGCGGGCGGAACCAGCACAGGACTGAAGGAACTGACCAGTAAGAGGGCAGGAGCAGCAATGCCGGTGGGAGCAGCCTACCGCGCTGTGGATTTTGCTCTCAGTAACCTTACCAATTCGGGTGTGAAAACCGTGGCAGTACTTACACAGTTTAATGCCCGTTCCCTCCATGAACATCTGAATTCTTCCAAGTGGTGGAATTTCGGAAGAAAGCAGGGAGGATTGTATACATTTACTCCTACCATCACACAGAAAAACAGCTGGTGGTATCGGGGAACTGCAGATTCCATTTATCAGAATCTGGATTTCCTGAAGCACCGGCATGAGCCCTATGTGATCATATATCCGGGAGAATGTATCTGTAAAATTGATCTTGCCGCTATGCTTAAGTTTCACGAAGAGCGTGGCGCAGATATAACCATCGCCGTTAAAAAAATTACGGACGAGGAAGCCCTGAAAAGGGTGGGTGTGGTAGAAATGAATCAGGATGAGCGAATCATACAATTTTCGGAAAAGCCTATGAAGGCTTCCTCCAACATCGCTTCCATGGGAATTTATATTATCCGGCGGCGTCAGTTGATTGAGCTGCTGGAAGCATGCCATGAAGAAGAACGGTATGATTTTGTGAATGATATCCTGATACGGTACAAAGATGTCAAGGAGATCTATGGATACGAATTTGACGGATATTGGAGTAATATCAATACCGTCCAGTCGTATTACCAGACCAATATGGATTTCCTGGATCCTGAAATCCGTAAGTATTTTACCACGGAACCTGCTATCAGAACAAAAATTGAAGATTTTCCTTCTGCTAAATTTAATGATGGCTCCAATGTAAAAAATTCATTGGTAGCCAGTGGCTGCATTGTGAATGGGGAAATCACTGATTCTGTGATCTTCAAGAAAGTATTTATCGGAAAGGGAGCAGTGATCAGAAACTCCATTGTCCTGAACGGGGCACACATCGGAGAAGGAGCGTACCTGGAGAATTGCATCGTAGAAAGCTATGAGCAGATTTCCGAGAATGCCCGATACTCCGGACCCGGAGATCCGGTTGTTGTATGCGGATCTCAGGAGGTTATGAGAACCTATTAGCAGGTTCGCTACATACAACAAGTGCATACAGAAGGGAGACAAATATGCAAATTACAGATGTAAGAGTTCGCAAAGTCGACAAGGAAGGAAAGATGCGCGCTGTGGTTTCAATTACCATTGATGACGAGTTTGTCGTACACGACATTAAGGTGATTGAAGGGGACAAGGGATTGTTCATTGCAATGCCCAGCAGGAAGGCCGGTAATGAAGAGTACCGGGATATTGCACATCCCATTAAATCAGAGACCAGAGAGCGAATTTCCAACATTATTCTGGATGCTTATGAAAAAGAACTTACCAAAGATGAAGCAGAAGAGTAGCAGACAACAGGAAAATTGGTGAAACGTTACATAATAATAAGCGAAAAGAAAGGTATTGAAAAAACGACAGAGTCCTGTATAATGTACAGGAAGAAAAATACAACAGGAGGGCGTCCGGGGACGGCCTCCCGTTGCCATGTAGGAAGGTAAATTTTTATGTATATGATTGCCGGGTTGGGAAATCCAACCAGAAAGTACGAACATACCAGACACAATATTGGATTTGAATGTATTGATTACCTGGCAGAGCAATACCATATCAGTATCCGGGAGGAAAAATGTAAGGCTCTTATCGGAACCGGTGTTATTGGAGGACAGAAGGTAATGCTGGTAAAACCGCAGACCTTTATGAATGCCAGCGGAGATGCCGTTGGGGCACTGCTTCGCTTCTATAAAATGGATCCGGAGACACAGCTTCTGGTGATCTTCGATGATATCAGTCTTGCACCGGGAGATTTGCGGATTCGGAAAAAGGGGAGTGCCGGGGGCCACAATGGGTTGAAAAGCATTATTGCCGGAACCGGTACCCAGCAGTTTGCCCGGATAAAAATAGGTGTGGGAGAAAAGCCGGAAGGCTGGGATCTGGCAGACTATGTTCTGGGAAAATTCAGCAGGCAGGAAGAGCAGGAAGTGAAGGAAGCAGTGAAAATGGCTTCCGAGGCAGCCGCGCTTATTGTAGACGGCCAGATAGAGACGGCCATGAATCAGTTTAATGGAAAAGGAAAAGCATGAGTATTTTAAAGAGCCCGCTACAAAATTGGAGTAGCTACGAAGAGGTTCAACAGCATATAGATTCCGGAAGCGGAGCAATTCAGATTTTTGGATGCATTGACGCGGCAAAAGCATACACAATACAAGCTCTAACTGCGGGAAAAACCCGGTTGATCGTAACCTTTAGTGAGCAGAAGGCAAAAGAACTTCTGGAAGACTACAGGCTATACGATAAAAGGGCGCTGTATTATCCGGCAAAGGATGTTTTGTTTTATCAGGCAGATATTCGGGGAAATCTTCTGACCTGTCAAAGACTGTCCGTATTAAAGGCCATACAGGAAAGAGAAGAGTGTACCATTATCACCACCTTTGATGCACTGATGGACCGCCTGGTTTTACCGGAAGACCTGTACCGGAGCGTGGAAGTATTTCGCGTGGGCAGTGTGCTTAATTTAGATGAGATTACCAGAAAACTGGTGTTGATGGGCTATGAGAAGAATTATCAGGTGGAATCCGCCGGTCAGTTCGCATTACGGGGAGGAATCCTGGACATATTTCCTCTGTCGGAAGAATCTCCGGTAAGGATTGAGTTGTGGGATGATGAAATCGATTCCATAAGGAGTTTTGATGCGGAAAGTCAGCGTTCCATTGAGCAGCTTACGGAGGTTGCTGTATATCCGGCCACGGAAGTAGTCCTCACAGAGAGCCGGATGCAACAGGGGTTAGGCAGGATGAAAGAGGAGGCTTTGCGTTTATCCGATGGATTCCGGAAAGAATTCAAAACGGAGGAGGCCTATCGTATCAAAAGCCTGGCCGAGTCGCTTGAGGAAGGGCTGACAGCCGGCACGGATATAATCCAGGCGGAGAGTTTCCTGACTTATTTTTATGAAAAAACCGGAACGTTCCTAGATTATCTAAAAAATAAAAACACGATTATATTTATAGATGAACCGGCCAGAGTGATGGAATCTGCCCGGGCAGTGGAGCTGGAAGTAACGGAAAGCATGAGGAGCCGGCTGGAAAAAGGCTACATTCTTTCCGGCCAGGCAGATGCGGTGCTGTTGGTAAAACAGGTCATTGCGTCCTTGCAGAAGCAGTGTGTGGTTCTTCTGACTACCCTGGACAGCCGGCCGGATGAGTGGAAAGTCAAGGCGGATTACGGATTGTCTGTGCGCTCCATCAATGCCTACAATAAGAGCTTTGAATTACTGGTGAAAGATCTTCTCCAGTATCGAAAACGAAGTTACAAGATCGTTCTTTTTTCTCCGTCCAAAAGCCGTGCGGAGCGCCTTGCAAAGGACCTGAAAGAGCAGGGATTGTCTGCCTTTTACAGCGAAGCCTTTGATCGGGACATCCAGCCGGGAGAGCTTATGGTATGTTACGGAAAGCTGCGACGCGGATTTGAGTTTTCCATGCTTTCTTTTGCAGTGATCTCGGAGAGCGACATTTTCGGACAGGAAAGAAAAAAGCGCAAGCAGAGCAAGCATGGCGGAGGGGAAAGGATCCGTGACTTTGCAGAATTAAAAATCGGAGATTATGTGGTCCATGAAAACCATGGTTTAGGAATTTACCGCGGCATCGAGAGTGTCGAGGTAGAAAAGGTCAGAAAAGACTACATTAAGATAGAATATGATAAGGGCGGCGTATTGTATATGCAGGCGAACAACCTGGAACTGCTTCAGAAGTATGCAGGTTCGGATGCCAGAAAGCCCAAATTAAATAAACTGGGTACACAGGATTGGAATAAGACCAAGGCAAAAGTCCGGGGTGCTGTGGCAGATATTGCCAAAGAGTTGGTGGAATTGTATGCCATCCGGCAAAATGTGGAAGGATTTCAGTTTTCAAAGGATACGATCTGGCAGCGGGAGTTTGAGGAAATGTTTCCTTTTGAAGAAACAGATGACCAAATCCTGGCGATTGAAGCGGCAAAAAGAGACATGGAGAGTAAGCGTACCATGGACCGCCTGATCTGCGGGGATGTTGGATTCGGCAAAACTGAGGTCGCTATCCGTGCAGCCTTCAAAGCGGTTCAGGACAGTAAGCAGGTGGTATATCTGGTACCCACCACAGTACTTGCCCAGCAGCATTATAATACCTTTGTACAGCGTATGAAGGATTTTCCCATACGCGTGGATCTGTTATGCCGTTTTTCCACACCGGCCCAGCAGAAAAGCACCATTGCTGCACTGAAAAAAGGAGAAGTGGATATTGTGATCGGTACCCACCGTCTGTTATCCAAAGATGTGGGGTATAAGGATCTGGGACTCCTTATCATTGATGAAGAGCAGCGTTTCGGCGTAACACATAAGGAAAAGATCAAACAGTTGAAAAATCAGGTGGATGTGCTGACTCTGACGGCAACGCCCATCCCCCGTACGCTCCATATGAGTCTGGTGGGAATCCGGGATATGAGTCTTCTGGAGCAGCCACCCATCGACCGTATGCCGATCCAGACCTATGTAATGGAATATAATGAAGAAATGGTAAAAGAGGCAATCGTCCGGGAACTTTCCCGGCAGGGTCAGGTGTATTATGTGTTTAACCGCGTAAAGCAGATTGCAGAAGTCAGAGACCGGATCGCAGCATTGGTTCCGGAGGCAAGTGTGGCCTATGCCCATGGTCAGATGCGGGAACGGGAGCTGGAAAACATCATGTATCAGTTTGTCAACGGGGAAATCGATGTTTTGGTGTCTACCACCATCATCGAAACAGGGCTGGATATCTCCAATGTCAACACCATGATCATCCAGGATGCGGACAATCTTGGACTTTCCCAGCTCTATCAGCTACGTGGCCGGGTAGGCAGATCCAACCGGACCTCTTATGCTTTTCTCATGTACCGGAGAGATCGGCTGTTAAAAGAAACCGCAGAGAAGAGGCTGCATGCCATCAAAGAGTTTACAGAACTTGGCAGCGGCATCAAGATTGCCATGAAGGACTTAGAGATCCGGGGTGCCGGAAACATTCTGGGAGCCAGCCAGCATGGACATATGGAGGCGGTAGGTTACGATCTGTACTGTAAAATGCTGAATGAAGCAGTTAAGACCATGAAGGGGATCACACTGCGGGAAAGCTTTGAAACAGCGGTGGATCTTAATGTCAACGCTTTTATCCCCACATCGTACATTCCCAATGAGTTTCAGAAACTGGACATGTACAAACGGATCACGAATATAGAAACGGCAGAAGATAAGGAAGAGATGCTGGAAGAATTCATAGATCGTTTCGGAGATCCGCCCAAGGCGGTTTTAACGCTTCTGGATGTTGTTATGTTAAAAGTGCGGGCACATAACTGCGATATCACAGAGATCAGTCAGAAGGGAAAATGCATTACCATCAGATTATATGAACGGGCCAGGTTAAATCCAGCAAGGATTCCGGAATTTTTGCGCTGCTTTGATGGAGCCATGCGCATGATCAACCGACAGAATCCCCCGTATTTTGAATATTGTATGGATACCAGCAGCAGACAGAAGGAAACGGATCCTATGCGCTGTGTATCTGCTATTTTAAGGCAGATAGAAGAGATTCTTCTTGACAGCAAAGAGAAAAATCAATAAACTGTTGAGAAGTGACCAAAAATGTACAGGTATGCCAAGGAACCAAAGAACCTGTACGATCATAGGATAGATAGTAGGCCTTCTTGAAAAATATTCTATATGTGCTATAATTAGCAGGAGAGAAAAAATGAGAGGTGTGAAATGGATCAGTACGTTATAAAGGGCGGAAATCCACTGGTAGGCGAAGTTGAAATCTCCGGTGCGAAAAATGCAGCACTGGGTATCATTCCGGCTGCCATTATGGCGAATGAGCCAGTAATCATTGATAATATACCGGATGTCCGTGATATCAACGTGATCCTCCAGGCCATTGAAGGGATTGGAGCGAGAGTTGACCGGCTTGGACCCCATAAGGTGAAGATCAATGGTTCCACTGTCTCCAGCTTTGATGTTGAGTATGAGTATATCAAGAAAATCCGGGGATCTTATTATTTATTGGGAGCCCTGCTTGGAAAATATAAATTTGCCCAGGTTGCACTTCCGGGAGGATGTGATATCGGCAGCAGACCCATTGATCTGCATTTGAAAGGATTCCGGCAGTTGGGTGCCGAGGTAGAGATTGCCCACGGAGTGGTCTTAGCCAGGGCGGATGAGCTGACAGGAAATTCCATTTATCTGGATAAAGTCAGTGTAGGTGCCACCATCAATATTATGATGGCAGCGGTTTTGGCAGAGGGTAAGACGACCATTGAAAATGCGGCAAAAGAGCCTCATGTAGTAGATGTTGCAAACTTTTTAAACAGCATGGGTGCCAGTGTGAGGGGAGCAGGAACCGATATCATTCGTGTGGAAGGTGTCAAAGAGCTTCATGGTACGGAGTATTCTGTCATTCCGGATCAGATCGAAGCCGGAACCTTTATGTGTGCTGCGGCAGCTACCAAAGGGGATGTTACCATTAAGAATGTGATCCCCAAGCATTTAGAAGCCATCAGTGCGAAGCTGTGTGAGATGGGTTGTGAAATCGAAGAGTTTGATGATGCGGTCCGGGTGGTTTCCTCCAAACCGTTGCAGCATACCCAGGTGGCAACACTTCCATATCCGGGATTTCCCACGGATATGCAGCCCCAGATTTCCGCGGTGCTGGCATTGGCAGAAGGAACCAGTGTGGTTACGGAGAGCATTTTTGAGAACCGTTTCCGCTATGCGGATGAGTTAAACCGCATGGGTGCCAATATAAAGGTAGAAGGAAATGTGGCAATCATTACCGGTGTCCGGCAATATACCGGAGCAAGAGTCAGCGCACCGGATCTTCGTGCAGGAGCAGCATTGGTGATCGCAGGACTGGCGGCAGAAGGCTTTACTGCGGTAGATGATATTAAATTCGTAGAGCGCGGATATGAAATGTTTGAACAGAAACTTACCGGCCTGGGTGCCGTCATCGAGAAAGTGTCCAGTGAGAAGGATATGAAAAAGTTCGTGTTCAAGGTATCCTAAATCCATACAAAAACTCCCGTGGGAATGACAATCCTCACGGGAGTTGTTTTTATGTTTTCAAAATGAAAAACAGATCCTTCTACAGAAGCGAAGTAATGCTAAGAGAAGTCTTCATGGAGAGATCCACAAAGTCACCATTCTCCAGTTTGACGATCGGTCTTGACAGATGAGAGTTGTTCAGCATCACGATCGTACCTTTGGAACCATCACTTAACATGACACGACTGTTCTGGTGGGTATTGGCGATACGCTCCAGAAACGTCAGGATAACATGGGGCTTGTATTTCTGCAACCCTTCGTCCTCAAAACTGGCAATGACAGCAAAAGGACACATAGGAGCACGGTAAGATCTTGCCGCAGTCATAGCATCATATACATCTGCAACCGCGATCACCATGGAAAAATCATCCAGATCATTCCGTACAAGATGATTGGGATATCCGCTGCCATCGCATCGCTCATGATGATTCAGCACGGCATTCAGGATCTGGTCAGGCAGTCCCTTGTCTTTTAACATATCATATCCGAACTGGGGATGCATTTTTACTATGGCATACTCGCTATCGGAAAGTTTTCCCGGCTTTTTTAAAATAGGCTCGGGAATCATGGTTTTCCCAATATCATGAAGCAGACCCGCAACGGTAAGATCATCCACCTGATCGGGGGTGAACTTCAGCCACATGCCAAGAATACGTGCAATATAGGAAACGTTGATGCAATGAGCATAAACAGAGTCATCTACCGTACGCATATTATGTAACATATCAAAAAGTTCAAGGGTGTTCATTCTATGCTCGTTCAATACCTTCATGGATGAGGAAAGCATTTGCTTTACATCCGGCAGCTCGCCTTCTCCAATGAGTTTAAAAGAATTACGCAAATCCATGATCCCTTTGGTGTAACCTAACTGAAAATCCCTAAACTGGTCACTGCGTTTTAGCTTCTGTGAGTAGGTGGCATTTCCCGCATTCATGAACTGGGAAGTGTCATCAGGCTCTTCCTTTTCAGTTTCCGGTTCTTTGACAGGTTCGTCCGGAATCTCATCCTGCATAGAATCTTCTTTTGGGATGCTGGAATCTACAATGGAAGCAGACTTAATGGAATAAAATTCCAGTCTGGCAATCAAGCGAGCATCCAATTCAATGCCTTCATTAACAATTAGCTGCCCGTTCCGTGTAAGAACAGGCGCTGCAGTAACCATTCCCGGTTTCAGCATCTGCGATTGTATAACAGCCATATTCCCCTCCCCCAGCAATATTAAATTAAGTATAGTTTCTTACAGGAAAAAAGTCAACAGGTATTGACAAATGACGAAAGATGGAGTATGCTAACCCGAGCATAACAATAGCATATGTTTTTTCTCTTATTCAGAGTGATGGAGATACATAGGATCTGTGAAGTCACGGCAACCCCTTGTAAGGAAGGTGCCTCCCTGAGCGAGTAATCGAACAATAAGAGGATGAGGTTATCATGAAATCAAATCCGCTTATTTAGCGGATTTTTTTAGTGCAAACTGAGAAAGAAAGGAGATACATAATGGAAAAGAAATTATTTACATCCGAGTCCGTAACTGAAGGACATCCGGATAAAGTCTGCGATCAGATCTCTGATGCGATCTTAGATGCTTTAATGGCAGAAGATCCTAACAGCCGTGTGGCATGTGAGACCTGTTGTACAACCGGTCTGGTAATGGTCATGGGAGAAGTGACCACCAACGCCTATGTGGATATCCAGAAGATTGTCCGTGATACGGTAAAGGAGATCGGCTATGACAGCGCGGATGCCGGATTTAATGGAAATACCTGTGCAGTGATCGTATCCCTGGACGAGCAGTCCGGCGATATAGCTATGGGTGTGAACAAGGCATTAGAGGCAAAAGAGCATACCATGTCCGAGGACGAAATCGAGGCCATTGGTGCAGGAGATCAGGGAATGATGTTTGGATATGCTACGGATGAAACACCGGAGTATATGCCTTATTCCATTGCGCTGGCACACAAGCTTACCAGACAGCTTTCCAAGGTGCGAAAAGACGGAACCTTAAAGTATTTACGTCCGGACGGCAAATCCCAGGTCAGTGTGGAGTATGATGAAGAAGGAAAGCCCTTCCGTCTGGAAGCTGTGGTTCTTTCTACCCAGCATACACCGGATGTCAGCCAGGAACAGATCCACAAAGATATTAAGAAATATGTGTTTGATGAAGTGTTACCCCAGGAACTGATCGATGAGCATACCAAGTTCTTTATCAATCCAACCGGTCGTTTCGTGATCGGAGGACCGCAGGGTGACAGTGGACTTACCGGTCGTAAAATCATTGTGGATACTTATGGCGGATATGCAAGACACGGTGGCGGCGCTTTTTCCGGTAAGGACTGTACCAAGGTAGACAGAAGTGCGGCATATGCAGCCCGTTATGTGGCGAAAAATCTGGTGGCAGCAGGTTTTGCAAAGCAGATGGAGATCCAGCTTTCCTATGCCATCGGTGTAGCCCAGCCCACCTCTATCCGTGTGGATACCTACGGAACCGGTGTCATGGAAGATGACAAGATCGTAGAGATCATCCGTAAGCATTTTGATCTAAGACCGGCGGGCATTATCCGTATGCTGGATCTGCGCCGTCCGATCTATAAACAGACTGCAAGTTACGGACATTTCGGAAGAACCGATCTGGATCTGCCCTGGGAGCGTTTAGACCGGGTAGAAGAATTGAAAAAAGAACTGTAGGATAACGCAGGACACAGATCCGATCCTTTACAGCCCCTGTACCGGTATGCCGGACAGGGGCTTATTTTTCATGATAAGCGAGGCTGCCTGCAGACGCATCCTGTTTATACTTATTTAATAAAAAAAGTGGGGATAAAACCTGTGGTCTATGGTATACTTTTCTGGAAAAACCAACAAAGAGGAACCGTAAAAACAGGGAGTGAGGATAGATGAAGATCAAAAACCGATTATGGTTATCTTTTTTTATTGCTATTGTGATGCCGCTTTTATTGGCACTTCTTGGTGTGGGCATTTTTTCCGCCGTTCAGCTGCATCGCTTTCAGGAGACCTACGAAGTGGAGGCAGGGGATTACAGCCTTTTGCTCAAACCGTATCAGGCATGGGACCGTATGACAGATGAACTGTATGAAGGGATCCGGCATATGGCAAAAGAGGAACCGGACAGGCTTTTGTCGCCCAAAGCGTTGGAGGCATGGAACAGGGAGCTGATGACGAAGGCAGCAGCGCTGGTGTTAAAAGAAGGGGATCAGGTTATTTATGATGGAGCCGGAGAGTTTGGATGGACGGTAGAACTGCCTGATTCTGCAAGTTATTCCAACCATACCGGAGAAGGTTTTCTGGTGGGAAACGACAGCCAGTTCATGGTAAAACAACTGGACTTTAAAGGCTCGGATGGCAGACAATACAGTCTGTTTATCATGACACAGATTTCTTCCATGCTGCCGGAAGCCAAGAACATTCTGATAGGAGTATTCGTAGGACTGGTGAGTCTGGTGCTGATCACAGGGATCGGACTTACAATCTGGACCTCCCGGGGGATCATGGCACCTATTAAACGCCTGGAAGTGGCAACACAGCGGATCAGCAAAGGGGATCTGGATTTTACCATTGAATCGGAACGAAAAGATGAGATCGGTCAGTTGTGCGAAGATTTCGAGCAAATGCGCAAGCGGCTGAAGGAGTCTGCGGAGGAGAAGATCAATCAGGATAAACAGAACAAGATCCTGATCAGCAATATCTGCCATGATTTAAAGACCCCCATTACCTCAATCCAGGGTTATGTGGAGGGAATCATGGATGGAGTGGCCAACACCCCGGAAAAACAGGAAAAATACATTAAGACCATATACAACAAAGCCAGCGAGATGAATACCCTGATCAACGAGCTGACCATTTATTCCAAGCTGGATACCAACCGGGTTCCCTACAACTTCCAGAAGCTTTCCCTGAAAGAATACTTTGAGGATTGTATCGATGATCTGAAACTGGAGTTGGAGACAGAGAACGTGCGGCTCAGTTATTATAATTATTGCAGTGAGGATGTACTGATTATCGCAGATCCGGAGCAGTTATCCAGAGTGATCCATAATATCGTATCCAATGCGGTAAAGTATATGAATAAACCCACCCGGTACATTAATATCCGAATCAAAGATGTGGGAGATTTCATCCAGGTGGAGATCGAGGATAACGGAAAAGGCATTGCAGCCAAGGATCTGCCCTTCATATTTGAGCGTTTCTTCAGAGCTGATTCTTCCAGAAACGAAACGAAGGGTAGCGGCATCGGATTATCCATTGTCCGGAAGATCTTAGACGACCATGGCGGAAAGATCTGGGCGACCAGCAAGGAAAATGTGGGTACGACCATGTATTTTGTATTAAGAAAATATCAGGAGGCACAGCAATGAGCAGGATTTTGATTATTGAAGATGAAGAAAGCATAGCAGAACTGGAGAAGGATTATCTTTCCATCAGCGGTTATGATGTGGAAGTAGAAAACAACGGAGAAGCGGGCTTGCAAAGAGCGCTAAGTGAGGAGTTTGATCTGTTTATCCTGGATCTTATGCTTCCGGGAAAAGACGGATTTGAGATTTGCAAACAGATCCGCGAAAAGAAAAATACTCCGGTACTCATGGTATCTGCCCGGAAAGATGATATTGATAAGATCCGTGGACTGGGTCTGGGCGCGGATGATTATATTACCAAACCATTTTCGCCCAGTGAGCTGGTAGCCAGGGTGAAAGCCCACCTTTCCCGATATGAGCGCCTGATCGGGAGCGCTGCCCAGACCAATGAGATTATTGAGATCCGCGGACTGCGTATTGATAAAACGGCACGCAGGGTGTGGATCAATAATGAAGAAAAAGCATTTACCACCAAAGAGTTCGATCTGTTGACCTTCCTGGCAGAGAACCCGAACCGTGTATTTACCAAAGATGAACTGTTTAAGGAAATCTGGGAAATGGAGTCTGTGGGTGATATTGCAACGGTTACAGTGCATATTAAGAAGATCCGTGAAAAGATTGAATTGGATACCGCAAAACCGCAATACATTGAAACCATCTGGGGTGTAGGATACCGGTTTAAGGTATAGCAAAGAAAGGAAAGAAACGTGGATTTAAAGATATTGTACGAGGATGGGGCGATATTGGTATGCCACAAGAGCGCGGGGATTCCCACCCAAAGTAACCGGATCGGAGAAATGGATATGGTAAGCCTTGTGGCCAACTATAGAAGCAAAGAAGGGCAGGAGCCCTACGTGGGTCTGGTGCACCGGTTAGACCAGCCGGTAGAGGGGGTTATGGTTTTTGCAAAGACCAAACAGGCTGCCGCAGCATTAAGCAGACAAGTGAGTGATCGCCGGGTCGTGAAACAATACTATGCCATGGTGGAAGGCTGTCCCAAAGAGGAAGAAGGGGAACTGACTGATTATCTGGTGCGGGACGGCGTCACCAATAGCAGCAGGGTGGTATCTTCCGGAGAACCGCGGGCAAAGAAAGCAAATCTTACTTATAAAGTGCTGCGAAGATTAGAAGGACAGAGTCTTCTTCTGATCAATCTGCATACGGGGCGGCATCACCAGATCCGGGTACAGCTTTCCCATGCCGGATTTCCGGTAACAGGAGACCGTAAGTATGGTACCGTGAAAAAGGATGCACCTTATATGCCCTTGGGACTCTGTTCGTTCCGGTTATCTTTTTTGCATCCTGAAACAGGAGAAGAAATGGATTTTGTGATCTGCCCGGAAGGACAGGCATTTGCAGAGGTTTCACAATGGATTGCACAAAGAGGGATGTAGCAGAGCTGGCAGATGGTAAATCACTTGCCAGTAAAACCATTGGTATGATATACTGACCGCGAGAGAGTTGTTTCATAGATTGAAACGAAGGGGCAGAAGCGATGATTTACATTAAAGGGGCAGTAGACCGGCATGTTATATTAAGGAATACTGAAACAGGAGAACTGGTGGCGGATACCAGAATTGTGGAATGCGATTCGAAGCGGAATATTATCCGGATTCCGGCATCCAGTACCTTGGTAAAAGAGGAAATCAGGGTAGACGTACTTGTTTTTTCCAAAACCGGATTACAAGAGTATAACGGGGTTTTACGCGGAGCATCCATGTTGGATTCTGTAGAAGTGGCACTAAGCAGAGGCAGAGAAACAGAGCACAGGGGAAGTAAACGGTACCCCGTCCATGTGGAAGGCATCGTGGAAGGAATCTGCTTTCGCGGACAGACAGTGATCTTAAATCGACCCATCTGGATTAGAACCATTAACATCAGCAGGAACGGAATGTTATTCCAAAGTTTTCCGTCCTGTTTTGAGGTGGGAGCACAGATCCAGCTGTCATTGGATATTCAGGGAAGCGAATTCCGGGCCGTTTATGAGGTGGTCCGAACACAAAATGCAACTACATGGTCCGAAGAATACGGATGTAAAATATCTCCGGTAAAAGTGCAAAAAATGTAGCAGGAGTGCGTAGTGAGCAGTGAAGAAACAGAAGGTCACAAAATCCATTAAAAAAGTTCCCGTGGAATATCTGTGGGAAGGATTAGTGCTGGAAGAAAACGTATATAATCAGGATGGATCTGTCATGCTGATTCCGGCAGGGCAGGCCGTAACGCCAAAGCTGTTAGAACGCCTGATGGGATTTACGGATGATAAGCGGTTTATCATGACCGGAGTGCGTTCCTATGAGACCATCATGAAGGGCAGAATGGGCAGATTGCCGGAGGACCAGCAGGAATTAGAGAAGCAGTGTGGTTATTCCGGATTGAAGAACCAGATGAAATATCTGCTTGGCAGTGCGAAGGAACAGGGCGTTGTTGAGAAAGCGCAGATGGAGGCCATGGTCGCGGATGCAATGGACCGCATGGAGAACCAGCGGCTTTCTGCTATTATCAACTGTATTGATACGCCCCGCCCGGTGGACGAAGGGCTGGAGCGTCATTGTTTGAATGTTGCGTTGTTAAATGCCATGATCGCAAAGAGTATGGGTCTGTCGAAAGAGGAAACGGAACAGGTGATCCTGACGGGAACCCTTCATGACATCGGCAAGACCAGAATTCCTTCAGAAATTCTGGATGCACCCCGTAAACTTACGGACGAGGAGTTTAGCATTATCAGGAAACATCCGATATATTCTTATCAGCTATTAGGAAAACAGGTTGATGAGGCAGTAAAAAAGGGAGTCCTTTATCACCATGAAAGAATGGATGGAAACGGATATCCCGAGCAACTGTCTGCCGACATTCCCCTATTTGCAAGAATTACGGCTATCTCAGATGTATATGATGCATTGGTAGCCTCCAGAAGTTATAAAGATGCCAGAGTGCCGTTTGATGTACTGGCTGATCTCATCCATTCTCCGGAAGAAGGATTGGATGACCAGATCTTAAATGTGTTTGTGAAAGAGATGTTGCGCTATTTCAGGGAAAAAGAAGTTCTTCTTTCTGATGGTGATTGCGGATGGGTATTTTTTATCCCGCCCAATGACATCAGCCATCCCGTAATCCGCCTGAAGGACAATACCATTCGTCAGACAGATGGGAAGTGGCATTGCGTAAGAGTACTTACCTAGGTCATATCGTCTTGTTACGACCCGGGTTGAAAAGGAACCATATAAGATGAAACAAGAGCAAAAAGGGAGAATAAGAAATAAAGAAATTATAAGAGAACGGCTGTTACTGGAGAACACTAGAAGGATGTTGCTGGCAGCCCTGATTTCTATTGTTCTTTTTTGCGCTGGCTGGATCGCATTTCTCGTGAAAGAAGGAAAAACAGGTTCCATCTGGCAAAACTGGCTGATCTTTGGAGCCTTTTTGTTGATAGAAGTGGCGGTCATGGCGGTATCCTTCTGGGTTCTTGCCGGGCGCCGGATAGAATATGCTTTTGCCTGTGTCAGTACATACTGGATAGTGGAAGGGATCCTGTTGGGTGTTGCCACCTTTTTTGGAAAAGGGATGTTGATGTTCCGGATTCATTTTGTTTTGATGCTCATTCTTTTAAGCGTGATCCCGATCCTTACACAGCGCTGTCAGATTGCAGTTCTGGTGTATGAGCTTCTTCTGATTTTGGTATACTTTCTTAGAGGGAATCTGGAGCCGGAGGATCTGCTTTTCTGCGTGGTGATCGTGGCTCTCTGTTATATTATCGCAGCCCAGGGATTTGCTGCCTTTTACAGAAGGGTGTCTGATGCGTCGATCATCCATTCTGCCAAGAGTCAGGCAGAAACAGACCCCATGACAAAGATGTTCAATCGTCGGGGACTGGAACGGCGGATCGGATATGTCTGGCCTTTGTGTAAAAGACAGAAACTGGAAGCCGCTGTGATCATGATGGATATTGACAATTTTAAGAAGTATAATGATGCATACGGACATGCTGCCGGTGATGAATGCATTAAAGCGGTAGCAAGGGTGATCCGGAACAATACCCGGAGAACGACGGATTATGCAGCCAGAGTCGGCGGGGAAGAGTTTCTGGTTTTTTTAACCGGAATTCGTGTAGAGGAAACGATCAGGTGGGCACAGAAGTGCAAGAATGACGTGGAGAAGCTTCAAATCCGCCATGCCAAGGATAATCCCCTGCCCTTCGTCTCTTTGAGTATGGGTATCTGTCATGTGATCCCTGCAGATGGGCAGAAAGAATTCTGGGAAGCCAGAAATGAAGCAGACAGGAGCCTGTATCAGGCCAAAGAAGCAGGCCGGGCATGTATTTTCATGGATAATAAAATGTATGCCAAGACCTATCCTGAACCAAAAATAATAAGAAGATAATAAAAATAAAGATGAGGTTATATTATGGCGAAAGAAAAAAAGATGGTAGAGGCCATCACATCTATGGAAGAAGATTTCGCACAATGGTACACCGATGTGGTACTGAAAGCGGGATTGACAGACTATACCAGTGTAAAAGGATGTATGGTCATTAAACCGGCAGGTTATGCGATTTGGGAAAATATACAGAAGGAATTAGACCGGCGGTTTAAAGAAACCGGTATAGAGAATGTCTATATGCCTATGTTCATTCCGGAAAGCCTGCTCCAGAAAGAAAAAGATCACGTGGAAGGATTTGCGCCGGAGGTTGCATGGGTGACCCATGGAGGAATGGATCCTTTGCAGGAGCGCCTCTGTGTGCGTCCTACGTCTGAGACCCTGTTTTGTGATTTCTACAAAGAGGATATCCAGTCACACCGGGATCTGCCAAGGCTCTATAACCAGTGGTGTTCGGTAGTACGTTGGGAGAAAACCACCAGACCGTTTTTGAGAAGCCGGGAATTCCTGTGGCAGGAAGGTCATACCGCCCATGCAACAGCTAAGGAAGCACAGGAGCGTACAGAGCTGATGCTGAAGATCTATGGGGACTTCTGTGAAGAGGTACTGGCAATCCCTGTAGTAAGAGGAAAGAAAACCGATAAAGAGAAGTTTGCCGGAGCTGAGGCTACCTATACCATTGAAGCGCTGATGCATGACGGAAAGGCCCTGCAGTCCGGAACCAGTCATAATTTCGGAGACGGATTCGCAAGAGCATTCGGGATCCAGTACACTGATAAGGATAACACCTTACAGTATGTACATCAGACTTCCTGGGGTATGACCACCAGGATGATCGGAGCCGTTATCATGGTGCATGGAGATAACCGGGGACTGGTGCTTCCGCCCAAGATTGCACCGGTTCAGGTAATGATCGTGCCCATCCGCCAGCAGGAGGAAGTGGTACAGACGAAGGTAGATGAGATTGCTGCCGTGCTGTCTAAGAAGTTTGCCGTGAAAGTGGATCGCAGTGACAAGAGTCCGGGATGGAAGTTCGCGGAGCAGGAGATGCGTGGAATTCCCGTCCGGATCGAAATCGGACCGAAGGATGTGGAAGCAAACCAGTGCGTTGTGGTTCGAAGAGACAACGGTGAGAAGATGGTCGCATCCTTAGATGAAATTGAGACGAAGCTGGAAGAAGTCTTAACGACCATGCAGCAGGATATGTTTGAGAAGGCGAAGAAGTTCCGTGATGAGCACGTATACGATGCGCTGGATTATGATACATTCAAGAAGACCGTAGAAGAGAAACCGGGATTTGTCCGTGCCATGTGGTGTGGAGAAGAAGCTTGTGAAAACAAGATCAAAGAAGATACCACAGCCACCAGCCGCTGCATGCCTTTCGAACAGATTTCTCTGTCTGATACCTGTGTGTGTTGCGGGAAAAAGGCCAAGGCCCTGGTTTATTGGGGAAAAGCATATTAATGAAGATTGTTTTGCCAAAAGAAGTAGATTCTATTATAAGGACACTGAACGAAGCCGGCTACGAAGCATATGCTGTAGGCGGCTGTGTTCGTGACAGCCTGTTGCAGGTTACACCAAAGGATTGGGATATTACCACTTCCGCCACACCCGGGCAGGTCAAGGCACTGTTTTCCCGAACCATTGATACGGGGATCGTACACGGAACCGTGACAGTGATGATGGGAAAGGAAGGATATGAAGTCACCACCTACCGGGTAGACGGAGAATATGAGGATGGAAGACATCCCAAAGAAGTGACCTTCACCGCCAGCCTGACAGAAGATCTTCGCCGCAGGGATTTTACCATCAATGCCATGGCCTATCATCCCACCCAGGGGCTGGTAGATGTTTTTGAAGGCAGAAAAGATCTGCAAAAAGGTATCATCCGTTGTGTGGGAGATGCTGTTGAACGCTTTTCGGAGGATGCACTTCGCATGCTTCGGGCAGTGCGATTCTCGGCGCAGCTGGGATTTGACATTGAGGAAAAAACTTACCAGGCGATGAAGCTGCTGGCCGGAAATCTGCAGAAGGTAAGCGTGGAACGGATATGGGCGGAGTTTTCCAAACTGCTCTGTTCACCCTGTCCGGAAAAACTGCAATTTGCCCATGAAACCGGACTGCTGGAGCAGTTTTTGCCGAAGCTTTGCCGGAAGATGTGTGAGCCTTCCGTCAGGGAGGCCACATTAGCGCGGCTGAAAGAATCTCCTGCGGATCTCTGGATCCGTCTGGCCGTCCTGTTTTGTGATCTGGCAGAAGAACCAGGTGAGGCGCAGACTATCAGGGATCTGCGGTATCTGAAGACGGATCTTCATACCATAAAACTGACCGGTCGCCTTGTGGCAGCAGCCGGAGAACCGCTTCCCGGTAATGAGACGCAGATCCGGATCCTGCTCTCAAAATGGGGAGAAGAATTATTTGACCGGTGGCTTATTTTAAAACAGGTCCGGGAAAATGCAGATATTCATCAGATCCGGCAGCAGAAGGAGGAAATCCTGCGTCGGGGAGACTGTATTTCCATCCCGCAGTTAGCCATAAACGGATCAGATCTGCTTGCATTGGGAGTTCAGCAGGGCAAAGAAGTAGGCGAAATGCTGGAACGTTTACTTCGTCTGTGTCTGATCCATCCGGAAGAGAATGAGAAAGAACGATTAAAAGCCCAAGTTCTTGCATGGAAAGAATAAAAGAAAAAGACCCTTCATACAATAGAAAAACGAGAGTGCCTCGTTAATCTTTTTGTTTGGAGGGTCATTTTGTATAATCGGGAAAAGTCAAGTCTGGAAGGTTATGATGTACATATTACCAAGGTAAGCAAGGCCAGGGGAGGGACTGTCTTAAATTGTGAGGAAGGAGACTATCTGCTGAAGTCCTATGAAGGAAGCCTGCGGCGCCTGGATGTGTTACACCGGATTCTTAAGGAAGCGGGTGAAGAAGGGTTTCTGGTGGATATTCCGGTACCGGATGAGAATGGAAACCTAAGTTTCTTGGACACTTATGGGGAATGTTTTGTTCTCCGTAAGTGGTATGCGGCAAGAGAATGTGATCCGAAAAATATCGCAGATGTAATCCGTGGGACAATCTGCCTTGGAAAGCTTACCGCTTTTTTGCAGTCCATATCTGACACCTATCGTCAGGAGGTGATCGTGTCCGGCCACGATTTTGGAACAGAGATCGAACGGCACAACCGGGAGTTAAAGAATATCAGCAATTATATCCGGGGAAAACGGCAGAAAAATGAGTTTGAAGAACTGTTTCGCAAACAGTTTGATCTCTACTACCAGCAGGGACTTCAGGCTGCACTCTTAGAGCAGAAGGTGCAGACCACCGGCCAGGTAAGGGAAGGGATCTGCCACAGGGACTACACCCATCATAATGTCTTTTTCCGGGAAGAGGACACCATTATAGTGCACTTTGATAATCTGGGATGGGATAGTATCGTGTGTGATTTTGCCCTGTTTCTTAGAAAGATCATGGAAAAGAATAACTGGAGCCGGGTGCTTGCAGAAGAAATGATCCATCACTTCGATGAGTTTGTGCATCTGTCCAGGCAGGAGTTCTGGCAGCTGTATCTTCGGATGCTTTATCCGGTACGTTTTTTAAAGATAGCCAATCACTACGCCAACCGCAAAAAAAGCTGGGTCAGCGTTCGGGATCTGGAGAAATTAAAGAGTCTGCAACAGCAGGAAGAGGACAGGCAACAGTTTCTTGTCTTTTTGCGCGGATACGTGGTATACTAACAGTGCAAAGAGAGGATGAAACCGTATGATGAAATACAGTCGATTCAAGGTTTGTCTGCTGGTCTTTTGCCTCATGGCAGGATTGCTTGGCGGCTGCGGTAAGAAAGAAGAGAAGGTTGTCATTGGAGGCAACGGTTCGGGATTGCCGGCAGCATCAGAAGAGGAAACGGAAACAGAGGACAATCCGGAAGTATATATATATAAAGCAGCAGACGAATCCTTAAACATGATGACGTTCATTAAACTGGGCGGGGGATATCGGGAATTTACTTTTTCCTACAGCGGAGCCACGCTGATCCTTGACCGGTACGGAGCAGCGGAAACCCTGGAGGAAATTAAGCCGGGAGAGGTATTTGCCTTATCCGTGGATGAGCAGACGCAGAAGATTAAGAAAATGGAAGAATCCACAGATGTGTGGATATACGAAGATGTGGAAAACTATACACTGGATCTGCAAAAAGACTGCATCAGTGTCGGACAGGAGAACTATCGTATCGAAGAATCGGTTCCGGTGTTTGACGGGGAAGACCAGTTTACAAGAAAACAGATCAGCACGTCAGATGTGCTGACACTGATGGGATATAAGAAAACCCTGATCAGCGTACAGATCACCACTGCCCACGGCAGACTGAAGTTTCAGAACACAGAACAGTTTGAGGGAGGATATTTTGTACTGGGTAATGTGGCGGCGGCTAAGATCACAGAAGGCGAAAAGTATAAGGTCCGTGCAGGAGAGTTTCTTTTAAAGGTGGCAGCCAAAGGGCAGGGGGGAAGTAAGAAGATCACCATCCGGCCGGGAAAGACTACCACAGTGGATCTGAAAGAGTTTGAAGGGACCAAAACCAAGATGTGCCAGATCACCTTTGACTTGCAACAGGAAGGAACGGAGGTAACCATTAACGGGAAAAAGACAGATACCGGGGAAGGAATCCGTCTTGCCTACGGAACCTACAGGATCGAGGCTTCCTTGGATGGATATGAGACCTGGTCCAAATTATTGTTTGTGAATTCCGAAAAAGCAAAGGTTACCATTGATCTCTCCAAGGAGTCCGGTTCCTCCAAAGACAGTACAGCGAAGGACACCGAGGATACATCCTCCCAAAGCAGTACACAGAAAGAGGGGACTGCCGGTTCTTTGGCAGGAAGTAAGAACGGAACGAATACTACAGATACAGACAATACCGGTCAGAGCACTACCCAGACTTCTACGGAGAATACCGGCAACAGTACATCGCTGGTAAATGAAGTGATGGATGTGCTGACAGGGAATGATTGATAAGTTCAGGAGGAAAAAGTATGCAGGCAAGAGAAGAATACCGGAAATGGTTGGAAGATCCCTATTTCGATGAAGACACCAAACAGGAGCTTAGGGAAATTGAAAATGACGAGGCGCAGATTACAGAGCGTTTCTATAAAGAGCTGGAATTTGGTACCGCAGGGCTGAGAGGAATTCTTGGTGCGGGCACGAACCGGATGAATGCCTATACTGTCCGGAAGGCTACACAGGGACTGGCAAACTATATTAACAGGATGGGATGTGCCGCACAGGGAGTAGCCATCGCCTATGATTCCCGCTATCGCTCTGATGAATTTGCCAGGGAGGCAGCGTTGTGCCTGGCAGCCAACGGGATCAAAGCCTATGTGTTTGAGTCTCTCAGACCCACGCCGGAATTATCTTATGCGGTAAGAAACCTGCATTGTACGGCGGGTATCAACATTACAGCCAGCCATAATCCCAGCAATTATAACGGCTATAAAGTATACTGGGCAGACGGTGCCCAGATCACACCGCCCCATGACAAGGGAATCATGGACGAGGTCAAAGCCATTGAAAGCTATGCCGATGTAAAGACCATGAGCGAGCAGGAAGCCGGGGACCGGGGACTCTATCAGATCATTGGAAAAGAACTGGATGATGCATATCTGGAAGAGCTGAAGAAACAGGTGCTGCACCCGGAAGTGATCAGAGAAATGGCAGATCAGATCAGCATTGTCTACACACCGCTGCACGGAACCGGCAATATTCCGGTACGCCGTCTGCTGGACGAACTGGGATTTACTAATGTTTTTGTGGTAAAAGAACAGGAAAAACCGGATGGAGGATTTCCCACGGTGGACTATCCAAACCCGGAAGCGCCGAAAGCATTTGAACTGGGACTGAAACTGGCAAAAGAAAAACATGCAGACCTGGTGCTGGCTACAGATCCGGATGCGGATCGTCTGGGTGTTTATGTTCTGGACCAGAAAAGTGGAACCTACCACCCCCTGACCGGAAATATGTCAGGCTGCCTGTTGGCGGAATATGTCATCAGCCAGAAGAAGGCCCTGAAGGGGCTGCCGGAAGACGGGGCACTGATCCGGTCCATCGTTACGACACATATGACAGATGCCATTGCGAAAGCTTACGGCATCCAACTGGTAGAGGTACTTACCGGATTTAAATACATCGGACAGAAAATGTTGGAGTTTGAAACCACCGGGAAAGGAACCTACCTGTTTGGAATGGAAGAAAGCTATGGATGTCTGCCGGGAACCTATGCCAGAGACAAAGATGCGGTGGCAGCTACCATGCTGCTGTGCGAAGCGGCAGCATTTTATAAAAAGCAGGGAAAAACCCTGTGGGATGTCATGCTGGAAATGTACGAAACCTACGGCTACTGGCTGGATGATGTGGTATCGGTAACCCTGGAAGGCAAAGCAGGACTTGAAAAGATCGCATCCATTATGGACAGGCTCCGCCTCACGGATACAGAACGGATCGGAAGCTACAAGGTTCTGGGGATCCGGGATTATCTGAAAGCAAGCCGGAAAGACCTTGTCAGTGGAGAAAGCCAACCGATCCTTCTTCCTGCTGCAAATGTGATGTATTACGAACTGGAAGACAATGCATGGGTCTGTGTAAGGCCTTCCGGAACAGAGCCAAAGATCAAATTATACTTGGGAGTATGGGCTCCGGATATGGAAAAAGCAGAGCACTTGGCAGACAGATTAAAGCAAGATGCACAAATGTTATTGGACGAAATGGGAAAATAATCTAAAAATGGCGGATTCGAGCCAATAATTCAGGAATTTACCTTGACAAATTGCGCGAAACCATTTATAAATAATCTTATGAGTAATATTGAATTTAGATACAGTATTATGAATTTTATGAGGAGGAACTAAAAACATGAACAAAGCAGAGTTAGTAGCTGTTATGGCTGAGAAAGCCGAAATCTCAAAGAAAGATGCAGAGAAAGCATTAAAGGCATTTACAGAGGTAGTTGCTGAAGAAATGAAGAAAGGTGAGAAAGTACAGTTAGTAGGATTCGGAACCTTCGAAACTTCTGAAAGAGCTGCCAGAACCGGAAGAAATCCACAGACCGGTGCAGAGATGAAGATCCCAGCTTCTAAAGCTCCAAGATTTAAAGCAGGAAAAGCTTTAAAAGATATGGTTAATGCTTAATTAAGTTCGACTAGTTTAAGAAAATATGTTAACAAAAAAGTGTGCATTGCACACTTTTTTTGTTACACAGGAAGGGGAAAAGAATGAGACTGGATAAATACTTGAAGGTGTCCCGGCTGATCAAACGCAGGACGGTAGCCAATGAAGCCTGTGACGCAGGACGGGTGTTGGTGAACGGGAAACCTGCCAAAGCCTCCGTAAACGTTAAAGTGGGAGACATCATTGAAATACTGTTTGGAAACAAAACCGTGAAGGTGGAGGTACTTGAGGTTTCAGATACTTCACGGAAAGAAGAGGCCAAAGAATTATTTCGTTACCTGTAAATGGTTCTAATCCTCCTGAAGTTGTCATAGTAATGGATAGGACAAGAAAAGCAGGAGGGTTAAGTATGGAAGAGAACAGGGGAATGGTTAAGAACCATAGGGCCGTACTCAGCAACCGGCGGGGAATTGCCCTGACCGGAGTGGTGGATGTCATCAGTTTTGATTTAGGGGAAGTGCTGTTGGAGACGGAACTGGGCATGCTTCATATTAAAGGTAAGGATCTTCATGTGAACCGCCTAAATGTGGAAAAAGGGGAAGTGGATGTGGAAGGTACTTTGGACAGCCTCACCTATACGGACACCAGTGTATATGAAACCAGAGGACAGGGTGTGTTTGGAAGGTTGTTCGGGTAATGTCTGAGGCAGTGAATCCTTCCATTCTGGATGAGTTGTGGCTGCTTGGCAGCAGTTTTTTGCTGGGGATCGGATTGATGGTCTTCTATGATGGGATCCGCTTGTTCCGGGCACTGATCCCTCAGGGATTCTGGGCGGTTGCATTGGAGGATCTTGTTTTCTGGGCGATCAGCTCCATTGCGATTTTTGTTCTTTTATTTGTCTTTAACGAAGGAAGGATCCGGTTTTATGCCCTTTTGGCGGTGGGACTGGGCATGCTTTTGTATTATGCCGTTATAGGAAAACGCTGGCCGCCGTATTTGCGGCGGATGATACAAAAACATCGGAATCGGGGCAAAGCAGAGAGAAAATCAGGAAAAGAGGTTGCGAAAAAGGCAAAGACACGATAAAATGACCATAAGGCAGCAAGAAAGGGAGGTTTCCATGAGTCGAAGAAAACGGAGAAGGAAAAAACAGACGACACGTGTGGTTACGGCAGTGCTGCTGCTTTTATTGATCGTGCTGGGCTTTAACGTCATAAAGTTGTATCAGAAGAACCAGGTATATGCTGCGAAGCAGGAAGCTCTGGAACAGCAGTATGAGGAGCAGGTACAGCGTCAGGATGATTTAAATGCGTATGAGAAGTTTACCAGGACCATGGAGTACGTGGAACAGGTTGCCAGAGAGAAACTGGGACTGGTTTTTGGGAATGAGATCATTTTTAAATCCGATGATAATTAGAGTATGTTAAGCTGTCGCATCAGACTTGATGCGGCAGCTTTTTAACTTCTTAAAATATTCCAACCAAGAGTTGAAGGGAAATGCTGTCAAAAAGTTTTTGGACAGCCGTCGTTGTTTTGACAAAGCTTTTTCCTCAATCTTTCTATAATGTTTCCTACAATGATCCGAGCCGGCAAATCAGATCAGGAAAAGGAGACACAACAATCATGAAAAAAAGACAGATTCTTTGCTATGGAGCATCCCTGGGGCTGACAGCAGCCAATGTAATGGGATGCAATCCCTTTCTTCCGGGAGTGGTGGCAATATTTGGGAGTGAGAATCTTTCCAAACCCCTGCTGGCCGCAGCCGTTTTTGTGGGCTGCGCTTGCTTTATGCCATATCTTATGGCTATAAAATATATGATGATCTGCTGTCTGATCCTAATAGGAGAGGTACTGGTCAAACGCTCCTACGGGCGGATGTGTATTTCTAAGACGGCAATTCTGGCAGCAAGCTGCACTTTTCTTATGGGTTTGGCAGGAGAAGCCTTTTCTCTCAGTACATATGGAGTCCTGGTGATCAGTCTGGAGGCAGCCTTTACTTTTGGAATGGTGTTAACCTTCAAACGTCTGATCCATCGGATGTTGTTGGAAAAGCGCAAGCTGCTGAAAGCATCGGAACTTCCGGAACAGGAAAAAAGCTTTCGTCTGCACAACTATGCACAGGCCCTGACGAAGCTGGCAGATTCTTTCGGGACGCGCCAGGTCGCATATGTCAGCCCCCGGGAGGTGGGCCGCCATGAGGAAAACCATGCGTTAGCCAAAGGGTTGTATGCCATCGCACAGACCATTGAGGAGTGCAATACCCAGCCGGTATATCAGTGCCTCGACCGTGAAGAGGATATCCGGCAATTGGAGTACCGCCTGTCGGAGATCGGCGTCCATAGCAGCCAGTATGCGTTATATGAAGATGCATTCGGACATCACAGTCTAAACTTTCTGGCAAAATCCGTAAAGCAGCCTGCCATTACCGTGAAAACAGTGGCCAAAACCGCTTCCGAGATCTTTGGTCTTACCTTTGTTCCGGAACAGAAAAATGCTTTTCTGGTCAGTGCAGCAGGACAACCCATCAGCCTGAAAGAATCGGGGCAGTTTCAGGTGCGATTTCAGGTGGCGCAGGAAAGTAAAGACGAGGGGAAAGTGTGCGGAGACAACTTTTCGGCCATACGCGGCAGTGAGGGCAGGACCATTCTTGCCCTGTCTGATGGGATGGGATGCGGACAAACTGCTTGTAGTCAGAGTAAAACCGTGTTAGAGTTAATAGAAGAATTGATCGGGGCAGGATTTCATCCCAAAGATGCCCTGCCCATGATGAACGGCTGTCTTTCCAGCACCTGTTCTGACGGATTTCTGGCGACCCTGGATTTATGCGATATTGACGAATTTACAGGAATGGCCACTTTTTATAAGATGGGAGCGCCGATGAGCTTTATCATCCGTAAGAATCAGGTGGAGAAGGTGGAGAGCCCATCGCTTCCGGCAGGCGCTTTTTGGAGTGCACAGGTGATCCCTGTGGAAAAAAAGCTTTATGATGAAGATTATGTTATCATGTTCTCGGACGGAGTGCTGGACAGCCTGGGAAGACAGGAACCGGAAGAAACCATGCGCCGGTTGCTGGAATTGCTGCCTAGAGGAAATCCGGCAGCAATGGCGGAGCAGATACTCCGGAGCGTAAAAGAACTGGGAGGTCAGTGGAAGGATGACTGTATGGTCTTGGTGGCAGGAATCTGGAAACGATAAGATACGATGATTGATAAAATTCAGGAATTCATGGAACAATATGGAATGATACAAAGCGGCGATCATGTGCTGGTGGGAGTATCCGGTGGTGCGGATTCGCTGTGCTTGCTGTATCTTTTACAGGAACTGACCCGGATATGGAAGTTTAAGATCAGTGTGCTGCATGTAGAGCACGGCATCAGGGGTGAAGATTCCGTAAAAGATATGGAATTTGTGCAGAAGATCTGCAGGGACCTGGAAATCCCCTGCCGGATCCGTCATTTCGATGTTCCGTCCATTGCAAAGAAAAAGGGGTTGTCGGAAGAAGAAGCAGGCCGGCAGGTCCGCTATCAGGCCTTTGAGGAAGAAGCGGCGGTTATCGGTGCCAATAAGATCGCTGTGGCGCACCATGCCAATGATCTGGCGGAAACCATGCTGTTTTTCCTGTGCAGGGGAACCGGCCTATCGGGGTTAACTCCCATGCAGCCGGTAAGAGGAAACATCCTCCGTCCGTTGTTATGTGTTAGCAGAGAAGAGATCGAAGAATATCTGGAGCAGAAGGGACTGGAGTATTGTAAGGATGTGACGAACCTGGATACGGACTATGCCCGCAATAAGATCCGGCATGAGGTAATGCCGGTGTTAGAACAGATCAATCCCAAAGCAGTGGAGCATTTTCTGCAGACGGCCCGCATTGTAAACCGGGCGGAGCAGGTATTGGCAGAGCAGGTACAGCACGCTTATTTGAGGTATGTGGAGCAAAGGAAAGCGGGGCTTTTGTTAAAACAGGAATTAGAAGGGGAGAAATTTGACTATCTTGTGTGTGAAGTGATCAGGAAGGCGATGGAAACCCTGTCAGAGAGCCGCAAGGACATTTCCCGGCTTCATGTAGAGCAGGTGCAAAAACTGTTTCAGCTGCAGGTAGGCAGGAGCATAAATCTGCCCTACGGAATAAAGGCCCGGCGAACCTATGAAGGAGTGTGGCTGGAAAGCGTGCTTTTTTCCGGGGAGGAAGAAGAGAAAGGACAAAACCGGGTACCGGTGTCTGAGCCGGTAAAGGTTCCGGGAACAACCCTGCTGGAGGACGGCAGCTGCTT
The DNA here is from genome assembly GCA_051877515.1 of Lachnospiraceae bacterium. Lineage (GTDB taxonomy): Bacteria > Bacillota > Clostridia > Lachnospirales > Lachnospiraceae > XBB1006. The sequence goes on along the minus strand of JBJEIY010000005.1, from coordinate 67,818 downwards.
CCAATGCAGATTGTTGGAGGAAAACCACAGAGCAGAAGGAATTCCCACAAAACAGTATACCAAATGGATGGATTATGATATAATAAAGGATAATTTCTCTGTCCGAAGACCGGAAGCGGAGGATTATATCGTAATAGATGACAGAGGAAGCAGGAAAAAACTAAAAAAACTATTTACGGATGAGAAGATTCCCAGAGAGAAGAGGGGGCAGATTCCGGTGCTGGCCAGAGGAGATCATGTTTTCTGGGCAGTGGGGGTTCGCATGGGTGAAGATGTGAAGATCACGGCTGCTACCCGTCAGGTTGTGGAGATAAGTTTTTATCAAGAAGGAGAAAGAACAGATGAGTGAAAAGGTAAGAGTACTGATTGACGAGGAAGCGGTAGAAGCAAAGATCGCAGAACTGGGAAGAAAAATCAGTGAAGATTATGCGGGAAAAGAAGTGCATTTGATCTGTGTTTTAAAGGGCGGTGTATTCTTTATGTGTGAACTGGCAAAGAGGATCACGGTTCCGGTATCCATGGATTTTATGTCGGTATCCAGTTATGGCAATGATACCAAATCCAGTGGTGTGGTGAAGATCGTAAAGGATCTGGATGAGGCGATTGAAGGAAAAGATGTTTTGGTAGTGGAAGATATCATCGATTCCGGAAGAACCTTAAGCTATCTGCTGGAAAACTTAAATAACCGCAAACCCGCCAGTCTGCATCTGTGCACATTGTTAGACAAGCCGGAAAGAAGAGTGGTACCGGTTCATGTAGATTATACTGCATTTGAAATTCCGGATGAATTTGTGGTAGGATATGGATTGGATTATGCACAAAAATACAGAAATCTTCCATATATTGGAGTGGTAGAGCTCGATTAGAGTAGGAGGAACAGGATTTTGAAGAAACAGGCAAGAGGAGTCACTGTTTACATTCTGCTGGTACTGGCGGTGATCATGATCTGGTATTTTTTTGATAACCAGGCTTCCAGAAATGTAACCTATACCAAGCAGCAGTTTGTAAAAGACATAGAAAATGACAAGGTTATCAGTGTGGATATCGTTCAGAGCAGGGATGTCCCCACAGGAACGCTGAAGGTAGCGCTGTCTACTTATAACGAGTCCGGAGAAGCAGTGACGGAGGTTAAATTATTAGAGGTGTCCGACGTCAATGATGCGGAAGAGCTGATGGAAAAACATGGATTTACCAATTATTCTGTCAGTGCGGTTCCGGCGGAAAGCTTTTTAAAGGATCTGCTTCCGCTGCTTTTGGTGTTCGGAGCCATGTTTATCCTGTTTGTTATCATGATGAACAGGCAGAATGCCGCAGCCGGCGGCGGAGGACGGATGTCCGATTTTGGCAAGAGCCACGCTAAGATACACACGGATGATGTATCCAAAATTAATTTTGGTAATGTGGCCGGCCTGAAAGAAGAAAAGGAAGAACTGGAAGAGATCGTGGATTTCTTAAAAGAACCGCAGAAGTATACCGATCTGGGTGCCCGTATTCCGAAGGGAGTCATTCTGGTGGGTCCTCCCGGAACCGGTAAGACACTGCTGGCCAAAGCCATTGCAGGAGAGGCAGGGGTACCGTTTTTCTCCATTTCCGGTTCTGATTTCGTAGAAATGTTCGTAGGTGTGGGTGCTTCCCGTGTCCGGGATCTGTTTGAAGAAGCAAAGAAGAATGCACCGTGCATCGTCTTTATTGATGAGATCGATGCGGTGGCAAGACGCAGAGGAACCGGAATGGGTGGCGGCCATGATGAGAGGGAGCAGACCTTAAACCAGTTGCTGGTTGAAATGGATGGCTTCGGATTAAATGAAGGTATCATTGTAATGGCGGCAACCAACCGCGTGGATATTTTAGACCCTGCGATTATGCGTCCGGGACGTTTTGACCGGAAAGTTTATGTGGGACGCCCGGATGTGAAAGCAAGACGGGAAATCTTAGACGTACATTGCAAAAACAAACCATTAAGTGATGATGTGGATCTGGATCGTATTGCACAGACCACTGCCGGTTTTGCAGGAGCAGATCTGGAGAATCTCATGAATGAAGCAGCCATTGCTGCAGCAAAGGAAAAGAGAGCCTATATTACCATGGCAGATATCCAGAAATGCTTTGTCAAGGTAGGGATCGGTGCAGAGAAGAAGAGCCGTGTGGTATCCGAAAAGGAGAAACGCATTACAGCCTACCACGAGGCAGGGCATGCGCTGTTGTTCCATCTGCTTCCGGATGTGGGACCGGTATATTCTGTTTCCATCGTACCCACCGGTGCCAGTGCGGCAGGTTATACCATGCCGCTGAATGAAAATGACGAAATGTTTAACACCAAAGGCAAAATGCTGCAGGAGATCACAGTGGATCTGGGCGGACGTGTGGCAGAAGAGCTGATCTTCGATGACATTACCACGGGTGCCAGTCAGGATATTAAACAGGCTACCAAGATGGCCAAGAATATGGTAACGAAGTATGGAATGTCTGATAATATCGGACTGATCTGTTACGGGGATGAGGATGACGAGGTATTCATCGGAAGGGATCTAGCCCATACCAGAGGATATGGTGAGAAAGTAGCAACTACCATTGATTCGGAAGTGAAGCGGATCATTGATGAGTGCTACACAAAAGCAAAGCAGATCATTGAGGAACACATCAGTGTCCTTCATGCCTGCGCAGAGCTTCTCCTGGAGAAAGAGAAGATTGGAAAAGAAGAGTTTGAGGCGTTATTCGACTAAATTCGTGTAAATTTTGCACAAAAAAGTTCTTAATCTTTTGTGATGTTTGTGCACACTTTAGATTAGGAGCATGGTATTATAATAGACGTAAACCCCCCAATACATTATATAATTTTTGCTAAACCCCATAGTAAAAATACCTTCTCCTAAAAGACAACCGGACGACAGGTTGTCTTTTTTCGTTGTCATAAAACTTCCGGCAGAGAAATAGCTTTGCAGGAAATGGAAGCTTAACGTATAATAGATAAAAAGATTTGTAAGGATGAATGTATGAAACAGATAAATCATCAAACATTGTATGCGGATGAAACAAAAGACTATAGAATGCCGGAGAGTCCCCGGGCGGGAGAAGAGGTGACCTTTCGTTTCCGCGCCGGTCATCAGGAAGTCCGGCATGTTTTTATACATATACGCTGCCGGGAGCAGGGAGAGCATGAACCGGAGCAGATGGAAGAGAACGCCGGATCGCCCCCTGTAGGTGGAACGCAGGAAGCATACCGGAAACCGGAGCTTTTGTGGGAACGGACGGAACATGGTTATGACTGGTTTGCGGTGAGAGTTCCGGTGGGAGAAGCCCCCTGCCGGTATTGTTTTGAAGTGCAGTCAGAAGAGGAGACCTGCTTCTACCAGAGAAATGGGGTAACTTATGAACCGGACTGGAACCGGGCCTTTTGTCTGGTTCCGGGCTTTGAGGTGCCGGACTGGATGCAAGGTGCGGTGATGTATCAGATTTTTACTGACCGGTTCTGCAATGGTGATCCGGATAATGATGTGGTGGACGGAGAATATTTTTACATCGGGACCCAGAGCAGCCATGCCAGGGTATGGAGTTGGAATCCGGGACCGAACCTGGTGGGAGAGTTTTATGGCGGAGATCTTGCAGGAGTGGTACAGAAACTGGATTATCTGAAAGACCTGGGAGTGGAGGTTCTTTATTTCAACCCGCTTTTCGTATCTCCTTCCAACCATAAATATGATACCCAGGATTATGACTATATTGACCCGCATTTCGGAGTGATCGTGAAAGATGAGGGACAGATCTTGGCATCAGATGATTATGATAACCGCAATGCGACCCGTTATATCAGCAGGGTAACAGATAAGGTGAATCTGGAAGCATCCAATGCGCTGTTCATAGAACTGGTGCAGCAGGCCCATGAACGGGGCATGAAGGTTATTCTGGATGGAGTATTTAACCACTGCGGATCATTCCACAAGTGGCTGGATAGGGAGAAACTCTATCGGGGACAGCCGGGATATGAGGCCGGTGCTTTTGGAACGGCAGACAGTCCGTACCGGGATTATTTTTCCTTTGAAGAGGGTTCTTCCTGGCCGGATAATGAACAATACGAAGGCTGGTGGGGATTTGAAACCCTGCCGAAGTTAAATTACGAAGGAAGTCAGAAGCTGCAGGAAGAGATTTTCCGCATTGCCGAAAAGTGGGTGTCTCCACCTTACAACGCAGACGGCTGGCGTCTGGATGTGGCGGCGGATCTGGGGCATAGTGAGGAATTCAATCATGAGTTCTGGCGCGCGTTCCGCAAGCGTGTGAAGGAAGCCAATCCCAATGCGGTAATTTTGGCGGAGCATTACGGCTCTCCGGCTGCCTGGTTGAAGGGTGACGAATGGGATACGGTGATGAATTATGATGCCTTCATGGAACCGGTGAGCTTTTTCTTCACAGGAATGGAAAAACACTCGGATGAATATCATCCGGAGCTTTGCGGGAATGTGGATTATTTTTGCCGGACTATGAAGGAAAATATGGAGCACTTTATGCAGGCTTCCCTGCTTAGCGCCATGAACCAGCTATCCAATCACGACCATTCCCGTTTTCTTACCAGAACCAATCATAAGGTTGGACGGGTAGCGAATCTGGGGCATAAGGCGGCTTCTGAAGAGATAGATAAATCGGTGATGGTGCAAGCGATTGTTCTGCAGATGACCTGGCCGGGAGCTCCTACCCTGTATTATGGAGATGAAGCCGGCGTGTGCGGTTTTACCGACCCTGACAGCCGGCGGACCTATCCCTGGGGAAAAGAGGACAAAGAACTGATGGAGGCATATAAGAAAGCCATCCGGCTGCACCGGGAATGTGAGGTGCTTCGCACAGGCTCTTTCTGTTTTCTGACCTGCGGCATGGCGGAGAACTCCGGTGCACCCTCAGGTAATGGTGTGCAGGAAGCCTACGGCATCCTGGGTTTTGCCCGCTTCCGTCAGCAGGAACAGGCTATCATACTCATTAATACCCAGGCAAAGCATCTGCATACGGTAGTTTCCCTTGGAGAGGCCGGAATCCGGGAGGATGTAATCTTAGAGCAGATCTTTTATACCCACGGCTGCGAGGTGTCCACGGTGCCCATTTCCTACCAGATCCACGAAGGCTGGCTGGACATTTCACTTCCGGCTCACAGTACGGTGGTGTTGTATCACCGGTGGTAGAGGGCGCGGAAACGATAACATTGGATTATAGATAGCAACAGGCAAACTTATTTATATTCGAATAAGGAATCGCCCGGTTGCAGTTTGCTTTCTTTTTTGGCCAGGGCGATTCTTTTGGAAAAATCATCAATCCCGTGAATGTTTATCCGTTCATTGGACAACAGCGCACAGGAAAGGGATGCGAGAGGAAACACCTCTTTTTCACCACGTCTGTTTCGGGAAAGGATCTGCTTTTTGTCATAGTCATCGGGAGAATACAACTCCGGAAGATGGGTGTGGAATTGCTGGATGATCCTGTCATACACTTCCTGTATGTGGTAGTGATCTGAAATGATCACAAAATCATCTCCGCCCACGTGACCAAGAAATTCATTATCCCGGCAGGCAAATTTCATACTGTCTGCCACTGCTGTGATCATGCGATCGCCGTTTTCAAAGCCATAGGCATCGTTATAGGCTTTAAAATTATCCAGATCCAGATACATCACGGAAAAGTTCTGACCGCTACTGATGCGATAGGCAATTTCTTCCTGTATCAGTTGGTTTCCGGGCAGATGGGTCAATGGATTGGCATCCGTTGCCCGTTCCACCTGAATGGCGGCAGTAGCTTCCAACAGGTCTTTTACCGTGACAATCCCATGATATTTTCCGTCCTGCGAGATGACCACAGCATCGTAGAGCTGCTTCTGGGGACGCATAAGCGCAATTTTGGTCACCATTTCGATGGACATCTGGCTATCTACGGAAAGATAATCTTCGTCCAGAAGGTCCTGCACCAGTTTACGACCGTTTAAGGTGTATCCGTACCTTCCCCCGAAACATTCATCAATATAACGCTTGGTTAATAAACCGCAGATCCGCTGGCTTTCATCCACCACACACAGTTCCGTTACGGAGGGATCCTTTTTCATATATTCGTACACATCCACAGCTTTTTCTTCGCAGTGGATGGGGTCTTTGCGATGATAGATGGAACCAACATTGCTATAAATGGAAGCTGCATATTTTTTATCCAGTCGCAGACGGTTTTCCCGCAGAATAACATCCTTTAATTCACCGGGAAGTGTGGGAGGAACACTTTCAGGCTTACCCAGAAAATATCCCTGACCGTAATCCACACCTAACTGGATCAGTTTTTTTAATTCTTCCATGGTTTCGATGCCTTCTGCGATCAGCCGGATCCCAACACTTTTACAGAAGTGGGCAATACTTTCTACCATGGAACTTTTCATTTCATCCATATGGATGTTTCTTACTACCACCATATCTATTTTGATGAAAGACGGATATAAGATGCAGACACGGTTGATACCGGCATAACCACTTCCGAAATCATCAATGGCAATCTGGTAGTCCTGGCTTTTATAGTGGTTCATACTGTCCATAAAGGTTTCTTCGTCTTTTATACTGGTGCGTTCCGTGATCTCAAAAACAATTTTTTCCGGAGAGATATTATAACGATCCAGATAGGACCTGGTCATGCCTTCTCTAAATTTTTTGTCGTGAATCACATAAGGATCAACATTTAAGAAAAGCTTTTGCTTTGCACAGGATTCCTTATAGGCTTTCAGGGCTTTTTGCCGGCAGATGTATTCCAGCCTCCAGAGTTGGTCTTCTGTTTGTGCAATGGAAAACATCTCCTCTGTATTAAAACTGCAATTTTCCAATGCAATACGGGACAGCGCCTCGTAGCCCAGGATAGATCCGTCCTTTAAAGATACGATGGGTTGAAAAACAGCCCGTATCCGTTCTTCATCCAGGATCTGTTTTAATTGTGCTTTTGCCAGTTTTGCTGATTCCATGGTAACCTCCTATATTATCAATCAATTAAAGATATACAAACTATGTAAAATCCAGTGGATAATTTAAGTGAAAAATAAGTAAAATGTTTGCATATCCGGATCAGATATGCTAAAATCATATCTCGTGAGGAAAAGTTAGCTTTCTTTTCTCTGGGAGAACGGAAGAAGACTTTTCCATATGGATGGATTCCCGAGTGGCCAAAGGGGACAGACTGTAAATCTGCTGCAAATTGCTTCGGTGGTTCGAATCCACCTCCATCCATTACGGCTTCGAGAAGTCTCGAAGCTATCTATGCCGGCGTGGCGGAACTGGCAGACGCGCAGGACTTAAAATCCTGTTGTAGCAATACAGTACCGGTTCGATTCCGGTCGCCGGCAGTTAAGAGGAGCTATCGCTTCAGAGGTTTGTAACCGCTGAAGTGAAGCTCCTTTTTTCGGGATATGATTTGGAGTGCCCGGAGTATTATTTAGAACAATTTAGCGAAAAAAAGCATGAAACCCTAAATTCTCGCGCAGGGCATCCCAATTGGTCTGCCTTGCGCGGGGTAAATAGCGAAAAAATGAAGCATGAAAGGAAATTCTCGCGCAGATTTTAAAAATCTGCGCGATTTTTTTTCGTGGTATGCAGGATTTTAGCTATTTTCATATGATTTGGGGTGCTTTCTGAGGCCTTTTTAGCGAAAAATCAAGAGGCGGAAGAAATTTTCGCTATGAGCATGCCATCCATACGCCCCTCCAGCCCGGGAAAGCGGGGAATCGGAGATTCCCCGAATAGGGCGAGCCGCCTACAACATAGATTGTAGAAACCTCTAAATAAGGGAACGAAAAGTCCATGATCTATGTTGTAAAAATGGGTGATACGGTGGATGACATCGCCGCGCAGACGAGCGTGGCGGTGCAGCGAATCATACGGGATAATCAGCTGGTATATCCTTATGAACTGGCAGTGGGGCAGGCTCTTTTCATTGCAGGGGAACAGACGGATGAACTTCCGAAGCGGGGGCAGCGGTTTGTGTGCGGATATGCATACCCTTTCATCAGTACCTGGGTGTTAGAGCAGACCCTGGACTATCTTACAGAACTCAATATTTTTTCATACGGGTTCACACCCCAGGGAGAGCTGGTATATCCTGTTCTGGCGGATGAACCGTTAATTCGCCGGGCTTGGAGTCACGGAACCCGGCCGATCCTGACCCTGACACCCCTGGACGCAGAGGGACGCTTTAATAATCTCATCATTCACGAAGTAATAAGAAATCCCGCGAGTTCCCAAAGTTTAACAGACAATCTGATTGCAATATGCCAGGAAAAAGGGTATGCGGGAGTGGATGTGGATTTTGAATTCATTTTGGCGGAAGACCGGGATTATTTCACGCAGTTTGTGGCAGACTTAACCCGGCAACTAAATGAGAATAATCTGAGTGTATCTGTGGCACTGGCACCCAAAACCTCCAGCGAGCAGACCGGACTTCTCTATGAGGGAAAAGACTATGCGGGACTGGGGCAGGTGGCCAACCATGTTTTTCTCATGACCTATGAATGGGGTTACACCTATGGTCCGCCAATGGCAGTTGCACCGCTTAACAAGGTGGAGCAGGTGGTACAGTATGCCTTAACCCAGATCGAGAAAGATAAGATTGTAATGGGAATCCCCAATTATGGGTATGACTGGCCGCTGCCCTATATGCAGGGTCAGACGAAGGCTACCACCATTGGAAACGTGCAGGCAGTAACCATCGCAGTAGAAAACGGGGCCTGGATCCAGTTTGACGAGATTGCTCAGAGCCCCTTTTTTGAATATTGGAAAAATGAACCGCCGGTGCAGCACGAAGTCTGGTTTGAGGATGTAAGGAGCCTCCAACAGAAATTCGAGCTGGTGAAAAAATATGACCTCATGGGATGCGGCTATTGGACCGTGATGCAGTGGTTTGCAGCTAACTGGCTGCAACTGTCAGAGAGTTTCTACGGATAAGTTGTAAAAGGAAATATCCGCCGGAACAAACGCTTCGGCGGATATGCAAAAATCATGGATTGAGGATCATGGCGGAGGCCATGACGCCCCGCTTCACCCCCATATTCCTATGGGAAAAGAAAAGGGATGGATTGCATTTGGTACAGATGGGATGGCATTCAATATGATCTGTGGCAACGCCTTGCGTTACCAGTTCCTGTTCAATGATCAGGCGCAGATTGATGTAGGTTTTGATGCCTTTGCGGTACATGAATGCCTCATAAGAAGCATCCGCCTGTAAAAACTTAATGGCTACATCTTCATCCACCTCAAAGCAATCCTGACAGAGAGAAGGACCGATGGCTACCAGAATATTTTCCGGATCACAGCCGTAGTGTGATTTCATAACAGAAATCATGCTGCGGCTGATGTTTTTCAGAGTACCCATCCAGCCGGAATGAGCGACACCGATAACTCGTTTCACAGGATCAAAAAACTGGACCGGAGTGCAGTCAGCGTGAGCAGTGATCAGCCCGATGCCGGGGACATCCGTCACAAGGCCGTCCACATCCTGAAAATCCCTGGGATGGGTCACACCCATACCGGCATCCTTTTCAGTCACCACCCGGACAGTATTGGTGTGGGTCTGGGCAGCAGTTACCAGATGCGCAAGATCAGTATGCAGGCATTCCGCCAGCCGGCGGTAGTTCTCCGTCACCGCTTCCTTCTCATCCCCTGAAGAAAAGCCAAAATTTAAGGAAGCATAACATCCGGTACTGGCGCCGCCGTTTCGCGTGGTAAATAATGCTTTTATGGGTTGATTATGAAAAATAGAAAACTTATAGTATTCCACTCCGTTGGAAGCGGTCATTACATCAGAGGAAAGATATTGCATATCATATACTCCTTACAAAAAATTATCATTATATAGTGTAAGTCTGCACGCTTTTGTGAGGGTTGTCAAGTGATGAAAAAGAGGAAAGCAGATTGGGAAACGGATGTTATTGTATTTTGCGGCAACTTCAAGTATGGTATTAATAATCCCATATGATTGTATGATGGTTGAAACTTTTCGGGAATACTATTCATCTAAAGCTATGAACACACGGTAAGGAGGAAACCAAGGTGAATTTCACACCGGCAAGAACAAAGGAAAAACAAGTAGAGAATGTTCTCTTGTCAGAGTACAACCGATATTATCGTCTTGCTTTCAGCTACGTACATAACGAAGCGGATGCGTGCGATATTGTTCAAAACGGTGCCTACAAGGCGATCCGTGCCAGCAAAAATTTGAAAAATATTGAATATGCCGGAACCTGGGTTTACCGGATCATGCTAAATGAGATTTTCGATTTCTGCCGAAAGCGGAAGTTTGAATCCATAGAGGAATTGAACTGGGAACAGGGAGTGGAAGACACCTACGAGAATTTCGACCTGAAAGTTGCCATGCAGTCCCTGTCGGAACAGGAACGGATGATCGTGGAACTGAAGTATTTTGAAGGATTGAAGCTGGAAGAAATCTCAGAACTTCTGGATCTGAATATCAGTACAGTGAAAAGCAAGTTATACCGTAGCATGAAAAAGCTTCGGGTGCAGTTAGAAGACGATGTGGCATTATCGTAGAGAGGAGGATATGTACATGAATGACGACCGTAAGGTAACGCAAGATCAGGATCAGCCGAACGGACAGAAGAATACAGAAGAGAACATTCAGCTGGAAAATAGACGAAAAGTGTTTGCCAACATGAAACAGTCCTACAATCAGCAGACTATGCCCAAAGAGGCGGTAGACCGGATGAGGACAGGGATTCAGGAGGCAAAACTGGTAAACCGTGCGCAGAGCAGAAAAAAAGCAGCCGGAATGGGATTTGGTCTTGCGGCAGCTTTGGCCGTTGTGCTTTTGGTTTTGCCGAACACTTCTCCCAGCATTGCCTATGCCATGAGTAAGGTGCCGGTATTAGGAAAAGTGGTGGAGGTAGCCACTGTCAGGGAATATAAGTATGAGGATGACAAAAGCGAAGCCGATATAGAAGTACCGGAAATTGCTGTTAGTTCTGCAGCGCCGGATAAAGAGCTGTCAGATGCGGAGGCTGAGGATCAGAATGGTGAAACGACAGAGCAGTTGGAAGCAACGGTCAAAGATATCAATGAGCAGATCAGCCTTATTGCAGATCGGATTGTGGCAGAATTCAAGGCCAGCACCAAGGATGATGTGGGATATCAGAATGTTATCGTGAAATCGGAAGTGATCGAGTCCACAGAGGATTATTTTACCCTGAAACTGATCTGCTATCAGGGAGCAGGAAGCGGAGCAGAGTGGGATTACTACTATACCATCGATTTAAGTACCGGTAAGCAGATGAAGCTGGGAGAGCTGTTTCAAGAAGACAGTGATTATCTGGGACTGATCAGTGAAAATATCAAGACGCAGATGCGTCAGCAGATGGAGGAAGATCCCAATAAGATTTACTGGATCGATGATGAAGAATTTCCCCAGATGAATTTTGATAAGATCAGTGAAAATGTAAATTTCTACCTGAATAAGGATGGAAATCTGGTGATCTGCTTTGATGAAGGAGAAGCAGCTCCCATGTATATGGGCTGCTTAGAATTCGAGATTCCCAAAGAGGTCACCCGGGACATTCGAAAATAACGTTCATATAGTTCCTCAATAAAGAAGGAAGCTGCAGGCAGGATGAAAGAGAATCCAATCTGCAGCTTTCTTTTTTCGTTTTCCGGGGTTAAGTTTTGTAAACTTCATCCGATAAATAAAATAGAAAGCTACGGATGTACCAGCAAGTCCGCAGGAAAAAGAAAGGAGATGCCTATATGCGTATTGATGCTTATAACCAGGTCAGTCAGTTATATCAGACTCAGAAAGCTGCAAAAGCACAGAAAGCTTATAAAGCAACCGGTAGCTTAGCAGGCACGGATCAATTGCAGATTTCCAGAACTGGTCAGGATTATCAAATTGCAAAACAGGCAGTCGCAGGAGCTTCAGATATCAGGGAAGATATGGTGGCCCGGATGAAAGAGAAAGTCGCGCAGGGAAGCTACGATGTGGACACCGAAGATTTTGCAAGCAAGTTATTATCACAGTATAATTCGATTATCTAGGAAAGAGGAACTGTAATTGGCTAGTATCATGGACGAGTTTATCTCGATTTTGGAACAGGAGAATGAGGTCTATCATAGTCTTGCAGAGTTATCCGCAAAAAAAACGGACTGCATCGTATATGCGAAGATCGATGAGCTGTCTCAGATTACGGAAGCAGAACAGAATGTAATGGAGCAGCTGGTGAAACTGGAGAAGAAGCGGATAAAAGTTCGTGGTGAAATGTCCAATATCCTGAAGGTACCGGCAGAAAGCCTGACACTTCTCAGCATGGCCAATATGTTTGAGAAGCGTCCGGAGGATAAACAGAAACTGTTGGATCTCAGGGAAAAGCTCCGTTTGACCCTCATTGAGGTTGCCAGGATCAATAAGGAGAATGAAACCTTATTGAAACAATCCATGGAGATGCTTGAGTACGATATGAACCTTATCCGAAGTACCAAAGTTGCTCCGACCACGGCGAATTATGATAAGAATGCTTACAGCACAGAAACGATCCTGCCGGGTGGCGGTTTCAATGTAACACAATGACGACCAAAGGAATGGTTCGCGTCAGTATTGGCGCGAACCTTCGTAGGTAAATGGGGTAAAAAAAGCGGTGCAGCCGCAAGAACAGAAAGGATGGTAAACCGGGTATGGCAAATGGAATGGGAAGCCTTTATGTAGGAAAATCGGGACTGACAAGTGCCCAGAATGCCATCAATACTACAGGAAACAATTTAACCAATGTAAATACCAAGGGTTATGTAAGACAGCAGGTTCTTTTTACGGATATGAACTATAACACCCTGTCCGTTGCCAAGAAGAATATGACATCCGGTCAGTCTGTGAATATCAAGCAGTCCGGATTAGGCGTCAGCATTGGCGATGTGGTGCATTCCAGAGACCTGTTTTTAGATAAATACTATAGAACGGAATCCGGACGGCAGATGTTTTATGAAACCTGCTATAGTACCACCAACGAGATCTACGAGCTTCTTCAGGAGACGGAAGGAGAAGCTTTTCAGGATGTGCTGGCAGATTTAAATGAAGCCATTCAGGAGCTGGCCAAAGATCCGGGATCCAGTGTGAACCAGAATCTGGTCATTCAGAAAGCCTCTCTGTTCGTAGAACGTTCCCAGGCTCTGTACACAGGACTTCAGGAATACCAGTTGAATATGAACAAGCAGATCACGGATAGCGTGGATCAGATCAATAAGCTGGGAAAACAGATTTCTGCCCTGAACCTGCAGATCCAGAAAGTGGAAGCGGGCAAAGTGGAAACAGCCATGACCCTGCGGGACGAGAGGGATCTTCTGTTAGATGAGCTGGGAACCCTGGCAAGCATTTCTTATTCAGAAGTTGCCGATGGTGTGGTAAAAGTCAAAGTGGAAGGAGTGGACTTCGTAGATGAAGTAACCTGCCACGAAATGACTACACGCAAGGATACCATCACCGGATTTGAAACCCCGGTATGGAAAGAGTTATCTAATTTTGCAAATGAACAGTATGTGGATGTATTTGATTTTAATACGGATATTTCCACGGAACTGAATACCGATATAGGAAAATTAAAAGCACTGGTTATGAGCCGGGGCACGGATGTGGCAGATTTCAGAGATATCGTAGGTGTAAGTGCACAGGAATTTAACGATACTACAGGATTGTCCTCCATCCAGACCGTAGAAGCCCAGGTAGATCATCTGGTGCGGACAGTAGTCAAAACCATCAACGATATTTTATCTCCCACCACTACCAAACAGATCACCGTGGGTGGTGTGACACGCAGTTATACCGTATGGGATGACGAAAACGGAACGGTGGGAGCAGATGGAAAGGGCCCCGGTGAGGAGCTTTTTTCCAGAAAAAGTGTATCCCGTTACACAGAGATCACAGACGATAACGGAAAAACATGGTATGTCTACAATGAGGAAGACCTAGGTGAGATCCGGTACGATGATGCAGGAAATGCCATTGCAAGGGATACGGCTACTTACTATAATCTGCTGAACCTGACGGTGAATCCGGTACTGGTAGCAGATGAAACCAAGCTCCCAACTTTCCGGCAGGATGGGGAAGTGGGGTACGAACTGGCAGACAGGTTAAAAACAGCCTGGAGTGAGGCCAATCTCTCTCTGAAACCGGGATCTACCATGATCTCCTTCAATGATTATTACGATAACATGGTGGGAGCACAGGCTTCCGACGGAAATGTTTTTCTTGGAGTATCCAATACTCTGACCTCTTCGGTGACTTCCATCGGAAACCAGAGAGAACAGGTTATCGGAGTTTCCTCAGACGAGGAACTGTCCAGTATGATCAAATATCAGAGTGCTTACAATGCGGCCAGCCGGTTCATTAATACCATTGATGCCATGATTGAGCACATCATCACACAGTTAGGTTCTTAAAAGGCAGGTGAGTAAATGTCCTCTACTTTTTTTGGATTAACCATAGCGGGCTCGGGATTATCCTCTTATCAGACCGCAGTCAATACAACCGCAAATAATATTTCCAATGTGGATACCAAAGGATACTCCCGTCAGGAAGCATTGCTGGAAGCATCCTCAGCTATCCGTATTAACGCAAAGTACGGCAGCATGGGAAGCGGTGTGGAAGTTACCAAGATCCAGCAGATCCGAAATGAATACTATGACTTGAAATACTGGAGTAACCAGGCGAAATTAAACGAACAGTCCACCAGAGCAGAGTACTTAAGACAGATGGAGACGTATCTGAAAGACGAGGAGACCACAGTGGATGGTCAAACCACTACCGTGGGATTTACGTCTATTTTCGGAGATATGTTCAATGCCCTGGATACATTGAAAACAGATGCCGCCAGTCTGACTGCCCGGAATGCATATATTAGTCAGGCACAGAGTCTGGCAGATTATTTTAACAGTGTCAGCACCCAGCTTTCCGATCTGCAATATGAAGTAAATGAACTGATTTCCACCAAAGTGGATCAGATCAACAGCATTGCGCAGAAGATCGCCGGCCTGACCAAACAGATCAACATTATTGAGCAGCAGGGAGCATATGCCAGTGAACTTCGGGATTCCAGAAACCTTCTGATCGATGAATTATCCGCGCTTGTTCCGGTGGAAGTTATCGAAGTAGATGTTGCCAACAGTAATTATCCGGATATGTATACCGGTGCCACCACCTATATGGTCAAGATCAACGGACAGAAACTGGTGGATACCTATGAATACAATCAGCTGGTATGTGTACCCAGACAGACCAGCAACCAGATTAACCAGATGGATGTGGACGGACTTTATGATATCTACTGGACCATCAATCCTACTTCCAAAGAAGCAAGCAGCATGAAGCTGGAACTCAATGCCCAGTCCATGTCCGGCAGTCTGAAGGCCCTTTATGACATTCGGGATGGAAATAATAGCCAGTCCTTTCATGGAACGGTTACGCAGGTTCCGGTCAATGAGCTGGACCGACCTTATAAGGTAACCATCAGCTCCCCCAGTATTACTGATCCCAGACAGATCACCATGCCGGAGAGTGGAATCATTACCATCGCAAACCGGGACTATTATTACAGTAGTTATACATTAAATCAGACAACAGATGCCCTTACCGGTGAGGTAAGTTACAGTTATGAATTCGTACTTGGTTCCCAGGCAGACGGAAGTCCTGCCGATCTGGGAACCCTGAAACGGGCTTTAGACAGGGAAGCTGCTATCGGATGCGATGTGGATTTCATGGGAATCCCCTATTATCAGCAGCAGTTAAACGAATTCGTGAGAAATTTCGCTCAGGCGTATAACGAGATTTCTTTACAGGGAGTTACCATAAATGGAGAAGAAAGCAGTGCTTTCTTTGTGGCAAAAGATCTGGTGAACGGCGGCGAATATGATTATGACCTGCATCAGGTGGGAGCAGCCACGGTGGATGCCAATGGAAATGAAGTGATTTCTTACAAGGGTAGCTATTATTACAGCTATCTGAATGCCAAGAATTTCAGTGTGACAGAAGAAGCATTAAAGAATCCGGATTCTATAGCAACTTCAACTTTGGAGTCCTGGACCAATGGTGTGGATTCTTATGATATCATTGAAAAACTGGCAGACCTTAAGAATAAAACCGATATGTTCCGAGGAGGAAAATCTGCAGACTTCCTGCAGTGTCTGTTGTCGGATATTTCAGTAGATACCCAGAAGGCAGAGATTTTTACCAAGAATTACGAGAATTTGAATACTGCCATTACCAACCAGAGAATGAGTATCTCCAGTGTGGATAAAGATGAAGAGGCTCTGAATCTGGTAAAATACCAGAATGCATACAACCTGTCCTCGAAAATGGTTCAGGTTCTTCAGGAAATGTACGACCGGCTGATCTTAGAGACCGGAGTATAGGAGGCTAGCTTATGAGAATTACCAACAGCATGATCACACTGCACAGTCAGAACAATATCAATACAACCAAGGGACTGGTGGATACCTACAATGACCAGATGACCAGTCAGAAAAAGATCTCCAAACCTTCGGATGATCCGGTGGTTGCCATCCGTTCTCTGCGCCTTAGGGATTCTCTGAACGAAGTGGAACAGTATACAGACAAAAACATTCCGGATGCAGAGTCCTGGCTGGAGGTGACCGAAACATCTTTAGGCAATATGAGCGAGATTCTGAATGATATTTATGAGGCCTGTGTCAATTCCGCCACCGGAACATTGACTACAGATGATCGGAATACCCTGCTGAAAACTTTAAGTGCCTGTGTGGAGCAGCTGTATGCAGAGGGCAACAGCGATTATGCAGGCAGGACCGTTTTTACGGGATATAAGACCAATAAGACCCTTACCTTTGAAACGGATACCTCCAATGCTTCTTACAGCATAACCCAGAAGCTGGATATCAATGCACTGACCAGTAAGAATTACTATACAAATACTTTAGAGGTTCCTAAGAACTGGACCGACGGAACCAACGGACTGGATCAGGGATACCCCCTGGATCAGGAGATGGAGAAAGTTACCGTGGACCGCATCCGTCTGGCTTACAGTAAGACAGATGAGAATGTTACGCCGGAGATTAAAATACCAACTCACGTTAGCGATGGAAATGGAGCGTTTCACGAGGAAATGTTAAGTATTACCAGAGTTCCGGGCGGTATAAGCTGGTATGTAGATGAAAACGGTGTAACACAAAATGCAATCCGCACAGTAAGCTACAGCGACTGGGAAGAGGAAGGCTTTGAGGTTCAGAAAAACGCAGTGTATTACATTCCGGAAAGCGGGGAATTGGTTTTTGGATCCGACATTGCCAAAGAGTTGAAAACATATGCTGAAGAACGGTCTGATTGGAGTATGGAGATCACCTATGATAAAACCGGTTTTACCAAAGGGGAAGTTCGTCCGGAAATGTATTTTGACTGCACGGACAAAACCATAGCCGGCAATGAAATAAACTATACCAGAGAAGACCAGGATATTTCTTATACTGTATCTGCCAATCAGGATCTGAAGGTGAACACCCAGGCCGGTGAGAACGGAATCCTGAGTACATCCATTGCCAGAGATGTGCAGGAGCTGATGGATGCCATTACCGCAGCCCAGAACGCAAACGATAAGGTAGATCAGCTGAATGCATTAAAGAATAACAGTGAATATTCCGGCGAAGAGAAACAGGCCATTCTGGATCAGTGGCTGGAAGCAGCTAACAAAGAAAAGACCTATCTGGAAGACAATCTTAAGAATTTGTTTTCCCAGGGCATTACAGATTTCCAGAATTACAAGCAGACAGTGGATCTGGCCAGAACCGATGTGGGAAGTCGTGACAGCCGTCTGGAACTGACCAAAACCAGAATGACCAGTCATAAATCCACCATCCAGACCTTGATCAAGGATAATGAGGACCGGGAGATGTCTGATATCCTTATTGATTTCAAGTCTGCGTATACTGCGTATGAGTCGGCATTAAAAGCAGCCAGTCAGGCGAACGATATGACGTTGTTGGATTACTTGAGATAAAAATTCATAGAAAAAACATCAAAAACAGGTTAAGAACGTAAAAAATCTTCCGATATAACATGTACAACGAGTACAAGGAAGACACTCATTTATGATGAGGACGTTCACAGGGAGGTGGAATAATGTCAATAGAAGGCATTCAATCAACACAGCAGGTGTCATATCAGGCACCGGTTTCCAACACAGTAGTAAAAGAGAATAGCGAAGCAGCAAGCAGTACACCGGAAGTGTCTACACCGAAGGAGGCACCGGAGCGTGGGGCAAATTATTCCATTGCGTCTCCGGAGAAGAGCAATGGTGTTGCAGAAGAGGAGCCAAGTCAGGTATCTCTGGATGCTATTAAGAAAACGGTGAATGAGTTAAACAAAGCAAACCACAATAATACTGTGCAGTTCGGTGTTCACGAGGAGACGAACCGCATGACAATTAAGATTCTGGATAAGGATACCCGGAAAGTTGTAAAAGAGTTTCCGGCAGAAAAATCTTTGGACCTGATCGCAAAAGCTCTGGAGATGGCAGGCATGCTGGTTGACGAAAAGAGATAGGAGGGATTGGTATGGCAATTCGATTAACGGGATTATCATCGGGACTGGATACCGATTCCATGGTACAGGAGCTGGTTTCAGCCTATAGTACCAAATTAGAGAATTACAAAAAAGAGAAGACGAAGCTGGAGTGGAAACAGGACAAGTGGAAGGACTTAAACACAAAGATCTATGGATTTTATACAAAGTCTTTGTATAACCTGAAGACGGCATCTGCTTTCGTAAACAAGAAGAAAGTAACTGTATCGGATACAACCAAGGCAAATGTGACTGCCAGTGGTAACGTGGCAAACGGAACGCAGACTATAGAGATTAAACGATTGGCAAAGGCGGCCTATCTTACAAGTGGAAAACTGGTTTCCACAAAGGAAGACGGGTCAGCGATTGGATCTTCCGATAAGTTAAGTAGTTTGGGATTAGAAGGTTCCGGCAGCTTTACGGTAACCGTTGGCGGCGAGGAAAAGACCGTGGCATACAGTCAGGATGATACGGTTTCCGATTTTCTTTCCCGTGTTTCTGAAGCTACCGGACTAAAGGCAAGTTTTGATGCCAGCAACCAGAGGATCATTTTAAATGCCGGTTCCGGCAAGGCGAACGACTTTAATTTTAAGGTAGAAGATGAAAGCACTTTAGCAGCATTGTCCAAGTTAGGGTTGGCAACGGAAGATAACTATAAAGCACTGGGAATTACTGCAGAAGAGGGAACTGTGTATGCAGCAAAACAAGATGGTCAGAATTCCATCATTGTGGTAAACGGAGCAAGTTTTGAAAATGAGAGCAACTCTGTTACGGTCAATGGTCTTACCATCAATGCAACCGGTGAGACAGATGGCCCCATCTCAGTTACCACGGAAACGGATACGGATGGAATCTATTCCATGATCAAGAGTTTTCTCAGTGATTACAACAGTATTATCAACGAGATGACAAAGGCCTATAATGCAGACAGCGCCAAAGGATATGATCCACTATCCGATGATGAAAAGGACGCCATGTCCGATAAGGAAGTGGAGACCTGGGAAAATAAGATCAAGGATGCATTACTGCGTAGAGATGACACCCTGAGTTCTATCTTGAATACCATGACTTCTGCCATGCAAAAAGGGTTTGAGATTAACGGAAAGACCTATAATCTTTCCACCTTTGGAATTCAGACACAGAGTATCATCAGCGCCACAAGCAATGAACATAACGCTTTTCATATTGATGGTGACAGTGAGGATTCCGTATCTTCTGACAAGACAGACAAACTAAGAGCAGCTATTCAGGAGGATCCGGAAGCTGTTCAGAGCTTTTTTAATCAGCTTGCGAAGAATCTGTATGATAGTCTCACTACAAAAATGAGATCCACTACTTTAAGCAGTGCATATACCATTTATAATGACAAATCCATGAAATCAGAGTTAAGCAGATTGGAGGACACCATTGATGATTGGGAAGACCGGGTAAGTGATTATGAAGAAACCTGGTACAAGAAGTTCTCTGAAATGGAAACAGCTCTCGCGAAGTTAGAATCTCAGACAAGTTCATTGACATCCCTTCTGGGAGGTTGATTCCGGATTGGAAATTCATGATAAAGGAAGGTGTAGGCTATGGCTGTAAAGAATCCGTATGCAGCATATAACAACAGTAGAATACTAACAGCAACTCCTGCGGAGTTAACACTGCTCCTATACGAAGGTGCAATTAAGTTTTGCAATATTGCAATTGCGGCAGTTGAGCATAATGACATCGAAAAAGCGCATAATAACATCCGTCGTGTAGATGATATCATTGTTGAATTTCAGTGTACTTTAAATCGCAACTACCCGGTTGCAGAGGATTTTGACAATGTATACAAGTACCTGAGAGAAAGACTGAAGGAAGCGAATCTGCACAAGGATAAAGAGATTCTGGAAGAGGTCTTAAAGCATCTTAGAACCATGCGCGATACTTGGAAAGAAGTTATGGAAAAAGCGAGAATGCAACAGGCAAATTAAGTATGGGAAATAGAGAATATATTCAAATCATGATAGAGAGCCTGGAAAAGAAGCTCTCTATCTTACAAAAAATAGATGCGCTGAACAAAGAGCAGATGAGTATTCTCAAGCAGGATGAGGTGGCTCTGGAAGACTGGGAGCGCAACACTGCTCAAAAGACGGATTGTATCGAGCAGATCAATGAGCTGGACGAAGGCTTTCAGAATCTGTATGACCATTTGAGGGAGGAACTGCATGGCAATCTGCAGGAGTATGCAGAAGAGATCAGAAAAATGCAGGAACTGATCAGTGTGGTTACAGATCTTGGCGTAACCATCCGGGTCCAGGAAAAGAGAAACAAAGAGCTTGCTCAAAAAGCTTTTTCACAATTAAAAGGACGCGTGAAAAGCATGCGTCAGACCAGCCAGGTTGCAAAGCTGTATGATACCAATATGAAGAAGCTGAATTACTTTGATGCACAGTTTTGGGATCATAAGCAATAGCAATAAATATTTCATGATGAAGGAGGATGTGCCATGAAGGCAGAAACAAGAATCTTTGGGACCATTGATATCCCGGAGGAGAAAATTATCCGATTAGAAACAGGAATGATTGGATTCCCGCAGCTTCGTAATTTTGCGCTAATCTATGATGAGGAAAAGGGAGATCGGGCGGCAATTCGCTGGCTACAGAGTATGGATGAACCGGAAATCGCGTTTCCGGTAATGGATCCGCTGGTGATTAAGGAAGATTACAATCCCACAGTCAGCGACGAGATTCTTTCGCCGTTAGGAGAACTGAAGGATGAGAATACTTATTTACTGGTTACAGTGACAGTACCGACGGAGATAGAGAAGCTTTCCATCAACTTGAAAGCCCCGATTGTAATTAACACAGATAATAACAAGGGTGTGCAGTTAATCGTGGAAGATGATTATTCCGTGAAATATTATATCTATGACCTTTTGAAGAATCGAAAGGCGGGTGAGTAGAGATGTTAGCCTTGACAAGAAAGAAAGGTGACTCTCTGGTCATCAATAACAACATTGAAATTACCGTGTTAGAAGTGCGGGGGGATCAGGTTAAGATTGGAATCTCTGCACCAAAGAATGTTCCGGTATACAGAAAAGAAGTATATCTTCAGATTCAGAAAGAGAATCAGGCAAGTATTGATTTAGAAGGATTAGATAGTCTGAAAAATCTGGTTTCAGGCGACTAGGTAACATA
The DNA here is from genome assembly GCA_051877515.1 of Lachnospiraceae bacterium. Taxonomy (GTDB): domain Bacteria; phylum Bacillota; class Clostridia; order Lachnospirales; family Lachnospiraceae; genus XBB1006. The sequence continues at coordinate 46,081 of JBJEIY010000005.1, read as the reverse complement.
TTTTTCACAAAACTTTTTTATAATAGGCCTTAAGTATAACGGCATGCGTGTCGATATACTTGATGTAAACAACCAAACAGGTTGACTTTCCGGAATGAAATGACGGAGCGTACGGCCGGAAGAGTAGATCCGGAAAACCATAATTTATGCAGCAAGGAAGTTGCAAATATTTTCAAGGAGGAAACATTATGGGAATGGTAGTACAACACAATTTAACAGCAATGAACTCTAACAGACAGTTAGGTATCACAACAAGTGCACAGGCAAAATCATCTGAGAAATTGTCATCCGGTTACAGAATCAACCGTGCAGGCGATGATGCAGCAGGATTAAAGATTTCCGAGAAGATGAGAAGCCAGATCAGAGGACTTGACAAAGCTTCCAGCAATGCACAGGATGGTGTATCCTTAATCCAGACAGCTGAAGGTGCTTTAAACGAAGCCCACAGCATTCTGCAACGTATGAATGAGTTAGCAGTACAGGGTGCTAACGATACCAATCAGGACATTGACCGTGATGCGATTAACCAGGAGTTAACAGCATTAACCACAGAGCTTGACCGTATCGCTTCCACCACTCAGTTCAACAAGCAGAATTTACTGGATGGATCATTTACAGGAAAGAATCTTCAGGTAGGTGCTAACACCAACCAGAAGATCGTGATTTCCATTGGAGCCATGAATGCAACTGCTATCGGATTGAATAGCGCTGTGTCAGTAGCTGTTACCAGATATGGTTATGATAGTGCATCCTATGCTACAAAAGCGTCAGCAGTTGATGCTGCAACATCAGCAGCAGGATCTGTTACAACAACATCTACTGGTAAGTATGTCTTTAGTGGAACATCATATGCTACTAGGACATCAGCTGAAAATGCTCAGAAAGCAGCAATCGCATCAAAAGTTAGTACTATAACAGATATTTCAACAACATCTGTTGTTACAGCACCTACTGTATCTTCTTATAACAAAGCGCAGGCTACTCTTAGCAAGATTCAGGCAGCAATCAACAACGTATCTACACAGAGATCTGCACTTGGAGCACTGCAGAACAGATTAGAGCATACCATTGCAAACCTGGACAATGTATCTGAGAATACATCTTCCGCTGAATCCCGTATCCGTGATACAGATATGGCTTCAGAGATGGTTAACTACAGCAAGAACAATATCCTTGCTCAGGCAGGACAGGCTATGCTTGCTCAGGCTAACCAATCAACCCAGGGAGTATTATCCTTACTTGGATAATCAGTTAAGTAGAATTGTGGAGGAAAGGGATTGGCACTTTGTCAATCCCTTTTTTCGAAAAGAGGGAATATGGATTTAAGAAAAATGACAGCTCAGATGGATGAGTTGATTGAAATGATTGATCATGTGGTAACCCTGTTGGAAGAAGGAAAAAAAGAATATCGGGAAGAGATGAAGAAGTTGTTTGAGGACTTAAATGCTTTTCTTCCCGGAATTTTTTATTTTATAGAGCAGACGGAAATTGGAAGTGTGGAGATGATTGTTCAGATCATTAAGGATGTTGAAGAAGGCATTGCAAAGGATGACACGGCACTTTTATCTGACAGTTTATTATTTGGATTAGAAAGTACTCTAGAACAGTATAAAGAGATCATTAATGAGGCACTGTATGAAGAATAAAACTTTTGAGAAAAACTTAGATGCTCTGGAAGCTAGATTGCCGGGATGGAAGGACTACCTTGTCCATAAAGAATATATAAAAGTGGATAAGGAACTGCGGGAGAAGGGGCAGAAGGATTTTCTTTTGAAAAGGGTAACAATTTCGGAAGAAAAAGCCTACACCGGAGAACAGATCGATGTAGTAAAATATGGAAAGAATACCTATTATCTGGCTGGGAAATATGGGCCGGAGGAGATGGCACGCCTTCGGGCAGAACGGATCAAGGATCAGGGTTTTGGCTCCTTGCTGTTCATTATCGGATTCTCTGACGGACGCATGTTGAAATATTTAATGGAACGTGTTTCAGAGGATACGACGGTGATTGTTTATGAACCGAGTATGAAAATTTTTTTACACGCCATGGAGAGCTATGATCTGACCAGTTTGTTTGAAGGAAAGCTTCCGGGACTCATTATTGATGGAATTAATAATCAGGAGTTACAATCTATTATAGATAGTCGGATTACTGTCGAAAGCATGACAAAGATAAGCATTGTCATTACCCACAATTATGATAAATTATTTCCTGCTCAGACAAAGGATGTTATGGATGCGATTAAAAAGAGGATAACAGGAGTACGAACTAACTGGAATACGATATTGAATTTTGCTAATGACAGTATCTTTAATGAATTACGAAATTTGACTTTGCTATATAAGCATTATAATATTTGTGATTTCTTTCATACCATTCCAGAGGATGTTCCGGTCATTGTAGTGGCGGCAGGACCTTCTCTGGATAAGAATATTGATCAGCTTAAGAAAGCCAAAGGAAAGGCTTGTATCATTGCCTGCGATACGGCATTAAAGCCTTTGTTTCGCCATGGTATAACTCCGGATTTCTTTGCGGTGGTGGATCCAAGGAAGGACCTGGAATTGTTTGAAATGAAAAAGACTAACACAGTTCCAATGATTTCAGGAATCAATATTCCTTATAAATTGGTGAAGTCGCATCAGGGAGACAAAATTGTATACTATGATTCTTACACCCAGGACATGGTGTTTGAGGAGGTCTTTAAAGAAGATCCGGTGAAACAAAAGAGGTTAAATAGTGTTGCTACCGGAGGAAGTGTTGCTACCAGTGCGTTTTCTGTGGGTATTATGATGGGGGCCAGGACAATTATTTTGGTAGGACAAGATCTGGCCTTAACGGGAAACAGGGAACATGCCAGCGGAACTTTTAAAAAGGACAGAACTCATGATATTGAGAATAATAAAGAGTACATTCAGGTAGAGGGAATTGATGGAAAGAAGATCCCTACGCTAACGAATTTGAATCTTTATCGAATCTGGTTTGAAGACCAGATTAAGAAATATAAAGATACGGTGAAGGTGGTGGATGCCACCGAAGGCGGAGCTTTGATTCATGGTTCAGAAGTAATGACTTTAGAGGATGCCATCGAGCAATACTGTAAAGGTAAGTATAGTCGAAAAAGACTTATGAAAAAGATACCTTACCACTTTAATGAGGAGGAACAGAGGCATGCTTTGCAGTTGTATTCGGAACTTCCGGATCGGATTAGAAAGCTTGATATCGAGGTGACCAAGGGGCTTAAAACATATGAAAAGCTTAGAAGAATCACGGGAAAGAAGAAATATACATCGGAGGAGTTATCTAAGGTCTTAACAAAGATCAAGAAATTTAATAAGAAAATGGATCGGGACAATCTGGCATCTTTGATTATGAGTGGTCTGCCCGGTGTAGATTATACTCTTCGAAGTACGGTCTACACTTTAAAGGATGATGAACGGGCAGAATTAAGGGAGAGTGCAGAGGTTGGAATTGTTTTTTTAAACAGTATGAAGGTGGTTATAGATCAGATACTCCCGGTAGCGGAAGAAGTAAGTCAGGAAGCAAAGCAAATGCAAGAGAGAGACTTTCCGGAGGGTGAAGTATAAAAAATGTAAAATTATGAAAAAAGGCTAAAGTCCTTGAAAAAGATTCCGATATATTCATCAGGAAGCAAGAATTACATTCTTGGAAATAGGAAAATATTCGATATGAAGGAATCATATCGCACTTCAAGGAGGAAAATATTATGGCAATGGTAGTACAACACAATTTAGCAGCAATGAACTCTAACAGACAGTTAGGTATCACAACTGATGCACAGGCAAAATCATCTGAGAAATTATCATCCGGATATAAGATTAACAAGGCAGCGGATGATGCAGCAGGATTAAAAATTTCTGAGAAGATGAGAAGCCAGATCAGAGGACTTGACAAAGCTTCCAGCAATGCGCAGGATGGTGTATCCTTAATCCAGACCGCTGAAGGTGCTTTAAACGAAGCGCACAGCATTCTGCAACGTATGAATGAGTTAGCAGTACAGGGTGCTAACGATACCAATCAGGACATTGACCGTGATGCGATTAACCAGGAGTTAACAGCATTAACCACAGAGCTTGACCGTATCGCTTCCACCACTCAGTTCAACAAGCAGAATTTACTGGATGGATCATTTACAGGAAAGAATCTTCAGGTAGGTGCTAACACCAACCAGAAGATCGTGATTTCCATTGGAGCCATGAATGCAACTGCTATCGGATTGAATAGCGCTGTGTCAGTAGCTGTTACCAGATATGGTTATGATAGTGCATCCTATGCTACAAAAGCGTCAGCAGTTGATGCTGCAACATCAGCAGCAGGATCTGTTACAACAACATCTACTGGTAAGTATGTCTTTAGTGGAACATCATATGCTACTAGGACATCAGCTGAAAATGCTCAGAAAGCAGCAATCGCATCAAAAGTTAGTACTATAACAGATATTTCAACAACATCTGTTGTTACAGCACCTACTGTATCTTCTTATAACAAAGCGCAGGCTACTCTTAGCAAGATTCAGGCAGCAATCAACAACGTATCTACACAGAGATCTGCACTTGGAGCACTGCAGAACAGATTAGAGCATACCATTGCAAACCTGGACAATGTATCTGAGAATACATCTTCCGCTGAATCCCGTATCCGTGATACAGATATGGCTTCAGAGATGGTTAACTACAGCAAGAACAATATCCTTGCTCAGGCAGGACAGGCTATGCTTGCTCAGGCTAACCAATCAACTCAGGGAGTTTTATCACTGCTTCAGTAATCAAAAGTTTCAAAGCCGACTCCTAGGAGTCGGCTTTTTGTAATTCTATCTATTTTATGGAAAGGAAAGTGTTGTTTCAATTTTTGAACAGCATACAAAAAATAAATGAAAATACTGGCTGTAATACCTGCTCGTGCGGGATCAAAAGGGATCCCAAACAAGAATATCCGGATCGTAGGCGGACATCCCCTGATTTACTATTCGATTAAAAATGCTTTAGCGTCTAAATGCATTACAGAAGTAGTGGTTACTACAGACTCGGAACATGTCAGGATTATTGGAGAGCAGATGGGGGCAAAGGTTAAGTGGCGCGATGCTTCTCTATGTGGAGATGATGTAACTTTAGACGCTGTAATTGCTGATGCAATACCGGATGGAGATTGGGATTATATTGTGACGATGCAGCCTACCTCTCCAACACTGAGAGTGAAAACCCTTGATGCTGCAATTCAATATGCAATTGAAAACGAACTGGATACACTGATTTCTGCAATTAATGCTCCACATCTTTCCTGGGGTGAAAAAGATGGTAAAAAAATCCCTAATTATACCGAGAGATTAAATCGTCAATATTTGCCGCCATGTTATATGGAAACGGGTGCTTTTGTTATTTCAAAAGCATCAGTTGTTACGCCAAAGACGAGAATTGGCGTTAAGGTAGATGTTTTTGAATTACCGGAAAATGAATCGCAGGATGTGGATACGTTTGATGATTTGAGAAGTGTAGAGGCTTCTCTCACAAGAGATAGAGTTGCAATATATGTAAATGGCAATAATAAGCGCGGAATGGGGCATATCTATAGGGCGTTGGAAATGGCTGATGAATTTTACACCAAGCCGGATATTTATTATGATATTAATCAGACGGATCCCAAGGTGTTTGGGGTGACGACACACAACTTAATCCCGGTAGAGGGTATAAGAGATTTGTTTGATAGGTGTAAAGAGCAGCAATATTCCATTTTTATAAATGATATTCTTGCCACATCAATTGACTATATGATTGGGCTTAGAAGCGTTCTACCGGATGCCAAGATTATTAACTTTGAAGATGACGGTGAGGGTATTGTGAAAGCCGATCTGGTATTTAATGCTCTGTATCATGAGGATGAACTACCGCAAGTGAAAGCAGGAGAAAAGTATTTTATATCTGCTAAAACTTTTATGTTTTACGAGCCGGTTAGCATTAGGGAAAAGGTGAAAAAAGTATTTATTTCATTCGGCGGTGCTGATCCACAGAATTATTCGGATAGATTGCTTAAAATGATAAGTAAAGAGGAATATAGAGAATATCAGTTTGTAGTTGTTTTGGGCAGAGCAAAATACAATGTGGATGAGTTAATGGAATATAATAAATATGATAATATCGAAGTTCTTTTCGACATATCAAACATGCCTGAGATTATGAGCTCCTGTGATATCGGCATTACATCCCGCGGAAGGACGGGTTACGAACTTGCGATTTTAGGTATACCTTCTATTTCCATGGCGCAGAATCAAAGAGAAGAAAAACATGGATTTGTCAGCAATGAAAACGGGTTTAGCTATATCGGACTGAATCCGGATGACGAAGTGATTAAAGCAACCCTCGATATGTATTTGCATATGTCTCAAAAAGGAAGACAGCATTATCAGGATATGCTCTTAAGTCACGACTTACGCGGTGGAAGAAAAAGAGTCATGAGTTTGATTAATAGTTTATAAAAGGAGATGCAGCTATGAAAAATACAAAACCTTATCTGATTGCGGAAATGGGTGTTAATTTCTATGATACTGCTAAAGTTTTGGGGATCAGTCCATTGGATGCTGCTAAGATGTATATTGATGCGGCTGCAGAGGCCGGTTGTGATTGTGCAAAATTTCAGTCATACAAGGCCGATACGATAGTTTCAAAGAATTCTCCTGCTTATTGGGACACAACGAAAGAGCCTACAAAAACACAGCATGCGTTGTTCCAAAAGTACGACGGGTTCAATGAAGAGGATTATAGAGAACTATGTGATTATACGCACAGTAAGGAGATGGATTTTACATCTACTCCGTTTGACTATGCTTCTGTAGATTATTTGGAAGATATGGTAGATTTCTATAAAATTTCCTCGTCCGATCTCTCAAACCTTCCTTTTATAAAATATATTGCTGAAAAAGGGAAAAAAGTGGTCATATCTGTTGGTGCTGCATATCTTTCAGAAGTAGATGAGGCCATCAGAGCTATCAAAGGTACCGGAAATAACGATATTACGATTCTTCATTGCGTTCTTTCTTATCCGACAGATCCCGTGAATGCCAATCTGAGAATCATCGAAACACTCAAAAAGGATTTTCCGGATGTGCAGGTTGGCTATTCTGATCATGTTGCTCCGGATGGAACTATGCAAACATTATCAACTGCGTATCTTTTAGGCGCGGAAGTTATTGAAAAGCATTTTACGTTGGATAAGAGTCTTCCGGGAAACGATCATTATCATGCCGGTGATCCGAATGATTTTAAGAAGGCCGTGTCAAATTTCAGGTTTATTGATTCCATTTTAGGTTCAAGTAAAAAAACTGTTCTTGATTGCGAATTAATTCCGAGAAAAGAAGCCAGAAGGTCATTAGTTCTTACCAGAGATATGAAAGCAGGAGAAATAATTTCAAAGGAAGACTTGATGCCCAAACGTCCGGGAACCGGTATATCCCCTGACTTCTCAGAGATAGTTATTGGAAGAAGAGTTGTAAGAGATCTAGAAGAAGATACAATCCTCACTTGGGATATGATTTAGGTTCTTGAGATTACATATGCAATATGGAGGGGGGACAAGTGCGAGATTTCAATCAAGGGAAATCTAAATAATCATCATAATGCTGAATGGCATCAAATGATAAGAGCATATTTATAGGTTCTACATTTGTCTCTGTTAAATATTTTGGCGGGACGTCTGAGGCGTCCCGCTGTTTTTGTTCATGATAAGTGAGACTCCTTGCAGACTCACCATGTTTAGAAAAAATTAATGCATTTTCGCTTTATCATAAGGTGCTTTTCTGTTATACTTATTCTATCAATAAACCGCAATGAGTGGTAGCATACTATTTTCAGTCAGAAGCCGCAGACGGCGGCCAATTACTATTTCTTGACAAGTGAGGCTGCATGCAGGCTCATCTTGTATCAGAGTTTTTCTATTTTATTCTATCTATGTTCATGAATTCTTAAAGCAGTTTTTCTGTTGTTTTTTCCCGGTATCATGATATGAAGAAGCTAGATGAAACGCTCAGGTAGTGGCTTTTGCTGAAGATCATTTTACTGGAAGGAGAAGGTTAATGGGACAGAAGGATATGACAGAGAAGTTGCTGGAGGATTATGAGGATGTGTTTGCGGATATCGTGAACGGAGTTGTTTTTAAAGGAGAGCAAAGGGTGAAAACGGAGGCGCTCCGGGAGTCGGTGATGCGTTCTCAGTACAAGGCAGACGAAAAGCTGCATGAGCAGGAACGGGACATTGCAAAGTACTGGACTGACTCCAAGGTAGACATTGCACTCTACGGACTGGAAAATCAGACGACGGTGGACCGGGCTATGCCTTTAAGGATCATGGGGTATGACGGGGCAGGGTACCGGAAGCAGATACTTAAGAGTGAGGATGAAAAGACGGAGCAGAAAACAGCCGGAGATGTAGCGGAGCCGGGCATAGCGGAAGACGAAGATACGGAGTTTCCGGATGAAAAGACGACTCAGAAGTTTGTACCTGTGATCACATTGGTTTTGTATTTTGGGACAGAGCATAAATGGAGAAAGCCACAGTGCCTGAAAGATGTGATCGAGATACCGGAGGGCCTTGACCATTATGTGAATGACTACAACATCCATGTGGTGAATGTGGCCTGGCTGACAGACGAGGAGATAGAACGGTTTCACAGTGATTTCAAACTGGTGGCCCGGTTTTTTGTGGAGAAGCGAAAGGGCAATATAGACTGGATGAAAGAGAATAAACAGGAAATCGTTCATGTGGATGCGATTTTAAAACTGTTGTCCGTAATGACAGGAGACAAGGATTACGAAGAGATAATCAGGAACGGAGATGCAAAGGAGGTCCATACGATGTGTGAAGTTTTACAGTACTATAAGAATCAGGGAAGAGCAGAAGGAATAGCCCAAGGAATAGCCGATGAAGTTTTGGATTTTCTAAGTGACCTGGGACCGGTGCCAAAGGATCTGGAAGAACAGGTTTCTAGTGAGAAGAATCTGGATATATTGAAGCGGTGGTTAAAGCTGTCGGCAAGGGTAGCCAGTATAGAAGAGTTTCGGGGAAAGATGGACAGCGTAATCTCTGATATGGTGGTTGTTATCTGATGACAGGAGACAAGGATTATGAAGAGATAATCAGAAACGGAGATGAAAAGGAGGTCCATACGATGTGTGAAGTTTTGCAGTACTATAAAAATCAGGGAAGGGCAGAAGGAAAATTGGAAGGAAAACTGGAATTGGCAGTAAAAATGCTGGAAAAGAATTTTTCGGAGGAAACGATTCTCTCTCTTGGAATTACGAAAGAGCAGCTAGCAAAGGCAAAGAATCTATGTGCTACGAAAGTATAGTAGATATATAGATGGGCATTGTCAATAATTAAAACAAAGAATAATAACGGATAAGAAAGGTTGAAAAAGAATAATTGGGTGCTATAATTGATGGTATAAAATGAAAGGAACATCTTATGGTAATAATGGTCGATGAAATCCGGAAACTTAAGGAACGGCGCGGGTATAGTGTGGCACAATTGTCCCGGTACAGTGGGGTGCCGGTGGGAACCATTCAGAAGATCTTAAGTGGTGCTACCAAGCAACCACGGCAGGCTACACTTTTGGCACTACAACAAGTGCTGACCGGAAGAGAAGAAGATTACGACGGAAAGAGTATACAATATGCCATGCAGGCATCCACAGATGGTGTAAGAGAAACGGCGAAGCATTCACAGGGTATAAGAAAAAAGTCTTTAGACTCCCATAATGCAGGTCAGAATTGTCAGCGGACAGAGGAGGATGAGCGCTGTGAATTGATTGATGGAAAGCTCTATGATATGGGATGTCCGTCTTTGTTGCATCAGGAGCTTGTTCACTTTCTGGATTTAAAGATATCGGAGTATATTTTACGACACCGGGGTAAATGTCGGGTGTATGAGGGGCCGGTTGCTGTTCGGATGGAGGATTCGGATCAATTTGAACTGGTTCCGGATCTTCTTGTATTATGTGATTTGACGAAACGAAATAAATGGGGAGTATTAGGCGGCCCGGATTTGGTCCTGGAGGTGAGCTCGGCATCCACGAAGAAGCGGGATACGGGTATCAAGCTTTCTACCTATATGAATATGGGTGTCAGGGAATATTGGATCTTAAATCCGGAGCAACGGATTTTGATGATCCATCATTTTGAGAGTGAAGAATATGTTCCGGAGGTTATCCCGCTTGTGGGAGATACCTATGTGAGAATATTTGGTGAAGAATGCAGCATATCGTTGGATGAGTTGCGAAAGATCATTGAGGAGGAGTAAAAATGGCGACACCACATAATAGTGCTAACAAAGGGGATTTTGCAAAAACTGTTCTCATGCCGGGAGATCCGTTAAGAGCGCAGTTTATTGCAGAGAAATTTTTAGAAAATGTGAAATTAGTGACGGAAGTCCGGAACGTACTGGGCTATACAGGAACTTACAAAGGAAAACCGGTTTCCGTTATGGCCAGTGGAATGGGAATGCCCAGTATCGGTATCTACTCCTATGAGCTTTATTCCATGTATGATGTGGAAACCATTATCCGTATCGGTTCTGCAGGATCCTATTCTGCAGATCTTGATGTCTATGATGTGGTTCTGGCAGACAGTGCTTACAGCGAGTCCAATTTTGCCCGGACCCAGAGTGGCTGTGAGGAGGATGTGCTGTACCCCACCAAAGAGGTAAATGATCACATTCTGGAAACTGCAAAAAGGTTAGGGATTGACTGTAAGGTGGCAAGGATCCATTCCAGTGATGTATTCTATGCAGAGAGCAAAATGGGAAGCTATGAGCGTTTCCCCAAAGAGCATAATGCAAAATGTGTGGAAATGGAAAGTTTTGCCCTGTTTCACAATGCCAATGTTTTAGGGAAAAAGGCTGCCTGTTTGCTGACGATTTCCGATTCCTTTGTAACCAGGAAGGAAGTAAGTTCCGAGGGACGGCAGAAGTCCTTTACCAAAATGATGGAACTGGCATTGGAATCCGTTGAGGACTAGTGTTTTGAAAAGTTTAGGCAGCAGAGAGGACGGCATTTAGATGGATAGAAGAATCTTTTTAATCGTTCTGGACAGTTTCGGGATCGGATACGAGCCGGATGCGGCAGAGTTTGGTGATGTGGGAGCCAATACCATAGCCAGTGTGGCAGCCTCACCAAAGTTTCAGGTGCCCAATATGCAGCGCATGGGCTTATTTCATATAGACGGTGTAACGGTGGGAGAAAAAGTCGCAGACCCCAAGGCAAGTTATGCAAGACTGCAGGAGGCTTCCAAGGGAAAAGATACCACCATCGGACATTGGGAGATTGCAGGGCTGGTATCCCCAAAGCCTCTGCCAACCTTTCCTGACGGATTTCCAAAGGAGACCATCGCAGAGTTTGAGCGTCAGACCGGTCGAAAGACCTTGTGTAACAAGCCCTATTCCGGAACACAGGTGATCGCGGAGTATGGGGAAGAACATATGAGGACCGGAGCGCTGATCGTATATACTTCCGCAGATTCTGTTTTTCAGATCGCGGCCCATGAGGATGTGGTTCCTGTGGAGGAGCTGTACCGGTACTGTGAGATTGCAAGGAAGATCCTTACCGGAGATACCGGTGTGGGAAGAGTCATTGCCCGTCCCTTTGTGGGAGAGCCGGGAAACTTTGTAAGAACCAGCAGGCGGCATGATTTTTCTCTGACACCGCCCAGGGACACGATGTTGGAGGCGTTGCTGGCAGCAGGCTACGACACCTATGGCGTGGGTAAGATTTTTGATATTTTTGCCGGAGCAGGGATTGCACATACCCGGCGGATCGTGAATAATGAAGATGGTATGACACAAACGCTTTCCATTATGGAGCAGGATTTTAGCGGATTATGTTTTGTGAATCTGGTGGACTTCGATATGGTGTACGGACACCGCAGGGACATTGACGGCTATGCCAATGCCCTGTCTGAGTTTGACAAACAGTTAGGAATCATGCTTGGCAGAATGCGGGAGCATGACATTGTGATGATCACGGCAGATCATGGCTGCGATCCGGGTTATACCGGAACAGATCACACCAGGGAATATATTCCGTTACTGGTGTACGGCAAAGATATCGCGGGAGGTGTAAATATAGGAACCAGAAAAACCTTCAGTGATATTGCGGCCACCATCCTAGATGTGTTCGGAGTGGAAAATAACACAGACGGAAGCAGTTTTAAAGCGAAGATCATGAGGTGATGCCATGGACGAAAAACAATTGGTTTCAGAAGCATTGCAGGCCAGACAAATGGCCTATGCACCCTATTCGGGATTTCAAGTGGGAGCAGCGCTTTTGACCAAAGAAGGAAAAATATATCGGGGCTGTAATATTGAAAACGCAGCCTATAGCCCTACCAACTGTGCGGAAAGAACCGCCTTTTTTAAGGCGGTCTCCGAAGGGGAGAGGGAGTTTACGGCGATTGCCATCGTTGGCTTTCGGGACCGGCCGGCAGGAGAGGCGGGATCTGTTTCCCCCGGGGAAGCAGAACCGTCAGGATATGCTTTTCCCTGCGGAGTCTGCCGGCAGGTAATGAGGGAATTTACGGATCCTGCTACATTTCAGGTGATCGTGGCGCAAGATGCGGATCACTATAAAAAATATACCCTGGCACAACTTTTGCCGGAAAGTTTTGGACCGGAGAATCTTAAGGACTGAGAGGATGACGGATAGTGAGAATGTATGATCTTATCACCAAAAAACGAGATGGTGGTGCATTGACAGGTGAAGAGATCCGGGAGATGATCTCTGCTTATGTGGACGGCCTGATCCCGGATTACCAGATGTCCGCTTTCCTAATGGCGGTGTATTTTCAGGGAATGACAGAAGAAGAGACTCTGGCCATGACCATGGCGGTAGCTCATTCCGGTGATATGGTGGATCTGTCCGCCATTGACGGTATCAAGGTAGATAAACACTCCACCGGTGGCGTGGGAGATAAAACCACTCTGGTGGTGGCCCCCATTGTAGCAGCCTGTGGAGTCAAGGTAGCAAAAATGTCCGGCCGGGGCTTAGGGCATACCGGAGGAACGGTAGACAAGTTAGAGTCGATTCCGGGCATGCGCACCACCCTTTCCAGGGAAGAGTTTTTTGCAACGGTGAACGCCACGGGATTAAGTGTTATCGGTCAATCCGGAAATATGACCCCTGCAGACAAGAAGTTGTATGCATTGCGGGATGTGACGGCAACCGTGGATTCCATACCCCTCATCGCTGTGTCCATTATGGGCAAAAAACTGGCGGCAGGCAGTGACTGCATCCTGCTGGACGTTAAGACCGGAAGCGGAGCTTTCATGAAGCGTGTGGAGGATTCCGTGAAACTGGCTCAGGAGATGGTTTCCATCGGTGAAAATGCCGGTAAACGTACCGTTGCTTTGATCACGGATATGGACAGGCCCCTGGGAAACCATATTGGAAACAGTCTGGAAGTTATTGAGGCAATCAAGACACTGAAAGGGGAAGGTCCCAAAGACCTTACCAGAGTATGTATCGATTTGGCTGCCAATATGCTATATCTGGCAGAGAAAGGCAGTATTGAGGAATGTACAAGACTTGCAGAGCAGGCGATGAAAGACGGAAGTGCCTTAGAACGGCTGGCTGCAATGGTCAGAGCCCAGGGAGGAGATCCGGAATATATCCGGCATCCGGAAAAGTTTGCGACTGCAGCTTTTTCCTATGAGGTAAAAGCTCCCAGGGATGGTTACATAACGCATATGGATACCCGGGGCTGCGGAATTGCTTCCGTTATGCTGGGGGCAGGACGGGAAACCCAGGAAAGCTCCATTGACTATGCGGCAGGTATTGTCTTATGTGCAAAAACCCATGAGCAGATCAAACAGGGACAGACACTGGCTGTCCTGTATACAGAGCATGAGGAATTGCTGAAAGAGGCAGAGCAGAGATTTCTGGACAGTATTACCATCGAAGACGCACCGGTATCTCCGGAACCACTGATCTATGCAAGGGTGACCAGAGAGAATGTGCAATGGTACTAGGAGGTATTTAGGTGAAACATCAGACGGTGAATGCTTTAAAATGGAAAGAGGAATGGTCTTATGTAGAGCAGAAGCTTAAGGAAAGCGGATGCGACAACTTTGGTGGCGGAACTGCTTTTTCCCGCTATCCGTTTCGATCCCGTTTCCTTCATATCCGAAGGGTGATGAAGTGGGCAGAGAGGATCCGGCCGGATTTTGGTAAGATCGATCAGGATGTTTTGGAGTTGGCGATCATTTTTCATGATGTGGGATATAGTTTAGGGGATAACAAAAACCACCAGGAAAACAGCAGGCGGATGTTTCGTGCCTATCGGGAAGAAATGTGCCGCAAAGCAGAGGCAGGGATCTGGAAGGATGCACAGCGGCTGGATCAGGTGGAATTCCTGATTGAAAATCATTCCCGGAAGGAACTTCTGGGGACACCGGATCTGATGCCGGAGCTGGAACTCCTGATAGAAGCAGATGCACTGGATGAAGAAGGAGCAATGCGTATTGCCTGGGACTGCATGGCAGAAGGCATGGGTGGCGGAAGTAGTTTTCAGGATGCTCTTGAGCATACGGAAAAGTTCTGGAATCCGTCTTATGCCCCTATGGTTACTCCCAGGGCAAAGCGGTTCTGGGAAGAAAAACAGCAGCTGGTACGTTCTTATATTGCCCAGTTGAGGTCAGATCTGGAAATGGCGCATGATGTGGAAGATATCTAAATGCCCGGACAGATTTGGCGGAGAAATAGAAAAGATCAGAAACAAACAGCCTGAGGTCACAATCACTGTGGCTTCAGGCTGTTACTTATGTACGAGGTGTATTGGGGTTTAAGAAGGATGTTTTATGTTCGATCTCCTGCATGCGCATATCCACGGAAGTGATAATATCCGCACATTCTTTCAACTCCCGGGCAACCTGCTCAGGATTCTCCACATCCTTTTTGTATTTTACCTTATGCTCCAGACTTGCCCAGAAATCCATGGCAATGGTCCGAAACTGGATCTCTACCTTCATGTTTTTCTTTTCGTTGGCCAGGAATATGGGGATCGCAACGATAAGATGTAAAGAACGGTACCCGTTGGGCTTGGGGTTGGCGATATAATCCTTGATCTGAAGGACTACAATATCGTCCTGTTCGGTGATCAGGCGCGCTACATTGTAGATATCATCAGGGAAGGAACAGATCACACGTACACCTGCAATATCGTTCAGGTTTTTCTCCATACTTTCCACAGTGAGAGGAAAGCCCCGGCGTTCCATTTTTTCATAAATACTGGCGGGAGATTTCATTCGCGCTTTAATGGATTCAATGGGATTACGCTGCATGCGGAGAGAAAACTCTTCGTTCAGTACTTTAATTTTCGTTTCTACCTCCATGATGGCACATTGATAACGCATCATCATATCCTGAAAAGCATTGGAGGTAGCCATCAGATTGCCTGGCTCAATTGTGTTCACCAGGTCAGTGAAGTTGTAATTTATTGGCATAAAAAGCCTCCTTTATCCAAACCCTATTATATACCAAATGATGTACAGCCTTCAAGATATTTTAAAAACACTATTGACAAACATTTAAACAAATGTTTTAATGTTATTGTAAAACAATATTACAATAGGAGTGAGGAACTTATGAAGAAGACATATAAAATTGAAGTGGATTGTGCAAATTGTGCTGCGAAAATGGAGGAAGCAGCCGGAAAAGTAAATGGCGTAAAGGAAGCGGCCATTTCTTTCATGGCGCAGAAGATGAAGGTGGAATTTGAGGAGGGTGTCAGCCCTGAGGAGGTCATGCAGGAGGTGCGCAAGGCCTGCAGGAAGGTGGAGTCTGACTGTGAGATCTATCTGTAAAGCACACGAGGTATACATTGTAAAATACGGACCTGAAAAGCAGGCAGGCCGGAAATCGGGAGGTGTCCTATGACAAAGAAGCAGAAGAAGATTTTTATAAGGATATGTATCGCGGCAGGATTGGTGGCTGTATTTAGTACCCTGCCTTTGAAAGGATGGCTTCGCGCCGTGTTTTTCATGATTCCTTATCTGGTGATCGGTTATGACATTTTGAAAAAAGCAGCTCTGGGAATTATACATGGTCAGGTATTTGATGAGAATTTCCTTATGGCTATTGCGACAGTGGGTGCCATTGCGCTGGGTGACTATGTGGAAGGAACAGCGGTTATGCTTTTTTACCAGATCGGAGAGCTGTTCCAGAGTTATGCTGTAGGCAAGAGCCGCAAGAATATTACGGATTTGATGGATATTCGTCCGGATTATGCCAATATCGAAGTGGACGGTAAAGTTGAGCAGGTGGATCCGGAAGATGTGGAGATTGGAAGCATTATTGTGGTCCAGCCGGGTGAAAAGATTCCTTTGGACGGTGTGGTCAAAAAGGGTGAGGCTGCCCTAAATACCAGTGCCCTTACCGGAGAGAGTCTGCCTCGTCAGGTAAAAGAAGGGGATGAGGTGATCAGCGGCTGCGTGAACATGTCCGGTGTGCTGTACATCTGTACCACCAAAGAATTCGGAGATTCCACGGTTTCTAAGATTCTGGACCTGGTGGAAAATTCCAGTATGAAGAAATCCAGGTCAGAGAATTTTATTACCCGCTTTGCCAAGTACTATACCCCTGCGGTGTGTCTTCTGGCTCTGGCTCTGGCAGTGGTGCCGCCTGTGGTGAACCTTCTGACCGGCCAGCCGCCTATGTGGTCGGAATGGGTGATCCGTGCATTGACGACATTGGTTATCAGCTGTCCCTGTGCGCTGGTGATCTCTATCCCGCTTAGCTTTTTCGGAGGCATTGGTGGAGCCGGTGCCCAGGGAATTCTGATCAAGGGGTCCAACTATCTGGAACTTTTGTCCCAGACGAAATACGTTGTATGTGATAAAACAGGAACTTTGACCAAGGGTGTTTTTGAAGTGACCCAGATCCGGCCGGAAGAACCTTTTCCCAAAGAGGAGCTGTTAAAGATGGCTGCATACGGAGAGTGCTTTTCCAACCATCCCATTAGTAAGAGTTTAAAAGAGGCCTATCAAGAGCCCATTGACAGTCAGCTGGTATCCCAGGTAGAAGAGATCAGCGGGCATGGTGTGAAGGCAATGATCTTTGGACGCCGGGTAGCTGTGGGAAATACGAAACTTATGAAGCAGTTGGGTCTGTCATGGAAAGAGCCTGATCAGACCGGAACCCAGATCCATGTAGCAATCGATGACAGTTATGCTGGTTACATCCTCATTGCCGACAAGGTAAAAGAAAATGCCGCCCGTGCGGTTGCCGGATTAAAAGCAGCCGGTGTGAAACAGGTGGTTATGCTAACCGGTGATTCCAAAGAGGTGGCAGAAGCCGTTGGAAAAGAGCTAAAGATCGATGTGGTAAAAAGTGAACTGCTACCTGCCGATAAGGTGGAGCAGGTAGAAATCCTGCTGGACAACAAGAGTGACAAGGAACGGCTGGCTTTTGTGGGAGATGGTATCAATGATGCACCGGTATTGTCCCGGGCAGATATCGGAATTGCCATGGGAGCTCTGGGTTCGGATGCCGCCATTGAAGCAGCAGATATTGTGCTTATGGATGATGATCCGGAGAAAATCGTAACCGCCATGAAGATCTCCCGTAAAACACTTGGTATCGTATATCAGAACATTGTATTTGCCCTGGGAGTGAAACTGGTCTGCCTGATATTGGGTTCTATCGGATATGTGAATATGTGGTGGGCGATTTTTGCTGATGTGGGAGTCATGGTTCTGGCTGTATTAAATGCTACCCGTGCGCTGGTGTATCGCGCACAGAAGTAAAAAGCGGAAACCTTGGCAAAGCTGCCCTGAAATAACAGGATTTGGAAAAGAGGAAGAAAGATGTCTGAAATCAAATTACCTCATAAACATAATGAAAATGAAGAAAAAGTATTGGCCTGCATGCCCAGTGCTTCCCAGTGTTCGGAAGTGGCGGAGGTGTTTAAACTCATCAGTGACGGAACACGGCTGCGCATTCTGTGGTTACTGTGCCATTGCGAGGAATGTGTGAGCAATATCGCTGCTGCTACCCAGATGAGTGACCAGGCGGTGTCTCACCATCTTCGTCTGTTGAAAAACAGTGGGCTGATCGAAAGTCGCAGGGATGGGAAAGAGATTTATTATAAGCTGGCAGATACCAGACAGGCACAGCTGGTTCACCATGCCTGTGAAAAAATGTTGGAAATAGTCTGCCCTTTATAAAATCCGGACAGCCGGGTGTTAGGGTTGACTGCCCATAAATTTGAAAATAAGTGTTGACATACTGCCGGATGTAAGATATAATGAATTTCGTTGCCGACGAAATCAGAATGGTAACAAAACGGCAGTTATGCGGGTGTAGTTCAATGGTAGAACACCAGCCTTCCAAGCTGGATACGTGGGTTCGATTCCCATCACCCGCTTAAAAAAAACATGCGCGAGTGGCTCAGTTGGTGGAGCACGACCTTGCCAAGGTCGGGGTCGCGGGTTCGAGTCCCGTCTCGCGCTCTATTCAACAAAAAGGCTATCCCAATAAGGGATAGCCTTTTTTGTTGAGCACGGCACAGCCGTGCCTCGAAGGTTCGAGGTCTCCGCTTCGCTACGGTCGTTGCCTAACAGGCTCCACCGGAGCCTGGCAACGTCTCGCGCTATCCGCTTCGCGACCGTCCGCGCAAATCGGTCGTCCCCCGGACGACCTGCTTCTCCGCTTCGCTTCGGTCCGCGCAAATCGGTCGTCCCCCGGACGACCTGCTTCTCCGCTTCGCTTCGGTCCGCGCAAATCGGTCGTCCCCCGGACGACCTGCGCCGTCTCGCGCTCTTGAAGATGGAGGACTGTGCTTCGCGACCGTCCGCGTTCTTCATGGGTTCTGAGAGTTCTCAATATTTCGCGCCAAATGCCTCGTATTCGGAATAAAATACACAAAACATTCTAATTGACGCACTCTTTCTTTTTTGCTATACTCAAAAATGTAATGATACGAATGAAGGAGGAGTCTATTTTTTATGAAAAAAATATTCACCAAAAGTTTATGTGCTTATATGTTGGTCGCTTTTGCTGTCACCATTGTAGCTATTTTTTCCCTGCAGACGCTTACCAGCCGGAGTAATAACAGGGCGGAAAGTGCCGAAAAACTTGCTACAGTCAAAGAAAAGTTGGCAGCGAACGATGAAGAGATTGATCGACTTACCAATAACCTGGGAGAAAACAATCTGGCCAAGACACGGGCTTTTGCCGATATGCTCGCAGCGGACGGAACGATTCTGGAAGATTCCCGGAAGCTGAATGAAATCTGTGAGCGCCTTATGGTAAATGAGCTCCATGTCATTGATGAGAATGGAATCATTACTCACAGTACCGTGGAGGCATACATAGGGTTCGATATGTACAGTGGCGAACAGTCAACCGCTTTTATGGAGATCGTGAATGATCCTTCCCTGGAGATCGTGCAGGAGCCGCAGAAAAATGCTGCAGAAGGAATCATCATCCAGTACATCGGTGTTGCCAGAAAGGACGCACCGGGATTGGTGCAGGTTGGAATCCGTCCGGAAATACTGGAGGAGACTCTGGCTAATACCGCCATTGATGTGGTTTTGCGTGATATTGATTTTGGTGAAAAGGGATATGTGTATGCCATTGATAAAGAAAGCGGCACCATTCTTGCTCATCCCAATGCCGATCTGATCGGAACATCTGCCGAAGAAGCAGGCTTTAAGAATCCTACAACAGCCGGCAGCGGAAAGATTAAAGTAAACAAAACCTCCGGCTATTATGTGACCGAAGAATATGACGATATGCTGATCGGAACCTTTTTACCCTCCGGCGAGTACTACTCCAGCCGTACCAGTCAGACCATCGTTGTGTCTTTGAGCATGTTCGTGATTTTCATGGCTCTGATCATCCTTATTAACCGTACCGTGGATAGGAAGATCGTGCACGGTATCAATGAGATCAGCAGTTCCATGAAGAAGATCGCAGAAGGAAATTTTGATATTGTAGTAAAAGAATCCGGCAATCCGGAATTTGTTCAGTTGTCCGACAGCATTAATAAAATGGTGGACAGTATCCGCAATAGTATGCAGGAAAATGATGAACTGATGAAACAACAGCATGATGACATGGATAACAACCTTGTGCTGATCGAGAAAGTAAAATCTGCCTGCTTAAATCTGGAAAGTGTATCCGGAGCCATGCTGACAAGCTCCGATGATATCATGCACGGAACCGAGGAACAGAAGGAAGCAGTTATCGGTCTCAAACATGCTATGGATGAACTGGTTACTGCATTAAATGCCAGTGCCGATGAGACTGTAAAAGTTACCTCTACAACAGAGAACACTGCGAACACCATTGTGCAGATGCAAAAACAGATGGAAGAACTGAGTCTGTCCATTAATCATATCAGCGAGATCTCCATGAAGATCGAAACGATCATAGATGAAATTGATTCCATTGCATCCCAGACCAATCTGCTGGCATTGAATGCTTCTATTGAAGCGGCAAGGGCAGGCGATATGGGCAAAGGCTTTGCTGTTGTAGCAGTTCAGGTAGGCGAGCTCGCCGCAAGAAGTGCGCAGGCAGCACAGGAGACCACAGAGCTGATCACCAATTCCATACATGCAGTGGATGAAGGAAAGAGCATTACCAGACGTACGGTGGAAGCTTTTGATTCCGTAGTGGAAACCATTGAAAAGGCCAATGCTGATGTGGAAGAAATTGCAGAAATGGTACGTGGAAATGTAACCGTTGTTTCCAAAACCGTATCTGAATTGGATCGGATTGCCAGCGTAGTAGACTCCAATGTGCAGATCTCCCAGAACAGCAAACAGGCATCCACTGACATGGCGCAGATCACAGAGCAGTTGATGAAACTGGTGCAGGATTAAGGAAATTATGCAGTGCCGGAGACGGATCCAATCCGGTTAATTACAAGAAATCCCATGACGGACAGATATAGGAGGAGAAGGTACATGAAAGAAAAAGCTGCAAAGATCATCTCAGAGTATCTTTGGATGGCAGTAGGAAGTTTGATCTATTCGGTGGGAATTGCCGTTTTTATCGATCCGTATGAACTGGCACCGGGCGGTGTGACCGGTTTGGGTATTATCATCAGCTACATAACACATCTGCAGACCGGTACCGTGATTTTCCTGATCAACCTGCCAATCTTGATCTTTGGATGGTGGAGGTTTGGAGGAAAGATGATCATCTCCACGGTATATGTTACCATCCTGTCATCGTCTATGATGAATGGTATCGAAGAGTATCTGTTACCGGTGATAGGGCTGGTTACCAAGGACTGTCTGATCGCCGGCGCCACAGGAGGAACACTCATGGCCTTCGGCATGGCCATTGTTTTTAAAAATGGCGGTACTACAGGCGGCTCGGATATTATTGTGCGTGCATTACGTCAGAAGTTTCCGCATATTAAAACCGGAAGGATCTATTCCATGACGGATTTCGTAGTCATTCTGTTATCCATCATTGTATTCCGGAATTTAGAGAGTGGATTGTACGCAGTGGCAACCATCATGATCAGTAATTTTGTGCTGGATTCCATGTTATATCGGGGTGACGGGGCAAAGCTGATCTATGTGATCAGTGACCATAATGAGGTGATCGCCAAACGTGTGCTGGAGGAAGTAGATGTGGGTGCGACATTCATTGATGGTGAAGGAGCTTACACCAGCGAGAAGAAGCGCGTACTGATGATCGTTTCCAAGACTTTGCAGTATTCCAGAATACGGGAGATTGTTAAAGAAGAAGACAAAGATGCATTTTTGATCGTGTCGGGAGCCAGTGAGGTATTCGGCTATGGATATAAGGATATGTTCATGCAGGAGATCTAAAGCAGTTCTAACGAAAAATAAAGTATAAATTTAAAATTTTTTAATCATAAAACAGTCCCTTTCGGGGACTGTTTTTTTGTCTGCAACGAGGGGAGGTCTTAAAGCCGGTGATCCATTCTAAGCTGGGAAAAATCAAGGGTATACGGGAATTTTGTAAAAGTATTGCAATATAGAAAACAGAGGAACAGACATTATAAAATGTAATGGATTTATTAAAAATACAAATACCAGGGCGGATATAATCAAAACTTTCAATTTGATTTCAGACAGGTACTTTGTTAAATTTTTGTTTAGAACAGAACGTACTTTGGAGGAAATTGATAAGATGGAACTGATCAAAGAATTGCCGGAGATTTTTGAAGAATTCGCCGAGCAGAGAAAGCAATCCTTCCTGGTCATGAAAGAACTGAAGGATAAAAATGTCCCGGTGGTAGGTGCCTATTGTACCTATTTTCCCCAGGAGATTGCTATGGCTATGGGCGCAGTTACCGTGGGACTTTGCTCAACCTCCGATGAAACCATTCCCATTGCGGAGCAGGATCTTCCGCGGAATCTGTGTCCACTGGTAAAATCCAGTTATGGTTTTGCGGTGTCGAATAAATGCCCGTTCTTCTATTTTTCTGATGTGGTAGTAGGGGAAACTACCTGTGATGGCAAGAAAAAGATGTATGAGCTGATGAAGGAATTCAAAAATGTATACATCATGGAACTGCCCAATTCCCAGAGTGAGACGGCATTGGATCTGTGGACCAGTGAAGTTATTAAGTTTAAAGAATTTTTAGAGCAGACCTTCGGTGTGGAAATTACAGAAGAGAACCTGCGGCATGCGGTGCATGTAGCAAATGAAGGAAGACTTGCGCTTCGCAGATTCTATGAAGTGATGAAGCTGGATCCGGCGCCCATGCAGGGTTCCCAGCTGTTCAATGTATTATACGGCAGCCAGTTCAAATTTGACCGGGAAAAAATGCCTGTAGAAGTAGAGGACCTGCGCAAGAAGGTTTTGAAGGAATACGAAGAGGGTGAGAAACCTGCGAAAGCAAAAAGGATCCTTCTGACAGGATGCCCCAGCAGCGGAGCCCCCATGAAGGTTGTAAAAGCCATTGAGAATAATGGAGGGAACGTAGTAGCATTTGAAAACTGCGGTGGCGCCAAGAGTGTGGACCGTCTTATTGATGAGAATGCAGAAGATATTTACCGTGCCATTGCAGAGCGCTATTTAAGTATCGGATGCTCTGTTATGACACCGGATGAAAACCGTTTCGAGCTTCTTGGCAGACTGCTGGAGGAATATCAGGTAGATGGTGTTGTGGAAATGACCCTTCAGGCCTGCCATACCTACAACATAGAAGCCAAGAGCATCGAAAAATTCGTGAAGGGAAAAGGAATCCCGTATATTCACGTAGAAACAGATTATTCCCAGGAGGATGTGGGTCAGTTAGATACCCGTATCGCCGCATTTATGGAAATGATCTAATACAGCGATGTAAGACTATGTAGTCTTGATCCATAGAAGCCCTTTTTAGAAAGTGCAGCCTGCATATGCGGGCTGCGCTTTGCAGTTTCTGACAGGATATGGTATAATATCTGACGGGTAATAAAGAAAAGGGAGGAAAATTTAATATGAAAAACCAAGCGAAGACCGTTCTGGCAGTTCTGATGGGAAATCTTATTTATGCCGTAGCGGTACAGATCTTTCTGGTACCTTCGAATATTGTAACGGCGGGATCTACCGGTCTGGGATTAATCGTCAAGAACTTGCTGGATATCAAACTGTCTACTGCAGTTCTGGGAATCAATATTGTTCTGCTGCTGGTGGGATTTATCTTTCTTGGCAGGAAATTTGCCTTAAACAGTTTGCTGGGCAGTCTGTCATATCCGATCATGCTGGCGATTGCAGAAAGGGTTTGCAGTCATGTGGTTCTGACTACAGATCCCCTGCTGTGTACCCTGTTTCTGGGTGTTTTTGTAGGCCTGTCTTTGGCCATTATCATTCGCGCGGGTGCATCTTCCGGAGGAATGGATATTCCACCCATTGTTTTGAACAGATTGTTTCATGTGCCCATGTCTTACAGCATGTATCTTTTTGACGGATTGATCGTCATTGGTCTTGGCAGGTTTTATGATATGGAGTCCATCCTTTACGGAATTGTCCTGATCATGATCTATACCATGACCATGGAAAAATTCCTGGTCTTTGGTTCTACCAGGGTGGAAGTTAAGATCATCAGTCAGAAGTCCCGGGAAATTAAAGAAGCGATTCTAAGTAAGGTGGATCGCGGAGTGACGCTGTTAAATGCCAAAGGCGGCTTTGCCGAGGAACCTTATGAAATGATCTTTACCGTAGTATCCAGCCGGGAGCTGGCAAAAGTGGAAAGAATCGTAAGAGAAATGGATCCCACCTGTTTTATGACGGTATGTCAGGTCAAAGAAGTCCGGGGACGGGGATTCACTATGGAAAAACAATTTGGAGCAAAATAAAACGGCACGTTGTCTATACATAGAAAGAAGCAGCCTCTATGGCTGCTTCTTTCTATGTTCACGCTTATATTCAATCCGGCGCTGATAATACAACAGGACGGAAACGATCACCAGACCCACGGCAATTCCCAGGGCAGCCAAAGCGGTGCGGTTTCCGAAGTGGGAAACATCTGTCTGATTGCCGGTTACCAGGGCAAAGGTGGTGTAATACAGTGATCCGCCGGGCACCATAGGCAGCAGGGCAGGGATCAGATAGATGGTAGCGGGGGATTTTGTCCACTTCGCAAAACATTCGGATAAAATAGTTCCAAATGCTGCAGCAATCAGATAGTTCACAAAGATGCTGCTGGTATAAGGGGCAGTAAAATAGCAGACCCCCCAGGTCAATGCTGCCGAAAGACCGCATAGAAACAGGCGGTTGGGACGGGTGCTGTATATGATGGAAAAGCCCACGCAGGCTGCAAAAGCAGCAATCATTTCAATTATCGCTCTTGTCATCAGATGATACCTCCCATCATAAATAGTGGAATAGCATAGCCTAAAGCAATGGATCCGGCAACCAGAAGAGATTCCAGGAACCGGAAGATTCCAGCCATCAAATCTCCGCACATCATATCCCGGATGGAGGTGGTCAATGCCATGCCGGGGATCAGCAGCATGATATCACCGATCATGATGGTGTCCAGATGCTGTCCGATGCCGATACGGACAAAAAGAATGGCGGAAAAACCTGCGATCAGGGAAGAGAGCCAGGTATAGACCAGCTTATTCAGATTCTGTACGTTGGTTAGACGGCTAATGCCCATCATGAGCAAAGCGGTGATGCCGGCAGCTACGCCGTCCAGCACATTCCCACCAAAGAAAATGGTAAAAGCGCCACCGCCCATGAAATAACCCAGGGCGATCAGCGGCGTGTTATCATGATAGGAAACCGGTTGCATATTGTCTAAGGATTGCCACAGTTTCTTAACACCCGGCTGGGTGGCGCAGATCTGTCTGGAAATCTCATTTAACTCTTCTAACCGGTGGAAATTATTACTAAAACGATAGACCCTCCGGGTCTGGGTCCTGGTCTCCCCTTCATTGGTCACAATGGAAACTGCGATGAACTCCGGAATGGAAAACACGTTTACCTTCTGATAGCCGTAAGAAGTCAGCATACGATAGATGGAATCCTCCACCCGGTTGATCTCGGCGCCACAGGTAAGCATTTCCTCTCCGATATCCAGGACCAGAGAAAGAATGTAGGTAGGATCGTAGTCATTTTTTGCATTTTTCGGGTTAACCCGGGTATCAAGTCCTTTTTGCATAGAAACCTCCCTTAGATAAAGCCACCATCGATGGTTAGGATCTGGCCGGTAACGTAGGATGGCATTTCCAGGATCCTTTTTACGGTGAGTGCTACTTCCTGTGCAGTTCCAAAACGGCCTGCGGGAATCTCCTGCGTAAGATGCTCTTTTTCCTCTTTGGAAAAGCAGCTGTTCATGGTAGTATCAATGACGCCACAGCTAACGGCATTTACCTGAATGTTGCTGGGAGCAAGCTCTTTGGCCAGCGCTCTGGTCAGTGCATTCACGCCGCCTTTGGTGGCAGAATAAGCAGCTTCGCAGGAGGCACCGGTGCTTCCCCAGACAGAGGAGATATTGATTATTTTGCCCGTTTTGTTATGGACCATGCCCGGAATGACTTCCCTGCAGGTATAAAAAACGGAACTGAGATTGGTATCTAAAAGTTTCTGCCATTGTGCTGTAGTCATTTCGGATAGCAGACCAATGTGGGAGATCCCTGCATTGTTGATGAGAATGTCTACGTCTCCGAAACGTTTTCTTCCTTCCGATAAGAACCACTGTACATAATCCGGATCCCCGATATTTCCGCAGGAAGTATACAGGGGGCAATCCGGATGGCCCGCAAGAAATTCCTTCTGAAATTGAAGCCGGGCATCTTCATGGGTACCGGTATTTAAGATAAGATTGTAGGAGCCATCAGAAAAAAGCTCCGCTATGGCGCGCCCGATTCCCCGGGACACACCGGTAATGCAAAGGGTTTGTCTTTCCATAAAAACCTCTTTTCTGTGATAATGGCAGGTGATTATTCCTATATACACAGTATAACATATCCTATGGTGTGGGACAAATAAAAATGCGGGTTGCTTTACACGACCCCGGAAAGATGGTATAATGAATTCACTACAAAACAGTGAAGGGGTTGGATGTAATGCGTATAACTATAAGTGGTAAAAATATTGATGTAACAGAAGGTTTACGTGGAGCAGTTGAGGAGAAACTCTCCAAACTGGATAAGTTTTTTAATAAAGAAATGGATGCCAGCGTAACATTAAGTGTGGAAAAGAATCGGCAGAAGATTGAGGTTACCATTCCGGTAAAGGGTGGTATCATCCGTTCCGAGCAGGTTAGCAGCGATATGTATGTATCCATTGATCTGGTTGAGGAAGTCATCGAACGTCAGTTAAAGAAATACAGAAAGAAACTGATCGATCAGAAACATGAGTCGGAAACCTTTGCCAGTGAATTCTTTGAGACGGACACCGATGAGGAAGAGGGAGAGATCCGGATCGAACGGGTTAAGAGATTCGGAATGAAACCCATGTATCCGGAAGATGCCTGCTTACAGATGGAGTTGCTGGGACATAATTTCTATGTATTCCAGAATGCTGAGACAGAAGAAGTAAACGTGGTTTATAAGAGAAAAGGAAATACCTACGGACTCATTGAACCGGAGTTTTAAGGAAACTTATCAGCTACCCTTAAGGGGTAGCTGATTTACCGTTTGCCGGGAAACCGGGCGGATCGATAACGAAACGGATTTTGAGGGGTAAGAAATGGGAGAAAAACCGGGATATGGCTCTTCGGGAAAGCAGATGGTTTGGCTGATTCTGACATTAGCATGGCCGACAATTTTAGAGCAGTGCCTGCAGACGGTGGTGATCTATGCGGATACTGCCATGGTTGGTCGGATCGGAGCACAGGCCTCGGCAGCAGTGGGACTGATCACACCGGTGACCTGGCTTATCAATGCGCCGGCCTATTCCCTGGGGGTAGGCGTGCTGGCGTTTGTGGCCCGGAATAACGGAGCAAAGAATTATAAGGAACTTAAAACCGCAGCCATGCAGGGCGTGTACCTGGCGCTGATCATCGGTGCGTTAGAAAGTGGCATCGTACTTGCCATTTCACCTTTTTTACCGGGGTGGATGGGAGGAACCGGTGCAGTACGCATACAGGCCGGAATCTATCTTGCCATTACCGGTGGAGTCTTTATTTTTAAGTCGATCGACATGGTGCTAAGCTGTGTGATCCGGGGTGTGGGGGATACCAAAACTCCCATGCTGGTGAATGCAGGGATGAACCTGGTCAACATTATTGGAAATTATTTCCTGATCTATGAGAGCAGGATGATACATATTTTTGGAAAAGAGGTTTTTATGCCGGGTGCCGGTTTGGGAGTCACAGGAGCAGCACTGGGAACGGCCATTGCTTCGGTGTTTGGCGGTGTCTGTATGCTGCTTGCCATGTGGAGAAATCCGGTGCTGTCACCCCGTAAGACCAGTAAGCGTCTTAACCGGCATGTGATGTATCAGTGTGTCAGGGTGGGGATTCCGTTAGCTGTCCAGAGGCTGGCTATTTTCTCGGGATATACGGTATTTACTGCCCAGGTGGCAAGCCTTGGAACCACTACATTGGCGGCTCACTCCATTGCCATCAATGCAGAGGAGCTATTCTACATTCCGGGTTTTGGAATGCAGGGCGCGGGTGCTACTCTCATTGGGAATGCCATGGGAGAGGGCGATGAAAAGAAAACGGACCGGATGGCCCGGCTCCTGATTCTGATCACGGTGCTACTGATGACCATTACCGGGGCTTTGTTGTTTATTTTTCCGCAATTCATGATGGGGCTTTTTACCAAAGATACAGAGGTGATCGCCCAGGGCGTGGTTGCCCTGAAAATGGTGGCGGTTTCGGAACCCATTTATGGGGCATTGATCATGATGGAAGGAATTTTTAACGGTGTGGGAAATACCAAAACCACTTTTGTGGTGGGAGTCTGCACCATGTGGATCATCCGGATCGGTATGACCTATGTCTGCGTCCGCCTTCTAGGTCTTGGCCTGATGGCGGTCTGGGGCTGCATGATCGCGGAAAATGTAAGTAAAGCACTGATCTTAGGTATCCTGTTTGCAAAGGGGTACTGGAAAAAAGGTGCGGTCGTCTATGAATAGGAAACGGAATGAGATTGAAATAGAAAGAGCATAAATCATAGGAGGAGATTGTTCATGAATATCATTGTACTTGCCGGTGGATTAAGCACGGAACGGGATGTGTCACTGGTATCCGGTAGCGGGATCACCCGGGCCTTAAGGAAAAGAGGACATCATGTGATCATGCTGGATGTGTTCCTGGGATACGGAGAAGAAGGAGAAGATCTCACCGGGATTTTTGAACGGGCCGATGAGATAGGCGCTGCTTCGGATGGTATCAAAACCCAGGCTCCGGATATGGAACAGGTAAAGGCCATGCGTAAGGACAAATCCGATGTTTTCTTCGGTCCGAATGTCATTGCGCTTTGCCGTATGGCAGACATTGTATTTTTGGCACTTCATGGGGCCAATGGCGAGGATGGCAGGATCCAGGCAGCCTTTGACCTGTTTGGAATTAAGTATACCGGCACAGGGCATATGAGCAGTGCCATTGCCATGGATAAGGAGATTTCCAAGGAGTTTTTTGCTTATCACGGCATTCCCACCCCAAAGGGAGTCATTGCTGTAAAGGGTGAGAAAAACCTGACCTTGAAGGAAGCGGGCGTACCATTGCCCTGTATCATTAAACCCTGTTGCGGTGGTTCCAGCATCGGAACCAATATTGTGCGCACAGAACAAGAGTATGAACCGGCATTGAAAGAAGCCTTTCGGTTTGAAGACCGGGCTGTGGTGGAGCAGTTCATTACCGGACGGGAATTTTCCGTAGGTGTGATGTGTGGAAAAGCATTGCCGGTGATCGAGATCGCACCCAAGCAGGGCTTTTACGATTATAAAAACAAATATGCAGCAGGCAGTGCCGTGGAAACCTGTCCGGCAAAGATTCCTGATGAGATTGCAAAACAGATGCAGAAGTATGCGGAAGAGGTCTTTTCCTGCCTGCGCTTCGAAACCTATGCCAGAATAGACTTTTTGCTAAGCGAAAGCAACGAGATCTATTGTCTGGAAGCCAACACCCTGCCGGGCATGACACCCACCAGTCTGCTTTCCCAGGAAACCCAGGTGATTGGAATGAATTACGAAGAGCTCTGCGAGGAGATCATCCGGATCTCTCTGGCAAAGTATGAATAAAAACGGCCGCACCGTGCGGCCGCGGGGAATAACGATGTGCGGCTGATGATGCGGCCGCAGAATTGAGGTAGCGCGATGAAAAATATGACGATCCGACATTTGGTGAAGGCCTCCGGTGGCACCTATTTTGGTCCGGAGGAAAAACTGGATCAGGAGATTACCGGTGTGGTAAAAGATAACCGGGAAGTAAAAAGCGGGAACCTGTTTGTGCCCTTTAAAGGGGCAAAAGTAGATGGCCATGATTTTATCGGTCAGGCTTATGCGGCCGGTGCAGCAGTGGTGTTGTCAGAGCAGGATCTGTCTGACCGTCTTGCAGACTGGAAGGTGGGAGAGGATTTTGCCTATATTAAGGTTGCATCCTGTCCCCAGGCCCTGAAGGATCTGGCGGCTTATTACCGGCAGCAGTTATCCTGCACCATCATCGGTGTGGTAGGAAGTGTGGGCAAAACCAGTACCAAAGAAATGATTGCTTCCGTTTTGGGCACGAAATATCGTGTGCAGAAAACTGCAGGCAACTTCAACAATGAGATCGGATTGCCCCTTACCATTTTTTCCATCAGGGAGGAGCACGAAGTTGCCATTGTGGAAATGGGTATTTCGGAGTTCGGTGAGATGGAGCGTCTGGCCCGGATCGCAGTGCCGGATATGGCGGTGATGACCAATATCGGTAACTGCCATCTGGAGAAGTTAGGTGACCGGGACGGCGTCTTAAAAGAGAAATCCGAGGTGATCCGTTTCATCAAAGACGGCGGAACCCTGGTATTGAATCTGGATGATGATAAACTTTCTACCATTGACGTGCCGCAACGACTGGAAGGAATTGGCTATTGCGTGGCGGAAAAAGGTGCTGTGCCGGATGTAACGGCCTACGCCACAGACGTACATTCCCGGGGGATTGACGCAGAGACAGCTACCTTTCATATTGATGGAAAGCAGTTTACCGCCACCATTCCCATGTCCGGTGTTCATAACGTATATAATGCACTGGCAGCAGTGTGCATTGGAAATAAAATGGGACTGACCATCGAACAGATGAAACAGGGTATTGAATCTGTGGGTGAGGTGGAAGGCAGGAATCGCAGGATCTCCTGCCATGGATATACTGTGGTGGATGACTGCTATAATGCAAACCCCGCTTCCATGAGAGCAGCCCTTTGTGTACTTGCCAAAGCACCCGGCCGCAAGATCGCCGTGCTGGGCGATATGGGAGAACTGGGTACGCAGGAAAAGCAGCTCCATTACGAGGTAGGCACTTTTGCCGCCCAGTGTGGCATTGACCTTATCTGCTGCATAGGAGAGCTGGCAAAAGAAATCGCCGAAGGCGCAAAGGAGCAGGGAGCTTTGATGAGAGACGGCGGAGAGACCGGAACCGGTCATAAGGATGGCGGGAATCCCGCCGGCGCTGCCCGGGTGCTGGAGTTTGCATCGGTGGAGGAGTTCCTGAAAGACTTTGCACCCAGTGTGAAGGAGGGTGACACCATTCTGGTGAAAGCTTCTCATTTCATGAAATTTACCGGGATCGTGGAAGCGCTGACGAAATAGGGAATCTAAATTGTTTCGCCAGACTCCGATATACCAGAATAGCAGGAGAGGGACATAGAACATAAGAAAAGTTTCGGTTGACTTTTTTTCTGTTAGTGTGTAGACTAGAAAAAGATATAAATTGACAAAGACTTGGAACAGGAGTAGTAAACAGCAAAGTTTCTTTTCAGAGAGCTGTCGGAAGCTGCAAGACAGTAAAGAGGCGCTGTTGAACTCGCCTGGGAGTTCCGTTCCTGAAGGATGGGCGTTCCGGCAGAGAGTCGGATTGCGCAAATGAAATCTGTGTAGGGGAGTGGCGTTAGATCACGTTACGATCATAAAGTGTCGGAGAAATATCTCCGGAAACCCGAGTGGTACCGCGTAAAGGATAGACCTTTTCGTCTCAGGAATGAGGCGAAGAGGTTTTTTTATTCGTGACAAGTGAGACTGTCTGCAGACTCATCTTATTCATGACAAGTGAGGTTGCTTGCAGACTCATTTTATTGCAGGTGATGTGATAAAAGCTATTTACCATGGTCGAGGGGAGCGAAAAATCCGTATAGGAAGTAAAAAATCGCTAAATTTCCGGCTGGCAGGCTCCTAAAAACCCTAAAATAGCGATTTTTAAGAATATCACAAGAGTTTTTCGCTAAAAAAATTAAAAATGGAGCGAGAAATAAGAGATTCCGGTTAAATTTCGCTATTTCAATGGCTTTGACATCCTGTAGCCGTGAAAAATAGCGAAAAACAGGCTGAAAGCCATTTTTTCGCGCAGATGCTTCCTAAGGAGTAAAACCCAGGCACAGCCCAGAACACACGGAACAACATCTTTATAGAATTGTATTTTCAACAAGGAGGAAACAGAAAGTGGAAACGTATAATCCAAAAGTCATTGAGAAAAAATGGCAGAATATCTGGCAGGCGGAAGATGCTTTTAAAGTAGGCACCGACCATAGCAAGCCAAAGTTCTATGCCTTAGTAGAATTCCCCTATCCATCCGGACAGGGACTTCATGTAGGTCATCCAAGACCATATACCGCACTGGATATCATTGCCAGAAAAAGAAGATTAGAGGGCTACAACGTACTTTATCCCATGGGATGGGATGCGTTCGGTCTGCCAACCGAGAACTATGCTATTAAGAATAAGATCCATCCGAAGATCGTAACCAAGAATAATGTGGGCCGTTTCAAACAGCAGCTGCAGGATCTGGGATATTCCTTTGACTGGGATCGGGAAATCAATACCACGGATCCAAATTACTACAAATGGACCCAGTGGATCTTCCTGCAGTTATTCAAAAAAGGGCTGGCATACAAAAACGAAATGCCCATCAACTGGTGTACATCCTGTAAGATCGGACTGGCAAACGAGGAAGTAGTAAACGGAAAATGTGAACGCTGCGGCGGTGAGGTTGTCCGTAAGGTTAAGAGCCAGTGGATGTTAAAGATCACAGAATATGCAGACCGCCTGATTGACGATCTGGATGAAGTAGATTATTTTGACCGTATCAAGGTGTCCCAGAAGAACTGGATCGGACGTTCCAACGGAGCAGAGGTAGACTTTAAGCTGTCAGGAAAAGAGGACCAACTGACCGTATATACTACCAGACCGGACACCTTATTTGGTGTAACTTATATGGTAGTTTCTCCGGAACACCCCATGATCGAGAAATACAAAGCCGAGATCAGCAACTACGAGGAACTGGTGGCTTACCGTGAAGAAGCTGCCAAGAAATCTGATTTTGAGCGTACCGAGCTTGCAAAGGACAAGACCGGTGTGGAGATCAAAGGCATCTGCGCAGTGAACCCTGTAAATGATGAGGAAATCCCTGTCTGGGTATCCGACTATGTTCTGATGTCTTACGGAACCGGAGCCATTATGGCAGTGCCGGCTCATGATACCCGTGACTGGGAATTTGCGAAAAAATTCAATCTTCCCATTCGTGAAGTAGTGGCAGGCGGTCATGTGCAGGAGGAAGCATTCACGGATGTTGCTACCGGAAAACTGGTAAACTCCGGATTCTTAAACGGTCTGGAAGTGGAAGATGCCAAGGTAAAGATCATTGAATTCCTTTCAGAAAAAGGAATCGGGCACAAGAAAACAAACTTCAAATTACGTGACTGGGTATTCTCCAGACAGCGTTACTGGGGCGAACCGATCCCCATTGTACACTGTGATAAATGTGGATATGTAGCAATTCCGGAAAGTGAATTGCCATTAACCCTTCCGGAGGTGGACAGCTATGAGCCGACGGATAACGGAGAATCTCCATTAGCCAAAATGACGGATTGGGTAAACACTACCTGTCCATGCTGTGGCGGACCGGCAAAACGCGAGACCGATACCATGCCCCAGTGGGCCGGATCTTCCTGGTACTATCTGCGTTACATTGATCCGCATAATGACAAGGCCATTGCAGATCCCGAGCAGTTAAAATACTGGCTTCCGGTTGACTGGTACAACGGAGGAATGGAGCATACAACCCTCCATCTGCTGTATTCCAGATTCTGGCATAAGTTCCTGTATGATCAGGGAGTAGTTCCTACAAAAGAGCCCTATCAGAAGAGAACCTCTCACGGAATGATCCTGGGCGAGAATGGTGAGAAGATGTCTAAGTCCCGCGGCAACGTGGTGAACCCGGACGATATCGTAAACGAATTCGGAGCAGACACTCTTCGTACCTATGAAATGTTTATCGGAGCATTCGAGTTGGGTGCTGCATGGAGTCAGGAAGGCGTGAAAGGATGCCGTCGATTCTTAGAGCGTGTATGGAAACTGGGCGATCTGGTAACCGATGAAACCGGATACAGTGCAGATCTGGAAGTAAAGATCCATCAGACCATCAAAAAAGTCAGCAATGATTTTGAAAACCTGAAATTCAATACAGCCATTGCAGCCATGATGTCTCTGGTGAATGATTTTTACAAGAAGGGAGCAGTTACCCGTGACGAATTCAGAACCCTAATCCTGTTATTAAACCCGGTAGCGCCCCATATGACCGAAGAGTTATGGGAGACCTTTGCGTATGAAGGACGGGTTTATCAGGCAAGCTGGCCGGTTTACGATGATGCAAAAACCATTGAGGATACAGTTGAAATTGCAGTACAGATTAATGGAAAAACCAAGGCCACCATTCAGATTTCCAGAGATATTGCCAAGGAAGATGCCATTGCCAAAGGAAAAGAAGCACTGGCTGATAAGCTGACCGGTACGATTGTAAAGGAAATCTATGTTCCCGGCAGAATCGTTAACATTGTACAGAAATAAGTAAAAGTTGGGTGGGCAAAAGAGAGTCTAACCTGGCAGGAATAAAAAGAAGCTCCGGACTGTGAGGATCACAGTTCGGAGCTTTTGTGCGTTGTAAGGATTTTTGTGTCGGGGCAAAAGCAACCGGTCTTACTCTTGGTCCAGCAATTCCTGCACCTTGTTCTGGGCGTAAACTGCCAGGTGCTTTTTGTTTTCCTCATCCAGTTCACCGGGGATGATGGGGTCACCGATGGTCACAGTAACAACGGCAGACCGGATAAGCGGAAAGTGATTTTCCAGTACGTCCCGGGTGCCTTTGATGGCAACGGGGATTAACGGACAGCCGGTTTTGGATGCCATTTTTACGGCACCGGGTTTAAAAGGTTGCATTTCGTCTTCCGCAATCCTGGTTCCTTCCGGGAAAATAAAAATGGAAATTCCTTTTTTGATGAGCTCAATACAATCCAGGATCATCTGCAATCCGGCACGGGGATCTTCCCGGTCTAAGAATTGGCAGTGTAACCGTCTCATCCAGATCCGTAAAAGAGGTACTTTCAACATGCTGTCTTTTGCCACAAAACCGGTGGGACCGGGCATGAGGGAATAGACCAGGACTGTATCAAATAAGCTCTTATGGTTTGCAACATATACAACGGCTTTGTCTTTGGGGATCTTCTCTAAACCTTTCACTTCATAATGCACGCCCGACAAAAGCAGAATACCGCGAAAAGCCCACTGTACAATATGTAAACTTTGGATATCCGCTTTTTCCGGATGTTTCTTATGGTAAAACCACTCAAAAGCCAGGAGGGGCGTGGATAGGATCAGAAATAAAACAATAAACAGTACAACCAGGATCAAACGTATCATGATAATTCCTCCGTAATGGTTCTTTCGCGAACATTATAGCACGAAAAACTGGGACAGGCAAATATGCATAGAGAAAGGTTCTTTCGGAATAAAATGGAGAGAAAGGTGGAGGTGACTATGAAAAGAATTGTTTGGATCAGTGTGTTTATAGCAGGCATCCTGTTACTGTGGGGCTGTGCCCGTAATCCCGGGTATACCCAAAAGGTAAGGGATATTGATTATACCGTGGTGGAAGCGGAAAAGCTTCCGGAAGAATTGAAAAAAGCGGTGGAGGAAAAAAAGGAGAAGGGGTTCAAGCTTACTTTTGCCCAGGGAGAATATCTGTATATCGTTGTGGGATTCGGGGAGAAACCCACCGGAGGCTACAGTGTCAGTGTAAAAGATCTGTATCTGACAAAGAATGCTATTTTCTTTGATACGGTTCTTACGGGACCGGGAGCTGAGGATGTGATCAGCCAGACGCCGTCCTACCCTTATATTGCGGTAAAAATGGAATATTTAGACTACAGTGTGATCTTTGATTAGAGGATAGGCGAAAACTAGATATAGTATCTTTTTTCTGGAATTATTTGACAAAAATACAAAATGCTGATATACTGAACAGGAAGTATCGAGGCAGACCGGATCTGGAAGACAGACCCGGGATGGGAAAGTACGAGGTAGACAAATGGCAGCAGAACAGGAAATTGTAGATAAGATTCGGGCATCCGTTACACTGCAGCTGGGAAGCCGGGTGCAGATCAAGCAGGATGAAGGAAGACACAGATCGAATGTATGCGAAGGCATATTGCAGAATGCATACCCAAGTGTATTCACCGTTTTGGTGGAAGGCAAGGGAAAGAAGGACAATCAGGTACTGTCCTTTAGTTATACGGATATTGTTACGAAGGGTGTCCGCATGAGACTGTGCAAGGAATCCGCTTAAGAAAAGCAAACTGAATAAAGAATAAAATGCTCCTGTCCGGAATAGATTTTAACAATCATGCGGATAGGAGCTTTTTTGTGGAAATAACATACGGAAAATATTTGGAACATGAGAAAACTGCCGGTGCGATGTTGCAGTTTCCTATGGAGGAAGAGATTAATCTGGAACAGCAGATGCCGGATCTTGAACAGGTAGTGGGGCAGAATTTCTTTTTTACTCCGGGAAAGATTACCAAGAATGAGGGCAAAATCTGTATACAGGGCGATCTGGAATATCAGATCCTGTATGCTCCGGTAAAAGGGGAGCTGACCAGTATCAAAGGAAGCTTTCCCATTTCCCAGTGCATCATGATGGATTATGACCCGCAGTGTGATGTACAGGCAGAGGCATCGGTTTCCACGGTGACCATCAAACGGTTAAACAGCCGAAAACTGTCCATTTTTGTTCTGATGGATGCCAGGGCGGCGGCATATCGTATGCAGGAAAAACAGTTTATTGAGGATGTTGAGGAACCGGTGGAGAAGAAGAAGGGGCATTTTCATACCACGCAGTTGGTGGATTGCGGTACCGCCGGCATTTCCATCAAGGACATTATTGCGCTGCCCTCAAACCGGCCGGATGTGGGAAGACTGATTTTTTATCGGGGCCAGCTAAGGGGTGTGGAGTTAAAAGCACAACAGGGAAGCATTTGGATCAAAGGAGAACTCTTTGTATTTCTGGTGTATGAAAGCGGGCCGGAGGATCCCCATATTGAATATATGGAACTGGTCAGTCCCGTGGAAGGACAGGGAGAATGCAGCTGCATGGAAGGATATATCCAGGAAATGGATTACCGGATCCTGTCCATGTCAGTCAGCGAGGCACCCAATGAGGATGGAGAAGTCCGTGATATTCACATGAATATGGAGATCAAAGTAGATTATCGGCAATTCGAAGACCGGGAAATGGATTATCTGGAGGATACTTACTCCTTAAGCTGTCAGATGCTCCCGGAATATGAGACCATGAAGTTTCAGAAGCTTCTGAGCCAGCAGATGGTAAGAATCAAAGCAGCGGAGATTTTTTCACCGTCGGGAGAGGACCGGCTGTTGATGGTATATCCCACAGGGGCCATTGTACAAACCGGTACACCGGAAGTTGTGGAAGGCGGCGTGGTAGTAGAAGGAAATGTGATTGTGGATCTTCTGTATATTGGAACGGTCAAGGGAAACAGCCCGCGGATCGTACAGGTCAGCATACCCTTCCACCAGCAGATCAACGATGCGCAACTTTCCCAGAAAAACAAGGATCAGACCAGTGTGAAGGTGCGGGCGGATACGGTGCAGCTATCTGCTTCCATCCTGGACGGAACCCAGGCAGATGTGAAAGTTGTGATCAACATCACGGCTTCGCTATATGACTGCAGGGAAATTCCTTTGATGACCGGACTACAGACCGGAGAGCTTACGCAGCAAAAGTGGCCGGGATTAGTGGGTTGCGTGCTGGGAAAAGAGGATACCTTGTGGAATCTGGCCAAAGAAAACCGGACGACCGTGGATAAGATCTGCAGGATCAACGGAATCAAAGCCCAGGATGCGAAGCCCGGCATGCAGATTCTGGTATGTCAGCAGTCCTCATAAACGAAAACAGGAACAGATGAAGAGATCTTATCCGGCGAAACCGGGCCGGATAAGATTTCCAGCTGGCCGTTGGTAGTTGAAAAAAGCACCGCAAAATGATAAAATTATTCTGATCGATGTAAGGAGGCAGAATATGAGAAAAAAGATCTTGGCTTTGATACTGACAATTGCGGTGTTTGTTACTTCTACCGGGGGAGTTGCTTACGCAACTTCAACCAGTGATCGTGCAAAGAACAAAAAAGCACAGGCAGAGTCTGATCTTAAGGATCTGGAAAGCCAGATGAGTGATATTAAGGCTCAGCAGAAAGAACTCCAGGGACAGATGGACGGCTATGAGCAGGAAATGGTGGAGCTGATGGTTTCTGTGGAGCTGATCCAGTCGGATATTGCGGGAAAGAAGGACGAGCTGGCGCAGGCCAAAGCAGATTTGAATACGGCCAGGGAAAATGAAGAAAAACAATATGATGCGATGAAGCTTCGTATAAAATATATGTATGAACAGGGGGATACCGCATTTTTGGAGGCGATTCTGGAGTCTCAGAGTATGGCGGATCTCTTAAATCAGGTGGAGTACTATGATGAGGTCTATAAGTATGACCGGAATCTTCTGGATGACTATCAGGAAGCCAAAGCAGAGTCTGAGCGTCTGAAGAACCAGGTGGAGACAGAGCTGGCAGAACTGGAAGATATGGAAGGATCTCTGAAAGAAGATCAGGGAGCTTTAGAGGCAATGATGGACAGGCTGAAAGGAGAACTGTCTGATTTTGATGAGAAACTGGCCAATGCCCAGTCCATGGCGGATAGTTATAAGAAAACCATTGTTGCCCAGAATAATATTATCAAACAAGAGGAGCGTAAGGCACAGGAAGCCGCAAATAACAGTAGTGGCGGAAGCTCTTCCGGAGGAAGCAGTTCCGGCGGTTCTTCCGGTGGAAGTTCCGGCAGTTCGGGTTCTTCAAATCCGGGTTATACCACCGGCGTTTCTCCCAGCGATCTGGTAGCCTATGCCAAAACCTTCGTGGGTAATCCCTATGTCTGGGGTGGAACAGATCCGAATACAGGTGCAGATTGCAGTGGCTTTACTTCCTATGTGTTTGGCCATTTTGGCATCAGCCTACCCCACTCGTCTTATCTGCAGAGATTCTACGGACGAGAGGTCAGCTTTGACAATGCCCAGCCGGGAGACCTTATCTGTTATTCCGGTCATGTGGCAATCTATCTGGGAAATAATCAGATCCTGCACGCCCGGGGAGCCGCATACGGAATCTGTATTACCGGGAATGCCCGGTATGCTCCGATCATTACCATTCGTAGACTTTTATAAAAGGAGAGGTGGATAGATTATGGAATTAAAACAGCTGCAGAGTGAGATGGTAGCTGCCATGAAAGCCAGAGACAAGGAGCGTAAGGATGCGATCTCCAGTCTGGTTTCCGCAGTAAAAAAAGTTGCTATTGATGAAGGATGCCGGGAGGACGTTCCGGAAGAATTGACAAACCGCGTCATCCTGAAGGAACTTAAGACCGTGAAGGAGCAGATTGATTCCTGTCCGGCAGACCGCACGGATTTATTGGAAAGCTACCAGAAAAGATATGATGTTATTAAAGAATATGCTCCATCCATGATGAGTGAAGAAGAAGTCAGGGCTTTTATCCTGAAAGAGTTTCCGGAGGAGGCAGCTTCTAAGAACAAAGGCCTGATCATGAAAAATGTCATGGGAAAACTTAAGGGAAAGGCAGAGGGCAAAACCATCAGTTCTGTGGTGGATGAACTCTGTAAGTAGGAAACGGCAATGAAAAAGATTGAAGAGTACGTAAGAAGTATTCCGGATTTTCCGGAGAAAGGAATCATCTTCCGGGATGTGACCAGCGTGTTGCAGGATGCGGACGGATTGCATCTGGCCATTGATGAGATGATGAACCTTTTAAAAGATGTAGAGTTCGATGTGATCGTAGGAGCAGAGTCCAGAGGGTTTATTTTTGGCGCACCCATCGCTTATGAGATGCACAAACCCTTCGTGCTGTGCCGCAAGAAGGGAAAACTGCCTTGTGAGACCATTTCCAGGGAATACGAGCTGGAGTACGGAAAAGCAACCATTGAGATGCATAAGGATTCCATCAAGCCGGGGCAGAAGGTAGTGGTGATCGATGATCTGATCGCTACGGGAGGAACCATCGAAGCGACCTGCGGTCTGATCGAGGAGTTAGGCGGAGAAGTGGTAAAACTGGTATTTCTGATGGAACTGGCAGGACTTCAGGGAAGAGAACGATTAAAAAAGTATGATGTGGGATCCGTGATCTGCTATCCGGGAAAATAACACATCGCAGAATAGAATAGAAAGCATAGATTCCTTTTGCTGTTCATAAGATAAAAGAAAAGAGTTTTTATGAATGGACAGTATATACAGTTTGAAGGAAAGATCTATAACACACAAGAGGTAAAGACTACGTTAAAAGAGTTGGCCATCCCCTGCGATGACAGTGTGGAATCCATGATCATGGGTTTGTACAAAGCATTCGGGGCGGATATGGTGTCACGTCTGGACGGGGTCTTTGCCTTTTCGCTTTTAGACAGGAAGCGGGAAACCATCTACCTGTTCCGGGACCGGGTGGGAGTTCGGACCTTATACTATACCATGGTAAATGGGATGTTGGTGTATTCTTCCAGGCTGGATAAGATCCTGGCATATCCCGGAGTGAAAGCCGTTCTGGACCAGGAGGGAGCCTGCGAACTGCTGGGCTTAGGACCTGCGCGGACACCGGGAAAAACACCGTTTAAGGATATTTTCGAGCTAAAACCGGGCACTTATGTATCCTATAACGGAAGAACACTGCAGACGGTAACCTACTGGAAGTTATCTGCCCGCAGGCACGAGGAAACGGAGCAGGAGACAGTTTTACATGCCAGAAGACTGTTTGAAGATGCAATGGAGAAGCAAGGCAGCGAAGCAGATGCGGGAGTACTTCTTTCCGGCGGCCTGGATTCCAGTTATGTGGCAGCTGTTCATAAGCGGCAGTGTGAAAGAGGGCAGAAACCACTTTATACCTATTCACTGGATTTTCCGGAAAGCCGGACGTATTTCGCGGCAGATGAGTTTCAGCCGGAATTAGACCGTCCCTATGTGGACCTCATGGTAAAATTCTTAGGCTCTGATCACAGCTATATCTGGTGTGCCCTGGAGGAGCAGTTAGATGGACTGATCCCTGCCATGAGGGCTCATTGTCTTCCCTGTATGGCGGATATTCAGACCACTTTTGATTATTTTTGCCGGGAGGTAGGAAAAGAGAGGAAAATCCTGCTTACCGGAGAATGCGCGGATGAGATTTTTGGCGGATATCCGTGGTTCCATATGCCGGAACTGTTAAACAAGGATGCATTTCCATGGTCGCCGGAGCTTTCGCCAAGGCAGATGCTGCTGCGGGAAGACGTAAAACGGAAGTTGCGGTTGGAAGAGTATGTGGATAGGAAGTATCAGGAGAGTCTGGCCGGCATTGATTGTCCTGATTGGGAAAACGAAGCAGAGCACAGATTGAGGCAGAAAGCCTATCTGACCATACAGTATTTTATGCAGACCCTGATACGCAGAACGGATATTGCGGCAGCGGGAGCAGGTGTGGATGCCAGAGTGCCTTTTGCGGATTATAAGCTGGTAGAATATGCCTATAATATCCCCTGGTCGCTGAAGAAAAAAGGAGGCGTGCGTAAGTATATCCTGCGAAAAATGGCGGCCAATGAACTGCCGGAAGCAGTGTATAACCGGCCGAAGTCTCCCTATCCCAAGAATTACGATCCCGCCTATCAGGCCTTTTTGTGCAGGCGATGGAAAGAGGAAAGAGCAGGAGACTGCCCGGTGCTGGATCTGATTGATGAAAAAGAACTGCAGATTTTCATGGATGAAAAGAAAGATTTTACCGCGCCCTGGTTCGGACAGCTGATGCGGGGACCGCAGATGTTAGCCTATCTGTTGCAGATGAATGCATGGCTGAAGGAGTACAATGTAGAGATCAGATTATAAAAGAATCGATTTTGGAATGCAGGATAAAAGAGGGGTAATGGGTGAACCATTACCTCTCTTTGCATGTGATATGCTAAATGGCACAGAAGAAAACGAAAGCTAGCGGCAGACCAGAACAGGCTGAAGCTGTTTTCCGGTAAGGCAGGCAGCCAGCGCGTCGGATACCAGAGAAGGATCAGCCACAAGGGAATTGGGTTTTTTCTCCGGATTATCCTGTCCAAAGGGTACAAAATAAATATTCTTTGTATTCATCAGCAGACCAATGTTTTTCAGATTCATACCAAGTCCGTCATTGGATGAAAGATGAATGAGGACAGGCCGCTGATTCCGAAGATGCGCTTTAGCAGCCATCAGGACAGGACCATCGGTGATCCCGGTAGCCAGTTTGGCAAGGGTGTTCCCGGTGCAGGGAGCGATGATGAGAGCATCCAGCAGGGCCTTGGGGCCGATGGGCTCGGTATCCATAATGGAGGTCAGACAGGGACTGCCGGCAATGGCTTCCACTTTCTGCCGAAAATCTTCTGCGGTGTTAAAACGGGTGTCAAGCTGTCCGGCACTATCGGACAGGATCGGTATCAGTTTGTAATTCTCACGGACAAGTTGTTCCATTACCGGCAGGATCGTATGAAAGGTACAAAAGGAGCCGGTAATGGCAAATCCAATGGTGTAGGTTGTTGCACTCATAGAGGTACCTCCTATGAAGAAATCTGGAGTTTGACCAGCCGGTTATGGATGGCGTGAGCAAGAATGATCCCGGAAGTTCTGGGTGCGTAAATAGCGGGAAGAGACGGACAAAGCTTTGCTTTTATCCCCTGTTGCCTGCAATAGGAAAAATCGGTGCCGCCCGGAGAGCTGGCCAGATCGATGATGACCACATCCTCTGAAGCGGTTTTCAAAATCTCTGCAGTCAGGTTAAGATAGGGAGCTGTATTGAAAATGACAGAGTAAGGGCCAAGATCTGTGAGCTCTTCTACCACGGAAAAACCATGGGCCAGAGCGTGGCTTAGAACCTGGGGGTTCCAGTCATAGACAGTGATACGGCAGCCAAGACTCCTGCATTTTAGCGATAAAAGCTCACCGCAGCGTCCAAAACCGATGATCAGTCCGGCTGCATCCTGAAGAGTCAGAGGGCTCAAGCGAATGGCTTCTGCCAATGCACCTTCTGCAGTGGCGATCCCGTTTTGCATGGTAACATGGGGATCGGACATATAGTCATATACAGAAAAGCCATGCTCATTGGCCATCAGGATAAACTCTTTACTGGGAAGTCCGGCACAAAATAGGGCATTGCTGTTGCCGTAATCCAAGGCTCTTGTAAGCAGCTTGACAGGTGGAAATAAAGGGAAAACCAGGCAGTCCGAAGCCACCGGTTTGCCCGCCTGATCAGGCCCTGCTCCGGGAAAATACTCTGAGCTGTATCCAAGGGCGCAAAGCTCGCGGTTTACATATTCCAGTCTGGGATCATCACCAAATACGGTGATATGAGTATGCTTCACGAAAACTCCTAAAAAATCAGATTACCAGATACTATATGTCGAACAGAGCATAAATGTGATAGGAAAAGAAAAGAATATGTGACGGTTTTTTCTCATACACTGTACAAATGCGACGTGCTGGAGTATAGCAGTGAGGGAATATATCGAGGAACGGGCAACCCAGATTGCAAATTACATTATCGATCATAAGGCGACTGTGAGGCAGACGGCCAAACAGTTCGGGATTAGTAAATCTACGGTACATAAGGATGTAACCGAAAGACTGGAGCAGTTTAACCCCGGCCTGGCGGCTCAGGCCAGAAAAGTGCTTGATGTGAATAAATCGGAGAGGCATATACGCGGCGGACTAGCCACGAAAGAAAAATATGCTCATCAGCATGAAGAAGGATAATAAGAGAAAAAAGAGGCAGCATGTTCGTCAGAAACGATCTGACGGGAATATGCTGCTTCTTTTTCATGTTCTGCTATTTCTGGCTCATGCTCATGATCTCGTGATAAGCCTCGATATCATTCTGAGTCAGCTTGATATTGGTCTCCAGGGTATGGCCTTCCGGATCGGTAACCGTCAATGCCAGGACCGTGCCTTCCGTCAGACCTTTGGAAGCAACAGCCTGTAAAAAGGCCGGAAACTTCGGATGATCCGATACGAAACGCTGTTGTAGATTTTTTAATTTAAAGATCATAGATGGATTGATCATTTGATTCACCTTCCTTGTAGTTTGACCGGGCAGCAGGAAAAGGATTTTCAGCCACATCCGGTATCAGCCTATGATAGCACGTTTCGGTAAAAGGTGCAAACCGGACTTGTTTTCTGCGCTTTTCTACATTATAATGAAAGGACGAATGACAGATAATTTCAGTGTAAATAGATTTAAAGGAGGCACTCAATGGAAAAAGTAATCGTACTGGATTTTGGCGGTCAGTACAACCAGCTGATCGCGCGTCGTGTGCGTGAATGTGACGTATATTGCGAGGTTCATCCTTACACCATCGGACTTGAGAAAATCAAGGAAATGAACCCCAAGGGCATCATTTTTACAGGGGGACCCAACAGCGTGTACGGAGAGGATTCTCCCAGCATCAGCAAGGAAATCTTCGAACTGGGGAT
Organism: Lachnospiraceae bacterium; assembly: GCA_051877515.1. GTDB lineage: Bacteria > Bacillota > Clostridia > Lachnospirales > Lachnospiraceae > XBB1006. The sequence continues at coordinate 1,618 of JBJEIY010000005.1, read as the reverse complement.
TCCGGTTCTGGGAATCTGCTACGGCTCCCAGCTCATTGCCCATCTTCTGGGTGGCACTGTAAAAACGGCGCCGGTAAGCGAATATGGTAAAACCGAGATCACGGTGAAAACCAGTTCCAGATTGTTTAAAAATGTTTCCCCGGCGACCATCGTATGGATGAGCCACACTGATTACATTGAGACGGCTCCGGAAGGATTTACCGTTACGGCCCAGTCTACGGTTTGCCCGGTGGCGGCTATGGAAGATGCAAAACGGAGCATTTACGCCGTACAGTATCATCCGGAGGTTATGCACTCCGTACAGGGTCAGACCATGTTATACAACTTCGTGCGGGATATCTGCGGTTGTGCAGGAGACTGGAAAATGGACTCTTTTGTGGAGCGTACCATCAAGGAAGTCAGGGAAAAAGTAGGCGGCGGCAAGGTGCTGTGCGCCCTGTCCGGCGGAGTAGATTCCTCTGTGGCAGCCGTACTTTTATCCAAGGCTGTAGGAAAACAGCTGACCTGTGTGTTCGTGGATCACGGTCTGTTGCGTAAAAACGAAGGAGACGAAGTGGAAGCTGTATTCGGACCGGAAGGCCCGTACGACCTGAACTTCATCCGTGTGAATGCCCAGGAGCGTTTTTATGAAAAATTAGCCGGAGTGGAAGAGCCGGAGAGAAAACGAAAGATCATCGGAGAAGAATTCATCCGTGTATTTGAAGAAGAAGCGAAAAAGATCGGAGCCGTGGATTTTCTGGTACAGGGAACCATTTATCCGGATGTCATCGAATCCGGCCTCGGCAAATCTGCAGTGATCAAATCCCACCACAACGTGGGCGGACTGCCGGATTGCGTAGATTTCAAAGAGATCATCGAGCCGCTGCGTATGCTGTTTAAGGACGAAGTACGTAAGGCAGGCTTAGAGCTGGGTATCCCGGAAAATCTGGTATATCGTCAGCCGTTCCCGGGCCCGGGCCTTGGAATCCGAATCATCGGCGAAGTCACCGCAGAAAAAGTACGCATCGTTCAGGATGCCGATGCCATCTACCGCGAGGAGATCGCCAAAGCCGGCATCGACAAGGATCTCGGTCAGTACTTCGCAGCCCTGACCAATATGCGTTCCGTAGGAGTTATGGGCGACTTCAGAACTTATGACTACGCCATCGCGCTGCGCGCGGTAAACACCGCCGATTTCATGACCGCAGACTGCGCACCCCTTCCATGGGAGGTGCTGTCCAAGGTAGCAAATAGGATTGTCAATGAGGTTAAGGGAGTAAATCGAGTGCTGTATGACTGCACCAGCAAGCCACCAGCAACGATAGAGTTTGAGTAGGAAATGGACTGAGAGCAGTCGTGAGCAATAAAAATGTCGAGTGTAAGTTTACTTACATCTCGGCATTTTTTGTTGCTTGCGACTATTTGAAGGCATGACACGAGGCTTATTGAATAGCGAAGTGAGTCAATAAGATGAGTGTCGGGACGGCTCTCAGGATGAGAGGAGACAACAATATAAAACAGAGATTAGTATAAAAGAAAACCTTGTGTTATTTTTTAAGAACTTATATTAAGGCAAAATAAGAAAAATAAGACTAACTATTAAAGAAAGTCAATAGTTAAGTTTTAAATCGGCTAAGTT
>JBJEIY010000004.1:0-17683 GCA_051877515.1 Lachnospiraceae bacterium | reverse complement strand
TAAGAACATACATGAGTCTCATTCTTTACGATTTGCCAGGTCTACATCAGACCAGGATTGTTGACAAATCACGCAGCCTGCTGCGCGAACTACTCCCTCATCTATTGTTTCAAGATACTCACAACATCATACCCAGTTTGGAAGGATTTGTCAATCATTAATTTCGACCTGAATTATTTTGTCTTGCAGGTCTTCTTAACAGACCATGCACCATAAACTTTCTTTCCAAGGGAATCTGTCTTATATGCCCGTACCTTTACATAATAAATCTTGCGGGAAGTAAGATTGTTCAGCGTAAGCACGGTTCCCTTCACAGTCTTGGTTTTGTACTTCGTCATAGACTTGGTGGTAGAATAACGGATCTCGTAACCTGCTGCCCCACTGATCCTCTGATAAGAAGTTTTTAGGGCTTTTTTTGCTGCAGTCAGTTTCACATTTGAGACCTTATCTACCGTTACCTTAGCCCACCGGGCAAAAAAGGTAGTTTTTTTGGTGATGGCCGTACTGGAAGTAATCTTTTTTCCTCCGGTTGCCGCAGTATACCAGCCTTTAAAAACATATCCTTTTCGGGCTGCTGTAGGAAGGGTACCAACCTTTTCTCCGCTGACCACCGTCATACTGGTTTCTGATAAAGAAACTCCCTTTCCGTTTCCGTTAAAGGTAACATCACAATTCTTTAACCACCGGGCGTAAAGTGTTGTACCTGCTGTTACAATAGAATCTTCCTCTACCTTCTGACCGCCGTCGATCTCTGTATACCATCCCTTAAAGGTATATCCATCCCTTTCGGTAACCGGCAAAGAGGAGCCATATTTCTCTCCAACCGTTTCATAAGTATCCTCCACCGGACTTCCGCCCTGGGAATCGTAGCGGACGATTACATCAACATGATACGTGGTATTTGTCATAATAGGATCACACATCCCGTTCCCCAGAAATACCACACGTATTTTATATTTTCCGGATTCTGCTGTCCTGATGGCATCACAGACACTTCCGTCTTTATCATAGTAAGTAATATAGAACTGGTCCGGCATTTGGGATGCCTGTATTTTTTCCCCGTTCTTTCGTACATAAATATATTTCAACAGATCTTCCGATTCACACCCTTCCAGGAAGATCTTTCCTTTTGGCTGATAATATAGCAGAGGTGCATCCGACAAGTTGCTGATTCCGCGTCGAATCTCTTCTTTACAAAACTCACAGAAATCATCTGCTCCCGCCTGCTGCATTTTACACTGATCCCCTGTATGGTGCCAGTTCTGTGTAGTTTCCAGAGCAGAATCCGCAAATCCGCTTCCGTTCCATCCTGCTATACACCGGGACAGATCCTGTATCAGCAGATTCTTGCTTTCGGAATTCATGGTACAGGATAAAATCCTGTCCTCCCGGCTTTCCCTGTTATCCATGGAATTCTCTATTACAATACTGTAATCTACAGCCGGATTTTCTTTTAAAAAGCGCTTCAGCTTCTTCTTACTCTCTACACCATTGGAATCCAGAAAATATATTTTTATGGCATTCGCACATTCACCATATACCGTATTGTCGATCAGCGCATGATACAGGGAACTTGCCTCTGCAATGTATTTTACCGTAGAATCTATTCCAAATCCGTTGCCGGTCAAAACAAGAACCAGCGCATCTTCGTCTGCCAGAGCCATATTTCCATACAGAAAAATGGTTTCGGAGTGAAATTCTTCTCTTTCCGTCAGCTTATCCCGGTAGTAAAAACAGAACTGCCACCAGGTTTCACCACTCTCATCCTGCAAAAATGTTTTTGACAGATTCTCAAGATTCTTTTTGATCTCTTCCGTAACGGGACACAGGCCGTTTTCTCCTGCAAGATCTACAAGGTTTGCGTAATAATCCTCTTCCTGTGTTCCGAAAAACTCCGGATGTGTATCCTTCAGGCTGTAGTGATAGTCCTTTAGGCTGTATCCATGACATGCACGCGATAACGGGCGGGACAAATCAATGTAAAGCGGCGTGGTCGACACATCAATGATCGCCGATCCACTGACAGAAGCAACCTCAACACATTCTTTTGAAACCCGATACTCTGAACAATAGCATAACATGGGCCAATTCTCTTGCTGACCGGTAAGGATCCCTGCCATATTCATCAGGCAACTCTTTATCTCATCAGTAACAGGGGCATACTCCTGCCCTGCCATCAGACTCATCAGTTGTAAAAAACAATCCGTACCATCCTCCATCTGAAAATACTTCGGATTCGTATTGGTTTTGTTCTGATAGGTCTGTCCCAGGGAATATCCGCCCATATAATAATTCAGCTTTCCAGTAATTGTTACAAACAGATCCTTCTCCTCATAAGTATCTAATTCGTATTGTCCGTATTCATCTACTAATGGGAAGTAGAGATTTTCCGGCTGAACAACCGGCTCTTCCTGTATCACATCCTGTCCGGCCAATTCCCCGTTTGGAAGATATGCCATGCCGGCAGCCTGAACAGACAGTGTTGCCGCGGGAAGACTTCCCATACACGCCATACACAAAGAAATGCAAATAAGAATTGCCGTTCCTCTTCTTCTTTGATCTGTAAATCTCCTCATAACATTCCCTTTCTCCTGTCAAAACTCAAAAAAGTCCCATAATTATGCGTAATTATACACCGCCCGAAAAAGGTTGTCAACGAACCTTCCTTTTACAAAACAGTACTGTTTTTGATTTTCTTCCTCTTGAGGTAGATGTAAAAAATGATTATAATAGAAGTAATCTGATAGAAAAGAGGACTTTCCCATGAACAATAAGACAGAAAAAGATTCTTTAAAAAACGGACAACCCAAAGATACCTCAAATGCCCGACCGGAAGAGGAGGAATCTCTTGTGACCAAAGAACTGCAAACCCCTTTTGAAGTAGAAGAAAAATCCACTACCGACCTGGAAGAGTGGATTGAAGAACAGGGTATTCAGTTACGTTATTAACGGTTGCGTCCATGGACCAAGAAGCAGATCAAGGACACCGGACAGGAGCAGATATGAGCAGTACATACTGGAAAAAGGCAGCGATTTTTATTCTAATGGCATCCCTGTTTTTGGGGATGCTTCCTGCGTATGCCCAAAAATCCGAAGAAACCAAAAAACTGGAAGAAGAATTAAATGAGGCCCGGTCAGAAGAAAAACGCTTAAACGGTATCCTAAAAGATCTGGACGGCGATCTCACCGATGCCCAGGAAAAACTCACCGACATAGAAGACAGAATCCGGGAAGAAAACCAAAAGCTTCAGACCTGCGAAACGCAACTGGAAGAACTGACCGCCCAAAGCGAGTCTTATTATGAATCCATGAAACTCCGGATTCGGTATATGTACGAAAATCAATCCATCTCCTTTTTGGAGGTTCTGTTATCTTCCGAATCCATGGCGGATGCCCTGAATCAGATGGATTTTTTTCTGAATATGACAAAGTACGACCGGAATCAGCTGGATACATATGAAGATATGCTTTGCAAGATCAAGGAAAAAAAGGAACTTATCCTGGCTCATCAAAAAGAACTTCAGGAATTGGAAAGCCGGCAGAAAGAGCAGGTTGCTCTTGCACAACAATCCATCGCCAATACGAAAGAGAAAAAAGAGGATGCCGCAGAAGCTGTTAAAGAAGCAGAAGCAAATTTAAAAGAGCAGATTGCTTATGAAAAAGAATTAGAAGAACAAAAAGCCAGAGAAGATGCCAAACGGTTAGAGGAAATCAAACGCCTGGAAGAAGAACTGAAAAAGGAACAGGAAGAGAAAGCAAACTCGAATGATTCCAATCAGCAGGACTCTTCTTCCGAAACAGATTTTTCTGCCGGGGAGCTGGAACTGATGGCTGCCATCATCCAATGCGAGGCTGAAGGAGAACCCTATGCCGGTAAATTAGCGGTAGGCAGTGTGGTCATGAACCGGGTGCGCAGCAGTCATTTTCCCAATACCGTCCTGGGTGTAATCTACCAAAGCGGACAGTTTTCCCCTGTGGCCAGCGGTCGATTTGCCGCAAGACTGGCAGCGGGCTCCAATGCCACCTGTACCCAGGCTGCCAAAGAAGTACTGGGCGGCAACATCACCGTTCCTTATCTGTTTTTTCGGGTGAACACCGGAACCATTGATGGCTATGTGATCGGAAACCATGTGTTTTACTAAATACCACGTTGACATTTTCCCTTTTTGCCCATATAATAGGCTTCATAATGACAAAGGCATGGATAGGAAGAAGTAAGAACAGTGGGAAGCTACAGAAATTAGGTGGTAACACGGTATATCCGTCCTTTTTATCCGATCCGGGTAGAAAGGACTTTTTTATTTTAAGAAAAGGAGAACGACAATGCAGATTTACGAGGAACTGGTTGCCCGTGGCTTAATTGCCCAGGTTACCAATGAAGAAGAAATAAAAAATATGGTCAACAACGGAAAAGCCGTTTTTTACATTGGTTTTGATCCAACTGCAGACAGCCTTCATGTAGGACACTTTATGGCGCTTTGTTTGATGAAACGTCTGCAGATGGCAGGTAATAAACCGATTGCTTTGATCGGCGGCGGAACCGCTATGATCGGTGATCCCTCCGGTCGGACCGATATGCGTAAGATGATGACCGTAGAAGAAATCAATCATAATATTGAATGCTTCAAAAAGCAGATGGAACGCTTTATTGATTTTTCCGATGGAAAAGCAATCCTTGCCAACAACGCTGACTGGCTGTTAGATCTGAACTATGTTAACGTTCTGCGGGATATCGGCCCTCATTTTTCCGTTAACCGTATGTTAAGTGCGGAGTGTTACAAGCAACGTATGGAAAGAGGTTTAAGCTTTTTAGAGTTTAACTATATGATCATGCAAAGCTATGACTTCTATGAGTTATTCCAGAAGTATGGTTGTAACATGCAGTTCGGAGGCGATGATCAGTGGAGCAATATGCTTGGCGGTACGGAACTTATACGCCGTAAATTGGGAAAAGATGCTCATGCTATGACCATCAACCTTCTATTGAACTCGGAAGGTAAGAAGATGGGAAAAACCCAGTCCGGTGCTGTCTGGCTGGATCCAAACAAAACTTCACCTTTTGAATTTTTCCAGTACTGGAGAAATGTGGCGGACGATGACGTATTAAAATGTATCCGCATGCTGACCTTCCTTCCATTAGAAGAAATTGATGCGATGGAAAGCTGGGAAGGCGCACAGTTAAATAAGGCTAAAGAAATCCTGGCTTACGAACTGACCAAACTGGTTCATGGAGAAGAAGAAGCCGTAAAGGCAAGGGATGCTTCCCATGCCCTGTTTGCAGGCGGAACCAACAAAGAGAATATGCCAAGTGTAACACTTTCCCAGGAAGATTTCCGGGATGGTATCATTGACATCCTTCAGGTTCTGGTTGCGGGCGGATTATGCAGCTCCCGTTCGGAAGCAAGACGTTCTGTGGAACAGGGTGGCGTATCCGTTAACGATGAAAAAGTTACTGATATCAAAACTTCCTATCAGCCTGAAGCTTTTAAGTCCGAGTTTATTGTAAAGAAAGGAAAAAAGAGCTTCTGCCGGATTGAAGTATAAAAAGCCTTTCACATAGGGAATTTCCCTCTGCCTGAAACAGGGCAGAGGGACAACTTTCCAATTATATACCGGAAAAATCAAAAGAAACCCTTTACTTTATCGTGGTAACGTGGTATCGTAGTAGCATATTGATTTTATGTATACTATTTTGAAAGAAAATCGGAGAGTCTGAGAATGTATAATATGGAATTAAATTTGAAAAAAGAAGACAAATATATTTTAGACTTACGACATTTGTATGAGCACCATGGTTTTGTCCATTATAAAATGAACAAATTCGAGGAATACGATTTGTACGTCTCCAATAAGGATTTCCTGTCGGATGGAAATGTAATTACCTTTACCGATACCAATGGAAAACTTCTGGCACTCAAGCCGGATGTGACCTTATCCATCGCAAAGAATTACAAGAATTCCACAGACACTGTGCAGAAGGTGTATTATGATGAACATGTTTACCGCACCTCCAAAAGCACAAAATCCTATAAAGAAATTACACAAATGGGCCTCGAATGTATGGGAGATTTAGATCTTTTTCATATCAGCGAGGTCCTTCTTCTTGCTGTGAAAAGCTTAGAAAGTGTCAGCAGTCACTATATTCTGGATATATCCCACATGGGCATTCTCCAGGGATTTATCGAAGAAGCGCACCTGACCGGTAAGGATAAAAAAGAATTTCTGGCTTTCTTACAGGAAAAAAATGCCCATGGCATGATGTCCCTGCTTAGCAGCCTTCCTTTAAGTAAAAAGCTGTGTGACATGGCCCTTACCCTGACAACTGCTTACGGTACGGTGGATCAGGTTTTGGAAACCCTACAGGACTTTCGCCTGAATGAAACCGTAGATCAGGCCATCCGGGAGCTTTCCATTATCTCCCGTATCCTGAAAAACCAGGGCTATCATAATGTGTATCTGGATTTTTCCATTGTCAGCAATATGAACTATTATAACGGAATTCTGTTCCAGGGTTACATTGAGGGGATTCCCACCAGTGTTCTTAACGGCGGACAATACAGCGATCTGATGAAAAAAATGGGAAAAACTGCAGATGCCATTGGCTTTGCCATTTATCTGGATCTGCTTGAAGATTACGAAACTTCCACCAAAGAATATGATGTAGACATTCTGTTACTTTATGACAGATCGGATTCACCGGAGGATGTGCTGAATGCGGTACACAGTCTGACCGCACAGGGTTATACTGTTCAAAGCCAACGTAATGTACCCGCAAACCTTCGGTTCCGACGTCTCATGAAATTCGAACATGGCTTGTTAAAGGAGGTAGAAGCGTGACTGATAAGAACACAACCGGAAAAAAAATAATTAACGTAGCTCTTCCGAAAGGCCGTCTGGGTGAAAAGGTATATGATATCTTTGAAGCATCCGGCTATCCCTGTAAAGAAATCAGGGAAAACAGCCGCAAACTTATTTTTGAAAACGAGGAAGCCGCCATCCGCTATTTCTGGGTGAAGCCCTCTGATGTAGCCATCTATGTGGAACGAGGCGCTGCCGATATCGGCGTGGCCGGCAAAGACATCCTCTTAGAATACAGTCCTGATGTTTATGAACTTCTGGATCTACATATGGGCAAATGCCGTATGGCTGTGGCCGGACCCAAAAATTTCAGGGACAATACCGATCGTATGCTCCGGGTTGCTACTAAGTTTTCTCATATCGCCCAGGAATACTATACCGGTATGTGCCGGGAAATTGACATTATCAAACTGCAGGGATCTATTGAGCTTGCACCTATTTTAGGACTGTCGGATGTCATCGTTGACATTGTGGAAACCGGTACCACACTGCGGGAAAACAATCTGGAAGTTTTGGAAGAAATCGTTCCCATCAGTGCCCGCCTGATCGCCAACAAGGTGAGCTACCGGTTTAAAAATGAAGAAATAAAATCCATCGAAGAAAAAATACGGAGGAATATCAGTCATGATTAAGATCCTAGAATATGGTCAGGTCCCAAACAGTGAGATATTTGCCCGGACCGTTGAACAGACCAATGTTGAAAAAATAGTAACTGATATTTTGGAAGATGTGAAATCCAATGGTGATACTGCCCTCTATAAATACTGCGAAAAATTTGATGGCGCAAACCCGGCAAACGGATTCACTTTAGAAGTCAGTGAAGATGAATTTGCAGCCGCGTTTGATGCAGTAGGGCCGGAATTGACCGGTGTTATGCAACGGGCTGCTGCCAATATCCGCGCTTTTCATGAAAAACAGGTAAGAAACAGTTTTGTGATAAATACAAATGACCGACCGGGAGTCGTCATGGGACAAAAGATCGTTCCCCTTGACCGGGTAGGACTCTATGTTCCCGGCGGAACAGCCACCTATCCCTCCTCTGTTTTAATGAATGCTATTCCGGCAAAAATCGCCGGTGTACAGGATATTATCATGGTAACCCCTTCCAAATGCGGTAAGGTGAATCCCGTCATTCTGGCTGCAGCAAGAATCGCCGGTGTTACCAGGATTTTCAAAGTGGGCGGTGCTCAGGCTATCGGTGCACTGGCTTTTGGAACAGAAAGTATTCCGCGCGTAGATAAAATTACCGGTCCCGGCAATGCTTTTGTTGCCGAAGCCAAGAAACAGGTTTTTGGCAAGGTTGCCATCGATATGATCGCCGGACCCAGTGAGATCCTGATCCTTGCTGACAAGACCTGTAACCCCGAATATGTGGCTGCGGATCTGTTAAGTCAGGCGGAACATGATAAAATGGCCAGTGCTGTACTGGTGACAGATTCCAAAGATCTTGCCAAAGCGGTTAGCGAACAACTGGAATGTCAGATTCCTCTTCTTCCAAGAAAAGAAATTGCTCGCGCTTCCATTGATAACTATGGTAAGATCATTATTACAAAAGATCTGACAGAAGGTATCCAAATTGCCAACGAGATCGCACCGGAACATCTGGAATTGTGTGTGGATAATCCCTTTGATTATCTGGATCAGATCCGTCATGCAGGAAGTGTTTTTCTGGGTAAAAACTGTCCGGAAGCATTGGGTGACTATTTCGCCGGACCAAACCACACCCTGCCAACCAGCGGGACCGCCCGGTTCTCCAGTCCGCTTTCCGTTGATGATTTCGTAAAAAAATACCAATACAGCTATTATACGCACGAAGCTCTGCAGGAAGTTGCCGATGACATAGCCATTTTTGCCCAGGCAGAAGGATTAACGGCCCATGCCCGCAGTGTCACTGTAAGATGCAAAGGAGAATCCAAACCATGAGCAGATTTATGAATCCGGATCTTATCGATCTTGACCGCTATACTCCCGGGGAGCAGCCCCAGGATATGAAATATATCAAATTAAACACCAACGAATCTCCTTATCCGCCATCCCCTTTGGTTTTAGAAGCTGTAAATGCCAATGAGGCTACCAATCTGCGCCTGTATTCTGATCCGGAAAGCAGGAAATTGAAACAGGCTCTGGCTGACCGTTACGGAGTGAAATCTGAGAACCTGTTTTTGTCAAACGGTTCCGATGATATCCTTAATTTTGCCTTTCTGGCCTTTGCGGGAGGAGGAAAAAAACCAAATCCTGAATATTCTGATTCAGAAACCCGAAAAGTATGGTATGCTGATATTACCTATGGTTTTTATTCCGTATTTGCTGCCTTACATGGTATAAAGGCTGTGGAAATTCCATTAAAGGAAAACTTTTCCATGAATCCGGAAGATTACTGTAACCTGGAAGCTTGCGGCGGCCTTATCTGTATCGCCAACCCCAATGCTCCTACCGGTATGACCCTGACACAGGATGCAATTGAAGCCATCCTGCAGTCCAATCCGGATAAAGTGGTCCTGATTGATGAAGCTTATGTGGATTTTGGCGCACAGTCTGTTCTTCCGCTTATAGAAAAATATGATAATCTGCTGATTGTCCAGACCTTCAGTAAATCCCGTTCTATGGCCGGTGCCCGACTGGGCTTTGCCTTTGCACAAAGTTCTCTGATTGAAGATCTGGAGACCATTAAATATGCTACTAATCCATATAACATTAATCGTCTGACTACTGCAGCAGGTATTGCAGCAATCTCTTCAGATGACTATTTTACCCAAAACTGCAAACGGATCATGGAAACCAGAGCATGGACAAAAACTGCATTAGAAGAGCTTGGTTTTTCCGTCCTTCCTTCCATGGCTAATTTCCTTTTTGCACGCTGTGATACCTTAAGCGGTATGGAAATATATCAGAAATTAAAAGCAAAAGGTATCCTGGTCCGTCATTTTACCGCACCAAGGATCAAAGACTTTAATCGTATTACGATTGGAACCCAATCAGAAATGGAAACATTGATCCATACTCTAAAAGAAATCCTGACAGAAAACACTACAAATTAGGAGGGATACTATCATGAGAACCAGTGAAATCGTAAGAAAAACAAATGAAACACAGATTACCCTAAAGTTAAACTTAGACGGAACGGGAATCAGTCATATTGATACCGGAATCGGTTTTCTGGATCATATGCTGACCCTCTTTGCACGCCATGGAAGTTTCGATCTGGATGTTACCTGTCTGGGCGATACCTATGTTGACGATCATCACAGTGTGGAGGATATCGGCATCTGTCTGGGTATGGCTTTTTCAGAAGCACTGGACGATATGGCCGGAATCAACCGTTACGGTCATATTCTCCTTCCCATGGATGAAGCGCTCATTCTTTGCGCCGTTGATATTTCCGGAAGGAGTTACCTAAATTATGATTTGAATATCCCAACACCGAAGGTGGGGACTTTTGATACAGAACTCACCGAAGAATTTTTCCTGGCATTTACCAGAAAGGCTGGGATTACATTACATTTGAAACAACTGGAGGGAAGCAATTCCCACCATATTATAGAAGGTGGCTTTAAAGCTTTTGGACGGACTATGAAACAGGCTGTCTGCCTTGATCCGTCCCTGAATGGACAGATTCCTTCCACGAAAGGAGTTCTGTAACATGATCGCTATTGTAGATTATGGCGTGGGAAATCTTTTTTCCCTGCAGAGTTCGTTAAAAGCCGTTGGTGCACAGTTTACCGTTTCCGGGGATCCTGAGGTATTACGCAGTGCCGATAAAATCATCCTACCCGGTGTAGGTGCTTTTGGTGATGCAGCAGATAAATTACGAAGGAACGGACTGGATCAGGTAATCATTGCAGAAGCCGAAAAAGGTAAGCCTCTGATGGGAATCTGCCTTGGTATGCAACTGCTGTTCGACGTGGGAGAAGAATATGGAACCCATAAAGGGCTTGGTCTTATTCCCGGACGGGTTATCTCCATGAAAGGGATGGTTCCGTCAAACTATAAAATACCGCATATCGGATGGAATCACCTGATTTTTCCTGAAGATAAAGGAGGACAATGTGTCGACCGGAAAAGTCCTGTTTTTAAATATATAGAAAATGGGGATTGCGTCTACTTCGTTCATTCCTTTTTTGCAACGGATTGTAAAGAATCGGTCATTGCTGATACCGAATACGGAATCCTACTGACTGCTGCCGTACAAAAAGATAATATTTATGGTTGTCAGTTTCATCCAGAAAAAAGCGGACAGACCGGTCTTTCCATTTTAAAGGCTTTTTGTGAGCTATGATAAAAGAAGAAGGAGAAACATAGATGAAGTTATTTCCTGCAATTGATATATATAATGGATGCGCCGTGCGTCTTTTCAAGGGCGATTATGATCAGATGACCATATATAGCGATGATCCGCCTCAGTTTGCCTCAGAATTTGCATCCAAAGGAGCAGATTGTCTCCATCTGGTGGATCTGGAAGGTGCCAAAACAGGTATGACTCCCAATCTGGAAACCATCAAACGGATCGTGGGAGAAACCAGACTGTATACGGAGCTTGGCGGAGGAATCCGGTCACCAAAAACCATCGATACCTATCTGAATATTGGTGTCGACCGTGTGATCCTGGGCACTGCCGCCATTACCGAACCCGGCTTTGTTGAGGAGGCCATCCGGCTTTTCGGTCAGGATACCATCGCCGTAGGTGTGGATATCCGCGATGGACTCGTAGCCATCAAAGGTTGGACGGAGGTTACCTCTGTTACCTGTGAACAATTCTGTAAATCCATGGAAGATATCGGAGTAAAAACCATAATCTGTACCGATATCTCCAGAGATGGCGCCATGAAGGGCACGAACCGTCAGCTTTATCGGGATCTGTCCCATAAATTCTCTCTGGATATCGTAGCATCCGGCGGAGTATCCACTTTGGAGGATGTGAAAGCATTGGCTGAAATGGACCTTTACGGAGCAATCCTGGGAAAGGCGCTTTATACCGGTGCCATTGACCTTGCAGATGCTGTCCGGCTGGTACACGAAACCTCACCCGGATCCTCTTCGTCGAAAGGAGCAAACCAATGATTACGAAACGTATTATCCCCTGCCTGGATGTCAAAAACGGACGGGTTGTAAAGGGTGTAAATTTTCAGGGACTTTCTGATGTGTCTTCTCCGGTGGAACTGGCAAAGTATTATTCCGATCACGGTGCAGATGAACTGGTTTTTTATGACATTACCGCTTCGGCGGAAGGTCGCAGGCTTTTTACAGATATTCTAACAGAAGTAGCCCGTACGATTTTTATTCCCCTCACAGTGGGTGGTGGCATCAATTCTCTGGAGGATTTTGACCGGGTACTCAAATGCGGTGCGGATAAGGTCAGTGTCAATTCCGGCGCTATCCGGAATCCTTCCCTGATCCTGGATGCAGCAAAAAAATATGGTGATCAGTGTGTCGTTCTTTCGGTAGATGCCAAACGGGTAGATGGACATTACTGTGTTTTTGCCAAAGGCGGTCGTGAGAATACCGGTATGGACGCATTAGAATGGATTCAAAAAGGAATTTCCCTGGGTGCAGGGGAAATCGTTCTTAATAGCATTGATACCGATGGTGTAAAAAACGGCTTTGACCTTGAAATGCTGCAGGCCGTCTGCGATATTTCCTCTGTTCCGGTGATCGCATCCGGTGGAGCCGGCTGCATGGAAGATTTTGTGGAGTTGTTTCAAAAGCTTCCGAATGTGGATGCAGGTCTGGCAGCTTCTATTTTCCACTTTGGTGAAGTTCAAATACCGGATTTAAAAGAAGAATTGAAAAGAAATAAGATTAACGTTAGATAAGGAGACGAAAAATGGTAACCATCGATGAATTGAAATTTGACGAAAAGGGATTGATCCCTGCAGTCGTTGTGGATTATGAAACCAAAAAAGTACTGACTCTTGCTTACATGAATGAAGAAAGCCTGAAAATTTCTATGGAAAAGGGCTTAACCTGTTTCTACAGCCGTTCCCGCCAGGAATTATGGCTTAAAGGCGAAACTTCCGGAAACTATCAGCACATCTACAGTATTACTGCAGACTGTGATCGTGATGCGCTTGTAGTCACCGTAATGAAAGATGGTCCGGCCTGCCACTTGGGAACTGATTCCTGCTTCCAGGATCTGGTCTACCTGAATCCGGAAAATGCCGGCTTCTCTTTGGAAGGACTTATGGAGCTTATTAATGGACGTCGCGTTGACAAAAAAGAAGGCTCATATACCACCTACCTGTTTGAAAAAGGACTGGATAAAATCCTGAAAAAGGTAGGCGAAGAGTCCACAGAAGTTATTATTGCAGCCAAATCCGATGATAAAAAAGAAACAGTCTATGAGATCGCAGATCTGGTTTATCATGTCATGGTTCTTATGATCCAAATGGGTATCAGCCTTGACGACATCAATGCAGAACTGGCTTCCCGCCACGTGATCGACCATAAAGTTAAGCAGGAGAAGATGACAAAATAGTTTCATCCAGCACCTTCAATACGCCATAGTCTTCGTTTGAAGGTGCGATATGAGCTGCTACTGCTTTTACCTCGGGAATCGCATTTTCCATAGCATAGCTGTTCGGAACATATCGCAGCATTTCCAGATCATTTAAATGGTCTCCGAATGCCATGATATGTTCTTTTTTTATCCCACAATACTGCTCTAACTGTTGCATGGCACTTCCTTTGTTGATATCCGGATTCATAATATCGACCCACACATCGCCCCCTAAAGTTACACTGTAATCCTTAGAGTATTTCGGAAGATAATATTTTTCCATGATCTCTTTTGCATTCCCTTCCGGGCAAAAAACGGTGAACTTATTTGCTTGCGTTTGCACATGCAGGATGTCTTCTACCGGTTTTCTAATGGAGAAAAATCTCTTAAAAAAAGAATCATGCTCACTTGCTTTTATTGGATAATATCCCCCATCCAATCCACAGATAATAGGGACGCCGGTTTGCGTTTGAAGCACCATCTTAGTCATTTCCCGAATATCTTCTTCTTTCATCAAACTGGTGTAAATGATCTTTTCTCCATGCCGGATACAGGCTCCGTTATCACTGATAAAATAAAACCGTTCCCGGTATTTCGGAAATAACTGTTGCAAGGTATATCCCGGTCTTCCGCTGGCAACAGCGAATTCGACTCCCGCGTTGTACAATCTCTCAATATAGGAATCAAACTTCGGTGGAAGTTTGCCATCGTTCGTCAACAATGTATAATCCATATCACAGGCTACAATCTTAATATCCATTTATTCTTCTCACTTTTTATTCTTATTCTTCGCACATCACTGCAGTTTCATTCCCTGAAGCCATTTTCCTCTTAAAAGATAAATGGCAAAAGTAATACTGGATAACCCCCAGGTCAAAGGATATGCCCAAAAAATCACTTCTATCCTTGGGATGAACTGCGTGATCACTGATATGTAAATTACACGTATTACACACCAGTATATCAGCATAACCGTCATGGGAACCATTGACTTGCCGGCCCCCCTCATAATACCTGCGGCAGCATGGGAAAACGCCAGAAGAAAATAAAACAATGCTTCCACTTTCGCCTGTGTTGTGGCAAAGGCAATAACTTCCGGATTCTCACTGAATGCTCTGACAAAAAGAGGCATTCCTACATACATGATCACACCGATGAGTTCCGCACACAAAGCACAGGTAATTGCTCCAAATCCTGCTCCTTTGATAACTCGTTCTCTCTTCTTTGCTCCAATATTCTGACCCACGAATGTAGTCAATGCCATGGCAAAACTGGTTACCGGCAAAAATGCAAAACCCTCCAGCTTGGAGTAAGATCCACAGCCTGCCATAGCCGTATCGCCAAAAGAATTGATATTCGTCTGTACAATGACATTGGCAAGGCCAATAACCGAATTCTGAATACCGGCAGGGATTCCCGTTTTCAGGATCTGAAGAAGCAAGGTATTATGGATTCGTATTTTCATAATACTTAAACGGTAGGTCTCTTCACTTCCCATTAATCTTGCCAGCACCAGCACACTGCTGATACCCTGAGAAATGACAGTTGCGAATGCTGCTCCTGCAATCCCCATACCAAGACCTGCCACAAAAATGACATCTAATACAATATTCGCCAAAGACGCTATGATCAAATAATATAGTGGATGTCTGGAGTCTCCCACTGCTTGAAATATTCCGGATCCGGCATTATACAAAGTAGAAAAAACGATCCCGCCGAAAATAATCCGGAAGTATAAAACCGAATTGGGTAATACACTTTCCGGTGTATTCATCCATCGTAGAATCTGGGGCGAAAAAAGCACGCCCAGTACAGTTAATAATCCGGCACAGATGAATGCTATGGCAATGGTAGTATGTACTGCCTTTTGAACACTTTCTTTATCTCTTGCGCCAAAATACTGGGAAATCACCACTCCGGATCCTGTGAAGGTACCAAAAAGAAACCCTGTAATAAGAAAAATCAGATTCCCTGATGAACTGACTGCAGCCAAAGCTTCGTCACCAACAAAATTTCCCACGATCAAAGAATCTACAACATTGTACAGCTGCTGAAAAAGATTTCCCCAGAATACAGGAAGCGCAAAGGAAATAATATGTTTTGCAATAGGCCCTTCTGTCATTAAAACAGCCTGATCCGATTTGATTCCCCGCATGTTCTCATCCCGTTTACTTTTATTTTAAAACAAATCTATTTATGGTTTCATTATCTCCCACGATCATCAGCTTATCATCCCCCATTAACGGCTTCTCAATGTCCGGAGCAAAATTAAAACGGTCACCATCCTTGGTTGCAATGATACTGATCCCGTGTTTTGCACGGATATCCAAATCGCGGATACTCTTTCCGATCCAGGCTTTTAATGGATGGATTTCATACATGGAATAACCGTCTGCCAGATCCACATAATCCAGGATCATATTGGTGCCATATTTGGTTCCAACCCGGTGCGCATTATCACGAATGGGATAGGCTACATCATCCGCACCATTGTTTAGCAGGAATTTTACCTGCATTCCGCGGCAGGCTTCACTCACAATATACTTTGCACCGGCTTCCTTCAGCAGGCTGGTAATAACTAAACTGTTCTCGAAGTTATTTCCGATACAAACAAAACATACATCGAAATTGCTGACACCCAGGCTTCGTACCACTTCTCTTTTCGTACAATCTCCCACCTGGGCAGCGGTTGCCATATATAAGTAATCCGAGAGTTTATCTTCGTTGATATCTACGATCATGATCTCATTTCCCAACGCATAAAGCCTTTCACATAAGTGATTACCATACTGTCCCATGCCAATGATCAGTATTGATTTCATATCCACTCCTCCTAACCTACATTGATTTTTTCCACAGGATATTTAATTTTTGTGGGTTTTTTCCTTGCCAAAAAGGATAAGGCAAAAGTCATACTTCCTACACGCCCAAAGTACATCAACAGAATAATGACCAGCTTAGAAAAAGCATCCAGACTTCTGGTAATGCCCACAGACATGCCCACAGTACCAACTGCAGATACCACTTCAAATGCTACTACCAATGACGGCAGATTCTGATTGATCAGTATAACAAAAACTGCAATGACTATCAGAGATAAATTTAAACTTAATACCACGGTAGCCTTTCTAATGATCTCATCTTCGATCCGTCGTCTGAAAATATTCAGGTTTACTCTTTTCAAAGTAGAACTTACTGCTAAAATGATCACAGCGATCGTTGTTGTTTTGATTCCACCGGCAGTGGATCCCGGACTACCGCCGATAAACATCAGGATAATCGTAAGCAACTGACTGGGTGGTCTTAATAAGGCGGTATCTGTCGTATTAAAGCCCGCTGTTCTTGCTGTTACAGAGTTAAAAAATGCTGCCAGAACTTTCTGTCCGGTGGTCAGACCTTCATATGCTCTACTGTCTTTTTCCAACAGAAAGAACAATAATGCTCCGCCAAAAATTAAAACTCCGGTTACGATCAACACCATCTTTGTCTGTAAACGATATCTTTTTACATGCAGTCTGTTTTTATACAGATCATCCCACACATAAAAACCGATTCCGCCGATTATGATGAGTACCATCAACACAATACAGATTACGTAATTTCCGTTATAGACCATAAATGATCCATAAGGTTCCATACAACCCATCAGATCAAAACCGGCATTACAAAATGCAGATATGGAATGGAAGATTCCATAATACAATGCTTTACCAAAAGAAAAATCCTTTAAGAAACAAATGGTCAGGATGATGGCTGCAATCCCTTCAATGAAAAGTGTTCCGTTAATCACTTCCCGGACCAGGTTCACAATTCCGCCCAGTTTATCAATGTTAACAGACTCTTGTAAGGTTCCTCTGGTCCATAGACCAATACGATGATTTAATATAATGGCAAATCCCACTCCGATGGTCATGAACCCCAGACCACCGATCTGAATCTCTGCCAGGATCACCAGCTGTCCAAATAACGTCCATTTGCTGAACGTATCCGCTATTACCAGCCCGGTAACGCAAGTAGCACTGGTAGAGGTAAATAAAGCATCTAAAAAATTAGTATACTGACCATCTTTACTGGAAATCGGCAACATCAGTAACAAAGTTCCAAATAAAATGATTACGGCATATCCAAATGCTAAAGCCTGTGTCTTTGTCAGTCTTTTTTCCATGATAAAATATCATACTCCTTGCTATCCGGCTCTAACAATCACTCTGTTAGGAGCTCTATATTGCAATGAAAAAGCCCATGCACTCTACTGAATACATGAGCAAAAAGGTGCCACCCGGATTTGAACCGGGGATAGAGGTGTTGCAGACCTTTGCCTTACCACTTGGC
>JBJEIY010000003.1:0-17716 GCA_051877515.1 Lachnospiraceae bacterium | reverse complement strand
GGATTTTCTCAAGGATCCTTTCCGCAGGAACGTTTTCTTCCAGATTATCTAAGATCATGGCCTCGATTCCCTGAGAAATTCCCTGCGATATTCCCTGAGAAATTCCCTGCGAATGACCGGCGGAAAAACCATCTTCATATCCTTCTTCCCTGACAAACTTCTCATGCAATTCTTCATCATACTCAAAGATACTCATTCTCATTACCTCCGCTTTGTTTGCCAGCAAAAAGTCCCTTAAGATTCCCTGCTCAATACAGTACTCCACCGCCATCTGAACCGACACATTCAGAGGGTACGTCTTACGGTATTGCCGTATCAGGTCCACATACTGCATGTACTGGAACAGGGTGGGACAGTGCGCCAATAATTCCGTGTTATAGCCCGGATTGATGTTAAACTGCGTTACCCGCAGTTCCAGGGACGGATCTTTTTCCGGGATCTCGAAAGAATCCGACAGATATAACTCCACCCGTTCCGGTTGCTTCTCTGTTCCGTTGTAGAACACGATGAACCGGGGAGTGGGTAGTTTAACAAGTTTCCGGGAATAAAGGTTTTCATCAACGATCAGCTTTTCAAACTGGGCGCAGACATACATCAGATCCCGCAGTGGCATGTTGGGATTGACGGTGGACTGCTGTTCGTATAACTGGATCCTCATATCCAGCAGACAGGAAACGTCGTTTTTCATGCTCATGTAAACGGCATTTTCCAGTGTCACCACCTCAAGCTCTTCCGGATCCGAATGTTGGGAGTTGTTCACTGCATTATACAACTCCAGCAGTTTGTCTTTTTCCTTGAAAAGTAATCGAAACACAGTATCCTTGTACTGTTTTACAATGTGAGTTTGATCATCCATATGATGTCCTCCTTCTTTTGTAATGGCAGGAGGAAACCACACCGGAACCGCCTGCTTTTGTAAAAAATGATTGGGATAAAAGCATAGACTGTTCCTGAATATCTGAATAAAAGACAGCACCATACGAAGTGCCAAAAGAATCGTAACTTAAAGATAAAATCAGTACGAAGATATATGCTTTGAAAAGATTGTAGCACGGAAATAGTGGAAAAACAAGAAGTTTCGACTCGGGATCGGAATTAGAATAAACAATTGATGTGCTGATTATAAAACCAAATTGCCCTTATTTCGAGCGAATAATACCGGCAAAAAATAAAAAAAGAAAATTGAAAAACGTTTATTTTTTGCCGATAATGTGATATACTATATACAGAAAAAGCGCCAAACAACTGGCGGAGGAGATCGAATGCAATATCTTTCAGTAAGTGAAACGGCAAAAAAGTGGAAAATTTCAGAACGAAGTGTGCGAAACTACTGTGCTCTGGGCCGGGTGCCGGGTGCCGTTCTTGCCGGAAAGACATGGAATATCCCGGATAATGCGGAAAAACCGGAGCGCTCCAACAAACGAAAGGAACAGCCGGATACTTTACTGGGGGTTTTGCGGGAGGAAAAGAAAAACAGGAGAGCCGGTGGAATTTATCATAAAACCCAGATTGAATTGACCTACAACTCAAATCATATGGAAGGAAGCCGGTTAACCCATGACCAAACCAGATACATTTTTGAGACCAATACGATTGGTGTGGAAAATGAAATCCTGAATGTGGATGATGTGATCGAGACGGCAAACCATTTTCGCTGCATTGATATGGTTATTGAGAATGCCGGGGCTACGCTATCGGAACGGTTTATCAAGGAACTTCATATGATTTTGAAAAATGGCACCAGTGATTCCAGAAAAGACAGGTTCGCTGTGGGCGACTACAAGAAACTGCCGAATGAAGTCGGCGGTATGAAAACGGTTTTGCCGGAAAATGTTGCTCATGAAATGAAGACCCTGTTGGTTCAATATAATTCCAAAGAGGAAAAGACATTGGAGGATATTTTGGACTTTCATGTGAAGTTTGAGAAAATCCATCCGTTCCAAGACGGAAACGGACGCGTTGGAAGGCTGATCCTTTTTAAAGAGTGTCTGAAAAATAATATCGTACCATTTATCATTGAGGATAATTTAAAGCTGTTTTATTACCGTGGACTAAAAGAATGGGATCAAGAAAAGGGATTTCTGAGGGATACCTGTCTGACGGCACAGGATAGATATAAAACATATCTTGCTTATTTTAGAATCAATATTTAGGTTTCAGAATAGAAAATTTTGAAGAAGGAAAGGAAAAACAAATGGAATTTTTATGTTATGCAAAATGCACTACCTGCCAGAAGGCTAAGAAATGGCTGGATGCCAACAACATTGATTATACAGAAAGACCAATCAAGGAACAGAATCCTACGGTGGAAGAACTTAAAAGATGGCATGAGATAAGCGGACTTCCACTGAAGAAGTTTTTTAATACCAGCGGTCTTCTTTATAAGGATATGAAGCTGAAGGACAAGCTCCCCGGGATGAGCGAAGAGGAGCAGTATGAACTTCTTGCTTCAGATGGAATGCTGGTAAAAAGACCAATGGTGATCGGTGATGATTTCGTACTCGTGGGATTTAAAGAAGCGGACTGGGAAGAAAAACTTCAGAGGATCTAGATACCGGCACAAAGGAGGAATACAAATGGATGTAGCGGGAATGTTGGACGAGCTGCAGGTAAAAGCTATGCATAATGCAGAGTGGAAACACCGCCTGCTGGAAACCCGCGAGGAAGCGGAGCCATTGACGGCTTTTTGCAGAGTTTGCAGGGAACTGGGATACGAGCTGTATGAAATGGATGTTGTCTGTGCAGGAGAGGAATTCCATGCAGCCATGAAAAGGAGCACCAACGGCGGAGGCGAGAACTCACCGAAGCTTGCAGGAGAGGATGATTTTTACGAGCTCTTTTTCGCAGGACTTGAAGAAACGAATTAGGCATAAGGACAAGAATGATCAACGAGGTTTGAGATTATGAGCAAAATTGTTGTATTGGTGGGAAGTACCAGGAAAAACGGAAATACTGAGTTGGTGGCGGATGCTTTTGCCAAGGGAGCCGGGAAACATAACGATGTGGAAGTGGTTTCCGTGGCGGATTATAAAGTCAATCCTTGTATTGGTTGTAATACCTGTTTTACGAGGGAAGGTCACCGCTGTTTTCAGGAAGATGATATGAATCTCATCTATGAAAAACTAATGGATGCTGATATAATAGTGGCAGCATCACCGGTATATTTTTATGGAGTCAGCGCGCAGCTAAAAGCGGTCATAGACCGGTTACATACCCCACTCAGAAACGAATTTCATGTTAAAAAGTTAGGGCTGCTTCTGGTGGGTGCGGCTACGCTTCCGGAGTTGTTTGATGCCATAAAAGTTCAATATCAGTTGATTTTGAATTACTTTAAACTGGAGGATGCGGGAATGGTACTCGTCCGAGGTGTGAAAGATATTGGCGATGTACAGAATCATCCGGCTCTTAAGGAGGCATATGATCTGGGAGAATCCCTTCGTTAAAAGAGCCGGAAAAAAGTATTATATGGAGGAAATGGGGAAAAGTGAAAAAACGTGAATGGATCAGGGAACTCTTTATTTTAACCATTGCCATGGCTATCATTTCGGCAGCGGTCTTTTTCTTTCTTATACCCAGCCATGCGGCAGTAAGCAGTATTTCAGGTTTGGCTATAGTGTTGTCCAATGCTATTCCGCTTACGGTTTCAGAGATCACTTTTATTTTAAATGTGGTCTTATTGATCATTGGCTTTCTGGTGTGCGGCAAGGAATTTGGTGTAAAAACAATCTATACCTCTATTTTGTTGCCGGTATTCTTGCGGGTGTTCGAAGTGATCTGGCCGGATAATCAGTCCATGACAGGAGAAGCAATCCTGGATGTGGCTGCTTATGTTTTTGTGGTCAGTTTAGGATTGAGCATTTTATTTAATCGTAATGCATCCTCCGGCGGATTGGATATTGTGGCAAAAATATTAAATAAGTTTCTGCATATAGAACTGGGCAGAGCCATGTCTTTAGCGGGTATGTGCGTGGCGTTATCTTCAGCCTTGTTCTATGATAAGAAAACGGTAGTATTAAGTGTGCTGGGAACTTATATTAACGGTCTGATCCTGGATTACTTTATTTTTGGACAGACGGAAAAGAAGCGGGTATGTATCATTACGAAAAAAGAAGAGGAAGTGCGGGACTTTATCCTTCACACACTACATAGCGGCGCCACCATTTACGATGCTTATGGTGCTTATAGCATGGACAAACACCATGAGATCATTGCGGTGGTGGATAAAAACGAGTATCAAAAACTGCGTACGTATATGAATGAGGTAGATCCCAACGCCTTTGTGACAGTGTATAGTGTGAAAGAGGTTCAGTACAGACCAAAAGTATAGAATTGACAGAAGGATGGCTGCAAAGACGTCCTTCTTTTTTGCTTTCCTTTCGGGACAAGCGTCGGACAGGGGACGGACCCCTGTCCGGCCTGCCGAACCTCAATAATTGACACATTTTGATATAATACAGAACTATTTCGGTTGGGAAGGGTTCAGTATAATACATACAAGTAGGATAACAAAAAAGAATGGAAATCAGAGTATGAAACGTGCTATAGTGTATATGAAACGGTTTTCCATAGATAAAACCTGCTTAAACAAAAGAAGAACAGGAGAAAACGAAATGGAAGAAAAAAGTGGAGTTCTGATCCAAAACGAAAAAGAAGCAAACAGGGCAGTTGCGAAGGTCATGAGAATTACATTTCTCATCTTTACACTGGTTTTTCTGCTTAATGTATTTGGAATTTTTGTGGTGGATATGAAAACTATGACCCTGGCATATGTCAGTGGTTCTGTGCTTTTATGGATTCCCACACTACTTATCCGTATGGGACAGCAGCAGAAGAGTTATGTGAAGTATGTATTGATCCTTTGTGCGGTATGTTTTGTGACGATTGCGGCAGCCACACTTAGCTATCATTCGGTTCTTTTATATATTTATGCAATTGCCATTGCAAGTTTGTATTTTTCCAAAAAACTGAATATCCTGACAATGATCCTATCAGTGGCAGGAACTTCTGCCGGACAGTGGATCTGTTTTTCCCTCGATGTGTTTCCGGATAAGAACTTTCCCAAGGCTTACGAGCTGATCGTTTACGGGATCATACCAAGAGCATTGGTATTGATCGCGATTGCAGCTATTTTTACCATGCTTTGTGAAAGAACGGCAGGAATGCTTTCCAATCTTTTGAATGCGGAAGAGCAGGAAAGAATGATGAACCATATGCAGTTGATGCAGGAAAAATCAAAGCAGACCTCAGATGAGCTGTTTCGTATGGTAAAGGAATTGTCTGTTATTACAGAAGTATCCATGGAATCCAATGAACAGATTGCAGAAGAAACCAATACCGTATTACAAAGTTTTAGTGAAAATACAGAAGAGATAACGGGAATGAATGAGCGTACGCAGGATATCAATGCCCGGTTGATCGAGCTTGGCACCATGAACGAACAGGTTGCAGAGCTTGCAAAACAGATTAACGAAAGAACAAAAGAAAACCAGGAAAAGATGAACGATGCAACGGATAATATGGAACAGATCCATGCCAGCACAGATGAATGCAAGGAAATCATATGGAAGTTGGGTGAAGAGTCAAAAGAAATCCTGGGAATCATCAAGGTGATCACCGGAATTTCCAATCAGACCAATATCCTTGCGTTGAATGCATCCATTGAAGCAGCCAGGGCAGGTGAACAGGGAAAAGGTTTTGCCGTGGTATCGGAACAAATCCAGCAACTGGCTGAGCAGACCAAAAAAGCAGTAGATGATATTGGTCAGATAGTCATGGAAACGGTACGTCATACAGAAAATGCAGTCAGTGTGATGGAACAGAGTGTAGAATTGACAAAGGTGGGAATGGAGAGTATCCGGGAAGCCGGAAACTCCACAGCAGTGATCACTTCCTCTAACAGCCGGATGTCAGAACAGATTCTGGAAATGGACCGGACGGTGGAGACGATAAGAGAACAGAGCGCTGAAGTGGCACGGGGCATGGAGCAGGTAAATACCAATACACAGGGAAATTACAGTGCCATTGAACATGTAACGGAAGCGACGCAGGAAAACAGTGCCGGAGTAGTAAGGATCGAAGCAATGGTGGAAAGAATCAAAGAGCTGGCAAATAAAGCAGTAGAAGACTAAAAGATATTACGGAGAAAATGAAGGGAGAAGTACCATGAGAAAATGTGGTCGCAAGAAAATCACAGCTTTGTTATTAACAGTCTGTATCGTGATTTCTTCCATAAGTGCGGCAGAACTGCATGCAAAGGCGGCAGATACGAAAAAAGGTTGGAACATCAATATCTATATGTGCGGTTCCGATCTGGAATCGGAATACGGATTGGCATCTTTGGACCTGTTGGAAATCATGGATGCAAGGAATGTGCCTGCCGGTGTGCAGATCACGGTGGAAACCGGAGGCAGCAGTTGCTGGAAATATGATGAGATAATAGAAGAATATTATAGAGATCAGCTGCATATGACGGAGAAAACCATCGAAACCATTCATCCCGGAAATATCAGCAGTAAATACATACAACGTTATCGTGTAAAATATGACAACTATATTCAGCAGGGTGGGGACTGGATCCAGTACCCCACCCTGGAGTTGATTTCATCCAATGAGGGAGTGAATGACCCGGAGATTGCAAAAGCCAATGGAGAGCAGGCTGTTTCTATGGGGGATGCGGACATTTTCGGGGATTTTGTGAAAGACACCGTGCAGGAAGATAAATACAATGTTATGGTGCTTTGGAATCATGGCGGCGGAACGGAATACGGCATTTGCTTAGATGAACTTTCCAAAGACAGCCTTCTGCTTTCTGAGATGGAACAGGGTCTTTTGACAGGAACCGTCAACATGAATGGGAAAAAATTGGATATGGTTGGTTTTGATGCATGTCTGATGGCAAGTTTTGAAACCCTTGCGGTGACTTCCCGGTATGCAGATTATGCAGTCGCCTCCATGAATGATAACAGTGGATATGGATGGTATTATACACCGGTCATTGAAGAATTGTCCCGGGCAGTGAATCAGGAACAGACCTACAGTGTCAAAGAATTTGCGGTATCTATCGTAGACAGTGCGATTGATTTCTATCTGCGGGATCCGGAAAGTGTGCTCTATTTTCCGACCTTGAATATAGGGGCTTATGATCTTTCCTACATGGAGGAATTGGTGGAGCAGTTTGATAAACTGGCACAGACAATGGTACATCTGACCGCAGATGATACCATGCTGGATGGTTTTATGAAGGCTGCAGATGAAGCACTGAAATTAGATGAGAGTATGGATCTGGTTGGTCTCTACAGCTTTTTGGAAAAAACCACAGGGTATGCGCAGGATTACATGAAAACAAATCAAAGCAGCAGCAAGACAGCGGTTTTGGAAAATGTGACCAACTGCCGGGAGTATACAGAGCAGGCCCAGATTTTTGCAAAAGCATTGTATGAAGGTGATTTTTGCATAAAGCAGTGCACCGGAGCAGAAGGGAATAAGTACAGCGAAGAACGGGGGATCGGGCTGTATTATCCGGTGAATGATACTATGGATATGACAGGCTTTGCAAAATGGCAGTACGATGAACTGCATATCAGTAAGTATTATTCCGCTTTTGTTTATCGTGTCTACCGGAAAATCGCTGAGAATCAGGCGATTGTTCCCAAGACGACATTAAGCTGGAGCGCGAAAAAGGGAAAATACGTATTAAATCTTACAAATGTAGATGCAAAATACATGGCATATATCCGGGAGATGGTATTCCTGAAGTTGGACGGAAAAAAGTTAAGGGTCCGTTCGGTTAAAGGAAGTGAAAACGGCAATACCATGGAATGTGAACCTGTCCGTACCTACTACAAATTTCAGGGAAAACCCATTTATGTGGGGCCATTGGACAGTGAAACCGGGGAATATTTCCTGACTGTGGGTATCAATGGCAGTGGCATGCAGAAACTGTTTTTCGCAATAGAAGACGGAAAGTATGTTGTCCGTGGCGGACTTAAGGTGAATGATGTGATCACACCTTTCCAATGGGATGAAAACGATGAAAGCACAGAAGACAAGGAAATGTCATATACCATTCAGGAATCTGATGTGGCAGAAGACGGAAGTGTATATTTACCAATGGAAAAAGTAACAGGGAAAAACGCTGATTTCGTCTACGATTTTCTGGTGGGGAACAATTTTGGAGAAGAGACACATCAGTGGGTGACTCATACGGATACACTGAACTTTGTAAAAGCAAAAGCGACATTATCCAAGAAAACCTATAAAGCTACCGGAAAGAAGATTTATCCTGCGGTTACGGTGAAAATCGGTTCCAAAGTATTGAAAAAAGGAAAAGATTACAAGCTGGTATATAGTGACAACCTGGCAGCAGGAAAAGCAACCGTGAAAGTGGTTGGAATCGGAAAATATGCTTACGCTCCGGCAAAAACATTGCATTTTACCATAAAAGTCAATAAATAAAGCAGAGGATTGCCGGAGACAGGTTTTTAATAGTTGCTGAAGTTATAGAATCGGCCTTCAATATATTCAGTTTTTACAACATTGACAAAGGCTTTGGGATCTACCTCATGGATGATGTGGACCATGGCTTTTACCTCTGAACTGGAAACGACGGAATAAAGAAGGGTTTTGTCTTTTCCCTCATAGCAACCTTTGCCGGAAAACATGGTTGCGGAATGATGGGTGTACTGGGAGATAGCCCGGTACACTTCATCCGGATGTTCCGTAACAATAAACATGGTCATTTTCTTATATTTCCGATGCATGAGGTTTACCACCTGGGTGGAAGTAAACTGGAAAATAATGGAATAAAGGGCTGTATCCCATCCAAATAACGCACCGGCAATAAGAAGGATCAGGGTGTTGAAACCAAGAACGTAATACCACAGATCAATACCAAATTTTTCGCCTACATAGATGGCGATAAAATCGGTTCCGCCGCTGCTGGTTCCGCCAATCAGGGAGATGGAAACGGCCAGCCCATTGACCAGTCCTCCAAAAATACTGATCAGCAGGATGTCATAGGTAATAGGAAAAGCGGGGATGATATCTGCAAGGAATCCGGTCAGCAGGATTACAACCAGACTGCTGCTGGTGAATTTCACACCGATTTTACGGAATCCCAGAATAACGGGAAACAGATTCAGCGTGTAGTTGATCACGGAATAAGGAAGCGCAATGGCAAAGAAACGCGCAAAAATCTTCTGGATCAACAATGTGATGCCTGTGAAACCACCGGGGAACAGACCACCGGCATTTACAAAGGTCTTAATGTTTAAGGCAAATATGATGGAGGAAATGACAGCAAAAGCGTATCTTTTTCCTTCGGATGCGATCAGAGATTTTTTCGAACTGGATTGATTCATGTTGTCAACTCCTTCTGCGGATAGTATAACAGACAAGAAATAAGAGAACAAGGCTGAAAAAAATAATTGTCTATTAAATTATAGAGTGGGTATGATATAATGAGTGCAAGTGAGAATATTAAAGCGATAAGAAAAGGAAGTCTCAGTGAAGGGAGAATACCATGAGCAGACAGGAATTTCTAACGGAATTACGGATTGCGTTGCAGGGTCAGGTGAGCCAGGCAACTATAAATGATAATTTGGAATACTACGAAAACTATATTATGCAGGAGTCCAGAAAAGGACGCACTGAGCAGGAGGTTCTTGATGAACTGGGGAATCCAAGACTTCTTGCGAAGACCATCATCAGCAGCGCCGGACAGAATTATGAAAGCGGATATCAGGAGAACACCGGCGAATATGATAGAGCCTATGATGAGAATGTGGATTTTATAATCAATGGTAAGGTATACCGGGGATTAAAGGCTAAGATCATGAAGTGGACAGCCGTTATCGCCATGATCCTGATCGTTGTGGGAGTGATTTCGCTGATCTGTGGAGTGATTTCTTTGTTGGCACCGATTCTGGTTCCCCTGTTGATCATTCTGTTGGCAGTAAGGCTTTTATCAGGGAATAGAAGATAGAGAGTTGCATCGGAACAGCGAAGGAGAAGTTTATTATGGGAAATGTAAGCTACAAAAAGGGCAGCATTGTTTATAAGGCCGGTGAACGGATGAAAGAAGTAGGCCTTATCGTTAAGGGAAGTGTATGGCAGAAAAGCCAGAGTACGTCTTTGGTTTTGGAAGCCGGACATATCATTGGTCTGGCAGGCTGCGACAGTGCACGGTATCCCTGCGATTATGTGGCCGCAGAAGACACGGTGATCTGTGGATTTGATTATCGTGCACCGGAAGATTTTGCGGGAATATTTGCCCAGGAAAAGTTCGGAAGTGTGTTTATCCTGGCCGCACTGAAACAGACAAGCCTGCTTCTGGAGCAGTATGTCCGGATGCGGAATACGTCAAAAGAGCTGTATTCTTTGGCTATTGGGACATATCGTGACTATAAATATTTTTGCAGCATGTTTTCCCTATCGGAATTTGAACTGTCCCGGATGCAGTATCTGTCCGCTTTTTCCGGGCAGGATGCCATTCCGGAGTGGAAGGTTCAATATTATAAGAAGTTTGTGGAACTGGGACTGGAGGAGCTCAAAGAACTATTTACCTGTCAGGAATTATGTATTGGTACCATTGAGCAGGCCGGAGCTTTTATGACGGATTTGATCCATGGGATTGAGGATTGCTCGAATTATCTGGAGAAAAGCAAAGCAGTACTATTGGTGGAAAAGAAGAATGACATGTTCCAGTTGCTGTTTGATCTGGAAAACCGTGTTTCCTATATCAGTCAGAATAAAGAAGAGTTAAGAAACCGCATAGCAAAACTCATGGCGTTTGTGGAAAAATCCGGTATTTATGATCCGGAGCTGGTTCAAAACAGATTCCGGGAATATGAGCAGTATGATTTTGCTACCTGCGATGAAGAGGTAACATGCGGGGAGAATTCCGTCTGGGAAGAAGAGGAAGATGACCCTGCAAAAGACAGTCAGCTGACTTGCTTGCAGCAGATTTTGGCATACGCCGGTTTTCAATCGGAACAGGTAACAGAATTTGAGAATAAACTGAAACAATATATGGAGATTGAGGATCAGGAGTCCACGGAAGGGGAGGCAAGAACTCTCCGCAAATGGTTGACCCTGCAGTATTATAAGTGCTATAAGGCTTGTGTGAAAAATGCGTTAGAGAAGGAAGTAGTCTCACCGATCATCAATATGTTCCTGAATTTTGGGTTCATGGATGTGACCTTTCTGGGAGGAGAGGAGAAGGCAAACGAGATCCTGGAATTAACGGATGAGCTTTTCGCCTGCAATGCGGAAAATGTACATACTTTTTTTGACTGGCTGAAAAGCATATATAAGGGTGAAAATGAACCGTCTGTCAGTGAACTGGATGTAAGCTATGCCCAGTATTTAAAAGATGCAGTCAGAAATGGAACCATTTCTTCCGATAAGGTAAAAGAGTATCAGAATGATCCGTGGAGTAAGGTGGAGTATGAGTTGGATAACCTGTTCCATTCCGGCGGAAAAGTTACCTGTGGACGGGTTACAACGTTTTGTCCGATCCTGTCCGACAAGGATCTGGGTACCGCACCCCGTGATATGTTGGTTACATTTTCGAAGATCAAACAGATCCTGGATGTCATCCGCGATACAGATTACAGTCTGTTTTACCGGGAAGTGGTTTTTTCAGATGAGGAAAAAGGTATTACCAGGGAATTCATCAATGAAGAGATTCTTCCACAGATAATCCTGATGCCAAATGTGGGAAGCAAAGGAATGATGTGGCAGGTTACGGCAGGAGCCCGAAATAACACACCGGCCAGATTCATGCTTCCGATCCTGTGTACCGGGGATCTCATGGATATTATGATTGAAAACTGTGGACGTTATCGATGGGAGATGTGTCGTAAGATCCAGGGTTCCAGATGGAATGATATTACGACACCGTCCCTTACCAGTGAATACAGTGATTATCTGCAGTATTACAGAAAGAATTTCGACCTGTCTGCGGAAGCCAAGGAAAAGATCCAGAACACCATGAAGCGATCCAGAAACAACTTCCGGGAAGTGTTTGTCAAGGATTATGAAAACTGGATCAAGTATGAAGCGAAAGGCAGTTTCCGGTTAAACAAGGTGGCAAGGAGTATTCTGTTTTCCTATTGTCCCTTCGGAATACGGGTTAGGAAAGAGTTAAAAGAGAATCCTATGTTCCAGGAACAGTTGAACCGTTTTAATATTCAGAACCAGCGTAAGGTGAAACGACTGAAGGCTCTGTATAACCGTTACACGGAAAAAGGCGGCGTGATCACGCCGGCACTACAGGCCAATATGGATTTTTATGATTTGTAAAAAAGCATCGTGATTGAATTGGCCCCAAAGAGTTTGTCTTTTGGGGCCAATTCAGGCAGAGGCTTTTTTTTATGTATATTTTTAAGAAAAATAAGCAAAATAATAGAGACGACCTGTCAGTCGTCTCTAGGGTTGAGTACCGTAGTTGGGTTCTACGGTGGTTGGGAATATATTTCTCCTCGTACTTGGGAATAAAGGAGAAATAAAGTTATAAGGGGTAATAAAGTGATTGGGAAAATCTCTTTACAATGAAAATATTAACATTTTTTTCTGATAAAATCAATTATATCGGTGCATATTTTTGAAGTTTTTTTCGCACACTACTATAGCAAGTAATTGCATTGATAAAGTAAGAAAGCAGGAGGATGCGAAATTATGGATAAGAATGAATCAAAGAACTATTCCAACGAAACAAATAACCGTTCATCAAACAAGGGAACCAATAACGGTCAGAACAAAGGAAGCAACAAAGCCAGCTCCAAAAACAGTACTAAGAGTTCTTCCAAGAATAGTACAAAGAACGATACAAATTGCAAAGACGAATAGGTTTTTGTATTATCAAAAAGGGAATAATTAAGAAGCATGGGTGAACAGGATATCCGGGGCAGAAAACACAATTTGCTCCGGATATTCTATTGACACGGATTCGTTTAAAATTTAATATTAAGAAAGAGAAAGGGAGAGAGATGAAGACTACATATGAATTGGTGGCGCCTTGTCATTTTGGACTTGAGGCGGTTTTAAAAAGAGAGATTCAGCAGCTGGGGTATCCCATTCTGTCTGTGGAAGACGGCAAAGTAACTTTTGAGGCTGATGCCGCAGGAATTTGCAGAGCCAACATCAATCTGCGGACGACGGAACGGATACTTCTTTTGGCCGGAAAATTCAGAGCAACCACCTTTGACGAATTGTTTGAGGGAATTAAAGGGATAAAATGGGAAAATTTTATTCCGAAAGACGGAAAATTCTGGGTTAGTAAGGCGACCAGTGTAAAAAGCAAGTTGTTCAGTCCTACAGATATTCAGTCGATTGTGAAAAAAGCCATGGTGGATGAATTAAAGGGTGTCTATTCTGTGGACTGGTTTGAGGAGAGTGGAAACAGCTATCCGGTGCGTATTAATCTGATGAAGGATGAAGTGTCGGTATATTTGGATACAACCGGAGAATCGTTACATAAACGCGGGTACCGTTTGCAGACATCTAAGGCACCCATCAGTGAAACGCTGGCAGCAGCGCTTTTGATGTTGACGCCATGGAAAGAAGAACGGGTATTGGTAGATCCCTTCTGCGGAAGCGGAACTTTTTTAATTGAAGCCGCATTAATGGCTGCACAGATCGCTCCGGGATGTCGCAGGAGTTTTCTGTCTGTGAGTTGGGATAATCTCATTGAAAAATCCCTTTGGGACAGGGCTTTTGAGGAAGCGCGCTCCCGGATCAATACAGAGGTTGAGACAAATCTTCAGGGATATGATATTGACGGAGAAGTCATCAAGGCTGCCAGAGAAAATGCCCGGCGGGCAGGGGTGGAGCATTTGATCCATTTTCAGCAAAGACCTGTGGAACAGATGAATCATCCGAAAAAATACGGTTTTTTGATCACGAATCCACCCTATGGGGAACGGATTTCGGAGAAGGAAGAACTTCCGGATCTGTATCGTCAGCTGGGAGATGCGTACCGCAGGCTGGATTCCTGGTCCATGTATGTGATCACAGCCTATGATCAGGCATCCAAAAACATGGGGCTGAAACCCTCTAAAACCCGAAAGATCTACAACGGTATGATGAAAACGGAGTTTTTGCAGTTTCCGGGTCCCAAACCACCAAAGAAAGACGAGTATTCAAAACAGCAAATGAGGTAGTATATGCGATTTCAAAAACGATTTGTGGTGTTGGCAGTTTGTGTGATATTGGCAGCCGTTTTGAAATTTCATTTTGGAAGCGAGAATTTAAAAGAAGTGGAAGAGTTTCGCGGAGCGAACATTAAGGAGGATGTATTCAGTCCCATGATCGCCCAGAGCGTCAACTCCAAGCTCATGACGGTAACACTCAATAACAAAAGCTATACCAATAGCCGGAATATGGTTTACATGAGTGAACAGCTTAGTATTATGGTTTCTACGGAAGCCCTTATGGAAGGGCTTTCTTGTTCTGCCCACCTGTATCAGGGGAATACACTGCTGATTTTGCAGAAAGACACGGAAATCTCCATGACGGAAGGCGCCCAGTCCATGACGGTAAATGGTCAGGAAGTGGATTTGACCACGCCTATGACGATCCGGGACGGCAGTGTTTTTGTTCCGCTTCAGCCGTTGCAAACCTATCTGAATTTTACCCTAAGCTGGGACATGGAAGAAAATTCCGGAACAGCGGTTTCGGACAAGGAAGGCAGTTATCTCCCGGCTTCCTTTGACTTAAGGGCATATGGACGCATGGGAAAAGTGTGCGATCAGGGGGATTACGGTACCTGTTGGGCATTTGCTTCCTTAAGTGCCCTGGAGTCCTCGCTTCTGCCGGAGGAGTCTTTGGAGTTTTCAGCGGATCATATGAGTCTTCGCAATCGTTTTTCTTCTGACCAGAGTCAGGGTGGAGAGTATACCATGGGGATGGCTTATCTGACTTCTTGGATGGGACCTGTTCTGGATAAGGACGATCCCTATGGGGATGGTATTTCCCCGGATAATTTAAAGATTGCCAAGCATGTACAGAATATTGAACTGATTGAGGATGCAGATGCGGACGAGATCAAAGAGGCAGTCTATAAGTATGGAGCAGTGCAGACTTCTCTTTACTGCAATATCAGGGATACCAATTTTTATAACAGCACGAATGCTTCCTATTACTATGGCGGAGAAAAAGGTGTGAACCATGATGTGGTGATCATCGGCTGGGATGACAATTATCCTGCAGAGAATTTTGCCACAAAACCGGAGGGGAAGGGTGCCTTTCTTTGCCAAAACAGCTGGGGAAGTGATTTTGGAGAGCAGGGGATCTTCTATGTCTCTTACTACGACAGAAATATTACATCCCGTTGTATCAGCTATACCGGCGTGGAAGATACGGATAATTATGATCAAATCTATCAGTCTGATCTGTGTGGCTGGGGTGGCCAGCTGGGATATAACAAAAGCAGTCTGTATGCGGCCAATGTATTTACTGCCCGGCAGGACGAACTGGTGGAGGCGGTGGGATTCTATGCTACAGGACCTGATACCGCATATGAGATTTTCCTGGTGCCGCAGTTTGAAAATGTTTCCAGTCTGAAGGAAGGCTGGAAGGTTGCATCCGGAAAGAAGGAAAGACCGGGTTATTATACCATTGAGCTGGATTCCCAGATTAAAGTAACCAAAGATGTGAAATTTGCAGTGGTGATGAAAATTGATACACCACATTCTACCAGGCCGTTGGCTGTGGAATATGAAAAAACGGATTCCGGGGTACAGGTGGATCTGTCCGACGGAGAATCTTATATCAGCTCCAATGGAAAAAAATGGGAGAGCGCAGAAAAAACACAGGATTGTAATGTATGCATCAAAGCTTATACCAAAGATCTGGAGTAGTGTAGCATGGAAGAAAAAATCATAAAACGTTTTATGCTTGGCATGATAGCCCTAAGCATTGCCATATGCTGTGGATTCATGTATCTTCCCGGAGCTACCCGGGCAGCAGGTGCCTGGATGAAAGAATACCGGATCATGCGTGAAGAAGCCAGAAAACGGGAAGAAATGACAGATCTGGAGCTGCTAAAATATCATGAGCAAAGGATTGAAGAAGATACCCGTGAAGAGATAGGCGATGCCATTCGTATGGCTTTGCCCCGGGAGTCGTCTCTGTCAGAGGTCCTGGTACGTAATATTTATAATGAGCATCGGATTGAAATCGTTTTTAAGGGACAGGACGAAACACTTCTGGAACGTTACCCTGTTGTGGGAAGCACCAAACACATTGATGATATGGAGGTCTTTAGCGATAAAGATGGGCTTCATGTAGCATTTATTACGGATGATATCATGGAGCCGGTGATGGAACAGAAGGGACAGTATTGTTATTTGCATCTTGAGGATCCCCGGGATCTGTATGAGCACATTCTGGTGGTGGATGCAGGGCATGGAAAAGGAACAAATCCGGGAGCTACCATGGAGGATGCCGTTGAAGACCGCATCAATCTGGCCATTGTTAAGAAGTTGAAGAAACTGCTGGATGAACAGGATGAGATCAAGGTATACTATACCAGATTGAATCAGGTAGGTCCGGATCTGAAAGACCGCGTGGGACTGGCCAATGAAGTACAGGCAGACATTTTTATCAGTGTGCACCAGAATGCAATGGGAAACCGCTATAATACCACGAACGGAACGGAAGTGCTCTACAGTCAGTCCGATACCAGCAAGCCGGGAAGTAAAAAACTGGCCAGGATCCTCCTGAATCATGTGACCGAAAAACTGGGAAGCCAGAACAGAGGGCTGGTGAAGGGGGATGTGATCTATATCATCCGTAAGGCCAAAATGCCGGTGGCGCTGGTGGAAGTGGGTTTTATCACCAATCAGGAAGAAAAAACAAACTTAATGGATGAAGCATATCAGCAGAATGCGGCTCAGGCATTGTATGATGGCATACTGGAGGCATTCGAGAAAGGATTTTAGCATGAAGATTATTTTTGCAACAGGAAATAAAGATAAAATGGTGGAAGTCAGAGCCATTCTGGGTGGCTTGACAGACGAGATCCTGTCCATGAAGGAAGCAGGAATTACGGTAGATATCAATGAGGACGGAAGCACCTTTGAAGAGAACGCACTGATTAAGGCCAGAGCTGTGGCAAAACAGACAGACGGGCTGGTGCTGGCCGATGATTCCGGACTGGAGATCGATTACCTGAACGGGGAGCCGGGAATCTATTCGGCACGTTATGCGGGAGAGGATACACCCTACAGTATCAAAAATCAAATGCTGCTGGACCGTTTACAGGATGCAAAAGAGGAGGAGCGCAGTGCACGGTTTGTCTGTGCAATTGCTGCCGTGACACCGGAAAAGGACGGAGAACGCAAAGAGTTTGTGGTGAGGGGAACCTTTGAAGGCAGGATCGCTTATGCACCGGCAGGGGAAAACGGATTCGGATACGATCCTATTTTCTATGTGCCGGAATATCGCTGCACATCTTCCCAGATGACGCCGGAGCAGAAAAATGCCATGAGCCACCGGGGACAGGCACTGCGACAGATGAGAGAGATATTGGAAAAAGAGCTGTAAAAAGAAGGAAGATCAGAAGCCACGGACATTGGTAAATTTGCAAAAAACTGTTGACAAAGAATCGGCACTATAATATAATCAATCTTGCGTCACGGTTTAGGGATGCAAGAAGCGAACGGGGTGTGGCTCAGCTTGGCTAGAGCGCCTGGTTTGGGACCAGGAGGTCGCA
>JBJEIY010000002.1:0-178182 GCA_051877515.1 Lachnospiraceae bacterium | reverse complement strand
AATCGAGGTTCAAATTGAGTATGAAACATTTGTAGAACAAGTCGACAAATCAAAATTTGCTAAACTAAAAGAGTACGAAAAATTCCTTACTCATGTTATGATAAATGTAGAAATAGCTGATAGTGGGATGTTACATGGTAACAAACTTTGATTATTAAAAAAGAAGAATCAAAAGTCGCAGTGTAGAAGGCACTTGACGAAATACAGCAATTATTCGATAGCTTAAGGCAACAGCATTTTGGATAATAGAAAAGCAAAATGGAACACAATGAAAAGAATTTTCGTTGCGATCCATAAGAAAAAGGGGGTTCTTTATTTTGGAAACCAATTTTGATTATCTTCTTAAAAAAGAAGAATATAAGGATTTTGCTATGCAAGCTGTAGAAGCGGAAAGGAGCATAGCTATTTCGCCAGCTACATGTGCTATTCTATCAAGAAGAGCATTAGAGCTGGCTGTTCGTTTTGTATTTTCTTATGATTATGAGTTAGAACTTCCATATCAGGATAATATATCAAGTCTTATTCATGAGCCCTCTTTTAGAAGTATTATTGAGCCAAGGTTATTTCCAATGCTTAAGTATACAATTAAACTTGGAAATACGGCCGTTCATACAAACAGTAACATTAAGCGTGATGATGCCATCATAGCACTACGAGACCTTTATGAGTTTTGTGACTGGATTGATTACTCATATTCAAAAGAATATGATGAGAAGACTTTTGACGAATCATTAGTTCCAACTGGTGATGAAAAAAGAGTAAAGGCTGAGGAGCTAAAAGAGTTATATGAAAATCTCAGCAGCAAGGATAAAAAATTAGAAGAGATCCTAAAGGAAAATGAAGAACTGCGTAAGCAGATGTCAGAGCAGAGAGTTCATAATAATAAAACGAGAGAGTTTCATATTGACAAAATTAGTGAGGCAGAAACCAGGAAAAAATATATAGATGTGGAACTTCAAGAAGCAGGTTGGATTATTGGACGGAATTGTACAATAGAAGAACCTGTAACTGGTATGCCAAATCCAACCGGTACAGGATATGTGGATTATGTTCTTTGGGGAAAGGACAACCTTCCACTTGCAGTTGTAGAAGCAAAGAAAGCGTCTGTTGATACGATGGTTGGAAGCCATCAGGCAAAGCTTTATGCAGATTGTTTGCACAATCAGTACGGAAGACGGCCTTTGATTTTTACAACAAATGGATTTGAGTTTTATTATACCAATGACTTTATGGGTTATCCCAGACGTGAGGTTTCAGGATTCTTTACCCAGGATGAGTTGCAGTTGGAAATTGACAGAAGAACTCAAAGAAAACCATTAGAGCATATTGAGATTGATGACAGCATTACTAACAGACCGTATCAGAAAGAGGCAGTGACAGCTGTATGTGATGCAATTGAGAAGAAGCATCGGAAGATGCTTCTGGTTCAGGCAACAGGTTCTGGTAAAACCAGAGTTAGTATTAGTATTGTAGATGTTCTAAGAAAACATAATTATGTGAAAAACATTTTGTTTTTGGCAGATAGAACAGCGCTGGTTAAACAGGCAAAGAACAATTACACAAGTCTGTTACCGGATTTGTCGTGCTGCAATTTGCTTGATAGTAAAGATGACCCAGAATCATCACGTATGATATTCAGTACTTATCCTACGATGATGAATGCGATAGATGAAAAGAAGAGTAAGTTTGGAGGAAGGTTATTTACTCCAGGTCATTTTGATTTGATTATTACAGACGAAGCACATAGAAGCATCTATAAAAAATATCAGGAAATCTTTGAGTATTTTGATGCTATGCTTATTGGAATGACAGCCACGCCTAAGAATGAGATTGATAAGAATACATATGGTATTTTTGACTTAGAACGAGGTGTTCCTACTTTTGCGTATGAATTGGAAAAAGCAGTAGAAGAAGGTTATCTTGTAAATTATTCTACACTAGAGTACAAGACAAAAATAATGGAAGATGGAATACATTATAACGATTTGTCGGATGAGGAAAAAGCTGAATTTGATGAGAAGTTTGGGGCGGATGAAACGATAGATGAAGATATCTCTAGTTCAGCAATCAACACATGGCTCTTTAATAAAGATACAATTGATAAGGTGCTCATAGAGCTAATGGAGAAAGGATTAAAAGTCGAAGGCGGAGACAAGCTTGGAAAGACAATTATCTTTGCAAAGAATAGTCTTCATGCAAAAGCAATTGTTGAGCGTTTTAATGTACTTTTTCCGGAGTGCGGTGGAGATTTTATCAAGCAGATTGATTACAGTATTAAGTACTGTGATGATTTGATTGATGATTTCAGTACAAAAGAAAAAATGCCTCAGATTGCTGTATCAGTAGATATGCTTGATACAGGAATTGATATACCAGAGATTTTAAATCTTGTGTTCTTTAAGAAGGTAAAAAGCTATGCAAAGTTCTGGCAGATGATTGGTCGGGGAACCAGACTTTGTAAAGACTTATTTGGAGAAGGACAGGATAAGGAGAGGTTTCTAATATTTGATTTCTGCAACAACTTTGAATTTTTTAGAGTAAACAAAAATGGTGCAGAGACAGGAGTGCAGCAGTCGCTATCTGAGAAGATATATAATACAAAGGCAAATATATGTCGAGAACTGCAGGCATCTATGTATGCGTCTGATGCCCAGTATGTTGACTATAGAGCTGAACTTGTTGCCGGCCTTAACAAGGATGTAATTGAACTTGATGACAATAGTTTCCTTGTAAAGAGACATTTGCGATATGTAGAAGCGTATAGAGCATTAAGTAGTTGGCAGGATTTGGAAACAGCTGAGATATCAGATATTAAGGAACATATAGCTCCGTTAATCAGACCTCAAAAGGAAGATGAGTTAGCAAGAAGATTTGATTATCTAATGTATAGCATCGATTTAGGAATCCTGCAGAGCAAAAATATTCAGAATCCTGTGGATATTGTAATTCAAACAGCAGAGGCTCTTTCTAAGAAGTATCTTATTCCGCCGGTAAAGGCTCAAAAGGATGTTATTGAAATGGTTCAGACTAAAGAGTTCTGGGATAATGTTACAATAATAGAACTAGATAGGGTACGGGATGCGTTGCGATGCTTGTTGCAGTATATAGATAAGATTGAACGTAAGATTTATTATGCTGATTTTGAGGATAAAATCATTGCAATTGAAGAAGGTGAACCAATCTATGCCACCGATGAACTAAAAGATTATCGAAAGAAGGTCGAGTTTTATTTAAAAGAGCATCAAGATAAACTATCTGTTTATAAGTTACGAAATAACAAAAAGTTATCTGATACCGATCTGAAAGAACTTGAAAGAATTCTTTGGAAGGAACTTGGTTCTAAATCTGATTATGAGAAAGAGTACGGAGATACTCCGATTGGCAGGCTTGTAAGAAAGATTGTCGGTGTAGATAGAGCTGCGGTAAACGAAGCCTTTAGTGAGTTTCTTTCTGAGGAACGACTCAATGTAAACCAGATTAGATTTGTAAAGCTGATCGTAGACTACATTGTTATGAACGGAAACATTGATGATAACAGTGTATTAATGGAAGAACCGTTCCGT
This sequence comes from Lachnospiraceae bacterium, assembly GCA_051877515.1. Lineage (GTDB taxonomy): Bacteria > Bacillota > Clostridia > Lachnospirales > Lachnospiraceae > XBB1006. The sequence goes on along the minus strand of JBJEIY010000002.1, from coordinate 174,619 downwards.
TCAGTTGGAAGCATTACAACACTATTTAAGGACGATATGAATACAGCAAGGCAGATAATGAATGTTGTGGACGACATCAAGAAAAACTCAGAGGGTATAGCATAGTAAAATTTTTAGAGGGACTGTGTCCCCATGGGATCCTCAAAAGAAAATAACGGATGTGTAACTAAACTTCCGGATTTCCACCATTAAAATCAATACATTACACTATATAACAACATTGCAAAGAGGAGTTTGAATAAGCTACAAGCCATGCAAGGCAAAAAATAATGGACCACCGGAGAGAGCTTGCTCTCGCCCGGTGGTTTATTGTTTTTGCCTTATACGGCGCCAGCCGTACAGGCGAGATAAATCAACTGCCTCTGACGGAAAAACATATATCACCCTTTTCTTGCTAATTGCTGAGAAAAGGGCTAAAATATTAGCATGTTTAATTTTTCTCAGAAGACATGGAAAGAAATCACGACAGTCGGCCGAATATTGGACTGTAAACATAGAAGATACAATGGAGTTTAGAAATGAAGAACAGTAATGCAACTTTACCCTTTCGGTATCCGGGGGGGAAGTATTATGCTATGAATATATTAGAGCCCTTTTGGGATTCGGTTGAGCACGATGAATATCGGGAGCCTTTCGCAGGGGGTGCTACCGTCTTTTTTACAAAACCGAAAGCGAAAATAAATTGGTTGAATGATCTTGATTCAGAACTAATGATTTGCTATGAAACAATGCAAAACCCTGAAACGAGAGAAAAATTAGCCTTAGAATTATCCGAAGAAATTGCATCCAAAGAACGCTGGAAAGAAATATACGACAGTACACCTCAAAACAATTATGAGATAGGGAAAAAGTATTATTATCTGAATCGGACTTCCTATAGTGGCAAACTTGTATCGGCGGCGTGGGGATATAGACCCAAAAGAAGCTTACCCCCGGAACGTTGGGGAGAACGTATACTTCCTTGTGGTAAATATCTTGAAAATACAAAATTAACCAACCTTGATTTTGCAGAGGTAATCAGAGCCGAAGGTAAAGATGTTCTCTTGTATGTAGATCCACCGTATTTTTTGCCACCGAAACATAAGCATTACAGGTACGGATTTGATTTAGAAGATCATATTAGACTTGCCGAAGAATTGAAAAATACGAAACATAAATTCTTTTTAACATATGATGAGTGTGACGAAATAAAAGAATTATACAAATGGGCGAACATTTGCCCTGTGGAATTTTTTTATAGAGTTGATAATTCATCTGTTCGTGGCGGAAACAGACAAGTAGGATTTGAATTGATTATTACCAACTTTGAATTACAAAAACAGCAGTTGAAATTGGAGCTTTAGCATGAATGAATATTGGGCTGTTCCCTATGTTCCGGGAAGTTGGAAGGTGAAATCTCCACTTCGATATCCCGGTGGGAAAACTTATGCATTAAAACATATTATGCCATATATTGAGTGCGTTGAACACGATGAATACAGAGAGCCTTTTTTGGGTGGGGGATCTGTCTTTTTTGCCAAAAAAAAAGTGCAATACAATATCCTAAACGACTTGGAATCGGAAATTATAAACTTCTACATAGCAATTCTTAATGATGAGATGAGAAGTGAGTTGATCAGTCGATTTGAAAAAGAGGTCGCAAACAAAGAAAGGCATCATGAAGTAAAGCAAATGCAACCAACAACGCCTTTAGAAAGAGCGTTTAAGACCTATTACTTAAACAGAACCTCCTACTGCGGAATTATCAATGCACCTGCGTGGGGATATGCAGAAGGGAAAAGTTCTCCCCCAAAGAATTGGGGTAAGTTTCTTGAAAATGCGGCTGAAAAACTAAGAGGAGTTGAATTATATCCATTAGATTATGCTGATATTTTAGCTCTGCCGGAAAAGGGGAAAAATGTTCTGACCTATTTGGATCCTCCGTATTTTCACACGGATCAAAAACGAGCGTATACGAAGCCGTTCACAGTGGACGATCACTTGAGATTAGCAAATGATTTAGTCCATTACCCCCACAAATTTTGCTTATCATACGATGATTGCACGGAAGTAAGAGAATTATATAAGTGGGCGAATGTCTATGATGTGAGCTGGCTATATAATACTGACAATAAGCCTGGTGGAAAAAGAAAGGCGTGTAAAGAGCTTATTATTACTAATTATGAAGTAAAGCATTCATAAAGGCCCGCTTTATGGACAGCGGGCCTTTGTTTATAATTCAGGCATCCATTGGCTCATCCAGGACGCATCAATGCGGTATTTCTGTAATTCGTTATATGATATATATTGGTGAGAAGCAACTCGATTCGTATATACGTGGTGCTTTCTTAGTTTGGACATTGGAATACAATAGAAATTCCAGTGATAATCATATCTGTTAAAAGTATGTACCGATAGCGTGTTGGAATAAGGAGGGTCGATGGCGATAATAAGGTTTTCAAAGTCTGTCACTTTGTATAGCCTGCTTTGAGTTGGGTGATCGTTAACCCTGCCTCTTGAGAGTTGTGATTCGCAATCAATGGTAGTGTTCATTCCGTCTAAGGAAGTTCCGTTCCAAGTTAATCCTTTGATTTGAAATCTAACATAGTTATTATTATGATTCTTCAAAACCAGATCACATTTTTCAGGGCGTTCTAAGCCGGTAACGGTTGTGGGATATGCTTTGATTCTATGAGCTGCAAGGTGTTTTAACAGGATATGTTCCCGAATGAATCCCCGCATATTCATATCCCAAATTCTAAAATTATCTTTGATAAAGATAGCTCTTAAAATGTAATCGCTTTTTAAGTGTAATAATTCACTTGATATAGGCAAACATTCATTGTTTGTCGGGGATAAGAGATTCGTAGGAAAAACCATCTTTTTCATGATGTCAAGCTGCCGGAAGTTATTATTTGTGTAAGGGTTATCGACCCTTAAATACATAGGACTCTGTATGTGGTTAGAATGTTCCGGTACTCTGGGGAGAGATTCCTTTGGCACGATTAACACAGAAAATGGTTCGTATGACACCAAACCTACAAGGAAATCTGCGAAATCTTCAACTTTATGATAATAATCTACAGACTCAGTCTGAGATTTTGCTCCGTGCGTCTTATGAGTTTTGTACGAAACAATACCGTCTGAGCAACCATTCACATATGGCGTTTTTAGCTGTAGGGTATAGTTGTTTATGATCCTGTCAATGTCCGTGTCGCCTCCTACTTCTATGCAGTTGATGTTATTGATAGACATCATTGAATCAAAAACAACTTCAAAAGCGTGACCTTTGATTGTGCGGGAAACTTCCGAGTGATTTGCGATAATACGATCAAGGTCATCTCTTGTTATACGCATTACAGAACATAGAATATCTGCTTTTATCTCAGGTGGCAAATCACTTGCTTTTTTATGAAAAAAATTTTCTGATAGATCGATTATTTCGTTTATTCTTCCGCCGTGGATATTTTTTATCAGGAAATCATCAAATCCATTCATATCCCTTCCTCCAGGAATAATTTGTATGTTTCAATTTCAAGCGCGTCAGCAATGCGTTGAATATTTTCTAAAGAAATACTTCTGCGATAGCATTCAATTGCGCTGATATAAGTACGGTGCATACCGCATTTATCAGCAAATGCCTCCTGGGATAATCCCATTGTGGTACGGTATTTTTTTAAGTTCGTTCCAAAAACTTTTACAATATCCATAGTTACAATCCTCCTGAGCTTATATTAATCGTCTTGAATACTATAAGTCTACATACAATAAATATCTATAGGAGTGAGAGAATATCATATTTTCCACGAAACAAAAAGTGGTTGTCCATTCCAATCCCTACCCCGAAGCTTCAAATTGTGCATATTATATAGAAAGCAAGAAAAATAGAGAAAAAATACATCAAAAAATAACCTTGTTTTTTTCTTTTGGCAGGTGTAAAACATAAATGTTCATTTATTTACAGTAGTAGCACGGTAAAGGAGAAAACATTTATGAGTGGAATTTTAATGATGGTAATTGCCATCGTAGTCCTGGGAGGAGCTTATCTTCTTTATGGACGTTATCTTCAGAACAAATGGGGAATTGACCCCAATGCAAAAACTCCTGCTTACGAATTAGAAGACGGAGTAGATTATGTACCTGCTGATACCAATGTTGTATTTGGTCACCAGTTTGCATCCATAGCCGGAGCAGGTCCTATTAACGGACCGATCCAGGCAGCGATTTTCGGCTGGCTTCCGGTTATGTTATGGATCCTTGTGGGCGGAGTATTCTTTGGAGCAGTCCAGGATTTTGCAGCTATGTATGCATCCGTAAAAAATAAAGGTCGTACCATCGGATACATCATTGAAGAATATATTGGCAAGCTGGGCAAGAAACTGTTTCTGTTATTCTGCTGGCTGTTTTGTATTCTGGTCATTGCAGCCTTTGCAGATGTGGTTGCGGGAACCTTCAACGGATTTGTTGCTGATGAGGCCGGAGTAGTTTCCCGGGTTACTGCCAACGGTGCCGTAGCAACCACCTCCATGCTTTTCATTCTGGAGGCAGTTGGATTGGGAATGATTCTGAAATATGCCAGATTCAACAAGTGGGTTAATACGGCAATTGCCATTGTAATGCTGATTGCTGCAGTTGCTCTTGGCTTGCACTTTCCGATCTATCTGCAGCGCGAAACATGGCATATCCTGATTTTTGCTTACATACTGATCGCCTGTGTGGTTCCTGTATGGGCGTTGCTTCAACCCCGTGATTATCTAAACAGTTACCTGCTGATTTTCATGATCGTGGGTGCGGTAATCGGTGTATTTGTTGCGAATCCGTCCTGCAATCTGGAGGCATTTAACGGATTCAATGTGGATGGACAGTATCTGTTCCCCATCCTGTTCGTTACCATTGCCTGCGGAGCAGTTTCCGGCTTCCATTCCCTGGTATCTTCCGGTACCGCTTCGAAACAGGTGAAAAATGAAAAAAGCATGCTGCCGGTATCTTTCGGCGCGATGCTGATGGAAAGTATGCTGGCAATCATTGCCCTGATCGCAGTAGCATCCTTTGGAAAAGGCGAAGCAGCTGCGCAGGGACTGACGACACAACCGCAGATTTTTGCCGGAGCCATTGCAAACTTCTTAACCATTGCAGGACTTCCCCATGATTTGGTATTTACACTGATCAATCTGGCGGTTTCCGCATTTGCACTGACTTCTCTGGATTCTGTAGCGCGTGTTGGACGTCTTTCTTTCCAGGAATTCTTTATGGACGATGATGTGGATGAAAAGAATCTGAGTCCGTTTATGAAAGTCGTAACCAACAAATATTTTGCAACCGTGATTACGCTGGTACTGGCATATCTGCTGGCAAAAGTGGGATATGCTGAGATCTGGCCGCTGTTTGGTTCCGCAAACCAGTTACTGTCTGTTTTGGCGCTGATCGCCTGTGCTGTATTTTTGAAAAAGACCAAACGCCAGGGATGCATGCTGTGGATTCCAATGGCTTTCATGATGGCAGTTACCTTCACGGCATTGTCCATGACGATTGTAAAACTGTCCAAGGCATTCATGACAACCGGTCTGAGTATCGGAAATACACTGCAGTTAATCTTTGCGGTTCTGTTATTGATCCTGGGCGTACTTGTCGCAATACAGGGTATAAAGAAATTGATAGGAAAACAGGAAGACAGTAAAGCTGCTGCATAGAACATGTAGAGTATAATTGAAAATTTTATATTACGATCACAGAAAGTGAAAGTGCCAATTACAAGTTAACTTGTAGTTGGCACTTTTTCTATATAACAGTATATAACACTTGACAACAGTACAACACTGTTATACACTGTTATACAGAAAGGAGAGAATGGAATGAATATAATTATCAACACGACCCTGATGGTTCCTATCTATGAGCAGATTGTTGATCAGATCAAGGTGCTGATACGGAATGGGGAACTTAAGGAAAATGACAATCTTCCGTCTGTCCGTACGTTATCGAAAGATTTAAGGATCAGTGCCTTAACGGTAAAAAAGGCATATGATACGTTGGAAAGTGAGGGTTACACAGCCACTATACACGGCAAAGGAACCTATGTAACAGCTACAAATACAGAGTTGCTGTTGGAAGAACAAAAGAAAGAATTAGAAGCTGATTTGGAACAGGCGATCCAAAAAGGCAGGCGGTGCGGGATCAGTGATGAGGATATCAAAAGTTTATTTGAGCTAATTTTGGAGGGCTGACAGATGTTAAAAATTAATCATTTGCAAAAGAATTATAAGCATTTTTCCCTTGATTGCTCATTGGAAGTTCGTCCCGGCTTTGTCACAGGGTTAATCGGACAAAACGGAGCAGGGAAAAGTACAACCTTTAAAGCGGTACTGGGATTGATTTCCATGGATGGAGGAAGTATTACCTTATTAGGCAAAAATATAGAAGATTTTACCGCAAAAGATAAGGAAGGATTAGGAGTGGTATTATCGGATTCCGGCTTTAGCGGATATTTAAAAGTAAAAGACATTATTCCGGTATTAGAAAACATGTATGAAAAATTTGATAAAGACTTTTTTGTAGAGCAGCTGCATCGATTTCAGTTGCCGATGGATAAGCAAATAAAAGATTTTTCCACAGGAATGAAGGCGAAGCTGAAAGTTTTGGTGGCAATTTCCCATAATGCCGGATTGTTGATCCTGGACGAACCAACCGCCGGATTGGATGCCATCGCAAGAGATGAGCTGTTGGAAATGCTGAGAGAATTTATGGAAAAGGAGGAAGGGCGCTCGATTCTGATCAGCTCCCATATTTCCAGTGATTTAGAAACCTTATGCGATGATCTTTATATGATACATGAGGGAAAGATCATATTACACGAGGATACAGACGTATTATTAAGTAATTATGCATTGTTGAAAGTGGACGAAAAGCAGTTTGAGGAGCTGGACAAACAATATATCCTTTGTTTCAAAAAGGAAGCTTACGGATATAGTTGTTTGACGGATCAAAAACAGTATTATATCGATAATTACCCCAGAATCGCAATTGAAAAGGGAACGATTGATGGAGTAATTACAATGATGGTGAGGGGGCAAAAGCAATGAAAGGTTTACTGGTAAAAGATTTTAAATTAATGATGGTTCAAAAGATTTTTTTCATAATGATCACAGCAATTGCCATCGGTATGATCGTATTCACGGATGATGTAACCTTTCCGATGGGGTTTCTAACTCTTGTGATATCGCTCTTTGCATTAAGTACCATCAGTTATGATGAATACGATAACGGAAATGCTTTTCTGTTCTCGCTGCCCATCACCCGCACGGGTTATGTGGCGGAAAAATACTGTCTCGGATTGCTGCTTGGATGTGGATCGTGGCTTTTCGCGACACTGCTTTCTGTTCTTGCGGCTGTGACAAAAAGGAGTATCGAAATCACGGAGTTAGTGATGGGTAGTTTCCTGATCTTGTCAATGGTGCTTATCATGCAGGCGTTGATGTTTCCGTTCCAGTTGAAATATGGCAGCGAAAAAGGCAGGATTGCCATTTTCGGCCTGGCAGGAGCTGTTTCTGTAATTGGAGTGATCATTGTAAAAGGCACTGAATTCCTGTTTCATATTGACCTGCCCGGTATGGTGGAAAGTCTGCCGGTTGTCAGGATGGGAATTTTGATCGCAATTACTTTTGCCATTGGAGTGGTTCTTTTTCTGATTTCCATGAAAGTCAGTGCGGTGATCATGAACAGGAAAGAACTGTAGGTTCCATGCGGAAAAAGCAAAAGTTGTAAGAAGGGAGAACTCTACTATCCGTAGGTACCTTAGAAACAAGATTCAGGTTATCATGGCAGTGGAGGTGGAGAGAATGAATCAATATGTTACAGGCGCAGTAATCAAAGAGCTGCGTGAGAAAAACAAAATGACCCAGTTACAATTAGCAGAGAAGCTTGGAGTAAGTGACAAGACCGTTTCAAAGTGGGAGACTGCCAAGGGATATCCGGATATCACCTTGCTTGAGCCCATCGCAGAAGCTTTTTGTGTATCCGTTACAGAACTGATTTCCGGAAATACAGTCTGTAATTCCAATGTATCCGCAAATATGTTGAAATCCGGGTTTTATGTTTGCCCTGTCTGTGGAAATGTGATCCACAGCATGGGAGAAGCTGTTATTCATTGTCATGGTGTGCAACTGACGGCGGCAGAGCCGGAAGAAACCGATGAGGACCATAAGATCTTTCTTGAGCGCGTGGAAGACGAGTATTATGTGTGCATCGAGCATGCTATGAGAAAGAATCATTATATCTCTTTTATCGCAGCCCAGTCTGCTGACAGACTGCAGATGGTAAAACTGTATCCGGAGGGAAATGCAGAAGCAAGATTTAAGATCAGTGGAGTAAAAAGAATTCTGTTTTACTGTAACCGGGATGGGTTATTCTATATCGCCCCCGTGAAAGGGATTGATGATAAAGAAAGCGGATATGATCATGTCTGTGAGAGAATGGAATTAGAGAGAGCTGCAAAAATGCTGTTTGGATAGTCACGGGAGGAATCAAGGATGGATCATATGACTGCGAAGGTAAGCTGCTTTGCAAGAGCTTACCATTATAACAATCATTCTGTACATATTTTTAAAGACCGTTTTGCAGAGTTGCTTTTGGGAAACGAATACGAACAAATCGCCGGGAACATGATGGAGGGCATGGGCTTTTTTCTTCCCGGTTTTACCGGAACCGGGGAAGAAGGATTGAGATTGATCGTGGATAAACAACTTTCCCCTTCCGTTCTTGGAAGGAGTGCTTTCTGTGAGAAAATGCTGGAAAAAGAGAAAGGTCTCGGGTGTAAACAATACATTCTATTTGCATCCGGATATGACACTTACTCTTTAAGAAATACGGATAAAGACTTTCCGGTTTTTGAACTGGATTTGCCTCAGCTTCTGGCTGATAAGATGGAGCGAATCAGGAGAACCGGTTTGAAGACGAATGCTGTCTTTGTTCCCTGTGATCTGGCAAAGACTACCTGGAAAGAAAAAATGCTTCAGGCCGGATATATGACATCGCAGAAATCCTTCGGAAGCCTTTTGGGAATAAGTTATTATCTCAGTAAGGAAGAATTCAAGTCACTGCTTCAAGCGGTCGGTGAATTCGTGGTGGATGGTTCGGTGATCTGCTTTGATTATCCATCAAAGGAGGAGAGCAGAGAAGCAAAGACAAACCAGATGCTGGCGATGGAAGCCGGAGAGCAGATGAAAGCACGGTATACCTATCCTGAATTAGTGGAGCTGCTAAAAAGCTGTGGCTTTGCAATCACGGTTCATTTGGATCATAAGGAGATGACAAAACAGTATTTTTCGGGTTATAATCAATGTAACAGGGAACAGGAAATGAAAGCACCGGTTGGTGTAGGCTATGTTTTAGCAGAAAGAAGGGGTTCGTTTGCGAAGAAGTGACAGAGAAGTTACAAATGGAAAGGAAATCGAAGAATTCATCGCCCAAGAACAGATTTTGAGGATTGCGTTTTATGATGATGGCGATATATACATTGTGCCTGTGAATTATGGATATTCACAGGAAAATGGGAACTATCGGTTTTATTTTCATGGTGCAAAAGCCGGAAGAAAGTATGAACTAAGTAGATCAAAACCGACCGTTGGCTTTGAGATAGACGGAAGGTATCAACTCCTGGAAAGTGAAACGGCTTGTGATTTTACGGCATCTTTTCAAAGTGTGATAGGAACCGGAACGCTGCAGCTTGTAGAGGATATTGCGGAGAAGGAAATGGCATTAAACACGATAATGAAGCAGGCAACGCAATGCCCGGAATGGGATTATAAGGATAAAATGCTGGAGGCGGTTGCGGTTTATAAATTAGATGTCCATAAAATTTCCTGTAAAGCAAATTAGGAATAGACGGGAGGAGTTTATGAAGAATCAGGAAGCATTTATGAGAAAGACCATCGTTGTGTGGCTGGGAGCCATGATCTGTTGCGCTCTGTGGGGCAGTGCATTTCCTTTCATTAAGATTGGGTATCGCCTTTTTGCCATTCCGGCAAAAGAAACGGGGACCCAGATCCTGTTTGCAGGAATGCGTTTTACTCTGGCAGGAATTCTTACGATTATACTGGGCAGCCTTCTGTCCGGGAAAATGCTGATACCGAAAAAAGAATCTCTGCCCAGGATCTTTAAACTCTGTTTGCTGCAGACTGTCATTCAGTATGTATTCTTCTATGTGGGTCTGGCCAATGCTTCCGGAGTAAAGGCATCCATTATAGAATCGGTCAATGTCTTTGCGGCAATCTTTATCGCCAGTCTGCTGTTCCACCAGGAAAAACTGACGGCCCGGAAAGTGATGGGAAGTTTGATCGGATTTGCCGGCGTGGTTCTGGTAAACTTAAACGGAGGCAGCCTGGATGCAAGCTTTCAACTGCTGGGAGAAGGAGCCATTATGCTATCCGCAGTGGCTTACGCTTTTTCTTCCGTCTTTATTAAGATTTACAGCCGGGATGAGAATCCGGTGGTGCTAAGCGGTTATCAGTTCATGATGGGTGGAGTGATCATGGTAGGAATCGGTCTTCTCATGGGCGGAAAACTCACCACGACATCCGGCCCGGCAATAGGAGTGTTGGTTTATCTTGCCATGGTATCGGCAGTAGCCTACTCCTTGTGGGGAATCCTGTTAAAATACAATCCGGTTTCCAGAGTTTCCATCTTTGGATTTATGAATCCGGTATTTGGAGTGATCCTCTCTGCCATCTTATTAAGAGAGGGAGATACGCTGGGCGTTACCTGTCTGATCTCCTTGATGCTGGTCAGTCTGGGAATCTATATCGTAAATAAGAATTAGGACTTCTAAAAATGTTGTGAGGCATTGATTTCCTATCTTCTGTAATGAAAACTTAGCATTACAAAAAATGGAAAAAAGGAGAAATCCGGAACTTTTTGTGGTATAATCTGTCCGAACTAAGGAGGAGCATCAGTTATGAATGAATTAAGACCAAAACTGTTTGATGTCATGAAAGATTATTCGAAAGCGCAGTTTGCCAAGGACGTGATTTCCGGTATTATTGTGGCGATCATTGCGCTTCCTTTATCCATTGCCCTTGCCATCGCATCCGGTGTGGGACCGGAGCAGGGACTTTATACTGCGATTATTGCAGGTTTTTTTATTGCCTTTTTCGGAGGCAGCCGCGTTCAGATCGGAGGACCGACTGCAGCCTTCGTGGTGATCATTTATGGAATCGTGTCGGATTATGGAACAGACGGACTCATTGTGGCAACCATTCTGGCAGGACTTATCCTGGTGATCATGGGTATCTGTCGCTTTGGTTCCCTTATTAAATATATTCCGTATACGATTACCACCGGATTTACCTGTGGTATTGCCGTGACCCTTTTTGTAGGACAGATTAAGGACTTTCTCGGACTTTCCATAAAGAGCGTTCCTTCTGAGTTCCTGCCAAAGGTGATGGCATATCTGAAACATATCGGAACGGTGAACTGGACAGCTACGGCCATCGGAGTGGCAGCACTGGTGATCATGCTTGTATGGCCGAAGATCACGGATAAGATTCCGGGGTCTTTGATCGCAATTATCGTTACTACTGCAGTGGTATATTTTGCGCAACTTCCGGTGAACACCATTGGAAGTGTTTACGGGGAGCTTTCCTCAGCATTTCCAACCTTTCAGGTTCCCACTGTTTCCATGAGACTGATCCAGCAGATGCTTTCACCGGCATTTACCATTGCAATCCTGGCAGGGATTGAATCTTTATTATCGGCAGTTGTATCCGATGGAATGATCGGAGATAATCATAAATCCAATGCAGAGTTGGTAGGACAGGGTCTGGGAAATATCTTCTCGGGTCTGTTTGGCGGAATCCCTGCCACAGGTGCCATTGCAAGAACGGCAGCAAATGTCAGAAACGGCGGTCGGACTCCCATTGCGGGAATTGTGCACTGTATTACCCTGACCGTGATCCTTCTGTTGCTGATGCCTCTGGCGGCATTAATACCAATGACGACCCTGGCAGCAGTCCTGCTTGTGGTTGCGGCAAACATGGCTGACTGGACGTCCTTTTTCCATTTGTGTAAGACAGCGCCCAAAAGTGATGTGATCGTGCTGGTAGCAACCTTTTTACTCACCGTGTTCTTTGATCTGGTGGTAGCCATTGAAATCGGCGTGGTGCTGGCATCCCTACTGTTCATGAAACGGATGGCAGAGACCACGGATGTAAAACCATGGAAATACATAGAACAGCCGGATGTAACACCGGGTGAGGCGGAGAAGCTTCGTAATATCTCCCGCAGTATCCGGGTATTTGAGATAAATGGACCACTGTTTTTTGCGGCAGCAGACCGGCTGCTTGCCATTAACAGCAAGCAGTATACCAAGGTCATTGTGATCCGAATGAGAAGTGTGCCGGCTATCGATGCCAGTGCCATGAAATCCCTGCGGGAATTTGAAACACGCGCCAAGAAGAAAAACATTACCGTCATTTACTCCCATGTAAATGAGCAGCCCATGCGGGTTATGGAAAAAGATGGTTTTGTGGAGTATGTGGGAAAAGAGAATTTCTGCAGTAACATTGTGGAAGCATTGGATCATGCTGAAAATCTGGTGCGAAAAAAAGATTGACCAAAACAGATGCAGCAGATAAAATGAAAAAAGTAAAAAAGATTTACCCTTTTATCCAAAATGGTATTGACTTTATTGGTTTAAAGCGGTAAGATACTACAATCAGTTTCGAGTTTAGGAGGAAAACGTTATGAAGAAACGAGTAAGTATGTTACTTGTACTTGCACTCATGGTTATGACATTAGGTGCATGCGGATCTTCTAAAGAAGGAAGTTCTGACAGCCAGGGAGCAGGTACCGATGCTTCAGCAGAAGCAGTATTTAAGATTGGTGGAATCGGACCGGTTACCGGTGGTGCTTCCATTTACGGAACAGCAGTTAGAAACGGTGCACAGATCGCAGTAGATGAGATCAATGCAGCCGGCGGTATTAACGGTGTTCAGATTGAATATGATTTCCAGGATGACGAGCATGATGCAGAGAAATCCGTAAATGCTTACAATACTTTGAAGGACTGGGGAATGCAGGTTCTTATGGGAAGTGTTACCAGTACTCCATGTATCGCAGTTGCAGACAAGACTGCAGAAGACGGAATGTTCCAGATCACACCATCCGGATCTTCTACAGATTGTATTGTAAATGATAACGTATTCCAGGTTTGCTTCACAGATCCGAATCAGGGTCTTGAGTCAGCAAAATATATTGGAAGTGCAGGACTTGCACAGAAGGTAGCTGTTATTTATGACAGCTCTGATGCATATTCATCCGGTATTGCGGAAGCATTCGTTGCAGAATCTTCAAATCAGCCGTTTGAAGTTGTTGTATCTGAGGCATTTACTGCAGACAGCAAGACAGACTTTACCGTACAGCTTCAGAAAGCTAAGGATGCCGGAGCAGACATGGTATTCTTACCGATCTACTATCAGGAAGCTTCTCTGATCATCCAGCAGGCAGATAAGATCGGATACGATCCAACCTTCTGCGGTGGCGATGGTTTAGACGGATTACTTGGAGTAGAAAACTTCGATACTTCTTTAGCTGAAGGTGTTATCCTTTTAACTCCGTTTATTGCAAGTGCAGAAGATGACTTAACCAAGAACTTTGTTGCTACATATGAGGAGAAATATGGCGAAACACCAAACCAGTTCGCAGCAGATGCTTATGATGCAATTTACATCATCAAGGCAGCTATCGAGCAGGCAGGTGCAACACCGGATATGAGTGTTGCTGATCTTGGTACTGCACTGAAAGAAGCAATCACACAGATTTCTGTAGACGGTTTAACAGGTATCGGAATGACCTGGGAGCCGGAAGGAACTGTTAATAAGACACCGCACGCAGTTAAGATTGTAAACGGTGCTTATGAAGCAATGTAATTAGATTGTGATATTGAGTTTATTGAAAATGAAATCGGGTAATGGGGGCTGCATGTGGCAGCCCTTTTGCCCGTATATAAAAATACTAATCGGAATGCTAATAAAAAAGTCAGCAAGGAGGACAAAATGGGATTCATATCTTATCTGATCAATGGAATCAGTTTGGGAAGTGTATATGCGATCATCGCCCTTGGGTATACCATGGTATATGGAATTGCCAAAATGTTAAATTTTGCCCATGGAGATATTATCATGGTTGGAAGCTATGTGGTGTTTAGTGTCGTCAGTGTAATGGGAATGCCCGCCGGTGTGGGAATTATTGTTGCAGTGGTGGCATGCACCGTCCTGGGTGTCGTCATTGAAGGTATTGCATATAAGCCCCTAAGAGGAGCCTCTCCTTTGGCTGTACTTATTACGGCGATCGGCGTCAGCTACTTTTTGCAAAATGCATCCTTACTGATTTATGGTGCAAATGCGAAGTCCTTTACTTCTGTAGTAACAGTAAAGCCATTAAAGTTTGCGGACGGAGCATTGGTAATCTCAGGCGAGACGCTCGTGACCATTCTGGCGTGTATCGTGATTGTTGTGGCGCTGAGCGCATTTATCAAGTATACGAAAGCCGGACGTGCCATGCTGGCAGTTTCTGAAGATAAGCAGGCAGCCCAGCTGATGGGTGTCAATGTAAACAGTACCATCGCCCTGACCTTTGCCATCGGATCGGCATTGGCGGCTGTGGCCGGTGTGCTTTTGTGTTCTGCATATCCGAATCTGACTCCATATGTGGGATCCATGCCAGGTATCAAGGCCTTTACCGCAGCTGTTTTTGGCGGTATCGGATCCATTCCGGGAGCCATGATCGGCGGAATCTTATTGGGCGTTATCGAGAATCTGAGCAAGGCTTACATTTCAGCTCAGCTATCCGATGCAATCGTATTTGCTGTATTAATTGTGGTACTTCTGGTGAAACCTACCGGAATCCTTGGTAAAAAGATCAGCGAGAAAGTGTAGGTGGCATCATGAAAGAGTTATCCAACAGAAAGATTTCAAAAACGACAAGATATAATTTTACTACCTACGCAATGGTAGTGGTGGCGTATATCGTGGTGGAAGCGCTGCTTCAGACAGGAAATCTGTCCAGTTTGTTGCAGGGACTTCTGGTTCCCTTGTGTATCTATGCCATTATGGCAGTTTCTTTAAACCTGACGGTAGGAATCCTGGGTGAATTAAGCTTGGGACATGCCGGATTTATGTGTGTGGGAGCTTTTTCCAGTGCATTCTTTTCCGTGTGTACCAAAGATGTGATCACCAGTGATGGTCTCCGGTTCTTTCTGGCGCTGCTCCTTGGTGCGGCAGTTGCAGGAGTATTTGGTGTGCTGATCGGAATTCCGGTTCTTCGCCTTCAGGGAGATTATCTGGCCATTGTAACCCTGGCCTTCGGTGAGATCATTAAGAACATCATTAATGCCCTTTATGTTGGCCGTGATTCCAACGGATTTCATTTTTCCATGAAGGACAGTCTGTCCCTGGGAATGGAGCCCGATGGAAAGGTTATCATCAAAGGTGCCCAGGGTATCACGGGAACACCGCATGATTCTAATTTTACCATTGGAGTGATCCTGGTTTTGCTCACTTTGGTGATCGTATTAAACCTCATTCATTCCAGAACCGGCCGTGCGATCATGTCTATCCGTGATAACCGTATTGCCGCAGAGTCTGTAGGTATTAATATTACGAAATATAAGATCATGGCATTTGCCATTTCGGCAGCATTGGCAGGAATGGGTGGTGTATTGTATGCCCACAACCTGTCTACCCTGACAGCCCTTCCTAAGAACTTTGGTTATAACCAGTCCATTATGATCCTGGTATTCGTGGTTCTTGGAGGAATGGGTAACATCAGAGGTTCTGTGATTTCAGCAGTAGTACTTACCTTACTGCCGGAGCTTCTGAGAGGACTGAGCGATTATCGTATGCTGATCTACTCCATTGTACTCATTGTTATGATGATCTTTAACTGGAGTCCGAAGATTAAAATATGGCGGGAAGCACATCCTCTTTTCCGTAAACAGAAGAAAGCGAAGGAGGTATAAGGATTATGGCATTATTGGAAGTAAATAATCTGGGTATCGCCTTTGGCGGTCTTCGTGCGGTAGATGCATTTAACATTAAAATTGAAAAGGGACAGCTTTATGGATTGATCGGACCCAATGGTGCGGGAAAAACCACAGTATTTAATATGCTGTTGGGCGTATATAAGCCAAACACCGGATCCATTCTATTGGATGGCAAAGATATTACGGGTAAAAAGACCATTGAGATCAATAAGTGCGGTATGGCCCGTACATTCCAGAATATCCGTTTATTCAAGGATCTGTCTGTACTGGATAATGTAAAGGTGGGATTACATAACCACTTCACATACACGGCATTGGAAGGAATTTTCCGCCTGCCGAGATATTATACTACGGAGAAAGCCATGGACAAGCGCGCCATGGAACTGTTGGAGGTATTTGGCCTTGAAGATCATGCACATGATCTGGCAAGCAATCTTCCGTATGGAAAACAGCGTGAGCTGGAGATTGCCAGAGCTTTGGCTACCGAACCGAAGCTGTTGCTGTTAGATGAGCCTGCAGCAGGTATGAATCCAAATGAAACCCAGGAATTAATGAATACGATCCGTTTTGTCCGGGAGAATTTCGATATGACAGTTCTGCTGATCGAACATGACATGCATCTGGTATCCGGTATTTGCGAAGAACTTACGGTTATGAACTTTGGACAGGTTCTTGCACAGGGAGAGACCAGCAAGGTATTGAATAATCCGGAAGTGATCAAGGCATATCTGGGAGAGTAGGAGGACATAAGAATGGCATTGCTTGAAGTAAAAGATTTAGAAGTATCTTATGGCATGATCCAGGCTATCAAGGGCATTTCCTTTGAAGTAAATGAAGGGGAAGTAATTGCATTGATCGGAGCCAACGGTGCCGGCAAAACAACTACTCTTCAGACCATCACAGGAATGATCCCTGCCAAGCAGGGAAAGATCACCTATGACGGAGTAGATATTACCAGGGTTCCGGGACATAAGATCGTTCCTATGGGAATGGCGCATGTGCCGGAGGGAAGACGGGTATTTGCCCAGCTTTCCGTTTTAGATAACCTGAGACTGGGTGCATTTACCAGAAAAGATAAAGACGAGATCAATGAGACTCTTCAGAAAGTATATCAGCGTTTCCCAAGACTGGAAGAACGTAAAGAGCAGATGGCAGGAACCTTAAGCGGTGGTGAGCAGCAGATGTTGGCCATGGGCCGTGCGTTAATGTCTAAGCCGAGGATCATGCTGATGGATGAGCCGTCCATGGGTCTGTCACCGATCTTTGTTGCAGAGATTTTTGATATCATTAAGAAAATCTCTGCCAGTGGAACAACCGTGCTTTTGGTGGAACAGAATGCAAAAAAGGCATTGTCCATTGCAGACCGCGGTTATGTACTGGAAACCGGAAAGATCGTACTTTCCGGAAGCGCACAGGATTTACTTGAGGATGAATCCGTTAAGAAAGCATACCTGGGCGAGTAGTTTTGAAAGTTGACAGAAAATAGTATCTGAGTTTAAAAAGAGTAAGCGGGCAGTCCTGTGGGACCGTCCGTTTTTTTTGTAATAAGTGAGGCTGCCTGCAGACACATCTTGTCCGCGCCCAAAGAGAACAGGGCAGGGGGAATATGGTGTAGACATACGGGAGTGTTTTTGCTATACTCCAGATAGAAGAGGACAAAGCACATGTGGCGAATAGAATCAAAACCGGTGTTTAGGCCCTAATTTTATGTTTAGGAGTGGAAATCATATGAAAAGAATGGCCGTACTGCTTTTAACAGGAATGCTGATCCTGTCAACCACTGCCTGTGGCAGTTCCAAAGGAACGGGAAGTTCTGCCAGTGGAAATACAGACAGCACTCAGACAGCTGTAGGAGATAATGGTGAGGGTAATACGCTGACCGCCAAAGAAGAGAATGGTGAGCAGGAAGAAGACGAATTGCTTCCATCCGGAGAAAGCCGGACGGATGCGGATGGTGAAAAAGGAGACGGACAGACAGATTCTGTCATAAAGACCGGCAGTACCAAGGAGAAAAAAGTATCCGGCAGCACAACGAAAAAGAAAAAAACTTCTTCCAACAAGAGTAACAATACACAGAAGACCTCCGATAAGAAAAAAACGGACAAGGATGAAAAGGATAAGCAGGACACTCCGGTGATCATCTCGCCTTCTGCGGCAAAAGGTACCATGGGGGCAAAGCTATGGTCTGCTTTTAAAACCACACTGGAGGATGATCCGAAGATCTCCATGGAAGAGTTGGCCAACACACTTGTTACCAATCCGGCGATCCAGTTTAAAGGAGCAGCTGCTGCTGTGGAACCCGGAACGGAATACTATGCCGGATTTGATGAATACCGGATCACAGGTTATGATAAGGCAGCGGTCTTTATGCCGATGATAGGGTCCATTGCCTTTATTGGTTATGTATTTGATCTTTCGGAAGATACTGATGCGTCTGACTTCGTAAAGTCCTTAAAGAAAAACTGCAACCCACGCTGGAATGTCTGCGTGGAGGCAGAACAGACGGCAGTCGGCGCTGTGGATGACAAGGTATTCTTTGTGATGTGTCCATCCGGCACAGACTAGGTATTGCCTCATAGAAAGGAGAGGGATTCCTCTGGTTTTTTCAAGTATCGTTTTTTTATACTATTTTCTGCCGGTTGTACTGATCGCGTATTTTCTGGTCCCGTTTCGATACAGGAATCTGATCCTGTTACTTTCCAGCCTGGTATTTTATTTTTACGGGGAACCGGTCTATACATTGCTCATGGTCGGGGTCACTGTTTCGGCCTACCTTCATGGGCTGCTGATCCGGAAGTTTCGGGGAACCGGATGGAGTAAGGTGTTCCTCCTGACTTCGGTGGTCTCAAGTATTGGTGTATTGGGATTTTTTAAGTATTCGGATTTTCTTATTTCCAATCTTAATGCCATAACAAATGCAGATAAAAAGCTTCTTGGACTGGCATTGCCGATTGGAATCAGTTTCTATACTTTTCAGACGATCAGTTACACCATCGATGTTTATCGGGGTGAGACGGAGGCACAGAAAAACTTCATATCCTTTGCCACCTATGTGACACTGTTCACGCAGTTGATCGCAGGACCCATTGTGCGCTACCGTGCTGTGGAAGGAGAACTGGCCCACCGGACGCACTCCTGGGACAATGCAGCATACGGGATTCAGCGTTTTCTGACGGGGCTGGCCAAAAAGGTGTTACTGGCAGATCTGTTGGGGATGCTGGCGGATTGTCTGCACACCATGAAGGGACAGTCCATAGCAGGCTGCTGGCTGTATGCCCTGGCAGTTTCCCTGCAGTTGTATTTTGATTTTTCAGGTTATTCGGATATGGCCATTGGCCTGGGAAGGATCTTTGGATTCCATTTTCCGGAGAATTTCCGGTACCCTTTTATTTCCGGAAGTATCACTGAGTTTTGGCGCAGATGGCACATTACCTTAGGTACCTGGTTTCGGGATTATGTCTACATTCCGCTTGGAGGAAACCGGGTAGCACTTTTGCACTGGCTGTTTAACGTACTTCTGGTGTGGCTTTTGACCGGACTGTGGCATGGGGCAGACTGGACCTTTGTCTTGTGGGGATTGTATTTTGCGCTTTTTTTAATCATGGAAAAATTATGGCTAAAAAGGTTGCTGGCCAGGATCCCGGTCCTGTTTTCCCATCTGTATGTTATCCTGGCAGTGATGGTAAGCTTCGTACTGTTTCGTGCAGAGGGATTGGCCGGTGCAATACAGGATCTTGGCGGATTATTTGGCATGGGCGGGATTCCTTTCTGGACACAGGAAACAGGTTATTATTTTAGCAGCTATTTCGTGCTGCTTGCTGTTTCCATAGTCGGAGCAACACCAATACCCAAGAATGTTGTGGAGAAGTTAAAGGAAAACAAGTTTGCCGGTTTTTCTTTGACGGTGTTGGAGCCGGTGTTTTATGTGGCGGTCCTGTTGCTTGTTACGGCGTATCTGGTGGACGGCTCCTTTAGCCCGTTTTTGTATTTCCGCTTTTGATTCTGTAGATGAGGTGATGAACGATGCATCAGAACAGAAAAAATATCATGGTTACGGTGATTGTCGTACTATGGATGCTGCTTATGGCGGTGCTTTGTACGATGGCTTACTTTCACCCGGTGACTCATTCTGAAAGTGAGCGCAGACAGCTGGCCCAGTTTCCCGGGGAAATCACCTGGACGGGTCTAAGGGATAAAACCGTGATGGATGAATTTGAAGAATATACACTGGATCAGTTCCCCTTTCGGGAATTCTTCCGAAGCGTGAAAGCTCATTTTCAGTTAGATGTACTGCGTCTGAAAGAAAACAATGGCATGGCTGTGGAAGATGGCTACATTGCTAAAATAGAACCGGAGTTCAACGAAGGTCTGGTGGAGTATTCCCTGGGCAGACTGGAATATATCTACGACGAGTATGTGGAGGGCAACGGCGGAAGATCCTACGTTGCCATTGTTCCGGATAAGAATTACTTTTTTGCACGGGAGTATGGGTATCCTTTACCGGATTATGGAGCTTTCGTGGAAAAAGTCAGGGAGAGTCTGCCGGGTATGACTTATATTGACCTGTTTGATTGCTTGAAGTTGACCGACTATTACCGGACGGACACCCATTGGAGTCAGGACAGACTGGGACCGGTTGTGGACAAACTGGCAACGAAGATGGGATCTTCTGACCGTCTTTCGGGAGAGTACACGGAACACCGGCTGGAGGGATTTGAAGGTGTTTATTACAGCCAAAGTGCCCTGTATCCCCAACCGGACACGTTGGTTTACCTGACCAACGATATTCTGGATGCCTGTACGGTGTATGATTACGAAACCGGAAAAACCGGCGGAATCTATGACAAGGAACAGTTTCAAAGTGAGGACGGTTACAATGTTTTCCTGTCCGGTACAAAGGCGTTGCTTCGGATTGATAACCCGAATGCAGACACGGACAAGGAACTGGTTATTTTCCGGGATTCCTTTGGTTCCAGCCTTGCGCCACTGCTGGCAGAGGGATATAAGAGTGTGTACCTGGTGGATATCCGTTACGTTGCACCGGAGTTTCTTGGTAACCTGATGGATTTGGAAGGAAAAGATGTGCTTTATCTGTACAGCACCCAGATCTTTCGTCAAAAAGCATTTAAGTAGGCCTTTCGGCAGGGCGGTCACGATAAGGTGGCTGCCCTGCTTTTATTCATGACAAGAAAGATTGCTTGCAGCCCCATCTTGTTTGACGAAAATGGTTGATTAATCAATTTGAAATATAATTGAACCACCGGAAAAGTTATTACTATATAAGGATGAAAGGATAAAACGGGATATTCCAATCCTTTGAAAATACACATGTGTGACAGGTGAAACTATGACAATTCAGGAACTGGAGCAGTTCATCGCTCTATTGGGAAAAGATATTTATTCATTTTGCATGCAGATGACACAAAACAGGGAGCTGGCAGAAGATCTTTATCAGGAAACCTGGCTGACTGCATGCAGAAATGTAAGAAAAATTGAAACTGGTCAGAATGTGAAAAGCTACCTTCTTTCCGTATCAATCCATCTGTGGAAAAATCAGAAGCGAAAATATGCCTGGAGAAACAGGATTGCACCGCAGCAGGAACTTTGGGAGGATACAACGGAGAAGGTTTCGGAAGAACAGGCAGATGGTTTATCAGAATACCTGAAGCGGGAAAGGAGCATTGCGGTAAGGACAGCCATAGACAAGTTAGACGATAAGTTGCGTGTTCCTGTTTTGCTTTTTTACATGGAGGAAATGACCGTTGCGCAGATCGCGCAAATTGTACATATCCCTCAGGGAACGGTGAAAAGCAGGTTAAGCACCGCGAGAAAGTATCTGGAAAAGGAATTGGAGGAGTATATCAATGGATAAACAAATAGATCAGATGTTGTTTGAAACCCTAGAGCCTCAGACGGAGCCACCGGAGGAACTGAATTGTCGGATTCTGAAAATGTGGTCAAAGGAGGATCAGACAGTGAAACAACCAATATTTAAGAAATGGGCAGCAGTGGCTGCCGCCATGACAATTATAGCCGCCGGAAGTGTTACTGCGGTGGCGGCTTATCATCTTTTATCCCCGACACAGGTGGCACAGGAGGTATCCGAAAATAATGCGCTCAGTAGGGCATTTGAAAGTGAGGATGCCATTACCATCGGCGAAACCCAGAAAAGCAATGGATTTGAAATCACGTTGTTAGGTATCGTGTCCGGTAAAAACTTAAGCCTTTGTGTACCGGAAGAAACCAGGGCGGATCTGGAATCGGCCCACTCTTATGCAGCCTTTGCCATTGCCAAAAGTGATGGGACAGCGATGGACTACCGGAATTTCTGTATTGCGCCCCTGATCGGAGGAGTAGATGTGCATAGACTCAATGCAGCAACCATGAATGAAACCCTGACCTGGTTTGAACGGGATGGAGTGATCTATGAACTGGTGGAATGCGATAATCTGGAGATTTTTGCTGAATACGGCGTACAGTTGGGTGTGGTAGATTCGTTTGGCAATGAGACAGCAGCCTTTCAAATGGACACCGAAAGTGGCGCATACAGTAAAGTGGAAGATTATACTGGTACGGTTGCGCTGTTCTCTCTTCCATTAGATGCATCCAAGGCAGACAACAAGGCGGCACAGGAATACCTGGACTCTCTGGAAAAAGAGGCAGAGCAGGATGCTTCCCGTCAGGAGACTGCAGGAGAGGATGCTTTTCCGGATAAACAGGTGCAGGCTTTTGTGGATACCATCAATATGGATAACATTGATCAGTATTTCGTAAGAGACGAAAACACCGTGTTTACAGCCACTCCGGATGAAAAGGGCTGGATCGATTTTGGTTCCAGGTATATTGAGGAAGAAGGCATAACCTATAATGGAGGAGCCGGAGATCTGGAAAACTGGATCAAAGATGGAGAGGAGTTTGCGATCATGGCAGTTTCTGCATCCGGAAATGAGGAGGACACCATAGATCTGTCCACACTGCAGATTAATGTGATAATCCGAAACAGTGATGGCAGTTTCACGGAAGCTGCCTATACTGCAAAAAAAGACCTTACATCGTATATATATAAATAAATATAAATAAGGGAAAGCCATCTTTACTGAAAAAATTTCTTTAAGTACTGTTTTTTCGGGACTATTGTGCTATACTTAAGGTAATAAGTAAAAAGATCCTTGATCTTGCGGGAATATTTATTGCTTTGCAAAAAATTTTTCCCATTAGGTATCGAAAGAGAAATCAAAATGATATGCAAGGAGAGAAAAAAGATGGGCAACAAGAAGAGCAAAAAAAGTGAAAAAACCAGAAGTAAATTAGGCAGTATGATAAGGGGAAAAAAGAAAGTACGCAGATTGTCGGTACGCTGGCAGATCAGCATTCCGGCAACATTCATATTGATTGCGTGTGTTGTTCTTTTAGGATTGTCTACCTACAGCAGATTAAAAGACAGCCTGGTTTCCATGGCTGTGAAAGAAGCGAAGATGGCAGCAGGATTTGCGGTTGACTATCTGGATCCGGCAGATGTTGCAGCAGTTCCGGATGGGGATGAATCATCCGAAAGCTATCAACGGGTTTTTGAAAGCTTGAAGGAAACAAGAGAACGATATGATGTTGCATACCTGTCAACATTGTATACAGACGGAAGCAATGTTTATTACGGTGTGGATTCCGATGAATCGGAATGGCATGCAGCCATCGGACAGGATTTCGGATTATCCTACAGCGATTTGGAACCTGCTTTTAGCGGTGAGATCCTTGCGAAGGATCAGATTGGTGAATACGAAGGCGGTATTTATCTGTTAACGGCTTACGCACCCATTATGGATAACAGTGGAAAAGTAGTAGGAGTTGTATGCTGCGACTATAACGTGGCAGATATCCAGGAGAAGATTACCCGATCCAAAAATGAAATCCTGTTCTTTGTTGTGACAGGAACTTTGATAACCATCATTATTCTTTTCCTTCTTACCGCGCGAATCTTAAAGAATATCTATTCCGTGGATGATAAGATTTATGATCTGGTAAATAACGAAGGAGACCTGACGAAAGAACTGGATGTCAGGACCGGAGATGAGTTTGAGTTAATTGCAGGAAATGTCAATGCGCTATTAAAATACATACGCAGCGTAATGCTGAATATATCCGATGATTCCAACAGACTGGAAAACATGACACAAAACGTGGCCTCCAGCGTGGAGGTTGCAAAAACAAGTATTTCCGAGGTTTCCGCCACCATGGAAGAAATGACTGCCGCAATGCAGGAAACCAGTGCATCTTTAATGCAGATCACAGGTGCAGTGGATAATATGTACGGCGCAGTTGGAAGAATTACAGAGCAGGCGAAAGTTGGTCAGTCTGAAGTGGTAGAGATCATTTCAAAGGCAGATGAGATCAACGGCCGGTCAAAAGAGAGAAAGACAGCTACCAGAGAAGAAGCGGACAAAATGGCGCTTCGTATTAACGAGAGAATTGAGAAATCAAAAGCAGTGGAACAGATCAGCGTGCTGACAGAATCCATTTTAAGCATTACGGAAAGTACCAACCTGTTGGCGCTGAATGCATCCATTGAAGCAGCACGTGCCGGAGAAGCAGGAAAGGGCTTCGCTGTAGTTGCAGGAGAGATCGGAAAACTGGCGACAGAATCCGCTGATGCGGCAACGAAGATCAAACAGGTCAGCGAAGAGGTTGTGGATGCTGTAACACAGCTGGCGGGAGAATCCGAGAAGATGCTGACATTCTTAAATGAAACAGCCATGGACGGATTCGAGCAGTTGTCACAGCTGAGTGAAGAATACCGGGATGACGCAGACAAGATGGGCAAGCGAATGGATGAGTTTGTAACTGCCAGCAACTGGTTGGAGAAAGAAGCCGGAAATATCCAGGAGACTGTTTCCTCTGTTAACATTGCAGTAGAAGAAAGTGCAAACGGAGTTACCAATGTTACCAAGATGGCAGCAGAGTTAAGCGAATCGGCCGGAGGAATTGAACAGGCGGCTGAGTCAAATAAAGATATTGCAAATCAGCTGAATGAAGAAGTGGGAAGGTTCAAATTAAATTAAGCAAAAACTGGAAGCGCAGCGACATCAGTTGCTGCGCTTTTTAAACTACGGCGGGAAAAGAAGCATACCGGAAACCGCCTATAAGGAGGAGAACCAATGGAAACGATTATAAGAGAAAAAGCACTGGAATTACTAAAAAAATACAATCAGGATCCTTTTCATATCCAACATGCCCTGACGGTGGAGGCAGTTATGAAATGGTATGCCAGGGAACTGGGTTATGGCGAGGACGCTGATTATTGGGGTGTTGTAGGACTGTTACACGATATTGATTTTGAATTATATCCGGAAGAACATTGTTTACGGGCACCGGAACTTCTGCGGGATGGCGGAGTTTCGGAAGATGTGATCCATGCCGTGGTATCTCATGGATATGGTATAACGGTAGAATGTGGCACAACTCTGGATGTTGCACCGGAGCACGAGATGGAAAAAGTGCTTTTCGCAGCAGATGAATTGACCGGTCTTATATGGGCAGCGGCTCTGATGCGGCCTTCCAAGAGCACCAAAGATATGGAATTAAAGTCTTTAAAGAAAAAATATAAGAGCAAAGGTTTTGCGGCAGGCTGTTCCAGAGAAGTGATCGAGCGTGGCGCACAGCAGCTGGGATGGGAACTGGAGAAACTGCTTACCATGACACTGGAAGCTATGAAGGAATCAGAAGATCTTATTCAGGACGAGATGGAAGCATGATATACAGAAAACCATATCCGTCCCCATTAGGAGAACTGCTTTTGGAGGCGGATGAAGAAGGACTGACGAAAATCCGGTTTGAAGGGCAGAGTGATTTGAAGGAAGAAAATGATGGTGAAACCACGGAGCAGGATTCGGAAGACCTAAGGACTGCCGCATGCTGGCTGGATCTGTATTTTGCTGGAAAAAAGCCGGATTTCACACCACGGCTGCACCTTATGGGAACTGCATTTCAACGTAGTGTATGGGAGATCCTGCTCGCCATTCCTTACGGCGAGAGCACCACTTATGGACAGATCGCAGAACAAATAGCGGTCCGGACCGGGAAAAAGCGCATGTCTGCCCAGGCCGTGGGAGGCGCTGTAGGGCGCAATCCCATTCCGGTTATCGTGCCCTGTCACAGGGTGATCGGAAAAAACGGAAGTCTTACCGGTTATGCCGGTGGGCTGGACAGAAAAAAGAAACTGCTTTCCGGGGAAGGGATCCGTTGGAAAGAATAGACGGAGAATCAAATAGATTGACAAATCACTTTCGGGTGATCAGAAAGGAGCATCATATAGTATGAGTAAAATCGTAGACAGCGCATTAGAGTTGGTGGGAAATACACCGCTACTGCGGCTGCATGGTTATACAAAGGCGGAAGGAATGGAAGGCAGCACCATTCTTGCCAAGCTGGAGGGACTGAATCCGGCAGGCTCTGTAAAGGATCGTGTGGCGTTAAACATGATTGAAGAAGCAGAAGAAGATGGGCGCCTGAAACCCGGTTCCACCATTATTGAACCTACATCGGGAAATACCGGGATCGGTTTGGCAGCTGTGGCAGCAGCCAAAGGATATCAGACCATCATGGTATTGCCGGAGACCATGAGTGTGGAGCGCCGTACCATATTAAAGGCATATGGCGCAAAGCTTGTTTTAACAGAGGGAAGCAAGGGAATGACAGGAGCCATTGAGGAAGCGGAGAAGCTTCATGAATCCATAAAGGATTCCCTGATCATGGGACAGTTTACTAATCCTGCAAACCCTGAAAGTCATAGAAAAACTACCGGACCGGAGATCTGGGAGCAGACAGATGGGAAGGTGGATGTATTCGTGGCCGGTGTGGGAACCGGCGGAACCATCACAGGAGTTGGGGAATATCTGAAGTCCAGGAATCCGGCTATCCGCATTGTAGCAGTGGAACCGGCGGGCAGTCCCGTATTGAGCCAGGGAAGAAGTGGTGCACATAAGATCCAGGGCATTGGGGCCGGATTTGTTCCTAAGGTTCTGAATACGGAGATCATCGACGAAGTGTTGGCTATAGAAGACAGTGATGCATTTGCCCAGGCCAGAAGCTTTGGAAAGCATGAGGGCTTTCTGGTAGGGATATCCTCCGGTGCAGCATTAATGGGAGCAAAAATTCTGGCACAGAGAAGTGAATATCAGGGCAAGAATATAGTGGTATTGCTACCGGATCTGGGTGACCGCTATTTTTCCACACCTCTGTATGCCGATCAGGAGGAGGACACACGGATATGATACAGATCATATGCAAGAAAGAGGTAGAAGCGATTCTGGAAGAATTAACGGAGCGATATCGCAGGGAAAAAATATCCGGAGGCACCATGGTGTTTGGACGGGAAATGGAATCTATCCGCCCCAGATTGCAGCGGCAGGTGGAGTTGGCTTTTATGCTGGGAGATCCCGGGCAGGAGGATGACACCGTTTCCGGGAAAGAGTGGTGTGAAAGCCGGTCCCGTGAAGTATGCGACCATTTCTGGGAACGACTTCCCGATATTTGGAAGGTCATGGATTCTGATCTGGAAGCGGCGCTGGAAGGGGACCCGGCAGCATCTTCCAAGGAAGAAGTGCTTTTGGCCTATCCGGGATTTTGGGCAATCACGGTATACCGGCTGGCGCATGAACTGTATGTACTGGGAGTTCCCATTTTACCCAGATTAATGACAGAACATGCCCATTCCAAAACAGGGATTGACATTCATCCCGGCGCGACCATCGGACATAGCTTTTTCATTGACCATGGAACCGGTGTGGTAATCGGTGAGACCTCGAAGATCGGAAAACATGTGAAATTATATCAGGGCGTGACCATCGGAGCCCTTTCCACCAGTGGGGGAAGAAAGCTTTCCGGCGTAAAGCGTCATCCTACCATTGAGGATAATGTAACCATCTATGCAGGTGCGACTGTGCTGGGTGGAGATACTGTGATCGGAAGAAATTCGGTGATCGGCGGTAATATGTTTATTGTGGATTCTGTGCCGGAATCCGTAAAAGTATATAAGAATCTGACATAAAAGAGGAAATCAACCGTAGGTAAGGAGATGACTATGTCCGGGAAAAATGCCAATTTAAGATATAAGTACCTGCACTGGCAGAAATTGGATAATTCGGCTCATGTTTTTCCGGTGATCGCCGGAGAGAAAATGACCAATACCTATCGGATCTGTGCAGAGCTGAAAGACGATGTGGATGGGGCTGTTCTGCAGAAGGCATTGGATGCGATCCTTCCCAAGTTTCCGCTGTTTAATGTAAGACTGCGGAGGGGGTTTTTCTGGTATTATCTGGAAGAGAATGGAAAAAGGGCGCCCCGGGTCCGTCAGGAAACCGGTTATCCCTGTCAGTACATCCACGCAAAGCTGAATCAGGATTATCTGTTTCGGGTGACTTATTATAAAAGAAGGATCAATCTGGAAGTTTTTCATGTCCTGACGGATGGCATGGGAGCAGCTGTTTTTCTGAAAGAGATCCTGTATCAGTATTTGCGGCTGAAACACCCGGAACTGGTAACGGAGAACGGGGATGATCTGAGTGCCGGTACCAGTTTGAACCTGGAAGACAGTTTTCTGCGAAATTACCGTAAGAAGGCAGAATCCCAGTATGCGTCCGATAAAGCTTTCCGCATCAAAGGAGAAAAGCTTCAGGATCAGCAATTGGGTATTCTCCATTGTATCCTGCCTCTGGCGAAAGTCAGGGAAACGGCCCATGGTTACGGACTGAGTATCAATGAATATCTGGTCAGTGTTTTTGTCTGGAGCATTTACGAAGCTTATGCCAAAGGAGAAAGCAGCCGGCGGGCGATCCGGGTTGCGGTTCCGGTGAATCTTCGGACCTATTTTGATTCCACTACTACCAAGAACTTCTTTGTCATGGTTTCTGCAGAATTTATGGCAGAGGATCGGGAGTATACCTTTCCGGATGTGGTGGAAGTGGTAAAGCGGAGTTTGAAGGAGCAGCTGGTAAAGGAGCATTTAGAGGAGATTTTCTCTTATAATGTATCCCGCCAGAGAAAAATTTTTAATCGAGCCATGCCCATCTGGGTCAAGAATATTGCGATCCGGGCGGTGTATTCCCAGTCTGCACTGGCGAATACCACTACCATGACCAATATCGGAAGGATGGAACTGGAAGAAGCTTATACTCCGTATGTGGAGAATTTTTATGGTATGCTGGCAATGTCGAAAGGACAGCCGTTGAAGGCCACGGTCTGCTCCTTTGAGGAAAAACTGACGGTGACCTTCAGCTCGATTTTAAGAGAAACCCTGATCCAGAAGATTTTTTGCAGGCAGCTGGTAGCTGATGAGATCCCTGTAGAGATTGAAACGAATGGAGTATATTATGAATAGATGTAAAAACTGCAATCTGGAGGTGCGGGACGACACCTTGGTATGCCCTCTTTGCAAAAGCATTCTGGCAAAGGAGGGAAAAGAGGTGGAGAATAAGTACCCGGATGTTGTGGAGAAATTGCGTATGCTCCAACTTGCCTCCCGGATTTATTTATTCTTTGCCATTTTGCTGGAGGCTCTTTTGATCTATCTGAATCTGCGGTATCTCCCCGGTTTTTTTTGGAGTGTGATACCGGGATACCTGCTTTTGTGCGGTTATCTTACCTTTGTATATCTGTTAAGCGGAAATCGCACCAGCTACAGCATGGACATTATTTTTGCCGCAGCTGCATTGATCGGATTACTGGATATGGCAGACCGGATTCTGGGGAACCGGGGATGGGCAATGAATTATGTGCAGCCATCCATCCTGATCTTTTTTGATCTGGTAATCCTGGCATTTGTTTTGGGAAGCCCCAGAACCTGGCAGAGCTACCTTGTAACACAGCTGGTGGTGTTTTTGATGAGTCTGGGGGCAATACCGTTATTCCTCATGGGTTTGGTGGACCATCCCCTGCTTTCGGTGATCGCCATGCTGATCACTGCAGGATCGTTTTTCGGAACATTTCTGATCGGAGGGGGCAGAGCCAGGGAGGAATTAAAACGGAGGTTTCATTTATAGCTTTTTTGTGAGGAAGAGGTTATAATGGGGGTACATACGAATAAGGAACGCGGCAGGAGGGAGAAAAACAATGATTGATTTTAAGTTAAGCAAGGAACAGATTGACGAGCTGTGTGAGATCGCAAATATCAGCATGGGAAATGCAGCGACGAATTTAAGCATGATGGTAAATCATCGTGTGGATATCACCACACCGAAATTAAGGGTGATCAAACGGAGCGAGGCACTGGATGATTACGAGAAGACTTGTATTTTCGTGCAGGTACATTATGTGAAGGGATTGACAGGAAATAACGTTTTTATCCTGAAACCTGAGGATGTTCTCTGCCTGACGGACCTTATGATGGGAGGAACCGGCGAGAACCGGGAAGGGGATGTAACAGATTTCCATCTGTCTGCCATTTCCGAAGCCATGAACCAGATGATGGGACGTTCTGCCACATCTATGGCTGAGATGCTGGGAACCCCGGTGGATATCAGCACACCAATCCTGAATTCCATTGATGTGGAATCCGTTAAGAACTTCGAGAAGATGTTTGAATCCCAACTGGATCACTTTATAAAGATTTCTTTCCGCATGAGGGTAGGGGAGCTTCTGGATTCTTTCATGGTCCAGCTTTATCCGGTCCAGTTTGCGGAGGAGATGTGTGAGAAATTCCGGTTAAATAAATAACTAGCGCATATTTGTATTGCAACTTTACAAAGGCTATGTTACAATCGCCGATGGGTGTTGGTTGGTAAACCAGACAGAAAAGAATTAGGAAAAAGAGGGTTAAGCAAATGATCAATGTAGGAATTAATGGTTTTGGACGTATCGGAGGGGTTATTTTCCGCTTACTGATGGAACGGACAGATGAGTTTAATTTATGTGGGATCAATCTGAGAAATGCAGATATTCCTCACATGGTATATATGATCCGTTACGACAGTGTACACGGAAGATTTCCGGGAACCGTTGAAGGCGGAGAAGACTGTATTATCGTCAACGGTAAGAAGATCCGGGTATTCAGCGAAAGCGAAATTGAGAAGATCGACTGGGCAAGCTGCGGAGCAGAGTACATCATCGAATCCACCGGTGCATTTAATACAGTAGAGCAGGCTTCTGCCCACTTGAAGAGTGGAGCAAAGAAGGTAGTGATCACGGCACCAAGTAAGGATAATGTGATGCCTACTTTTGTCATGGGAGTCAATCATACGGAGTACAAGCCGGAGTACGATGTGGTTTCCAATGCTTCCTGTACTACGAACTGTCTTGCACCTCTGGTAAAGATCG
Source organism: Lachnospiraceae bacterium (assembly GCA_051877515.1). GTDB lineage: Bacteria > Bacillota > Clostridia > Lachnospirales > Lachnospiraceae > XBB1006. The sequence goes on along the minus strand of JBJEIY010000002.1, from coordinate 143,304 downwards.
TCCATGATGCTTTTGGAATTGAGGAAGGACTGATGTCCACCATCCATGCAGCAACAGCAAAACAGAAGGCAGTCGATGCAAGAGCCGGACGTGACTGGAGAACCGGTCGTTCCGTATTTAATAATATCATTCCATCCACTACCGGTGCAGCCAAGGCCTGCGGTCTGGTAATTCCGGAGATGAAGGGCAAATTAACCGGTATGTCTTTCCGTGTGCCATGTAATGATGTTTCCATCGTGGATTTAACAGCAAGATTGAAGACACCTACGGATTATGAAACTATATGCAAAACCATCAAGGAAGCTTCCGAAGGCAGCATGAAAGGAATCGTGGGATATATCAACGAAGAAGTGGTTTCCTGCGATCTGAAGGGTATTACAGAAACCTGTATTTTCGATGAGACTTCCGGTATCATGTTAAATGATCATTTTGTAAAATTACTGGCATGGTACGATAATGAATGGGGATACAGCAGCAAGGTGCTGGATCTGGTAAAACATATCTATTCCGTGTGTGAAAAATAAGAAACCAAACAAAGCAATTCTGGCGGTCGGGATCAACTCCGGCCGCTTTTTTATCCCATATTTTGTAAAAAAGGCATGGACTTTGTTCTTTTCATGGATTATAATACATCATTGAAAAAGAGGACTGAATACCCGGGGATGCCTATGCAGCCCCGGGGAATTGAGAGGATAAAGAGACATGAAAAGAGAAAGGAACTATAATATTGAACTTTTAAGAGTGCTTTCCTGCATTTTTGTGGTGTGCATCCATGTAGCCAATGTATACAGCCGCAGCTTTGCGACCATTGATCTGGGGGCCTATGGATTTTCCGTGCTGGTTAATACGATCTGCAGGATCTCCGTACCGATTTTTTTCATGATCAGCGGAGCGTTGCTGGTTGACCAGGAGGTGGATCTTCAGAAAAACCATCACCGGGTGATCAGTATCCTAAGACCTTTGATCGGATGGAGTCTGACATATATCATCTGGAACTATTTCTTTATGGAAAGAGGATATGATCTGCGTGGGGTGTTTGCAGAACCGGTGAAACGGCATTTGTGGTATTTATATGCACTGGTGGGAATTTACATAACGCTCCCCTTCTGGCAGAAACTGTTTCAGGGTATGACAGATACTTTGGTAAAGTATTTTGCGGTATTGTGGATCAGCCTTCTGGGCATCAATTATGTACTGGCTCTGGCGGGTATGCAGGTGAAGTATCCCATCCCTCTGGTAGGCAGCTCCTGTTATCTTGGTTATTTTCTGATGGGATACGTCATATATCACTATAAGGACAGCATCCGGGTTCCGCGAAGGATCTGTCTTCTGACGGCGGTACTGGCATTTGCGGTGATTACTGCAGCCACTGTCTACCGTTCTTTTCTTCTGGACAGACATTATACTGCTTATCTGGAGTACCGGAATGTGCTTCTGGGCATTGCATCCATGTGCGTGTTCTATGCGGTGGTCAGCCATGAGCCCTATGAGTTTTCCGCCCCTGCAAGGTGCTGGGTGGAGTTGATCTCCAAGCATTCCTTTACCATTTATCTGACGCATGTCTTTTTTCTTGACATCATCAGAGAACAGATCCAAATGCCCATGATCACGTCCTGGATAGGGATTCCCATCTTTGCATTTGTAATCTTCGCAGTAAGTTTTCTGTTTTCTTATGGCTTTGATCATGCCAAACAGTATGTTACTGCCATCATAAAAGGAAATCGTAACAGACAATAAAACGCCGGAAGGAGAAAAGGAGGAGCCTTATGAAGTTTCAGGAGGTTTTGGAAGGAAGAAGAAGTATTCGTGATTATCAGGAGGATAAAAGCGTAAGCAGGGAGCAGCTTGAGGAACTTATTCAGGCTGCACTGTGCGCACCAAGCTGGAAGAATTCGGAAACGGCACGTTATTATGTGGTTACTTCCAGGGAAATGTTTGAAAGAGTCCGACTGGAATGTCTGCCGGAGTTTAACCGGGATCGCACGAGGGCAGCTTCCGCTTATATCGTGGTTACCTATCAGAAAGGGATCTCAGGATTTCATGACAGTAAAGAGCCGGTGAACGAAATCGGAGACGGCTGGGGATGTTTTGATCTTGGACTTGCCACACAGAATCTGTTGTTAAAGGCATTTGAGCTGGGACTGGGCACACTGGTAATGGGAATGCGGGATGCAGGCAGACTGCGCAGCCTGTTGTCCATTCCGGAAACAGAGGATGTCATGGCGGTTATTGCAGTAGGAATTTCCAATGTGCAACCGGATATGCCTTCCAGAAAGGCACTTTCAGAGGTGGCAACTTTTTTCTAAGTTTCTGTGGTTCATAACGGAAAGAAATTAAAAAAAAGAATCAAAAAACATTGTTTTTCCATCTAAAAAAATATATAATCATAAAAAAATCAGGAGGTATTATTATGAACAAGTATGCAGGAACACAGACAGAGAAGAATCTTCAGACCGCTTTTGCAGGTGAGTCACAGGCGAGAAATAAATATACTTATTTTTCTTCTGTTGCAAAGAAGGAAGGATATGAGCAGATTGCAGCTTTGTTTTTAAAGACAGCTGAGAACGAGAAAGAACATGCAAAACTCTGGCTGAAAGAGTTGCAGGGAATCGGCAACACCGCACAGAATCTGGAAGCTGCAGCAGAGGGTGAAAACTACGAGTGGACCGATATGTATGATGAATTTGCCAAGACAGCAGAAGCAGAAGGATTCCCTGAGTTGGCAGAGAAGTTCCGTGGCGTAGGTGCTATCGAGAAACATCATGAGGAGCGTTATCGTGCCCTTCTTCACAATGTTGAGACTGCAGAAGTATTCAAGAAGAGTGAAGTTAAGGTATGGGAGTGCCGTAACTGCGGTCATATTGTTGTGGGTACCGAAGCACCGGAGGTTTGCCCGGTATGTAATCATCCACAGGCTTACTTTGAAGTATCCGAGAAGAATTACTAGAGAGATCTTAAAGAAATCACAAATAAAAGAATATATGATAAGAAAGGCTGCCCATGAAGTGAAGATCATGGACAGCCTTTTATACATGATAGGTAAGCTGCTTGCAGACTCCTCCTTTTTGCAGGTCAGAAGCAGGCTTATTCCCCGTATCCGTTGGGGTGGTTTTTGTGCCAGTTCCATGCGGTTTCAATGATGGTGGACAGATCATCCATTTCAGGAGCCCATCCCAGGATCTGTTTTGCCTTGTCACTGGAGGCAATGAGGGTGGAAGGATCACCGGCACGTCTTGGACAAACCTTTGCAGGAATGGGGTGTCCGGTCACTTTACGGGCAGTTTCGATAACCTCCGACACTGTGAATCCCACACCGTTTCCAAGATTAAACGTATTGTTTTCCCCGCCTTTCGCAAGATAGTCAAAAGCCAGGATATGGGCTTTGGCCAGATCGCTGACATGGATGTAATCCCTGATACAGGTGCCGTCTTTGGTATCATAATCATCCCCGAAGATGGAAATGAATTCCCTCTGGTTGTTGGGGACCTGTAAGATTACCGGGATCAAATGGGATTCCGGATTGTGGGCTTCGCCGATCTTTCCGGAAGGATGTGCACCGCAGGCATTAAAATAGCGAAGGGCTACATAACGCAGATTGTGGGCCCGGGAGGTCCAGTACATCATTTTCTCCATGGAAAGCTTGGTCTGCCCGTAGCAGTTGGTGGGTTCCGTGGGATCATTCTCCAGAATGGGTATGTTTCTGGGTTCGCCATAAGTAGCAGCGGTGGAGGAGAATACGATCTTATCAATTCCATGGGCCACCATGCTTTCCAGCAATACCTCTGTTCCGCATAAATTGTTATTATAGTATTTTAATGGGTTCTCCATGCTTTCTCCCACCTGGGAGTTTGCTGCAAAATGGATCACACCGTCAATGTCTTCTTTTTCAAATAAGGAATCCAGAAAGGCCCGGTCTCTGATATCTCCTTTGTAAAAGGTCGCATCGGGATGAACGGCCTTTTGAAAGCCGGTTTCCAGATTATCCGCCACCACGACTTTTCTTCCTGCATCAATCAGTTCGTATACGGTATGGGAGCCGATGTAGCCTGCTCCGCCTAAAACTAAAATACTTTTCATCTTGAAAACCTCCTTTTAAAACGTTTTTATGCCGCCATATTTTCGGATAAAGAGTACGTTGCAGGCATCTGCACCGAATATCTGCTCCATGCCGGCTTTGTAGGCTTCTTTCATGGAAAGGGGAACAAAGGCCTGAATGGTTCCCGCAAAGCCTCCTCCATGTACCCGGCTTACTCCCTGTTCGCCAAGAAGATGGTCGCTGAAGGCAAGGGCGATGGGAACATTCTGGTGCTTCACGTCCTGATTGGTGTAGACATTCTGCAGATATTTATAGGAAGAATCTCCGGAGGCTTTTACCAGCCGAAGGAATTCTTTGATATCTTTTTTCTTCAGGGCTTCGCTTTCCAGGATCGCCCGCCTGTTTTCTTCCGCAAAATGGATCGCCCGAAGAGCGCCCCGATCACCGGCTTTTTCACGGATTAAGGGGAGGGAGGAATAAATCTCTTCCAGAGTCAGTTCTCCCAGGTAATCCTTGCCAAGGGCATTGGCGGCCAGCTTCATTTCTGCGGGGATTGCTGCGTAGTCCGGTGTCAGGTTGGCATGAGAGCCCTTGGTGTCGGTAACACACAGACAGTAGCCGGTTTCGGAAAAATCAAATTCAATACGCTCCACGGCAGGTTCCCGGGGATCGGCAAAGTCGATGTGTACCAGATTTCCCACTGAGCAGGCCATCTGATCCATCAGTCCGCAGGGTTTTCCAAAGTAAACATTTTCTGCAAATTGTCCGATGCGGGCAATCTCTACTGCAGAGACTGTCATGTTGTTGTATAATCCGGACAGGATGCTTCCGATGAGGGTTTCAAATGCTGCGGAGGAGGATAGTCCTGCTCCGATGAGCACATCGCTGGTAATATAGGCATCAAACCCACCCACTTTATAGGAGTGTTGCAAAAATCCTGCCACCACACCCTTGATCAGAGCCGGGGTCGTATTGTATTCTTCCGCTTTCACTTCAGTATCGGATAAGGAAACGGAAAGAACATCATATCCCTGGGAGAGAAACCGGATCAGGTTCCTGTCATTGGGACGGACTACGGCAATAGCATCCTGATGTATGGAAGCGGCCAGTACATTTCCGTGCTGGTGGTCTGTATGGTTTCCGCCAATTTCTGTCCTTCCGGGAGCACTGTACAGCTCTGCCGGTCCATCACCAAATTCTTTTTCAAAGCAGGTCAGGGCATCTAAATAGCGGTCCAGTTGCCGTTTGGCGGTTTCTTTATCAACATAAATATCTTCCAGGCGTTCACGATATGCACCCTTTTGCAAGTCGGCCCGGATTTCGGCAAGATTATTCATCCTGTGTCCTCCTGATTGGTGAAATCTTTTCTCCATACTAAAACAGAACCTGGTAAAAGTCAACGACGTGGAAATATTCAGTTGTATCTTGAAAACATGGGAGGGTATGTTATAATTAGTTATAACTAATTCCCATTAGTCCAAACGAAGAAAACCTCGGATACATGGGAACGGAAAGGAATACATAGAGAAGAAAATGGATTTATCAGAATTAAAGGATGGTCAGTTTGCCAGGATCGTCAAGGTGGGCGGTTCGGGAGCACTGCGGCAGCATTTTCTGGATATGGGACTCATACCGGGAACCGTTGTGGAATTTATAAAAGAAGCGCCCATGAAAGACCCGGTGGAATACCGGATCTGGGGCTATGAGCTGACCCTGAGACGGGAAGAAGCCGGACAGATTGAGATCTGTCTGATGGAGAAAGAGCAGCTGGAGAAAGCGCAGCCGGAGCAGTCTGTGCCGGAGAGCGAAAAGAAGATGTCCAGACATCCCGGTCTTGGAGAGACGGGAATCTTTCACAACAAGAAGGAAGAAGAACAACCCTTAGATAAAAACAGATTACTGACATTTGGTCTGGCAGGAAATCAGAACTGTGGAAAGACAACACTGTTCAACCAGCTTACCGGTGCAAATCAGCATGTGGGAAACTTTCCCGGAGTGACCGTAGACCGGAAAGACGGTCCCATCCGAAAACAGGAGAATACCCGTGTAACCGATCTGCCCGGTATTTATTCCATGTCACCTTATACCAGTGAAGAGATCGTAACCCGGGAATTCTTCCTGAATGATAAACCGGATGGCATTATCAATATTGTAGATGCCACCAACATTGAACGGAATCTTTATCTTACCATGCAGCTGATCGAGCTGGATACACCTATGGTGCTGGCATTAAACATGATGGACGAAGTCCGGGAAAACGGCGGAACCATAGATGTAAATGCCATGGAGGAGGCCTTGGGGATTCCGGTGGTTCCTATTTCCGCTGTGAAAAATCAGGGAATTGACGAGCTGGTAAACCATGCGGTACATGTGGCCAGATACCAGGAAAAACCGGGTAGACAGGATTTCTGCGATGCACAGGGAAAAGATGGTGGTGCGCTGCATCGCTGCCTGCATTCCATCATGCATCTGATCGAGGATCATGCCGCCGATCACGGTATACCGGTGCGGTTTGCGGCCGGTAAGCTGGTAGAAGGCGATAAGCTGATCGAAGAGAAACTTGAGCTTTCCCAGAATGAGAAGGAAATGGTGGAGCATATCATTATCCAGCTGGAAGAGGAAACCGGCATGGATCGTCAGGCGGCACTGGCAGACATGCGCTTTTCCTTCATTCACAGGGTGTGCCGGCAGTCCGTGATCAAACCAGGAGAGAGTAAAGAGCACATCAGAAGCCGTAAGATCGATGAGGTTCTTACAGGAAAATACACAGCCATTCCGGTATTTGTGGGAATCATGGTACTGATCTTCACCCTTACCTTTGGTGTGATCGGCGCATGGCTTTCCAATCTGATGGAAATAGGCATTGACTGGGTGACAACCCTGGCAGATCAGGCACTGACCCTGGGAAATGTGAACGATGTGCTGCATTCCCTTATCATTGACGGTATTTTTGCCGGTGTGGGAAGTGTACTTAGTTTTCTGCCCACGATCGTAACCCTGTTTTTCTTCCTTTCCCTGTTGGAGGACAGCGGGTATATGGCCCGTGTGGCCTTTGTCATGGATAAGCTGTTGCGAAAGATTGGATTATCGGGTAGGAGTTTTGTACCTATGATCATCGGATTCGGTTGCTCCGTTCCGGCTATCATGGCGACCAGAACCCTGCCTTCGGAGCGTGACCGGAAAATGACCATCATGCTGACACCTTTTATGAGTTGTTCTGCCAAACTGCCTATCTATGCGTTTTTTACGGCAGCCTTTTTCCCGAGATACGGGGCACTGGTGATGACGACCCTTTACTTCACCGGTATCCTGGTGGGGATCGTGTACAGTATTTTACTGGATAAACTGGTTTTTAAGGGAGAGCCGGTTCCGTTTGTTATGGAGTTGCCTAACTACCGGATCCCCGGAGCAAAGAATGTAGGCAGGCTGATCTGGGATAAAGCCAAGGATTTTGCGCGGAAAGCTTTTACCATCATCTTCCTGGCAGCCATTGTGGTCTGGTTTTTGCAGACCTTTGATTTTCATCTGAATATGGTAACAGACTCTGCCCAAAGTCTGCTGGCAGCGTTGGGTGGCGCCCTGGTTCCGCTGTTTCGCCCGCTGGGTCTTGGAGACTATCGGATCACAACCTCTTTACTCACCGGATTTATGGCCAAGGAAAGTGTGGTCAGCACATTGACGGTGCTGGTGGGCGGCGGAGAAATATCCGGGCTGTTTACCACAGCTTCTGCCTGTGTCTTTCTTGTTTTTACACTTTTATACACGCCCTGTGTGGCTGCCATCGCATCCGTGAAGCGGGAGCTGGGAGGAAAATGGGCAGTTCTGGTGGTTCTGTTACAGTGTGTGATCGCATGGGTTGTAAGCTTCCTGGTACACTTACTGATTTAATAAAAATGTCCTTGCTACAGTGGAATTTTTTGTGCATAAAAACAAAAAACTCCGTAGGATTTTCAAGATAGACCAAAGAATTTTATATGTTAAATTTAAAATCCGGTTGCTATAATATCCGTACAGTAGTTTTAGCTAAACCATATAATGTAAAGGAGGCTTTTTTCAACATGAAAAAGAAAATTTTAAGCTTACTTCTGGCTTCCGTAATGGTAATCGGATGCCTTGCAGGATGCGGCAGCAAGAAGGATGATTCAGCAGCAGACACAAGCACTGAAGCACAGGATTCTGCATATGCAGATAAGAAAGTCGGAGTTTGTATCTATCAGTTCTCCGATAACTTCATGACTCTGTTCAGAACAGAACTTGAGAATTATCTGATCAGCCTTGGATTTGCAAAAGAAAACATCTCCATCGTAGATGGTGCAAATGATCAGGCAACTCAGACAAACCAGATCCAGAACTTCATTACCGAAGGTGTAGACGTTCTGATTGTTAACCCGGTAAATGCTTCTTCTGCAGCTACCATTACTGATATGGTAGTAGGAGCTGAGATTCCTCTGGTATACATCAACCGTGAGCCGGATGCTTCCGAAGAGCAGAGATGGTCAGATAACGGCTGGAACGTAACTTACGTTGGATGTGACGCTCGTCAGTCCGGAACTTATCAGGGTGAAATGATCGCTGATCTTGGTCTTGAGACAGTTGACTTAAACGGTGACGGCAAGATCCAGTACATCATGATCGAAGGTGACCCGGAGAACGTTGACGCAAAATATCGTACAGAGTTCTCTATCGCAGCTTTAACCGATGCAGGATTTGAAGTTGAATGCTTAGATGACCAGGTTGGTAACTGGGATCAGGCTACTGCTCAGCAGTTAGTTGCAAACTCCTTAAGCCAGCACGGAAATGACATCGAAGTTGTATTCTGCAACAACGATGCTATGGCACTTGGTGCATTACAGTCCATCCAGGCAGCAGGACGTACTGTTGGACAGGATATCTTCTTAGTAGGTGTAGATGCTTTATCTGAAGCTCTGGAAGATGTTCTTGCAGGAACCATGACCGGTACTGTATTCAATGATCATTTTTCACAGTCTCACAGTGCAGCAGATGCAGCTGTTTCCTTTATCAATGGAGAGCCTGTAGATACATACATCGGATGTGATTATGTTAAGGTTACTGCTGAGAATGCACAGAGCATTCTTGACATGGTAAAATAGTCAATAAAACAGGTGGTGCAGGTGTTAAAAGCACCTGCACCTTTTTTCAAATTCATGACAAGTGAGACTGCCTGCAGGCTCATATTGTATGTTTAGTTTAGTTAGTTAAAGGAGGAACAGGATGGCTGAGTTTAAACTGGAAATGAAAGGTGTATGTAAGTCCTTTCCGGGTGTAAAAGCACTCGATAATGTACAGCTTTCTGTCAGACCGGGAACTGTTCACGCATTAATGGGAGAAAACGGAGCAGGCAAATCTACGTTAATGAAATGTCTGTTCGGAATCTATAAGATGGATGCCGGTGAGGTATTTTTAGACGGAGAGAAGATTGAAGTCAACAATCCGGATGAGGCCATGAAGAAATACGGCATTGCCATGGTGCATCAGGAACTGCAGCCGGTTCTTGCGCGGAGTGTGGCAGAAAACCTTTATTTAGGAAGATTTCCGGTTCATAAGTTTGGACCGTTTCAGATAATAGATCATAAGAAGATGAATGAGCAGACCGACTACTGGCTGAAGGAAGTTGGTATGGATTTTGATCCAAAGGCACAGCTTTCCACTCTTTCCATTGGTCAGATGCAGTCTGTGGAAATCGCAAAAGCAGTTTCCCAGCAGGCAAAAGTGGTGATCTTTGATGAGCCCACATCTTCTTTGTCCGACAGTGAGGTGGAAACACTATTCAAAATCATGAACGACTTAAGGAAAAAAGGTGTTTCCATGATCTACATTTCCCACAAAATGGATGAGATCAAACGGATCGCTGATGATATTACCATCATGCGTGACGGAACCTATGTAGGAACCTGGCATACGGATGAACTTACTACCGAACAGATCATTTCCAAGATGGTAGGTCGTGAGCTGACCAATGTATATCCGGCACGTGAGGTAACGCCGGGAGAAGTGATCTTAGAGGCAAAACATTTTACTTCAATCCATGAGAATTCCTTTAAGGATGTAAGTTTTAACTTGCGTAGGGGAGAGATCCTCGGATTTGGTGGTCTGGTCGGAGCACAGAGAACGGAATTGATGGAAGGACTTTTTGGTATCCGCAAAACGGTTTCCTGTGAGCTCACTCTGGACGGAAAAGAGTTAAAGATCCGACATCCCAAGGATGCGATGAAGGCCGGAATCGGTCTGATCACCGAGGACAGGCGTGGAAACGGAATTTTCGGATGCCTTTCCGTGAAAGACAATGTAGGTGTATCGGTATACAATAAATATTTGAAATTAGGCTTTATGCTGAACCACGGCAGGATTAATCAGGTTGTAAATGATAATATCCGTAAGCTCAGTATCAAGACCCCCAGCATGAAGGAACATATCGCGAATCTGTCCGGTGGAAACCAACAGAAAGTAATCGTATCCAGATGGCTGGCAACAGAGCCGGAGGTTCTTATTATGGACGAACCGACGAGGGGAATTGACGTAGGAGCGAAGCACGAAATATATGAGATCATGAATGAACTGGTCAGACAGGGTAAATCCATCATCATGATTTCCTCAGAAATGTCAGAGCTTATCGGTATGTCAGATCGTGTTTATGTAATGTGTAACGGTAAGCTTACCGGAGAGATCAACACGAAAGAGGAAATGACACAGGAACACATTATGGACTACGCAACAAGGTTTTAGGAGTTCATGGTGCAGTGGACCCGGTGCTTATCATAACAATAGGAGAGAATGAAAAATGGTTAAAACAAAACAGCAGAAAGTCAAAGACTTTTTAATTAACAATGGTGTTATCATCGTTATGCTGATCCTGTTTATTTATACGGGATTTACATCATCGAACTTTTTTACACCCAATAACGTAACGAACATTTTGATGAATATGAGTTCCCGACTGGTAATTGCCCTGGGAATCGCAGGATGCGTTATCACAGCAGGATGTGACCTGTCAGCAGGACGTATGATCGGTTTTGCGGCTTGTATCGCGGGAACCTTGCTTCAGAAAATGGAGTATTCCAATAAGTTCTATCCGGACATGGAGCCTTTAAATATATTTGCAGCCTTAGCTGTGGTTATGCTGATCTGTGCAGCATTCGGAGCTGTGACCGGATTCTTTATCGCGTTTTTAAATGTTCCGCCATTTATTGCTACGCTGGCTATGATGGAGATTGTATATGGTATTTCTCTGATCTATACCGGAGCAACTCCTTTGGGTGGATATGTGGAAGAATATACCAGGATCGCAACCGGAAGATTTCTGGGTATTAGCTGGTTGATCTGGATAGCCCTGTTGGTTGCCGTTATCACCTGGTTTATCTTTAACATGACCCGTCATGGAAAATATATGTATGCCATCGGCGGTAACCCGCAGGCTGCGGAAGTAGCCGGTGTACCGGTGAAAACCACGTTGATCTTAATCTATATGAAAGCTGCGGCAATGTATGGTCTGGCAGGCTTCATGTTAGGAGGAAAAGCAGGCGGTGCTTCCGTTAACCTGGGTTATGGTTACGAAATGGAAGCTATTGCGGCATGTACCATTGGTGGTGTATCCGTTACCGGTGGACGGGGAAAGGTATCCTCTGCTATCGTGGGTGTTGCGGTATTTGAGCTTTTGAAAGTTTGTCTGCAGTACCTGGGCGTAGATGCCAACGCACAGTACATAGCCATCGGTATTGTTATCTTTGTGGCTATCTCGTTGGATATCAGGAAATACGTGGCAAAGAAATAGTGTTTTATTCATAAGGAAAATATATTATAATAATAGCGACCGGATTTTTCTTCGGTCGCTATTTTCATATACAGGAAGGGATTTGGAATGGAGCAAATATTGGAAGTCGCCGGCATTCCGGTGTTAATGGCAGTGATCTGCCTGTTTTATGGAATACGGACCATGATCACCGGAGATACTTCAATGATCAGGGGAAGGAATGCAGGTGCACTCAAGGATGAGAAAGCATATGCCAAAGCAGCAGGGATCCTGCTGATCTATTTTGCGGTAGCGAATCTTGTTATGGGCGGACTGTTGTTTGTCAATACCTATGCCGCAGTGGCAGAGATTATTTTCTGTACCCTGCTCTTGGGCGTATTGTGGGTTCGTATGAATAGAAAGTATGGATCATTACAGGAAGGAAAACGGTAAGGCAATATGAAGAATTATTCGGTTTTGCTGGTAGACGATGAAGAAGATGTGATCGCTGTGATCCGGAAGAAAATGAACTGGGAAGAACTGGGATTCGAGGTGATCGGCTATGCCCAGAATGGTATTGAAGCATTGGAGATTGCAGAGAACCAGACGGTGGATGTGGTTTTAACGGATATCAAGATGCCCTATATGGACGGTTTGACCATGGCCAAGCAGATGAAAGAACTCAATCCCGGTGTGAAGATCATTATTTTCTCCGGTTTTGACGAATTTGAGTATGCGAAAGAAGCCATTGAGGTAGAAGCGGAAAAATATATTCTAAAGCCCGTGAATATTACGGAACTGACGGACGTGTTTTCACGGATCAAAACGGAGCTGGACAGGGAGCAGGATGAGAGAAAGAACCTGCAGCAGCTTCTCAGTTATTATGAAAAGAGTCTGCCGCTGTTGCAGGAGAATTTCTGGATCTCCCTGTTGTCAGGAAGTATTCCGGCGCGACAGATCGAGCGATACCGGCAGACCTATCAGATCCAGGTATCGGCCAATTATTATGTGGTGTCTGTACTGCATGTCAGCACGGTCCAGAGTGAGGAAGAGACTGTGCTGGATCCCATGATGGCCATGGTAGCAGTGCGTCAGTTTGCAGAAGAAAAACTGTCCGGAAAATTCCGGTGTATGTTCTTAAATTACTTAAGAGATCTGGTGGTCATTGCCTTTTTTGAACAAAAGGATGAGATCGCGGGATATACCAATGCACTGGACCGTTTGTGTAAAATGGCCTGGCGAAGCTGTGGTGTCAAAGTTACTGCGGGTATCGGATATGAATGCAGCCAGTTAGATCAGCTTCCATTTTCCTATGAGGGAGCCAAAAATGCAGCATCCTATCGTTTTTTCTACGGTTCCATGAGAGCCATCAATATTGTGGATGTAGATCCCCAGCAGGCTACGGAATTAAACTGGGAAAGCAGTTATATTGAAGCGATCATGCGAAGCATGAAATTCCGTAAGGAGGATGCGGTAGAGGAAGACATCGATGCTTTTGTAAACCGGTTATCCGAGAGTGGCATGTCCATGCAGCAATATCGGATCGTGCTGATGGAACTGGTAACGGAGCTGCTCCGGTTTACCACCAGCAACCGGCTGGACACAGTGGGGATCCTGCCCCAGGGAGTGGATGCCTACGATGAGATCCTCCAGCTGGATTCCTCCGGGGAACTGAAAAACTGGCTGATGAAGCGATGCCTTGTGTTGCAGAAACAGATTCAGGAGAAAAAGAGTAACTATTCAAAGTCTTTCGTGGATAAAGCCATTGATTATATTAAAGAAAAATATGCAAACCCGGATCTGACGCTGGATCTTATCTGCAGTCATCTGGGAGTTTCCACAGCACATTTTTCCACGGTGTTTAAAAAGGAAACAGGGAAAACCTTTGTAAATTATCTGACGGATTATCGTATGGAGATTGCGGCAAAGAGCCTTTTGGATAAAGATGAGAAGACCTACATGATCGCCAGTCAGGTGGGTTACAGTGATCCCAATTATTTTAGTTATGTGTTCAAGCGCAAATACGGGGTATCCCCATCCAAATACAGGGCTTTCGTGCAGGAGAATTCATGAGTAAAGAAAGAGAAGTACCTTCAAAGACAATTTCAGAAGAGAAAACACGCAAGAGGAAGCTGCCTTCCTCGCCCCGGAAGCTGGTGGAGTCTTTTCAGACACAGCCGATCCAGAGGATCATTGCGGTTTCTTTTACCATCATCACCATTTCCTGTATGCTGGTCCTCTGCGTGGTTTTATTCCACTGGTTTTCTGAACGAATGGAAGAAAAGACCCAGCAGAACGCCAGTCAGGTTCTGGATCAGACGGCGACGAATATCGAAGTTTATTTAAAGAACATGAGAAGTATTTCCGATGCCATGTATTACAGTGTTATCAAGGACAAGGATCTGGCGGAGGAAGCGCTGGATCCGGAAATGAGTCTGATCTATGAAGTGCATAAGGGAAACCTGATCAGTGTGGCCTGCTATACAAGAGGCGGAAATCTGGTGGCAGCAGCACCGGTGGGAGTGAAAAAAGAAGATGTGGATGTTACCAGGGAAAGCTGGTTTGAGAAAGCGGTAAACCAGATCGAGAATATCCACTTCTCGGCACCGCATGTTTCACATATCTTTGAGGATAACAGTTACCGCTATGACTGGGTGGTATCTTTAAGCCGTGCAGTGGAATTGACCAATAACGGAACCACCTCTTTGGGTGTGCTGTCCGTAGATATGAATTACGGAAGTATCCAGCAGCTGTTTACCAGTGCCAATGAAAAAGAATCCCAGGGATACATTTATCTTATGGACGGAGACGGAGAACTGATCTATCACCCGAAGCAGCAGCTGATCTACAGTAATTTATACGAAGAAAACAATCTGAACGTGGTGGACAAGGCAGACGGCAGTTTCAAGGAAGAGTTTCAGGGAGAGACCCGGCTGATCACCGTAAAGACGGTGAGCTATACCGGTTGGAAGATCGTCTATGTTTATCCCATGAGGAATTTCAGGCTGGATATTTCTGAGGCGCGCTATTTCGTAGTGGCGTTGGCCTGCCTTCTGATCCTGATGATCGTGATCTTGAATCAGATCATTTCTTCCAGGATCGCAGAACCGCTTATGCAGTTAAATGAATCTGTAAAAGAATGGGAAAGCGGAAACATGGATGCAGATATTTACATCGGCGGGTCCACGGAAGTAGCCCATTTAGGACAGTCCTTACAATCTGCGGTTAAGCAGTTGAAGGCCCTGATGGAACAGATTGTGGAGGATCAGGAAGAAAAGCGCAAAAGCGAACTGGATGCTCTGCAGTCACAGATCAATCCCCATTTTTTATACAATACCTTAGATTCCATTGTGTGGATGATCGAAGGCGAAAAATATGATGCTGCGGTATTTATGATAACCCAGCTGGCAAGCCTGTTCCGGATCAGTCTCAGCAAGGGCAGGACGATCATTCCCATTGGGGATGAGATCACCCATGTGAAAAACTATATGAATATCCAGCAGATCCGTTATAAAAATAAGTTTACCATCCAATATGAGATTGACGAGGAAATCCTTACTTATTGTACGGTAAAGCTGGTGGTGCAGCCCATCCTGGAAAATGCCATCTATTACGGAGTCCAATCCATGGATGGGGACGGGCAGATCGTTGTCCGGGGATACAAAACAGAAGAAAACATCTATCTGGAAGTGGAAGACAATGGCTTAGGAATGCCCTTGGAAGTTGTAGAAGGCCTGTTGACGGAAAAAGGGCAGGCCCGTGCCAAAGGATCCGGAGTGGGGCTGGTAAATGTGCATAACCGTATCCGGTTGCGCTTTGGTGAAGCATACGGACTTCACATTATCAGTGCACCGGATGAAGGAACCACTGTACAGATCCGGCTTCCGGCAATACCCTATTCTGCAGAAAACGTGGAATTGCTGGAGAATGGTAAGCAGATACAGGAAAAGGAGGAAACCCATGAAAAATAAGCGTATTGTGAATGTGGGGATCGTCCTGATACTCACTGCAGTGCTGGTATGGAGTGTGCTGGGGATGCTGAAGCTTCAGGAAGAGGATACCTATTATCATGTATCGGTGATCCTGAATGACAGTTATAATGAATCCTGGACGTTGGCCAGAAATGGTATGGAACAGGCGGCAAAGGAGAATCATATTATCCTGAACTATTTGTACACCAATTCCATGGAAAGTGTAGAGGAGCAGCTGGAACTGATCCGGAGAGAGGAAGAGAGTGGTGCACAGGGCATTATCACCAAACTTTTTCCGGTGCGGGATAAGGACCAGATGGAGGAGCTTAACAGTAAGAAAAATCTGATCCTGATGGATTGTCTTTTGTCCGGATCTTCCCAGGAAGGACCCAGCGAAAATGCAGTGGGTCCGGATTACTATAATATGGGAAGAGCTTTAGCCCATAGGATCTGTTCGGACTATCTGGGAGAAGACAGCGCCGGTGCGGACCGGAAGGAGCCCGGAGTAAGGGTTGGCCTGATCAGCCGAAAGGATGAGGTCACCTCCCAGATGGAAAAAAAGGGTTTCCGGCAGGTGGCCGAAGAAAAGGGGATCACCGTTTCCTGGGTACTGGAGTGCGATCCGGCAAAACAGGATCCGGAAGAATTATTCCGGCAGATCAATACCAGAAAGCAGGTGGATATCCTGGTAACGCTGGAGAATGAACTTTCCGAGTGGGTTGTGGATTATCTAGAGCAGCCCAATGCAAAAAGTGGGAAGGCATCTCTTTACGGCATCGGTTTTTCGGAAAAGCTGATCTACTATCTGGACAGGGGACAGATCCTTGTCCTGGTGGTGCCGGATGAATTTAATCTGGGATACCAGAGTGTGCGGGCAATGGCAGAACGCCTGTCCGCAAGACCAAAGAGAGCACAAATGGAAACGATCCGTTTTTCGCTGGTGGGGAAAGAGACCTTGTATGACAAAGAAAACCAGAAAATGCTGTTTCCCATTGCACAATAGAGAGGGATATGATGAGAAAGAAACGACTATTATTACTTTTATGTATTCTGCTGGTCATAGGTCTATGCGGATGTGACGGCCGGCAAGAAGAAAGCAAAAAGAGCATCAAGATCGGAGTCACACTCTATGACCGGTATGATACTTTTATTGCCCAGCTGATGGAAAGCTTTATTTCCTATACACAGGAAAGAGAAAGTGAAACCGGCGTAGTGATCAATGTGGAAATCTATGATGCATCCGGTGATCAAACCACACAGAACAGGCAGGTGGAGACCCTGCTGAACAATGGCTGTGATGTCATTTGTGTGAACCTTGTGGATCGTACGGAACCCACCGTTATTATTGATATGGCAAAACGGATGGATGTTCCCATTGTATTTTTTAACAGGGAGCTGGTGGAAGAAGATCTGGAACGCTGGGATAAGCTGTACTATGTGGGAGCACCGGCGAATGAATCCGGAACCATGGAAGGACAGCTTGCTGTGGAGTATTTTAACAGCAATCCGGAAGCAGATAAGAATCAGGATGGAGTCATTCAGTATGTGATCATGGAAGGGGAAGCAGGACATCAGGATTCCATTGTCCGGACGGAATTCTCCATACAGGCCATTACCACTGCCGGATACGAAGTAGAGAAGCTGGCATCTGCAATTGCCAACTGGAACCGTGCACAGGCCCAGACAAAGATGGGACAGATGATCAAAGAGTACGGAGACCGTGTGGAGCTCATCGTGGCCAATAACGATGACATGGCGCTGGGCACCATTGATGCCCTGAAGGCTGCACAGATTCCCCGGGACAGCTGGCCGGTGATTGTTGGGGTGGATGGTACGGATGAAGGACTGGAAGCGGTAGAGCAGGGAGAAATGTTAGGAACCGTCTACAATGATAAGGAAGGTCAGGCAAAAGGCATGGTGAATCTGGCCTATAGCTTAGCAATCCATTCCGATCTTACGTATCTGAAACTGGAAGACGGGAAGTACATGCGCCTTCCTTATGCGAAAGTCACCAAAGAGGATATTTCCAAGTATAAATAAGAAACCGGTTAATCGGGCCAAACCTGTTTGGCATCTGGGACCAATTCAAAGAAAACATCTTTCATTACCTGATACAGAAAGGCAAAGTCCTCTTCCAAATGCAGTTTGGCAGGGTATTCAAGGGTTACGGACCGGATTTCTGCAGCCAGTTTTTGTGCTACATCTTTCTCCCGCATGGGAACCATTCCAAACAGTGTACTTCCGTAAGAACGGCTTTGCAGACTGGCAGTGATCAGTTCCCTGGCAAAATCCTGAAGATTTTGGAGATGGTTTTCATTTTGATCGTGGGGTTGAAAAACGGAAAGGTAAGTCAGGGCGTCCTTTCGTGCTTTTTTGCGGGTAAAGAAATGCAAGCCTGCACAGGAGGAGGCTTTTAACATTACCCAGGCATTCATGTAGCGGGTCAGTTCTTTTTCGTCCATAAGTCAGTGCTCCGTGATCCTGGTAAGGATCTTTTATACTTAAAAAATTTTTAATGGAAAATAAAAAAATCATTGATTCTTTTTCATATATAATGTAACATAAGAGCAGAAAAAAGCAAAGAACAATGTTGTGTAATAGATGTTCTGGATACAAAAGAGGGACAAGTACATGGAGATTCGAGAAATTAAAACTTTTCTGCAGGCCGCCCAGTCCGGCAGTTTCGTGAAGGCTGCACAGACTCTTGGATATTCGCAGGCAGCAGTGACCATTCAGATCAAGCATCTGGAAGAGGAGCTGGGAACGGTGCTTTTTGACCGTATCGGCAAGCAGACACAGTTAACAGAGAGTGGACGGACCTTTCAGATCAGTGCCAACCGGATCATTCAGGAGATTGAAGAAGCGAAGGCAGAGGTGTGTAATTCACCAAATATCAAAGGAACCCTGCGGATCGGTACCATTGAATCCATTGGTGCGGTGCTGATGCCGGAGTTGATCCGGCGTTATCACAGTATCTGTCCGGGTGTACATATTGAGATGGAGTTGGATTCGCCCCAGAATTTGTTGGACCGTATGAATAAGAACCAGCTGGATATGGTATATCTTCTGGAAACCCAGATTTTTGATACCAATTGTATCAAGGATATGGAGGTGCCGGAAAATGTGGTGGCGGTAACGAATCCACAACATCCGCTGTGTAAGAAAGAGAATCTTGTTCTGAACGATATTTTGAAATATGATATCATACTGACGG
Organism: Lachnospiraceae bacterium; assembly: GCA_051877515.1. Lineage (GTDB taxonomy): Bacteria > Bacillota > Clostridia > Lachnospirales > Lachnospiraceae > XBB1006. The sequence goes on along the minus strand of JBJEIY010000002.1, from coordinate 124,336 downwards.
AAAAAGGAGCCAGCTACCGTAAGGAGCTGGAGTATCTGCTGGCAAAGAGGGATCAGCAGATCTCCCCGTTTCTGACCATCGGAAGCACGGAATTCATTATCCGGTATTTAAGGAACCACAATGTTGTGTCATTTTTGCCGGAGTTTACCGTGAAAGAAGAGCTGGAGAAGGGAACCCTGAAACGGCTGCATGTCCATGAACTGGAATCGGAAGAGGCACCCTTAAGGGTGTGGAGGCAGTTATTGTACCGTAAAGATAAGTGGGTCAATCTGCAGATGAAGGCGTTTATCGAACTGATCAAGAACACAGAGATGGGAAAGAATTAAAAAAAGGAGCGTAGGCTCCTTTTTTTTATGCAAGACAAGTGAAACGGCTTGCAGACGCAGCCTGTGCCTGTCAGGATATGGTTGATGTTTCATTTTACCGATGGATATGTTGTTGACGCTCAAACATTTCCTTCCACATAGGGGGATAAAACAGAATGAGCAATGGGAACAGCTCCAACCGTCCCGCCAGCATGTCCAGCATCAGGACATACTTGGAAAAATCCGTGAAGAATCCAAAGTTTTGGGATGGACCAACCAGCTCCAGTCCGGGACCGATGTTATTGATGGTGGCGGCCACAGCGGTAAAATTGGTGGTCAGGTCATTATCTTCCAGGGAGACCAGTAACAGGGAAACCACGAATACCAGTACAAAAGTAATGAAATAAACGTTGACAGACCGTGTTACTTCGTGTTCAATGGGCTTTCCGTCCATTTTTAACTTGCGTATACTGCGAGGATGAATATAGGAGATCAGTTCCCGTTTTACAGTTTTAATTAAGATTAAGAACCGGGAAACCTTGATTCCGCCTCCGGTACTGCCGGCACAGGCACCCACGAACATTAAAAGTACCAGGACAGTACGACTGGTTTCAGACCAGAGGTTAAAGTCCATGGTGGAAAAACCGGTGGTCGTGATGATGGAGGCCACCTGGAAGGTGGTATGCCGCAGGGCACTGCCAAATCCGTTACACAGGTTCAGGGTGTTTGGCAGGATAATGGCTACGGCTGCTACAATGGTAAGAAGATAGGAGCGCACCTCCTCCAGTGCAAAGGACTTCCTAAGATAACCAAAGATCAGCAGGTAGAACGCATTGAAATTCACACCAAACAGGATCATAAAAACAGTCACAACCCACTGCAGATAGGGGCTGTAGCCTGCAATACTGTCGTTTTTGATTCCGAAGCCACCGGTGCCGGCCGTTCCAAAGCTGGTGGTAATGGCATCGAACACAGGCATTTTTCCGGCGATCAAAAGCAGAAACTCCAGAATAGTCAATACAATATAGATCAGATACAGGATCCGGGCAGTCTGATGCACTCTGGGAGCCAGTTTTCCCACAGAGGGACCGGGGCTTTCCGCACGCATCAGATTAATGTGAGAACCGCCGCTTAGCGGGATCACTGCCAGAAGAAAGACCAGCACACCCATACCGCCGATCCAGTGGGTAAAGCTTCTCCAGAAAAGCGCACAATGGGAAAGCGCCTCCACGTCCGACAGGATGCTGGCACCGGTGGTGGTAAAGCCGGATACGGTCTCAAATAATGCGTCTGTAAAAGAAGGAATCTCTCCGGAAAGAAAAAAGGGCAGGCAGCCCATGAAACTTAGCAGGATCCAGCTGAGGGATGTGGAGATACAGCCTTCTTTCAGGTAAAATACAGTATTTTTTACTCGTCTAAAACTCAGTAATGCACCCAGGACAAAGCAAAGGATGGCAACGCCCAAATAGTATATGCCCTGCGGTTCCCGATACAGGGCAGCGATCAAGCAGGGCAATAAGAGCAAATAAGCTTCAATAGTAAGTACATGACCAAGAATAAAGCGAATCATGGAACTATTCATGGGATACCTCCAGAATATCACTGATATCGGTAAATCCGGTATGCGAGGTGACGATCATAACCGTGTCTCCTGCCTGAATAATATCCGATCCGGTGGGGATAATGATATGGCCGCAATGGTTGATGAAAGACACCAGGACATCCGATTTCAGCGGAAGATGCCGCAAAGGAATATCCACAACGGGGGAGGATTCATCTACCGAGAATTCAATTGCTTCCACGCTTCCGTCAAACAGGTGGGTCATGGTTTCAATATTATGGCTTTCTTTAGAGTTTAACCGGGCACGTACATAGGCCAAAATGGCCTCGGAGGTGATCCGGTTAGGATAAACCACACTTCCCAGGGAAAGCTCATTCACCACATCCTTAAAGGGAATACGGTTGATCTTGGTGATCAGCTTGGCATTGGCACGGGAAACATTTTTTGCATGCAGGGTCAGAAGGATGTTGACTTCATCGATACCGGTTAAAGGCACGAAAGATTCCACATACTCAATACCCTCTTCTTTCAGCAGTTCCTGGTCGATGCCGTCACCATTGATAATGATGGCATCAGGCAGAAGGATGCTGAGTTCCTCGCAGCGTTTCTTGCTGCTTTCTATGATCTTAACCTTGATCCCGATACTTAAAAGCGAAGAGGCAAGGTAATAGGCTGCCTTTCCGCCACCGATGATCATGGCATCTTTTACGCTGTTGGTCTTAAAACCGATTTCCTTTAAATAGGAAGAAACCTTTTTCCGTGTGGATACTACAGAGATCAGGTCACCTTCCATCAATACAAAATCGCCGGCAGGAATGTGCACTTCGCCCTGGCGCTCCACACCGCAGATCAGAACATTGGAGACCAGTTCAACACTGGACTGGGCGACTGTCTTATTGTGCAGGATGCTTCCTTTTGGGATATGGAATTTCACCATATCAGCCTGCCCGTGGGCAAAGGTATTGACATCCAGGGCAGAAGGGAGATACAGAATACGTGCCATATCCAAAGCGGCTTCCAGTTCCGGATTAATGATCATGGCAAGTCCCAGCTTTTCCTGCAGATAGTTCACTTCATGGCTGTAGTCGGGAGTCCGGACACGGGCAATGGCTGCACAGTCTCCCACCTGTTTTGCCAGAGTACAGCAAAGCAGATTCAGTTCATCCGAACCGGTAACTGCAATGAGCAGATCCGCTTCCTTAATGCCGGCTTCAACCTGAACGGTATAACTGCCTCCGTTTCCGCAGATACCCATAACGTCATTCAAACTGGCGATACTGGTTACTCTCTGTTGGTTGTTGTCAATAATGGTAATGTCATGCCCCTCACGGCTTAATTGCTCCACCAGAGTCTGTCCTACTTTTCCACACCCCACGATAATGATCTTTAAACCATTTTTCTTTAGATTCATTCGTTCAAACACGTGCTGTTTTCCTCCCCTAGTCATACATTCACGTCGCGGCTAGTATACCACATTTTGCGAATGGAGAAAAGTATTTCAGGGAATTCTTATGGAAAAAGAATATCCGCCACCTGATTGGCGGACAGACAGGTCCAGTCTTTGGCATCGTAAAAGATATAAGAATGCCAACGTAGTTTTTCGGATTGTGCCAGATAATCCGGGGAAACACGGCAGTCCGGATAACGGCTGTACCAGTCAGGGTAGTGGGAGGACAGGATCTGTTCGGCCAGAAGCACGGCCTGGGATTTGGTGTCTTCCGGGTTGCTGTAGGGGATTTCCTTTTTCCGGATTGACGGATCCTGCCGGGGAGAGGCAGCGGTTCCGCACAGCCTTACACCGGGCGGACTGGAGTGGAGCAGCAGAACACTTCCGTCAGAACAGGTTCCCAGACAGAGCCACACATGCCCCGGCATACTGCAGATATCCCCGGGTAGCCATTTTTCATCCAGGGTCAGTGTGCCCAGGTTTAAATTCCCCAGACGGCAGGCGGTTTGAGAGGCGGAAAAAACGTAACCGGTACAGTGCGGTGTGCGAAGAGTGTTATAAAGCAGCCAGCCCATATATCCGGAGCAGTCCAGCCCGTCATGGATCTGATAGGCGGTCAGGTGAAAGTCATAATCCTTTGACTGCCAGCGGGAAAAGGCGGCCCAGCGGGGACTGATGCCAAGGGTAAGGGCTTCTTCTCCTGCGCCGGTGTCCGCTTCGTTCCATCCCCCGCCCCAGACATACATGGTGGTACCTAAGGGTAGCAGCGCATTGTGAAAAAGCCTGTTCATGGAGGGGCGCACAAGGGTACTTCCGTCCGAAGTAAGAAGCAGGATAATAAGGAGAAGAAAGCAATACAGAATGGCAGATCGTTTCGGATAGGACCGGGAAGATAAGGAATTCATAATTTCATGTTTTTTTCTATGTTTATGAGGAAACTGGGCAAATCATACAGGATTATGTTATAATGAAACGGAAGTGAAAAAAACGGAAGATGTTACAATAAAGGAGGAGCAGTGGCATGAAGATTGTTGTGCTGGAACGAAATAGTGTGGGAACAGATATCCCGGTGGAATTGGAAGAACTGGGGGAAGTGACTTATTACGAAAATACGGTTACCCGGGAAGAGGTACGGGAACGGACCCGGGACGCGGAGGTCATCGTGGCCAATAAAGCGCCTTTAAATGAGGAGTCTTTAAAGGAAGCCAAGAATGTGAAATTAATCTGCCTTTTTGCTACCGGTTTTGATAATGTAGATTTAACTTATTGCACAAAGCGCGGTATTCTGGTGGCTAATGCGGTCAATTATTCTACGGATGCAGTGGCACAGCATACTTTTACTCTGGCTTTGGCGCTGTGTGAAAAAATCGTTCATTACGATGATTATGTAAAAAGTGGCGCTTATGCGGCGCAGCAACGGTTTTCTAATTTTGATGTGCCCTACCGCGAGCTGGCCGGAAAAACCTGGGGTATTGTGGGCATGGGTAATATCGGCAGGAAGGTTGCTGGGATTGCAAAAGCCTTTGGCTGTCGTGTGATCTTTCACTCTGTTACGGGGAAAAGTACGGTTACGGAATATGAACAGGTGGATAAAGAGACCCTGTTGGCTCAGAGTGATTTTCTTTCCCTGCATTGCCCGTTAAGTGATCTCACCAGAGATTTCATTGATTATGAGGCACTTTGTAAAATGAAACAGAGCGCCATTCTGATTAATGTAGCCCGGGGGCCTGTGGTAAACAACGCAGATCTGTACCGGGGACTGCAAGAAGGAAGGATCATGGCAGCAGGACTGGACGTATTGGAAAAAGAGCCGATCACGGCAGAGAATCCGCTAAGCCGGATCAAGGATTCGAACCAATTGATCATAACGCCCCATCTGGCATGGGCCAGTGTGGAAGCAAGAATACGATGTGTATCGGAGGTCCGGGAGAATATCCTTGCTTATCAGCGGGGTGAACTGCGGAATGTGGTAAACCGGGCAAAGGACTCCAGCCGGTTTTATGAAAACCGCAGTTGCGAGTACTTCCCATGCCACAAAGGGTTGTCAGAGTTTAACTGTATGTTCTGTTACTGCCCCATGTATGGAATAGAGCAATGTCCCGGCACACCGGACTATATTGAGAAAGACGGAAGAAAGATCAAGGATTGCTCCCATTGTACGTTTCCGCATCAACCGGAAAACTACGAGAAGGTAATGGAAGTACTGAAGGGGAGGTAGACAGTACAGGGAGTAAAAAAGGTCCGGCCGGATGGCCGGACCTGCTTATTTTTTAGTCCACGATCTTCTGCAACCAGATTCCTTTTTTCACTAACACAAGTCCCAGAACCGTTTTGACAGTGTCAGCCAGCTGCACGCAGGTAAAGATCAAAAAGATGTTCAGGGAAGTGAACTTTGTCAGCAAAAATGCAACCGGAATATTAAAACACCAGACATAGAAGCTGTCAAAGAAAAATGCCAGAATGGTTTTACCGCCGGAACGCAGGGTAAAATAGCAGGTGTTCAGGAGGGCGTTCTGCGGGATGAAAACTGCTACCAGAATGATCAGTATGGTAGCCATATGGCGGATTTCATTGCTGGTGTTATAGAATTTTGGAAATACAGGGGCTACCAGTATCAAAACAGCAGCCACTCCCATGCATAACAGCAGGGAGATCACAATGATCTTGGTAGCGGTGTCTTTTGCCCGCTTCATATCACCGGTTCCCAGGATCTGCCCCACGATAATGGCTACTGCCTCACCCATGGCGATCAGGACAATGTTAAACAGATTGCCGATGGTATTGGTAATGTTCATAGCACCCACCACATGAAGTCCATGGAGGGAATAGCAGGCTGCCAGGGTAGACATACCGGCGCCCCACATGGTTTCGTTCACCAGCAGAGGTGTACCCTTCCGGATGATCTTTCCTACCACGTCCTTAGGAATATAGAAGGTATGGTACAGCCCTTCCACAAAGTCATAGGTGGAGTGTTTCACATGGACTGTTATGAGGACAATGGCACATTCTACCAGGCGGGAACATACGGTAGCAATGGCAGCTCCGGACACACCAAGGACGGGGAATCCAAACTTTCCATAGATTAATACATAATTTAAAACAAGATTTATTAAAATGGCAATGATTCCTGCTTTCATGGGAAGCATGGTATGACTGCAGGCTTTCAAGGTGCTTCCGTAAATCTGCGTCAGCATGAAAAAGGGTAATCCCGCCAGCATGATCAGCATATAATTCCGACCGTTGTTCAGGGTGGCCTGAATATTTGCAGTGCTTCCCTCTCCGTTTAAGAACAATCCGATGAGTAAGTTGCCGTTGGTCAGGCACAGAAAGATCATCAGCAGGGAGATCGCAATACAGAGAAGAAATTTAAATCTTACCGTATATTGCACACCTTCTTTATTTTTCTGTCCATAGTATTGCGCAGTAAAAATCCCGGCACCGGACACGGCCCCGAAAATACACAGGTTATATACAAATAAAATCTGGTTTACAATAGACACACCGGACATGGCATCGGTGCCGATCTGTCCGATCATCACATTATCCAGCAAACCGACGAAATTCGTGATTCCGTTTTGGATCATGATGGGAATGGAGATGGAAAACAGCATCTTATAGAATACCCGGTCTCCAAACCATCGTTCTTTATGAAATGTCATAACAAAAACGCTCCTTCTAGTATAATCCCCAAATCGCAGGCCTTTCTCTCTCCACAGAGGAAGGTAGAAATTGACTATGATTTTATTATACAGTAAAATAGTAGAAATGGATAGATTGAACAAGGAAAAGTAAGGAGAAAAACGAAAATGAATGCATGGAAGAAATTGTTTGAACCGGTGGATATGACCGTGGGCAGACCATGGGAAGATATTCTTATTTTCACCGTGCCGATGCTGATCGGAAATATAGCCCAGCAGTTGTATAATACGGTCGATAGTGTGATCGTAGGTCGGTTTGTGGGAGACAATGCATTGGCGGCGGTGGGAAGCGCCGGACCGATTTTAAATCTATTGATCGTGCTTTTTGTAGGTATCAGTGTGGGTGCCGGTATTATGGTATCCCAGTTTTTTGGGGCGAGGAGTAAAGAAAACCTGTCGAAAACCATTGGAACTTCGATCGTACTGACGGGAATTGCCTCTCTGATGATCATGGTGGCGGCCACTTTAGCATCCAGACCTTTGCTGGAGCTTCTGGATACACCGGCTTCCATTATTGACTGGTGTACTTCCTATCTGCACATTCTGTTTCTTGGTGTGGCAGGATTGGCATACTATAATATATTAAGCGGAATACTCAGAGGGCTTGGAGACTCCATGTCTGCTCTGTGGTATCTTCTGGTGGCAAGTCTGCTGAATGTGGCACTGGATCTGCTGTTTGTGGCAAAAATGGGAATGGGCGTGTCCGGCGTAGCACTGGCTACGGTAATTGCGCAGGGGGTTTCTGCCCTTCTTTGTATCAGGAAGCTTACGAAGATGAAGGAAATCTTTGAACTGCGCCCTGCAGACCTTAAATTGTCGCCCGGTCATGCAGCAAATGTGATTAAACTGGGGGTTCCTTCGGGATTGACCCAGGCGATTATGTCCATGGCTATGCTGGTGGTACAGTCATTGACCAACAGCTTTGGAGAGATGTTTATTGCGGCCAATGTAATTGTCATGCGTGTGGACGGCTTTGCCATGATGCCCAATTTTTCCTTTGGTACAGCCATGACTACCTATGCCGGACAGAATGTGGGCGCCGGTGAAAAAGAGCGCGTGGAAAAAGGTGCCCGTCAGGGAGCGTTGCTGGCCATGGGGATTTCTGCGGTGATTGTTGTGGTCATTCTGATATTTGGAAAATACCTTATGGGAATCTTTACCACCACGCAGGAGCTGGTGGATCTTAGCATGAGTATGATGCGGATTCTGGCTGTGGGCTATGTTGCGGTCGCTGTGACCCAGACTTTGTCAGGAGTCATGCGTGGTGCTGGAGATACCGTAACACCGATGTGGATTTCTTTGGTTAGTACCATTATAATCCGTGTGCCTCTGGCTTATGGACTGGTATACCTGACAAAAACGCCGCAGCTGCCTCAGGGTGAGCAGGCCTGTATCTTCATTTCCCTCATGATCTCCTGGGTGATGGGAGCAGTGATTACCACCATTTGCTACAAACGGGGCAAATGGAAGAATAAATGGGGCAATGTGTACTAGACGGGTGTTCCGAACGGATAGAGAAATCCGAAGGTGACACATTTTACATATATTTTACCGGACGGATACGTTGGATTTTACATGAACGGCTTACTCTTAAGTAGAAAGGAAGGGTGAGCAGCATGAAAAATCGTTTGTGGAATCATATAAATAAGAAAGCATGGAGCCTGGGAAGAAAACGCAGTTGTTTTCTTGCCTGCTACATGCTTTTTTGTGCTTTATGCGGAGGAGCCTGTTATGTTCTGCTTGGGCAATGGTTTTTACCGGCCACTGTGTGGCTTATTAGTTTCATTGGATATCCCTGTTTCTTTGTGGGCTTTTTAGACGGAATGATCTACCTGTATAACCGGTAAGCTCATAAAAAAGAAATTTTACAGAACTTTTACGGAAGCATGATTTTGCTTTTTACATTGCGGCCGTAAACTGACAGAGCAAAATCAAATTAGAAAAGCAAAGAAAAAAGGAGAAAAAGATATGAAAAGAAAATCATTGATCGCAGCCCTGATGGCTGTAAGTGTTATGACATTAGGACTGGTTGGATGCGGAAACCAGCAGGCAGACAGTCAGGATTCAGAAGATGCAGGTGCTTCTGCACAGGAAAGCACAGAGTTAAGCGGAAATCTTACACTGGCAGGAAGTACTTCCATGGAAAAGGTTTGTGAAGCATTATCCGAAAGCTTCATGGCAAAGAATCCGGGAGTAAACGTAAGTGTTGAGTACACCGGTTCCGGTGCAGGATTAGAATCCCTGGCAGCAGGAAGCGTTGATATCGGAAATGCATCCAGATCCTTAAGTGATGAGGAAGTCAATGCAGGAGCTGTAGAAAATGTGATCGCCATTGATGGTATTGCAGTCATCGTAGACAAAGAAAACACCGTAAATGACATTTCCGCAGAGGATCTGGCTAAGATCTATACCGGCGAGATCAGCAACTGGAAAGAGTTAGGCGGAAAAGACGAAGCAATCGTAGTGATCGGACGTGAGGCAGGTTCCGGTACCAGAGATGCCTTCGAAGAATTGTTAGGCGTAGCAGAAAACTGTGCATATGCCCAGGAACTGGATTCCACAGGCGGCGTACTTGCAAAAGTTGGAAGCACACCGGGATCCATCGGCTATGTATCTTTAGACGTAGTAGATGACACTGTGATCGGAGTCTCACTGAATGGTGTAGAACCTACAGAAGAGAATATCTTAGCAGGTGATTACTTACTCAGCAGACCATTCGTTATGGCAACCATGGGAGATGTTTCCGCACAGAACGAAGTGGTTCAGGCATGGTTTGACTACATTGCTTCTGAAGAAGGCCAGCAGGTAATTTCAAGCGTAGGTCTGATCCTTCCTGAAAAATAGACCATCGGAAAGGAAGGCGCAGTATGAAGAAGAAACTAGTGGAAAAAAGTGCACAGGCAGTCTTTCTAATCTGTGCCTGCCTGGCAGTACTGGCAGTCTGCTCCATAACCCTTTACATGATAGGAAAAGGAACCCCGGCATTAAAACATGTGGGGGTTCTTGACCTGCTTTTTGGAAGTGAGTGGAAGCCAACCGGCAAAGAACCCAGTTACGGAATCCTGTACATTATCCTTTCCTCCATTACAGGAACCGGACTATCAGTGCTTCTGGGTGTTCCCATCGGTTTGATGTGTGCAGTCTTTTTGTCGGAGCTGTCAGGCAAGATCCTTGCCCGCGTTCTGGGAGATGCGGTTGAGCTGTTGGCAGCAATCCCTTCTGTTATCTATGGTCTGATCGGTATGATGATCCTCAATCCGGTGATGTTCAAGCTGGAAAAAGCGTTGTTTACAGGCAGCCCTACCCATCAGTTTACCGGAGGTTCAAACCTGCTGTCTGCAGTGATCGTGCTGGCAGTGATGATCCTGCCCACGGTGATCAGTGTCAGTGTCAGTGCACTCAAAGCCGTTACTGACGATTTGCGGAGAGCATCTTTGGCATTGGGGGCTACCAGACTGCAGACGATTTTCCGGGTCGTGATCCCGGCAGCCAAATCCGGAATCCTTACCGGAGTGGTATTGGGAATCGGCAGGGCGCTGGGTGAGGCTATGGCCATTAATATGGTGGCAGGAGGTTCGGTGAACCTGCCGCTTCCGTTTAATTCCGTGCGGTTTTTGACCACGCAGCTGGTTAGTGAAATGAGTTATTCCAATGGAGTACACCGGCAGGTATTATTCACTGTGGGACTGGTGTTGTACATTTTTATCATGCTCATTAATCTGATACTTATGAAAGCACGTAAGCGAGGTGAGGCAGAATGATGAACAGGAAATTAAAAGAAGGTTTTATTTATTTTGCAATATATGGGTGCGCAGTTTTTTGCATTCTGCTATTGCTGGGCATTATCGGATATGTGTTCAAGCGGGGACTTCCCCAGATCAGTTTCGGGTTCCTTACTTCGGTCACATCGGTTTTAAAAGGAACCGTGGGTATCGCCGGAAATCTGGTAAACACTCTTTACATTGTGATCGTGACCATGCTCATCGCAACGCCTATCGGTGTAGGTGCAGCGATTTATTTAAATGAATATGCAAAACCGGGAAGGCTGGTCAGCCTGATAGAATTTGCCACAGAAACGCTGGCGGGCATTCCTTCTATTATATTCGGTTTGTTTGGCATGATGTTTTTTAACCAGACGCTGGGACTTGGTTATTCTCTCCTGACCGGATCCCTGACTCTGATCCTGATGGTACTGCCACTCATAACCAGAAACACCCAGGAAGCTCTGAAAACGGTGCCGCAGGGGTATCGTAACGGGGCCATTGGTCTGGGAGCAGGAAAATGGCATGCCATTCGTACCATACTGCTTCCCAGCGCTATGCCCGGGATCATAACAGGAATGATCCTGGCCATCGGAAGGATCGTGGGAGAATCGGCAGCTCTGCTTTTTACGGCAGGAAGTGCCAAATTACTGCCCCAGGGTCTGGGAGGACTGTTGGATAAGTTATTCCAGTCCGGAGGTACATTGACGATCCAGCTGTATCTAAGTGCTACCAGTGAAGGAGATTTTGATACGGCTTTCGGCATTGCGGCGGTACTGTTGCTTGTGGTATTTCTCATTAATCTTGCCACGAAGGTATTGATCCGTAAGACTGTGAGAATTTAGGAGGAACTATGGAGAAAAAGAAAATCATTTCCGTTGAGGACCTGAACCTGTATTATGGCAGTAATCATGCGCTCAAGGATGTAAATATGCAGATTGAGGAAAATTCCATTACGGCTCTTATCGGGCCTTCCGGATGCGGAAAATCCACTTTTTTAAAAACCTTAAACCGGATGAACGATCTGGTGGAGGGAGTAAGAATAGAAGGAAAGATCCTGCTGGATGGCGAGGACATATACAGCCGGACCATGGATCCTACCCTGTTGCGAAAACGGGTGGGTATGGTGTTTCAGCAGCCCAATCCTTTTCCTATGAGTATCTATGATAATATTGCCTACGGACCGCGGGTCCACGGTATTCGAAATAAAGCAAAGCTGGATGAGATTGTGGAAGAAAGCCTGCGGGGCGCAGCGATTTTTGATGAGGTCAAGGATCGCCTGAAAAAGTCGGCCTTAGGACTGTCCGGCGGACAACAGCAGCGAATCTGCATTGCCCGGGCACTGGCTGTGCAGCCGGAGGTATTGCTGATGGATGAACCCACTTCTGCACTGGATCCCATTTCCACTTCCAAGATTGAAGAACTGATGGAAAGCCTGAAAAAGAAGTATACCGTAGTGGTAGTCACCCATAATATGCAGCAGGCAGCCAGAGTATCAGATTATACGGCATTTTTCCTGGTGGGTGAAATGGTAGAGTTCGCCGACACCAAGCAACTGTTCTCCTATCCAAAGGATAAGCGGACAGAAGACTACATCACCGGAAGGTTCGGCTAGGACAAAGCGCCGGATCAAAAAACAATGAGTAGGAGGACGGAATGAGAAGTAAATTTGATGAACAGTTAGCAGAACTGAATAAAGAGATGGTAAGAATGGGCAACATGATAGAGCAGTCCATTGCCAAAGCAGTGAATGTATTTTACAACAGAGATGTTCCCCTGGCGAAAAAAATCATGGAAGAAGACTACGAGGTGAATCAGGCACAAAAGAGGATCGAAACCATCTGTTTTAATCTTCTGATCCAGCAGCAACCGGTAGCCAGGGACTTAAGAACCATTACGGCTGCCATGAAAATGGTTACGGATATTGAGCGTATCGGCGATCATGCGGCAGATATTGCGGAGATGACCATCCTGATGTCATCCCAGCCGCCGGTAGAGAATATGGCACATATCAATAAAATGGCTTCCGAAGCGGTCATGATGCTAAACTGGAGCATTGAAGCTTATGTGAATAAAGATGTGCAGAAGGCCAGGGAAGTCATTGAACGGGATAATGTGGTGGATGAACTTTTTGTACAGAATAAAAAAGACATTATCAAGGTAATCCTGAATAACCCCGGATCCGGAGAGCAGGTCATTGACCTTTTGATGGTGGCAAAGTACTTTGAACGAATCGGTGATCATGCCACCAACATTGCAGAGTGGGTCATTTATGCCCTGGACTCTCAACCTATGGAGGAAGAAAATGGGACAGAACAGTAATAGCAGGGAAACACAGATCTATGACAGGATCCGGGAAAACGAAGAGGTTCAGGAGTTGATCCGGAAGGGAAATGAAAATCTGGGGATTCTGGGATATACCGATCACGGCCCGGCCCATGTGGGTCTGGTAGCAAAACGGGGAGAAGAGATCCTGGAGAAGTTCGGTTATCCGGAGCACGACGTGCAGCTGGTGAAGATCGCAGGATATCTGCATGATATCGGAAATGCGGTAAACCGTCATCACCATGCGGAGTTTGGGGCCATGCTGGCCAATGATATCCTTCGGGAGCAGACACCTTCGGACAACCGGCAGGGTGTTTCTTTGCCGGGGGAAGGACTTTCTATTACGGACAGGGTCACCATTCTGTCTGCCATCGCCCATCATGATGAATCCACCGGAGGAGCCTGCGATCCTGTGTCGGCAGCTCTCATTATTGCGGATAAGACCGATGTGCGAAGAAACCGGGTGCGTCCAAAACCCAAGGCAAGTTTTGATATCCATGACAGGGTGAACTATGCGGTAACCTGTTCGGAATTAAAGATTGACAGCGAACAGCATATCCTGACTTTAAACCTTACGGTGGATGAAAGTATCTGCACGATGTATGAGTACTTTGACATTTTTCTCGGAAGAATGCTGATGTGCCGGGGCGCTGCGGAAATACTGGAAGCGGCATTCAAGCTTGTGGTAAACGGCAGTAAAGTGTTATAAGAAAGAAATCTATTAGCAGGACACACACTCTTGTGTGTGTTTTTTTGTTGCATTTTTGCCGGGATGCCAGAGAGAGGATGAGAGATCATAATGGATGTCATAACAAATATTCCAGAATGTAGGTATTGACGAATACAAGGAATCATAATATACTTGTATACAAGTATGATGCTAGGAGGGTATAGATATGCTGGAAATATCAAATAAGACAAATCTGTTAGAGCAAAACATTTACAAATATACATTACAGGATGTGGAAGAGCCCAATCTTTACCGGGAAATGTTTAATTATGATGAAGTACCGAAGATTGCGTTTAACCACCGTCGAGTACCCATCAATATGCCGGAGGATATCTGGATCACGGATACATCCTTCCGTGACGGGCAGCAGTCCAGAGCGCCCTATACGGTAAAGCAGATCGTAGATCTGTATAAACTTCTGGCAAGATTGGGAGGACCATACGGACTGATCCGTCAGTCAGAGTTTTTTATCTATACACAGAAGGATCGGGAAGCTGTAGAAAAGTGTATGGAGCTGGGTTATAAATTCCCTGAGATCACAACCTGGATCCGGGCCAAGAAAGAGGACTTTAAGCTGGTAAGGGATCTGGAGATCAAGGAAACGGGAATCCTGGTATCCTGCAGTGACTATCATATTTTTAAGAAGATGAAAATGACACGCCGCCAGGCAGTGGATTATTATATGGGAACCATCAAAGATGCCTTTGAAGCAGGGGTTGTACCAAGATGCCATCTGGAAGACATTACCAGGGCAGATTTTTACGGCTTTGTTGTTCCTTTTGTCAATGAGATCATGGATCTGTCCAATGAGGTGGGCATTCCGGTAAAAATCCGTGCCTGTGACACCATGGGCTACGGCGTTCCTTATACCGAAGCAGCCATGCCCCGAAGCGTAGCAGGACTGATTTACGGTCTGCAGCATTATTCCGGTGTGCCCAGTGAAATGTTAGAGTGGCATGGCCATAACGATTTCTACAAGGGCGTAGCCAATGCTTCCACTGCATGGCTGTATGGTGCCAGTGCCGTAAACTGCTCCCTGCTGGGAATCGGTGAGAGAACCGGAAACGTGCCATTGGAAGCCATGGTGTTTGAATATGCATCCTTAAGAGGTTCTCTGGATGGAATGGATCCGACTGCCATAACGGAAATTGCCCGTTATTATGAAGATGAGATTGGATATGACATTCCGCCTATGACGCCTTTTGCGGGATCCAACTTCAATGTGACCCGTGCAGGTATTCATGCTGACGGACTTATGAAGGACGAAGAAATCTATAATATATTCAATACCAAGAAGATTCTGAACCGCGCACCGGGAGTTGCTGTTAGTAATACTTCAGGTCTGGCAGGTATTGCATACTGGATCAATGAAAAATATCATCTGATTGGAGATCACAAGATCACCAAAGATCATCCACTGATCGCAAAGTTAAAAGACTGGGTGGATGAGATGTATGCTGACGGCCGGACCACCAGTCTTGCAGATGAAGAAATCGAAAGCAAGCTTAGTGAACTGAAGGAATGGGAGGAGTTTATCAATGTATAAAAACGTGTCTTTGGCAGACCAGGTCTACGACGTAATTGAACAGAAAATATTAAACGGGGATTATCCTGTGGGAGAAACCCTGACAGAATCCAAGCTTTCTGAGGAACTGGGTGTCAGCCGTACACCGATCCGGGAAGCACTGGCCCGTCTGGAAAAAGAGAGACTCATTGATTTTACCGTTGCAGGTACGGTGGTACTTGGTATTACCGACCAGGACGTAAAGGATATGTTTCAGGTAAAGATCTATTTGGAGCCTGCGGTATGCGCCATGACAACCGAGACCATCAGCGAAGAGGCTCTGGAAAAGTTAAAAGACATTGTGGAACAGCAGGAATTCTACGAGTCGAAGCATAATCTGGAACGGATCCGCAATCTGGATACCGAATTCCATGATCTGATCTATGCAGAGTGCGGAAGTCCGATCTTCCAGTCTATTTTGTCACCGATCCATCATAAACTGTCCAAATACAGAAAGGTATCTCTGGCAAAAAGAGACCGTAGCTCACACTCTGTAGAAGAGCATCAGGCGATTTATGAAGCTATCAAGTCAAAAGATAAAATGCAGGTAGAGATGCTGATGTTAGAACATATCCGTCATGCATATGAAAGCATTAAGAAAGGAGCATAAAACAATGGGACTTACCATCGCACAGAAAATCATTAAAGAACATCTGATAAGCGGCAGTATGGTGCCGGGCAGCGAAATTGCATTACGCATTGATCAGACCCTGACCCAGGATGCCACAGGAACCATGGCTTATCTGGAATTTGAAACCATGGGCGTGCCCCGTGTCCGTACGGAACGCTCTGTAGCATATATTGATCACAATACCTTACAGTCAGGCTTTGAAAATGCCGACGATCACCGTTTTATCCAATCCATGGCCAAAAAATACGGCCTGTATTTTTCCAGACCGGGTAACGGCATCTGCCATCAGGTACATTTGGAACGGTTCGGAAAACCGGGTAAAACCCTGATCGGCTCTGACAGCCATACACCTACCGGTGGCGGTATTGGTATGCTGGCCATGGGAGCAGGCGGCCTGGATGTGGCAGTAGCCATGGGCGGAGGAGCTTACTACATCACCATGCCTAAGATGTATAAGGTAAACCTTACCGGAAAACTCCGTGATTTTGTTACCGCAAAAGATGTGAGCCTTGAGATCCTGCGGATCCTTTCTGTAAAAGGTGGTGTGGGTGCCATTATTGAGTGGGGCGGAGAAGGGGTGAAGACCCTGTCCGTTCCGGAGCGTGCCACCATCACCAATATGGGAACGGAGCTGGGTGCTACCACCTCTATTTTCCCATCGGATGAAGTGACCAGAGAGTTCTTAAAAGCCCAGGGCAGGGAAGAAGACTATGTACCTCTTTCCAGTGATGCGGATGCAGAATATGACAGAGTGATTGACATCGATCTGTCTACCCTGCAGCCAATGATCGCCTGCCCGCACAGTCCGGACAATGTGGTAACAGTGGAAAGTCTTAAGGGGACAAAAGTGGATCAGGTCTGCATCGGTTCCTGTACCAACTCCTCCTTATTCGATATGTTAAAAGTGGCTGCACTTTTGAAAGGAAAAACCATCCGTCCCGAAGTCAGCCTTTCCATTTCACCGGGCTCCAAACAGGTGCTGACCATGTTGGCAGACTGTGGCGCCCTGTCTGATATTCTGGCCAGCGGAGCCAGAGTACTGGAGTGCGCTTGCGGACCCTGTATCGGAATGGGATTTTCTCCAAATTCCGGCGGTGTATCCCTGCGTACTTTTAACCGGAACTTCGAAGGACGTTCCGGTACAGCAGACGGACAGGTTTATCTGGTTTCTCCGGAGACCGCTGTGGCAGCAGCCTTAACCGGCGAGATCACAGACCCCATGCTGCTGGGAACCATGCCAAAAGTGGAAATGCCGGCTCAGTTTAAGATCGATGACAGTGCCGTGATCCCACCGGCATCAGAGGAAGAGGCAAAGGATCTGCCGATCTTACGCGGACCCAACATCAAGCCTTTCCCGGACAGCCATCCATTGGAAGACATCCTGGAGGCTCCATTGGTATTAAAGGTGGGAGATAACATTACCACAGACCATATCATGCCGGCAGGAGCCAAGATCCTGCCATACCGTTCCAATATCCCGCACCTGTCCCAGTTCTGTTTTGGCGTGTGCGACAAGACATTCCCGGAGAGGGCAAAAGAAGCCGGACAGAGCATTATCGTGGGCGGAAGCAATTACGGACAGGGTTCCTCCAGAGAGCATGCGGCACTGGTACCGTTGTACTTAGGCGTACGGGCAGTCATCGCCAAGAGCTTTGCCCGTATCCATGCAGCAAACCTCATCAATGCAGGAATCGTTCCACTGACCTTCGAGAATCCGGAAGATTACAATAAGTTTGTCCAGGGTGATAAGCTGGCCATCCGGGATATTTTTGCGGGAATGGATGCAGGAAAGCTTACCTTAGTGGATGAGACCACCGGAAAGAGTGCTACTTTATCCTGCAGCTTCACAGAACGCCAGAAGGCCATTCTCAAAGCCGGCGGCCTGTTAAAATACGTAGGACAGGGAAATCTATAAAGCGGAGGAACTTACAGTGAATAACGAAACATATATACAGAATGCCATAGCGCAGTTTGAAAAAGTATTGCGCCAGCAGGCAGAGCGCAGCGAGAAAATGGAACATGCAGCAGCGCCGAAGGATTTTACCGGTCTTTCCACCATTACCATCGGACTGTGTGGTGGAGACGGCATTGGCCCCATTATCATGGAGCAGGCCAAGCGTCTTCTGGAAAAACTTCTGGCAGAGGAACTTGCTTCCGGTAAAGTGGTGTTTAAAGAGATCAATGGCCTGACCATTGAAAACCGTATGGCCAGAGGAGAATCTGTTCCTTCCGATGTATTGGAAGAGATCAAATCCTGTGATGTCATTTTAAAAGGACCTACCACCACTCCCAAGGGCGGCACCATGGAAAGTGCCAATGTAACCCTGCGCCGGGAGCTGGATCTGTATGCCAATGTACGTCCGGTGACAGTGCCGGAGGAAGGCATTGACTGGATGTTTTACCGGGAAAACACAGAAGGCGAGTATGTGTTAGGCAGCAGCGGAATTGAACTTCCGGAAGTGCTTTCCATGGATTTTAAAGTGACCACAGATGCGGGAACCAGAAGGATTGCCCGGGCGGCTTTTGAATATGCACGGAAAAATGGCAAAACCAGCGTTTCCATCGTGACCAAAGCCAACATCATGAAAAAGACCGACGGTAAGTTCTCCCAGATCTGCAATGAGATCGCAAAAGAGTATCCGGAGATCACCGCTGAGGACTGGTACATTGATATCATGACTGCCAATCTGGTAAATAAGGATATCCGCAGCCAGTTCCAGGTATTTGTACTTCCAAATCTGTACGGTGACATCATAACCGACGAAGCAGCCCAGATCCAGGGAGGTGTGGGAACTGCAGGAAGTGCCAACATCGGTGACCAGTACGCCATGTTCGAAGCCATCCACGGCTCCGCACCCCGTATGATCGAAGAGGGACTTTCTGATTACGCAAATCCGTCCAGTATCTTCAAGGCAGCAGAAATGATGCTGCGCCATATCGGTCTCATTGAAAAAGCAGACCGCCTGGCAGAGGCATTGCACACCTGCTGTGACACCGAGAAAAAACTGGTAGTCACAGGCCTTGCAGATGGAGATACCTGCAAAGATTTCGCAGATTATGTGATGGAGAAGTTATAAAATAAAAACTATCAAAATAGAGTGCCGGAAAGAGTGTAAATCGCTGTTTCCGGCATTTTTTCGCAAATTATAAAAAAACTATAAATTATTAGCACTCACTATTGACGAGTGCTAATAATGGTGGTATAACATAGTCAAAGATAAGAAATGGTTCACGGTGATAGGTACCGTGTGAAAAGAAATGGAGGAATGACCTATGTTAATGCCTAGTATTTTTGGAGAAACTTTATTTGATGACTTTTTCGATGATTTTGCACGTCCGGCAAAAAAGTCCGTTCGCTACAGTACCGCAGTTCCCAGTGTTATGAGAACCGACATTAAAGAAAGCGAAAGCGGATATGAGCTTGGTATCGAGCTTCCGGGTTATCAGAAAGAAGACGTACAGGCTGAATTAAAGGAAGGATACCTGACCATTACCGCTAAGACACAGCAGGAAAATGATGAAAAAGACGATAACGGAAAGTTCATCCGTCGCGAAAGATACTACGGAAGCTGTAGCAGAAGCTTCTATGTAGGAGAAGATATCAAACAGGAAGACATCAAAGCAAAATTCGAGAATGGTATCTTAAAGATCGGTATTCCGAAGAAGGAAGCACAGCCGGTGGTAGAAGAAAACCAATACATTACTATTGAAGGCTAAGGAGAAATAGATCAGAGAGAAAAGGCTCACGGAAATGCCGTGAGCCTTTTGATATTTGGTTGACAAAACTGTCTCTTTGGAGATATACTTATAAAAACTAACTCTATAGAGATAGTTTTCAAGGGGGGGGGCGAAGATATGAGTGATAGGATCATCTATCATGGTTCTTCTGAAATTATTGAACACCCGGTTTATGGTAAAGGAAAATCCTATAATGACTATGGCAGGGGATTCTATTGTACGGAGAGTCTGGAACTTGCCAGGGAGTGGGCATGTACCGAAGGAATCAATGGATTTGCAAATCAATATGCAATAGAAACAGAAGGGCTGAAGATTCTGAATCTGACATCTGCACAGTACAGTATTTTACATTGGCTGACATTGTTGGTGACATTCCGTAAATTCCGTCTCTCGACGCCATTGATGAAGAAAGGAGTCCAGTGGCTACAGGAAAACTATTCGATTGATCTGAGTTCCTATGATGCGATCATTGGCTATCGGGCGGATGATTCTTATTTTTCTTTTGCAAGAGCATTCGTGAATAATGAGATATCCTTAGAACAGTTGCAGTATGCCATGAAACTGGGAAAACTGGGAGAACAATTTGTGTTAAAATCTCCAAAAGCTTTTGATATGGTGCGGTTTATCTCTGCTGTGCCTGCAGACAATGTGATTTATTATGCCCGACGTAAAGCCCGTGATGAGAAGGCAAGAGCTGCCTATTTTGCAGAACTTGAAAAACAGGCGATGGATGGAGTATATATCAGGGATTTAATCCGGAAAGGGGGCAGGAGGGATGATACGAGCATATGATCAGGCCTATCTTGAGGATTCTATGAAAAATCTGGGGGAAGCGATGGATTGCGCGGTCAACACTTGCCATTTGAAACCGGATGAATTTATGGATTACTTTATAGTTAGTGGTGTGGCAAAGCAATTTGAGGATGGCGTGCCTAAATATGTAGTGGGCATGTCCGGTACGGAGTTGGTGTGCGAAGTGATCCGGCGTTCCGGAAAAAAGTTGAAAGAGCCGGAAACAGGGGGAGGCTATGATTGCTCTCCGGAATACTGGTGTGGATGGATCCTGGCATATTATCAGTGGGCGACAGGGCGTAGCTTCCAGAACATTAAACGGCAGTTGTCCATGAAAGAATTGATGGAGCTGTATCCGACACTTCATGAGGCTCCGGAGAAAAAGTTCATAGATGTTATAGAGAAGAGGATGCAAAGCGCAGGGGTACCAACCAGACTGCAGATCCTTCGCAAATCTGCAGGATATTCCCAAAAAGCGTTGGCAGAAAAATCCGGTGTGGCATTACGAATGATCCAGCAGTATGAACAGCGGGCAAAAGATATCAATAAAGCATCTGCAACAAATCTCCTGGCGCTGGCGAAAACCTTAGGATGCAGCGTGGAAGACCTGATGGAGTAGATATGAGATGTAACCCGGTTCATTATGTGATGACCGGACAAAGAGGATGTACAAAATAACACCCGGGAACCAATCGTTCCCGGGTGTTTTTCGTTACACACAGATTTTTATCCTAAAATCGCTTTATCGGATGTAAATTCCTGTCCGCTGACTTTCTCGAACTGGTGAAGCAGTTCTTCTACCGTGAGTTTTGATTTCTCTTCTCCTCTGATATCCAGAATAATCTGGCCCTCATTCATCATGATGAGGCGGTTGCCATGGGTAATGGCATCCTTCATATTATGTGTGATCATCAGAGTTGTAAGGTTATCTGCATTCACAATCCGTTCTGTCGCGTCCAAAACTTTTGCTGCAGTCTTTGGATCTAATGCTGCAGTGTGTTCATCTAAAAGTAAGAGCTTTGGTTTTTCCAGTGTTGCCATCAGTAAGGTCAGTGCCTGACGCTGGCCACCGGAAAGAAGACCTACCTTGGAAGTAATACGGTCTTCCAGTCCCAAATCTAATGTTTTTAACAGTTCCTTGAATTCGATGGTTTCGGCTTTGGAAAGGTTTGCACGAAGGCCGCGCTTTTTACCCCGCCGCTTTGCAAGGGCAAGATTCTCATCGATCTGCATGGTTGCTGCAGTTCCGGTCATAGGATCCTGAAAAACACGTCCGATGTATTTTGCACGCTTGTGCTCCGGAAGGGATGAAATATCTTCTCCATCCACAAGGATTTTACCGCTGTCAACCGGCCAGACACCGGCTACCGCGTTCAACATGGTGGATTTACCGGCTCCGTTTCCGCCGATCACGGTAACGAAATCACCTTCTTCAAGTTTCAGGGAGATGCCTTTTAATGCAACCTTTTCATTTACGGTTCCCGGATTAAATGTCTTGCGAACATTTTGAATCTCAAGCATTTGCATTTCCTCCCTTCTGACGATTTTTGCTCAAATAAGTGTTCTTCCAGTAAGGTACTGCAAGGAAGAGAGCTACTACCAACGCACTCAGCAGTTTCAGGTCGTCTGTGGAAAGACCCAGACGAAGTACAAACTGGATTACGATATAGTAGATCACTGCACCAATGGCACAGGCCAGAAGCTTCAGGCTGAAGTTGCGGAAAACCTTACCGAAGATCACCTCTCCGATGATCACAGCCGCAAGGCCGATGACAATGGCACCACGACCCATGTTTACATCAGAGAATCCCTGGTATTCCGCCAGCAGCGCACCGCTTAATGCTACCAGTCCGTTGGAAAGCATAAGACCCAGAACCTTGGTAGTATCTGTGTTGATACCCTGGGCTCTTGCCATGTTTCCGTTGGCACCGGTGGCACGCAGGGAAGCACCCAGCTCGGTTCCGAAGAACCAGTAAAGAAGTGCAACAATGATCACAAGGAGAATGGCAAGTACCACCAATGGATTCCTTGCGGACATTTCTCTTACGTACCTGGAAGACAAAAGCAAGGTATACTTATCAGTACTGATCGGTAAGTTGGACTTACTTCCGTTATCCGTTCCCCATCCCATAATGTGTAAGTTAACAGAATAGAGTGCAAGCTGAGTGAGGATACCTGCCAAAATTGCAGGGATTCCAAATTTTGTGTGCAGAAGACCGGTAACCATTCCGGCAAGCAGTCCTGCGATGAATGCCATGGTAAAAGCAAACCAGATAGGCATTCCGTTGATTGACAGGATCACGCAGACAGCGCCGCCTGTACAAAGAGAACCGTCAACAGTCAGATCCGCAACATCCAAAATCTTATAGGTTATGTAAACTCCGATTGCCATGATACCCCAGATCAGACCCTGAGCCACTGCTCCGGGCATGGCATTTAACAAACCAATCAGAAACTCCATAAACAACCTCCGGATTATTCTTCAGTAGCGATTGCGGTATAATCTTCAGGAACGGTGATTCCTAAAGCTTCACAGTTTGCTGCATTGTATTCTTTGGTTACCTGTGGAGCATATTCTACAGCCATCTGAGTGATGTCAGCTCCGTTTACAAGGATTTCGTAAGCCATTTCTCCGGATCTGTATCCGATGTCATAGTAGCTGATACTTAAAGTAGCAATACCACATCCTGCACAGATACCTTCTTCACCGGCAATTACAGGAACTCCTGCAGGGAGTACAACGTTTGCGATTGCTTCGGTATTGGAAGCTGCAGTGTTATCGGTAGGAATGTAGATCACATCAGAAGCATCTGCTGCAGTCTGTGTTACAGAAGTAACATCGTTAGAGTCTGTAAAAGCATACCAAGTTACATTGTAGCCATACTCTTTTAAGTACTCTTCGATCTTTGTACACTGATAAATGGAGTTTGCTTCGCTGGAGCAGTACAGAAGACCAACATTTTTTGCATCCGGGAATAACTCATTTAACATAGCTGCCTGCTGATCCAGAGGAGCAAGATCGGAGGTTCCGGAAATGTTGCTTCCAACGGTACCTGTCCAGTCAGCGATTTCTAAAGCAGTTGCATAATCAGTTACGGAAGTTCCAAGGATTGGAATATCAGCAGTTGCGGAAGCTGCAGCCTGAAGAGGAGCAGTTGCGTTTGCTAAGATCAGATCCACACCGTCAGAAACAAATCCGTTCACGATAGTTGCACAGTTTGCACTCTCGCCGGAAGCATTCTGAAGATCAAAGGATACGGATGCGCTGTCACCAAGTTTCTCAATGAGAGCATCCTGGAATCCCTGGGTAGCTGCATCCAAAGCCGGATGCTGTACTAACTGGCAGATACCGATGGTGTATTTCTGTCCGTCGGAAGATGCGGATGCATCATCAGAAGAACTGTCAGCGGAATCGGAACCGCCACAAGCTACCAGGCTCATTGCCATAGTGGCAACTAAAAATAGTGATAAAAGTTTCTTTTTCATGATTTTTTCCTCCCGAAAAATTAATAAGAAAGCGAAATCATCCAATGGGACCGTCGCTTTCTTGCGGCTAAATAGTATTTACGGAAATGCTTTGTTGCATTGATGCTTTAAAGCCCTAAACCGTATTCATAGATTATACTCAAATTGTCGCAATCTGTCAATGTCAGAGTGAAAAGTTAAAAGTTATTTGTGCAGGTTTTTCGGGTATACATCCGCATGGAGGATGTGGTATAGTAAAATATAGAAGCACATGGAAAGAAAAGCTGTTTTACGAAAGGAAAGAGATGAAAAGTTATTACCTGATCGCGGCGATGTTATCTCTTTTGAATCTGGCAATTTTTCTGTACAGGGATAACGAAAAAAGAACAAGTTATTATATGAAGGTGTTGCTCATCATCGTGTGTGTGGCGAATTTCGGATATCTGGCACTGGGTGTGAGTAAAACACTGGAGGAAGCGGTTCTGGCGAACAAGATCACCTATCTGGGTGGCTGTTTCATGCCTCTTATTATGGCATACTGCATGTGTTCGATATGCAATATCAGATTAAACCGATGGGCCAAAAATCTCAGTTTTCTGTTTTCCGTTTTAGTGTATGCAATGGTATTGACAACCGGTTTTTCTGATTTTTATTATTCCAGTATCCGTATGGGTAAAGTGCATGATGCCACTGCATTGATCGTGGGGCATGGACCCGGTTACAGCTTTTTTTACATAATCTTATATGGATATATCGTGGCAGATATCGTTATTACGGTCTTTGCTTTTATCAAAAAACAGGTAACTAAAAAGAATCTGTATCTTCTGGTTGCGATGCAAAGCTTTACTATTGTTGCATTTCTGGTGGGAAGGGCAATCGATCCGATGTTTGAGATCATGCCCGCAGTTTATGTGGTGGATGGATTTATTCTCGTCCTGATCCAGGTGCAGGTGTCCCGTTATAACTTAGATGACAGTATCTATGAAGCCATGCAGCAGCATAATACGGCAGGATATCTTATATTGGATCTCCACGGAAGATTTCTGGGATGCAATGATATTGCAAAAGCATGTATTCCGGGATTGGCGGACTGCAGGGTGGATACCGTGATCTATGGAAAAAAGGAACTGGATTTTCTGTGCGCCTGGCTGGAAGAGTTTCAAAAAAGCGAAGATCCTGCCTTTGTGGAGACACTGCAGAATCAGGATTCCTATTATGAATGCACCATCAAAGTGCTGACCACAGGAAAAAATAAGACGGGCTACATTATAGAGTTGCAGGATTGTACCGACAGGAAGAAATACCTGGATCTGCTTTCAAACTATAATGCCGAATTGGAGCAGCAGGTAGATCAGCAAATTCAGCAGATTTCCCTGATCCAGCGAAAAACCGTGCTGGGTATGGCAAGTATGGTAGAAAACCGTGACAATAATACCGGCGGTCACATTAAGCGGACCAGTGATGTGATCGGAATCCTTATGGAGACCATTAAAGACAAGCATCTTCTAAGAGTATCCAATGAGTTTTGCAAAGATCTGATCAAGGCGGCGCCAATGCATGATCTGGGAAAAATCGCCATTGAAGACCGGATCCTGCAAAAGCCGGGCAGATTTACCGAAGAAGAGTTTGCCATCATGAAGACCCATGCGGAGAAAAGTGCGGAAATCGTGGAAAAGATCCTGCGGGGTGTGGAAGAAGAACATTTTGTCAATGTAGCGGTAAATGTAGCCAGGTATCACCACGAAAAATGGAACGGCCAGGGTTATCCTATGGGACTGACCGGAGAACAGATTCCGCTGGAAGCCAGGATCATGGCCATTGCAGATGTCTATGATGCCCTGGTAAGTAAACGATGCTACAAGGATGCCATGAGTTTTGATAAGGCCTATGATATTATCCTGGAATCCATGGGCAGCCATTTTGATCCGGGACTGGAGCAGGTGTTCATCATGAGCCGAGAAAAAATGGAAGAGTATTATCGAAATGCTGAGGCCGGCGAGTTCCAGGCGTGATCAGAACTGTGCCCGGGAGGGCCGCGGCCGGGGCAAAGAAGAAAGGAAGTGATGTGATGCTCCCGAAGATCAACAGAAAAGAGACAGGAATCAACCTGCGAAAGATCATGGATAGGCGCGGTGTAACCGTAAAAGATGTGCAGCAGTATCTGGGGCTGGACAGCGTGCAAAGCATCTATCACTGGTTAAATGGGCTGAGCATGCCCACCCTGGAGAACCTCTACGCACTCAGCGCACTTTTGCAGGTCACGATGGATGAGTTGGTATGCGGAAACAAAGAGGTGGTTGTGACTCCTCAGGCAAGGAGACTTTACGCATATTACAGGGCTTTGTCCGGCGGCCGGGCAGCCTGAAAATTTATACTACAGGTTCAATGACAAAGAGAGAAACCTCCCTTAAAATTGTCTTATGAGACAAGGTTTAAGGGAGGTTTTTTTATGAGAGAAGAATTGGAATATGCCCTTGCCCAGAAGTTTGATTTCATGAAAAGAAGATCGCGGAACAGAACCGGCGGAGTGAAAAACTTGTATCAGGATTTTGGTGTAGAAACGTTAGATGGCTGGTATCAGCTCCTGCATGATCTATGCGAAGAGCTGGCAAAATGTATCCACGATGCAGATGTACCGGTTAAGTTTGTCGTCACCCAGATCAAGGAAAAAAACGGAACTCTGAGGTTTTACTATTACCTGGAGGATGACGATTTTGAAACCCGGGAGCAGATCGATGAGATCATAGATAAGTATGAGGGATTGTCGGCGACGATCTGCGAGTGCTGCGGTAAAACGGGAAAACTGCAAGACAAACACGGGCAACTTGTGGTCCGGTGCGAGGAATGCTTTGAAAAGATGAAATAAGTGATATACGAGGGGGGTATTTTATGGAACGAAAAGTAAATGTCGTAGAAGACTTTGATGGAAATAGAATTGTATTTATTCATGATGTACTATTTAAGGGGAAACGTTCGATAGAATGGATGGATGTAGAAACATATTTGAAGCAGTTTGTGAGTGAGTCATATGTCATAGAAGACACAAAAGATTTGATCTACATAGGGACAGATTTTCCGGATGAGTATTCGCATTCAAAGTATACAACATCTCTTAGGGGTACAAATGCGAAGGCAAAGGCAAATGCCGCACAAGGTGTGCCTGAAATGATAGAAATTGCTACAAAGAAAGAGTATAGGGAAAATAGCAAAGATAAACATAACAAAGATGCAAAATATGGATGGTATAGATATGAGTCCAGATTTGCTTTGCCGGTATCCGATGATAAGGGAGAAGTAGCAGGATATAATGTATTCCATGTGATAATGATTGTAAGACACGCAAAGGATGGAAAAATGTATTTGTATGACATTGTGAATATAAAAAAAGAAACGAGCAACCTTTTCCAGTCGTGAGACCTTACTCAGCAAAAAACCCATTTCTTTGAATCTATAATATGGTTTCAAGGAAAAATAGTCAAGAAGAAAATTCGGTAACACAAAATAAATTAGATATTAACGAAAAATTTGGAAGGGAGAAAGCCTATGGCTCGAAAAACAGTTACCCTTATGCCTGATACGGAACAGATATTGGAACGGATGGGCACGCGGATAAAGAAAGCAAGGTTGCGCAGAAACATAAGGGCAGAGTTGCTAGCAGAACGTGCAGGTATCAGTAAAGCCACACTTTCAGCTATAGAAAAGGGAAGTTCTACAGTTTCCCTTGGTGCCTATGCGGCTGTCCTTTTTTCTCTTGGTATGGATAAAGACCTTGAGCTGATAGCGTCAGACGAAGAGCAGAAAAGGCGTTATCGAGAGTTTAATCTGCGACTAAGAGAACGGGCAACAAGGCGGTAAGGAAAAAAGTTTGGAATTATAATTAAAGGGTCGCGGTGAAATTGCGTCTTTCTTTAGTTTGAATCTTGTTGAAAGCTCCCGTTTTGAGGGATATAATGAAAATATCCCATAAAAAACGCGGAGAATAGCGCGATTTTCTATAAAAGGAGGCTCATCATGGATGTTACGATCATCAAATCAAACAGAAAAACTGTGGCCATCCAGGTGAATGCCGATTTGACTGTGACGGTAAGAACTCCAAGAAGTGCTACGCGTAGGGATGTCGATCGTATCCTTAAGAAAAATGAGCCTTGGATCAGAAAACATATTGAAAAAATGAAGGAGAAAAAGGCTCAATACGAATCTATGGAGATTAATTATCTGACGAACGAGGAGATCAAGGAACTTGCGGACAAAGCGCGTCAATATATTCCTGAACGTGTGGCGTATTTCGCAAAGCTTGTAGGTGTTACGTATGGCAGGATCACGATTCGTAACCAGAAGACGAAATGGGGAAGCTGCAGTGGTAAGGGAAATCTTAATTTTAACTGTCTCTTGATGCTGATGCCATCCGAAGTGATTGACTATGTCGTGGTACATGAATTGTGCCATAGAAAAGAAATGAATCATTCCAAGGCCTTTTGGAGAGAGGTTGAGCAAATACTTCCAAATTATAAGGAATCCGTTCGATGGTTAAAAAAAGAAGGAAGCCAGATTATGCGGCGACGGAAAGAGTAGCATTTCGCTGCCACGGCAGGAAGCACAGCATGGAAGTATGGTAATTACGGATCCAAGTAAGAAAAAGCCTGCCAGTTGAACGAGAAAGGGAAAAAGATTGTAATTAATGGCATTTGGAAATACTATTAATGCACTATATAAAACTAATAAGTGCAAATTTTGCCCATTCTATTGACGGAAGTGCAAATTTTGCACTAATATATATAAGGAGGTGCAAAAATGGTTGATTTAAAGGAATTACGAATTGAGAAAAAAAAGACACAGCAGGAAGTGGCAGATTTGGTTGGAATTTCATTGCGCTCATATAAGTCATATGAAAATGACGAAGAAAAACGGGATACGATAAAATATAAGTATATAGTTGAGCAACTATCTAAGATAAATTATATCGATGAAGAAACAGGGATTTTGGAGTTGGAAGACATAGCGCGAAAATGCACCGAAGTATTTGAGAGATATGAAGTGAGTTTCTGTTATCTCTTTGGCTCTTATGCAAAAGGAAAGGCAACGCAAACAAGTGATGTTGATCTCTTGATTTCAGCGAATGTAAAAGGATTAAAGTTTTATGGATTGGTTGAAGAAATACGAATTGCACTTCATAAGAAAGTAGATGTCTTAGATATGAATCAACTAAAGGAAAATATTGAATTAACAGAAGAAATATTTAAGGACGGAATAAAAATATATGGATAATGTAAAGACAGATAGTTACTATATTGAAAAAATCCAAAAAGATTTGGAGTTTATAGTGGATCATATGCAAAACGTAGACATAGAAGAATTAAATGCTAATGAGGTATTGCTGGATGCTATGATGTTTCGTATGATTCAGCTTTCAGCAAACGCAAAGAAATTAACAGATGAATATAGACTTACTCATGGCGAGATTCCATGGGGAGCTATGTTTGGTCTTAGAAATCGTATTGTGCATGATTATGGCAATGTCGATTTAAAGGTTGTATATGAAACCTTGAAGTATGATATCCCAGAGTTATTGGAACTATTAGGGGAATGAATTTTAAGCATAACTGGAATAACAGAATGATAATTGAATTATAAAATAGAATCGAGGGAGGTGCCTTATGTTCCCATTAATCAACAAACGAGAAACCGGTGTTAACTTACGCAGAATCATGGATATGCGTGGAATTACACCAAAAGATGTGCAAGAATACCTTGGACTTGGTTGCGTGCAGAGCGTGTATCGATGGACGGATGGAGTTAATATGCCGACCATTGATAATTTGTATGCACTAAGCGAATTGCTCCAGGTTCCGATTGACGTAATCGTGTGCGGAAACAGGGTACCAACTGCGCCGAATATTATAATAAGGAAGATGGATTCTCGAGAAAGCAGACTTTGTGCATATTACGAGAAATTGCAGGAGAAGCGTGCTGCGTAAAAATTGAACTACAGCTTCAATGACAAATGGAATATTCTCCTTTAGAATAGTTGATAGAGACAATATTCTAAGGGAGGATTTTTTATGAGCGAGAAGATGTTAGTAACGCAGGCTCTGGATGAAAGAGACCTTTTGGTAAAGAAGATAGCAGACAAGATTACCAAGGCAAGCTTTGTTGACACCATTAAGCCTAATGAAGATAAGGTTTTTGTAAAGCGGATTGACAAAGAAGAGTATGCAAAGGAAGCAGAGGCAGCATATCAGCAGATTGTTGATTTGATTGACCGATTCCAGAAGATTGACGCAGCAATTGTAGCGTCTAATGCAAGTACAGAAATCACTACTTCCTACGGAACTTTTACAGTTGCCGGAGCCATTGCGCTTAGAAGCAGACTGCGTGGCATGAGTGCTTATGGAGCAGATGTGGATTTTGAGGGAAGACTTCAGAAGAAGCTGGCGAGTGAATATAACGAGCGAGTACAGCTCTGCGACCGAAAGAACAGTCAGTTGCAGTCTACCGCAGAGGAGATGCGTCTTAGTATTCTTGGAAAAGACAGTAAGACCAAGGATGAAAAGCCTTTGGGAGTTGTAGAAGCCTATGTAAAGGAGAATACGACGGAACTGGTGGATCCGTTGGATGTCAAAAAGAAGCTGGAGGCGTTGGAAGAAAAGCGCAACACTCTTCTGACTGAGTTGGATACACAGATAAAGGTGTCTAATGCAACGACCTTTATTGAGGTAGCGTAAGGTGTTTGCCTGCATTACGAAAATCTCAAATCCGGCTTCCCTGTAACAGGGTTACGTTACAAGAAAATATTACCAATTCTGATTAAATTGGGTTGCTTGACTTCAGTGGTGCAATGGGAGCACGCATGACTTGTAATCATGAAGTATAGGTTCAAATCCTATCAATAAAGTTGGGTTAAAAGATGAAATCAAACATCTCCTATTTAACTGTTTTGAGTTTTATTTGAACCATCAAAGGTGAAATGTCAACAATTTTTTCTTGAATGGTTTTAAGTGAATCGGAAACTTTCGTGTAGACATAGAAATGTGTTGAAATCCATGAGAAAGGTTAAAGTATTAAGTCGGCTAGCTGGAGGTAATCCTCATGGCTGTAATGTAGGCATATAATTTAGACGATGAAGCCGTGGCGAGAGCTACGGCTTTATTTGTAGGATATGCATGATGAACAGAAAAAGTAAACAGAAACAAAAAAGGATGTAGGAGGAAGTAAAATGGGTGTATGGATGATAGGTACAGGTAGTATATCGATTAAACCACAGGTGGATGAAGCTCAAATAAAGGAATTCATACAATTTACAAAAGATTGTTTTCCAGAAGAGTATGGAGAAGAAAATTTCTTTGAAGCAAGGGGATATAAGTTGGAAGGAGAGATGATGGTAATTGGCGAATGTGACCCGGGTTTTGAAGAAGCTATTGAAAAAAGCGAGGAAAAATACCAGCAATGGAAAATGCGAATGCTTTAACAACACGCATTTTTTGCGTGTTGTTCGAACTATCGCAAAAGTGCGATAGTTTAGTTGGAAATAAGAAGTAGGTGTGCTTGCGGATGTTCCAAGCATTCTTTTATAGGGAGGGGCGTCACAGCCTGGAGTCCATTTTATTGTACAGTTACCATGTTATTCTTTCATTGCAAACAAGAAATGATACTTTTTTAATACTAAAAGAGATAGAAAGGAGTTGCTTTATGGGATTATTTGATAGCAAGAATTCAATTATTGGAACAGCATTAGGTATTGGCGGTGCTTTTGACAAAAGCAGAAAAACAGATACAGCCGCAGCTTTTGGGGCAGCACTGGGAGCCAGTCTTGGATCCGGTAAAAAGTGGACAATGGCAGATTCACTGAAATTAGGAGCTTCCATCAGTGCCCTCGATGCAGGGAAAGAAGATTCATATAGTAATTATGCCGGATCCGATAACGAGTACGATGATCTGATTTTGACATCTGAGCAGGAAGAACAGTTACAGGATGCCGGAATAGATACCTTTAACTTTGACTGTATGGACGATGAAGAAAAACGCGAAGCATTGGAAGAGGCCGGATTGGATCCGTTTGATTTTGATATGTATTAATGCATGTAAGAAAAGAAGTGGGACGAATGAAAAATAATATAACAGCATTACCACGAAGAGGAGAAAATAGGGCAATAAAGCGCGGAGATATATATTATGCGGACTTGTGCGGATTGGAGCAGTCTGTTGGAAGTGAACAGACCGGTAGGCGTCCAGTATTAATAATACAGAATGATATTGGGAATATACATTCACCGACTACGATTGTTGCGATTCTGACAACAAAGATAAAGAGAAATCTGCCGACACATGTGGTGATCCGTGAATTTGCGGGACTTTCCCAAGTAAGTGCTGTTTGTCTCGAACAAATAAAGACTATTGATAAGAGCCGTTTGGAAAAATATTGTGGCAACGTTGGCAATGAAATGATGCAGGAGATAGAACAGGCTATATTCATAAGTCTGGGAACAAGAAAAGATTTGGGCTATGAACGGGTGATATTGGATGCAAAAGAAGAGGTGAATAGAATGGATTTAGTAAGAAGAGAAACGGCTTTTGATGATATTCATTGTGATTGGCTCCAAGTGGCAAGAGAGCAGATGATATTCTTTGCTGATATCAAGCAGTATATGGTTAATCTTGAGGTCGTGAGAAGAAATCTCGACAATGAAATCGAGGATATTTTGGATTATATTGAATCCACCAATTACAACGTCGCCCAGGGATATAAGATATATCGGATGCTCAGAGAACGAAGAAAACAAAGAAAAGAAGTGCTACAGGAGCTTAGTCAATTACAGGCGTTAACGGAAGCTTTTGAGTGTGATCAGATGCGAAAGGTCTATCAGAGTGCAATTGCTAAAATGCAGCATGTTGAAACTGAGAAGAGAAAAAGTACAGTAATACAACAATTGTTGGAACAAGAGGTCAGCTGATAGAAAGAATGGATGGATACTTGACATTACGAAAGCAAGCGCAGAATCCTGTTGAAAGCCCTCGTTTTGAGGGATATAATTAAAAAAGAACTGCAGAAATTCCATGAAGGACGGGCAAAAAAGACACAGGAAACCATTTAGAATTTGGCAGGGCTATTTGTAATGGGAGGATTCTTGTATGGGATTTTGGGATGACTTAGCAAAAAATGCAGCATTGTGGGGAGCCGTGCAGGCAAGTAAAGGCGCAAACGGAAAACCTGATCCATATAAAGCGGCGGGCATAGCGGCTGGTATGGGAAACTTTTCTCTGAGTGATAGAGCAAGGCTAGGAGCTATGCTTGGAAGTCAGGGAGCTTTTGATAATGATTATTCATATATTGGAAGCTCTGATTATGATGATTATGACGATACTGATGATAGTTGGGAATTAATGTGTGAAGATGACTTGGAAAATGGAATAGATCCCGACGATTACGATACGGAAGAAGAGTACGATGAAGCTATCAGTGTTCCGATAACAGTACAGGTTTCGATACCAAAACATGACACTTCCCAGGAATCTGTTTCTTCTTATGCTGCCAAAAGGGAGCAATATATGTGGAGAAAGAGTTATCGGAGACAGAATACATATGGATTAAATATTAACGAGTATGAGACAGAAAGAGAGTTCTTGCAGGCATTGGCAATTGCTAAGGAAGAATTTCTGGAAGTCGCAAGAAATGATAAAACAAATTATCAGTATTGTGGTGTTATTTTTAA
Organism: Lachnospiraceae bacterium; assembly: GCA_051877515.1. Lineage (GTDB taxonomy): Bacteria > Bacillota > Clostridia > Lachnospirales > Lachnospiraceae > XBB1006. Next base: position 90,612 of record JBJEIY010000002.1, on the reverse strand, counting down.
AGATAATCCATATCCTTATCATTACAGAACAAATGATACAACATTAAAAATAGGTGATAAGGTTGTTGTTCCGGTGGGCCCGCAAAATAAAGAAGAGATTGCAGAAATAGTTTCTGTTGAGCAACATACCAGATTGACGGTGCCGTATCCTGTGGAAAAGGCAAAGTTTATTATACGAAAGTATGAGGAATAAGGTTTTGCTTCTATGCACCAGCTTGTTTAAAAAGTGCAAATATTGCACCTTTATAGATAAATTGGGGGTAAAATTCAATAAAGTTCTCTAAAACTCAGACCCTCTAAAATAATCTTTGGCAGGATTAATCGACTTGATCTGCAATAAGGAGGCCGCTTTATGCCTTTTGAAATCGTACGAAATGATATTGTAAATATGCAAGTAGACGCAGTAGTGAATACTGCGAACCCTAACCCTGTCATTGGTTCCGGCGTTGACAGCGGGATACATAAGAAAGCCGGACAGGAACTGCTTTTGGCCAGGCAGAAGATTGGCTGTATCGAGTTCGGTGATGCGGTTATTACACCTGGCTTTGGGTTGGATGCAAAGTATGTTATCCATACGGTAGGGCCCGTTTGGGAAGACGGCAATCGCGGAGAGGAGCAGATTTTATCCTCTTGCTATCAGAAGTCTCTGGTGTTGGCGAAGGAGCATAAGTGTGAGTCCATTGCATTTCCTTTGATAGCCACGGGCAATTATGGGTTTCCAAAGCCTCTCGCACTGCAAATAGCCGTTCGCGAGATCAGCACTTTCCTTTTGGAAAACGAGATGCAGATTTACCTGGTTGTGTTTGGCAAAGAAGCCTTTGCACTGTCGGAGAAACTGTTCAAGTCCGTCAGCAGCTATATTGATGAAAACTATATCCGTAGCAAAACGATTGATGAGTATGGTGCTAAGAGCGTGTATGGTTCTCATTTTGAAACAAGGCGGATAAGAGAAGCGCTGAAACGAAGCAACAGAATCCAGGAAGATGTTTGTTCGCCCCGGGTATTGGAAGAGTGTTGCGATATGTCTGCTGGTGCAGCGGCTCCAATAGACACTGATGACTGGGGGCAGTTGCTGAAAAATCTGGATGCAGGTTTTTCCGAAACGCTCCTGCAGCTTATTGATCGCACCGGAAAGAAAGACTCCGAAATCTATAAGAAGGCCAACGTGGATAGAAAGCTATTTTCGAAAATCCGAAACAATATGGATTATAAGCCATCCAAAGCAACAGCACTGGCTTTCGCCTTTGCTCTGGAATTGGATGTAGATGAAACAAAGGATTTTATCGGGCGGGCGGGATTTGCGCTCTCCCACAGCAGTAAATTTGATGTGATCGTAGAGTATTTTCTTGTAAACAGAAACTACAATGTTTTTGAGTTGAATGAAGTTCTGTTTGCTTTTGACCAACCACTGATTGGTGCATAAAAATGTCGCATGCTATGCGACCATTCATTCTCCTGTGTTTCGTATAATGAAGCCACAATAAAGAAACAGGAGGATTTCAATATGACAGAACTTGTATTCATCTTAGATCGTAGTGGTTCCATGTCGGGACTGGAAAATGACACCATCGGAGGTTTCAACTCCATGTTGGAAAAACAGCGTAAGGAACCTGGTGATGCAGTGGTCTCCACCGTGCTGTTCGATAACGAAATAGAAGTTATTCATGACCGTGTTGCCATCGCTGATATTCCAAACCTTACCGAGAAGGATTATTATGTCCGTGGCTGCACTGCTCTTTTGGATGCTGTTGGCGGTGCAATCCATCATATTGGGAATGTCCATAAGTATGCCCGTAAGGAAGATGTGCCGGAAAAGACACTCTTTATTATCACTACCGATGGTATGGAAAATGCCAGTCGCCGTTACACCTACGATAAGGTTCGCCATATGATTGAACGTCAGAAAGAGCGTTATGGTTGGGAGTTTCTTTTTCTTGGTGCTAACATTGATGCAGCGGCAGAAGCTAAAAGATTTGGCATTGAAGAATCTATGGCAGCAAACTATCACTGTGATGAGGTTGGAACTGCTCTCAATTATGAGGTGATCAGCGAGGCAATTACCAGTGTAAGAGCGTGTGCGGCACCATTATCTGCTGATTGGAAAAAGAAGATTGATGCAGACTATAAGAGGCGGGGTGGCAAGAAATCATAACCGCAAGTTTGTAGAAAAATGGTCAAGTATGATTTACGGAATCGTACTTGACTAATTTTTATGTGAAATTAAAATCTCAATATCACTTGTTGTATGACAAGTAAAATTAAAAAAACAGTGCTTGACGTACGACAAGTTAAGGAATAAAATCAAGAGGGAGGTGAAATGCTATGAACACACAGCTGGTAAGAGAGAAACAGGACCTTACTTATTTGTCCTGGTCTGTATATCGTAATTCATCAGGAACAGCAGGTTCCTTTTTGAAATCCTATTCAGAATTAGGAGGCAGAAAAGTTTACTATAAGCTTTCAAATTTTGATAAAGTACATGGCGTAATCGGCCATGAATGTGTAAATGAATTGATTGTCGATAGGTTGCTTACTATATTAGGGATTCCCCATTTGTCATATCAGCTTATCCATGCAGATATCATGGTGGATGGGGAAATGAGAGATGTATATCTATGTGCCTCTGATGATTTTAAGGAAAAAGGTGAGTCCAAAATTGCGTTGGATGCATATAAGGCAAGAGAAGGATATAAGGCGGAATCTGTCCTTGATTTTTGTGTGCGCAAGGGGTGGGAAGATTATGTTTATCAGATGCTCGTGGTGGACTATCTGATTCTCAATCGTGACCGTCATGGTGCGAATATTGAAGTGTTACGAAATAGCCGAAAGAAAACTTTTCGTATGGCACCGCTGTTTGATCATGGACTTTCGCTGCTTTGTCGCTGTATGAACGATAGTCAGGTAGATGCATTCGATGTAATGGAAGATAAGCCGTGTAATAATTATATTGGTTCAAAATCTACATGGGAGAATTTGAAGCTGATACCTGCAGATAAAAGGCCTATATTAAATTCTCTGCATGAGAGTGATAGAGAGAGGATAATGGAAGGGCTTGATGGTATTATTTCCGGAGCACTTCAAGATAAAATATGGGAAATGATTTGGAAAAGGTGGTGTGCATATGAAGATTTTTGCAATTCGTGATGAATCTGCCAGTGAGCAGAAAGATTTGGCATACCTTCTTTATTATGAGCTTGAAAAGAGGTTTTATATCGAATTGCCGCAAGGAGCAGATCCATGGGAAACTCCTTTACTGTTGGATTCTTTTGTAAAACAAAACGAAACAACCATAAACTCCTATTGGAGCAAGGTATGGGTCCAGCAACGAATTATTCCGGCAGACCGGCAGAACATTGGAGAGATTCTGCGTGATAATCAGTTGGAGGAATATGATGAGTATGAGTTTTTAATGTTAGCGATGGGAAGATGCGCTCAAGACGACTACTATCTGGTTCCCATTGATGAAAAGGACCTTCCGGAAGGGATCAAGAAGCGATTTACAACGAGAATAGAAGATGTGCTTCCTTTGGAGGATTATTGCTTGCTTGTGTTTTTTAGGGATGGAATTATCAAGAAGTGTGATCTGAAGAAACACTTTGAGAAGACGCAAACCTTTCAAATCTTGCTTAAGAAGCCGGAATATTTTGAACATGTTCAAATGCAGACAGGCGGATATGGTGTGGCATGGGACGTGAATATGAGCGTTTCGGATTCTGTGCTATATCGTATAGGGAAAACTGTTCCTCTTACTGCGGCGGATTTTCGGAATTTTGTCACACATAGAGTAATTAATGCAACGGAAGCAGCACAGCTACTTGGGTGCTCCAGACAAAATATTATTGATTTAACAAAGCGGGGTAAACTGCATCCGCTTAAAACATCTGACAAGAATACATTGTACTTGAAGAGTGAGATATTAAAGAGAAACTGGCAATAGGAATATGTATTTGGAGGTGCAGATATGGGAGAAACTGACGGGAATCAATCCCGTTGATGAATAGCATGGACTCCTTGAGATAAAAGATATAGGACCACAACACTGACCCCATAAAGTCCGGAATGCTGTTTTACTTCTGTACTTCTATACAGCAAGAATCCTGTTGAAAGCCCTCGTTTTGAGGGATATAATGAAGTAAAGAATTACACTTAATACATGGAGTGCCAGAAACTATACGGATTTCTGGTTCCCCAAAGGAGTTAAAACGTGACCAACGATAAAATCCAACAACTTCAAAACGGTTTCAACACCGCATTCATAGATGCTTCCGTTCAGTCCAACTTAGCATACAAACCCCAGTTTATTTACAACGACAATAAGAGCGGACAAAAGGTTTTTTCGGCCATTGAGGACGAATTGCAAAAATGCGACCGGTTCGCAATCAGTGTGGCCTTTATCACAAGAGGCGGCATCACGCCGCTTTTACAGACGTTGCAGGAATTGGAGCGCAGAGGTGTGCCGGGCCGGATACTGACTACAGATTACCTGTATTTCAGCGATCCGTCGGCGTTAGATACCCTTGCGGGTCTTTCCAACGTGGAGCTGCGCATGTATCAGACGGAGCGGGCCGGAAACGGGTTTCATACCAAGGGATATATTTTTGAGAAAAACGAAGAATACCGCTTTATCATTGGAAGCTCCAATCTGACTCAGGGAGCTTTGACAAAAAATATGGAATGGAACACCAAGTTAGTGTCCACCAGCCAGGGCGAAATGGTGAACGCGGTTTTAAACGAGTTCGACCAGCTGTGGAATGCCGAGGAGTATACCAAAAGCTACGAGGAGTTCATCGAGGACTATCGTAGAAAATATGAAGAAAAGCAACTGTTCAATAAAATGGTTGCCAAACAGAAGGAAATTTCAAAGCAGGAGGCGGTGCCCTCCGTTGAAGCATATACGTTGCAGCCAAACTCCATGCAGCGGGCATTCATCTATAATTTATTAGAGATGAGGAAAAATGGCGTGGACAAGGCACTGCTTATTTCCGCTACCGGTACAGGAAAAACCTATGCGTCCGCTTTTGCCATGCGAGAGTTGGGCTTCAAAAGGGTTTTGTTTGTAGTACATAGAAATCAGATTGCAAAACAGGCGCTAAGTTCCTTTGAGAGGGTGTTTGGCAGCAGGATCAAAACCGGTTTGGTGTCAGGCATCCGGCATGATTTTGATGCGGATTTTGTGTTTGCAACGGTGCAGACCTTAAGCAAGCAGGAGAATCTGGAGATGTTCCCCAGAGATTATTTTGATGCCTGTATCTACGATGAGGCTCACCATACCAGTGCCGGCAGTTATAAACGGGTCATGGATTATTTTACACCGGAGTTTACTCTGGGAATGACCGCAACGCCGGACAAGCGGGATGATAACATCGAAGGTCGAAACATCTACGAGATTTTCGACCATAATATAGCGTATGAAATTCGATTGCAGCAGGCAATGGAAGAAGATTTGCTGTGTCCGTTCCACTATTTTGGCATTACAGATCTTGCCATGATTTCCGATGAGGGAGTAACCAGAGAAGAGCAGCTGGAGAATTTCAGATATCTCACCAGCGATGCTCGCGTGAACTATGTGATAGAGCAGGCGGAGTATTTTGGACATTGCGGAGACCGGGTCAAGGGACTCATTTTCTGTAGTAGAATCGAGGAGGCAAAAGAGCTTTCCCGGAAGTTTAATGAGAGGGGGCTTCGGACCATAGCGCTAAGTGGTACAGATCCCGAGGATGTACGGGCAGAGGCCATTGAGAGGCTTACCATGGATGTTATGTCAGGGGAAGAGGACTATCTGGATTATATTTTGACGGTGGATATTTTTTCGGAAGGAACGGACATCGTGGAAGTAAACCAGATTATCATGCTTCGTCCTACCCAGTCGCCCATTGTGTTCATTCAGCAGTTGGGCCGTGGACTTAGAAAAGCTTCGGAAAAAGAGTATGTTGTAATCCTTGATTTTATCGGAAACTATAAGAATAATTTCATGATCCCCATTGCCCTTTCCGGAGATCGAAGCTATAACAAAGACAATATTCGAAGATACCTGATGGAGGGCGGCCGTATCATTCCGGGCGCCAGTACCATACATTTTGACGAGATCAGCCGGAAACGCATTTTCGCAGCGGTGGATAATGCCAACTTCAGCGACATTAAGCTGATTCGGGAGAATTACACCAATCTGAAAAATAAGCTGGGCCGAATTCCAAGACTGAAAGATTTTGACGATTACGGCGAAATGGACGTGCTTCGCATTTTTGACAACAACAGTCTGGGATCTTACTACAAGTTCCTGGTGAAGTATGAAAAAGAATATAAAGTCAGGTTGACGGCGCAGCAGGAAAAGGTCATTGAGTTTGTGTCGAAAAAACTGGCCAGCGGAAAGCGCATTCAGGAGCTGAGACTTCTGGACAGGATGTTAGCTTATGCCAAGCATATTTCCAAGTATAGCCGCTTTACTGAATGGAAAAAGGACCTGCAGGACAATTACGGCATTCAGATGAGCGAGGATCAGCAGGAAAATGTGATCAACATTTTGACCAATGAGTTCTCAGCCGGAGCCAGCAAGAAGACCTATGCGGACTGTGTCTTTCTGGAAAAAGAAGCTGCGGGCAGACAAGAGTACCATATCTCTGGCTCTTTTGAGCAAATGCTTAGAAACCAGGACTTTTATGAGATTTTAAGCGAGCTGGTTGAGTTTGGAATCAGCCGGTACGAGAGGGATTATTCCAATACCTATAAGGACACGGATTTTGTACTGTATCAGAAGTACACCTACGAGGATGTCTGCAGGCTTCTAAACTGGGAAACCAATGAGGTTCCGTTGAACATTGGTGGTTATAAGTATGATAAGAAAACCAAAACCTTTCCGGTTTTCATCAACTATGATAAGTCGGAGGACATCAGCGATACCACCAAGTATGAGGATCATTTTACCAGCAATAGCAGTCTGATCGCCATTTCCAAGTCTGGGCGGACATTGGAATCGGAGGATGTGCAGAACTTTTTGCATGCCAAAGAGCGTGGCATTAAGGTTCACCTGTTTGTCCGAAAAAATAAGGATGACAAGATTTCCAAGGAGTTCTACTACCTGGGCTATATGCAGGCCAGCGGCAGGACCAAAGAGTTCGTCATGCCCAACACCGACAAAACAGCGGTGGAGATCGAGTGGATTTTGGACGAGCCGGTTCGGGAAGATTTGTATGAATACATTGTAAATGAGTAGAGGTGCGACATGAAAACAGTGCGAGTGGTAGCTGCCATTATAAAAGCGAAAAATGACAGAGGCGAGGCCATCATCTATGCGACTCAGCGAGGGTATGGCGAATTCAAGGATGGTTGGGAGTTCCCCGGAGGAAAAATCGAAGAGGGCGAGACACCGCAGCAGGCGCTAAAAAGAGAGATCATGGAGGAGCTGGATACAGAAATTTCCGTTGGTGAACTGATCGACACCATAGAGTATGACTACCCGACGTTCCATCTTTCCATGGATTGCTTCTGGGCAGAGATCGCGTCCGGAGATCTGGTTTTAAAAGAGCATGAAGCTGCAAAATGGCTGACCAGGGAAGAACTGGACAGCGTGGAGTGGCTACCGGCGGATGTTACGTTGGTGGAGAAGCTGCGGGGTGCGATGTAGGTGAGAGTTTTGGTCTTCGCGATTTTTACAAATGTTGTTATGTTATAGGAAACAATGTGAATTTAAGGAGAAAAGAATAAATGGTGGAATTAGGAACATTGAAGGAAATAACAGATTTAAGAGAAGTATGGCCTCACGAGGCATTAAACTTTACACCTTGGGTGGCGGAAAATGTTGATCTGCTGGCGGATGCCATAGGATTGGATATTACAGTTGATGAGACGGAGTCCTCTGTGGGAGATTTTAATGTTGACATCTATGCATCTGAAACAGGAACAGATAGGAAAATTATTATTGAAAATCAGTTGGAAGATACGGATCACGATCACCTGGGAAAATTAATCACATATGCATCTGGTAAAGGTGCAGATGTGGTTATTTGGGTGGTAAAACATGCACGAGAGGAGCATAAGGCAGCGATTGAGTGGCTAAATAATCATACAGATGAAAATGTGGGTTTTTTCTTGTGCGAAATAAAACTGTTTCAAATAGGAGATTCGCAGATTGCACCATCGTTTACGGTTGTCGAAAGACCTAATGATTGGACAAAAGAGATAAAGAAAACAACTGCTACAAATCCAACACAACAGCAGAGGCTGGAATATTGGCAGGCATTTAATGACTATGCGTTTGATGACGCGAGTTTTTCTAAAGCATTCAATAAGAGAAAGCCAACAACAGATCATTGGATGGATTTCAGTATAGGTTCATCGGCTTGTCATATAAGTGTTACTCAAATTCGAAAGAAAAATGCTATCGGTGTTGAATTGTATATAAATGATGACAAGGAATTGTTCAAGAACTTGTTCTTACATAAGAGTGAAATTGAAGGTGCTATGGGTATGGAACTTGACTGGAGAGAGCTACCGGAAAGAAAAGCAAGTCGCATTGTAGTTGAAGAGACTGCATTATTGGATGATAAGGACGATTGGAACAGGCAATTTGGTTACATAATGGATGTGTGTATTAAAATGAGAAAGGCTTTTAAGAAGTATTTGTAATTAATCTGCGAAAAATACAGGTTGTATTACAAAGGAGGATTGATTATATGAATGAAAAGGATATTCTTTTACCGTCACCAATCATTGACTTAAAAGAGGATGCCTCAATTAAGATCCTTACGGATAGATATGAGAAACTGGTTAAGCCAGGATTGTTGGCCAAGACAGGGAAAAAGGTTGTTGAGATTATTCCTAAGCCTATTATGAACGTTGGAAAAGCGGCTAAGGAGACAATATCAGAAGAAGAATTCTTTATTCAGTGTATGAAGGTGATTGCTGAAGGCTTTGGAATATTGGAGAAACAAGCAGCTAAATTGACAGTAAGTGAGCGAACAATCGTAAAGAAAGTAAACGATGTGTCAAAAGATCTGGAAATCACTTCATTGGAGGAAGTGTGTTTGGCACGAAGTTACAATATTTCTAAGTTAGTGAACGGATATAGAACACAAGATTTGGGATTGGCTTTGGCAGAAGGTGGAGTAACAGGGTACTTTGGATTTGCGGGATTACCATTTAATCTAGTACTGAGTACTTTCTTGTATTATAGATCGGTGCAATCTGTTGCGATGTATTATGGGTATGATATCAAGAATGACCCTGCGGAATTGGTGATAGCTAGTGATGTATTTATGAATGCATTAAGTCCAAATAGCCAAGGAACAAATGAAATTACAGGAATTATTGGAAAGATAATGCTCATGACTGAAGTTACAACAGTAAAGCAATTAAGTAAAAAAACATGGGAAGAAATGGCTAAGCATGGGGGAGTAGCCTTACTTATTTGTCAGATGCGTGCATTGGCAAATAAGACTGCTCAAAAGGCATTAGAAAAGGCCGGACAGAAGGGCCTTGAAGAGAGTTTGTTCAAGGGCATATTTGAACAGATTGGAAAAAGCTTGTCCAAGAAGGCTGTGGGAAAAGCCATTCCGGTGGCTGGAGCTGTTGTTGGAGCACTATTTGATACAGCTCAGATGAATACAGTTCTTGAATATGCAGATGTGTTTTACAATAAGCGGTATTTGCTTGAAAAGGAGGCTAGAATTAATGCTTTGATAGGAGTATCAGAGTCGCTGGATTCTATCATAATAGATATACCAGAAGAAGACTTTGACGGGAAAGAAAAATTGGGGGATCAGTGTAGTGGTATAACATAGTTGTAACACCATTCCCTCATAAGTATAATTATTTATGAGGAGGAGCTACAGCATGAGTAGAAAAAGGATCTCAACCGAAATGAAGCAGGAAATACTGCGCAAGCACCTTGAGGAAGGCCGTTCTGTGCAAAGTCTATGTGATGAGTATTTCCTGGGCCACAGCACCATCGAGCGATGGGTTACTGAATACCGCAAAGAATGCCAGGAGAAGCCAGAGCAAAAAGCACAACTTGATATCTTTGAAGAGAACCGCAGACTCCAAAAGCAAATCGAGGAATTGAAGAAGGAAAATAGCTTCCTAAAAAAAGCAGCGGCATTCTTTGCAAAGGAAATCGAGTAGCTCAATACGAGTTTATCCGAGCATACAGCAGCGAATTTGGCACTCGCTGGCTATTGAAACAATTCGGTATCTATCCCAACGCATACTACAATTATTTGAAAGACAGGAAGAAATCATATCGGGAACGTAAGGCTAACCTGCAGAAAACTGTCAGCAAAATCTATCACGATAACAACGGTACCACGGGATATCGTATGATTTATGACATTATGAAGCTCGATAACCGGCTGGCACAATCACTTCCTGCCAAATCGACGATCCTTAAGTGTATGCAGGAACTGGGAATCCGATCTATTGCTCGAAGAACACGGCAATACTCCAATGGAAAGGGGGAAAGTGAATTGTTTCCCAACCTGGTCGGAGGCCGGTTTGAACCTTCGGAACCCAATCGTATCTGGTGTACCGACTTTACCTATTTATCTTATGGCGGCAAATATGTCCGGTACAACTGCACAATTATCGATCTTTATGATCGTTCCGTTATAGCTAGTGACAATTCAAATCTACTAAATGCAAATCTAGCAGTCAAAACGCTGAAAAAAGCTTTGATGACGCATGATGTACCAAATGGATTGATTTTGCATTCTGATCAAGGGGCTCAGTTTTCGCCCAAGGAGTTCGTGAATTTATGCCAGTCGAATCATATCCAGCAAAGTATGAGCCGTGCAGGGTGTCCATATGATAATGCTCCAATGGAACGCTTTTTTAACACATTAAAGAATGAATATACATATCATCATGTTTTCAATAGCGCAGCCCAGTTGGATCAAGGAGTATACGAGTTTATATACCGAAAGTACAATTGGCTACGGCCGCATTCGTATAACAAGGGAAAGCCTCCAATGGTAGCTAGATTAGCTAGGAGTTAACATCCCTTTACTAAACCGCATCACGAAAAGTAGCTGTCTAAGCAACTTAGGAAAACATAGTGTTCCTTGGGCAGCCGCTTATCGTTATTCCAACTAACGCGGCGCATCAACCAAAGAAAATATGAGGGGTGGGTGTTACAATTTTACTTGACCACAACACAGACCCTATAAAGTTTGAAATGAATGGTGGGGATTAGATGTCTCAATGAATGGAAGCCTATGACTCAAAAATAAAAATGCAAAAGATAGAGAATATGAAATAAGCGGCAAAGGAAGAAATGTATATGGAACGGATATATGACCAATTTGGCTTTGACGAGGAAGGGTATAATAGTGAGGGCTACGATCGTCTGGGTTACGACCGTGAAGGATATGATAAAGACGGTTATAACAAAAAAGGGATAAACCGAGAAGGATTCAATAAACTTACACACAGAGACAAAGAGGGGTATGATGTGCGTGGTTATGATTTGAATGGTTATGACCGAGAGGGTTTTGATAAAGAAGGATTTGATGAAGCCGGATATGGAAAAGACGGCTTTAATCGTGAGGGTTTTAGTCAGGCAGGTTTTGATAGAGAAGGTTATGATAAAAAAGGTTTTAATAACTATGGCTTTGACAGAGAAGGATATGATCGTAAGGGCTTTAATGCAGCAGGTTTTGATAGAGAAGGCTATGATCACGATGGTTATGATAAAGAAGGCTACGATCGTGAAGGCTATGATGTAGATGGATATAACCGTTCCGGATACAATTCTAAAGGCTACGATAAGAGTGGATACAACAGTGAGGGTTACGATGAAGATGGTTATAATAGATACGGATATGGAAAAGATGGCTATAATCGAGAAGGTTACGACAAAATGGGTTATAATCGTGATGGCTATGACAAAGAAGGCTATGACAGATTAGGTTATGACCAATTAGGGTATGATCGAGCTGGCTATAACAAATCTGGATATGATCGAGAAGGATATGACCGAGAGGGATTTAATCGCAATGGTTATGATAAAGAGGGTTATAAACGAGATGGCTTCAATGCAGTCGGTTACAACAGAGCAGGATTCGACATGCAGGGATTTGATAAATATGGTTATGATGTAGAAGGATTTGGGCTTGATGGATACAATAAAGCCGGATATAACATTTTTGGGTATAATCGATTTGGCTTTAACATTGAGGGCGTTAGCTTAGATGGTTTCGAGCAAGAAGATTTTGATGCAGAGGGATATAACCTGTATACAGGTTATAATCTTAAGGGATTTAATCGAGAAGGTTACAACATCAATGGCATAGATAGTGACGGATATACACAACAAGGATACCATTTTGTTACAGGGCTTGACCGAGAGGGGTTCGATGTTGAGGGATATAATATAAACGGCTTTAATAAAAAAGGTTATGACCGGGATGGCTTTGACCAACGTGGTTTTGATAGGCATGGTTATGATCGAGAAGGTTTCAATAGTTCAGGATACAATCAGGCTGGTTTTGACAGAGATGGTTTTGATAAGTATGGTTATGATGCTGCCGGATTAGATAGAAAGGGTAAAGAGAAACCAAAACCAAAGCCGATATTAAAAGAAGGTGTAGCGGTAAGACATACTAAATACGGACCGGGCGAGGTTGCATTGATTCAGCCGGATCGTAAGCATGTTGAAATTTACTTTAATGAATTACATGACTGGCGGGTAATAAGTATAGGTGAATTGGATAAAACACTTTTTTTTGATGTAAAAGATTATCTAAAGATTAATAAGAAGAAGTTTGATGGAGAGGAAGAAATAAATTATAGTGAACAGGAGCATTTTGATAAATTCTCTAATTATGTAAGAACACAAGTAAAAAGAGACGAAGAAATAAAGGCATTGGCAGAGTTTAAGCCACAAACCATACAAAAAGTAGATCGATTTGGTGGAGTGACGTTTGAGCAACAAAAGCCAGATTATAGATTTATTGAGCGCATGGCTAGAAATAAAGTGAGAAGTCTTTTAGACACATCATATTTTTGTCATATTTTATATCGGCAAAATGAAAATCTTTACATCGGTAAGCAGGCTATTGATGGATGGGTTGTTGATTGGGCAGATGAAAAAGCGTCACTTTACTATCAGCGCCAAGTATATATTGGTCTTCCTGAGTATAACTTGGAATTTGTAAGAGATATTGATATTAAGTTTGCAGAATACCTGGGATATGTTGATTTGTATAACCGACATGCAAAGGGAAGCAGAGATGTGACAACGGACAAGAGATTGAAGCAGATTATTGCGGCAAATCGTTCCAATAAGAGAATACATGATATAGTTGAGTCGATTCAGAAAAATCAGTACGATATTATTACAACTGATAAATCTAGGGACTTGATTGTATTAGGGTGTGCAGGTTCCGGAAAAACAATGATTATGATGCATAAAATTCGATTTATGAAATACAATAATCCGAATTTGAGCATGGATGATGTTATTGTTATTTCTCCAACAGATATTCTTGGAAAAGAGGGAAAGGAACTATCGAAACTTTTACAAATTGATAAGATTAATCAGTTCTCTATAGATGCATTCTATGAGAGCAAATTATTCGTTTTGTTGGAGAAAATGAAACAACCAAAGTATCCTATTCAAGTGATTGGAAATATCCATTATGATGAAAATGAGTATGAGGCCAAAAACTTATTGGAGTTTTATGAAAATGTAAAAAAGCTGCTGAATCCTAAAAGTCCAGACGGGAAAGAATTTCTGGTTGAAAAGGAAAAATCCCGAATAGAGTTAGCAATGGAGACAATTCGAGATAATTTACAGTTTGCATCTGGTTTTGAGCGTTTATACAAAGAGTATGAGATTGCCAAGAAAGAATTGGAGAAAACGTCTATTCAAGATATAGAACAATGTATTGTCTCCATTCAAAATGAATTGGATATGAACGAACAAAACAAAAATAACAGAAACTTGCTACAATTCTTATTGGATACTGAATGCTTTGGAGAAGGTGATGGGAAGGCACATAGTCCAGAAGGACTTATGTTTGCAGTCTCCAGGTTGGCCAAGAATGTGGATTGGGGCAGTTTAAAATATTACCTGAAGAAGACGAGGTTGAAAGTTCAGGGGTCATCAAGAGTTGTTCAAGTCATGGCGTTGTTTACTCTTGAGTACGTGGATAAGGAGAGCCTAAAGGAAACCATTGTTTCGCTTAATAAATATTCTTTGAGTGAAGCGAAGGATTACCTAAAAAAACTGGACATGAAATTGTCTAATTATGATGTGTTGGAAAAACGCAAGAACCTCCTGACAAAATTGAAAGAAGGGGGTATGTTTGAGTCACGTGATGGAGAAAGAACTCTATCGGAGAGTATTGTTTTAGAAAAAGGAAGAAGGATTGCAAGTTTCTTTGAATATGTATCTAATGTTGGTTCTTCAACGGATGAAGTAATATATTACTTGGAAAAATATGGAGTATTAGAAGAACAATTATCTAGGTTAAATAAGCAGATTAGAAACGGTGGAAATAGTTATTTATATGATGCTCTTTTATCTATACTTAGTATTGATTCCTCTGATGGAAGCATCTGTTTGGGTGGAACTGAACTGCTCAAAATACTGTATGTTATGAGTAAGTATAGTGGTCCTATAAACAGAGATAAGAAGTATATTTACATTGATGAATTTCAAGATTTTGCTTATTCAGAGATTGAACTTATAAGTAACCTTTATCCAAATGCGACAGTTAATATGTTTGGAGATGTGAACCAGTGCATTAATAAGAAAGGTATTAATGCTAGAAGCAAAGTTGATGATTTTTCAGGATATGTTGTTTTTGAAGTCAAGGAAAACTATCGAAACGCTAAGGCAATTGCAGAATATGTCAAAGATGAATTTCAAATCGATATGTTGCCTGTTGGATTACCAGGAAGTGTTAGAAAAAGCAAGAGCTTAATGGCACTGGAGGTTGCTGCAGACGATAGAATTGCGATTATTGTCGGTGATGAAGTAGAGGAAATCGATTATGGAAGTATTCCGAGAGCAAAAGTAAATTTATATGTGCAGACTGGAGAAATAAAAAGAAACCTTTATAATGTTTTACCAATTTCCATGGCAAAAGGTCTTGAATTTGAAAAGGTTGAAGTATTGGCTACGACTTTGAACAAGAACGAAAGATATGTTGCGTGTACACGAGCTATAGATGAACTAGTAGTAGTGGAATAGCACAGAATGGATTAATTACATCTCTGACATCTCGTGTCGCTATGGATAGGCACTACAGAATTGACTTTGTTCGCAGTTGGGATTACAATATATAGTTGATTTAAGGTATAAACTTGGCACCATATAGTATTTACTGGAGGAGTTATTCGAGTTGGTAGTGCATGGGGAATTATTGTAAATTCCCCGAAGACGGATGACGCAAGAATCAGAAGCGGGAAATATAAAAACTCCTGATAATCAAACTGAGATTTAATAATCAAGTAATTTTATTTTTGACGGAGGTGTTGTTGTGGCAAAACGAATTCTTTGGGAAGAGCCTGAAGCGCTTCTGTTGTTTGATGCGTACGAGCTTATTCAGAATTCACCGGATAAGCGTAAGCTTATCGTTTCTGCTTTGTCTATCAATCTTCGACGACGAGCGAAAGATTTGAAAATTTCCATTGATGACGTGTTCAGAAATCAAGCTGGAATAAATATGCGTCTTCTAGAAATTGAAAAAATTCTGCATCCTGAATCTTCTGGATTATCAAATACGTCTGCCCTTTTTCGTAGTATAGCAGATATGTATATCAATCACCGGCGTACTTTTCTACGAAAAGTTAGGGAGATGGAGGAGTATAGAATTCGGATACTTGCTGATCAAGTGAGATTTGATAAATATGAGGCAGCAGTATTACTCGAAGGTTATTTGGGCCTAGTCATCCCAGGAGAAACAAAGGCACATACAGCAAGAGTGGTGTCAGCTAAATTGCAGGCTATGGCAGTGAATCGTGGATGTGTTATAAATGATACTTTTCGGAATGAAAGTGGAATTATTGGGCGACTCAATAAAATGGATCAGGTATTTAGGGGAAACCCTTCAGGAGATGATTCTTTGCCGCAAGTGTTCGTTGATGTGGTGTATTTGTATAGAAATAATCGTGATGATTATAAGCGTATCCTTGAGGATGCGAATAAACTAATTGGAAAGGTAATATTACCAGAAGATATTCAAAAAGCGGTGAGAGAAAAGCAGAGGCAGCGCGATGCAGCGCCTGTAAAAAAAAGCAGGTATGTAAGAAACAAAAGGGATAGAAAGCTGAAGGATATTTATCCCAAATTGTATGTTGCAGTCTTTGATGCTCTTGAAAAAAGGTTTTATACTGATCCGCAAGGTGTTACTGCAACAGAAATCTTTTCTGATTTAAAGAAAAAGTTTCCCCGCAAGATGATAATTGAAATTCTGGAAGGTTCTAGTTGGGCAAAAGAGAAAACAAAAGGAAAATATGTTCATGCATTAGGAGACGAAATTATGGCAGAACAAGAGGCAGTTGAAAAGAAATTTTTTAAATGGCTTCGAGCTCAGCTTTCAGAGAAGCAAGCAACAAGCATCGAGAAAAACTACAAGATGATTTCGCTGATGCTGTTACAACAGAGAATAATTAAAAAGCCCTTGCTTTTAATTGATAATTTGGAAACTCTTCTAAATGTGAAGGATAAGGTTCCCGGATGCTTTGTAAAGAATACTGTCCGCAGGGATGCGATACAACTCGTAGATTATTACATTACATATCTAGAAAAGACTGTGGTAAAAAAAACGAAAGCCCAAACTGCAAATATTAAAGTTGCCAATCAAGAACCTGTTTCTAATGAGCTCCAAGCATGTGATGCATCCCAAACAGGATTCTATAATTGGCTGTCACAATATGAACTTCTTGCAGGCCCCACATGCAGAAGTTATGTATCGGGAATTCGTTCTTCTGAAGCTTATGCCAAAACACATGGATATGTAGATTACATGCTTTTTTCTGATGATTCTCAATCTGCGGCTAAAATAGTTGTGAAGCTACTTGAAGATGATAACTTTATTGCTCAGCATGCGAGTTATCGTGCTCATCTAAAGAAGTATTTACAGTATCTGGGGGGTGAAGCACCAGTTAGTTTAAACACTCCAATAAAACCAAAGCTTGAAAAAAAGGAAAAGCCTTCTGAAAACATCAAATTGATTCAGGCTATAGAGGATACCGTCAAAGGATACCCTGAAGGTATTAGTGCAATAGAGTTGGAAGATCGTTTTTCGAAATATTCTGACAGCGAGCGACGTGCCGCTTTACAGGCAGCGGATGTTATTCCGGTTTTGGACAAGTACTACCATAAAGACACCATTGAAGATTTTGATTTCTTAGTGGATACGCTTTACGATGCACTTCGACATCAGTTTAATGCGGATGGTGGTTATACTTCCGCACATGCACTATACAAAGAGGTGCACCCTAAACTGGATGATTTTTTCTTCTATAACGGTGCATTTGAGTCGCGAGCAGAAATCTATGATTTGGCGTCATATATGTTTGGAAAAGCATCTTACAAAGATGCTCAGTTCATTTTTTATAGGAAGCAGCATATTTGGCAGGAGGCCCCTGATTATGCAATGGATTATAGTGGACTGATGATAAAATACGCGCGCGAGCATGGAAATGTAATATCTCGTGACGAAGCGATCGAATACGTTTCTGTCCATGGTTCGGGAACGCCTGCCCAGACTGTGTCATTGATACTAAACAAATCCGGTTGGAACCTTTTCTTACAGTATGCGGAGAACCAGTTTGTTTTAGCTGAGGCACTTAACATTGACGAAAACTTTTTGGAAGCAGTAAAAGCACAAATTGAAGCGTTACTTGGAGGTGACGACTATGTGGCACTTGGCGATGTAAGCGATTATTTTTACTCCACACTGCCGACATTGCCAGCTGGAGTTACATGGGGGCCGCTTCTGCTGGAGTCAATTCTGGAACGTTATGAAGTGGGATTTATCACGATTGATGCTGGAGACTACAACGATATGAAAACAATAGACGCAGCGTTATTAAGGAAGACCTCAGTATTCAAGACGTTCGCAGATATTGTTTGGAATGAATTAAAACATGATTTTGAGCTCCCTCATACCTTTACAAACGAAGAGTTTCGACTTTATTTGCTTGGAAAAGGCTTCTTACACGGGCTAGAAAAAATAAATACAGTTCATAAAACAGTTGCAAATGATCTGCGTTTTTACTGGACTGATGGCAACAACAAAGTGACTGTAAGCAATGCATAAAGGAAGAACATAAAAATGTATGGATATAGATGGGTTGATGGCGAGAATAACATCTTTAAACTAGATGTCTCTGTCAACATACAAAAAGAAATCAGACCTGTTTTTAAGGAAGAATTAGATTTTTTCGAAATGTATAAATATTGGGAGTATCCCGATACAGACGCACCATTGCTTTGGGCAGAAGGAATTCGCAAGTATATTCTAAACGGGAATGTAATTGCTGAAGCAAGAGGCGGTAGCTTTTATGAACGTCCCCAAATTGTGATTAAAGATACTTCTATAAGGCAACTTGTTCCTATCGATATAAAAAAACTCATTAAAGAAAACGAATCTCTGATGGAGGGACTAATCCAACGAGCGATTCATTTTATTAGAGAATCTCATGATGAGTATGAAAAAAAAGGATACAAGTTTGTCGTTGCCTTTAGTGGAGGTAAGGACTCAATTGTGTTATTGGACTTAGTTCAAAGAGCATTAGCGCCAGACCAGTTTATTGTGGTTTTTGGTGATACTGGAATGGAATTGAAAGATACATACCATGCAGTAGAATTAGCGAAAAAACATTATCCTAATTTGAATTTTCAAACAGCAAAATCTGTTTTTTCCGCTGAGGAATCATGGGCTGAATTTGGACCTCCAGGAAGAAGGCTGCGTTGGTGTTGTGGCGTTCATAAATCTGTTCCAACCCTTATTTTGCTACGTGAAATCTCTGAAGGAGACAATGTTAAGGCAGTTGTATTTGACGGAGTTCGAGCTGAAGAGAGTGAACAACGCTCAACATATAGTGAGATTTCTGAAGGGAAAAAGCATATCAATCAGGTTAATTGTAGTCCAATTTTAAAGTGGAGCACCTCGGAGATATTCCTGTATATTTTTAATAGAGATATTCTTTTTAATAAAGCATATAGAAACGGTTTATTTCGTGTAGGGTGTGTTGTGTGTCCGATGTCGTCTAGTTGGTGGGATGGAATAGCAAATACCATATACAAAGATGATTTGGCACCTTTTCTTGCGTATGTTGAAGAATACGCAAAAGAAAGCAAACCGGAAAAAGAGGTCAAAAAGTATATTGCACAGGGCGGTTGGAAAGGTCGTTTTGGAGGTAGAGGATTAAAGAATGGTGGCAATCGTGTTCATGAGATAATTCAAGACGATCAACTTCAATTTATTTTTAGCGAAATGAAACAATCCTGGATTGATGTAGCACGAATTGCGGGCCCGATAGTTCAACGAACAGGAAACGCAGGAGAGCAAGTTATAAAGGGAAAAACATATGAATTCTCTTTTGATCCCGAGAAAGCTATAGTATCTTACACGGAATATAAAAAAATGGATCGCTTTACATTGAGCTGGTTAAGAGGTCTTGCTAACAAGGTTGCATATTGCGTGGGCTGTAATAGCTGTAGTGTTGAATGCCCGACAGGAGCATTTACTATTGATGAAAACCGACAAATATATATACATAACGAGAAATGTGTTCATTGTGGAAAATGTATAACAGAGGTAGCAAAAGGATGCAAAGTGGCAAGATCCTTGTCAACTACCCAAGGAGGAAATAGTATGGATTTGAAGGGTATGAATAGATACCAACATTTTGGCTTAAGAAATGCTTGGATAGAACACTTCTTTGAAAAAGGAAATGACTGTTGGAGTTCGAAAGAACTTGGCAATCGTCAATATGATGCTTTAAAGGTTTATCTTAAAGAAGCAGAAATTATCGATGTCAATCCTAGTACTAGTAAAAACGGACAGATTACAAATCTGGGTGAATTGTTGATGAAACTTGGACCATACCATCCTTTTGTTTGGGCCGTGATTTGGACAAATCTCGCCTATAATTCGACTTTAGTAAAGTGGTATCTCCGTTATGTTCCTACTGGGGAAACATATGACAAAGCTGAGCTTGTTGATATGATTGATGACATGTATTCTGAGTCAACGCGTTCAAATGCAATTACATCTCTTGCTGAAACATTTGTTAACAGTCCAATTGGTTCAACCCTTGAAATGGGTATTCCAATTCCTAGTGGTAACTCGTATAGGTTTTTAAAGAAGGGATGGTCAACACCTGAGGCTGCCGCAATTCTATATGCTATGTATCGCTATGCAGAGAAGTTGGATGGACATTATAGCATGACTTTGAAGGAACTAAAAAGCATTCGAACAAACCGGCCAGAAAACTTTATCGGGATGGATCCCGTTACTATTTTTGGACTTGAAGATGATAATTTTAAGTCAATGCTTCAAGACTTGGCGAATTCTTACCCTGATTTCATCAAGGTTGCATTTGTGGCAGACCTTGATAACGTTACACTGAACAGCGAGAAAACATCGTTAGATGTTATCCGCTTAGAGTTGGAGGAATAGCATGGACAAGAAATATGAATCCTTTATAGACCTTGCTCCTGGTTATGAGTCAGTTATTGATCTGCACTCAGACAGTGACGCTGAATTCTGGAGCCGATACATTGTCACCGATGATATGGTTGCCGCTGTAAAAGTACTCGGAAGAACATTGCGTCCAGATGTTACCGCAGCAAAAGACGATAAGAAAGAAGATGTAAAACATTTTTGGCTGAAGGGCTCTTATGGAACTGGTAAAACATACGCTGCTATTGTTTTGAAGCATCTTCTTGAAGATGACTATGATGTAGTGGAACAGTTCTTAAAGGGTAACAAGAAATTCGCTGATGTCAAAGATCGTTTTCTCGGTGCGAGAAAAAAAGGACGTTATCCTGTAAAGTTTCGTAGTGGTGAGTGTCTCCAACTGAATACCTCGAACAAATTCCTGTTTCAAATCGAGCAATCAGTGCGCGAGGTGCTGAAAGAAAATGGATTTGCGTATACCGGTGGAAATTCACTGATAAAGTCCGTGCAGACCGCAGAAAAAATGTTTAGAAGTACTCTAGCTGAGCAGTTTGATGATGGAGCATTTCCTGAGTATTGGAGTACATACAGTTCTTACGACGATTTTGCAAATCTGATTGATGGTGGTGACGTAGATGCGTGTACTCAAGCTCAAGAAATCCTTGAGTCACTTAACATAGGACTGGCAACAGATCTCGATACTTTCAAGGTCTGGATAAAAGATGTATTCGCCGGTAATCCAGAACTTGCAAAGACAGGTATCTTTATCATTTGGGATGAGTTCACTGAGTATATTAGACACAATGATCTCGATATTATTCAGCAGCTGTCTTTATTTGCTAAAGAACAGCCTCTGTATATCATATATGTAATGCATGAATTTCCCGGCCTTTTTTCAGATGATGTCGAAGCTGGCATGGGAAAGGCTGACGCACGTTTCCATAAAATTGATATCAGCATAACTGATAATACTACCCGTCAGCTTATAAAAGAAAGCATTGTCGTTAAGGATGGCATGAAATCGAACTGGAGTGATATTTGTGACGATCTCTATGACACAATTAGTGACAGCGCAAGCATGTTTATGGGGGATTTGGATGAAGATATCGATGCCAGCGATTTGAAATCTATTTTTCCGATTCACCCAATGACTCTCGAATTGGTAACGAAGGTCGCAGGTATAGCAGCCGCCGGACGCAGTATTTTCAAGTTTTTAAAAAGTAGTGATAGTGAGGGATTCCGAACCTATATTCATGATAATGGTTATTATGACTGGCGTTGGGTAACTGCTGATTATCTGTGGGATTATTATTTCGTTAATAATTCCGGTGGTAAGAAAACACTTACCAAGATGGCAGAAGATTGCTTGAAACACTACGCTCGAGTTGCAGATAAAATCAGTGATGAAAAGGCATTGCGTGTTTTTAAGGCCGCGATGCTTCTTCTTGCAACTGTAGGTTCAAGTCAAAGTATGAAGAAATCTAAGGGCAGCAAAGGTGTTCAGGCGACACAAAAGACCTTGGAGACTTGTTTCAGTGGTGCAATTGATAAGCCAGCCCTCGATTCATATCTTGAAAGTCTTAGCAGCGATCCTCTGAATGCTCTCGTTCTGGCACCGGATTTGCACGATGGATATCGTATAGAGCTACCTTATAGTGGTACTGGCGGAGAACTTGATGCAGAAATATCTACGATTAAAACAGCGTCCCCTGTTAGTCTGTTGTTCGAACCAGAAAAACCGTTTGGTGCATTACTTAAAAAGCAATTTGCACCTGAGGAAAAGGCAGTAGTTAAAAGACTTGTACTTAGAACATGCTGGGGCGGATCAACTCAGAAGATACAGAATGGATTTGCGATTCTTCAGAAAGAAGTCGTCAAAACTAATCATAGATTTGGAATTTTAGTAATTGCGGCTTCCACTACGGAGGAAATCAAAAAAGCCGCATCAACAGCAGAAACTCTTTTGGAAACGGATGGTACAAACAGAATTTTAATCTGTGTGATGAACCATATTTTACCACAAGAGAGCATTAATCAGTGGTATGAGTTCATGGCCAATGCTAGCCTCGCACAGAAGTCGAACAAAACGGTTAATGCTAAAAACTACACTTCTCAGGCAGATGAAATAATTGGTACATGGATATCTACGGCCTTGGGAAAGGATATGAGCTTGGTATACGGAGGAAAAGTATCCCATATCTACACCAATAAAGGTGTGATCGCTACTTTTGAGAAAACAGTACTCAAGCTGTTTCCTCATGCACCGGAAAACATTATAAAAAAGGTTACACTATATAAATCTGTTTCCGTTGCACCTGCGTATTATGCCGTATCAAGAACTACTCTCCAAAATAAGAGCGCGGCGAATGATAAGCAGAAAAACTTCAATCAGCAATGGCAAGATGTCGTAGATATCCTTCGTGATAATGATGAAGATATTTGGGATGCAGCTACGATAGATGAAATTATAGGAATGTCTGAAACTAAGATTGGCCGTTGCATGTCTGCCCTCTGCAGTTATCTTAATAAACAGCTTACAAACGGTACGGTATTTCTTCCTGATCTTTGGGAGGGGATTCAGAATGAGCTAGGGTATTATGATACAGGTGTTTGTTGCTATCTGCTTGGATTTGCATTTAAGTTCTTTGAGGGGAAATTTACCTGGCACGACGGCAATAATGCCCATAAACTGGATGAAGATACAATTCCGACAATGATTGTTGCAATGTGTTCCGGAAAAGCAGCCGGAATGAAACTTTCAAGCGAAAGCGATGTTGAAAAGCGTTTTAAGACCCTCACTCAACGTGTGTTTGGGCTTGGAGCAGATGAAATTGGTGATGTTTATGAGTGCCGAAAGAATGTGAAGGTTCATATCACCAAGGGTGGTTATCCGGTATGGGCAGTTAAGTATATTGACGAGAGTGAATTCTCTGGTATCAAGGAGCCTATCGCTGAGATTGTTGAAAAGTATATTGAATATATTCTTGAGGTTGGTAGTCAGACCGATGTAATGGAAGAAATCGTTGGACTGTTTAAACCTAATGTAAAAACATATATGCAAGTACTTGCAAATCTCATAAAGGATAAAGAGAAGATGAGTGATGGCCTTCAAACGTTCATTTTCACAAAATCTCCTGAGGCCAAGCAAGTATGTCAGAAATATGGATTTAAGGCAAAGGACCTAATTACAATGCTCACAAAATCTCTAGAGGAAGAGATTTGGCAATGGCAAGAGGAAAAGGTTACAAATACCATTAGGAAATTGATATTGGATTTAAAGCTTGTTGGAATTGTAAACAAGGCTTTTGATGGATCTGCAATGTCTGTAGAAAAAATCAAAGAAACCCTTTCAAATTATCTTGGCTATATCAAGGTACCTGGATGTGTTTATGCTGACTTGACAGATAGTTGGGCAAAAGCGGTACAGATTCTCTATGACATTTCCATTAATAAATGGGTTGGATATAGTGAAGGTGAAAAGAATGCTGTTTTGGATGTCCTCGAACAGAATTGTGTCGAGGCAATCGATAATATTGGAAATCCGATGATTGTTTTAAAAAAATATATCCAAAAGAAGGGGCTTGGAGCATTTTCTGAAGCTGAATATCAGGATATCCTTACTTATCTTCCTAAAGAAGCATTCACTCAGACTGAAAGCAATTTCAGGGCTAATATCAAAAAGAAGATTGAAGATTTGGGGTATACGAAAAAAGTTCGAACAATGCAAAACACTTGGAAAGATGCAACGGGATATGATTCTCTGAAGGGTTGGACTGACAATTTCCATATTCCTGCAGTTTGGATTTGCCCTGAGTTAAGTGAAGCATTGGCTACTCTTAGTGCAGTTGAATCTAATGAACGTGTCGATGTACTTCGTATTGAAAATGCTATTACTGACTTGCAGGAAGCTGATCTTTCTGTGATGGTAGATGTCGGCACAATTGATAGGCTTTTTATTATTAATATTTCTTCGGAAAAATATGTAGAACGTTTACTTCCGTTGAAAGATTCTCTGTATAAAAAAATTGCAGCTAAGTACAATAACCCTAATTTATGGCCAGCAAATATTGTTAGCATCAGACAGATTGTAGAGGCAGATGTAATGAATGCTGTTAAAGCAGAAGCAAAGAGTCGTGCAGCAAAAATGTCTGAGTCAGAGCTCAGAAGTATGATCGAGACACTATTAGAAAACAGTTCAGAAGCATGCTTACTGTTTGCTGAAAAATAATGCTTATTTATAGGAGGTTTGCCATGATAATATTTCAAATTGATTATGCTGATCTTTTAAATGAAATAGTACAAGATACCGTGCAAAAAAGATTTAATGCGAAGGTGTTTCTTGTAAACAATTTTACAACATACTTTAAGCTTGTTCATCAACTTGAAGATCTGGCAGACCGCACTATTCATATCTCGGATCCAATGTATTGCTTAGGAGAAGATACTATCCCTGATATGAAGAAGGTGCTTGCTACACTTAACGAATGCGGTGAAAAGAATGTGCTTATTACTTCACTTGGTGAATATTTAAGATTTGGCTCGGCAGTTGAAAATAATGGAAGACATATCTTTTCTATTATCAGTAGACAGGCACATTCTTCTAAGCGTGTGTGGATGCCAATCTATGCTGCAAAGGATGAATTTCTTACAGCAGTTGGTGAACTGGATGATGAGCACTATCCGCAGGTAGTATATGAAGTAAATGACTTACCGTCTGGATTTGAGGTGACTGTTTATGCCAAGAACTTTAGCCAAACACCCGGATTGGTTACGGTGTCAGGAATTCGTGAATGGCTGAATTGTTGGGACAACTATTCAGTTCAGACAGGCATGAGCATCGCAACGAGACATGCCCAACAGGTGAAAGAGTCGGATGGCCTGTATTCAATACAAATTATTACTGAACCTTTTCAGTTTTTTAAGTCCAGAATCTATTCTGATTTGCAAATTGATAGTGCTCTTGGAACAGAAAGCGAATGGCTTCATCTTGCCCAAAGTGTAACCAAACAGGGTACCCCAATACAAGATGCAATTAAGGGTGCGCTTAATTTGATAAATTTTGAGCCACATCAAATTATTTGTGGGTGGGAAACTGCGGATGATAATACCAAGTGGCTTTTCTGGCTATGGTATCATCTGGGATTAAACAATGAAAGCGACTATATATCACATGCGGTAAGTTCTGCCAATTCATTTGATGAAATTGAGCAAAAACTTGAAAACGATATCTTAAGTTGCACAGATAATCCGAATTTTGATAATTGGGTTACTCAAAGAAACAATGTTATGTCTGAATTAAGTAGAAATACTTTCAGTAATGCTTTCTGGCAGGAATTTGATGCTATGCAGGATTATAGAAAGCAACTAAAAATCCTCTCTGGAAGAACTCATGACGAGCGCACAAAAATAATAGAGGTAGTTTCTAAAGCTCTATGTACAGGAAAAAAGATACATGACTTTAAACTAATTCTTGCTGACAAATATCCGGATTTGTATACATATCTTTCGCATTCTGAATATGGATATGAGGATCTTCAGGCTTATATAAGTCAATATAAGCTGATGAAAATTATGGACGAATTTTCTTTAAGTATCTCTGATTCTGCCGAAGGAATCAATTTCTTCGATTATGATTCACGTGGGAAGATATTGAACGGAATAAAGAATGATAGTGACGCATTCTATTTATGGGTTGATGGTATGGGTATTGAGTGGATTGATCTCTTAGTAAAAAAAATTGCTGAGGCTGATGCTGGTCTTTCTGCACCTAGGGTTTCAATTGGAACAGCAGTGCTCCCAACCGTGACTTCCGTGAATATGGCTTGTGCTGACCCTGAAACAGTTTCCTTAAAACTTAATGACTTGGACTCTCTTGGTCACATTAAAGATAAGTCTAACTGTAATTATTTTTCTGTTGTTGCAAAGCAAATTGAGCTAATTACTTCTGTTGCTCAAGATGTTGTTCGACTTGCTTCCGAACGTCCTGGAAAAGATATCGTTATCACAGCAGATCACGGCATGAGCAGATTGGCGGCAAAAGGCTTCCATCAAATGGAAGGTGTGAAACCACAAAAAAATGCTGAGGTATGCAGCTTGGGTAGATATTGTCAATTCTCTGAAGAAAGTTCACTTCCTGATGTTTCTCATACCATAAAGGGAGATTCTGTAGTTGCATTTAGAACTCATGGGCATTTTGCTGTTTCTGGTTATGCGCCGGGTGAAATACATGGTGGTGCTACGCCCGAAGAAATTCTAGTTCCAATTATTCATTACAAAAAGACAGGCACATCTGTCGTGCCTGTGAAGGCTCAGTGTTCTTATACAATAGAGGACACGGTCGCAAGGCAACCTTCAGGAATGAGTACACTTCATGTTAAGACTCAGGGACCAGTTTCGAAAGTTATCATTGAGGTACAATCAAAACGTATTGTTGCGAAAAAAAACGGTGAAAATGATTGGATAGTGAATATTCCTGATTTATTATTTGATCACAATTATCAAATTAGAGTGTATTTGAACAATATTTTCACCGATAAGGAAGAAACTATTTATGTAAAAGTACCTGGCATGACAGTTACGGATGAACTTTAAGGAGAGGCTATGATAAAACAGATTTGTAAAGATTGCAGCAAGCAGTTGATTAAAGATGAAATTGCTTTAAATAAAAAAATAATAGATCCGAAGGCGAAAGAGTACTTATGTTTAAACTGTATGAGCGAAAGTCTTGATTGCTCTGTTGAGGATTTGCAGATAAAAATAGATGAGTTTAAAGAGCAAGGATGCACTTTGTTCATTTGAGGAGGGAATGTTTTGGTAGAGGATAAAATCAAAGAAGTATTTGCGGGGATGATTGTGTTGAAAGATCCCGAACGGTCGGAGTTCTTTTCAAATCTAAGCATACCTTCGTATATGAGAGACTGGCTCGTCATGAAATTTTCTGATAGTCGGGGAGTAATTAACTATGACAATATTCTTGAATATGTAAAAAAGACTATTCCTGATAGAGATGCTTTTCAGGTAATCAAGTATCGACTAATGCAAGGTGGCACAGAAAAATTTCTTGCTCGAGTAAGAATGGATGTAAATTTGAAGAAGGGGTTCGTTCAGTTTGAATTACCTGACTTTGGCGGCTCAAGAGGTGGTGCGTCTGGAATAGTATCTGGTGAAGTTTTGGATCAATATGCAGATCAGTTGCTTCGAGAAAGCGAAAACTGGGGAATTATTGAGCTCTCATTGGGCAGTACAATTGAGCCTAAAATGGGTGATGAATTTGGGTCTTCTGCGTTTCTAGTAAATCTGTTTGGGGGAGCTACGAAGGGAGCAATGCACCAAAAATCTGATATCAAACCTAATGAGATTTATTTGGCTGGCTATAAGCCATTTTGCCCTTATAAAGTGGATCTTTCCTTCTATAAACAAGCTAGAAGAGAATTCAATATTCATGAATGGATAGACGTAATTATTTCTTCTGTTGATTACAATCCTAATGGTTATGTAGATGAAGAAACAGGAGAGATCAGTGAAGAGATAAAGCTCTTTTTTTTGAGACGACTGTTACCGTTTGTAGAGAAGAGAATAAATCTAATCGAATTGGCACCCAAAGGAACAGGCAAGAGTTATGTTTATGAGAAAATAAGTAAAAGGGGTTGGTTAATTAGCGGCGGCACTGTTTCTAGAGCATCTTTAATATATGACAATGCGAAGAAGACAGGCGGTCTATTGACAAGATTTGATTATGTAGGATTTGACGAAGTTCAATCTATTACTTTTGAACAGCCTGGCCAAATTCAACAGGCATTAAAACACTATATGGAATTTGGCGAAATAAAGGGTTTTGATGCACAAATGTCCGCAGATGCAGGCGTAATTGTCCTTGGCAATATAGATGCAGAACGGTTTAGCATAAACGAGAACATGGTTGAGAACATTAGTGAAGTATTTGGTGAATCAGCGACACTTGATAGATTCCATGGATTTATTCCAGGATGGAAAATACCGAGACTAAACCAAGATCTTATTGCACATGGATGGGCATTGAACACAGAATATTTTGCTGAAGTAATGCATGCTTTACGTGATGAATTGGTCTATGCAGCGATTGTTGATTCATGTCTTGATGTTCCACCGAGAGCCGATAAACGTGACATAACGGCAATAAAGCGAATTTGCACAGCATTTGTAAAGCTATTATTCCCTCATGCGGAGAAGAAGGAGGATATAGATCCTCAGGAGTTCATTGATTATTGTCTTACACCTGCAAAAGAGATGCGTGCAACTATCAAAAGACAGCTTTGTATTATAGATCCAAATGAGTTCGATGTTCCTGGAAAAAGGAACATCCCTGATGTTCAGTATAAATGGTGATGAGAATGATATACGCAGACAATGCAGCAACAACCCAGCTTGCTCCAGAGGCATTAGCTGCTATGATGCCGTACTTGCAAACTGAATATGGAAACGCATCACAGCCGTACTCTTTTGCCTATTCAGCGAAGAAGGCGTTAAAAGAGGCGAGAGAAACTATTGCTGCATGTATCAATGCGGATCCAGAAGAGATATATTTCACCTCTGGAGGGACTGAAAGTGATAATTGGGCGCTGAAGGGTATGATGGCCTTTGGCGATCAGCGTACTATTATTACGAGTCAGATTGAACATCATGCAGTCTTGAATGCATGTGCAGCAGTTGAAAGAATGGGTTTCCCAGTGTCATATTTACCTGTAGATAAAACCGGCACTGTGCTTCCGGACACTTTGCGAAGATATATTTCCGATAACACCAAAATGGTTTCTGTTATGCTGGTTAATAATGAGATTGGTACGATTGAACCTATGCACGATCTAGCTACAATCGCTCATGAACATGGTGCTCTCATGCACACAGATGCCGTTCAAGCAATCGGCCATATTCCGGTTGATGTAAAAGAACTTCAGGTGGATATGCTTTCGGCTTCGGGACACAAGTTTAATGCCCCGAAAGGTATTGGGTTTCTGTACATCAAGAAAGGTACTCCCATAAAACCGTTTGCTGACGGCGGTGCTCAGGAATATGGAGTGAGGGCAGGAACAGAAAACGTGGCTTCGATAGTTGCTATGGCAGTCGCTTTAAAGAAAAACTGTGAAGAAATGTCGATAATATCTGCAAGACTCCGCAAAATGGAAGATTCGTTTTTGAAAATCCTGAATGATGCAGGGATTGACTTTATCAGAAATGGATCGAACAATCGTGTCCCTGGTAATATCAATATTTCAATAAAAGATGCCAGCGGTGAAATGGTACTTCATCGTCTTGATTTGAAAAAAATATGTATTTCGACTGGATCAGCATGTGACTCCGTGAATACACAAATATCACATGTGATAAAGGCGATTTCGGTGCCTGATGAATACGCAAATGGTACCATACGCATTTCTTTTGGTAAAGAAAATAAAGAAGAGGATGCGACGCTTGTCGCAGATGCCATTGTGGAAATTCTGAAATAAGCAACAGCTGGCACAGTGTGGTCAGACCCTACTGTGCGCAGCATTTCAGATGGCGGAAGATGGCGATATTATTGTAAAGAATCCATTTGATTTCCAACTTGCCGGAGTTGTAGTAAATGATTTGGTAACAAGAGAGGCTATCAGCAAAGACCAGATGAGAAGGTTCCTGAAATTTGTGCATGAGGATGTGGTATGCTGCAGTTAATATGAAGTGGTTTATATACTTTTTTACACAGGGATACAAATTTCAGAATTCTGTGGTCTAATACTGAAAGACATTGATTTGGAGAAACGAATTGTTTACATCGCCCATCAGTTACAAAGAACAACGAATATGCGGTATATCATTGAAACAACAAAACGTATGCTGGAACAAGGAAACTTCCCATCACAGAGGATGTGGAGCAGATGTTTCAGGCAATCATTGGGAACAGAATATCCACCAAGGTTGAAAAAGTAATTGATGGCTATAGCGGGCTCCTGTTCTACGATGAAAATGATATTCCACTTGTAGCAATGCATTGACAGCACCGATTCAACCAAATGGTCGGCAGATACAATGACAGCTATTGGGTGCAGACGTCGAATATTACTCCTCATGTGTACAGGCATACTTATTGCTCTAATATGGCGAAATCAAGAATGAACCCGAAGACACTGCAGTACCTCATGGGACATTCGGGCATATCGGTTAAAAATGAGAAACCAATGTCACAGGAGATGTTTAAGGTTGTATAGTAAAAGTACATGCATTTTTTTGAAAAATGTGATTATAATATTAGTAGTGTAAGTCGATAAAATTTATAGAAAATCAAAAAATAATTGTGTTATTTCGAAATAAAATGTTGTAAAATGTAATTGGAAGTAGTACACTAACCAAGTAGCATTTTTGAGAGGAGGAGATTGTATGGCACAGTTATTAGCAGTTGCGAAATACTTGAATGAACTTCATGTAAGCAAGCATGATTGTGGAATGGATCAGATGAAAATGCACAAGATGATGTATTTTTCACAGCGGGAGTCTCTCATGATCTCAGGTAGTCCTCTTTTTGATGGAGATTTTGAAGCTTGGAAGTATGGTCCAGTACTTACCGAAGTTAGAAGTGAGTATATGACTGGAAACATGTTTGCGGGAACTTATGATGCACTTACTGAAGATGAAGTACAATTGGTAAATGATGTTTTCAACCGTTATGATGAGTATGATTCATGGCAGTTGAGTACACTATCTCATTCAGAAACTTCATGGTTGAAAGCACGTGAAGGATTGAAAATGGGAGAGCCAGGAAGAAATAAAATGAGTCTAAGCGCAATGAGTGTAGATGCAACAAGAGAAAAATTGCGTAGACAGGGTGTAGTATTTGCGTAATCTAATGGCCCACAGGTATATGCCTGTGGGCTTGTTTGATATATGGGAGGAATTGATTTGACAATTGAGGAACAGAAGAAATATCTTTTTGAGAGACTTGAATTAGAAAGTTTATGTTTTTCAGAGCAGAATAGGGTGGATATCGAACAATTCGAACAAGCAACAAGTGGTAATAAAATTGCTGAGTATTTGAAAAATGAAGCTTGGGAGGATGATAAAGATAGGAATACGAAGGTGTATCTTGTAAGAGATAAAATCACAAGAGAAATAGCATATTATTTTGCTATAAACTGCGGGATTCTTTACAGCGAAATAGAAGAGATACAGCTTACTGAGGCGGAAAAGGAACCTTTTGAAAGATACATTAAGGCGCTTCAACTGACTAAAAGAAAAAACCTCACAAGTAGTCATCAAGATGAGGCAAATAATAAGTATGCAGAAGCTATGAATGACTTGTATGTTGCTGCAGGTGATCCTGATAGAGCCTCGTATTTGTTTAGTAGGGCAGATGATAAGGCATTGATAAAGGAAGAGGAAAGAGAATTATTTTCGGATACTGAAGAAAAGGAGCATACAATGAATGTTCAAGATACTTTTCCAGCAATAGATATTAAATTTTTGTGTAGAAATAAGAAGTATAATCCTGGCATTAAGCTTGATTTTAAGATAGGAGTATATGTATTTTGGGAAATAATAGTTCCGCATTTGTTAAAAGTTGCAGGAATGGTGGGATGCAAGTACATATATTTGTTTGCTGCGGATAATTCAGATAGGAACACTTCAAAAATACAAGAGCCGATTATGTATACACCAGATTATGACCCTTATGCAGATGATGAGGAAGAAGAAAGGGAAAAAGTGTTACGCTTGGTTGATTATTATCAGAGAGAATTGAAGTTTGAATTTGTAACAAAATATAAGATATTAAAGCCACATTTTGAGAGAACATGTTTTACTTTAGTTCAGAAGGTTGAAGGATTACATGAAAATAGAGAAAGCGTTTGGTTAACCCATCTCCCTGTTGACGATTCATCAGAAGGTTAATACTTAGTAGTGACTCTTTCCCTTTTACTACTAATTAGGTGGTAATAACTTGTTAAATTATACTCTGATTTGCTACATTCCGTCATTTCAGAGTATTTCACAATAATCCCGAGAACCCTTGCAAATCGGGGCATTTCCGGGCAAATTAAGGAGAAACATTACAATGATAAAGGTATTATTCATCTGCCACGGCAACATCTGCAGATCAACATTAGCCGAAAGTGTATTTACCCACATGGTGAATGACCTTGGACTGGGAGATCAGTTCGTCATAGACAGCTTTGCAACGAGCACAGAGGAGATCGGAAATCCGCCTCACAGAGGTACGGTTAATAAACTGAAAGAGGTAGGAATCCCCTTAGTGCCTCACAGAGCTAAGCAAATTTCATACAGTGATTATGAGAAGTTTGACTATATTATAGGCATGGATACCGCGAACATCAGAAACCTTAACAGGATGCTGAAAGGTGATTCGGACGGTAAGGTATATAAGTTCCTTACTTTTGCCGGATCCGGAAGAGATATAGCAGATCCGTGGTATACCGGAAATTTTGATGAAACCTATGATGATGTGGTGGAGGGTTGTAAAGGCTTTTTGGAGTATCTGAAACAAAAGGGAGAAATATAGTGTGGAGGCAAAAGGCGTGGCCAGCGGCTCGCGCCGTGCCATTTCCTCCAACATTTTCACCAAAACCCCCTTCCAAAATCTCCGATTTCCTTAAATAATCACGAAATAAAAAAATTACAGGAAAACCCTATTGCAATTCCTTTTCGGCTGTGTTATAAATGTTTCATTAAATTAATGCTATGAAGGAGACTCTTACCTTTAGGCGCTGACAGGAATACAACGTCACCGACTGAGAGCGTTGTTTGGAAGAGAAGGTAATGGGAACACTCTGGAGCAGACTGGTTGAACAGGTCGAAGCCGCAAGGCGAGACCGCCGAGTAGGTCAGTACGTGGATGCGCGTTAAGCTATTGAGTGGGAAAATGGTGTGTAAGAAGCCATTTTTCAAAGCGGGTGGTACCGCGGGATCACTATGGAGATTTCGCCCCGGGAGAACAGATTTTGTTCCCCCGGGCTTTTTTTGTTCTCCGGTTCGAAGAACCGGAAAACGTAACTCGCGAGCAGGCAGTACACGGCAGTGGCCAGGCCACGAGCTCGCGTTGCAATCTCAATCCCGTCCCGTTCCTAACACTACCGCGAAAGCGGGATCAGAAGGAGAGTACGAATATGGAATTTTTAACAGGAGTAAAACAGAAAGACACACTGGAAATCGGCGAGCTGGTCATTGGACAATATTTAGACCAGACCGTGAGAGTGGATGGAGCCGTTCACACCATTCGAGATATGGGTGATGTGGCATTTGTGGTACTGCGTAAAAGAGAAGGACTCTTGCAGTGCGTATTTGAAGAAGGCGTGACACAGTTTGACTTAAAAGACCTCAAAGAGGCCGACACCGTGAAGGTGGAAGGCGTTTTGAAGGCCGAGGAGCGTGCACCCTGGGGAATGGAGCTTCGGTTGCAGAAGATCACCATTTTATCCCATTCCAACGAGCCCATGCCGCTTCCTATCGCAAAGCGCAAGCTCAACACTTCTTTGGAAGCAAACTTAAACTACCGTCCGTTAGCCCTTCGTAACTTAAGAGAGCGTGCGAAGTTCCGCATTCAGGAAGGTATCACAAGAGCATTCCGCGATTTCCTTTATCAGGAAGGTTTTACCGAGATCCATACACCCAAGGTAGGAGCCAAAAGTGCAGAGGGCGGAGCTAACTTATTCCGGCTGGAGTATTTCCACAGACCGGCAGTGCTGCAGCAGAGCCCGCAGTTTTATAAACAGATGATGGTCGGCGTGTTTGACCGGGTATTTGAAACCGCACCGGTTTTCCGTGCAGAAAAGCACAACACCAAGCGCCATTTGAACGAATATACCAGTCTTGATTTTGAGATGGGCTACATTGATGGATTTGAAGACATCATGGCAATGGAAACCGGATTTTTGCAGTATATGGTAGACCTTCTGGAGCGCGAATATGCCCATGAGCTGGCGCTTTTAAATGTGGAGCTGCCACGGGTTGACCGTATCCCTACCATCCGTTTTGATGAGGCAAAACAGCGTGTATCGGAAAAATACAACCGTAAGATCCGTAACCCCTACGATCTGGAGCCGGAAGAGGAGGCTCTGATCGGTCAGTACTTCAAAGAAGAGTATGATGCGGATTTCGTGTTCGTTACCCATTATCCAAGTAAAAAGCGTCCGTTCTACGCAATGGACGATCCGGCGGATGATACCTATACCTTGAGTTTTGACCTTCTGTATCATGGACTTGAGATCACCACCGGTGGTCAGCGTATCCATGATTATCAGATGATCCTGGATAAGATCGCAAAGCGCGGTATGGAGACCGAAGGCATGGAGCAGTATTTAAGCTGCTTTAAGCATGGTATGCCGCCTCACGGTGGTCTGGGAATCGGTCTGGAGCGACTGACCATGAAGCTGGTGGGCGAGGATAACATCCGTGAGACCACACTTTTCCCACGTGACGTCAGTCGTCTGGAGCCATAGGAAAGGAGCCTTGATATGAGTGAAAATCAAGCAGTGATGCAGAATGACATTACAGATGAAACCATAAAGTATGTGGCAGCGTTAGCGAAGCTCCACTTAAAAGATGAAGAAAAACAGCAGGCCAAAAAGGATATGGCAGAGATGCTTGACTATATTGACCGGCTGAATGAACTGGATACCACAGGAATTGAACCCATGTCCCACGTTTTTCCGGTGAACAACGTGTTCCGGGAAGATGAGCCGGTGGATGTGGATGGAAGTCAGGATACCCTGGCAAATGCTCCGGTGGCCAAAGACGGCGGATTCAAAGTACCCAAGACCATCGGATAAGGAGGCACGACATGGATTTATTAAGTCTTACTGCCGTGGAACTTGGCAGAAAAATAAAGGCAAAAGAAGTGACCGTCCTGGAGGCGGTGGAAGCGGCCCTTGCGGCCATGGAGGAAAAAGAATCCTCCGTACACAGCTATGTGACAATTGATAAGGAAGGCGCGTTAAAGCGTGCCAAAGAGGTTCAGGAAAAAATAGATGCCGGTGTCCTTACCGGCCCCTTAGCCGGTGTTCCGGTTGCGGTAAAAGATAACATTTGTACCAAAGGACTTCGTACCACCTGTTCTTCCAAAATGCTGGAGAACTTTGTTCCCACCTTCGATGCGGAGGCAGTGCGGAATCTGGAAAAAGCCGGTGCGGTGATCCTTGGTAAAACCAATATGGATGAGTTTGCCATGGGAAGTACCACGGAGACTTCCGCTTTTGGTGTAACCCGTAATCCACGGAATTTGGAGCATGTGCCCGGCGGTTCTTCCGGCGGTTCCTGTGCAGCCGTGGCAGCCGGGGAGTGCTTTTATTCCCTGGGTTCTGATACCGGCGGTTCCATCCGTCAGCCCAGTTCCTACTGCGGCGTTACCGGAATCAAGCCCACCTACGGCACCATTTCCCGTTACGGACTTATCGCCTACGGCTCTTCCTTAGATCAGATCGGCCCCATCGCCAAAGATGTAACCGACTGTGCTACGGTGCTGGAAGTTTTGTCTTCCTATGATCCCAAGGATTCCACCTCTGTAAAAAGGCAGGATTACAACTTTACCGAGGCCCTGAAGGATGATGTGCAGGGCATGCGCATCGGTATCCCCAAAGAGTATTTTGGGGAAGGATTGAATCCGGAAGTAAAACAGGCCATTTTACAGGCGGCCGAGACTCTGAAAGCCCGGGGAGCCATTGTGGAGGAATTTTCACTGGATCTGGTGGACTATGCTATCCCGGCTTATTATGTCATCGCCTGTGCAGAGGCAAGCTCCAACCTGGCCCGTTTTGACGGCGTAAAATACGGATACCGTGCAGAGCAGTATGGAGATTTGTCTGACATGTACGAGCGTTCCCGTTCTGAAGGTTTCGGCTCTGAGGTGAAAAAGCGTATCATGTTAGGTTCCTTCGTTTTAAGCAGCGGTTACTATGATGCTTATTACCTGAAAGCCCTTCGTACCAAAGCCCTGATCAAACAGGAATACGACCGCGCTTTTGAAAAATATGATATGATCTTAGGTCCGGCAGCGCCTACCACAGCTCCGAAGCTGGGTAAGTCTCTGGCCGATCCGATGAAAATGTATTTAAGCGATGTATATACTATTTCCGTGAATCTGGCTGGCTTGCCGGGTATGGTTCTTCCCTGTGGTGAAGACAGCGAAGGACTGCCCATCGGCGTGCAGCTTATCGGAAACTGTTTTGAAGAAAAGAAACTTATTCGCGCAGCCTACACGCTGGAGCAGGCGCTGCGCCGGGAAGGAGAGGCAGAATGAGTACAGTATATGAAACAGTCATTGGACTGGAAGTCCATGTAGAACTGGCAACCAAGACCAAAATTTTCTGTTCCTGTTCCACAGCCTTCGGCGGTGCACCCAATACCCATACCTGCCCGGTTTGTACAGGAATGCCCGGCTCCCTGCCGGTTTTAAACAAAAAAGTGCTGGAATATGCCGTTGCCGTTGGTTTGGCTACCGGCTGCGAGATTACCCGTTACAGCAAATTTGACCGGAAAAATTATTTTTACCCGGATAACCCACAGAACTATCAGATTTCCCAGTTGTATCTGCCTATCTGCCATGACGGCGCGGTAGAGATTGAAACTTCTGCCGGCACCAAAATGGTAGGCATCCACGAGATCCATATGGAGGAGGATGCCGGTAAGCTGGTGCATGATGAGTGGGAAGATGTGTCCATCGTGGATTACAACCGTTCCGGTGTGCCTCTGATCGAGATCGTATCCGAGCCGGATATGAGAAGTGCGGAAGAGGTTATCGCTTATCTGGAAAAACTGCGTATGACCATCCAGTACCTGGGTGCGTCAGACTGTAAATTAAATGAAGGTTCCATGCGTGCGGATATCAACCTGTCGGTTCGTCCTGCAGGCAGCACGGAGCTGGGAACCCGTACCGAGATGAAAAACTTAAACTCCTTCAAGGCTATTACCCATGCCATCGAAGGAGAGCGTGCGCGTCAGATCGAGCTTCTGGAATCCGGCAGACCGGTGATCCAGCAGACCCGTCGTTGGGACGACAACAAAGAATGCTCTTATGCAATGCGTTCCAAGGAGGATGCCCAGGACTACCGTTATTTCCCGGAACCGGATCTGGTGCCGTTAAAGATCAGCGAGGAGTGGCTTGAGGAAATCAGAGCCCGCCAGCCGGAGTTACAGAGCGAGAAGCTGAAGCGTTACGGCGCAGATTACGGCTTGTCCGATCAGGATGCCAAAATCATTACCGGTTATAAGAAGATGGCGGATATGTTCGAGGAAGCTTCCGATCTTTGCAAACAGCCCAAGAAAGTGGCCAACTGGCTTATGGGCGAGACTATGCGTCTGTGCAAGGATTGCGGAATGGATCCCGACAGCATCGCTTTTTCACCGGAGCATCTGGCAAGTCTGGTTACTTTGGCAGAGGAAGGCACCATCAACAGCTCAGTAGCCAAGGAAGTATTTGAAAAAGTCTTCCGTGAGGACATCGATCCCAAGGCTTATGTGGAGGAACACGGACTTGCTACCGTACACGACGAAGGAGAACTGCGTGCTGTAGTCGAGCAGGTGGTAGAGGAAAACCCACAGTCCGTAGCGGACTTCTTAGGCGGTAAGGAAAAAGCATTGGCTGCTTTGGTGGGCCGCACCATGAAGGCCACCCAGGGCAAAGCAGATCCCGGAAAAGTCAACGAACTGCTGCGTGAGATTTTACAGCAGAAGAAAGAGAATAGTTAACAGATAGTTATGTATGGCCGAGGGGGTGATATCCCCCCGGCTATGCTTTCTTTAGAAGCCTTCGATAGCTGTGCTCTATGGCAAAAGCGCCTGCCGGAGCAGTAAAGAGGATAGCCACCACGGCTACAGCCAGCACGATGTTGCCGCAGTTTAGTCCCATGGCAAGGGGTACACCGCCGATGGCAGCCTGTACCGTAGCTTTGGGAGTGTAGGCGATCATACAGAATAGGCGCTCTTTTTGAGAGAGAGGAGTTTTCAGCATACATAGGAATACGCCCAGCATGCGGAAACACAGAACCCCCAGGAGCAAGAGTAGACAGGATAAGCCTGCAGCCTTGATGTAGTGGGGATCCACGGTGGCACCCACCAGTACAAAAAGGAAAATCTCCGCCACACTCCATAGCCGGTTAAACAGGCCGGAGAGCTGCGCTGCCAGGGCATGGTCTTGCTGTTTGATGCGGATACCTACGAACATGACCGCCAGCAAAGAAGCAAAGGGAATCATGGGAGCCGCGTCCTCGAAACTTACCAGAAGAAAGGCCAGACACAGTAAAAAGACCCCCTGCATGGTGGTGGTCAATTCAATTTTTTCATAAAACAGGTACAACACCTGTCCCAGCAGAAGTCCTGCAACGATTCCAAGCAGAATAGAGACCGGTATGGTCAGAAAACTTGTGGCGCTTACAGTCTCTCCGCTTGCCAGAGAGGTAAAAGCGCTGAACATCACGATCACGAAGACATCATCCACAGAGGCGCCTGCAAGAATCATTTGTGGAATGCTCTGGGCAGTGCCGTAGCCTTCTTCCATTAATTTTATCATCTTGGGGACAATGACAGCCGGAGAAACTGCAGCGATCACGGCACCCAGCACGGCCGCCTCCACCACCGAGACAGGTAACAGGCATGGCGCAAGCAGCACCATTCCCAGCATTTCAAAACAGGCCGGAACAAAGCACATCAGAATTGCCGGACGACCTACTTTTTTCAAATCTTCCAATTTCAGGGACAATCCGCCCCGGATTAAAATAATGATCAATGCAATCTTGCGGATCTGGGCTGAAATGTTCAGCACAGAATCATCAATCAGGGACAACGCGAACGGTCCCATCAGGATCCCACACAGGATCATTCCCATCAGTGCCGGAAGTTGTAGCTTTTTGCAGAGCTGCCCGGCAAAATATCCAATTATAAAGATCAATGCAAAACTCAGTAACATATCAGTTTTCTCCTTTATTGGCAGGATTTTATCGGAAAAAGTTTCCAATGTCAAGAATTTTGGAAAAATCATAATTTTTTATATAGAAAGCGAGGTTTTATATGGATCAAAAAATCCTGGCAGGCAAGGTCCTGCTACTTATCCTGGGCGGTTTTCTGGGGGGAAGCATTCCGGGTCTGGTTTCGTTTTTCTCCCGAGGGCGGTGTAAAACCAAATGCCCTGCCTGGGTATTTGCCCTGCTCAATACAGTACTTTATGCAGAAATTATCTGCTTGCAAGAGTTTGGCATAAGGAGTATGCTCTATGGTGTAGTGATTACAGCACTTTTGATACTGGCTGTGATCGACTGGAAGATTTGCGAGATCCCCAACAGGCTCATTGCAGTACTCATGGTGGCGGCAGTTGCCCAGACTGGGGCGGACCGGCCGGATATCCGGGAACACCTGACAGGGTTTGTGCTGATGGGACTTCCCCTGACCATTCTTTTCTATCTTACCAAGGGAAGAAGTCTGGGTGGCGGCGATGTAAAACTGATGGCGGTCACCGGTCTGCTGATGGGGTGGGAAGATGCCCTGACAGCGCTTTTCGTTGGCTGCATACTGGCATTGGTGCATCATGCTGCGCGGATGAAAAAGTGCAGACCCAAAACTGTGGACGCCGCCGGCACAACTGTATGCAAGCGGGAGAGCGCGCTGGCCTTCGGCCCGTATCTGGCCGCTGGGATCATTCTGATGATGCTTAGCGGCTAGGATGAAAAGTGACAGGCAGAAATGAAAGAGGGCATAGTTGGGAGAATTAGGAAATAGTGGCAAGAAATAATGCAAAGCAAATCGGAAAACTGGATCAAAAAGTGATTGACTTGTTAAAGTTGGAATTAAAAGGAGGTACACCAATTTGGATAGGGCAATCCAATATTGAACATATAAAAAATAGACATCCATATGAATATGACAAATACTTTGGAAAAATTGAGAACATATTGGAAGAGCCGGATTACATTGGAATAAATCCAAAAGATAGATCTATCTCTTTTGTTAAAGAGTATCGGGTGGATGTTGAGTTTATTCGTGTGGCGGTTAAAGTGACTACGAACAAAACATGCTATGCAAAAACTCTTCATTTGCTTAGTACCTGTAATGCGGAGCACTATCTGAAAAAGGGAACACTGATTAAACTTGACAATAAATCATAATCATGTATAATTAAGCTACAAAAACATAAACTTTATTGAATGAAATCTGAGGACGGAACAGGCGGCCGTCGCCCATTGTTAGGAGATGTGGATTGTCACCCACCTATTTCATTCGAAAGTAAGGTGTAGCTGGTAACGGTTACACCTTTTTATATGTAAAAATGTAATATAAAGTTTTTCACACGAGGTAAATCATGTTTCAGGATATAGAACCATTTCAATTTCATAATGAATACAGAAAGCAGGAGCCCAAGGACACGGACTATGTGATCATTACCAAGGGCGAAACGGTGCTGACGGATTTTGTGGACGATCAGGTAATGCTGCCCACCGTAGGACAGCTTC
This sequence comes from Lachnospiraceae bacterium, assembly GCA_051877515.1. Classification (GTDB taxonomy): domain Bacteria; phylum Bacillota; class Clostridia; order Lachnospirales; family Lachnospiraceae; genus XBB1006. The sequence goes on along the minus strand of JBJEIY010000002.1, from coordinate 49,526 downwards.
CGTCCGCTGCCTGCCGCGACGCACTGATCTACCTGTTTTCTGTGGATGAGCAGGCGTATTTCTGGTTGGATAATCAATCGCCTGAGGCACAGGCCGTATCCACCCCCTTCTCCTGGCAGGAGAAATTCAAGTTTCGTGGAAAAATTCCCAAAGAAACTGCCTTTGCGGCTTCCGTGGGATTTCACTTGGGGTCATGGTACGAGAGAAATCGTTTTTGCGGAAAATGCGGGAAGCCCTTTCAACATAAGGATACGGAACGGGCTCTGTTTTGCCCCCATTGCAACAATGTACTTTACCCCAAAATCAGTCCTGCCATGATCGTAGCCATCCTGCATGACGGCAAGATCTTACTCAGCCGGTATTCAGACGGTTATTACAGAAAACATGCCCTGATCGCGGGGTACTGCGAGGCAGGGGAAACTTTGGAACAGTGTGTGCACCGGGAAGTGATGGAAGAGACCGGGTTAAAAGTGAAGAATCTGAGGTATTTTAAGAGCCAGCCCTGGCCCTTTACAGGATCTCTGCTTATGGGATTTTTCGCGGACTTAGACGGCGATGATACCGTAACCTTAGACCGGAATGAATTATGCGAGGCGGTGTGGTTTGACCGGGAGCATCTTCCAAAGGAAGATAATACCCTGAGTCTGACCTGGACCATGATTGAATATTTCCGGAGTCACCCGGAGCTCTAGCAACCCGCGGGGAGCCGGGAAAGCCCCGAACAAGCGGACCGCCGGAAAAGCCCCGGACAAGCGGGGAGCCGACCCTGAAAACCGGATAAACGGGACACAATAACCTATGGGAGGAAACACATTATGATTCATGTAAACCATGTCACCATGACCTACCCCAACAAAAAAGGTATTTTTGATGTGGATTTCAAGGTGAAGGCCGGCGAAGCCGTGGGCTATTTAGGACCCAACGGAGCCGGTAAAAGTACTACCATCCGGGCGCTGATGGGGTTTATGCCGGTGGACAAAGGGCAGATTACCATTGACGGCATGGACTGTTTTACCAAGGCACCTTATATCATGAAAAATTTAGGCTACATCCCCGGAGAGATCGCTTTTCCCGATGGAATGACAGGAGAGGGCTATCTTAAAATGGTGGCAGAACTGCGAAAATTGAGAGATACAAGTCGCAGGGATGAGCTTTTGGAACGGTTTGAATTAAACCCCAAGGGTAAGGTACGCCGCTACTCCAAAGGAATGAAACAGAAGCTGGGCATTGTGGCAGCTTTTATGCACAGTCCCGGTGTGTTGATCCTAGACGAACCAACATCCGGTCTGGATCCCCTGATGCAGAGTCGGTTTATAGAACTGTTAGAAGAAGAGAAGACAAAAGGCACCACCATCCTGATTTCCAGCCACATGTTCGAGGAAATCGAGCGTGTCTGCGACCGGGTGCTGATCATTAAAGAAGGACACCTGGTAGCCAAGGATTCCATGGAGAATCTGAAAAGTTCCAGGCGGAAGTGTTATGTGGTCCACATACCGGAAGCCCCAGTCATTGCAAAACAATTCGAACCGGAGTTTTCTCTTGGAAAGATCACAGAAGACCGTTTCGAAGTTTACATAACCGGAAACCGGATGGACAGCTTCATCAAAAATCTGGCACAGTTTCCTGTAACGGATCTGGAAGTGAAAAACCAGACCCTGGAAGATGTATTTATGAGTTACTACAGGAAGGAGGGAGAAGAATGAGCTTCGCGTTGTTAAAACAGGATATCCGCAGTAATGCCCTTATCTTTTGGATCTTTTTTGGCGTGATGTTAATGTACAGCGTGGTGATGATCGCCATGTTTTCACCGGACAGTCTGGATGCGTTGAATGCCATGTTTGAAGTGCTTCCTCCGGAAATTATGAGTGCCATGGGCTTTAGCGGGGCTTTCAGCACTCTGGTGGGTTATCTGGCAAGCTGGCTTTATGGTATTATCCTGACGGCTTTCCCAATGGTTTACAGTATCCTTATCGGAAACCGCCTGGTGGCCAAAACCGTGGACAATGGCTCCTTAGCCTGCATCCTGGCTACACCCAATTCCAGAGGACGCTTTATCAATACCCAGGCTGTTTTTGCTTTTGCTTCCAGCACCCTGCAGTTTGCGGGCGTTTTTCTGGTAAACATTCTGATTGCAAGACTCATGTTCCCGGATGTGGATATTGACATGGAAAGATACATGCTGTTGAATATCACAGTGCTGCTGGTCAACCTTCTGGTAATGGCCATCACCTTTTTCTTTTCCTGTCTGTTTAACGATTCTGCCAAAGCACTTGGCTTTGGGGCGGGAATTCCCATTGTATTCCTGCTGTTAAACATGCTGGGAAATGCCTCAGAGGATATTGAATGGTTGAAGAATTTCTCCATTTACGGATGGTATGATCCGGTGGGTATTGCCAACGGAGATCAAACCTTCCGTGTCAATCTCATTTATGTGGGACTCATTCTGATCCTGTATTCCCTGGGCAGCTTTATTTTCAAGAAGAAAAAGTTGCCGCTGTAACCGGCCCGGTGTAAGGAATCGTTTGCATATAGAAAAAGCTTCCCCTGTAACATGGAACGATCTGCCGCATAAGATAATATATCGGAAGATTACGAGCAAGGGAAGAAAGGAGGAGTACTTTTGACAAAAGAGATTATCATAGGATTATTATTGCCCTTTGCAGGAACCGTGTTGGGTTCTTCCTGCGTGTTTTTTATGAAGGATAAGCTGCATGAGAAAGTGGAAAAAGCCCTGATGGGATTTGCAGCCGGCGTTATGGTGGCAGCATCTATTTGGAGCCTCATCCAGCCGGCACTGGATCAGGTGGAAGAGCTGGGGCGGCTGGCCTTTTTCCCGGTTTGTATCGGTTTCTGGGGAGGGATTTTGTTCCTGCTGTTACTGGATCATGTGATCCCGCATTTACATATTAACGAAGAACAGGCAGAAGGCCCGAAGAAAAATTGGAAGAAAACCACCATGCTGGTGCTGGCGGTAACACTTCACAATATTCCTGAGGGTATGGCAGTGGGAGTTGTCTATGCAGGTCTGATCATGGGCAACAGCAAGATCACAGCCTGGTCGGCACTGGCGCTGGCATTGGGAATCGCCATCCAGAACTTCCCGGAAGGAGCTATTATTTCCATGCCGGTAAAAGCGGAAGGAGAAACCAGGCGCAGGGCGTTTTCCTACGGAGCCCTGTCGGGAATCGTGGAACCGCTGGCAGCATTGTTTACCATCGCTTTTGCATCGGTGATCAGCACCCTGCTACCGTATCTGCTTAGTCTGGCAGCAGGTGCCATGATGTATGTGGTGGTAGAGGAACTGATCCCGGAAATGTCCCAGGGAAAACACACCAATGTGGCCACTGTTTTATTTGCTGCCGGATTTACTGTTATGATGGCACTAGATGTGGGACTTTCCTAAATTGTGGATAACTTCAGAGCGAAGCTAAGTTATTGTGGAAAAACAGTATAAAGAGTATAAAAAACCACAAAATATGCAAAAAATTAGAATTTTTTGCATTTTTGACTAAAATAACTGCTATTCTTTACGATATACAATATGTAGTATATGGAAGGATGCAGGTGATGCCCATGTGGCTGCTGTTGACCGGAATGCTGGCGGCGATCCCCGTGCTGATGCTTCTCATCGGGATCCGTTTTGTCAGAGTCCGTCCCCAAAGCAGAAATTGCAGAATTTATTATCGTACAGCCCGTTCCATGAGGAACGACCGGACCAATCGGTTTGCCCATCAGGTGTGTGGCAAATTCTATTTGTTATTCGGAAAAGGATCTTTGCTTGTGACGGCAATCCTAAGCCTGATCTTTTTGCGACAGCCCCTTTCAGGATATGAAACGGCCTGCGGAGTTTGGTTGTTGATGGAAACGGTGATGTTGATCGTAGCAGTGCCTCTTACGGAAAAAGCGCTGCTGCACAGGTTCGGAGAAAAAGCAGTGTGACGTTTAGCGTCACACTGTTTTTTTGTTCACGACAGATGAAATTGCCTGTAGACTTATCATGCATGAAAGGGTATAAAAAATATTCTGCTTGGCATACTAAATCCGTAGTCATAGAAAGGAGAACAAAAAGTATGCCGGAAATTACAGAAAAAGAACTGTCTGCTATCAAAGACATCCTCTCCGAGGAAGAATTACTTGTGAAAAAATTCAAAATGCTGGCAGGTCATGCTACCAACAAAGAGGTAGCCACCCAGATGGAGAACATTGCGGCCAAACACCAGGGCCATTTGAACAGTATTTATGAGCAGTTGAGATAGGAGGGAATTATGCAGGGTATTTACAGTGAAAAAGAGATTTATGAAGATGCTCTGGCAGCAGAGAAATCAGCTACAGAGCATTACAACACCTTTATGAATGAGTGCGACCACAATGAGATTCGACAGGCGATCCACAAATGCTTAGAGCAGGAGCACGAAATTCAGGTAGATGTATTTGAGGCTATGCACAAAAAGGGTTATTATAAAACCCCGGCTGCTGAGATGAAGAAGATCAATGAAGTAAAACAGCAGTATGCACAGGCAGTAAAATAATCTTATGGGCAGGGCGGACAGGTACGTTCACCCTGCTTTTTCATACAGGAATGCTGCATTTTCTCTTGAAACTGTTATAAGAACATGCTAAACTATAGTTGGATTTTTTTACGCATTTTAGATTTGATACATAGTGTTTGTTTTAGAAGTGAGGTAAATATGATGAGATACAGATGGAAGCTTGTGACTTCCAGAGTCCTTTCGTATCTTCTGACTATTGCATTGTCATTGTCTTATACAGGTTTGTCTGTGAGGGCACAGGATCTGGGGGAAACGCAGGATCTGACCCGGCAGACGGTTACCGTGCAGGACGAAGCAGGAAAGGGATATCGGAGTCTTCCCATCACAAGGGAGGCACAAGAGACAGACGATACCGTTCTTTATCCCCGTACAAGTGTATCCTATCCGGAATCGTATAATCTGGTGGACATGGGAATGGTTACACCGGTAAAGTATCAGGGAAATTATGGAACCTGTTGGGCATTTGCAGCAACTGCCTGCATGGAGTCCAATGCGTTGAAGCAGGGGCTTGGAGAGTATGATCTTTCCGAAACCCAGCTGGCTTATTTTTCCTTTCATACCCCGGCAATTCAGGCAAAGGGACTGGAAGGCGATAATGTTATCCTGAAATCAGGAAACTGGTATGAACAGGGCAGCAATGATGTTTTAACGGCTTTGATGCTGGCAAAAGGATATGGCCCGGTGCTGGAGGAGGATGTTCCCTACTCCATGATCACCCAGGAACTGGATGATGTTTATGCATATAGCAGGAATGCACTGGAGCTGGAAAGCGTTTATGAGATCTCGGCTAGTGACCGTAAGGGGATCAAGCAGGCTATTATGGAAAATGGCGCTGTGACCATGCCGGCCTATATGGAGACAGACGGAATATACTATAATTCCAAAACAGCATCCCTTTATGTAGATCGGATGAAGCAGGCGGACCATGAGGTCTGTGTCGTAGGTTGGGATGATAATTACAGCAGGGAGAATTTCGGATACGTAAAGCCCAGACACGACGGAGCCTGGTTGTGTAAGAACAGCTGGGGATCTGAATGGGGCAAGGACGGATATTTCTGGATCTCCTATGAAGATGTGGTAAGCAACAATGCCCTGGAATCCTGTTATGGATTTGTAGTCAGGGAAAAAGGTACTTACAGCGATCTTTACCAGTACGATGGCGGAGGTTCCATCAGCAGCTACCGGGGTAGCGGTGCGGCTAATGTCTTTACCGCCAGAGCAACAGAGATGATCACTGCGGTAGAGGTGATGAACTACTACGATAATGAGAGCGCCACCATCACCATATACAAAAATGTGAAGGACAATGATCCGGAAAGCGGTACCAAGGTGCTGAGCCAGGAAGTGACTTTTGGAAGAGCAGGTTACGAAACCATACAGTTAGAAAGTCCGGTGGTGGTAAGCAAGGGAAAGGATTTTTCCGTATGTGTCACCTATCCGGAGACCACACAGATTTATGTAGACAAAGATGTGGATTATTCCTGGGTTGCTTATGATGTCAGTGTTGAGGACGGACAGAGTTATATTAAAAGCGCTTCCACAGGAAACTGGATCGGTACAGGACCATCCAGTGAAGTTTTTTCAGAGCCGTGTAATGTGCGTATCAAAGCATTGGCAGAGCCTATGCGAGGAAATAACCTGCAGGAGCTTGCCACCACGGAATTAAAAGCAGTGAATTCCGGAAGCGGAAAAGTGAAGCTTACCTGGAGCACGGTGGAAGAGGCGGAAGGGTATAGTCTTTTCCGTAAAAGTGCGGATGGAGTCTATGCTCTTGTGGCAGACCTGGAATCCGGGGTAACTTCCTATACGGATTCCAAACTGGATATCGGTGCAAGCTATAGCTATTATATTCTGCCTTATGCAGATGGCTATACGGCAGATCCGTCATCGGAAGTGACTATCAAAACCATTTTAAGGGCACCAAGGAATCTGACGTTGACAAATACCACAGGTAAGGTTACTTTAACTTGGACGAAGTCGGCACGTGCCGTGAAGTATCGGATCTATCGAAAGGAAAAGGGCGGAAATTACAGCCTGATCGCTGTCACCGGAAATACGTCCTCTTATTCGGACCGTACGACGGAAAAAGGAAAGACCTATTATTACAGGATAAAAGCAGTAGCGCAGAATGGCAAGAGCAGTGTTTATTCTGCCAGCAAAAGCATTAAGGTAACAAAATAGTGAGATATGAGATTACAAAAAGGGCGACTTTTCTAAGTCGCCCTAACCGTTTTATTGCTTATGTGGAAGCAGACGGAAAAGAGGAAAAAGTACATGTGAAAAATACCGGACGATGCAAAGAGCTTCTGACACCGGGGGCCACGGTGATCCTGGCTGACGGATTAAATGAGAAGCGGGCCACAAAATATGATCTTATTGCAGTCTATAAGGAATATGACCGTCCCGAAAAACAGCATCGTCTTATCAATATGGACAGTCAGGCACCCAACAAAGTGGTGGGAGAGTGGCTGGCTAAGACCTGTGAATTCGGAGAAATAATGACCATAAAACCGGAATACACCTACGGTAATTCCAGGATAGATTTCTACTTTGAGACCAGACAGGACGGAAGACTCATCCGGAATCTGATGGAGGTAAAAGGAGTTACATTGGAACAGGATGGCGTTTGCCGGTTTCCGGATGCACCTACACTCCGGGGAGTGAAGCATATGCTGGAGCTGCAAAAAGCAGTGGAAGAAGGCTTCCGGACCTATCTGATGTTCGTGATCCAGATGGATGAGGCGAAGGCTGTGGCGCCCAATGATGCAACGGATAAGGACTTCGGAGATACATTCCGGCAGGTGACCGGGGCGGGGGTCATCCCGTTGGCTTATACCTGCAGGGTGACGGAAAATGAGCTGTTGCTGGATAAACCGATCCCGGTGTGGAATAATTAGATAAAGTATAGTACAATGAGACAGTACGGGAAACCGGTTCCGGGAACAGGACCGGTCCGGTGATAGGAAGAAGGAGAGGGAAATGAATAAGGAGTTTTTATACGAAATGCTTACCACTGCTTCTGTTTCCGGCAATGAGCAGGAATTGGAGCATAAGATCTATGATTATATGCAGGACAAAGCGGATGAGGTCCGCAGTGATGAACTGTCCAATGTGACTGCGGTGATCAATCCTCAGGAGGAGTTCAAGGTATTGCTTACCGGACATGCAGATGAGATCGGACTCATGGTTACTGCAGTAACCTCCGAGGGCATGTTAAAAGTGACCAACATCGGAGGCGTCTATGCCAACGGTTATCCGGGACACAAGGTTCGCGTTCATACCCGCAACGGCGTGATCTACGGGGCTGTGGTGAACAACCGTGACCTTAGTAAAAAAAGCGATATGAAGGCAAAGGATCTCACCATTGATATCGGAGCTGTAAGTAAAGAGGATGCCCTGAAAGTGGTGTCCTTAGGGGATACCATCACCCATGATACGGATGTCCGGGAGCTTCTGAATGACAGGATCACCGGCCGGGCACTGGATGACCGTCTGGGTGCTTTTATCGTCATGGAGGCAGTAGCGTTGGCCAAAAAGAAAGGCTGCAGGATTGGTGCTTACGCTACTTCTACCACAGGAGAAGAAACTACCATGAACGGAGCCTATTTTGCCGCATCACGGGTGAAGCCAAACATTGCTATTGCGGTGGATGTGACTTATACCAGTGATTATCCGGGAGAAGACGAGGCTGCTACCGGTGATGTACGGGTGGGACGAGGCCCGGTCATCTGTAACAATCCTTCCATCCATAAGCTCGTGAATGAGAAACTGGCCCAGGCAGCTGACAAACTGGATATCAAGGTGCAGTGGGAGGCAGCCAACGGCAGAACCGGTACGGATGGTGATGTGATGCACAAGACAGGCTTAGGTGTGCCGTTTGCGCTTTTATCCATCCCCCTTCGTTATATGCACAATCCGGATGAAGTGGGAAGTTTAAAAGATATAGAAGAATGTATTGAACTGCTGGCTCAGTTTTTATGTGACTGCAGCCCGGATATGAATCTGAAATATTTCTAGAAAATAACAAAAGAAGAACTGCCGGCAACGGCAGGATGGAGTAATAAAAAGTGAGGCAATTAATGTGTGGTGCGAGGGACGGAGTTCCCATTGCACTGGGTTATTTGTCCGTTTCCTTTACCTTTGGATTAATGGCAGTAGACGGTGGTCTGTACTGGTGGCAGGCACTGCTGATTTCCATGGCTAATTTTACTTCTGCAGGACAGTTTGCAGGACTGGGCATTATGGTAGCGGGAGGCGGTCTGATTGAAATGGCTGTAACGCAATTGGTGATCAATCTGCGGTATGCGCTGATGGCAGTCAGCTTTTCACAAAATGTAGACAAGAAGGTGTCCGGCATTTTTCGCTGGATCTTTGGTTTTGGTATTACAGATGAGATCTTTGCAGTATCTGTCAGTAAGACCTATAAGGTAAGCCGCAGCTATCTTTTAGGGCTCATCAGTGTGTCCTATGTGGGATGGGCTTTGGGAACCCTGCTGGGTGCGCTGCTGGGAGGCGTCTTACCCGCAAGTGTGAATGCGGCACTGGGAATTGCCATCTATGGGATGTTTATTGCGGTCGTGGTGCCCCGGGTAAAAAATGATAAAAAAGTGGCGTTGGTAGCAGGCATTGCAGTAGTATTAAGCTGCATTTTCCGGTGGTGTCCGGGCTTTTCCAGGGTGTCTTCCGGATTTGCCATCATTATTTGTTCCGTGACAGCATCTCTTGTGGGAGCATGGCTGTTTCCGGCTACAGAGGAGGTGCAGGCATGAAACAGACCGGTGTATTTTTTCTGTATCTTCTGGTGATGGCAGGGGTAACTTACCTGATCCGGGTTTTGCCTTTTGTACTGGTGAAACATGAGATTACCAATCCCAGGATCAAGGCCTTTCTGGATTATATTCCCTATGCGGTGCTTTCGGCTATGACCTTTCCGGCCATCCTGTATGCAACTTCATCCATTCTCTCAGCGGCCTGTGGTCTGGTAGCAGCACTGATACTGGCCCTTCGGAAAAAAGATCTGCTTACGGTGGCTCTGGCCTCCTGTACGGTGGTGTTTGTAGCAGAGTATGTGATGAATCTCATGGGGATGTTGTAGACGGTCAGGTTCCGGAAACCTGCGACCCGGCAAAGAGGACAGCTGTGGGGTGACGGCCCCATGGCAGACAGGAGGACAGCTGTGGGGTGACGGCTTCATGGCAGACAGGAGGACAGTTGTGGGAGCATATACAGAATGTGATCAGTGCATGAATTACGGCTATGATGAAGAGCTGGAAGAATATGAGTGCCAGGTGTATCTGGATGAAGATGATCTGGCCCGTTATATGAGCCGTGAACATAAAGCCTGCCCGTATTTCCAGGGCGGGGACGAATACAAGATCGTTCGAAAACAGATGTAGAAGTGGAAGGAATACAGTATGCGTGAAATGGAATTCAAAATGGAACGTCCGGGATTGTGCAAGCCCGGCGATGTGCTGGAGGTAGCGGAAGGCAAGCTGCCAACGTCCTATTATTATACTCTGGGCAGATCCTATGCCATGTCAGGTAATTTTTCCCAGAGTGAACGGTTGAAATCCAGAAAGGGAACCGTGAAGGATGTAAGAGAGACGGAGTCCGGATACTATGTAACCGTAGAATTTGAGGAATAAAGAAACGCCGGAGCAGCGAGTGTGTAAGTGTGAGGATGCTGCCCCGGCGTCTTTTTGCATAGACTACAGAAGTTCGTATTTTTTTACAAAGCCGATTCCCAATGCATGGGGTCCGGTGTGAACGGCTGTGATAGCCCCTATTTCTCCGGTGAGCTCTGCGTTCTCTTTCTGCTCCTCTAACTGAATGCCGAGGCGCTCACAGATCATGGAACGGAATTCATTTCCTTCTTCCCGGTTGTGACCGTGTCCGACATGGAATAAATAGTCCTTCACATCGTGTTCCGGTGAGGAAAAATATTTCTCCGTATAGTTGATCACATCATCGATGGAACGTTTTCTGGTACGACTGATACCGCCAATCCCCAGTTTTCCGTGTTCCAGGATAAGGAGTGGGCGCAGATTCAGTTTACCGGCAGCGGTTGTGGCAAGTTTGCCGATACGACCGCCTTTGCGAAGGTATTCCAGAGAGCCTACGGTGAAAACGATCACACCACTGTCAACAAGGGCAGGCATCTTCTCATTCATCTGCTCAAAGCTCAGACCGTCATCCCGCATACGGATCATTTCTTCCAATACCAGAGCCTGGGAAACGGTATCCTGAAGAGAGTCATATACCGCGATCTGCGCGTCAGGATACTCCTCCATGATCATTTCATAGGCGGTATGGGCAGAACCAAAAGAACCGCTTAAGGTATTGGTGATGGTAATGCAGATGGCACTGTCTCCGGCTTTCACCACTTCTTCAAATTTATTGTAATAGTCCTCCACAGAAGGAAGGGAGGACATGGGAAAAGCACCCAAATCTACCATCTGATGATAGAATTCATCCCGATCTACTTCCAATTTATCTTTGTAATAGGTCTCTCCGTCAAAGGTAACATACAGAGGGATCAATTCCACCTTGTGCGCTGCGGCATAATCCAAAGACAGGTCGCAGGCACTATCACTTAATAGTCTAATCATATGTTAATCTCCTTACCGCCAATATTATATCATGTAGTATTGAAAACTACAAGATGTAATTTTGAAGTATTACGGTGGCCTGATTGAACCGGATTGAAAAATATGATACAGTGAAAATACAAAAAGCAGGGAGGAAACGCCATGGCAAGATCGGAGAACCAGAAATTAAAGCTCATTACCTTAAGGGAGATCCTGTTGGAGAAAACCGACGAAGAGCATCCCATGAATACCCAGAAGCTCATTGATGAACTGGCCAAAAGAGGGATCAGTGCGGAGCGAAAAAGTATCTACCAGGACATTGAGGCGCTGGAGGATGTGGGTCTGGATATTATGAAGATCAGCGGGCGTTCCAATGAGTATTATGTGGCAGACCGGGAGTTTGAACTGCCGGAGCTCAAAATGTTGGTGGATGTGGTGCAGGCGGCGAAATTCATCACAGAGAAGAAATCCCGCCAGCTTATTGAAAAGCTGGAAAAGCAGACCAGTCAGTATGCCGCAAAACAATTGTCCCGTGATGTGGTGGTGGCCAACCGGTCCAAAACCACCAATGAAAATATTTTTTACAATGTAGACGTGATCCATCATGCCATTGCCCAGGATAAACAGATTTCCTTCTGTTATTATGAGTGGAATGTAAAGAAAGAATTCGTGCCCCGCAAAAATGGGGAGCTGTATCACATCAGTCCCTGGGCCCTGATCTGGGATGATGAGAATTATTACCTGCTGGGCTATGATCCGGAGGCAAAACTGATGAAGCACTACCGGGTGGATAAGATGAAAAACATTGATGAATCCGACAAAAAACGGGAAGGACGCAAAGAAATGGAAAGCTTTGACATGGCCGCTTTCTGCAAATCCACTTTCGGAATGTTTGCAGGAGAGGAGACCATGATCTCCGTTACCGGACAGGAATCCATGGTGGGAATCCTCATTGACCGGTTCGGAAAAGATATCATGATCCGCCCTCTGGAAGGAGACCGGTTTGAAGCCAGGATCCCTGTGAAAGTCAGTCCGCAGTTCTTCGGCTGGCTGGCGGCATTGGACAATAAAATACAAATTGCCTCACCCGACTGGGTGAGGCAACAATATAAAGACTATCTAACGAATCTGTTAAAACAACTGTAAGTTGCAGCTCCGGGCCGCAACACAGACTGCTGTGCAGTCGCTGCTTTAACGGTTACACTTGATGGATGCTTCCACAAATCCTTTGAATAACGGATGCGGACGGTTTGGTCTTGATTTTAATTCCGGATGTGCCTGGGTTGCAACGAACCATGGGTGGTCCGGAATTTCTATCATTTCCACGATCCTTCCGTCCGGAGACAGACCGGAAAGTTTCATGCCATGCTCCGTTAACGTGCTGCGGAAATCATTGTTCACTTCGTAGCGGTGACGATGACGCTCGTGGATGGTTTCTGCACCATACAATTTATAAGCTAAGCTGGTTTTATCCAGAACACAGGGATAAGAACCTAACCGCAGGGTTCCGCCGATGTCGTCCACACCTTCCTGATCCGGCATTAAGGCGATCACCGGATGGGTGGTGGAAGGATCTAATTCAATGCTGTGTGCATCATTATAACCGCACACATGACGGGCAAATTCCACAATGGATAACTGCATTCCGAGGCAAAGACCAAGGAAGGGGATTTTACGGGTTCTTGCATATTCAATGGCTACGATCTTTCCATCGATACCACGGCTTCCGAATCCGCCGGGAACCAGGATACCCTGTGCATCGCCCAGAAGTTCTTCTGCATTTTCCGGGGTCAGGGTTTCGGAGTCGATCCATTTGATATTTACGGTTGCACGCTCTGCAATTCCGCCATGCTTTAATGCTTCTACAACGGAAATGTAAGCATCATGAAGCTGGATATATTTTCCTACCAGGGCAATGGTCACCTCTTTGTTTGGAGTACGCAGAGCCTGTACCATATCTTCCCAGTCTTTTAAGTCCGGTTTCGGGCAGTCTAAATGCAGACACTCGCAGGCAACCTGAGCCAGGTTCTCTTTTTCCATGGCAAGAGGTGCTTCATACAGGTATTCCACATCCAGATTCTGCAGTACATGATTACTTGGCACATTACAGAACAGGGCAATCTTATCCTTTAAGCCCTGATCCAACGGCAGCTCGGAACGGCATACAATGATATCCGGCTGGATTCCCATTCCCTGCAGTTCTTTTACACTGGCCTGGGTAGGCTTGGTCTTTAATTCACCGGAGGCTTTGATGTAGGGGATCAAGGTTACATGGATCAGGATCACGTTTTCTTTTCCTACCTCATGCTGGAACTGACGAATGGATTCCAGATAAGGCTGGCTTTCGATATCACCCACGGTACCGCCTACCTCGATAATGGCAATTTCCGTTTCGTCCGTGGAAAAATTGCGGTAAAAACGACTCTTGATCTCATTGGTAATATGAGGAATGACCTGAACGGTGCCTCCGCCAAAATCTCCCCTGCGCTCTTTTTGCAATACAGACCAGTAGATCTTTCCGGTGGTCACATTGGAATTTTTGGTCAGATTCTCATCAATAAAACGCTCATAGTGACCAAGATCCAGATCGGTTTCTGCTCCGTCATCGGTAACGAACACCTCACCGTGCTGGACAGGGTTCATGGTTCCGGGATCAATGTTGATGTAGGGATCGAATTTCTGCATGGTAACCCGAAATCCCCGGGCTTTCAGCAGACGACCCAGAGATGCAGCCGTGATTCCCTTTCCGAGTCCGGATACCACACCGCCGGTGACAAAGACATATTTTACTGGCATATTGTTTCCTCCTTATGCAAATCCTTAGTGTATATCATTTCATGAATCTTATTCTTAATAACAAACAACCAATTTATTATATCGCGAAAGTAAAAAATAATCTACCGATATTTTATAAAAACTTTAGATAATTATGAAATTCTTAAGGAACAAATCGTTGATTTTATATTCCGTAAACAATATAATAGAAATGACTGTTTTTATAAACGGGTCGATATAACAGGAGGATAACATGGATAACAGACAATCGGGAAATAACAGGAATCCCAATGGGAATTCCGATCAGAATAATCAAAACGGAAACAACAAGAAAAACGGCCGTTCCCTGTTCTCACTTCTAACCATGGGACTGGTTGTGCTGTTTGTTGTGACCATGATCCAGAGCCGGTTTATGGGATATTCCACGAAGGAAATCTCCTACTCTGAGTTTTTGGAGATGGTTAAGAACGATGAAGTAAAGTCGGTGGAGTTTACCACGCGGCAGATCAACATTACACCCAAGAGTGTCAAAGACAAAGAAGGAAATACTTCCGATGCCGGGCAGGATCTTTTCGGACTGACCGAGTCCGAAAGCAGCTACCGCTACGAAACGGGACTCATCAATGATGAGGAATTGATCCCGCTGTTAAAAGAGCATAACGTAGAGATCGTAGCAGACATTCCGGAGGATACGGCGAATTATATATACAGCTTTTTGAGCCTGGTGCTGCCCATTGTACTGATGGTATGGCTGGCAAGCTCTCTGATGAAACGGATGGGCAGCGGCCCGATGGGTATGAGCAAAAGCAATGCCAAAGTATATGTGGAGAAATCTACAGGTGTTACCTTTGCAGATGTGGCAGGACAGGAAGAGGCGAAGGAATCTTTGCAGGAAGTGGTGGATTTCCTTCATAACCCCAAGAAGTACTCTGAGATTGGAGCAAAACTGCCCAAAGGAGCGCTTTTGGTAGGACCTCCCGGAACCGGTAAAACATTGCTTGCCAAAGCCGTGGCGGGAGAGGCCAAGGTACCGTTTTTCTCCATTGCAGGATCGGATTTTGTGGAAATGTTTGTGGGTATGGGAGCCAAGAGAGTCCGGGATTTATTCCAGGAAGCGAACAAACAGGCCCCCTGTATTATATTTATTGATGAGATTGATGCCATCGGTAAGAGTCGTGATTCCAGATACGGAGGCGGCAACGATGAACGGGAACAGACGTTAAATCAGTTGTTAGCGGAAATGGATGGTTTTGATACCTCCAAAGGTCTTCTGATCTTAGCGGCTACCAACCGGCCGGAGGTGCTGGATAAAGCCCTGTTAAGACCGGGCCGTTTTGACCGCCGGATCATTGTGGATAAACCGGATCTGAAGGGAAGGATCGATACCCTGAAAGTGCACTCCAAGAACGTGCTGATGGATGATACGGTGGATCTGGAGGCCATTGCGCTGGCTACCAGTGGGGCAGTTGGATCGGATCTTGCCAACATGATCAATGAAGCAGCCATCAATGCGGTAAAACACGGACGGAAATTCGTGACGCAGGCAGACCTTCTGGAATCAGTAGAGGTAGTCATTGCGGGAAAAGAGAAGAAAGACCGCATTATGAATGCCAAGGAGAAAAAGATCGTGGCATATCATGAAGTAGGGCATGCTTTGGTAACCGCACTGCAAAAGGATGCGGAGCCGGTCCAGAAGATCACCATTGTGCCCCGGACCAAGGGTGCGCTGGGTTATGTAATGCAGACCCCGGAAGAGGAAAAATACCTTATGACCAAGGCAGAACTCAATGCCCGTCTGGTTACTTTTATGGCAGGCCGTGCAGCGGAGGAACTGGTTTTTGATTCTGTGACCACCGGCGCTTCCAATGATATTGAGCAGGCCACCAATATTGCCAGAGCCATGATCACCCAGTACGGAATGAGTGAGAAATTTGGACTCATGAGTTTAGAGTCTGTGGAAAGCAAGTACCTGGACGGACGGGCTACCATGAACTGCGGAGAAGCCACAGCAGCAGAGATCGATGTGGAAGTAAAAGAACTTCTGAAAAGAAGTTACGATGAAGCTTTTGAACTCCTTAAGGAAAACCGGGAGATCTTAGATAAGATCGCGGGATTCTTATACGAGAAGGAAACCATAACAGGAAAAGAGTTTATGAAAATCTTCCGTGAAGAAAAAGGGGAGACTGTGCAGCCGGATGAGGCAGCAGACAGTGAAGAGACAGAAGAGATATTTGAAGAAGAGTAAGCAACCATCAGATATGCCGGGGGTAAGAGCCTCCGGCATTACGAGGTTTTAAGAGAAATGGCAAATACGGAATTTAATTTTGAAGAAGAATTAAAAAAGCTTCCCGGAAAACCGGGAGTCTATATCATGCATGGGCAGAGCGACGAGATCATTTATGTGGGAAAAGCCATCTCCTTAAAGAACAGGGTGCGTCAGTATTTCCGCCGTGGCGCGGACGGACGGGCAAAAATCGAGAAAATGATGCCGCAGGTATCCCGGTTTGAATATATCGTAACGGATTCGGAACTGGAAGCCCTGGTGCTGGAGAATAACCTCATCAAGGAGCACAGCCCGAAATACAACACCATGTTAAAGGATGGAAAAACCTATCCTTTTATTAAGGTGACTCTGGGGGATGCCTATCCCCGGCTGGTTTTTTCCAGACAGATGAAAAAGGATAAATCCAAGTATTTCGGTCCCTATACCAGTGCCGGAGCAGTGAAGGACACCATTGCCCTGTTGCAGAAGCTGTATCACATTCGCAGTTGCAACCGGTGTCTGCCCAGGGATATGGGAAAACAGCGCCCGTGTCTGAATTATCATATCAGGCAGTGTGATGCTCCCTGCCAGGGGTATATCAGTCAGGAGGCCTATCAGCAGAACGTGGCAGATGCCATGGATTTCTTAAACGGCAACTTCGACAAGATTCGCAAGATGCTCACGGAGAAGATGCAGCAGGCCTCTGAAAATATGGAGTTTGAAGAGGCTGCCGTTTATCGTGACCTGCTTAACAGTGTGAACCAGGTGGCACAGAAACAGAAGATCACCAATTCCGATCTTTCTGACCGGGATGTGGTGGCCCTGGCCATGGATGGAGCAGATGCGGTGGTACAGGTATTTTTTGTCCGGGACGGAAAACTCATGGGCCGGGAGCATTTTTACATGAACATTGCACCGGACGATGCCAGAGAGGATATCCTGAGCAGTTTTTTAAGCCAGTATTACGGCGGAACACCATTTTTACCCAAAGAGATCATGGTGGACAGCATGCCGGACAACCATGAAGAGCTGGAAAAATGGCTGTCCCAGAAGCGGGGCGGCAAAGTCAGTATTTTAGAACCCAAGATCGGGCAGAAGGAGAAGCTGGTGGAATTGGCTTCCCAGAATGCTGCACTGATCTTAAGCAAAGACCGGGAACGGTTAAAACGGGAGGAAGAGCGCACCAGGGGAGCCATGAAAGAACTGGCAGATCTTCTGGGATTACCACAGATCACCAGGGTGGAAGCTTTTGATATATCCAACATCAGCGGTTTTCTTAGTGTAGGCTCCATGGTGGTATTTGAAGATGGAAAGCCCAGGAAAAGTGATTACCGGAAATTCCGACTACGGACTGTTGCGGGACCGGATGATTATGCTTCTATGAGAGAGGTACTTACCAGACGGTTTGAGCATGGTATCCGGCAGCAGCAGGAAGACCGGGAAAAAGGACGCGGAGAAACAGGCGGTTTTTCCCGCTTTCCGGATCTTATTATGATGGATGGAGGAAAAGGCCAGGTCAACATTGCCTGTAAGGTGATGGAAGAATTGGGATTGTCGATCCCGGTGTGCGGAATGGTGAAGGATGACAGACACCGTACCAGAGGGCTGCTTTTCCATGATCAGGAGCTGCCTATGGATACTTCCGGTGAGGGATTTAAACTGGTTACCAGAGTGCAGGATGAGGCGCATCGGTTTGCCATAGAATATCATCGCAGTCTGCGGGGAAAGAATCAGGTGAAATCCATTTTGGACGAGATTGATGGTATCGGTCCGAAAAGAAGAAGGGCCCTGATGAAAAAATACTCCTCCCTGGAGGAATTGAAGAAGGCAACTGTGGAAGAATTAAGAGAAGTTGACGGGTTTTATACCGCTATTGCGCAATCAGTTTATGACTTTTTCCATGTTGAAGAGGATGACAGGATGTGGTAAACTAGCAGTGATAGTATGGGTATAATTGGAAGCAGGAGAGGAAGGAGCTGTATGGGCGAATTACATGTAAGTAATGTTCAGAAACGATTCGGTCTTAAGAATTTTACCACTGAGCTGGACATTACCGATAAGAACATCGTAGAACCGGATATTAACCGTCTGGCGTTGCAGCTTACCGGATTCTTTGAGCACTTTCAGGATACCCGTGTCCAACTCATCGGAAAGGTGGAATATACCTACCTGATGAAACTGAGTCCGCAGGAAAGAAAGGATATTTACCGGCAGCTTTTTACTTATAATGTGCCCTGTATCATTTTTTCCAGATCATTGGAACCGGAAGAAGAATTGATCCGCATTGCATCGGAGCATGAAATTCCCGTTCTGGGAACGGATAAGCCTACCGGAGCCTTTATGGCGGAGCTGATCTATTATCTGAATGAAGAACTGGCACCCTGTATTTCCGTACATGGGGTGTTGGTAGATGTGTATGGAGAAGGAGTTCTTATTACCGGAGAAAGCGGGATCGGCAAAAGTGAAGCGGCTTTGGAGCTGGTACGCAGGGGGCATCGTCTGGTGGCGGATGATGCGGTTGAGATCCGGCGGATCAATGAGTATACATTATCGGGAAGCGCGCCTGAGATCACCAAGAACCTGTTGGAGGTGCGCGGAATCGGAATCATTGATGTGAAGATGCTTTTTGGCGCTGAGAGTGTGAAGGAAAAGCAGAATATAGATCTGGTATTGAAGCTGTCTGAATGGAAGGGCGGCGGAGAATTTGACCGTATCGGACTGGAAGAGGAATATGTGGAGTTTCTGGGCAATAAGGTAATATGTCAGTCACTTCCCATCCGGCCGGGACGGAATGTGGCGGTGATCGCTGAGGTAGCAGCCGTGAACCACCGCCAGAAGAAAATGGGTTATAATGCAGCTAAGGAATTGTATCGAAGGCTACAAAATAACATAGAAAAGAACACGAAAGGGGAAGAATAATGGAGAGAAAAAATGCCTGGGAGAAATACGAGGGCAAAGAACTGAAGAAGGTAATGGATTTCGCGGATGATTATAAGAAATTCATTTCCGACTGCAAAACCGAAAGAGAGTGTATCGATGAGATCATTCGTCTTGCTGAGAAAGAAGGCTTTCGGAATATTGAGGAGCTTATAAAGGGGAAGGGCTCTCTCAAAGCCGGAGACAAAGTATACGCCAACAATATGGGGAAAACCATTGCACTGTTTGTAATTGGTAAGAAACCACTGGAGGAAGGAATGAATATTCTGGGTGCCCATGTGGATTCTCCGAGAATGGACTTAAAGCAGAACCCATTGTATGAGGATTCCGATTTTGCTATGCTGGATACCCATTATTACGGTGGAGTTAAGAAATATCAGTGGGTAACCATGCCTCTGGCACTGCACGGTGTTTTTGCCAAGAAGGACGGCAGTGTGGTAAAAGTAAACATCGGTGAGAAACCGGAGGATCCGGTATTCTGTGTAACTGATCTTCTCGTGCATTTATCCGGAGATCAGATGGGTAAGAAAGCCGGTGAAGTGATCGAAGGTGAAAGCCTGGATGTTCTGGTAGGCAGCATTCCGGGACCGGAAAAGGATGCCGATGATAAAGATATTAAAGAAAGAGTAAAGGCAAACATTTTAAAAATCCTTGAGAAAGAATACGGTGTTGAGGAAGAAGATTTCCTTTCCGCAGAAATCGAGGTTGTACCTGCGGGACCGGCAAGAGATCTTGGATTTGACAGAAGCATGATCTTAGGATACGGACATGATGACAGAGTATGTGCTTATCCGTCTTACAGGGCAATGCTTGATCTGGGTAAACCGGAAAGAACCTGCTGCTGTTTGCTGGTAGATAAAGAGGAAATCGGAAGCTGCGGAGCTACCGGTATGACTTCCAGATTTTTTGAAAATACCGTTGCTGAAGTGATGAATTTAATGGGCGATTATTGTGAACTGAAGGTTCGCAGGGCATTGAAGAATTCCTTTATGTTATCTTCCGACGTCAGTGCGGGATATGATCCGTTATATCCATCCGTAATGGAGAAGAAGAATACGGCATTCCTTGGAAGAGGAATCTGTATTAACAAGTATACAGGCGTAAAAGGAAAGAGTGGTTCCAATGATGCCAACGCAGAGTACCTGGCAAAACTTCGCAAGATCTTCGATGACAACGGAGTATATTTCCAGACTTCCGAGCTTGGAAAGGTTGATCAGGGAGGTGGCGGAACCATCGCTTATATTTTAGCTGAGTATGATATGAATGTCATCGACAGCGGTGTTCCCGTATTATGCATGCATGCACCATGGGAGACCATCAGCAAAGTGGATTTATATGAAGCCCTGGCAGGCTATGTTGCATTTTTAAAGAATGCTTAATGATTAGAGCGCAAAGGTGAGATTTGTGATCAGAGAGTTATTGTGCAGTTTAAAAGAGCTTGTTCCGGATTGCGAGATCCTCGAGCAGGAGCCTATGAGCAGGCATACCACCTTCCGTATAGGAGGACCTGCAGAGTTATATATCGCCCCGAAGGCAGACCAGATTGCCGGTGTAGTTGGCTTATGCCGGCAGTTCGGGGTTCCGTGTTTCGTAATGGGAAACGGAAGTAATCTGCTGGTTGGTGATCTGGGTATTCCCGGTGTGGTATTGGAAATCGGCAAACAGGCCGGAGATATTACCGTGGACGGAACCCATATCACGGCACAGGCAGGGGCTTTTCTGGCATCCATTGCCGCAGCTGCGGCAAAACAGGGGTTAACCGGATTGGAATTTGCATCCGGGATACCCGGCAGTCTGGGCGGTGCACTGGTCATGAATGCCGGTGCCTATGGCGGGGAGATGAAGCAGGTGGTAAAAGAGGTAACCTGCCTCACCCCGGAAGGAGAAGAGGTAGTTCTGACCGGAGAGCAGATGGAATTCGGATACCGCCACAGCATCATTCCGGAAAAAGGTTACATTGTCCTGTCGGCGGTGCTTTCCCTGCATACAGGTGACAGGGAGCAGATTCAGGAAACCATGCGCCGGCTCAATGCACAGCGGGCAGAAAAACAGCCTCTGCAGTATCCCAGTGCCGGAAGCACTTTTAAACGGCCGGAAGGGTATTATGCGGGAAAACTGATCATGGATGCCGGTCTTTCCGGATACAGTGTAGGAGGAGCACAGGTTTCAGAGAAACACTGCGGCTTTGTCATCAATGCCAAAGATGCCACCGCACAGGATGTGGTTCAGCTGATGGAGGATGTCCGCAGAATCGTGAAAGAGAAGTTTGGTGTGGAACTGGTACCTGAGGTTCGTATGGCAGGAAGGTTTCAATAGCAGGGGAGGCAGAATATGAAATTTGTGATCCTTACAGGAATGTCGGGAGCAGGAAAGACGACGGCGTTAAAGATCATGGAAGATCTGGGTTACTATTGCGTGGATAATCTCCCGATCCCGTTGATCGAAAAGTTTGCGGAGCTGGTTTTTGATCCGGCCTCCGAGCTTTCAAAGGTGGCATTGGGAGTGGATATCCGAAATGCCAGAAATCTAGATCAGGCCTGTGAGGTGCTCAAAAGGCTGAGTAACAATCGCATGCCCTGTGAAATCCTTTTCCTGGATGCAGATGATGAGGTGCTCATCAAGCGTTACAAGGAAACCAGACGGAGTCATCCTCTGGCTCACGGCGAGCGTGTGGAAAATGGCATTGCCCAGGAGAGAAGCCACCTGGCAGCCTTAAAAGAACATGCCGATTACATTATGGATACCAGCCATCTTTTGACCAGAGAGTTACGAGCTGAGCTGGAAAGGATTTTTGTAAATAACCAGGATTTTAAGAGCCTGTTTGTGAGTATTGTATCTTTTGGCTTTAAGTATGGTATTCCCACAGATTCGGATCTGGTGTTTGATGTGCGTTTTTTACCGAATCCCTATTATGTGGAGGAGTTAAAATATAAAAACGGAAATGACAAGGAAATACAGGATTTCGTAATGCAGTATCCCCAGGCAGGGCAGTTCCTGGATAAACTGGAGGATATGCTGAATTTCCTGATCCCACACTACATAGATGAAGGAAAGAATCAGCTGGTGATCAGTATTGGGTGTACCGGAGGAAAACATCGCTCCGTTACCCTGGCAAATGAGTTATATAAGCGGATATCCGGCAAGAAGGAGTACGGACTTCGGATAGAGCACAGGGATATCCCTAAGGATGCCTTAAGAAAGTAGGATTAGTATATGTCATTTTCAGGCAATGTAAAGGAAGAATTGTCCCGTATTATTCCGAGAGGACGGCATTGCCAGATTGCAGAACTGGCAGGTATTTTGTCCTGTTTAGGGAAAATGCAGGATACAGGAGAGGATTGTGAGATTCGCCTGGAAACAGAGAATGAGGTCCTGGCGAACAAGTATGATCTGTTAATGCAAAAAGCGTTTCCCACAGAGCCTCGCAGTTTTCCGGTGTCAAAGTTTCAAAAGACCGGGGATCTGGCCGACGGGGAATGGGTGGTAAACGATACGCTTTTACAGAAGAGCTGTTGTAAGCGGGCATATATCCGTGGAATGTTTCTTGCTTCAGGTTCCGTGACGGATCCGGAGAAGGGATACCATTTTGAAATCGTATGCAGCAGCAACGGGAAAGCGGAGCAGTTAAAACAACAGTTGCTGTTTTTCGGCATTGAGGGGAAAACCATCCCGCGAAAAGGACATGTTGTGGTTTATGTGAAGGAGGGCGCCCAGATCGTGGATGCCCTGAATGTGATGGAAGCCCACAGTTCCCTGATGGATTTGGAAAACATCAGAATACTCAAGGAAGTCCGAAACAGTGTGAACCGTAAGGTCAACTGTGAAACAGCAAATATAAACAAGACAGTAAGTGCTGCGGTAAAGCAGATTGAAGATATAGAATACATTCAGCGTCACATGGGACTGGACGGATTGAGCCCGGCATTAAGTCAGATTGCCACGATCCGGTTACAATATCCGGAAGCCCCATTGAAAGAATTGGGAGCAATGCTGAATCCGCCGGTGGGAAAATCGGGCGTGAATCACAGACTAAGGAAATTGTCCGAGATAGCGGATCAGCTACGAGGATAAGGAGGTAAATACATGAAGAGAGAAACAATTCAGGCAGCGATTTTTGCAGGAAGGGAAGAAAGGCCAATGGCAGAGTTGGTTCAGCTTGCGAATCGTTATACAAGTTCCATATATCTTGAGACCGGCAACAAAGTGATCAATGCCAAAAGCATTATGGGAATGATGACTTTAGACCTGGTTTTCGGATTAACAGTGACGATCGTAGCGGATGGAGAAGATGAAGATGCTGCAGTTGAAGAACTAACAAGGTTTATTATGGGAAAATAAGGGGGCCGCTGGTCCGGTTATGAAGAAGAAAAAGCTATTATTCGTGTTCAATCCCCATTCGGGAAAAGAGCAGATAAAAACAAAATTGTTGAAGATCATCGATACTTTCACCAAGGCAGGTTATGATGTCACCGCTTATCCTACCCAGTGTCAGGCAGATGCTTATGAGAAGATCCTGGCGGATGGAGAGGGCTACGATCATATCGTGTGCAGCGGAGGAGACGGAACCTTAGATGAAACCGTATCCGGTATGATAAAAAAAGACCTGCATGTGGCATTAGGGTACATTCCGGCGGGCAGTACCAATGATTTTGCCAGTTCCCTGCGTATCCCCAAGGATATGTACCGGGCAGCAGAGATTGCGGTAAATGGAGAACCTTTTTTCTGCGATGTGGGGGAGATTGATGGAAAGACTTTCGTGTATGTTGCGGCTTTTGGTATTTTCACCGACGTGTCCTATCAGACGGACCAGGGATTGAAGAATATCCTGGGGCATGCGGCTTATATTCTGGAAGGTGCAAAAAGGCTGGGTCAGATTGAAAGCTATCATGTCCGTGTGGAAGCTAACGGCGAAGTTTATGAAGATGAGTGGATTTACGGCATGGTATCCAATTCCAAATCCGTAGGCGGAATGACTGCATTAAGCGGTAAGGATGTGGAGCTGGATGATGGAGTGTTTGAAGTGATGCTGATCCGGATGCCGAAAAATCCCATCGAATTAAATGAGACATTGGCATGTCTTGTGACACAGCAGGCGGATTTTAAGCACGTTTATTCTTTTAAAGCATCCGAAGCAGAATTTCATTTTGAAAAACCTGCTCCATGGACTACGGATGGAGAGTATGGCGGGCAGTATCAGGATGTACATATCAAGAATCATCCGCGCAAGATCCCCATTATGATAAAGAATGAAAAGAAAGATATTAATAAAGAGAAATAAATATTGTCAGGAGGATGGATACATGTTAGTTTCGGCAAAGGAAATGCTTGAAAAGGCAAAAAAAGAGCATTATGCAGTAGGTCAGTTTAATATCAACAACCTGGAATGGACCAAGGCAATTCTGCTGACAGCAGAAGAAAACAGATCCCCGGTGATCCTGGGTGTATCAGAGGGCGCCGGCAAATACATGGGTGGCTATGACGTGGTGGTTGGAATGGTAAACGGAATGTTGAAAGATTTACAGATCACAGTTCCGGTTGCACTGCATTTAGATCATGGCAGTTATGATGCCTGCCTGAAATGCATTGAGGCAGGATTCTCCTCCGTAATGTATGACGGATCCCATGCCCCCATCGAAGAGAATGTGGCAAACACCAGGAAACTTGTAGAAATTTGCAAAGAAAAGGGAATCTCCCTGGAGGCAGAGGTAGGAGCCATCGGAGGCGAAGAGGATGGTGTTGTAGGCCAGGGTGAATGTGCAGATCCAAAGGAATGCCAGGCAGTAGCAGAGTTGGGAATTGATTTCCTGGCTGCCGGAATTGGCAACATCCACGGAAAGTATCCGGCAAACTGGCAGGGATTGAATTTTGAAACACTGGCAGCTGTTCAGGAGGTTACCAATGGCATGCCGTTAGTCCTTCATGGAGGAACCGGAATTCCGGCGGAGATGATCAAAAAGGCAATTTCTCTCGGAGTATCCAAGATTAATGTAAATACAGAGTGCCAGCTGGCATTTGCAGCTGCCACCAGAGAATACATTGAAGCAGGTAAGGATCAGGAAGGCAAAGGCTATGATCCGAGAAAACTGTTGGCACCGGGAACTGAGGCGATCAAGGTGACCGTGAAAGATAAAATGGAACTGTTTGGTTCCGTGGGGAAAGCACAGTAGTTTAAGACACAATGGGGAAAGCAAAACAGGCTAAACACAGTGGGGGAAATACAGTAAATCAAATCATTCAATAAGAAAGGAAAGCATATGATGAACATTTCAGAGATTTACGGAGCAAACGTATTTGATGATGCTGCGATGCAGGATTATCTTCCGAAGAAGGTGTACGAAAAACTAAAACGTACCATCGAGGAGGGAGCAGAGCTGGATCCGTCCATTGCAGATGTAGTTGCCGAGGCCATGAAGAACTGGGCCATCAGCAAAGGTGCTACGCATTTTACCCATTGGTTTCAACCCCTGACAGGAATCACTGCAGAGAAACATGATTCCTTTGTCTCAGCGCCTCAGAATGGAAAGGTATTACTGGATTTTTCCGGAAAAGAGTTGATCAAAGGAGAGTCGGATGCATCGTCATTCCCATCCGGCGGATTACGTGCAACTTTTGAAGCACGTGGATATACGACCTGGGATTGTACCTCACCGGCCTTTATCCGGGAAGGAAGTGCAGGAGCTACGTTATGTATTCCTACCGCTTTTTGTTCCTATACCGGAGAGTCTCTGGATGCAAAAACACCATTATTGAAGTCTATGCAGGCGATCAATGATCAGTCCATCCGCCTGTTGCGTCTTATGGGTAATACGACTTCTACCAGGGTAACACCCAGTGTGGGAGCAGAACAGGAGTATTTCCTGATCGACCGGAGTTTGTATGAGAAGCGGAAAGACCTTCTCTTTACCGGAAGAACTTTATTTGGAGCAATGCCGCCGAAAGGACAGGAAATGGATGACCATTACTATGGAAGCATCCGTGAGCGTATCGGAGGCTTCATGAAGGATCTGAATGAGGATCTGTGGAAATACGGTATTCCTGCCAAGACACAGCATAATGAGGTAGCTCCGGCGCAGCACGAGTTTGCTGCGATTTATGAGCCGGTAAACATTGCGGTAGACCATAATCAGCTTGTAATGGAAACTTTAAGAAAAGTAGCTCACAGACATGGCATGAAATGTCTGCTTCACGAGAAACCATTCGCAGGTGTGAATGGTTCCGGAAAACATAACAACTGGTCCTTAATGACCAATGACGGAATCAATCTGCTGGATCCGGGAAGTGAGCCGGATAAGAACCTTCAGTTTTTACTGGTACTGACCTGTATCATCAAAGCAGTGGACAAACATGCAGGATTATTAAGGGAGTCGGCTTCCTGTGTGGGAAATGAGCATCGTCTGGGTGCACATGAGGCACCGCCTGCGATCATTTCCATCTTCTTAGGAGAGCAGCTTACCGATATTCTGGAGCAGGTGATCACCACCGGAAGTGCTACCAGAAGAATCGAAGGCAAGGCACTGACTACCGGTGTTGCCACGATTCCTGATTTTATGGCAGATGCAACAGACAGAAACCGTACTTCTCCATTTGCTTTTACAGGAAATAAGTTTGAATTCCGTATGTGCGGTTCTTCTGACAGTGTAGCATCACCGAATATCGTATTAAATACCATTGTAGCAGAGGCTTTTGCAGAGGCTTGTGATGAACTGGAGAAGGCAGAGGATAGGGACAGTGCCATTCTTGCCTATATCCAGCGGGAGGCTGGTGCTCATAGCCGTATCGTTTTCAACGGAAACGGTTATACCAAGGAATGGGAAGCTGAAGCAGCAAAACGGGGACTTCCGAATTATCCCAGCATGGTGGATGCAATTGACTGCTTAAAGGAAGAGCAGACCATAGACATGTTCGAGAGATTCCATGTCTTTACGGAAAAAGAGCTTTTATCCAGAGTTGAGATCAAATATGATACTTACGCAAAACAGATGAACATTGAGGCAAGAGCCATGATCGATATTGTAGGTAAGCAGATCATTCCGTCTGTAATGGAATATACCGAGCAGCTGGCCAGAACCGTTCTGGATGTGGAAAAAGCCGGTGTGGGTGCACAAGTGCAGAGAGAGATTCTGCAGGCTGTAAGTAAGAAGCTGGAGGAAACCAATGCAGCATATGAAGGACTGCAGAAGGTGATAGAAAAAGTGCCGGCAAACAGTGCGAAAGAGACCGC
Source organism: Lachnospiraceae bacterium (assembly GCA_051877515.1). Classification (GTDB taxonomy): domain Bacteria; phylum Bacillota; class Clostridia; order Lachnospirales; family Lachnospiraceae; genus XBB1006. Next base: position 22,193 of record JBJEIY010000002.1, on the reverse strand, counting down.
AGAGTATTACCGCAGCACGGTTGTAAAAGCAATGGATGAGCTTCGGAAACCGGTAGATGAACTGGAAATGATGGTAGATAAGCGAATCTGGCCTATGCCATCTTACGGCGATATGATGTTTAACGTATAAACAATCGCAGGAATGAAATAGAAAGAGTGATATCATAAACAGAAAGTGCCCCGCATTTGCGGGGCACTTTTATGATGTAGTGCGTTTCACAGCACCTGTTTTTATAAGATTTCAACGGGTTAGTTCTCTGGGTAACTCCGGCTCATTGGAAGGTTCTTCCGGCTCCGGTTCGTTTCCATCTTCGTCAGGAGACTCTACCGGATTCTGAGATGGAATACCGGAATCGGTGTTATTGGCGCCGGGTCCGTGTATACTGCAGGTATTTGTCTCAAAATCTTTGGGCAACAGGTATTTTCCGTCTCCGGAGTTACTGGAACCGCCGATGATATAGATTTTGGAAACAACCTGTGACTTCGGGCAATATGCTCCGGCAGCCTTTTTGGATTTGGAGCAGATGTCCACCTTAATATGGTGATCACAGTATTCGGTAGGAGCGCTTCCGGAAGCAAAGTATTCGGTTCTTACGCAGCTTCCTCTGGGATCGTGATTGCAGACTCCGTCAATGGCAAGAAGACCGGATTTGGTACAGATCTTGGCCGTTACGATATCCTCCGGCTTTGCGAAGTCTTTGTATTCCAATCCACTATGGATCTGGCTCATGATGGAACGCCATAGATCTTTTACATAACCGGTAGAAGACATGGTGGAGTTGTCATCATATCCGCCCCAGACTACGCAGGTGTAATAAGGGGTGAAGCCTGCAAATAAAGCATCCCGGTTGGAAGTGGTGGTACCGGATTTTCCGGCAATGGCCATTCCCGAGAATCTGGCACGTGTTCCGGTTCCCTTGGTGATAACATCTTCCATGGCATTGGTTAACAGCCAGGCTGTGGATTCTTTTAACACCGTATGGGTCTGAGGAGTGTTGTCGATGAGAACATTTCCCTCGTGGTCCAGAACCTTGGTATAAAATCTTGGTTTTGTATAAGTGCCGCTGTTGGCAATCGTTGCGTAAGCCGCAGTCAGTTCCAGGTTAGAAACACCCTTGGAGATACCGCCCAGACAAAGAACCTGGACAATATCCTGATTAGACAGGGAGGTAAATCCGAAATTCAGTAAATAATCGTAACCAACCTGAGGTGTGACATCTTCTAATGTTTTTACTGCCACTACGTTAATGGATTTTGTGATTCCTTGCCGGAAGGTGGTAAACCCGCCATAGACGCCATCGTAGTTTTTCAATGGAGTGCCGTCTGTTTTCTTGTAGGGAGCATCATCCTGTACAGAAGCCAGGGTTTTACCGCCGGTATCAATAGCCGGTGCATAAGCAGCCAGAACTTTAAAGGTGGAACCGGGTTGCCGATAGGTATTGGAGGCCCGGTTTAATGTCATACTGCCCTGTTTTGCACCACGCCCTCCCACTAAGGCTTTTACCTCACCTGTGGTCTGGTCTATGATGGTAATGGAAGCCTGAGGCTGTGGGATGTAAAGGATGCTTTCCGAACCTTCCACGAAAGATCCGCCATCCTCAAGAACATGGGCTTTGTAGGCATTTACAGCCGCATCAGCCGCTTCTTTGCTGTTGTAATCCAGGGTATAGCTCTTACCCTTGGTCTTTTTATAATAACTAAGGATATTCTGCTCTGTCAGTGCAGATACATTTCCGTCTTTATCTTCGTATTTTGCATACCAGTTGATGTAATACTGTTCGGAAGGATAGTTGCTGCTGTCGGAAAGCTCTTCCTCGCAGATAGTCTGGATCCTGGAATCCTGGGTAGAGTAGATCTTCAGACCGCCGCTGTAGATAAGCTTGTAAGCCTGTGTTTCGGAATATCCTTTCAGTGTGGTGAGGTCTTCTGCTAACTGTTCAATCAGCTCGTCCACAAAATAAGAGGAATGAGAGGTTTCCTGCAGAGTATTGTTAATCTGTTCAATGCGGGAGTATACATCATCCTCCATAGCATCCTTATACTCACCTTCGGTAATGTAGCCCTGATCCAGCATATTCTTCAGGGTCTTATTCTTACGGACCTCATTGTTCTCCGGATAGGAGATAGGGTTATTGGCAGAAGGGTTCTGGGTAATGGCGGCGATTACTGCACATTCGGAGAGTGTCAATTCGGAGACATCTTTTCCGAAGTACCGCAGGGATGCAGCCTGAACACCCAAAGTATTCTGACCTAAGTTAATACTGTTTAAATAGTTTTCAAGGATCCAGTCTTTGTTGTTGACTTTCTTCTCCAGCTGGACAGCCAGATACTGTTCCTGGATTTTACGTTTTACTTTCTGGGCCATGTTTTCTTCATGCACCCAGTCGGTAAAGACATTATTCTTCAAAAGCTGCTGGGTAATGGTGCTGGCACCCTGCGAAAAATGACCTCCACTCAACAGACCTGTCATACCGGCACGGACGATTCCTTTTAAGTCAATACCATTATGCTCATAGAACCGTTCATCTTCAATGGCAACAAAAGCATGCTGAAGATCCTTCGGGATTTTATCTATGGTAACATACTGGCGGTTAGCTCCTGCGGATACCAGAGTATCAATCTCTTCGCCACCAACATCATATACGGTAGAAAGATAACCGGTGGGTGACACATCAATGGAGTCGATATCCGGCGCAGAGGCCAGAATTCCTTTGTATATGCCGAAGCCTGCACAACACCCAACAATGATCAGGGCGAAAAACAGGATCAACAGGGTTTTTCCAAAGATCAGGAAAAAGTGATGCATCATCTTCGTTTTCTTGGAACGAAGCTGTTTTCGCTTCTTGGTTGTGCTTTTCTTGCTATAGTTCATAATAACCTCCTTGATTGCATGAAACATGCATCTCGAATGAACAACTACAAAGATGATTATACCAAATATAAAGGAAATAATAAAGTCTATCTTGTAAGCAAAACGAAGGAATGTTATATTGTCAGTAGGTTGTCCGGTCAGAAACCGGAAAAAGGAAAAGGCAGGGAAACGTATGGCATTGGATAAAAAAGTATTTCAGGGCGGCGAGGGTGAGATCGTGGAGAAAAAATCCCGGTTCATAGCCCACATTCAGCCTGCAGAGACTGAACAGGAGGCCATGGAATTCGTGGCACAGATGAAGAAGAAGTATTATGATGCCAGACACAACTGCTATGCCTATATCATAGGAAGAAACGGCGAGGCGAAGAAGTTTTCCGATGATGGGGAACCCTCCGGAACCGCAGGACGTCCCATGTTAGATGTGTTGGAAAAAGAGGGTATCTATAACGTGGTGGCAGTAGTGACTAGATACTTTGGCGGCACCCTCCTTGGAACCGGCGGATTAGTGCGGGCTTATCAGGGCTCCCTGCAGGAGGGGCTGAAGAACTGCACGCTGGCAGTTCAGTCACTGGGGCAGATCGCAACCATTGAGATTCCGTACACCTTGCTGGGAAAGGTGCAGTACTTCTGCGCCAAAGAGGAAATCCCTGTGCTGGATACGGATTATCAGGAAACCATCCGCATGAAATGCATGTTTGAAGCTTCCAAAGCCCAGGAGTATGTGAAAGCCCTGCAGGAGCAGTCCGATGGACAACTATGCCCGGAGCTGGGAGAGGAAGTGGAGTATTCCATAGTAGATGGGGAAGTTCATTATTAGTACATTTCGCTATTTGGACAGACCGAAAAGGTGGAAATGCATTTATGGTATAAAAAAATCAAAAAGTACTTGCATTTTACCCTCAAGGTATGTATAATGAGTTTTGTTGACGACATATTGGCCCATAGCCAAACGGTAAGGCAGCGGACTCTGACTCCGTCATTTTCAAGGTTCGAATCCTTGTGGGCCAGCTAACAACCCCGGTAGAGTGATCTGCCGGGGTTTTTGTATTCATGTAAAATGTTAGTTATGGCTCTTTTTTTGCTTAAAATATTTGGCTAATTGAGAATACATTGAAAAGTATTTTGCTTCATTATCGGCTATTTTGTGAATTGTTAAACGGCTAATGCAAAAAAATGACAACACATGTACAAAATAATGTAATTGTGATAATGTAAAATTGATAATATGGCAGAAATCGTGATTATTTGCAATAAACAGGCAATGCTCTTCTGAGCGTTGCAGTAGGTGGAGGTATTGAAGGCAGTTTCGTTAAGAACCAGAATAAAGGATGAAAAAAAATATGTCTAAAAAGTGCGGAGGAGTAATCAATGATTAATGTACAAGAATACTATAAATTACGCAAGGAATACATGACAAGATACGAAAAAACGGTAAGAGAATGGCTATTCGATAAAGGAGGATTATGTGCTGAATTGGCATATGAAATACCGTTTTTTATGGATGGAGTAGTATCTCCGAAAGATTGGTGTAGCAACACAGATTTTAGACCGTTATTTATTATGAAAGAGCCATCTATCGGATTAAGTGTAGATGATGAGAATAGCGCACTGAATATAGTAAAACAATATATAGAAAAGTGGGGAGAAAAGGTTTTTGATTTTACAGAAAATGAATTTGACGATATTCAAATCGGTACTTTTCCTACATGGATGAGAATTGCTAAGTTAACAAGAACATTAGAAGAGACCAAAAATGATGAATATAATGGTTGCTCAGACTATGATTTCAGATTTCAATCAGGTGGAGACATTAATCCATACATTAATAAATTTGACCATCTAAGTGAAAAGAAAAAGAATAAATATCAATATAGGACAAAAAATGATGAGTATATTAGTACAATTAGAAAAATAGCGGTGGTGAATATAAAGAAAATTGGGGGTGGGACTAGAGTGGATAGTACACTGTCCCTTGCAGGGCAGCATTTTACGGAATACTTAAATGACGAGAAGATACAGGGATTAATATATGAACAAATAAACCATTTAATAAAGCCTACTATAATTGTTTTCTGTGGTACATACGGAAAAAGTATCGCTAAATTATTTGATACATCCAAAATAGATAGTAGTATTGCTCTAATAGAGGCATATCACCCAAGTTATGTTAAAAGTGATGAAGAACATTGCAATAAAGTGCATGAACAATATTTTAAATGGTTAAAAGAAAATGAAGATATGGGTAGATGATCTCAGAACTGTACCCGATGGATATGTTGGTACAAAGTCTGTAAATGAAACAATTAAGATAATAGAGAACGCCGAAAAGGATGGGGTAATGATTGAACTCATAGACTTGGATCATGATTTAGGAGATTATGCATCAGATGGAGGCGATGCAATTAGAATCCTGGATTATCTCGTTGAAAGAGGTACATATTATCCAATCGATATACATACGGCAAATCCGGTAGGTCGAGCAAATATGGAGCGAATGATACAACGATATTGGAAGTAAATAATAAATCTTGCATGGGAAAAAAACAAATGACAGACGATTTTTTTGGAAGATGGAAAGAAAAATACGGAATTGAAACATTTGTAAAGGATGGCATTGTGTGTCCAGATAAATACGAGAGCATCCTCTATATATTGAAGGATCCAAATAATGCAAACCTTGGAGACGATTTGAGGGAGTCTTTAGGGACAAGAACGGATGAAGGAAGGACTTGGTTTAATGTTGCAAGGTGGACAACAGCATTACTAGATGGCGGGGAGTTTTCGGAGAAGGCATCTAAGATGAATTCTGATATGCAGCATGAACAGATGAGAAGAGTCGCCGTCGTTAATTTAAAAAAGGAGGCTGGTAAGGGTAGCGCTGAAGATCAAACCATTCGACAATGTGCAAAACAGCAAAAGGGCGAATTGTTGGAGGAAATAAGGCAATGTAAGCCCAAACTCATTGTTGTGTGTGGAACTGGGATGCTTCCTGCGGTTGAGAGTATTCTTGGCAGGGTTAAAATAGCAAATGATGGACCAAAGATGGAAGCTGTCAAAAGTGCAACAATAGGAACTGTTTGTATTGACGATAAAGATATTCCAATTGTTGGATACAGACATCCTTCACATGGATGTTTAGCGGAAAAATCATTTCACGATATGAAACGAATTAAAGAGTTTTTCAACTTATGATTTTGCAAAAAAGAGATGATGAGCATCTCTTCAGAGTGTATACAAAGTAGATGCGGGAAACAGCATGTTTCCCGCATTATTTTTTGTGCCTAAAGAAGGGAAATCGAGTTTTAATACGTATTATATATAGTGTGGGGATTTGTTTTATCCGGTAATAAAATCAGGAAAACCTAATCATGTCTGAGGATGGATAACATACCGTTGTAGCCATTATTCAAAGTGGGGCGCTTTTTGAGAGGAGTAGAAAAGAGCTGTAGAGACGAAATAAATAAGCTTAGGCAAATGCTTGCGAATATTATGGGAGGTCATTTATGAAAAATAAATTGATTCAATACAGTTGCCAGGGTCTACTTTCTTCAGAAATGGAAAATTATGTAGCCGAAAATATTTCTGAAAGAGAATCCTTAAAGATTATTACCGGAGCATCGATTCCTATTCGGGAAAAGAGGGAACGCCTGGAACAATTAATCAGTAAGGCGGAAGATTTAGAAGTCAAGGATGATATACAGGCATGTATTGACCATATTTCGAATGCTCTTGCGGAAATAGAGGATATGGCTCCGGATAGCTTTATCATGTCCCAATCCTGCTGGTATGACATAGAGGATGGCAGTAGCTTGGATCATATTCATCGAACCGGAAGTGAGTCTTTCCTGAAACCTAGTTCTTCATTCGAAGAATTAATACAGGATATTTTAGACGAGATAGAGGACAATACAGATGTGCGGGATTTTGGCGCAGATAAGAGTACCTGGTATGAATTTGTTATCTGGAATAAAGTGAAGTTGCCAAATGGAAGGGTCAAATATGAGGAAGGTCATTATTGTTATGTCATGATAGGCCCTGAGGTTTGTTATATAGAGCCAAGTAATCATAGACTTCCCGGAAAATATGGTTCAGATTATTGGGGATTTTTGGCAGGAAGTAGTGATCTCAATTTGCCTGTGCCATTTAAATCAGGAGATATTGTTACATTAGATTGCAGCCCATTTGCAGATCCTTGTCATATGCTGATTCTTAGTGCAGAAAACAATTGGGACTGCTGTGGATTAAGAGGTGCGTTTACAGACGAAGAAGGAAAACTTCACATTGATTCTGTAAAGCATGGACACTGCTTTCCTATGCACTATATTTCACGATTGTCACCGCTATATAGAATGTCTTTATATACCGGTCCCTTATCTGAGAACGAAATGGTAATTAAGTAAATCCATCTGGATATGAAGAACTATTCTGAAGGAGAAAGGGATGCTTATGGACGTATCTTTGAGAATATTGCGACGAACTGGACAATGTTTGAAGAAGGTTATTTGAATAAAATTCTTCACATTGAAAGGAGAGGAAAGAAGAAATTGATATAGGCCTTTTATTAGATGCCCATAGAATATGCATTGGGAGAGGGATGTACTTTTATATTCTTGTCTGCCGGAACGGAGGTATGTTATATGAATGAACAATACTTTGAGAAGCTAAGAAACATATATTCTTCTTTAGCTGAAACGGAGATGGATAAGCAGAAAATTGAAGAAATGATTTATTTGTATGATCTGATAATGAATTTTTGCAAGATAGGAAGGTCCGAAGGGATTCTTGAAATGGAAGCTGTAGCAGAATCATTAACCGGTTCGGGATGTAAAGCTTTTTTAAGACAGATGATTTTGCAGGTGGTAAACGGAACAGAACCAGAACGATTAGAGGAAATAGGATTAGTCACTATATTTTCAGGAGGATATGAAGCATTTGAGTCGTTACAGTGTCTAATGTGTCTGAGGGGAGTATTACTTATTCAAGAAGGTCAAAGCCCCTATTGTCTGGAAACTGTATTAAAGGCATATTTCAATAAAAAGGTCCTCACAGAATACGAAGAAAGAAAGTTGAGGGAAAGAGAGAATAGAAAAGCTGTAGTGCGGAGTAGAATAGATGATCTTAAGAAATCATGCGATGAGTCTTATTTTGATATTCCTTTTAGAATAAGATTGTCTGAGATGATTATGACACTTGATGATAATAAGGTGCAAGATTGCTATTACATAATCAATCGAACGGAGTGGGCGAGAGCTTTTAGGGCTCTTTCCGGAGAAGCTGCAGAAAGAATATTGATGAATATCTCTGTTGATGAAGCTGATTATTTGATGGAAGAGGTAGAGCATTATTCCGTAAGGATGCCTTTTGCAGAGGAAGAGTGTGAGCATATTTTCAAATCTATAAACTGACGGCGAACAATTAGATTAAAGAACCAAGGCGGGGGAAGGAATATTGAATATTACAAACTACGAAGAAATGAAACAAGTGTTACTGCGGACTGTAATGGATCTAAATGCTTGTTGGTCTCAGTTTGTGTGGGGAACGGTAGCTCGATTGATTCCAAAGGGGTTGGATAAAGATTCTTGCGAAGCAATAATGCAGTATCTTCGAACGAGTTATTCCGACAACAGAGAAGAGGTTTTGTATGATTGGAACATCCAAGGGAATTTGTCACATCAATATGTTTATTGTAATGACTTCACATCTTTCACTAAATTTGAGGTGTCAACAGAACCGGGTAGAAAATACGCAATGGGACTTGCATGGCTTCTTCTGATAGATAGCGGCGAGCAATATGAAATAGAAAATTCTTATAATGCACTGACGTATTTTAGAGATGTTTTTTTGCGGGACTGTGCAGAATTGGTAGTTGAGCACATTGATTTGCAAACTAGTGCGGAAGAAGAAAACCGGTTATATGAAAAGGTTACTGGAGATATTGATAATGTTGTAAAGACATTAGAGCGAGTCCTTCGACATATTGACGATTCCAAAGTCTATAAAGGAATATTCTGGATCAAAGATATAGCTACTGGCGATATGATTTGCGCAAAGATTCCTTGTGATGTTAGCGGTAAAATAATCAGATATAGCGACATGCCATTAAACTCGAAAAGAGGTGATAATTACAATCATGAAAAAACCTGGGATTCATTTGATGAGAGGGTTACCGAGGGAAAGAAGTTTAATTATTATCCACGTGGCAGAGTTGAAATAAGAAAAGGGAAAGCAAAGATTTATCTGAATCCAAATCTGTTAGATGAAAAGCTGATCGCACTTATTCAGGATGAGTTCCTGTTGTCATATGAAAAAGGAATCACAGACATCAAAGTGATACCGGATTATTCGTAACATTACCGCTGTTTCTTAGACAATTAAAAAGGAGAGATGATTGATGGAGCAGATAAACAATTGGAATGCATGTTGTGCGACTTGTACATATTGGATGGGATATCGAAATCCAAACCGGTTAGGATATGTTGAGGTTGGGAGTCGTATGGACCATGGACAGTGTGCTAAGCATGATCTTAGTGAACATTATTCAAGACAGGCTATGTATCGGTGTAGTAATTACTCAAAGTGGAATGTTCTGAAATAAAGAATATCAGATTTAATCAGAAAAATAAGATTTGCAGGGCTAACTACAATACGAAAGCGGGTAAATGATAAATGGAGAATGAAAAGGGTATGATGGTTCGTTTTGGATGCCAAGGACTTCTTTCCGATGAAATGGAGAGTTATCTGGTGAGGGGTATTAGTGAGAGACTGGCATTAGAAATTATTACCGGAGCACCGATTCCTATTCGGGAAAAGCGGAAACGTTTGGAACAATTAATCAGTAAGGCGGAAGATTTAGAAGTCAAGGATGATATACAGGCATGTATTGACCATATTTCGAATGCTCTTGCGGAAATAGAGGATATGGCTCCGGATAGCTTTATCATGTCCCAATCCTGCTGGTATGACATAGAGGATGGCAGTAGCTTGGATCATATTCATCGAACCGGAAGTGAGTCTTTCCTGAAACCTAGTTCTTCATTCGAAGAATTAATACAGGATATTTTAGACGAGATAGAGGACAATACAGATGTGCGGGATTTTGGCGCAGATAAGAGTACCTGGTATGAATTTGTTATCTGGAATAAAGTGAAGTTGCCAAATGGAAGGGTCAAATATGAGGAAGGTCATTATTGTTATGTCATGATAGGCCCTGAGGTTTGTTATATAGAGCCAAGTAATCATAGACTTCCCGGAAAATATGGTTCAGATTATTGGGGATTTTTGGCAGGAAGTAGTGATCTCAATTTGCCTGTGCCATTTAAATCAGGAGATATTGTTACATTAGATTGCAGCCCATTTGCAGAGATAGAACATTTATTGATTTTAAATGCAGAAAACAATTGGGACTGTTGCGGCTTGAGAGGAGCCTTTGCCGATGAGGAAGGCAAACTTCATATTGATTCTGTTAAACATGGCCATTGTTTTCCTATGCGCTATATCTCAAGACTGTCGCCGTTGTATAGGATGTCGCTTTATGAAGGACCAATGCTGGAGAATGAGGTGGTGATCAAGCAAATGTATCTGGACATGAATAGATATAACGAGAGTGACAGGGATACATATGGACGAATATTTGAAGAAATTTCAACTCAATGGACATTATACGACGAAGGATACTTAAATAAAATGCTTCATATGGAAGCACGAAAGAAGGGAATTTGAATTTTAATTCGAATTATATATAGGTAATCACACGAGACAGGGGGAATGGATCAATGAGTGAGAAGGTTAGAGCGATTGAAATTGTATTCGAAAATCTGGATTATGTTTTTATTCCACAGGAACACCTGGGTGCGGTTAGTCTAGATGATATATCAGTATCCATTGGTCGAGTGGCAATGAATGCAGTGTTGAAACGAACGATTGCCAAGAGTGTCTATCTCCAGATTATGAATACATTTCAGTGTGATGGTATGAAACACGATTCTTTTTCGGACATCTATGAGAATTTTGACAAGAGGATTTATGAGAACGATATTACATACTTAAGAATCCACTATGAGAATGAATTGTATGAAGATATTCTGGTTCCATGGCAAGACAGAAAAGACAACAAATATAAGAATTGCCTTCAGAAGACGGAACAGGATGAGGAAGGAAATATAATTGTCAGGATTGGATAGAGGTTGATTTGTATGACAGTGCAGGAATTGATTAGAGAAGTTGATATAGACCGAGTCATAGAGGCTTTTTTGCTGGTTGACTACCGGTTCAGCGGAGACAACCGGGAAAAGACATTATTGGAGAGAGTATCACTTGTGGATGAGATGACGGAGGAGATTCATAAATTTGTTGAAGAGATTCTTTCTTACAATGTGAGTAAACCAATTGAAGAACAGACATTATTCATCTTTGAAATGTTACTTACAAATTATGAAGACAGAGGAGAGAAAACCTATGATGTTTTTGTTATTAAAGATGAAGAGGCTTTCTATGAACTGACGCGAGAAAAGAAAAAGGAACTGGAAGAATTAGAACATTATGATGTTGATTTTTCTAAAACAGGAGAGTTCTTAAGCTACAGAATATCAGAGTACTCATTGAAAGAATTCGGCAAAGAAATATGTGCGGCCTTTATTCTATCCCATATGCTAAAAATGGGGAAAAGCATTGAGGAGCGAGATTTGAATATTTCGAAACATGCTGGCAAGAAGGATATGACGGATGAGGAAAATGATGACTCTTTATCTATGAACATTAAGGAGTTTTCAGAAATGCTGGATAGGATATTTACTGCGGAGATGACAGAAGAAGAGAAAGAGTATTTCCGGATGAAAGATGAGTTTTACTCTAAAACAAAAGTGTTTCGAACTAAATTTGAGGACAAAATGGTTGTGTCAAACCGGAAAAAATATACAACGGCTATCTACGATGAATACAAGAGGAAGATGGTGATTTAATGGGAAGTATAGATGAGAATCAGAACAGAGGGAATGTGGGATTGTTTTTTTTTATTCATGGCAATTTTGTATTTGCGGGATGTTCGCTTTCTGAGGCTGAGCAGTATGGAGATTTTTTGGTTTATTCTGAAAGTCACTATCATGTTTGGGAAAAATATATGCGCCTGAAATATAAGGAAAACGAAATGGAAGTTGATTATGATTTTTTTCCAAGAGGAAGAGTTGTATATAACAAAGCAGAGGATCTGTTTATTATATACTATGATAGATGTGTTGAGGATAATATAAATAGAATTACTCGCGCATACAGCGATTACCATTACATCACAGAGCGAGATGAACATTATTGTTGCCATAAATGCAATAAAAATTATGTGGGGTGGGGTTTGATATGAAGAAAGAGAGAGTGGAACTTCACTGCCATACCTGTATGAGCAGAATGAATGGTATATCAAGCGTAGACGATATATTGGCATTTGCCAAAAAAAACGATATGAAATCCATAGCTTTCACGGATCACAACAGCATTTTGGCATATCCGGAGATTCGGCGTTTAACAAAAAGCAGATACAAGGAAATCAAACCTATTTATGGTGTTGAACTTCTTGTGACAGAAGATATTCTTTCCCAAACGGAGGCAATGAGTAAGGTTCGATTTGATGGTTTACCTTCCTATTATGTACTTGTTTTGGTAAAGAATGAAACAGGATTAAAGAATCTTTACAGAATCTTGTCAGAAGCATGTACAAAAGAATATAAACATCCAAGGATTGCCTGGAGTAGGCTTCTAGAAATGCGGGAAGGATTGCTGGTCGGAAGTGCGTGTGCTGTTGGTGAACTTTTTCATTCAATCATGCAAGGTATTTCTGAGGATATTCTAAGAGAAATGGCGGCCCGATATGATTTTCTGGAAATTCAACCGGCTACGAATGACAGCTGGCTGCTTCAATCTGAAAAGGCGAAAGATATCACCTGTATGGAAGATGTTCGAAAAATCCAGCAAAGAATTATGGAAATCGGAAAGGAAGCAGCAATTCCTGTTGTTGCAACATCGGATTCGCATTTTTTAACATCGGAAAATGCGCTAAGCAGAAGAATACTGTTAAATGCAAAAGGTTGGGGAGATGAACCGCAGGGTGATTTATTTATAAGGACTACCGAAGAAATGTTGGAGGAGTTTTCTTTTTTGCCAAAAGAAAAGGCTTACGAGATTGTTGTTACTAATACGAACAGACTGGCTGATATGATAGAACCAATTGTACCCGTCCCAGAATGCAAATATGTAGTGTCAATTGAAGATGCGGATCTTAAACTAAAAATGAGATGTGAAAAAGCATTGATGGAAAAGTACCGGGAGAGCAGAAGTATTCCTAAAAAAGTTCTGGATAGAATGAATCAAGAACTTCAGGATATTGCGCACTGGGGATTCGCAGAAAAATATTTGCATTATGCCGAGATTATCACCAGGCATAATCTGAGACCATCACAGTATGGACTCAAAGGTCACGGAGCCTCCTCTATGGTATCTTACCTTTTAGGCATATCGAAGGAAGATCCCTTAAGCGAGGAATGTCCATTGTATGTCGAACTGTTCTCAGCATTGAAGGGAAACAAAGAGCCGGACTTTGAACTTACTGTTGATGAGAGAGCATGGAAACAGATAAGAGAGTCCTTAGCATATCTGGATGGTGTAGAAGAAGCTGTCGAAGCCGCTTCCTTTGTTAATCCATCAGACTCAAAGGTTGAATCTTGGATAGATGCCTATGAAAAGGATATAAGTGAGAATATAGTTGAATCCGCCCGAGCATTAGTGTTTCAAGATTTAAAAAATGTAGTTACGGTAAAGGGAAGACGTATGCCGGGAAAGTTTTTCATTGTTCCAAACGGAAAATCTGAATTATTGCCAAAGGAACGGGATGCAAATAACATGGAAAATGTTTACCAGCTCAGATGGCGGGACATGGACCACATTTTTGGTGTATATGATATTGATAGATCGAAGCAAAGAGCTTTCTTGTGCAGAATGGAAGAAGAGAGTGGACGAACTCCTGCAGATGAAGAGATAAGAAATCAGGAAATGATTAAGGACATCTGTTCTGTAATAGAGTACAGTGGATTAGGTGAAAACATTGGTGTTTGGAAGAATATTACAAAGTATTATGAACCGGATTCGTTTATTGATATTGTAAGGATAATTTCCCTGGCGCATGGGATCGGAGTATGGGAGGAAAATGGGGGAAGTTATATTGCGTCCGGAACGGTCGCGGGTAGCGATGTGATTTCGAATTGTGAAGATATATATGAAATGTTGTTAGCTCATGGAATGACCAAGGAAAAGGCTTTTGAGATTACAGAGTACATCTGCAAAGGAAAAATGTACTCTGGTAAAACACATCCAGAGTATGCAGAGGAAATGATGAGTTATGGTGTGCCAGAGTGGTTTGTAGAATCCTGTAAAAGGATTCAGTACTTATCTTCGAGGGCGCAGTCTGCGGAGCGTGCACAACTTATTCTACGACTTCTGTTTTTTAAGAAGTATTATGCGGAAATGTTTGACAGGATATATTTTGAAATGTTTTGATAGTGTGTCAACAAATATTAGAATTCTGCTTGCGAAGGATATGGTATATATGGGGTCGGTGAGGATGAAAGATGTCAAGAACAGGGAGGTAAGATAAAATGAGTATACCTCAAATTAAGAATGCTTATGAAAATATTATCTGTGCATGCGAAAAGAGATTAAAGGAGTTATATCCTTTGGGTAGACCGGAAATTGTGAAAGATAGATATCAGGCTGAAGTAGAGATGCTTAAAAAATCTGAGCAGGTGGACGATTTTGAGATATTTCGGCTCTTTAGTGAAGAAGGAAAGAAAACATCGCAGTACATAACACTTAGAGCAAGGACATCAGGTTCGTTCCTGATCTATCTTCTGGGACATAATCGAATAAATCCATTAAAAGCCCATTATTATTGTAAAAAATGCGGCCATTTGGAAGTAATAGACACGCATTTGTTCGGTATGGATTTGCCGAAAAAAGCTTGCCCAGACTGCAAAGAAGAAATGATAGGAGATGGCTATAATTTGGCCATGGAGTCTGTTTGGGGCATTGATGGAAAGAAATACATCGAATTTGATTACAATATAAGCAGCGGTTTCTTGCCTTTTGCAAAAAGGGTGTTACAGAAAACGTATCCGGAGAATCAGATTGTTAGTTATGGTATTCAGGTATCTTGTGAACATAGCAAGAAGTTTAATCCGGACTCTATGGAGATGAAACTGGGCGGATATGTAGTTTTGCCACAAAATCGTACCATGGAGGATTATCCGGAACTTGTTGCTTACCTAGAGGATGGAGAGCCTTGCATAACAGGTTGGTGTAGTGTTATAGATCAATACAATTTGAAGAAGATAACACTGTACTCTGATAGCTGTGTAGAATATTTGATGCAACTTCAACAGAAGAGTGGAATTTACACAGATGAAATAGGAACAGCTGAATTAAGGGAATTGAAATATTATGATTTGATCAATACAAAAGTGATGGATTATGAAGAGGAGGAGATATTTAATGGAGCAACACCCCAAAGTTTCTATGATATGGTAAATTATAGTGCAATGCCCCATAATTCTACTTTTGCTGTTGAGAATGCATGTGATGACTGGTACCACGAGACAAAGGAAAGAATACTTGATTCTCCCTGTTTTCAAAGTTTTCCTTGCTATACCAGAGAAGACTTTTTCGATTATTTGGTGGAATGCGGATTAGAGAGGGAAGAAGCATTTTATTTTTCTGAGTTGATCCGAAAAGGAAGGGCTACCAGGTCTCCGGAAATGGACAAGCTTTCAATACCTGACGAATTGAAAAAAGTTGCAAAAATGTATAGATATGTTTTTCCAAGAGCACATTGCATTGAATATATGCTGATGTATGCGCGCCTGGCATATTATTTGAAATGTGACAGCAGGGTGTACAGTGCTGTGATAAATAAAAAGTCTCAACTTTGAGTTGACTTTAAGGTGATTATTGTGTCTTCGAAATTGAATAATAGATTGCTAATGAATATCTTTCAATTATTGAACAAGTTACAAGGAGGAGAGTATTTATGAAGAAAAAATTTATATCCCTGGTCATAGCGATAGCCATGATTCTATCATTAATTCCATCAAATAATATTTGTGCAGCAAATATAAAAAGTGGTGATTGGGAATATAAGGAATCAGAAAGCGGAGTAGTTTTAGTTGGCTATTATGGAAGTGATCAAGTCACAGTACCTATAGAGTTAGACGGGAAAGCGGTAGTGGCGATTGGAGAAAACTGTTTTTATAATTATAGTTCCATTGATGTTGTAATACCTGCAGAAATACAGCGCGTAGAGCGCTGTGCATTTCAAGATTGTGGTTATGTTACAGTGATTTTTGAAGGTAGAAACACCATTACCAGTGATTTTTTTGCCGCATGGGCCGATACAAAAATATACTGTTATTTGGATTCCGCAACATACAGATCAATTGATAAAAGTAATAATGAACACTACACGATTGAGTTCTTAGACTTAAGCATGTATTTGTATGATGCATATATTGATCTTAATATGGGTGAAAGCTACGATGTTTTATATCATATCAATAATGGTGATGGTACGGAGCAGGTTGAATTTGTTTCCTCTGATCCAGAGATCGCGTCAGTTGATGAATATGGAAAATTGAAAGCGATTCAACCGGGTTCCACTTATGTAACGGTGACATTAAAAAAATCAGGTGAAATTATATGTTATGATGAGTGCCATGTAACGGTTTTGGACCCGATTCTATCAGCCGATAAGTTGACTATATATTTAAATCAAAAGTCACAACTTTCTGTTATTAATGTAATGAATATGGATATCAAATGGTCCAGCTCGAAAAAAACTGTTGCAACCGTAAATTCAAAAGGTATGATAACGGCAAAGAAAAAAGGATCTGCAGTTATTACGGCCACAGTTAATGGTGTGAAATTGAAGTGTAAGGTAACGGTAAAAAATCCTAGTATGTCAAAATCGCGTACACTGACAAAGGGGTTTAGCGATTACATATATGTATATGGCGGCGATGGGAAAAGAATAAAGTGGAGTTCTTCTAATTCAAAGATATGTTCCGTAAATAAAAATGGAAAACTTACGGGTAAGAAATTAGGTACCTGTGTGATTAAAGCAAAAGTGGATGGGCAAACACTCAGCTGTAAAGTTAAAGTTACAGAAAATGCATGGAAAAGTACTCAACCCAAAGCCATGACAGATATTTCCTTTGGATCAATGTGCGTCGATGTGAGAAAAATGGAATTCCAGGGCACGAAACTGAAAATTACATATAAGGTTATTAACAAAACTGGTAATACAATAAAGGGATTTGAGTATATGATTTTCAATATGTCTAAGTACGGATCCAATATTTTCGTTAAGGAAAAATATCGAGTGACTTGCAAAGTTAAAGCATATAGTCAAAAGACATTTACGGTCACATTAAATACCGGAAGTCTATACAAACAGTTGGATCTTCGTGATAAAGGTTGGACATTAAATACAAGTTATCGACCAAGTTATTGATTTCTGTTTTTTATGCAAAAAACCATTACCAATGGATTGTGCCTTTTAAATCTAAATAAGATATTATTGCCTTAAAATCAAACCAGATCAGCCTCCGGCATGAAAATGCCGGGGGCTAGTTTTCTTTTTTGAGGAGAAATTTAATATTTCCGGCTAGTTGAAAAAAGAGGGTTTGAACTGGAAATAAACAATCCAGCTAACTGACAAGAGAGAAGATTCATTTTTGACCATTTAATTTTTCTTTCCCTTAGAACATAATTATGCTATAATTATGTGTGGAAGAAAGGAGTTGAAGCATATGCCATTAATTGTACCAATTAAGGATTTACGAAATACAACGGAAATTTCCAATTTGGCACACAAGGAGCAGGAACCCATTTTTGTTACAAAAAATGGTTACAGTGATCTTGTTGTAATGAGTAGTGAGTTATACGATAAATTTGCCAAGATCAATCGCATAGATCAAGCGATCTTTGAATCTGAGAAAGAGATGCAGGAGGGCGGAGAATCTATTGAACTTGATGATGCTTTTAAAATTCTAAATAAAAAATATCCAGGATGAATATAAGGTAAGAAGTAGTTGAGATAGGAAGCTTGTTTTCTAGTAGAAAACAATTGACTATAGATGGTATCATATAAAAGAGACATTGCTTCCATGCGAACAAGACGGTTATTCTGAAGAGGAAGTAGACGAGAATCGTTTAATGGATTGGATCTGGTTTATATGACCAGTCTAAGAAAAGCAGCGGTTGAAATTATTCCGATTTTGTTGATCAGCTAACAAATAAAGAAAGATATCCGGAAGGGAGGTTTATTTATGTGTACTCAGAGCCAGTTGGATACAGTAGTAAAGGAAATTAGTGAAATATATAGATCCGTTTATGGAGAAGAATTAGTGCGTGTTATATTGTATGGTTCCTATGACCGTGGTGATTTTTCGGAAGATTCGGATCTTGATATTGTTGCGCTAGTGAATGGAGATAGGGTAAAACTACAGGAACAATTAAAAATTGTATGGGATCGAACCTGTGATTTGGAATTGGAATACGAGATGGTGTTGTCTCCGGCTGTAATTCCATATGAGGAATTTGAGAAGTACAGAGAAGACTTGCCATATTATAGAAATATTGCAAATGAGGGGGTAAATGTAGTTGCTTGATAATAAAAAAGAGTTGATGCGGTATAGACTGGAAGGAGCAAGGGAGAAGTTAGATTCTTCAAAACTGCTATTGGAAAATGGAAATTATAAGGATTCCATAGGATGTTCATATTATGCAATGTTTTCGGCAGTGCGTGCTATATTGGCATTGGATGGGGTTGACTAATCAAAGCATGCCGGAGTGATAATATATTTTCAAAAAGAGTATGTGAAGGCGGGTAAGTTTGATACATGTTACTCAAAGTATCTGAGTCAGGTATTTCAGGTGAAAAATCAGGCGGACTACGAAGATTTTTATATTGTTTCCCAAAAAGATGCTACGGAACAGTATGAGAAAGCAGATGAATTTGTACAAGTTATTGAATCATATCTTGAGAGTGTAGGACGGGGATAGTAAAGATTCATAGGTCAATCGCCCCGAGACGATGATGGAAAGTGCCGGGGATTCAAGGGATTTGCGGCAAAAGATAGTATAACTCGAGATTTATGGAGGTAATTTAGAAGTGAAAGGGTACGAATATGTTTCGGTACATATAAGTAAATTTGTTGGTGCAAAATCAGAAGAACACAGACAGATCATTGATGATTATGCAAGAAGAGGTTATCGATATGTAGGATATATTCCCACTAATATATCTGATTATGGGAAAATCAAAGATATGGATTTGATTTTTGAGTTGGATATTTGAATTCCCGTTTGAAGGGTTGAATGAATTTGCATTTATGGAGGGAACTTCATGAACGAAGTGAATAAAACCTTGTATATCCCCCTGTATGGGAAATCACAGGTCAGCAAAAAGGGCATTATTCTAAACGATCCAATGGCTGAAAAAATCTGGGAGGCGGAGTCTTTTCCGATTCACGGCAAATCCAGATCGAAATGGCTTGCCTATAATATGGCAATGCGGGCCAGGGTGTTTGATGACTGGACCGAAGCAATGCTTCGAATGAATAAGGACGCCCTTGTCCTGCATGTGGGATGTGGTCTGGACAGCAGATGCCTGCGGGTAAAGGAGCCGTACAGGAATTGGATAGATGCGGACTTTCCTGAGGTTCTTTTGCTACGGAAAAAATACTACGAGGAAAACAGCACATACCATATGATGGCAGTAGATGCTTCAAAGGTTGAAGAAATAGAGGGGCTTCCTGACAGTGAAGTGGCAATTGTTATTTTGGAAGGTATCAGTATGTATCTGACAAACGAGCAGGTAAGACATATGTTTCGGACATTGGAGAAGAAGTATTCCCGGCTTCACATTCTGATAGATGTATATACTGAATTTGGTGCAAAAGCATCAAAGTATAAGAATCCGGTGAATGGTGTAGGCGTCACCAGATTCTATGGTATGGATGATATACAGAGTCTACTGACTGATACGAACATGAGACTCAAAAAGGAGCATTCCTTTACACCGGAGCGCCTGGTAAATGAACTGACGCCTGTTGAACAAGGTTTTTTCAGAATCCTGTTTGCCGGAAGACTATACAGAAAAATCTATCGTCTTTATGAATTGGATTCGATTTCTTCCTCACCGGCGCACAGTTCCTGATGAGCAAGAAGATTGGCCAGCATATCACTCAGGGTAACAAGGTCGGCAGAGAGTACGGCAAGTTCTTTCTCAGACAGACACTGGCTAAGTTTACATGCAATTGTGGAAAGATAAAATAGATTTGAACAGTTTTCCATAAGGGATCTCTTATCGGTAATTTATATATATTATGCAGAAAGCAACCGGAAAGTGAAACCGGTGTTGGCGCAAAAAATGACGATGCCGGGATCCCGGTATCGTCATTTTAGTCCTTTTAAGTTACGGGCACCGGCTGCATTTCCTTGGCTTTCCGCTTTCTGCAATGGTGCCGGACAAAACGGTCTTGGAACGGCTTAAGTAAGAGCAGTTTCGGTTGGTATGGTAAACTTCGCCGTTGGGTACCCAGTATACGGTACCGGAGCCGGAAGAACCGGAGGAACTGCCGGTGACCTTTACTTTAATGGTTTTGGTAGCCTGGGTTTTCTTATACTTCGTGGTCTTTGGGGCCACGATTTTTACTTTTATGGTATAGGTCCCCTTCTTGGTACCTTTTTTCACAGTGACCTTTCCGGAGGAAGAAACACTTAAACAGCTACTGCCGGAAGATTTACTGCAGGTAAATTTTCCGGAGGAGGTTTTTACACCCAGAGAGAAGGTTTTCTTTGCGGACGATAAGGCAGAAGCCTTGTAGGTCTTGGAACTGACGGAAACACGGATCTTCTGGGAGGTTGCAGGGGTGGAGACAACACCGGTCTTATAGTTGATGGTCACACCGTCCTGCACGTTATGTACGAATACATGAAAACAGATGCCTTCGCCGTTATCTTCTACGGAGTAGGCCTCCATTTCCACACCTCTGGCCACCAGTTCCTTATCCTTGAATAAAGGTGTCACACGGTACAGTACATGATTTCCGGTTTCCAGTACATAGTCAGCTACCATGTTCTCAAAGGGTAGCATGCCGGAAACGTTAAAGTCATTGGTGCCGGTGATCAGGTTTTTCTCATTGGCATTTTCACCTGCCAGCTGGAAGCCGATAAGATGGCAACGCTCCCAGCCCATGTTGGAGTGCCAACCGGTGGGATGAACGGAACTGATGCTTTCCCGATCTTCTGTGGGCATGAGTTCTTCACAGATGTTAGCAAAAGCTGCCCCGCAGCGGCCGAGACTGTCCAGCTTACTGTAGGTTTCAAAGGCCTCGGTGCTTTTTTTCTGGGCCGATGTGAAATTTGGAACATTCTTGTTAAGGACAGTATAGATTTTTCCACTGTAAGAAGGAATAGAGGTCTGTGCATAGACCTGAGTAACCGGTTCCTGCACCGGAAGGCTGGCAGAGGATCCGGTGGCCAGCAAAATGGAAGCCAGCAGGATCATGAGTCCCCGTTTCAGACCAGCTCTGTATTTTTTCTCGTTCATCATCGTTCTCCTTATCTATCGTTTATAAATCTTTTTTGTTATCTTTTCATGGGAATATCCGGGGAAGATTTCTTCACTGACCAGTTGAAATCCGTGATCAATTTGAAAAATACTTTCTCTGGGGTAATTCCGGTTCCAACAGTATACAATGACTGTGTCAAACCGCTTTTGCTCTATATCCCCAATCTCATAGAAAACATAATCTTCATCGGATGCTTTTTCTCTGTAGGCAGTGTCAAAGATAAAACCCGGTCCCGGTTCCAAAAAGAAGCTTTGGGAATAGGGATGGGCATACAGATTTGAGGAGCCGACCATTTCTTTCATGTCAGCCTCCACCCTGCGGTCTTTACTAAGGCGTTTATTGAAAAAACTCACCCCGCCACTGTTGTCTACGCATAGGATTAACGTCATATTTAAAACCTCATTTATCTGTTTTACTGCATTGTAGCACAGACAATTTTTCGATAAAACGTAATTTGCCGAACAAACAATGAAAATAGTGTGAACGGAATATAAGTTGGAAAAATGAAAAGGGAGAGCAGCAGAGCTGTTCTCCCTTTGTTAACGGTTGAGACTGCATTGCGGCCTCGTTGTGTTTGATGTTTAATGAACCATAGTTTTCGAGAGTGTAAACTATTTTGTGTAAACCCCTTGAATTGATGTTGAACTTCATGA
>JBJEIY010000001.1:0-4327 GCA_051877515.1 Lachnospiraceae bacterium | reverse complement strand
AACATGACCGGCAACAGCTACCGCCTGGAGCACCACCGGTCGATTACAGGCTAACCATATAAGACTGGTATACTTTGTGGCGAGAAGTCCCTTCCCGGACACCCATAAGTGGTATACTTTCTGGCGGATTTTGGCTTATTTTACTTGACTGCTTACATGAGATCCTGGTTATCAGCCATGTATTTTTCAATAATACATTTTCCATTGCTGGAGCTCTCTAGCGCAAACGCAATGGCTGCGTCCAATTCCTGTCTATTCTCACATACGGTAATCCCTCTTGAACCTCTGCTTTCACCGGGTTTCACAAGACATGGATATTCAACTTCATCAAGGTTATCAATCGAAAACTCCTGGATCGTATCAACTCCTGCTTTTTTGCATAAAGCCTTGAAGTATCCTTTATCAGTCAAAGACATGACCTGAAAATCATCGCCAAAAACAGGGAGTCCTAAATTCACAGCAATTTGATGCGCAGGTTTCTGTGTTGGGTCAAGAGAAAACCCTAACACACCATCGATTTTGTTTTCTTTTCCATACTGTACCAGCTCATCAATATCATAGATATTATTCATCAAAGCGACATCTGCAATTGCTTTCGCAGGAGAATCCGGAAGGTAGTCTGCGACAATGGTCTGAATCCCCATCTCATGCGCTGATTCTACAACTTTGGTATGTGGACCAGCGCCTCCAAGTACCAATAATTTCTTTCCAACGTAATTCATATCATTCTACCCTCGTTACATATTCTTCGTATTTTCTTGCGATGTAGATTTCTCTGTTTAGATCGAATTTGTCGATCTCTTTGTTTTCAAATGCCCGGATATGATTTCCAATACAGTCATACCCAGCAATACAGGTAAACTCCACACCACCTGAGAACCTTGGATTACACTCGATATAGTGGTATTTCCCGTCCTCGTCTTTTATAAATTCAAAGTTCACACATCCAATGATGTTTAATGCGTTTGCAAGGTCTATGCACATAGATGTCAGGGTATCGTCTGGGTATACCTTTACTGATAACCCCGCACCGTTCAGCGTCCTTAATAGTTCCACTCTTGGTATCGCGACAGTAGCTTTGCCATCTTTCTGTCGAACCACATCGACAGTCACAATTCTTCCTTTAATCTTAGGCTGAACAATATATTTTTCTGATCCTGCACAGGTCTTCACCGCTTCCCAATCTTCCTCCGTATATACATAACGAAGGCCCTGGCTGCTTCTGCCATCATAAGGTTTACAAACCATAGGGTACTCAAAAGGAGCAGCCATATCTTTTTCAACCTTTATGGTTGGGATCGAGTTCACCGAAGGCACATACTGATCAATGAATTCCTGCTGTGTTTTTTTGTTTCTGCATATCGTCAATGTTTCTTTTGATGAAATGCAAATCGTTATATTCTTTTCTTCAAAATAGCTTCTATACTCATTGAAGAAATCGACTTCAATATCAGTAGAGGGAATAATATGCGTAATATTCTCTTCATTGCATATGAAATCTATTGCTTTGAAGAACTCATCTTTATCTGCGACTTTAGGAACCTGGTAAAACTCACTGACATTATAAGCATCGGCAATCCACTCTCTTGCATATATATCGGTTCCAATCACCCTAAAGCCCAGAGTCTTTAGTTTTTTAATAACAATATCAGCAGCGTACGAACCAATTGCTGTAACCAACGCTGTTTTATGTTTCAAGTAATAGATTAGATGGACATCCTCAGGCCTTTTCTCATTTTCCAAGTGCCATTCAACAAACCCAAGATGATTGTACATTTCCATAGCCGCAGTATTACTTCTAACAGCATATAGATGCACCGCTTTCAGTCGCTTGGATTTCGCCCTATCAATAAACTCCAACACCAGCTGTTTGGCGTATCCTTTGCCCCTATGTTCTGGTAATGTAGCAACCAGGGTAATAAATGCAACGTTATTTATGGTGTTTTCCGTATAACCAGCGACCATTGCCACAATGTGATTTTCTTCTTCAATGGTGCACAGGGTTGCATTACTGTATAACTTCAAAGCAAATTGCTTTAATTCTGTCTTTTCAGAAAGTGCAACCGGAAAAGTGTTATCTACTTTTTCCAAGAAAGCAAATATTTTATCAATGGAAAGGCGTTCCATTCCTTTCGTATGTATCATTAAAACACACCTCTTTCTGAGTATTGTTCTTCTAAAGAACTTATCCATTTACATGTTTAATGATACTTACTTTTTAATACAATACCACCCACCAATGGTTTAGTTATTCTTTTGCACCAGCAGGAATGCCCTTCTATTGGAACAGGTCTTCCAGATATCGTCTCGTGTCATCATCGCACACACTAGCTATAGCATCATATTCTGCCATACCACGTCGGAGCAAGATTTCTTCGACACAACCGATACGCTCACCAGTTAATGCTTCCATCATCTTAACAAACTCAGAAAGCAGAAAAGCTTTTTCATAGGAAGTTATATTAAATGACATCATTCCGCGAACCATGGTTTCCGCATTGTATTTATTTGATTCAAGCAACTTCTTAAATCCTGCATATTTTGAATAACCACAATTAGCAGGGATAAAAACAAACGGTTCAGCGTAATACTGATTGGGACCAAGCTTATTTGTCAATTTAGCCATTCGATTTTCATCAACTTCGATCGGATAATCACCTTTTCTCCTCATTGAAGAAATGATTGTGATCATATCGGTGCGGGACATCGCTCGCTTAAAATGCTTCGTCAAATTTGGCCCATACAGAAAACTGTTACCGCAGATTAGAAACGTCGGATTTGTAAACCAGTGGTTTACCTTTGAAGTACTGTCAATGACGTTAATTAGCACTCCTGGCAATGAAGGTGGAGTGCATTCACCTATTATTGTGATATCATTGATTCCAACCAAGAGAAACTGTGATAGTAAATAGTGAATAAGGGTTTTGTTGAAAATAAGGGTATCGCACGAAATCCTCTCATCAAGAACCAGTACACCCTTCCACTCATTTTTCCCGTCATGTCCATATATCAGGCTTTCGATGTCCGTATCCAGCAGAATTGAAAGCTTGTTCCACAAAGACACATCCGGGCAGGCAATACCTCTTTCCCACTTTGAAACAGCCTTATCGCTGATTCCTAGCTTTTCAGCCAAGGAAGCCTGAGTAAAACCAGCAGATCTTCTCAATTTTGCTATCGTCTTGCCAGTTTTATTAAGATCCATGATTACCCAGGCCTCCTTTCATTTTTCCAAAGACACATTATTCGATTCTTTTATTTACTAACTGGAATCTATCCAAATATGAAAACACAGGCTTTTCTACAATTCTAATTCTAAATTTGTCTATCAAAATGCAAACAGCGAAAATTAATATCACAGACAGAACAGCATGCACACAAACATATCCAAAATCATTTGCAAATACTCCTTTTACATTTAAAAGAGTTCCCCAAAGCCATTTTCTCATCGTATCTGAATTGGCATGAATTTGCAGAACCCCAAAAGTTGATGCAGCAATATTATTGATTACCTTGCAATATCCCATTTTAAGGTTCCTGAATAGCAAGAATGAGCAAATACCCAAGCAAACCGCAAGAACTGTATTTGAATCAGATACAAAGAAATAAGTCCATTTTCCCGTCCATAATCCAAGGATTACAGATAGAGATGCCGTAACCAAAAGACCCACTGTCGTAATTCCCCAAAGCTTTGTATTTTCATATATTTTTCTAGGATAAAGCCTAATATAGGAAGCAATAAAATACAAAACGATAAACCAAGAGACATAGTTCATTGTAACCTGACGAAAAGTACCTAAAAAAATGTAAATAAAGCCAGCCACCATTAACAAATATTCATGTTGCCGCTTATTCATATTCTTAATTAGTATGTTCAATAATGGAATAAGAAGATAAAACATTTCAAAACAGTTGGTAAAATTAGTTCCAATGCTTCTTACAGGAATAATAGCATTCACAATTCCCATTACAGATACCGATTCATATCCGGTCAACACAAAGATAACATAAATGACAGTGGAGTAAAACTTTACATGGAGCAATATTTTCAAAAACTTTTTAACGCTAATACTGCTAGTACACATAAAGTATCCTGTAATAAGCATAAAGCAGTTGATTCCTGTCTTTCCCCACGCACCAAATAAATATAGAAAAATAGATTTTGATTTCAGAGGCTCAAATTCCATAAACTCTGTAACACCAGAATTTACTACATAATGATGCGCAACGATCAGCAGCATTACAATAATACGATATAACTCTAGATTAGAATCCCTTGCTTGCTTGCTTGCTTGCTTGCTTGCTTGCTTGCTTGCTTGCTTGCTTGCTT